>NZ_CP011526.1:0-1377536 GCF_001027105.1 Staphylococcus aureus
ACTACTGCTCAATTTTTTTACTTTTATCGATTAAAGATAGAAATACACGATGCGAGCAATCAAATTTCATAACATCACCATGAGTTTGGTCCGAAGCATGAGTGTTTACAATGTTCGAACACCTTATACAGTTCTTATACATACTTTATAAATTATTTCCCAAACTGTTTTGATACACTCACTAACAGATACTCTATAGAAGGAAAAGTTATCCACTTATGCACATTTATAGTTTTCAGAATTGTGGATAATTAGAAATTACACACAAAGTTATACTATTTTTAGCAACATATTCACAGGTATTTGACATATAGAGAACTGAAAAAGTATAATTGTGTGGATAAGTCGTCCAACTCATGATTTTATAAGGATTTATTTATTGATTTTTACATAAAAATACTGTGCATAACTAATAAGCAAGATAAAGTTATCCACCGATTGTTATTAACTTGTGGATAATTATTAACATGGTGTGTTTAGAAGTTATCCACGGCTGTTATTTTTGTGTATAACTTAAAAATTTAAGAAAGATGGAGTAAATTTATGTCGGAAAAAGAAATTTGGGAAAAAGTGCTTGAAATTGCTCAAGAAAAATTATCAGCTGTAAGTTACTCAACTTTCCTAAAAGATACTGAGCTTTACACGATTAAAGATGGTGAAGCTATCGTATTATCGAGTATTCCTTTTAATGCAAATTGGTTAAATCAACAATATGCTGAAATTATCCAAGCAATCTTATTTGATGTTGTAGGCTATGAAGTTAAACCTCACTTTATTACTACTGAAGAATTAGCAAATTATAGTAATAATGAAACTGCTACTCCAAAAGAAACAACAAAACCTTCTACTGAAACAACTGAGGATAATCATGTGCTTGGTAGAGAGCAATTCAATGCCCATAACACATTTGACACTTTTGTAATCGGACCCGGTAACCGCTTTCCACATGCAGCGAGTTTAGCTGTGGCCGAAGCACCAGCCAAAGCGTACAATCCATTATTTATCTATGGAGGTGTTGGTTTAGGAAAAACCCATTTAATGCATGCCATTGGTCATCATGTTTTAGATAATAATCCAGATGCCAAAGTGATTTACACATCAAGTGAAAAATTCACAAATGAATTTATTAAATCAATTCGTGATAACGAAGGTGAAGCTTTCAGAGAAAGATATCGTAATATCGACGTCTTATTAATCGATGATATTCAGTTCATACAAAACAAGGTACAAACACAAGAAGAATTTTTCTATACTTTTAATGAATTGCATCAGAATAACAAGCAAATAGTTATTTCGAGTGATCGACCACCAAAGGAAATTGCACAATTAGAAGACCGATTACGTTCACGCTTTGAATGGGGGCTAATTGTTGATATTACGCCACCAGATTATGAAACTCGAATGGCAATTTTGCAGAAGAAAATTGAAGAAGAAAAATTAGATATTCCACCAGAAGCTTTAAATTATATAGCAAATCAAATTCAATCTAATATTCGTGAATTAGAAGGTGCATTAACACGTTTACTTGCATATTCACAATTATTAGGAAAACCAATTACAACTGAATTAACTGCTGAAGCTTTAAAAGATATCATTCAAGCACCAAAATCTAAAAAGATTACCATCCAAGATATTCAAAAAATTGTAGGCCAGTACTATAATGTTAGAATTGAAGATTTCAGTGCAAAAAAACGTACAAAGTCAATTGCATATCCGCGTCAAATAGCTATGTACTTGTCTAGAGAGCTTACAGATTTCTCATTACCTAAAATTGGTGAAGAATTTGGTGGGCGTGATCATACGACCGTCATTCATGCTCATGAAAAAATATCTAAAGATTTAAAAGAAGATCCTATTTTTAAACAAGAAGTAGAGAATCTTGAAAAAGAAATAAGAAATGTATAAGTAGGAAACTTTGGGAAATGTAATCTGTTATATAACAGCACTAATGATAACAATCATTTTTTACATTTCTATATGCTAATGTGGCAAGATGAGCAAAACTCATTTTGTGGATAATGTTTAAAAGTCATACACACCATACACAAGTTATCAACATGTGTATAACTTCGCCAAATCTATGTTTTTAAGACTTATCCACCAATCCACAGCACCTACTACTATTACTAAGAACTTAAAACCTATATAATTATATATAAACGACTGGAAGGAGTTTTAATTAATGATGGAATTCACTATTAAAAGAGATTATTTTATTACACAATTAAATGACACATTAAAAGCTATTTCACCAAGAACAACATTACCTATATTAACTGGTATCAAAATCGATGCGAAAGAACATGAAGTTATATTAACTGGTTCAGACTCTGAAATTTCAATAGAAATCACTATTCCTAAAACTGTAGATGGCGAAGATATTGTCAATATTTCAGAAACAGGCTCAGTAGTACTTCCTGGACGATTCTTTGTTGATATTATAAAAAAATTACCTGGTAAAGATGTTAAATTATCTACAAATGAACAATTCCAGACATTAATTACATCAGGTCATTCTGAATTTAATTTAAGTGGCTTAGATCCAGATCAATATCCTTTATTACCTCAAGTTTCTAGAGATGACGCAATTCAATTGTCGGTAAAAGTGCTTAAAAACGTGATTGCACAAACAAATTTTGCAGTGTCCACCTCAGAAACACGCCCAGTACTAACTGGTGTGAACTGGCTTATACAAGAAAATGAATTAATATGCACAGCGACTGACTCACACCGCTTGGCTGTAAGAAAGTTGCAGTTAGAAGATGTTTCTGAAAACAAAAATGTCATCATTCCAGGTAAGGCTTTAGCTGAATTAAATAAAATTATGTCTGACAATGAAGAAGACATTGATATCTTCTTTGCTTCAAACCAAGTTTTATTTAAAGTTGGAAATGTGAACTTTATTTCTCGATTATTAGAAGGACATTATCCTGATACAACACGTTTATTCCCTGAAAACTATGAAATTAAATTAAGTATAGACAATGGGGAGTTTTATCATGCGATTGATCGTGCCTCTTTATTAGCGCGTGAAGGTGGTAATAACGTTATTAAATTAAGTACAGGTGATGACGTTGTTGAATTGTCTTCTACATCACCAGAAATTGGTACTGTAAAAGAAGAAGTTGATGCAAACGATGTTGAAGGTGGTAGCCTGAAAATTTCATTCAACTCTAAATATATGATGGATGCTTTAAAAGCAATCGATAATGATGAGGTTGAAGTTGAATTCTTCGGTACAATGAAACCATTTATTCTAAAACCAAAAGGTGACGACTCGGTAACGCAATTAATTTTACCAATCAGAACTTACTAAAAATAAATATAAATAAAGGATGACGTGATTAATTAAAACGTCATCCTTTATTTTTTGGCAAAAATAATTCTAGGTGCGTATGTAAAATAAATTTGGCAGCATTTTAAACAGCAAATAAAAGACGCCAATTAAATTTATGACAAATGTATCCAAAATTTAATAAGTGTGCTTATATGCCCTTTAAATTTAAAATTTTAATAGTCAATAACAAGTTGAATATAAAAGTTAAACGCCGTTAAATAGCGTTAAAAAATTGAAAATGACAGTATTGCCAAAAAATAAGAATTAATTATTTATATGTAAACGGTTTCTACCTCTATTTTAAATGAAATTTGTGACAAAAAAAGGTATAATATATTAATGACATACAAAGAAATGGAGTGATTATTTTGGTTCAAGAAGTTGTAGTAGAAGGAGACATTAATTTAGGTCAATTTCTAAAAACAGAAGGGATTATTGAATCTGGTGGTCAAGCAAAATGGTTCTTGCAAGACGTTGAAGTATTAATTAATGGAGTGCGTGAAACACGTCGCGGTAAAAAGTTAGAACATCAAGATCGTATAGATATCCCAGAATTACCTGAAGATGCTGGTTCTTTCTTAATCATTCATCAAGGTGAACAATGAAGTTAAATACACTCCAATTAGAAAATTATCGTAACTATGATGAGGTTACGTTGAAATGTCATCCTGACGTGAATATCCTCATTGGAGAAAATGCACAAGGAAAGACAAATTTACTTGAATCAATTTATACCTTAGCTTTAGCAAAAAGTCATAGAACGAGTAATGATAAGGAACTCATACGTTTTAATGCTGATTATGCTAAAATAGAAGGTGAGCTTAGTTATAGACACGGCACGATGCCATTAACAATGTTTATAACTAAAAAAGGTAAACAAGTCAAAGTGAATCACTTAGAGCAAAGTCGTCTAACTCAATATATTGGACACCTCAATGTGGTTCTATTTGCGCCAGAAGATTTGAATATTGTAAAAGGCTCTCCTCAAATAAGACGACGCTTTATAGATATGGAGTTGGGCCAAATTTCTGCTGTTTACTTAAATGATTTAGCTCAATACCAACGTATTTTAAAGCAAAAGAATAATTACTTAAAGCAGTTACAATTAGGCCAAAAAAAGGACTTAACAATGTTGGAAGTATTAAATCAGCAGTTTGCTGAATATGCAATGAAAGTAACTGATAAACGTGCACATTTTATTCAAGAGCTAGAGTCGTTAGCTAAACCGATTCATGCTGGTATCACAAATGATAAAGAAGCGTTGTCGCTGAATTATTTACCTAGTCTTAAATTTGATTATGCTCAAAATGAAGCGGCACGACTTGAAGAAATTATGTCTATTCTTAGCGATAATATGCAAAGAGAAAAAGAACGAGGCATTAGCTTATTCGGACCACATCGAGATGATATAAGTTTTGATGTGAATGGCATGGATGCTCAAACATATGGTTCTCAAGGACAGCAACGTACAACGGCTTTGTCCATTAAATTAGCTGAAATTGAGTTAATGAATATCGAAGTTGGGGAATATCCCATCTTATTATTAGACGATGTACTCAGTGAATTAGATGATTCGCGTCAAACGCATTTATTAAGTACGATTCAGCATAAAGTACAAACATTTGTCACTACGACATCTGTAGATGGTATTGATCATGAAATCATGAATAACGCTAAATTGTATCGTATTAATCAAGGTGAAATTATAAAGTAACAGAAAGCGATGGTGACTGCATTGTCAGATGTAAACAACACGGATAATTATGGTGCTGGGCAAATACAAGTATTAGAAGGTTTAGAAGCAGTACGTAAAAGACCAGGTATGTATATAGGATCGACTTCAGAGAGAGGTTTGCACCATTTAGTGTGGGAAATTGTCGATAATAGTATCGATGAAGCATTAGCTGGTTATGCAAATCAAATTGAAGTTGTTATTGAAAAAGATAACTGGATTAAAGTAACGGATAACGGACGTGGTATCCCAGTTGATATTCAAGAAAAAATGGGACGTCCAGCTGTCGAAGTTATTTTAACTGTTTTACATGCTGGTGGTAAATTTGGCGGTGGCGGATACAAAGTATCTGGTGGTTTACATGGTGTTGGTTCATCAGTTGTAAACGCATTGTCACAAGACTTAGAAGTATATGTACACAGAAATGAGACTATATATCATCAAGCATATAAAAAAGGTGTACCTCAATTTGACTTAAAAGAAGTTGGCACAACTGATAAGACAGGTACTGTCATTCGTTTTAAAGCAGATGGAGAAATCTTCACAGAGACAACTGTATACAACTATGAAACATTACAGCAGCGTATTAGAGAGCTTGCTTTCTTAAACAAAGGAATTCAAATCACATTAAGAGATGAACGTGATGAAGAAAACGTTAGAGAAGACTCCTATCACTATGAGGGCGGTATTAAATCGTACGTTGAGTTATTGAACGAAAATAAAGAACCTATTCATGATGAGCCAATTTATATTCATCAATCTAAAGATGATATTGAAGTAGAAATTGCGATTCAATATAACTCAGGATATGCCACAAATCTTTTAACTTACGCAAATAACATTCATACGTATGAAGGTGGTACGCATGAAGACGGATTCAAACGTGCATTAACGCGTGTCTTAAATAGTTATGGTTTAAGTAGCAAGATTATGAAAGAAGAAAAAGATAGACTTTCTGGTGAAGATACACGTGAAGGTATGACAGCAATTATATCTATCAAACATGGTGATCCTCAATTCGAAGGTCAAACGAAGACAAAATTAGGTAATTCTGAAGTGCGTCAAGTTGTAGATAAATTATTCTCAGAGCACTTTGAACGATTTTTATATGAAAATCCACAAGTCGCACGTACAGTGGTTGAAAAAGGTATTATGGCGGCACGTGCACGTGTTGCTGCGAAAAAAGCGCGTGAAGTAACACGTCGTAAATCAGCGTTAGATGTAGCAAGCCTTCCAGGTAAATTAGCCGATTGCTCTAGTAAAAGTCCTGAAGAATGTGAGATTTTCTTAGTCGAAGGGGACTCTGCCGGGGGGTCTACAAAATCTGGTCGTGACTCTAGAACGCAGGCGATTTTACCATTACGAGGTAAGATATTAAATGTTGAAAAAGCACGATTAGATAGAATTTTGAATAACAATGAAATTCGTCAAATGATCACAGCATTTGGTACAGGAATCGGTGGCGACTTTGATCTAGCGAAAGCAAGATATCACAAAATCGTCATTATGACTGATGCCGATGTGGATGGAGCGCATATTAGAACATTGTTATTAACATTCTTCTATCGATTTATGAGACCGTTAATTGAAGCAGGCTATGTGTATATTGCACAGCCACCGTTGTATAAACTGACACAAGGTAAACAAAAGTATTATGTATACAATGATAGGGAACTTGATAAACTTAAATCTGAATTGAATCCAACACCAAAATGGTCTATTGCACGATACAAAGGTCTTGGAGAAATGAATGCAGATCAATTATGGGAAACAACAATGAACCCTGAGCACCGCGCTCTTTTACAAGTAAAACTTGAAGATGCGATTGAAGCGGACCAAACATTTGAAATGTTAATGGGTGACGTTGTAGAAAACCGTAGACAATTTATAGAAGATAATGCAGTTTATGCAAACTTAGACTTCTAAGCGCTGTGAACTGAACTTTTGAAGGAGGAACTCTTGATGGCTGAATTACCTCAATCAAGAATAAATGAACGAAATATTACCAGTGAAATGCGTGAATCATTTTTAGATTATGCGATGAGTGTTATCGTTGCTCGTGCATTGCCAGATGTTCGTGACGGTTTAAAACCAGTACATCGTCGTATACTATATGGATTAAATGAACAAGGTATGACACCGGATAAATCATATAAAAAATCAGCACGTATCGTTGGTGACGTAATGGGTAAATATCACCCTCATGGTGACTCATCTATTTATGAAGCAATGGTACGTATGGCTCAAGATTTCAGTTATCGTTATCCGCTTGTTGATGGCCAAGGTAACTTTGGTTCAATGGATGGAGATGGCGCAGCAGCAATGCGTTATACTGAAGCGCGTATGACTAAAATCACACTTGAACTGTTACGTGATATTAATAAAGATACAATAGATTTTATCGATAACTATGATGGTAATGAAAGAGAGCCGTCAGTCTTACCTGCTCGATTCCCTAACTTATTAGCCAATGGTGCATCAGGTATCGCGGTAGGTATGGCAACGAATATTCCACCACATAACTTAACAGAATTAATCAATGGTGTACTTAGCTTAAGTAAGAACCCTGATATTTCAATTGCTGAGTTAATGGAGGATATTGAAGGTCCTGATTTCCCAACTGCTGGACTTATTTTAGGTAAGAGTGGTATTAGACGTGCATATGAAACAGGTCGTGGTTCAATTCAAATGCGTTCTCGTGCAGTTATTGAAGAACGTGGAGGCGGACGTCAACGTATTGTTGTCACTGAAATTCCTTTCCAAGTGAATAAGGCTCGTATGATTGAAAAAATTGCAGAGCTCGTTCGTGACAAGAAAATTGACGGTATCACTGATTTACGTGATGAAACAAGTTTACGTACTGGTGTGCGTGTCGTTATTGATGTGCGTAAGGATGCAAATGCTAGTGTCATTTTAAATAACTTATACAAACAAACACCTCTTCAAACATCATTTGGTGTGAATATGATTGCACTTGTAAATGGTAGACCGAAGCTTATTAATTTAAAAGAAGCGTTGGTACATTATTTAGAGCATCAAAAGACAGTTGTTAGAAGACGTACGCAATACAACTTACGTAAAGCTAAAGATCGTGCCCACATTTTAGAAGGATTACGTATCGCACTTGACCATATCGATGAAATTATTTCAACGATTCGTGAGTCAGATACAGATAAAGTTGCAATGGAAAGCTTGCAACAACGCTTCAAACTTTCTGAAAAACAAGCTCAAGCTATTTTAGACATGCGTTTAAGACGTCTAACAGGTTTAGAGAGAGACAAAATTGAAGCTGAATATAATGAGTTATTAAATTATATTAGTGAATTAGAAGCAATCTTAGCTGATGAAGAAGTGTTATTACAGTTAGTTAGAGATGAATTGACTGAAATTAGAGATCGTTTCGGTGATGATCGTCGTACAGAAATTCAATTAGGTGGATTTGAAGACTTAGAGGACGAAGACTTAATTCCAGAAGAACAAATAGTAATTACACTAAGCCATAATAACTACATTAAACGTTTGCCGGTATCTACATATCGTGCTCAAAACCGTGGTGGTCGTGGTGTTCAAGGTATGAATACATTGGAAGAAGATTTTGTCAGTCAATTGGTAACTTTAAGTACACATGACCATGTATTGTTCTTTACTAACAAAGGTCGTGTATACAAACTTAAAGGTTACGAAGTGCCTGAGTTATCAAGACAGTCTAAAGGTATTCCTGTAGTGAATGCTATTGAACTTGAAAATGATGAAGTCATTAGTACAATGATTGCTGTTAAAGACCTTGAAAGTGAAGACAACTTCTTAGTGTTTGCAACTAAACGTGGTGTCGTTAAACGTTCAGCATTAAGTAACTTCTCAAGAATAAATAGAAATGGTAAGATTGCGATTTCGTTCAGAGAAGATGATGAGTTAATTGCAGTTCGCTTAACAAGTGGTCAAGAAGATATCTTGATTGGTACATCACATGCATCATTAATTCGATTCCCTGAATCAACATTACGTCCTTTAGGCCGTACAGCAACGGGTGTGAAAGGTATTACACTTCGTGAAGGTGACGAAGTTGTAGGGCTTGATGTAGCTCATGCAAACAGTGTTGATGAAGTATTAGTAGTTACTGAAAATGGTTATGGTAAACGTACGCCAGTTAATGACTATCGCTTATCAAATCGTGGTGGTAAAGGTATTAAAACAGCTACGATTACTGAGCGTAATGGTAATGTTGTATGTATCACTACAGTAACTGGTGAAGAAGATTTAATGATTGTTACTAATGCAGGTGTCATTATTCGACTAGATGTTGCAGATATTTCTCAAAATGGTCGTGCAGCACAAGGTGTTCGCTTAATTCGCTTAGGTGATGATCAATTTGTTTCAACGGTTGCTAAAGTAAAAGAAGATGCAGAAGATGAAACGAATGAAGATGAGCAATCTACTTCAACTGTATCTGAAGATGGTACTGAACAACAACGTGAAGCGGTTGTAAATGATGAAACACCAGGAAATGCAATTCATACTGAAGTGATTGATTCAGAAGAAAATGATGAAGATGGACGTATTGAAGTAAGACAAGATTTCATGGATCGTGTTGAAGAAGATATACAACAATCATCAGATGAAGAATAATAAAAAATAAGACTTCCCTATATGTAGGGGAGTCTTATTTTTATGCTAGAAAGTAATGCTTTACTATATTCAATGATTAGTAATGACTAACTTTCTAATTGTTTCATTGCGTAAGGTATTTCATTGATAAGTCTTGATGGTGGCACCACATACATATCTTTTGCAAGGTTTTCGCCAATAAAACTATGTGTATATGTGGCACTCATAACCGCTTCTTTTAAGTTATCAAATTGACCGACAAAGCTTGTAATCATACCAGCAAGTGTATCGCCCATACCACCAGTCGCCATTGCTGGGCTACCGATTGTCAATTTAAAGTCTTCATCTTTAAAGAAAATTTCAGTACCATGTTTTTTAAGTACAACAGTTGCACCTAAACGATCAACTGCTTCACGATTACGCTCATATGTCTGTTCCTCAATAGGAATACCACTTAATCGTTCCCATTCTTTGAGGTGTGGTGTAAAGATCACACGACATGTAGGTAATTGCGGTTTCAGTTTACTAAAGATTGTAATCGCATCGCCGTCTACGATTAAATTTTGATGCGGTTGTATATTTTGTAGTAGGAATGTAATGGCATTATTTCCTTTGAAATCAACGCCAAGACCTGGACCAATTAGTATACTGTCAGTCATTTCAATCATTTTCGTCAACATTTTCGTATCATTAATATCAATAACCATCGCTTCTGGGCAACGAGAATGTAATGCTGAATGATTTGTTGGATGTGTAGCTACAGTGATTAAACCACTACCGCTAAATACACATGCACGAGCCGCTAACATAATGGCACCACCTAAGTTAGCAGATCCACCAATTAATAAAATTTTGCCATAATCACCTTTATGTGAATCTTCTTTACGCTTAGGAATGTTAATAGAATTTAACGTTTCCATAGTGATATAACCTCCCATGTAAAAGCCTTTTCCGAATTTATTCAATTTTAAAAATATATAGTAACTTTTAACAAAATGTATTATAAATTTCTGAATTCATTATTATTTGTCGTTAAATACAATAGAAAATACTATACCTGTATATGCAATTCGTCAATAGATAAATTATTAAATATGCTTACAACAATCTTAATATCCTTTAACGCACTACAATAGTGCTCTGATAATAGGTTATAAATGTACGTAAAACCATTGTTTCAATAAAAATGAAAACGTATACTTCAAGAAGGATGGGTTACTTAATATAAACAAGGGGGTAACATATATGACTTTATATTTAGATGGTGAAACACTAACAATTGAGGATATTAAATCATTTTTACAACAACAATCAAAGATTGAAATTATTGATGATGCGTTAGAACGTGTCAAAAAAAGTAGAGCGGTAGTTGAACGTATTATTGAAAATGAGGAAACGGTTTACGGTATTACTACAGGTTTTGGGTTATTTAGTGATGTACGTATAGACCCGACGCAATATAATGAATTACAAGTGAATCTGATACGCTCACATGCCTGTGGACTAGGTGAGCCATTTTCAAAAGAAGTAGCATTAGTCATGATGATTTTACGATTGAATACATTATTAAAAGGTCATTCAGGTGCCACTTTAGAATTAGTGAGACAATTACAATTTTTTATAAATGAACGTATTATACCGATAATCCCACAGCAAGGCTCTCTCGGTGCATCAGGAGATTTAGCGCCATTATCACATTTAGCATTAGCATTAATTGGTGAAGGGAAAGTATTGTACAGAGGGGAAGAAAAGGATAGTGACGATGTATTAAGAGAATTAAATAGACAACCTTTGAACCTTCAGGCTAAAGAAGGTTTAGCATTGATTAATGGTACGCAAGCTATGACAGCTCAAGGTGTCATTAGTTATATAGAAGCAGAAGATTTAGGTTACCAATCTGAATGGATTGCTGCATTAACGCATCAGTCTCTTAATGGCATTATAGATGCATATCGACATGATGTGCACGCAGTTCGTAATTTTCAAGAACAGATTAATGTGGCAGCGCGTATGCGTGATTGGTTAGAAGGATCAACATTAACGACGCGACAATCAGAAATACGTGTACAAGATGCATATACGTTGCGTTGTATACCACAAATCCATGGCGCGAGTTTTCAAGTATTCAATTATGTTAAACAGCAATTAGAATTTGAAATGAATGCGGCTAATGATAATCCACTTATATTTGAGGAAGCAAATGAAACGTTTGTTATTTCAGGTGGTAACTTCCATGGACAACCTATTGCTTTTGCATTAGATCATCTTAAATTAGGTGTAAGTGAATTAGCAAACGTATCGGAACGTCGTCTAGAGCGACTAGTAAATCCTCAATTAAATGGTGATTTACCAGCATTTCTTAGTCCAGAGCCAGGATTGCAAAGTGGCGCGATGATTATGCAATATGCTGCTGCAAGTCTCGTTTCTGAAAATAAAACTTTAGCGCATCCAGCGAGTGTTGATTCTATCACTTCATCTGCGAACCAAGAAGATCACGTATCTATGGGAACTACAGCTGCTAGACATGGTTATCAAATTATTGAAAATGCAAGACGTGTGCTGGCAATCGAATGTGTTATTGCATTACAAGCAGCAGAGTTAAAAGGTGTTGAAGGATTATCACCAAAAACACGTCGCAAGTATGATGAGTTTCGAAGTATCGTGCCATCCATTACACATGATCGTCAATTTCATAAAGATATTGAAGCGGTTGCACAGTATTTAAAGCAATCAATTTATCAAACGACTGCATGTCACTAAATCGACATGAGTGATGTTTGAAATCGTTACTTGAAAAAGCAAATATAGTTTGCTATATTAAAAATAACTTAATAAGACATTGTTCGTAGGACAAGTAATATATAGTGTTCGATATCAGAGAGCTTGTGGTTAGTGTGAACAAGAATCAACATATATATGAATCTACCTACTTAATTTAAAAGAACAATCGGTGATAACCGTTATTTTAGTGAAGTGCAATTTAGGTTTAGTGTATCTTTATAACTTAAATTGTTAAATAGGGTGGCAACGCGTAGACCACGTCCCTTGTAGGGATGTGGTCTTTTTTTATTTTCTAAAAAATAAAGACGTACGTCATTCCATAATAAATGATAATTATTTGGGAAAGGATGAAGGTTAATGTTAGACATTAGATTATTCAGAAATGAGCCTGACACAGTTAAGAGCAAAATTGAATTACGTGGAGATGATCCAAAAGTTGTAGATGAAATTTTAGAATTGGATGAGCAACGACGTAAATTAATTAGTGCAACAGAAGAAATGAAAGCACGTCGTAATAAAGTAAGCGAAGAAATCGCATTAAAAAAACGTAATAAAGAAAATGCTGATGATGTGATTGCTGAAATGCGCACATTAGGTGACGATATTAAAGAAAAAGATAGTCAATTAAATGAAATTGATAATAAAATGACAGGTATCCTTTGTCGTATTCCAAATTTAATAAGTGATGATGTACCTCAAGGTGAATCTGATGAAGATAACGTTGAAGTTAAAAAGTGGGGTACACCACGTGAGTTTTCATTTGAACCCAAAGCACATTGGGATATTGTAGAAGAATTGAAAATGGCTGATTTTGATCGTGCAGCAAAAGTTTCAGGTGCGCGTTTTGTATATTTAACAAATGAAGGTGCGCAATTAGAGCGTGCTTTAATGAACTATATGATTACAAAACATACAACACAACATGGTTATACAGAAATGATGGTACCACAGCTTGTGAACGCAGATACAATGTATGGTACAGGTCAATTACCTAAATTTGAAGAAGATTTATTTAAAGTAGAAAAAGAAGGATTATATACAATTCCAACTGCTGAAGTACCATTAACGAATTTCTACCGTAATGAAATTATTCAACCAGGTGTACTTCCTGAAAAATTCACTGGTCAATCTGCATGTTTCCGTAGTGAAGCAGGATCAGCAGGTAGAGATACAAGAGGATTAATTCGTTTACATCAATTCGATAAAGTGGAAATGGTACGTTTTGAACAACCTGAAGATTCATGGAATGCTTTAGAAGAAATGACAACAAACGCAGAAGCAATTCTAGAAGAGTTAGGTTTACCATACCGTCGTGTTATTTTATGTACAGGTGATATTGGATTTAGTGCAAGCAAAACATATGATTTAGAAGTTTGGTTACCAAGCTACAATGATTATAAAGAAATTAGTTCATGCTCAAACTGTACGGATTTCCAAGCGCGTCGTGCTAACATCCGCTTCAAGCGTGACAAAGCAGCTAAACCAGAATTAGCACATACATTAAATGGTAGTGGTTTAGCAGTTGGACGTACATTTGCTGCTATTGTTGAAAATTACCAAAATGAAGATGGAACAGTAACAATTCCAGAAGCATTAGTACCATTTATGGGTGGTAAAACACAAATTTCAAAACCAGTTAAATAAAGGCTTTAGCTACAAGCTTTAAAAAGTATATATCTACGTATACTTAAAGCAAGGGCAAGATACTTTAAATAATATTTTAAAAAGTGGTGACGAAGCTGTCGCCACTTTTTTTGTGCTGTAAAAGTATAATAGTGAGCCAATGCACATAACAACAATAAATTAAGTTTGTGGTTTAATGGGGTGAACGCATTTCATTATAGCAACAATACGGGATAATTATGATGAACTAAAACAATCTAAAACGTAACAAGTTTGAGCATCACTAATATAGGAAAGGAAGCGATAAAATACTGATTTCGTTGATATGTAGTATGAGTTATATCGATGGAGTAGGGTAGGGGGAGGGGATGATTATAAGGGAGTGGTACATGAATCAATATCCCAGACTCATCATCAGATATAAAAATTTATAAAATTGATACTTAAAAACAACTACAAATCCATAGAAAATATGGAGGTAGTCTTAAATAAAAAATTGAAAATTCTCAAAAATAAAAAGTTAATATGAAGCTGACTAAAGACTCCGGCATGTCTAACCTCAGACAAACTGATGTCTAATGTTATTGCTTAGGGTATAGAACTGTATTAGACTAGGTATATTATTTTTTCGTAATTATATAAATATAAAGTGGCAAAGGAGGTAATTGAGATGACAACACATTTAAGTTTTAGACAAGGCGTGCAAGAGTGTATCCCAACATTATTGGGTTATGCCGGTGTTGGTATTTCATTTGGTATTGTGGCTTCGTCTCAAAACTTTAGTATTTTAGAAATTGTCTTGTTATGTCTTGTTATATATGCCGGTGCTGCGCAATTTATTATGTGCGCGTTGTTTATAGCAGGTACACCTATATCAGCGATTGTACTAACTGTATTTATCGTAAATTCAAGAATGTTCCTTTTAAGTATGTCGCTTGCACCAAACTTCAAGACATATGGGTTTTGGAACCGTGTTGGATTAGGTTCATTAGTAACTGACGAAACGTTTGGCGTCGCCATTACACCTTATTTAAAAGGAGAAGCTATCAATGATCGTTGGATGCATGGTCTTAACATCACAGCATATTTATTTTGGGCAATTTCATGTGTAGCTGGGGCTTTATTTGGCGAATATATCTCAAATCCGCAAACGCTAGGGTTAGATTTTGCTATCACGGCTATGTTTATCTTTTTGGCCATTGCGCAATTTGAATCAATTACTAAATCGCGATTAAGAATTTACATAGTACTCATTATTGCCGTCATAGTAATGATGTTATCGCTAAGTATGTTTATGCCTTCATATCTAGCAATATTAATTGCAGCCACAATTTCAGCAGCGTTAGGAGTGATGATGGAACAATGATAACTCATATGAACATGTTAATACTTATTTTATTGTGTGGTATCGTAACGCTATTAATTCGAATTATACCTTTTATCATGATTTCAAAAGTGCAATTGCCTGATGTCGTGGTTCGATGGCTATCATTTATCCCAATCACACTATTTACGGCACTTGTCATTGACAGCATTATTCAACAGACGCCTCATGGTGAGGGGTATACATTAAACATCCCTTACATTATCGCGCTCATTCCGACGGTTATTTTATCTATAATCACGCGTAGTTTAACTATTACAATTATTAGTGGGATTGTTATCATGGCAGCATTACGATTTTTCTTTTAAAAATAACTGAAAATCATTGAACAGATATTTAAACTTAGGTAAACTGTTAGTAATCAGAAAATTCTGATATACAAATCGTCTATGTTAAGATTGGGAATCGTGTATACGTAAGCGATTTGGCTAACGCATGACAATGATAACAACATTTTAAATGATAAAAGTAATTCATCACTGAATCTCAACTAACACATAACAATTTCATATTTCTTATTGTGAGAAGTTGAGGGACTTGGCCCTGTGATACTTCAGCAACCGACTTTATAGCACGGTGCTAAAACCAACGAGTTACTCGAATGATAAGTATAAAGACTTCTTACTTTTCAATAGGGTGAGAAGTTTTTTTGTTTAAGGAGGAAAGAACAATGACAAATTACACAGTAGATACTTTAAATTTAGGGGAATTTATTACAGAATCTGGGGAAGTCATAGATAACTTGCGTTTGAGATATGAGCATGTCGGTTATCATGGACAACCATTAGTTGTAGTTTGTCATGCATTAACTGGCAATCATTTAACATATGGAACAGATGATTATCCGGGTTGGTGGCGAGAAATTATTGATGGGGGATATATACCCATTCACGATTATCAATTTTTAACATTTGATGTTATTGGTAGTCCTTTCGGTTCAAGTTCACCTTTAAACGACCCTCATTTTCCTAAAAAATTAACATTAAGAGATATAGTCAGAGCGAATGAACGAGGTATACAAGCCCTTGGTTATGATAAGATTAATATTTTAATAGGGGGAAGTCTTGGAGGTATGCAAGCAATGGAACTACTCTACAATCAACAGTTTGAAGTAGATAAAGCCATTATCCTTGCTGCAACAAGTCGAACATCATCTTATAGTAGAGCTTTCAATGAAATTGCAAGGCAAGCCATTCATCTTGGTGGTAAGGAAGGTCTAAGTATTGCACGCCAATTAGGTTTTTTGACATATCGATCATCAAAAAGTTATGATGAACGTTTCACGCCGGATGAAGTAGTCGCATACCAACAACATCAAGGTAATAAATTTAAAGAACATTTTGATTTGAATTGTTATCTGACACTGCTAGATGTATTGGATAGTCACAACATTGACCGAGGTCGCACAGACGTAACGCATGTTTTTAAAAATTTAGAAACAAAAGTGTTAACGATGGGGTTCATAGATGATTTGCTATATCCGGATGATCAAGTTCGTGCATTAGGTGAACGTTTTAAATATCATCGTCATTTCTTCGTGCCTGATAATGTTGGGCATGATGGATTCCTACTAAACTTTAGTACCTGGGCACCTAACTTATATCATTTCTTAAATTTAAAGCATTTTAAGCGTAAGTAATAATATATATTTTCAAAGAATGAAGCCACTAAATCACAGTTATCATATTCAAAAACATCTAGAGTACATGAGAGTGGAAATGTATTGTAAATCTAAATCAAGCTTGATTGCTATGTAGTGGGATTAAATAATCATGTTGAAAATGAAAGCACACAAAAGCGATTCAAATGAGTATGTTAATTACTTATAAAACATGAAAGTTATTATTCAATTAAATGAAATAGAAGCATACAATCTATAAATTGTTAATTTTCATTAAAGAGGTTAAAATAATAGCTATAGTTAAAAATATGGGAGTGGCTTATGTGTTTTCAAAAATACAACCTAAAGCAACAATAATTGCAACGATTGCGTTGGTATTTGTCGCTTTAGCTTTATATCTAGTGCCTGGTTTAGGACTAATATTTGCATTATTTGCAACCATACCAGGTATCGTTTTATGGAATAAATCAATACAATCTTTCGGGATTAGTGCACTTATTACAGTAATTATAACAACTGTTTTAGGTAATACTTTCGTTTTAAGTGCCATCATATTAGTCTTAATTGCAAGTTTAATTATTGGTCAATTGCTCAAAGAAAGAACGTCTAAAGAAAGAATATTATACGTAACAACAGTAGCGATGAGCTTAATTTCATTAATCGCTTTTATGTTACTACAAACATTCGGAAGGATTCCACCATCAGCGAGCATAGTAAAACCTTTCAAGCAAACATTACATGAAGCGATTACGATGAGCGGTGCCGATGCGAATATGACCCAAATATTAGAAGAAGGGTTTAGACAAGCGACCGTTCAATTACCAGGTTTCATCATTATCATTACATTTTTAATCGTCTTAATTAACTTAATCGTTACATTTCCGATTTTACGAAAATTTAAAATCGCTACACCTGTATTTAAGCCACTTTTCGCGTGGCAAATGAGCGGTATTTTATTATGGATATACATTATTGTTATCATATGTTTATTATTTACAGGTCAACCGAGTGTGTTCCAGAGCATTCTTTTAAACTTCCAACTTGTGTTATCATTAGTAATGTATATTCAAGGTTTAAGTGTTATTCATTTCTTTGGTAAAGCGAAAGGTTTGCCGAATGCAGTAACGATTTTACTATTGGTTATCGGTACAATACTGACACCTACGACACATATTGTAGGACTACTTGGTGTTATCGATTTAAGTTTGAATTTGAAGCGAATCATGAAAAATAATTCTAAAAAGTGAATAGAGGTGGAATAATGAATCGGCAGTCCACTAAGAAAGCTTTACTAATACCATTTGTCATCATGATCATCACAGCAATTGTTTTAATGGGTGTATGGTTTATCTTTAATAGTCTTATAGCACTAATTGCATCTATCGTTCTTGTCGTGATGATTATTGTTAGCATCATTTTATTCAGACAAGCTTTAATGAAAATGGATAGTTATGTAGATGGTTTGAGTGCTCAAATTTCAACAACAAATAATAAAGCAATCAAACATTTACCAATTGGTATCATTGTTTTAGATGAAAATGATCACATCGAATGGGTTAACCAATTTATGACAGATCATATGGAAGCGAATGTCATTTCTGAATCTGTAAATGAAGTATTTCCAAACATTTTAAAGCAATTAGATAGAGTGAAATCCGTTGAAATAGAATATAATCAGTATCATTTCCAAGTACGTTATTCTGAGAATGATCACTGCCTCTATTTCTTTGATATAACTGAACAAGTACAAACAAATGAACTATATGAAAATTCTAAACCAATCATTGCGACATTATTTTTAGATAACTACGATGAGATTACGCAAAATATGAATGATACGCAGCGTTCGGAAATCAACTCAATGGTAACGCGTGTCATTAGTCGATGGGCAACTGAGTATAATATATTTTTCAAAAGATACAGTTCCGATCAATTCGTAGCCTATTTAAATCAAAAAATATTAGCTGACTTAGAAGAATCTAAATTTGATATCTTGAGTCAATTACGTGAAAAAAGTGTTGGTTATCGTGCCCAATTAACATTAAGTATCGGTGTTGGTGAAGGTACTGAAAATTTAATCGACTTAGGTGAATTATCACAATCAGGCCTAGACTTAGCATTAGGACGCGGTGGCGACCAAGTTGCAATTAAAAGTATTAATGGTAATGTGCGTTTCTATGGCGGTAAGACTGACCCGATGGAGAAACGTACTCGTGTAAGAGCACGTGTGATCTCACATGCGTTAAAAGATATCCTTGCAGAGGGTGACAAAGTCATTATCATGGGACATAAACGTCCTGACTTAGATGCAATTGGTGCAGCAATCGGTGTGTCTAGATTTGCAATGATGAATAATTTAGAAGCATACATCGTATTAAATGAGACTGACATTGATCCAACATTACGACGCGTGATGAACGAAATAGATAAAAAGCCAGAGTTAAGAGAGCGATTTATTACATCAGATGATGCTTGGGATATGATGACATCTAAGACAACCGTAGTGATTGTTGATACGCATAAACCGGAACTGGTTTTAGATGAAAATGTCTTAAATAAAGCAAACCGTAAAGTTGTTATCGATCATCATAGACGTGGTGAAAGCTTCATCTCTAATCCATTGTTGATATATATGGAACCATACGCAAGTTCGACAGCTGAATTGGTAACAGAGTTACTGGAATATCAACCAACAGAACAACGTTTAACACGTCTTGAATCAACAGTGATGTATGCAGGTATTATTGTAGATACAAGAAACTTTACATTACGAACAGGATCAAGAACATTCGATGCAGCGAGTTATTTACGTGCACATGGTGCAGATACGATTTTAACGCAACATTTCTTAAAAGATGATGTGGATACTTACATTAATCGATCTGAATTAATTCGAACTGTAAAAGTTGAAGATAATGGCATAGCCATTGCGCATGGTTCAGACGATAAAATTTATCATCCAGTAACAGTTGCACAAGCAGCAGATGAACTGTTAAGTTTAGAAGGTATTGAAGCATCATATGTTGTTGCGAGACGTGAAGATAATCTGATTGGTATATCTGCGCGTTCACTCGGTTCAGTAAATGTCCAGTTAACAATGGAAGCACTTGGTGGCGGTGGACATTTAACCAATGCGGCAACACAACTTAAAGGTGTGACAGTCGAAGAGGCGATAGCACAATTACAACAAGCAATTACAGAACAATTAAGTAGGAGTGAAGATGCATGAAAGTAATTTTTACACAAGATGTTAAAGGTAAAGGTAAAAAAGGTGAAGTTAAAGAAGTACCAGTAGGTTATGCAAATAACTTCTTATTGAAAAAGAATTATGCTGTAGAAGCAACACCAGGTAACCTTAAACAATTAGAGTTACAGAAAAAACGTGCAAAACAAGAACGCCAACAAGAAATTGAAGATGCTAAAGCATTAAAAGAAACGTTATCAAACATTGAAGTTGAAGTATCAGCAAAAACTGGTGAAGGTGGTAAATTGTTTGGGTCAGTAAGTACAAAACAAATTGCCGAAGCACTAAAAGCACAACATGATATTAAAATTGATAAACGTAAAATGGATTTACCAAATGGAATTCATTCCCTAGGATATACGAATGTACCTGTTAAATTAGATAAAGAAGTTGAAGGTACAATTCGCGTACACACAGTTGAACAATAAAGTTGGATTGAAATAAGAGGTGTAACCATTCATGGATAGAATGTATGAGCAAAATCAAATGCCGCATAACAATGAAGCTGAACAGTCTGTCTTAGGTTCAATTATTATAGATCCAGAATTGATTAATACTACTCAGGAAGTTTTGCTTCCTGAGTCGTTTTATAGGGGTGCCCATCAACATATTTTCCGTGCAATGATGCACTTAAATGAAGATAATAAAGAAATTGATGTTGTAACATTGATGGATCAATTATCGACGGAAGGTACGTTGAATGAAGCGGGTGGCCCGCAATATCTTGCAGAGTTATCTACAAATGTACCAACGACGCGAAATGTTCAGTATTATACTGATATCGTTTCTAAGCATGCATTAAAACGTAGATTGATTCAAACTGCAGATAGTATTGCCAATGATGGATATAATGATGAACTTGAACTAGATGCGATTTTAAGTGATGCAGAACGTCGAATTTTAGAGCTATCATCTTCTCGTGAAAGCGATGGCTTTAAAGACATTCGAGACGTCTTAGGACAAGTGTATGAAACAGCTGAAGAGCTTGATCAAAATAGTGGTCAAACACCAGGTATACCTACAGGATATCGAGATTTAGACCAAATGACAGCAGGGTTCAACCGAAATGATTTAATTATCCTTGCAGCGCGTCCATCTGTAGGTAAGACTGCGTTCGCACTTAATATTGCACAAAAAGTTGCAACGCATGAAGATATGTATACAGTTGGTATTTTCTCGCTAGAGATGGGTGCTGATCAGTTAGCCACACGTATGATTTGTAGTTCTGGAAATGTTGACTCAAACCGCTTAAGAACGGGTACTATGACTGAGGAAGATTGGAGTCGTTTTACTATAGCGGTAGGTAAATTATCACGTACGAAGATTTTTATTGATGATACACCGGGTATTCGAATTAATGATTTACGTTCTAAATGTCGTCGATTAAAGCAAGAACATGGCTTAGACATGATTGTGATTGACTACTTACAGTTGATTCAAGGTAGTGGTTCACGTGCGTCCGATAACAGACAACAGGAAGTTTCTGAAATCTCTCGTACATTAAAAGCATTAGCCCGTGAATTAAAATGTCCAGTTATCGCATTAAGTCAGTTATCTCGTGGTGTTGAACAACGACAAGATAAACGTCCAATGATGAGTGATATTCGTGAATCTGGTTCGATTGAGCAAGATGCCGATATCGTTGCATTCTTATACCGTGATGATTACTATAACCGTGGCGGCGATGAAGATGATGACGATGATGGTGGTTTCGAGCCACAAACGAATGATGAAAACGGTGAAATTGAAATTATCATTGCTAAGCAACGTAACGGTCCAACAGGCACAGTTAAGTTACATTTTATGAAACAATATAATAAATTTACCGATATCGATTATGCACATGCAGATATGATGTAAAAAAGTTTTTCCGTACAATAATCATTAAGATGATAAAATTGTACGGTTTTTATTTTGTTCTGAACGGGTTGATATATGTTAAGTTTGTGTATTGAAAGTGATAAATTAGTACTGTCAACGCCTCTGTTAAAGGGTTTTTAGGACGTTGAAAACGATTTGTTAAAATGATTTTTCTTTTAAAAAGGCCGAAAATCAATGTTCGATTTTTATTTGCATTATGGTCTCGATATTGGTAGAATATCAAATGGTTAAATGAGAAAAACTTGGAGGTGCTCACATGTCATCAATCGTAGTAGTTGGGACACAATGGGGAGACGAAGGAAAAGGAAAAATAACGGATTTCTTGGCAGAACAGTCAGATGTTATCGCGCGTTTTTCAGGTGGTAATAATGCAGGCCATACCATTCAATTTGGCGGAGAAACATATAAATTACATTTAGTACCATCTGGTATCTTTTACAAAGACAAATTAGCGGTAATCGGTAACGGAGTCGTTGTTGATCCAGTTGCACTATTGAAAGAATTAGACGGATTAAATGAACGTGGCATTCCTACAAGTAATTTACGTATATCTAATCGTGCGCAAGTGATTTTACCATATCACTTAGCACAAGATGAATATGAAGAACGTTTACGTGGTGACAATAAGATTGGTACAACTAAAAAAGGTATCGGTCCAGCATATGTAGACAAAGTTCAACGTATCGGTATTCGTATGGCAGATTTACTTGAAAAAGAAACATTCGAAAGATTATTAAAATCAAACATTGAATATAAACAAGCATATTTCAAAGGTATGTTTAACGAAACATGTCCATCATTTGATGATATCTTTGAAGAATATTATGCAGCAGGTCAACGTCTAAAAGAATTTGTAACAGACACATCAAAAATCTTAGACGATGCATTTGTAGCAGATGAAAAGGTACTTTTCGAAGGTGCGCAAGGTGTAATGTTAGATATCGACCATGGTACATATCCATTCGTTACATCAAGTAATCCAATTGCAGGTAACGTTACTGTTGGTACAGGTGTAGGTCCTACATTCGTTTCAAAGGTAATTGGTGTATGTAAAGCTTATACATCACGTGTTGGTGATGGTCCATTCCCTACTGAATTATTCGATGAAGATGGACATCATATTAGAGAGGTTGGTCGTGAATACGGTACAACAACAGGACGTCCACGTCGTGTAGGTTGGTTTGATTCAGTTGTATTACGTCACTCTCGTCGTGTAAGTGGTATTACAGATTTATCTATTAACTCAATCGATGTTTTAACAGGCCTAGACACAGTGAAAATCTGTACAGCTTATGAATTAGACGGTAAAGAAATTACTGAGTACCCAGCAAACTTAGATCAATTAAAACGTTGTAAACCAATCTTTGAAGAGTTACCAGGTTGGACAGAAGACGTAACAAATGTGCGTACTTTAGAAGAATTACCTGAAAATGCACGTAAATATTTAGAGCGTATTTCAGAATTATGTAATGTACAAATTTCTATCTTCTCAGTTGGTCCAGATAGAGAACAAACAAACCTATTAAAAGAATTGTGGTAGAACTTTATATAAGTCATACACAATGATTATAAATACATGAGCCTTCTATCTTTATTGGTAGGAGGCTTTTGTTATGCTTGCTTCTGTATCGATTCGATTATTTAGATAAAAAATACTAACGTAAAGGCGATATTTGCTAGTCATAATTTAGAAGATTAGATGATATTTAACGAAAATTAAGATGAAATACTTGAATGTAAGAAGTCTGATGTCGAAAATAGCTATTAAAATAGAGTAGACGTAAGTGTAAATGAAAGCACCTAAAATAGAAAAATTTCAAAAATAGCGTAATTATTATAATAAATAGACTGCCAATAAAATGCAATTTTTCACTTATAACATTCTTCAAAAAATAATAGCAAAATTATGTAAAAAATATCTTGTCATGGCAAGATTGGCTGTGCTATAATCTATCTTGTGCTTAAGAACGGCTCCTTGGTCAAGCGGTTAAGACACCGCCCTTTCACGGCGGTAACACGGGTTCGAGTCCCGTAGGAGTCACCATTTTTTAGGTCTCGTAGTGTAGCGGTTAACACGCCTGCCTGTCACGCAGGAGATCGCGGGTTCGATTCCCGTCGAGACCGTACAAATGCCTATCCAAGAGGATAGGCATTTTTTTGCGTTTAATATTATATTAATAAAAGATATATGGACGAATGATAATCATATTGATTTATCTGTTCGTCCATTTTCTTTAAAATGTATGAACCTCAAGTAACTTAGTGGTTGGATATGAAAGATAAACGTAGACAATAAAATCTTTATTAGACGTACAAACATATGCTACTGTCAACATATTTCTTCGTTGTGATATGCCACCAGTCCTCCATAACATCAATTGTTAAAGTAACGAATAACGAATAATGATATTTATTTTCTGAGCAATGACGTGCAACTAGAAGTTGCCATTATCCTAATTTTATTATTGGAATAGAGACCTCATCATTGTGTTAAATATCATTGTCACAATCCGCCGTGAGAAACTAATAAAAAATAGTAATATATAAGTTTATATTGGAAAATAGAATTAATAGCTTATAAATGGTAAATTATATAATAGGTTACTATACGTTATAAGACGGAAAATGCGCACAATAACAAAAATAGTAAGCGACATCCTGTGATTTTTTACACAAACATAAACGATAAAGAACAAAAAATGATAAAATAATATTAATGATTTAAGAAAAGAGGTTTATGCAAATGGCTAGAAAAGTTGTTGTAGTTGATGATGAAAAACCGATTGCTGATATTTTAGAATTTAACTTAAAAAAAGAAGGATACGATGTGTACTGTGCATACGATGGTAATGATGCAGTCGACTTAATTTATGAAGAAGAACCAGACATCGTATTACTAGATATCATGTTACCTGGTCGTGATGGTATGGAAGTATGTCGTGAAGTGCGCAAAAAATACGAAATGCCAATAATAATGCTTACTGCTAAAGATTCAGAAATTGATAAAGTGCTTGGTTTAGAACTAGGTGCAGATGACTATGTAACGAAACCGTTTAGTACGCGTGAATTAATCGCACGTGTGAAAGCGAACTTACGTCGTCATTACTCACAACCAGCACAAGACACTGGAAATGTAACGAATGAAATCACAATTAAAGATATTGTGATTTATCCAGACGCATATTCTATTAAAAAACGTGGCGAAGATATTGAATTAACACATCGTGAATTTGAATTGTTCCATTATTTATCAAAACATATGGGACAAGTAATGACACGTGAACATTTATTACAAACAGTATGGGGCTATGATTACTTTGGCGATGTACGTACGGTCGATGTAACGATTCGTCGTTTACGTGAAAAGATTGAAGATGATCCGTCACATCCTGAATATATTGTGACGCGTAGAGGCGTTGGATATTTCCTCCAACAACATGAGTAGAGGTCGAAACGAATGAAGTGGCTAAAACAACTACAATCCCTTCATACTAAACTTGTAATTGTTTATGTATTACTGATTATCATTGGTATGCAAATTATCGGGTTATATTTTACAAATAACCTTGAAAAAGAGCTGCTTGATAATTTTAAGAAGAATATTACGCAGTACGCGAAACAATTAGAAATTAGTATTGAAAAAGTATATGACGAAAAGGGCTCCGTAAATGCACAAAAAGATATTCAAAATTTATTAAGTGAGTATGCCAACCGTCAAGAAATTGGAGAAATTCGTTTTATAGATAAAGACCAAATTATTATTGCGACGACGAAGCAGTCTAACCGTAGTCTAATCAATCAAAAAGCGAATGATAGTTCTGTCCAAAAAGCACTATCACTAGGACAATCAAACGATCATTTAATTTTAAAAGATTATGGCGGTGGTAAGGACCGTGTCTGGGTATATAATATCCCAGTTAAAGTCGATAAAAAGGTAATTGGTAATATTTATATCGAATCAAAAATTAATGACGTTTATAACCAATTAAATAATATAAATCAAATATTCATTGTTGGTACAGCTATTTCATTATTAATCACAGTCATCCTAGGATTCTTTATAGCGCGAACGATTACCAAACCAATCACCGATATGCGTAACCAGACGGTCGAAATGTCCAGAGGTAACTATACGCAACGTGTGAAGATTTATGGTAATGATGAAATTGGCGAATTAGCTTTAGCATTTAATAACTTGTCTAAACGTGTACAAGAAGCGCAGGCTAATACTGAAAGTGAGAAACGTAGACTGGACTCAGTTATCACCCATATGAGTGATGGTATTATTGCAACAGACCGCCGTGGACGTATTCGTATCGTCAATGATATGGCACTCAAGATGCTTGGTATGGCGAAAGAAGACATCATCGGATATTACATGTTAAGTGTATTAAGTCTTGAAGATGAATTTAAACTGGAAGAAATTCAAGAGAATAATGATAGTTTCTTATTAGATTTAAATGAAGAAGAAGGTCTAATCGCACGTGTTAACTTTAGTACGATTGTGCAGGAAACAGGATTTGTAACTGGTTATATCGCTGTGTTACATGACGTAACTGAACAACAACAAGTTGAACGTGAGCGTCGTGAATTTGTTGCCAATGTATCACATGAGTTACGTACACCTTTAACTTCTATGAATAGTTACATTGAAGCACTTGAAGAAGGTGCATGGAAAGATGAGGAACTTGCGCCACAATTTTTATCTGTTACCCGTGAAGAAACAGAACGAATGATTCGACTGGTCAATGACTTGCTACAGTTATCTAAAATGGATAATGAGTCTGATCAAATCAACAAAGAAATTATCGACTTTAACATGTTCATTAATAAAATTATTAATCGACATGAAATGTCTGCGAAAGATACAACATTTATTCGAGATATTCCGAAAAAGACGATTTTCACAGAATTTGATCCTGATAAAATGACGCAAGTATTTGATAATGTCATTACAAATGCGATGAAATATTCTAGAGGCGATAAACGTGTCGAGTTCCACGTGAAACAAAATCCACTTTATAATCGAATGACGATTCGTATTAAAGATAATGGCATTGGTATTCCTATCAATAAAGTCGATAAGATATTCGACCGATTCTATCGTGTAGATAAGGCACGTACGCGTAAAATGGGTGGTACTGGATTAGGACTAGCCATTTCGAAAGAGATTGTGGAAGCGCACAATGGTCGTATTTGGGCAAACAGTGTAGAAGGTCAAGGTACATCTATCTTTATCACACTTCCATGTGAAGTCATTGAAGACGGTGATTGGGATGAATAATAAGGAGCATATTAAATCTGTCATTTTAGCACTACTCGTCTTGATGAGTGTCGTATTGACATATATGGTATGGAACTTTTCTCCTGATATTGCAAATGTCGACAATACAGATAGTAAGAAGAGTGAAACGAAACCTTTAACGACACCTATGACAGCCAAAATGGATACAACTATTACGCCATTTCAGATTATTCATTCGAAAAATGATCATCCAGAAGGAACGATTGCGACGGTATCTAATGTGAATAAACTGACGAAACCTTTGAAAAATAAAGAAGTGAAGTCCGTGGAACATGTTCGTCGTGATCATAACTTGATGATTCCTGATTTGAACAGTGATTTTATATTATTCGATTTTACGTATGATTTACCGTTATCAACATATCTTGGTCAAGTACTGAACATGAATGCGAAAGTACCAAATCATTTCAATTTCAATCGTTTGGTCATAGATCATGATGCTGATGATAATATCGTGCTTTATGCTATAAGCAAAGATCGCCACGATTACGTAAAATTAACAACTACAACGAAAAATGATCATTTTTTAGATGCATTAGCAGCAGTGAAAAAAGATATGCAACCATACACAGATATCATCACAAACAAAGATACAATTGATCGTACGACGCATGTTTTTGCACCAAGTAAACCTGAAAAGTTAAAAACATATCGCATGGTATTTAACACGATTAGTGTTGAGAAAATGAATGCTATACTATTTGACGATTCAACCATCGTTCGTAGTTCAAAGAGTGGTGTTACAACCTACAACAATAATACAGGTGTCGCAAACTATAACGATAAAAATGAAAAATATCATTATAAAAACCTGTCCGAAGATGAAGCGAGTTCCAGCAAAATGGAAGAAACGATTCCAGGAACCTTTGATTTTATTAATGGTCATGGTGGTTTCTTAAACGAAGACTTTAGATTGTTTAGTACGAATAATCAGTCAGGCGAGTTAACATATCAACGTTTCCTTAATGGTTATCCAACGTTTAATAAAGAAGGTTCTAATCAAATTCAAGTCACTTGGGGTGAAAAAGGCGTCTTTGACTATCGTCGTTCGTTATTACGCACCGACGTTGTTTTAAATAGTGAGGATAATAAATCGTTGCCGAAATTAGAGTCTGTACGTTCAAGCTTAGCGAACAATAGTGATATTAATTTTGAAAAAGTAACAAACATCGCTATCGGTTACGAAATGCAGGATAATTCAGATCATAATCACATTGAAGTGCAGATTAACAGTGAACTCGTACCGCGTTGGTATGTAGAATATGATGGCGAATGGTATGTTTATAACGATGGGAGGCTTGAATAAATGAACTGGAAACTGACAAAGACACTTTTCATTTTCGTGTTTATTCTTGTCAACATCGTGTTAGTATCGATTTATGTTAATAAAGTCAATCGCTCACACATTAATGAAGTCGAGAGTAACAATGAAGTTAATTTTCAGCAAGAAGAAATTAAAGTACCGACTAGTATATTGAATAAATCAGTTAAAGGTATAAAATTAGAGCAAATTACAGGGCGATCAAAAGACTTTAGTTCTAAAGCTAAAGGCGATTCGGATTTGACCACATCAGATGGTGGAAAATTATTGAATGCGAACATTAGTCAATCGGTAAAGGTCAGTGACAATAACTTAAAAGATTTGAAAGATTATGTTAACAAGCGCGTATTTAAAGGTGCTGAATATCAATTAAGCGAGATTAGTTCAGATTCTGTAAAATATGAACAAACGTATGATGATTTTCCGATTTTAAATAACAGTAAAGCGATGTTAAACTTTAATATAGAAGATAACAAAGCGACTAGTTATAAACAATCAATGATGGATGACATTAAGCCCACAGATGGTGCAGATAAGAAGCATCAAGTGATTGGTGTGAGAAAAGCAATCGAGGCATTATATTATAATCGTTACTTGAAAAAAGGTGATGAAGTCATTAATGCTAGACTCGGTTACTACTCAGTCGTGAATGAAACGAATGTTCAATTGTTACAACCAAACTGGGAAATTAAAGTGAAGCATGACGGTAAGGATAAAACGAATACTTACTATGTCGAAGCGACAAATAATAACCCTAAAATTATTAATCATTAATATGAATCGTAATAAGCTAGCATTGCAAGCTCATCATATGTGAGAAGCGGTGCTAGCTTTTTTGCTGGTACGGTTTATTATGGCTGATGTTTTTGCGTCTCCAACGTGCGCATTTATTCATATTTTAAGTAGAACCGCATTGTAAAATTAGTGTAACTGTTATTTTAAAAACTTTAGTATTTGTCTAATCATTGTTATAATAATTAAGAAATTCATTGCACGTGATTATCAAAATTTAAATATAAGAAACCGGTCGATGAACTAAAGTTACATAATAGGAAAGGTATACAAAACAGCTAATATACTGATAGTTTCTGTAGGGAAAATCGTATATTTGCACTGATGTATATTGCAGTCATATAGAGAGATTGACTGTTTAAAGAGAAAGGATGAGCCGCTTGATACGCATGAGTGTATTAGCAAGTGGTAGTACAGGTAACGCCACTTTTGTAGAAAATGAAAAAGGTAGTCTATTAGTTGATGTTGGTTTGACTGGAAAGAAAATGGAAGAATTGTTTAGTCAAATTGACCGTAATATTCAAGATTTAAATGGTATTTTAGTAACCCATGAACATATTGATCATATTAAAGGATTAGGTGTTTTGGCGCGTAAATATCAATTGCCAATTTATGCGAATGAAAAAACTTGGCAGGCAATTGAAAAGAAAGATAGTCGCATCCCTATGGATCAGAAATTCATTTTTAATCCTTATGAAACAAAATCTATTGCAGGTTTCGATGTTGAATCGTTTAACGTGTCACATGATGCAATAGATCCGCAATTTTATATTTTCCATAATAACTATAAGAAGTTTACGATTTTAACGGATACGGGTTACGTGTCTGATCGTATGAAAGGTATGATACGTGGCAGCGATGCGTTTATTTTTGAGAGTAATCATGACGTCGATATGTTGAGAATGTGTCGTTATCCATGGAAGACGAAACAACGTATTTTAGGCGATATGGGTCATGTATCTAATGAGGATGCGGCTCATGCAATGACAGACGTGATTACAGGTAACACGAAACGTATTTACCTATCGCATTTATCACAAGACAATAACATGAAAGATTTGGCGCGTATGAGTGTTGGCCAAGTATTGAACGAACACGATATTGATACGGAAAAAGAAGTATTGCTATGTGATACGGATAAAGCTATTCCAACGCCAATATATACAATATAAATGAGAGTCATCCGATAAAGTTCCGCATTGCTGTGAGACGACTTTATCGGGTGCTTTTTTATGTTGTTGGTGGGAAATGGCTGTTGTTGAGTTGAATCGGCTTGATTGAAATGTGTAAAATAATTCGATATTAAATGTAATTTATAAATAATTTACATAAAATCAATCATTTTAATATAAGGATTATGATAATATATTGGTGTATGACAGTTAATGGAGGGAACGAAATGAAAGCTTTATTACTTAAAACAAGTGTATGGCTCGTTTTGCTTTTTAGTGTAATGGGATTATGGCAAGTCTCGAACGCGGCTGAGCAGCATACACCAATGAAAGCACATGCAGTAACAACGATAGACAAAGCAACAACAGATAAGCAACAAGTACCGCCAACAAAGGAAGCGGCTCATCATTCTGGCAAAGAAGCGGCAACCAACGTATCAGCATCAGCGCAGGGAACAGCTGATGATACAAACAGCAAAGTAACATCCAACGCACCATCTAACAAACCATCTACAGTAGTTTCAACAAAAGTAAACGAAACACGCGACGTAGATACACAACAAGCCTCAACACAAAAACCAACTCACACAGCAACGTTCAAATTATCAAATGCTAAAACAGCATCACTTTCACCACGAATGTTTGCTGCTAATGCACCACAAACAACAACACATAAAATATTACATACAAATGATATCCATGGCCGACTAGCCGAAGAAAAAGGGCGTGTCATCGGTATGGCTAAATTAAAAACAGTAAAAGAACAAGAAAAGCCTGATTTAATGTTAGACGCAGGAGACGCCTTCCAAGGTTTACCACTTTCAAACCAGTCTAAAGGTGAAGAAATGGCTAAAGCAATGAATGCAGTAGGTTATGATGCTATGGCAGTCGGTAACCATGAATTTGACTTTGGATACGATCAGTTGAAAAAGTTAGAGGGTATGTTAGACTTCCCGATGCTAAGTACTAACGTTTATAAAGATGGAAAACGCGCGTTTAAGCCTTCAACGATTGTAACAAAAAATGGTATTCGTTATGGAATTATTGGTGTAACGACACCAGAAACAAAGACGAAAACAAGACCTGAAGGCATTAAAGGCGTTGAATTTAGAGATCCATTACAAAGTGTGACAGCGGAAATGATGCGTATTTATAAAGACGTAGATACATTTGTTGTTATATCACATTTAGGAATTGATCCTTCAACACAAGAAACATGGCGTGGTGATTACTTAGTGAAACAATTAAGTCAAAATCCACAATTGAAGAAACGTATTACAGTTATTGATGGTCATTCACATACAGTACTTCAAAATGGTCAAATTTATAACAATGATGCATTGGCACAAACAGGTACAGCACTTGCGAATATCGGTAAGATTACATTTAATTATCGCAATGGAGAGGTATCGAATATTAAACCGTCATTGATTAATGTTAAAGACGTTGAAAATGTAACACCGAACAAAGCATTAGCTGAACAAATTAATCAAGCTGATCAAACATTTAGAGCACAAACTGCAGAGGTAATTATTCCAAACAATACCATTGATTTCAAAGGAGAAAGAGATGACGTTAGAACGCGTGAAACAAATTTAGGAAACGCGATTGCAGATGCTATGGAAGCGTATGGCGTTAAGAATTTCTCTAAAAAGACTGACTTTGCCGTGACAAATGGTGGAGGTATTCGTGCCTCTATCGCAAAAGGTAAGGTGACACGCTATGATTTAATCTCAGTATTACCATTTGGAAATACGATTGCGCAAATTGATGTAAAAGGTTCAGACGTCTGGACGGCTTTCGAACATAGTTTAGGCGCACCAACAACACAAAAGGACGGTAAGACAGTGTTAACAGCGAATGGCGGTTTACTACATATCTCTGATTCAATCCGTGTTTACTATGATATAAATAAACCGTCTGGCAAACGAATTAATGCTATTCAAATTTTAAATAAAGAGACAGGTAAGTTTGAAAATATTGATTTAAAACGTGTATATCACGTAACGATGAATGACTTCACAGCATCAGGTGGCGACGGATATAGTATGTTCGGTGGTCCTAGAGAAGAAGGTATTTCATTAGATCAAGTACTAGCAAGTTATTTAAAAACAGCTAACTTAGCTAAGTATGATACGACAGAACCACAACGTATGTTATTAGGTAAACCAGCAGTAAGTGAACAACCAGCTAAAGGACAACAAGGTAGCAAAGGTAGTAAGTCTGGTAAAGATACACAACCAATTGGTGACGACAAAGTGATGGATCCAGCGAAAAAACCAGCTCCAGGTAAAGTTGTATTGTTGCTAGCGCATAGAGGAACTGTTAGTAGCGGTACAGAAGGTTCTGGTCGCACAATAGAAGGAGCTACTGTATCAAGCAAGAGTGGGAAACAATTGGCTAGAATGTCAGTGCCTAAAGGTAGCGCGCATGAGAAACAGTTACCAAAAACTGGAACTAATCAAAGTTCAAGCCCAGAAGCGATGTTTGTATTATTAGCAGGTATAGGTTTAATCGCGACTGTACGACGTAGAAAAGCTAGCTAAAATATATTGAAAATAATACTACTGTATTTCTTAAATAAGAGGTACGGTAGTGTTTTTTTATGAAAAAAAGCGATAACCGTTGATAAATATGGGATATAAAAACGAGGATAAGTAATAAGACATCAAGGTGTTTATCCACAGAAATGGGGATAGTTATCCAGAATTGTGTACAATTTAAAGAGAAATACCCACAATGCCCACAGAGTTATCCACAAATACACAGGTTATACACTAAAAATCGGGCATAAATGTCAGGAAAATATCAAAAACTGCAAAAAATATTGGTATAATAAGAGGGAACAGTGTGAACAAGTTAATAACTTGTGGATAACTGGAAAGTTGATAACAATTTGGAGGACCAAACGACATGAAAATCACCATTTTAGCTGTAGGGAAACTAAAAGAGAAATATTGGAAGCAAGCCATAGCAGAATATGAAAAACGTTTAGGCCCATACACCAAGATAGACATCATAGAAGTTCCAGACGAAAAAGCACCAGAAAATATGAGTGACAAAGAAATTGAGCAAGTAAAAGAAAAAGAAGGCCAACGAATACTAGCCAAAATCAAACCACAATCCACAGTCATTACATTAGAAATACAAGGAAAGATGCTATCTTCCGAAGGATTGGCCCAAGAATTGAACCAACGCATGACCCAAGGGCAAAGCGACTTTGTTTTCGTCATTGGCGGATCAAACGGCCTGCACAAGGACGTCTTACAACGCAGTAACTACGCACTATCATTCAGCAAAATGACATTCCCACATCAAATGATGCGGGTTGTGTTAATTGAACAAGTGTACAGAGCATTTAAGATTATGCGAGGAGAGGCGTATCATAAGTAAAACTAAAAAATTCTGTATGAGGAGATAATAATTTGGAGGGTGTTAAATGGTGGACATTAAATCCACGTTCATTCAATATATAAGATATATCACGATAATTGCGCATATAACTTAAGTAGTAGCTAACAGTTGAAATTAGGCCCTATCAAATTGGTTTATATCTAAAATGATTAATATAGAATGCTTCTTTTTGTCCTTATTAAATTATAAAAGTAACTTTGCAATAGAAACAGTTATTTCATAATCAACAGTCATTGACGTAGCTAAGTAATGATAAATAATCATAAATAAAATTACAGATATTGACAAAAAATAGTAAATATACCAATGAAGTTTCAAAAGAACAATTCCAAGAAATTGAGAATGTAAATAATAAGGTCAAAGAATTTTATTAAGATTTGAAAGAGTATCAATCAAGAAAGATGTAGTTTTTTAATAAACTATTTGGAAAATAATTATCATAATTTAAAAACTGACAATTTGCGAGACTCATAAAATGTAATAATGGAAATAGATGTAAAATATAATTAAGGGGTGTAATATGAAGATTAATATTTATAAATCTATTTATAATTTTCAGGAAACAAATACAAATTTTTTAGAGAATCTAGAATCTTTAAATGATGACAATTATGAACTGCTTAATGATAAAGAACTTGTTAGTGATTCAAATGAATTAAAATTAATTAGTAAAGTTTATATACGTAAAAAAGACAAAAAACTATTAGATTGGCAATTATTAATAAAGAATGTATACCTAGATACTGAAGAAGATGACAATTTATTTTCAGAATCCGGTCATCATTTTGATGCAATATTATTTCTCAAAGAAGATACAACATTACAAAATAATGTATATATTATACCTTTTGGACAAGCATATCATGATATAAATAATTTGATTGATTATGACTTCGGAATTGATTTTGCAGAAAGAGCAATCAAAAATGAAGACATAGTTAATAAAAATGTTAATTTTTTTCAACAAAACAGGCTTAAAGAGATTGTTAATTATAGAAGGAATAGTGTAGATTACGTTAGACCTTCAGAATCTTATATATCAGTCCAAGGACATCCACAGAATCCTCAAATTTTTGGAAAAACAATGACTTGTGGTACAAGTATTTCATTGCGTGTACCGAATAGAAAGCAGCAATTCATAGATAAAATTAGTGTGATAATCAAAGAAATAAACGCTATTATTAATCTTCCTCAAAAAATTAGTGAATTTCCTAGAATAGTAACTTTAAAAGACTTGAATAAAATAGAAGTATTAGATACTTTATTGCTAAAAAAACTATCGAATTCTTCAACTACAGAAAATATATCTATAGATATATCAAGATTTTTAGAACTAAGTAATATGATACTCTTGTTAGATGATATGCTCGACGTCAATATATATATAAATTCTTTTAAAAATAATACATTAGAGACATTTGATGCGACTGATCCTGAAGTTGATTACATCACTGAAATAGGAGATTACTTATTAAAATATGACGTTAATTCTATAAATGATGTCAGAATTGAAGTGATAGATAATTTGGGGCATTCAAATAATATGCTACTAAAAACGATACTACATGCAGAAGTTGAAATGGAAGATGGAAAGAAATATTTATTACAAAATGGGAAATGGGGTTATTTTAATAGAGAATTTTTTGACCTTTTGAATGATCATTTGAATGAGATAGAAATTAGGTATAACACACTAACTCCCACAGGTTTAGTATTTAAAGAAGGAGAAGAAGGATATATAAAAGAAATAGTAGGAAGATTGCCAGAAGAATATTTAATGTTACATAAAAAATTCATAAAACCAATAAATAAGAATTTTATAGTAAAAGGAAATGGAATAGAGTTGGCAGACTTATACAATATTAAAAACAAAGAGCTTTTCACGATTAAAAGAGGAATTAATACATCTTTATCTCTTTATAGTCTAGAACAGAATATAATAGCAATTAACGCCTTAAAATATCCAGAATCATATAATTTTGAAGAATTAATAGAAGCTATTCCTGATAACTCGGAAAATATATTTAATGATATACAACGGAGTACAAATTTTAGTATAGTATGGATTTTACCGATATCATCTATTGATAATATGCCCATAAAAGATATGGTTCATACTAGTAACGTAATAAATAAAAACTTTCAATTAACTAATTTAGGTTCAGTATTACTTAAAAATAAATTAGTAGAGTGGTCTCTCTATTTAAAAGATCAAAGAATTAATCCAATTATTTATATGGAAACGCCAACTGAAGATAGAAATTAAACTTTTATTTTAAATCACCCTAGTTCATACCTAAAAGACTTTCACACAAACAAAGGAGGAAACTTAAATTCCTCCTTTCCCTTATTACTCATACTATAATTCAATTTTAACGTCTTCGTCCATTTGGGCTTCAAATTCATCTAGTAGTGCTCGTACTTCTGCAATTGATTGTGTGTTCATCAATTGATGGCGAAGTTCGCTAGCGCCTCTTATGCCACGCACATAGATTTTAAAGAATCTACGCAAACTCTTGAATTGTCGTATTTCATCTTTCTCATATTTGTTAAACAATGATAGATGCAATCTCAACAAATCTAATAGTTCTTTGCTTGTGTGTTCGCGTGGTTCTTTTTCAAAAGTGAATGGATTGTGGAAAATGCCTCTACCAATCATGATGCCATCAATACCATATTTTTCTGCAAGTTCAAGTCCTGTTTTTCTATCGGGAATATCATCGTTAATTGTTAACAATGTGTTTGGTGCAATTTCGTCACGTAAATTTTTAATAGCTTCGATTAATTCCCAATGTGCATCTACTTTACTCATGCGTTTGATAAAAACTTAAATAATATTAATTCGGTCATCAGTGGCGTTAAATCTTTTATCATTTTTAGTTATAGTTGATAAATTTATATTTATAAGCATATATGGATATTTCATCAAAAATTTTTATTTATATAAATCCGAACTGCATACATATTTGTTTAAATAAGAGGTATTATTTTTCGGGAAATTGCTGTCTGAGTTAAAAGGATTAGTTTTATAAAATGAGTTGAACTATAGCAAAAACGATTAAAATACTGATAATCCATTTTTGTATTATGTTAGGGACTTTTTTACTTAATTTTAACCCTATTGGAGCAAATATAATACTCCCTATTATAAGGAATAAGGCGTCATATAAAGGGATATAACCTTGAATAAGTTTGATGACAAAAGCACCAATTGAAGATATAAAAGCAATTACTATACTATTAGCGACTACAGTATTCATTGGTAATTTGAATAAAACCAATAATATAGGAATAATAATGAAGGCACCACCTGCACCTACTATACCTGAAATAATACCAATGAAAAGGCCAATGATAACTAATAAATATTTATTAAATGAAGACTTTTCGGAACTAGGTTTCACTTTAATAAACATTAATGTTAATGCAAGTAAAGCAATAATGATATATACCGTATTTACAAATGTAGCATCAAATAAATTTGCTAGAAATGCACCTAACATACTCCCTATAATCATGCCGCCACCCATATAAAGAACTAATTGTGGCGAGAACTCTGTTTTTTTTCGAGCTTTTAATGAGCCACTTAATGTACTGAAAAAGACTTGGCTAGAAGTAAGACCTGATGCGATATATGCGCTATATGCAGGGGCTCCGAATAATGGTGGTAATAATAAAATAGCTGGATAAATAATGATAGCACCACCTACGCCTACTAGACCAGATATGAACCCACCGAATACCCCAATGAGTAACATGATAACTATATTAACAATATCCATTACTTACTTTTCACCAATAAGTTTACAGCTTCATTAATTAACTCTTGGGAGCTTTCTTCATCATCCGCAGCTGCTTTTACACATTCTATTAAATTCTCACTAATAATGATACCCATCAAGCGTTGGAGTGAACTCTTTGATGCACTTATTTGTGTAATGACATCTTTACAGTCTTTTCCTTCCTCCATCATTTTAATAATTCCATTTAGTTGCCCTTGTATTCTATTAATACGATTAATCATTTTTTTATCATAATTCATAGTCATACCTCCACTTTTAATTGAATAAAAATATATTAATAGATAAACACAAATGTGTCAAATACCCCTAGAGGTATTTGACAAGTTCCATCCAACTGTTTAAAATACCCCTACAGGTATTTTTAGGGAGGTTATTATGAAACAATACGGAGAAAAGTTTATCGATGAATTTAGTAAAGCAGAATTGGAAAAACTAGCCAAGCAAGGGCAATTAATTGACGTTAGAACAGAAGAGGAGTATGCATTAGGACATATCAATGGTTCCATACTTCATCCTGTTGATGAGATTGAGTCATTCAATAAAGAAAAAAATAAAACCTATTATGTAATCTGTAGAAGTGGTAACAGAAGTGCTAATGCTAGTAAATATTTAGCTAAACAAGGTTATAACGTTATAAATCTTGATGGTGGTTATAAAGCTTATGAAGAAGAAAACGATAGTTATGATACACAAGAAGAATATAAAAGTATAGAAATTAAAGCAGATCGTAAACAATTTAACTATCGTGGTCTTCAATGTCCAGGGCCAATTGTAAAAATTAGTCAAGAAATGAAGAATATTGAAGTAGGTGACCAAATTGAAGTCAAAGTCACAGACCCTGGATTCCCTAGTGACATTAAAAGTTGGGTGAAACAAACAAGGCATACTTTAGTTAAGCTTGATGAAAATAACAATGGAATTAATGCGATTATTCAAAAAGAAAAAGCAAAAGATTTAGATATAAATTATTCTGCTAAAGGTACTACAATTGTATTATTTAGTGGAGAATTAGACAAAGCTGTAGCAGCGTTGATTATTGCAAATGGTGCTAGAGCTGCTGGAAAAGATGTAACTATCTTCTTTACTTTTTGGGGGCTTAATGCATTAAAAAAAGTGCAAACAGTTAATGTTAAAAAGCAAGGTATTGCAAAAATGTTTGATTTAATGTTGCCCAAAAAGAATATACGAATGCCTCTTTCCAAAATGAATATGTTTGGTTTAGGAAATATGATGATGCGCTACGTAATGAAAAAGAAAAATGTTGATTCATTACCAACACTTATCAATCAAGCTATTGAGCAAAATATCAAATTAATCGCTTGTACGATGAGTATGGATGTCATGGGTATTCAGAAAGAAGAACTTAGAGATGAAGTTGAGTACGGTGGTGTAGGCACTTATATTGGTGCTACTGAAAATGCGAATCATAATTTATTTATCTAATTAAATCTATTAATAAAAGGAGTTGTTATCATGTTTTTTAAACAGTTTTACGATAATCATTTATCTCAAGCATCATATTTAGTGGGTTGTCAACGTACAGGAGAGGCAATAATAATAGACCCTGTTCGTGATTTATCGAAATATATAGAAGTTGCAGATTCTGAAGGTTTAACAATTACACAAGCTACAGAAACACATATTCATGCTGATTTTGCTTCAGGAATTCGTGATGTGGCTAAACGCTTAAATGCAAATATATATGTGTCTGGCGAAGGTGAAGATGCATTAGGGTATAAAAATATGCCATCAAAAACACAATTTGTTAAACATGGAGATATCATTCAAGTAGGCAATGTTAAATTAGAAGTTCTGCATACTCCAGGACACACGCCTGAAAGTATTAGCTTTTTACTCACTGATTTAGGTGGTGGTTCAAGTGTTCCGATGGGATTATTTAGTGGTGACTTTATTTTTGTTGGTGATATAGGTAGACCTGATTTATTAGAAAAATCTGTTCAAATAAAGGGTTCTACAGAAATTAGCGCGAAACAAATGTATGAGTCCGTTCAAAATATTAAAAATTTACCAGACTATGTTCAAATCTGGCCGGGTCATGGTGCTGGAAGCCCTTGTGGTAAAGCATTAGGTGCCATACCTATATCTACAATAGGTTATGAGAAAATTAATAACTGGGCATTTAATGAAATTGATGAGACTAAATTTATTGAATCATTAACATCAAATCAACCAGCACCACCGCATCATTTTGCACAAATGAAACAAGTTAATCAGTTTGGTATGAATTTATATCAATCATATGATGTTTATCCTAGTTTAGATAATAAGAGAGTAGCATTTGATCTTCGTAGCAAAGAGGCCTTTCACGGTGGCCACACAAAAGGAACAATCAATATACCATACAACAAAAACTTTATTAATCAAATTGGTTGGTACTTAGATTTTGAAAAAGATATAGATGTAATTGGAGATAAATCTACTGTTGAGAAAGCGAAACACACTTTACAATTAATTGGGTTTGATAAGGTAGCAGGCTATCGTTTGCCAAAATCAGGCATTTCAACCCAGTCCGTTCATAGCGCTGATATGACAGGTAAAGAAGAACATGTATTAGACGTACGTAATGATGAAGAGTGGAATAATGGACACTTAGATCAAGCAGTTAATATTCCGCATGGTAAATTATTAAATGAAAATATTCCTTTTAATAAAGAGGATAAAATATATGTACATTGTCAGTCAGGTGTTAGAAGTTCAATTGCAGTGGGTATATTGGAAAGCAAAGGTTTTGAAAATGTGGTGAATATTAGAGAAGGCTATCAAGATTTTCCAGAATCATTAAAATAATTTAAGGATGTGGAAAAAATGAATAAGCATTATCAAATTGTTATTATTGGTGGCGGTACAGCAGGTGTTACCGTAGCATCAAGACTATTAAGAAAAAATCAAAACTTAAAAGAGAAAATAGCAATTATAGATCCAGCAGACCATCATTACTATCAACCATTATGGACGTTGGTTGGTGCAGGGGTATCTAGTTTGAAAAGTTCTCGTAAAGATATGGAAAGTGTTATACCTGAAGGTGCTAACTGGATAAAACAGGCTGTTTCAAGTTTTCAACCTGAAAATAATAGCGTTATTTTAGGAGATAATACAGTCGTTTATTATGATTTTTTAGTAGTAGCTCCAGGATTACAGATTAATTGGTCTTCAATTAAAGGACTAAAAGAAAATATAGGTAAAAATGGTGTTTGCTCTAACTATTCACCTGACTATGTTAACGAAACTTGGAACCAAATTTCTAATTTTAAACAAGGAAATGCCATTTTTACGCATCCAAACACTCCTATAAAGTGTGGAGGTGCGCCTATGAAAATTATGTATTTAGCTGAAGATTATTTTAGGAAACATAAAATCCGTTCTAACGCTAATGTGATATATGCAACGCCAAAAGATGCTTTATTTGACGTAGGAAAATATAATAAAGAATTAGAAAGGATTGTTGAAGAAAGAAATATAACAGTCAATTATAATTATAACCTTGTTGAAATCGACGGTGACAAAAAAGTGGCTACATTCGAACATATCAAAGCATACGATAGAAAAACAATAAGTTATGATATGTTACATGTAACACCACCTATGGGTCCCTTAGATGTAGTAAAAGAAAGTACACTTTCAGATAGTGAGGGTTGGGTAGATGTTAACCCAACCACATTACAGCATAAAAGCTACTCTAATGTATTTGCACTTGGTGATGCTTCAAATGTACCTACTTCAAAAACAGGCGCAGCTATTCGTAAGCAAGCACCTATCGTCGCTAATAATTTATTGCAAGTGATGAATAATCAAATGTTAACGCATCATTATGATGGTTATACTTCATGCCCTATTGTTACTGGATATAATAGGTTAATACTTGCAGAGTTTGATTATAATAAAAATACTAAAGAAACAATGCCGTTTAATCAGGCCAAAGAACGTAGAAGTATGTATATATTTAAGAAAGATTTATTACCTAAAATGTATTGGTACGGCATGCTAAAAGGATTAATATAATAAAGTACAGAAAACAATAAATTTTTAATGAAAAATCTTTTACTATAAAAGATTAAGTATTTAAATGACGTGTCAGTGTTGTGTTTATATGTCGTGAATTTTTAGCTCTAAATAGTATAAGATTGAAAAAGTTGTTACTGTTTTAAATGATCACGATGAAGTCATTCAATAAGAATGATTATGAAAATAGAAACAGCAGTAAGATATTTTCTAATTGAAAATCATCTCACTGCTGTTTTTTAAAGGTTTATACCTCATCCTCTAAATTATTTAAAAATAATTAATGGTATTTGAGCACGTTTAGCGACTTTATGACTGACATTACCAATTTCCATTTCTTGCCAGATATTCAAACCACGTGTACTCAAAATGATAGCTTGGTATGTACCTCCAATAGTAATTTCAATAACTTTGTCTGTTGAACACTAAGAGCAATTTTAATTTCATAATGTGTTGTAAACATTTTTTTTGATTGGAGTTTTTTTCTGAGTTAAACGATATCCTGATGTATTTTTAATTTTGCACCATTTCCAAAAGGATAAGTGACATAAGTAAAAAGGCATCATCGGGAGTTATCCTATCAGGAAAACCAAGATAATACCTAAGTAGAAAGTGTTCAATCCGTGTTAAATTGGGAAATATCATCCATAAACTTTATTACTCATACTATAATTCAATTTTAACGTCTTCGTCCATTTGGGCTTCAAATTCATCGAGTAGTGCTCGTGCTTCTGCAATTGATTGTGTGTTCATCAATTGATGTCGAAGTTCGCTAGCGCCTCTTATGCCACGCACATAGATTTTAAAGAATCTACGCAAGCTCTTGAATTGTCGTATTTCATCTTTTTCATATTTGTTAAACAATGATAAATGCAATCTCAATAGATCTAATAGTTCCTTGCTTGTGTGTTCGCGTGGTTCTTTTTCAAAAGCGAATGGATTGTGGAAAATGCCTCTACCAATCATGACGCCATCAATGCCATATTTTTCTGCCAGTTCAAGTCCTGTTTTTCTATCGGGAATATCACCGTTAATTGTTAACAATGTATTTGGTGCAATTTCGTCACGTAAATTTTTAATAGCTTCGATTAATTCCCAATGTGCATCTACTTTACTCATTTCTTTACGTGTACGAAGATGAATAGATAAATTGGCAATGTCTTGTTCGAAGACGTGCTTCAACCAATCTTTCCATTCATCGATTTCATAGTAGCCAAGGCGTGTTTTAACACTTACCGGAAGCCCACCTGCTTTAGTCGCTTGAATAATTTCGGCAGCAACGTCAGGTCTTAAGATTAAGCCGGAACCCTTACCCTTTTTAGCAACATTTGCTACAGGACATCCCATATTTAAGTCTATGCCTTTAAAGCCCATTTTAGCTAATTGAATACTCGTTTCACGGAACTGTTCTGGCTTATCTCCCCATATATGAGCGACCATCGGCTGTTCATCTTCACTAAAAGTTAAGCGTCCGCGCACACTATGTATGCCTTCAGGGTGGCAAAAGCTTTCAGTATTTGTAAATTCAGTGAAAAACACATCCGGTCTAGCTGCTTCACTTACAACGTGTCGAAAGACGATATCTGTAACGTCTTCCATTGGCGCCAAAATAAAAAATGGACGTGGTAATTCACTCCAAAAATTTTCTTTCATAATATATTTATACCCTCTTTATAATTAGTATCTCGATTTTTTATGCATGATGATATTACCACAAAAGCCTAACTTATACAAAAGGAATTTCAATAGATGCAACCATTTGAAAGGGAAGTCTAAGAGTAGTCTAAAATAAATGTTGTGGTAAGTTGATCAATACAAAGATCAAGGATTATAGTATTAAATTGTTCATTATTAATGATACACTACTTATGAATATGATTCAGAATTTTCTTTGGCTACTTTTACAGTAAAGCGATTTTTTAGTTATCTTATAACAAAGACAAATTTATAAAGGTGATATTATGGAAGGTTTAAAGCATTCTTTAAAAAGTTTAGGTTGGTGGGATTTATTTTTTGCGATACCTATTTTTCTGCTATTCGCATACCTTCCAAACTATAATTTTATAACTATATTTCTTAACATTGTTATCATTATTTTCTTTTCCATAGGTTTGATTTTAACTACGCATATAATTATAGATAAAATTAAGAGCAACACGAAATGAATCATTAATACGAATGTGATTAAACATAAAACTGAAGGAGCGATTACAATGGCGACTAAGAAAGATGTACATGATTTATTTTTAAATCATGTGAATTCAAACGCGGTTAAGACAAGAAAGATGATGGGAGAATATATTATTTATTATGATGGCGTGGTTATAGGTGGTTTGTATGATAATAGATTATTGGTCAAGGCGACTAAAAGTGCCCAGCAGAAATTGCAAGATAATACATTAGTTTCGCCATATCCAGGTTCTAAAGAAATGATATTAATTCTAGACTTTACCGAAGCAACAAATCTCACTGATTTATTTAAGACCATAAAAAATGATTTGAAAAAGTGAAGTAGTGAAGTGTGGGTGCAGAGAGAACTAAGCCCATCGATAAATGGTCGCTTGTTAAAGAAGAGTGACGGTCACTCTTCTTTATGTGCATATTTTATTTTGTCTGTTTTGTTAACAAGCAGCAGTGTAACAAATATGAGTAAGGATAAAATGAGTATAATATAGAAACCGAATTTATCATTAATTTCATTAATCCATCTTCCTAAAAATGGAGCAATTAAACTTTGCAGTAACAATGAAATTGACGTCCATATCGTAAATGAGCGACCGACATATTTATCTGAAACAGTGTTCATTATAGCTGTATTCATATAAATTCTGATTGATGAAATTGAGTAGCCTAGTATAAATGATCCTATGAATAAGTAAAATGCTGAGTTTATCCAAATAAATAGTGCTGAATTTATGACTAATATGAAATATAACAAAAATATCAATACTTTAGTTGAGATTTTCTTCGAAAGAATAGCTGAAATTAAACCTGCACATAATCCTCCAATGCCATATAACATATCTGAAAAACCAAATTGTACAGACGAAAGTTTTAAAACATTATAAACATATCCTGGTAATGATATGTTAAAGATCATTGTAAACACCATTGGTATGATTGAAATAACTCCAAAAATAAATATCATCATGTTGTCTTTTAAAAATTTCCATCCTAATAAATATTCTTGCAATAAGCTATTTGTTGATTCTTCCTCTGAATGAGTTGGTTTATCTACATGCAATCTAAATAACATAAAAATGCTGATTAGAAACATCATTATAGTCATCGCTATAATTAGAGTGAATCCATTTATTTTATATAATATTCCTGATAATCCACCTGCAATAAACATACCTGTTTGCAAACTAATCTCTAATAGAGAATTTGCATCTGTATATTGATCTGGTTTTAATATCTGTTTAACTAAACTTCTAGATGTTGCCATATACGTAGTCCAACCTATCCCATTAACAATCGCAAATCCAATCACTAAATAGGTCTCAAATCCTATCATTACGAGTGCTATGACAATGAGTAAATATAATATTACCTGAAGAAGATAGGTGATTAAAATAATATTTCGTCTATTATATTTATCGGCTAGTCCACCTATTATAGGAGAAGCTAAGAAACCGGATAATACATTTAAAGCTAACATAATACCTAATAGTTGGGAGTCGTTAGTTTTGTCGATTAAATACCAATTAGCCCCAACTGTACTAATTCCAACTCCGAATGCTGAAATTATTTCTGCTAAAAAGAACAATCTGAAGTTTTTAATTTTCAACAAATCAGTCATAAATATCACCTTTTTTCAATGCAAGATTTATATTTGCGAGCTCTTCTATAAATTGAGAGTCGTTTAAAATATCGAATGGTTTATTGCCTTCGCCGATCAAAAATCTATAGTTAGTAATATTCATAAACTCAAATATTAATTTGAATTGGTTGACTAAAGGTTGTGCTTTGGTATGCAGATTGTCGCCACCTATGATTAAAATCAAATACTTTTTTTGTGACATGATTTCTTTGAAGTTGTCTATTTGCGTATCTCGCAATGACTCGGTCCATCTATCAATGAAGAGTTTTAAAGACGCACTCATGGAGTACCAATAGAGTGGTGTTGAAAAAATAATAATATCTGATTCTAAAACTTTGATTAAAATTTGTTCGTAATCATCATTATGAAAGTTGGCACCTTTGCTATGACGATTATCTGTAACCTTTTCAATGTTGCTTTGATATAAATTCACAAAGTTGACTTTTAAATTCTTCAATAGATTCTCTACTGCGATAGCTGAATTGCCATCTTTTCTACTACTTCCAAATAAACAAGTAATCATAGTCATAACTCCTTTCGATTTACCTTAATAATAATATTTAATATATTATTATTAAATCAGAATTCTTAGAATTCAGGATTCGATAAAAGGGAACCCTAAAGGAGGTACTACTTTGAACTTAAACATTTTAAAATCATTTTTAGTAACTAGTGAAACAAAGAACCTTACTAAAGCATCAGAGTTACTTAACTATTCACAGTCAACTGTATCTACACATATTGAAAAATTAGAAAGGCAATTAGATGTTAAATTATTTTATAGAAAAAAATATGGTATGGAACTAACGGAAGAAGGCTTAGCATACGTTAAATATGCTAAAGTGATTTTAGATAGTAATAGCGAATACGAGAGAGAAATAAAAGGACTTTACAATAAGAAGGTAAATATAAGTATTAACATGCAAGAAAGTCAGTATTTGTATCGCTACTATAATAAGATTAGTGAATGGTTAGCTGAACACCCATATGTAAACTTGAAGTTTAAATCCGCACATTCTAATTTCTATATTAAAGAAGAAATTGCTAATTTCAAATCGGATATTAGCCTTATCACAGACGAAAAGATTATTAATAGTAACTTAACTGCTATTCCTATAACTGAAGAACGTTTAATATTTGTTACTAACAAAGAGATGAAAGATTTCAAATTAAACGATATTCAAAACCATACATTACTTGTTACTGAAAAAGGGTGTAGTTACAGAGAACAGTTAGAAATGATTTTATATAAATATAGCTTTTCAACAAAACAAATGATTGAATTTCTAGGAATTGAGTCATTAAAAAAACACTTGAAAAATTCAGGTGGGATTGCGCTATTGCCGGAATTTATTGTTGCAGATGAATTAGAAAATAAAAGTTTGTTTCAAATAGACGTAGATGTCGATATTCCGAATTTAGAAACAACATTGATAATTAATCCTGAATCGAATAAGCAAGTACTTGAATCTTTTGTAAAAGATGTTTTTTTATAATTATTGGTGAAAACGTGTAGTTATGGTGAAACTCAAAGATAATAATTTAAATGAGATGTTAATGAAAAAGTAATTCAATATAAAAACAGGTGATTTATATCTTTAATAAGGATTATTTCTAGTTGAAATTTCAAATTGCGGGCATTCATTTTCAAAATAGTAAAGAATTTAATAGATGAAAACCTTTGAATCATACTAGTTAGTATGGATTGATTAATATTTTAACCTGCTAAATGAGTAGCTTATGTATTTTAAATAGCTGTCATCTAGCAGGTTCTTTATTATTAATAAGTTCAGATAAATTATTTTAGTCTGTTTTCTAATGTTGATAATAATAACTTTAAATCTGTACTTTCATTGTGAGATATATAGTACATCATAAATTTTTATATTTGGATTGAGACTCTTTGGAAGATTTTCAATAAATGAATATTTCACAAACTTCCACTTATCAGGATTATAAATTATAATTTCTGCAACTGCATTATCGAAGATTCTAAACAATTTTTTGATTTCTATTTCTTTTAGAGATAAAGTAGGGAAAATGTCGATATATTCTTCAAGCGCATAAAGACTATGTTTAACAGAATCGGTTATGTTCATTGAATATATCACACCAATATTTATATTTTGCCATCCAAAAGAAGAAATAACATTATCATAAAATCCATTGAATATAAATTCAGTCATCCCCTCTGAACTTCTCCATAAATATAATGGTGAATAAGTATTTGTAATGCAATTAGTAGTTGTTTGACTTATTAAATAAGCTTTTATAATTAAATTTTTAAATCCATCAGTCTTATAACCATTTAATCGAACTCTATCTCTAATTATTTCCATATTGTAATCACTAGGCAACTTAACATGATATTGCATTGCATGCATTTAGCATACCCCCTTTTATAAAAAGGATAGCAATAATAAGTAAAATCTCATATTATCCAATTGTGATATAGTTATCATAAAAAGTGATAGGTGATTAAATTGAACTTTAATGATTTGGAAATTTTTATAACTGTATGTGAAGAAGCATCTATCAATAAAGCTGCAATTAAACTTAGATATGCACAATCTAATATATCTCAAAGAATTAGCAAGCTTGAAAATGAATTAGGTGTAGTTTTGCTTTTTAGAAATCAAAAAGGTGCTAAGGCAACTAAAGCAGGCGAAGAATTCTTAGCGTATAGCAAAAAAGTATTAAGAGATACAGAGACTATAAAAAATAAAATGAAAAATAATACTATGTCTATTTTATGCTCAGAACTGTTATTTAATTATTTATCTGAGAGCGAAGAAATTATGATGTCGAATAACTCAATTAATTTTATTTCTAGTGGAAATATTAGAAAAGCTATAGAAAAAAATAATTATGATAAGGTTATTTCATTCATAAAAATTAACGACTCAAATTATAGACTTAGTAATGTTGATACTATGAAAGTAACGCTTTACAGTAATGGAAGTAATTATGATAAAGAGGCTTTACTAATAAATAAAGATGAGTTTTGTCCTTTAAGGAAAATAACTTTAGATAATAAGCTTGATTCACAACGGGTAATGGAAATTGATTCATTGGCAGCAATAATAAACTTAGTTAAACAAGGAAAAGGAAAGGCTTTATTACCTATGACTTTTGAGAATAAAAGAGATATAGTACAGGACATTTCTAAGATATTTGAAGTTAACTACTATACTTATAATCATATTATGCATCATTAATTGAAAGTTGATTGAGTTTAAATTACAGGAACGATTTTAAAAGTCTAGTAGTTAGAATGAGCGATGTGACAGAAAAGAAATTATGCCTTTTATTTTGTAAATTCGTTGTTTTAAAGTAAAGGTCCTTGTAGTATAGGAAAAAGTGGATGACTTCTCCGCCTTTACCACCCTTTCAAGCATAATGATAACTGCTAAATATTGATTATAGCACCATTGCAAAACTAATCATTAATTGTCATATTCAACTATTTTGAAAAGTATCAATTTCACATTATCAAATTATTGAGTATCTCAATTTATTGTTATACACAAACAGTATTTTTGTTATCATAGAGTTAATAAATATAATAAATTAAACAAGTAACTTTACAAAAATTAGAATGATTCAATTCAATCATAATTGTTTGAAAATAGAGGTGAGCAGGTGAACGATATGTTAATTAGTCTTGTAATCCCAGTTTTTGCTTTGTTAGTTATTGGTGGTATTATTTGGATGATTATAGAAGGTATAGTACATATTTCAAAAAAGAATAAAGCAATTGATAACTTTTTTAACCAAGTTAATAAAGTAAGTGAGACATATAAATTCGCTACTACTTTTTTATTTCTAATCTTGGCTACGGCTGGTATTTCTCAATTTTATCTATATTATATAGTATCAGCGTTTCTTTTTTGGCTTGTCATACTTACCTTTGGCATTGCAGGTATCATTTTTTTAATGCCATATGGATTATGTTTTCTACCGTTTTATAAGCAAAAAAAGAAAAAACAGACATTTAAAAAATACATGGTTTACACTACGATTGGTTTGTCAATTTGTCTAGGCTTATCTCTAGTTTTGGTTCACACTACGAAAATTTATATGGACGAAGGTGGCGTAAGATACTATTACGGTAGTTTTGTAATGAAACAAGCGGGCGGTTATGCTTATTTAGCTTTAGCGGTACTTTCAACGTTGTTAATTGTTGCGAAAAAAGCTACAAATAAAAATAAAGAAATCGAAACCGTCGACAATACAAATATAACGGAAAGATAATTAAGGGAGTGCTCATTCAGGAGTGCTCTTTTTTGATGTCCAAATTTAGTTGCAAATGAAGGCATAGAAGAAATTTTTATAGTCATTTATTGGATAATGAATTATGGTCATATCGATTAATTTTATTAGTGAGGATTTTACAAACATTTGTTGAATAAATATGGTAATGATAATATATGAATATTTTTGAAAAAACACTAATATGATTAAATTATTTGTTAAAATAGCATTAAGTAAAAAACAAATAGGGAACAAGGTGGGATTTCATGAGTCAATTGCTAAATGATACGTTATCGGCTTGGTTGTTAATTGAATCTTTAAGTCCAGGAGAAGTAAATTTTACAGCGGAAGATATACTCTCAGCTGAACATTTTAAAAATGGTGCAAAGCAAGCACAACTTCAAAGTTTTGATGAATATTTTGAAATATGGAATGCTGAACGCTTTATTATATCAGAAGAAAAATCAGAGACTGGGGAACTTATATTTAAATTTTATAGACATTGCTTCCGCTATAATGAAATTAATTTGAAAATTCAGGATATTTTTGATGATTATTCTGAGATTCATAATCCAAATGGGACACACTGTTATGGTTACACATTTAACACAGATAAACACGGCAAAGTGATAGTTGATTCTATACATATTCCGATGATTATGAGTGCATTAAAAGAAATTGAAAAGAACAAAAATGCCAATATAGAAGAAAAATTTAATGATTCTGTTGAAAAATTTGTTCAAAAAGTAAAAGAAATTTTAGCAGATGAACCAATTAATGAATTTAAATTGAAGAAGATGGACAAAGCTTATGATGAGTACTTTTCTGTATTAAATTCAAAGAAAGATGGATTATTTGGACATTATGTAGCAATAGAATATGTGAAAGATAGTGATTTACCACAGCCGGAATTTAACAGCTTCTTCATAAGTGATATTGAGAAAGCAAGAAAATCTCCCAACCAAACTTTAATTGATTACATTGAAGGTGTAGAAGAAAGTCAGCGCATAGAAGTAGATGAAAATAAAGAAATGTTTGACAAATTTTTACATCCTTCACGTTTGCCTGATGGACGATGGCCATCACAGACTGAGTTTAGATTGTCTTTAATGCAACAACTTGCTGTAAACCAAATTACGAGTGGTAATGAAAGAATAAGTTCAGTTAATGGGCCACCAGGTACAGGTAAGACTACTTTATTAAAAGATATATTTGCTCATCTAGTAGTTGAAAGAGGTAAAGAGTTAGCTAAACTAAATAATCCTAAAGATGCATTTGTCAAAACAAAAATTCATGAAACGGATGATAAATACGTATACTTACTAAAGGAATCTATTGCCAAATATAAGATGGTAGTCGCATCTAGTAATAATGGAGCTGTTGAAAATATATCTAAAGATTTACCGAAAATTGAAGAAATTATAAGAAATCCCGAAAAATGTAAATTCCCTAAATATGAACAGAATTATGCAAATTTAGCACATGAATTAAAAGATTTTGCTGAAATAGCTGAAGATTTGATTGGTGAAAGTGCCTGGGGCTTATTTTCTGGAGTTTTTGGTAAAAGTACTAATATTAACCAAGTATTGAGTCATATGTTAAAACAAGATGCGAATGATATTGGCTTTGCTAAATTACTACAAAATGAGAATAATCGTATGAGTTATAACGAGTTAATGAGTGAATGGCAATCACATCAACGTGCATTTTTAGAAGAGTTGAGGCATGTTGAAATGTTAAAAGAAGAATCTATTAGAGCATATGATGTTTATAAAAATTGTGAGTCTTTCTCTAAGATTGAACAGGTTATTAATAGTGAAAAAACAAGTATTGAAGAACAGGTATATCATTTAGATAATGAAACGTTACGAGACAATAAAGAAATAGAAGATTTGGATAATCGAATTAATTATATTGTTAAGCAAATAGAAACTTTAAATGAGTTAATTAAATCCATCAAAGAAAGCAACAAAGGTTTTATTAACAAACTGAAAGCGATGTTTAATTCAGAAGAAGATGAAAGCTATAAAGATCATAATAAAGAGAAGCAACAATTATTAACACAACAGTTAGAGTTAGAGAAATGTAAAAAAAACAAACATGAAGACCTTGTTAGCAAACTAAAAGAAAAAGAGAAATTAATTAAACAATTAACTAAAGTACAGTTGCAATTAGACGAGTTAAATTCACAGTTACAAGAGTTAGAAGCATATCGTATTGAGTCAAAAATTACAATTCCAGAAAAAGATTTTTGGAGTGACAACAATTATGATGAGCGCCAAGTTACTAATCTGTGGACGAGTGACGAACTTCAATACAGACGTGCCATGCTCTTTTTAAGAGCAATGATATTGCATAAATTATTATTGATTGCTAATAATACAACTATTTATTATGCGATTAATGATTTTAAAGATAGAAGGAAATTAATTGATGCAAATCCAGATAAAGTACACAACGCATGGAATGTGATGCATTTAATATTTCCAGTAGTTAGTACGACGTTTGCAAGCTTTAAATCTATGTATGGGGGCATACCAAAAGATTTCATAGACTACTTATTTATTGATGAAGCAGGACAAGCAATACCTCAAGCAGCTGTGGGAGCATTATATCGTTCAAAAAAAGTTGTAGCTGTAGGTGATCCGATTCAAATAGAACCGGTTGTGACTTTAGAAAGTCATTTAATTGATAACATTCGTAAAAATTATCATGTTCCGGAATATCTAGTTTCTAAAGAAGCTTCTGTGCAGTCTGTTGCAGACAACGCCAATCAATATGGTTTTTGGAAATCTGATGCTACTGATAGTAATCAAAAAACCTGGATAGGCATACCTTTATGGGTGCACAGACGATGTTTAAAACCTATGTTCACGATAGCTAACCAAATCGCTTATAATAATAAAATGGTGTTGCCAAGTAATATTACAAAAGTAGGTAAAACAGGTTGGTATGACGTTAAAGGAAACGCAGTTCAAAAACAATTTGTGAAAGAGCATGGTGAAAAAGTAGTGGGATTATTAGCTGATGATTGGATTGAAGCAATTAAGGAAGGTAAAAATGAACCGAGCTCATTTGTAATATCGCCTTTTTCAGCAGTACAGCAACAGATTAAACGTATGTTAAAGCAACAACTACCGACTAGAATTGATATTGAACGTACAAAAATTAATCAATGGGTCGATAAATCCATTGGTACTGTTCATACTTTTCAAGGTAAAGAGGCTCAGAAGGTGTATTTTGTAATAGGTACTGATAATACCCAAGATGGTGCTGTGAACTGGTCATGCGAAAAACCAAACTTGTTAAACGTTGCAGTGACAAGAGCTAAGAAAGAGTTTTATGTAATTGGCGACATGCAAAGAATACAGATGAAACCATTTTATGAGACGATTTTTAAAGAAAGAAATGTAAAATAACATACAAAAAAGTATATAGAGGAAGTTATACATTTTAAAAGGAGCAAAATTGAATAATGGAGAAATTTAACAACTGGATATTAAATGCAATAAGTGGATCTCAAACAGACAAGAATGAAACAACTGAAGAATTAAAAGGGGCAAAATTTATCATTTTATATGCATATTCAATGCTCGTTTTGCTTGCGTTAGTAATTTCTAACATATTCATTCACATTTTGGAGCCTAAACTATCAATCACCACTCAAATCATCATCGTTTTGATTTTAATTGAAGCACTAATTGGACTGCGTTTCTTGAAAGCGTACGATGTTAAGCGTGGCAAAGATAAAGAAAATAAGAAAAATAGTAAGGATTTCGTTAAACTAAAATCAATTTTAGTAGCAATTTTATTTACATCATTGGCGCTGACAGCAGGTACTGTAGCTGATATATACGGTTTCACTGACTTAGGAAATACTAGAAGTGATTTAATCGTTTGGAGCATAGGTGGTATTATATTTGGCCTCGTATGTTACACAATGGAAGATAAAAGATAACGATAAGGAGCTGGCGATTATAAAGCTAGCTCCTTTTTTAACTTATATATGTAAAGAACTATCCTAAGGGTTTTTAATCATATGTCAATAATTTCTATAATACATTATTAAAACATCAATTAAATAAGTTTTAAAATTTTACACATATTTTTATTTAAAAAAGATGTATAATTAATGTATTAAATATAGAAAGAAGTTGATATTATGAAAAAGTGTATTAAGACTTTGTTTTTAAGTATCATTTTAGTAGTGATGAGTGGTTGGTATCATTCAGCACATGCGTCAGATTCGTTGAGTAAAAGTCCAGAAAATTGGATGAGTAAACTTGATGATGGAAAACATTTAACTGAGATTAATATACCGGGTTCACATGATAGTGGCTCATTCACTTTAAAGGATCCAGTAAAATCAGTTTGGGCAAAGACTCAAGATAAAGATTACCTTACCCAAATGAAGTCGGGAGTCAGGTTTTTTGATATTAGAGGTAGAGCAAGTGCTGATAATATGATTTCAGTTCATCACGGCATGGTTTATTTGCATCATGAATTAGGAAAATTTCTCGATGATGCTAAATATTACTTGAGTGCTTATCCAAACGAAACAATTGTGATGTCTATGAAAAAGGACTACGATAGCGATTCTAAAGTTACGAAGACATTTGAAGAAATTTTTAGAGAATATTATTATAATAACCCGCAATATCAGAATCTTTTTTACACAGGAAGTAATGCGAATCCTACTTTAAAAGAAACGAAAGGTAAAATTGTCCTATTCAATAGAATGGGGGGTACGTACATAAAAAGTGGTTATGGTGCTGACACGTCAGGTATTCAATGGGCAGACAATGCGACATTTGAAACGAAAATTAATAATGGTAGCTTAAATTTAAAAGTACAAGATGAGTATAAAGATTACTATGATAAAAAAGTTGAAGCTGTTAAAAATTTATTGGCTAAAGCTAAAACGGATAGTAACAAAGACAATGTATATGTGAATTTCTTGAGTGTAGCGTCTGGAGGCAGCGCATTTAATAGTACTTATAACTATGCATCACATATAAATCCTGAAATTGCAAAAACGATTAAAGCAAATGGGAAAGCTAGAACGGGTTGGCTGATTGTTGACTATGCAGGATATACGTGGCCTGGATATGATGATATCGTAAGTGAAATTATAGATAGTAATAAATAAGGATTCAATAATGATATTAAGACGAGTATGAAAATAGTTAGATTCTAATTATTTTCACTACTCGTTTTTATTTTGAAAATAAGTAATAATTCAACAATATTATAAATTGAACAGATTGTTTGTGAAATTTTTGATAATATTAAAGTGAAAAAGTGTTATAAATTGATAAATATATGTAATTAACAAAAACAAATCATTTTAAAAAGAAGAGAGTTGTAAGATGATGAAACGATTAAACAAATTAGTGTTAGGCATTATTTTTCTGTTTTTAGTCATTAGTATCACTGCTGGTTGTGGCATAGGTAAAGAAGCGGAAGTTAAGAAAAGCTTTGAAAAAACATTGAGTATGTACCCTATTAAAAATCTAGAGGATTTATACGATAAGGAAGGCTATCGTGATGATCAGTTTGATAAAAATGATAAAGGTACATGGATTATAAATTCTGAAATGGTTATTCAACCTAATAATGAAGATATGGTAGCTAAAGGCATGGTTCTATATATGAATAGAAATACCAAAACAACAAATGGTTACTACTATGTCGATGTGACTAAGGACGAGGATGAAGGAAAACCGCACGACAATGAAAAAAGATATCCGGTTAAAATGGTCGATAATAAAATCATTCCAACAAAAGAAATTAAAGATGAAAAAATAAAAAAAGAAATCGAAAACTTTAAGTTTTTTGCGCAATATAGCAATTTTAAAGATTTAATGAATTATAAAGATGGAGATATATCATATAATCCAGAGGTGCCGAGTTATTCAGCTCAATATCAATTAACTAATGATGATTATAATGTAAAACAATTACGTAAAAGATATGACATACCAACAAATAAAGCGCCGAAGCTGTTGTTGAAAGGTACAGGGAATTTAAAAGGTTCATCAGTTGGATATAAAAAAATTGAATTTACTTTTTTAGAGAATAAAAATGAAAATATTTACTTTACTGATAGTCTACATCTTGAACCGAGCGAGGATAAATAATCATCTTTTAACCAGAATATGAAATCAATCTAGGACAACCTAATAAAAGGAGAGAGTTGTAAGATGATGAAACGATTAAACAAATTAGTGTTAGGCATTATTTTTCTGTTTTTAGTCATTAGTATCACTGCTGGTTGTGGCATAGGTAAAGAAGCGAAAATAAAGAAAAGTTTTGAGAAGACATTGAGTATGTATCCGATTAAAAATCTAGAGGATTTATACGATAAAGAAGGTTATCGTGATGACGAATTTGATAAAAATGATAAAGGTACATGGATTATTGGTTCTGAAATGGCAACTCAAAATAAGGGGGAAGCTCTGAAAGTTAAAGGTATGGTCTTGTATATGAATAGAAATACCAAAACAACAAAAGGATATTATTATGTAAATGCAATAAAGAATGATAAAGACGGAAGACCCCAAGAGAATGAAAAAAGGTACCCAGTTAAAATGGTCGATAATAAAATCATTCCAACAAAAGAAATTAAAGATAAAAACATAAAAAAAGAAATCGAAAACTTTAAGTTCTTTGTTCAATATGGAAACTTTAAAGATTTGTCGAAGTATAAAGACGGAGATATTTCATATAATCCAGAGGTGCCGAGTTATTCGGCTAAATATCAATTAACTAATGATGATTACAATGTAAAGCAATTACGTAAAAGATATGACATACCAACAAATAAAGCACCGAAGTTGTTGTTGAAGGGTACAGGGAATTTAAAAGGTTCATCAGTTGGATATAAAGACATTGAATTTACGTTTGTAGAGAAAAAAGAAGAGAACATTTACTTTAGTGATGGGTTAATTTTTAAACCAAGTGAGGATAAATAATCATGACTCGATCAAAATATGAAATCAATCCAGGAAAGATAATAAGAAGAATAGGATTGTGAAATTATGAAACGATTAAACAAATTGGTATTGTATATTAGTTTTTTGATATTAGTCATTAGTTTCACTGCTGGTTGTGGCATAGGTAAAGAAGCGGAAGTTAAGAAAAGCTTTGAAAAAACATTGAGTATGTATCCGATTAAAAATCTAGAGGATTTATACGATAAAGAAGGTTATCGTGATGACGAATTTGATAAAAATGATAAAGGTACATGGATTATTGGTTCTGAAATGGTTGTTCAACCTAAAGGGGAACGTATGAAATCAAAAGGTATGGTTCTATATATGAATAGAAACACTAAGACTACAACCGGGAAGTATATAGTGAGTGAAACACTTCATGATGAAGATGGTAGACCTAAGAGTAAAGATAAAGAATATCCCGTTAAAATGGTAGACAATAAAATCATTCCAACTAAAGGTATCAAAGACGAAAATATAAAAAAAGAAATCGAGAATTTTAAGTTCTTCGCGCAATATGGCAGCTTTAAAGATTTGTCGAAGTACAAAGACGGCGATATATCATATAATCCAGAGGTACCGAGTTATTCAGCAAAATATCAATTAACTAATGATGACTATAATGTAAAACAATTACGAAAAAGATATAAAATACCAACGAATAAAGCACCAAAGTTATTGTTGAAAGGTTCGGGAGACTTAAAAGGTTCATCAGTTGGATATAAAGACATTGAATTTACTTTTGTGGAGAAAAAAGGTGAAAATACTTTTTTTACTGATAGTCTACATCTTGAACCGAGTGAGGATAAATAATCATCCACACACACGATTCAATATGAAATTCAAATATGTTGCTGTAAAATAATGTAAAATAAACGTATTCATATTACTGAATTGAGGGATAGTATGCAACGTGATTATTTAATTCGAGTAGAAACTGAGAGTATGTCAGATTTCAAAAGGCTCAATAGTTTAATGATTGGTTTTGTTATTAAAGGTGAGGCACACATTTATGATGAAAATAATATGACGCAATGCAACAGTGGCGACATTTTCATCATTAACCACCGCGACTTGTATCGATTTCAACTTCAACAAGATGGCATCATATGTTATATCCAATTCCAAATGAAATATTTAGCAGACAAGTTTGATGATGTGCATTGTCTATATTTTCACTTAACAGATGCGACCACAACAAAGAATATACATCAACTGAGAAATATAATGGCAAGACTGGTTTCAACACATATCCGACATAATGAGTTGTCTAAATTGACTGAGCAACAACTTGTGATTCAGTTGCTTATGCATATGATTCATTATGTCCCGCGTACATATCATTCGAACCAAAGTATCTTAAATGATGATAAAGTGAATCAAGTATGCGACTATATCGAGTTACATTTTCATGAAGATTTAAGCCTTTCAGAATTAAGCGAATACGTTGGGTGGTCAGAGAGCCATCTGTCTAAAAAGTTTACAGAATCGCTAGGTGTAGGATTCCATCATTTCTTAAATACGACGCGAATTGAGCATGCGAAACTCGATTTGACATACACAGATGAAACCATTACTGATATTGCATTGCAAAATGGCTTTTCAAGTGCAGCGAGCTTTGCGAGAACATTTAAACACTTTACGCATCAAACACCTAAACAATATCGAGGTGATCGTCCAGCAATCACTGAAAACCAGCAATCGGCACAACATGATTATCACGACCGTGAATTGATATTACTTTTAAATGACTACATTGAAGAAATGAATCATTTTATTGAAGATATTGAAAAGATGAACTATAAAGAGATTGCCTTTCAACCAACCAATCACCAACTAAATCAATTTAATCATATTATTCAAGTGGGCTATTTGAGGAATTTGCTCAATACACAGTATCAATCACAGTTGCTTACATGTCATCATGATTTTCAAGTCAATGAAGTATTAGCATATGATGTGATTCCATATATCATGAAAAAGCTCAATGCGCCATTCACGTATGATGCAGAAATTTCGAATATATTTTATGATATTGATTTGTGTTTAGACTTTTTATTAGATCATAACTTTAGTTTGACCATGCATTTGGATCAGTATGACTCACGTGATTATATCGATGCATTTAAAATTTTTATCCATCACGTTGCCCTGCATGTCAGTCATAGAAAAGATTTGAAGTTCAACTTGTATGTGACGACATTGCACACGTCTTTGATTGAAATGATTGATTATTTTAAAGCATTATTCCCTAATGGTGGCTTGTACATTCACTTAGATCAAGCTACGGAAAGACATCTACCATTATTGAAACGACTTGAGCCACACATCGACCATTTTGTATTTGATGCCAATTCAAATGACGCTGTTGATTTTAATAAAATGAATGATGATGAATTTAAAACCGCGAGTCAAATGATTATTAATAAAACGAATTACCTTATCGACTTAATGCATCGTCATCGCCTAAAGCGTCCACTCATTTTACTCAATTGGAATACATTGACGGGTGATACATTTATTACAAACGGCGAATATTTTAGAGGTGGTATCATCATTGAGCAATTATTAAAATTAAGTTCTAAAGTAGAGGGTATCGGGTATTGGTTGAATTATGATTTGCACGTCAGTCATTGTAAAAATGAACGGGATTATATGAATTCTATTGAACTATTTCATCAATATAATGGAAAACGTCCGGTCTATTTCACGGCATTGCTATTTAATAAATTAACAAGCAATATTTTGTATTCTGATGATACATGTATTGTCACGGGGACTGATTCAAATTTTCAAATATTGTTATATGATGCAAAGCATTTTAATCCGTACTTAGCGTTGGACAATCAAATGAATATGCGTGCGACGGAAATGATTCATTTGAACATTAATGCCCTGGAAGAAGGTATGTATAAGATTAAACATTTTACCTTAGATAAAGAAAATGGTGCGTTATTTAATCTTTGGCGCAAACATCATACGATACATGGCATGGACAAGGACTCTATAGATTACGTTAATCGAATGAGTTTTCCGAAATTAGAAGTATATGATATAGATATCACGGACACACTGGCATTAAACATTAAAATGATTACGAATGGGATTCACTTAATTGAAGTAAAACGTTACCCAAGTTCATAAAATGATCACAAATCACAAATTTTGATATACATAATTTGTGATTTTTTATATTCAAAGCTAAAATTGCAAAAAATTAATGGTTAACATCTCTGTTGTTGGCAATATAAATAATGATTAATCATTTATGATGTAACTAAGGAGATGAAGGATATGAATCAACAATTAATTGAAACTTTAAAATCTAAAGAAGGCAAAATGATTGAGATCAGACGTTATTTACATCAGCATCCAGAATTATCTTTTCATGAAGATGAAACGGCGAAATACATCGCTGAATTTTACAAAGGTAAAGATGTGGAAGTAGAAACGAATGTCGGACCACGTGGAATTAAAGTAACGATTGATTCAGGGAAACCTGGTAAAACATTAGCAATCCGTGCAGACTTTGACGCATTACCCATTACTGAAGATACAGGATTATCTTTTGCATCACAAAATAAAGGTGTTATGCACGCATGTGGTCACGATGCACATACAGCATACATGCTTGTATTAGCAGAGACGCTTGCTGAAATGAAAGATAGTTTTACAGGAAAAGTCGTTGTGATACATCAACCAGCTGAAGAAGTACCACCAGGTGGTGCTAAAACAATGATTGAAAATGGTGTATTAGACGGTGTTGATCATGTATTAGGTGTACACGTCATGAGCACAATGAAAACAGGTAAAGTGTATTACAGACCTGGTTATGTTCAAACAGGACGCGCATTCTTCAAATTGAAAGTTCAAGGTAAAGGTGGTCATGGTTCATCACCACATATGGCCAATGATGCCATTGTTGCAGGTAGCTACTTCGTCACAGCGTTACAAACAGTTGTATCTAGACGACTAAGTCCATTTGAAACCGGTGTTGTCACAATCGGTTCATTTGACGGTAAAGGTCAATTCAATGTCATTAAAGATGTTGTTGAAATTGAAGGTGATGTACGTGGATTAACAGATGCTACAAAAGCAACAATTGAAAAAGAAATTAAACGTTTATCAAAAGGATTAGAGGATATGTATGGTGTAACTTGCACCTTAGAATATAACGATGATTATCCAGCATTATATAATGATCCAGAGTTTACTGAGTACGTGGCTAAGACGTTGAAAGAAGCAAACCTTGATTTTGGTGTTGAAATGTGTGAACCACAACCACCTTCAGAAGACTTTGCATATTATGCTAAAGAACGCCCAAGTGCCTTTATTTATACAGGTGCAGCGGTGGAAAATGGTGAAATTTACCCACATCATCATCCTAAATTTAACATTTCAGAAAAATCATTACTTATTTCTGCAGAAGCAGTAGGGACAGTTGTTTTAGATTACCTTAAAGGAGATAACTAACATGAATGAAACGTATCGCGGGGGCAACAAGTTAATCTTAGGTATTGTATTAGGTGTTATTACATTTTGGTTGTTTGCACAATCACTTGTAAATGTTGTACCGAATTTACAACAAAGTTTTGGTACAGACATGGGGACAATTAGTATTGCGGTCAGTCTAACTGCACTATTTTCAGGCATGTTTGTTGTTGGAGCAGGTGGTCTGGCAGATAAAATTGGGCGCGTGAAAATGACGAATATCGGTTTATTATTAAGTATTATTGGTTCAGCATTAATTATTATTACGAATTTACCGGCATTATTAATTTTAGGTCGTGTTATACAAGGTGTATCAGCAGCGTGTATTATGCCTTCTACATTGGCCATTATGAAAACTTATTATCAGGGTGCTGAACGTCAGCGTGCCTTAAGTTATTGGTCTATCGGTTCTTGGGGTGGCAGTGGTATCTGTTCACTCTTCGGTGGTGCAGTTGCGACAACTATGGGTTGGAGATGGATTTTCATCTTCTCAATTATCGTTGCCGTACTTTCAATGTTACTCATCAAAGGGACGCCTGAAACGAAATCAGAAATTACCAATACACATAAATTTGACGTTGCAGGGCTAATTGTTCTAGTAGTTATGTTGCTAAGTTTAAACGTTGTCATTACTAAAGGTGCAGCACTTGGTTACACATCATTATGGTTCTTTGGTTTGATTGCAATCGTAATTGTAGCATTCTTTATTTTCTTAAATGTTGAGAAAAAAGTAGATAATCCACTTATTGATTTTAAATTATTTGAAAATAAACCATATACAGGTGCAACGATTTCGAACTTCTTATTAAACGGTTTTGCAGGTACATTAATTGTAGCGAATACATTCGTGCAACAAGGTTTAGGTTATACAGCATTGCAGGCAGGATACTTATCAATTACTTATTTAATCATGGTGTTATTGATGATTCGAGTTGGTGAAAAATTATTACAAAAAATGGGTTCTAAGCGACCAATGTTATTAGGTACATTCATTGTGGTCATTGGTATTGCACTTATTTCATTAGTATTCTTACCAGGCATATTTTATGTTATCAGTTGTGTCGTAGGATATTTATGTTTCGGACTAGGCTTAGGTATTTATGCAACACCTTCTACAGATACAGCTATTTCGAATGCACCGTTAGATAAAGTTGGCGTTGCTTCAGGTATTTATAAAATGGCTTCATCACTTGGTGGCGCATTCGGTGTCGCAATTAGTGGTGCTGTATATGCTGGTGCAGTTGCTGCAACGAGCATTCATACAGGTGCGATGATTGCACTTTGGGTTAACGTATTAATGGGAATCATGGCATTTATCGCAATTTTATTCGCGATTCCTAATGATGATAAACGTGTCAAAGATGCGAAATAATAACGATGACACGCCAAGTGTTTTGATAATGATATAAATGAAAGTAAAGCAAATTAAATGAGGAAATGTATAGAGCAGTGCATATAGATAAATCTATGATTGGATTAACACTAATATAAATATAAATGAAAATGAAAAACCATCCACTTAAATTTTTGATAAGTTAGGTGGATGGTTATTTATTGCGTTGTTCTAAAAATTTGGACATTTATATGGAAAGAACTATATATAATGTGAAGGTTATGGCAATTCGCTTCAATGAAGGCGACGTGTAAAAGTGTATATTAAACGTTTCGGGGTCAGACTCCGAGAACAGTGTCCGTCATGCTTACCGCATACTAATGAAGCATTATTATATCAGTGTTTATAGCCGATTTAAGATAATAAATTTTGCTAAACAAAAAAGCCAACCCATGAATGTTGGATTGGCTTTTTACATGCATCTGAATCTCTAATTTTAAAAAAATATGAATATAAATAAGACAGTAAAAATTAAATTTCAGTTGTTGCAATTTCTTCATCTGTAGGTACATCATCGTTAAGGCCAACAAGTGCTTCAGAAACATTTCGTGAATGATAACCGATACGTTCAAGAACACCAATCATATCGATATATAGTAATCCGCCTTTTGTTGTACATTCACCACGATTAAGGCGTTTAATATGACCTTTGCGTAGTTTATGTTCAATATTAAATGATTCTCTACTACGTTCTACAATTTCATCTTTTTTCGTTTTGTCATAAACATCTAACATGTCGATGGCTTTATCAAATGACTCAGCAACATGGTTGAATAATTTATCCATACCGCGTTGTGCATCTTCTGTAATGCGAATATCTTCATCATGTTGGCGTTTTAATTGAGCGACATACTCTTCTGTTAGCTCTGCTACTTTTAAAATAGAGCGATTGACATCAAACATAACTGCTAAACGCTCAACGTCTGCCTTCGTAATGGCTTTTGTAGAAATTCTAACTAAATAATTTCGAATGCTATCATTGATTGTTTCAACAGCTTGATGCTTTTGTTCAAGCTTTTTGATCAATTTTTTATCGTCTTTTGTAATTTCGCGAATGTCTTCAAACATTGATAAGACAATCTGACCCACATTTTGTAATTCTTTTTGAGTTTCTTGTAATGCAACACCAGGTGCGTGATAAACAAGATCTTTGTTTAAGTGCTGAGGTTTATAGTCATCAGCAATATCTTTACCTGGGACAAGCTTTGTAACAATCCATGCTAAACCTGCTACAAATGGTAATTGAATCAAAGTATTTGTTATGTTGAAGATACCATGTGATACTGCAATCGTCATCGCTGGTTTTAAGTGCCATAAATCTTGTAACAAACTAATCAAATGAATCACAACTGGCAAGAAAATTGTGAAGATAATTACCCCGATTAAGTTAAAGATGACGTGTACAAGCGCCGCACGTTTTGCAGCGATTGAGCCGGCTAAACTAGCTAAGATAGCTGTAATCGTGGTACCAATGTTATCGCCTAGTAACACAGGGATTGCTGCGTTTAAGCTAATTAAATCTTGTTGATAAAATTCTTGTAAAATACCAATCGTCGCACTTGAACTTTGAACTAGTGCTGTTAACCCTGCGCCGACAATGACAGCGAGTATTGGATTTGTAGACATATCAAGCATTAATTGCTTAAATCCATCTAATGATGCTAAAGGTTTAACGGCATCACCCATAAATTCTAGACCGAAGAATAGTGAACCGAAACCGAATAGTATGCGGCCAATGTTATTGATTTTAGAGCGTTTAAAGAAAAAGATTAAGAATGCACCTAATGCTAAAATTGGCATTGCATATTCGCCTAAATCTATACCGATAATAAATGCAGTTACCGTTGTTCCGATATTAGCACCCATTATCACTCCAATGGCTTGTTTCAATGTCATAAATCCAGCTGTTACCAGTCCGATTGTGATAACTGTCGTACCTGAACTACTTTGTATTAAAATAGTTACAACGATACCTGCAATAACACCTAATACTGGATTTGATGTAAATTTGTTTAAAATATCTCGTAGCCTGTCTCCTGCTGATGCTTGAAGCCCGTCTCCCATGATTTTTAAGCCGTAAAGGAAAATACCTAAACCACCTAAAAAGGAGAAAATGACTTCTGTAACCGACATTTCCATTATTTCACCTCAAATAAGCTTTATATTTAGATTATCGCTTATAATTGTAAATTTAATGTTAAGATTAGGTAAAATTATTTAACAATATATGTTATTTGTATATGACTTGTAAAATATCGTCACTTATTATGTAAATTTTCAGTGTGAAATGGCAGGTTTGCAATCACTTGTTTAACAAAATGATGCAATCAATCATGTAATTATGTTTCATCAAAAAAATCATGAGAGTGGAACAACGAAATAATTTTTATGAAAACATCATTTCTGTCCCAGTCTCATGATTTGAAATCACCAAATAAAAATCTATTAATGGTTTTCGTTATAACAATTTGTGTTCTTTTAATAATGACTCAATGTACGTACCTTTTATCTTTTTAAGGAATCCTGCTAATGCGAGTTTTTGCATTTTCGAATCTTTAGTAATCTCACGCAAATCTTGGTGGTCATTCAGTTCGTATATGGCATCCATTAAGACGCGAAGATCAAATGGACTATTGATGACTTCTGGAATACCACGATCTATATTTAGTAATTGATAAACAGCTTCCATGGCAGTACGAACCGAATATTCTGTTGTAAATACAGTGTCTCGCTCTGTTTCTGCAAAGTTACCAATAAATGCTAAGTTCTGAGATTGATGCGGGACGACTAAAGGTCTGTCGCCGATAGCACGCGTCATGAAATAAGATGTGATATATGGCATATAAACAGGAATCGTATTAGATGCATGTTTTGCTAAGTCTTCAATTTTGTCAGTTGATACACCTAAGTGATACAGCCATTCTTGGCATATTTCATTACCACTACATTCTGTAATTGGCTTTTTAATATAATCGCCGTTTACATCTGAATATAAGGCATAAATCCATGTAGATATTTCATTTTCAGGTTGGTCTTTAAACTGTTGCTGACGATTGATTGTAAAACTCATTTGCCATGCAGAATCATTGATTGTAATAATACCGCCTGTAACTGTTTTGCCTGCAAGTGGGTCACGTTTACAAATACTTTCTATTGTATCGATAATCTCTTTATTGTTTGTTGTAGAAGTTGCTGAAACAAACCAACTTTTTTTAGGAATATTTTGGCAAAACTTATCAGGATTACCAAATTCAGGACTTTGTCGCGCTAAATTTTTCCATAGTGTCCAACTACCACCTAATTCGTCAGTTGGTGGCGCTGGTGTATCATTATCACCATAAGTAGAGCTTTCTGTAATACTACCGTTTGTCACAAAGACAAGATCGTTTATAGTCAGTTTAATAGATTCTGCATTACCATTACGGTCAATTAATATTTCTCGGGCAATTTTTTGACTTGTCGTAACATCTATTTTAATATCTTCGACTTTTACATCGTATTCAAATTGAACCCCATGCGATTTTAAATATTCAACCATAGGTAATACTAAAGATTCATATTGATTATATTTAGTGAATTTTAAAGCTGAAAAGTCTGCGAGACCACTAATATGATGAACGAATCGCATTAGATAGCGACGCATTTCCATTGCAGAATGCCACGGTTCAAATGCAAACATCGTTTTCCAGTAAATCCAAAAGTTTGAATTAAAGAAGTCATCGGAAAATACATCTGTTATTTTGACATCATCTAAATCTTCTTCATTCGTTAAGCATAAATCTAAAATTTCTTTAATCGCCGTTTTAGTCAAAGTGAAGTCTCCGTCTGTGACTAAACGTTGACCCTGTTTCTCAATAACACGACAGCGAGAATAGTTAGGGTCTTCTTTGTTTAGCCAATAGAACTCATCTAATACAGACGCGTTATCGATTTCTAATGAAGGGATAGATCTGAATAAGTCCCACAAACATTCAAAGTGGTTCTCCATTTCACGACCACCGCGGACAACATAGCCTTTTAAAGGCATATTTTCACCATCAAGACTACCACCTGCTTTAGGTAACTCTTCTAAAATATGAATCTTCGAACCTTCCATTTGACCATCCCTTATTAAAAAACAAGCTGCAGCAAGTGAAGCTAGACCAGATCCGATTAAGTAAGCGGATTTGTTTTCTACATTTTCAGGTTTTTTAGGGCGCGCAAATGCTTCATAATTTCCATAACTGTAATACATATCCACCAAGTCCTTTCGTATTAGAATACACTCAGACTATACCCCTTTGTGAATTGCAAATATTAGTATTTATATTGGTAAATTTGACGAAATTAGATCATTTTTATATTTTTGATTTTTAAAATTTTATCACTCGAATGTTTTTGGATTCTGAGGTGCGGGACTTGGAATAATTATGTATTTTGAAAGAAGTTACTTAAACTAACGCCTAGTAGAGTGATAATTCCGCCTATAATAGCAAGGGTTGTTGGTAGCTCGTCTAATAACAGATAAGATAATAATAAAGAAACGATAGGTGTTAAATAAAGAGACATTGTTGCATCAGAGACACCAACTGACTTCACAATATAAGCAAGCAAAACGTATGGAATTATAGTAGGGAATATAGCTAAATAAAGTACCGATACTATTGATGTAAAAGTGGCGCCGTGTATATCGTTGATGATTTCAGGAATAAAAATAAGCATAAATGGTGAGCTTGCCATTATTGTATATAGTGTGAAAGCGATGAAGCCGTATTTTTCTATGTATTTTTTCTGGAAAGTAAAATACAAACTTTCACTAAAAGATGCAAGTAAAATAATAAAAACACCTAATACATTAATAGTTGTGTAATCATCTTTACTTATTGAAATAATGGATATTCCTATAAATGCGACGAGTGAACTTAACCAATTCCATTTTGAAAAATGCTCTTTTAAAAATATATAAGCTAAAGCACTAGAAAAAATAGGCGTTGTAGAGACTAGAATTCCAGATATACCTGCACTAATCAAAGTTTCACCAAAATTTAAAGCTGTGTGATATATCACAAATCCACAAAATCCTAAAATAAAAATAACAGGGATATCTCTTAGTTCAGGGGTAGGCAATTTCTTTATAATTACGAACGGCAAGAGAATTATTGTTGCTAAAATTAAACGAAATGCCGACAATGATTCTGCACTAAAATCATTTAACGCAATCTTTATCATTGGAAATGCAGATCCCCACAATATGATAGTAAATAAATATGATAGAAAAGTAGTGTCTCGAAGTTTATTCATTAATATCATCACTCCTTTAATTATGTGTTTCTATATTAAAAAATATGATTTAAAATGAGTACAACCAATTTTGAATGGATTTACCTATCCAATTTTAAAAGGGAGGGAGAAGATGGCTAAATATAAAGATATTGCTAGTGACATAAGAGATAAAATAATCACAGGGGATTGGTTTTATGGAATGAAAATACCTTCACATAGGCAGTTGGCGATACAGTACAACGTAAATAGAGTAACGATTATTAAAAGTATTGAGTTATTAGAAGCTGAAGGATTTATCTATACTAAAGTAGGTAGTGGAACATATGTTAATGACTATTTGAATGAAGCACATATTACAAATAAGTGGTCTGAAATGATGTTATAGTCCTCTCAACAAAGAAGTCAGTATACGGTGCAATTAATTAATAAAATTGAGACAGATGATTCGTATATACATATAAGTAAAGGTGAATTGGGTATATCGTTAATGCCACATATTCAATTGAAAAAAGCCATGTCTAATACAGCCAGTCATATTGAAGACTTATCTTTTGGTTATAATAATGGCTATGGTTATATCAAGTTAAGAGATATTATCGTTGAACGAATGTCAAAGCAAGGTATAAATGTAGGTAGAGAAAATGTAATGATCACTTCAGGCGCTTTACATGCCATTCAACTTTTATCTATTGGGTTTTTAGGTCAAGATGCCATAATAATTTCGAATACACCATCATATATTCACTCTACAAATGTTTTTGAGCAATTGAATTTTAGACATATTGATGTTCCTTATAATCAAATTAATGAAATTGATACCATCATTGATAGATTTATTAATTTTAAAAATAAAGCGATTTATATAGAACCTAGGTTTAATAACCCGACAGGTCGTTCTTTAACGAATGAGCAAAAGAAAAATATAATTACTTATAGCGAAAGACATAATATTCCTATCATTGAAGATGATATCTTTAGAGATATTTTCTTTAGCGATCCAACTCCTTCTATCAAAACTTATGATAAATTGGGAAAAGTTATACATATAAGCAGTTTTTCAAAAACGATTGCACCAGCAATAAGAATAGGTTGGATTGTTGCTTCTGAAAAAATAATAGAGCAATTGGCAGATGTAAGAATGCAAATTGACTATGGATCCAGTATTTTGTCACAAATGGTTGTATATGAGATGTTGAAAAATAAGTCTTATGATAAACACTTAGTAAAGTTAAGGTATGTTTTAAAAGATAAACGAGACTTTATGTTAAACATCCTCAATAATTTATTTAAGGATATAGCACATTGGGAGGTTCCAAGTGGAGGTTATTTTGTATGGTTAGTCTTTAAAATAGATATAGATATTAAATATTTATTTTACGAATTGTTAAGTAAAGAAAAAATATTAATCAATCCGGGTTACATTTATGGCAGTAAAGAAAAGAGTATAAGGCTATCTTTTGCCTTTGAATCAAATGAAAATATTAAGCATGCGCTCTATAAAATTTATACATATGTGAAAAAGGTTTAATTAAAACAATAATTCGAATCATTATGTGGCATGTTAAACAGCTAAATATAAGCTATGCACATTTAACAAGCGGATACTCCTGACGCAATTATAGTATCATTACATATTGTTTAATCGTTTGGGGTAATGTAATTAAAAGGTAAAATAGGCAGAGTGTTATACATAAAATGTAAAGAAAGAGGCGATAGAATGTCTAAAATCAGGTCTTTTACAATATTAAGTCTACTTATTTACTTAGCTATGATGTGCTATACAGTAGTGACCTATCCAAAATTACCAACCAAAGTGCCTATTCATTATAATTTAGCAGGGGATGCTGATAATTTTGCTGATAAATGGGTGCTGCTTTTGATTAATAGCGCATTTATAGTGATTTGGCTTATATTTTTCATTGCAGGTAGATACTATGAACGATTTGCCAAATGGTCACATTATAATCATACACCACGTGAAATTCGAGCGATTAAATTATTTTTAAGTACGTTAAATTTAGAGATTATGAGCTATATGTCTATCTTCACAGTATTAGAAATTTGGCAAATACAACACCATCATCAATTCAATTTACTATGGTTTAATATGATATTTATCATTATCATTGGTTTGACGCTTGTCATATTTTGTTTACTTCCTACAATTCATAAAATGAGAGATTCTCAATAAAAATATAAACTCTCATGATGCAGTTTTGAAGCGAATTCCTGAGATTATTATAAATAATATCTAGTATTTATAATTAAAATGATATATTATTTATTATAGTTAAATATTGTGTATATTTTGTGAACTTTTTGTAAAAATTCGATTGCCTGTCACATATAGGAGTGTTACATTTTAAATATGTGATCATCGCAAAATATAAGTTGAAATAGGTTGTAGATTAATCAGAATGATAAATATTTTATATAAAGAGAGGGAGTCATTATGACACTACTTACTGTAAATCCATTCGATAATGTCGGATTATCAGCCTTAGTTGCAGCAGTACCTATTATTTTATTTTTATTATGCTTAACCGTTTTTAAAATGAAAGGCATTTATGCAGCATTGACAACTTTGGTTGTTACATTGATTGTGGCTTTATTTGTATTTGAATTACCAGCGCGTGTATCAGCAGGTGCGATTACAGAAGGCGTTGTTGCCGGTATTTTCCCAATAGGATATATCGTTTTAATGGCAGTTTGGTTATATAAAGTTTCTATTAAAACAGGACAATTTTCTATTATTCAAGATAGTATTGCAAGTATTTCAGTGGACCAAAGAATCCAACTATTATTAATTGGATTTTGTTTCAACGCATTTTTAGAAGGTGCAGCAGGATTTGGTGTGCCAATTGCGATTTGTGCAGTATTATTAATTCAACTTGGATTTGAACCATTAAAAGCAGCGATGTTATGTTTAATTGCTAATGGTGCGGCGGGTGCCTTTGGTGCAATTGGTTTACCAGTTAGTATTATTGATACGTTTAACTTAAGTGGAGGCGTTACAACATTAGATGTTGCGAGATACTCAGCATTAACACTTCCAATTTTAAACTTTATTATTCCATTTGTTTTAGTATTCATTGTAGATGGTATGAAAGGTATTAAAGAAATTTTACCTGTCATTTTAACAGTGAGTGGTACATATACTGGATTACAATTATTATTAACAATATTCCATGGTCCAGAACTAGCAGACATTATTCCATCACTAGCAACAATGGTGGTGTTAGCATTTGTTTGTCGTAAATTTAAACCGAAAAACATTTTCAGATTGGAAGCGTCTGAACATAAAATTCAAAAACGAACGCCTAAAGAAATTGTCTTTGCTTGGAGTCCGTTCGTAATTTTAACTGCCTTTGTATTAGTATGGAGTGCACCATTCTTCAAAAAATTATTCCAACCTGGAGGTGCACTTGAAAGTTTAGTAATAAAATTGCCAATTCCAAATACTGTGAGTGATTTATCGCCTAAAGGAATTGCGTTGCGTCTCGATTTAATTGGTGCAACTGGGACAGCGATTTTATTAACAGTAATTATTACAATTTTAATTACGAAGTTAAAATGGAAAAGTGCAGGTGCTTTATTGGTCGAAGCAATTAAAGAATTATGGTTACCGATCCTTACAATTTCAGCTATCCTAGCTATTGCTAAAGTTATGACATACGGTGGTTTGACTGTAGCAATTGGACAAGGTATTGCTAAAGCGGGAGCAATTTTCCCATTATTCTCTCCAGTATTAGGTTGGATTGGTGTGTTTATGACTGGTTCAGTTGTAAATAACAATACTTTATTCGCACCTATTCAAGCGACAGTGGCACAACAAATTTCAACAAGCGGTTCATTACTTGTGGCAGCTAACACTGCAGGTGGTGTAGCAGCGAAACTTATTTCACCACAATCAATTGCCATTGCGACTGCAGCTGTTAAAAAAGTTGGTGAAGAATCTGCATTATTAAAAATGACGTTAAAATACAGTATTATATTTGTTGCTTTTATTTGTGTTTGGACGTTTATACTAACGTTAATATTCTAAATATAAATAATGTTGTCACTTGGATTCAAATGACATTTTAAATCTAATTATTCATGAATCGAACTAGTACGAAATGCAATGAGCATCTTGTCTAGTTCGATTTTTTAATGCCTAAAAATGTCATATATGTAATCAGAGTAGAAAGTGTTGAGGCGTTTCAGAAGTTGTTTAGAAAAGTAAGTAAAATAAAAAATGCACTGAGCAACAAAAGATGTTGCTCGTGCATTTAGATGATTCTTATCATTTCAAATAAGAATGTGTTAATCAACGTATATAAGTTAAAATTGGTTTGGATAAAATGATATCTATCGTTGTGTATTGTTTGTTTTTATAGTTCGCGACGACGTCCAGCTAATAACGCTGCACCTAAGGCTAATGATAATCCACCAAATACAGTTGTACCGATGAATGGATTTTCTTCACCAGTTTCTGGTAATGCTTGAGCTTTGTTAGCATCTGCATGGTTTGCTGGTTGCTTCTTATCAACAACAAGTTCTTGACCAGGTTTGATCATGTTTTTATCAGCTAATTTGTTATCTGCAGCAATTTTGTCAGCAGTAGTGCCGTTTGCTTTTGCAATGTCATTTACTGTATCACCAGGTTTAACGACATGTACTCCGTTACCATCTTCTTTACCAGGTTTGTTGCCATCTTCTTTGCCAGGCTTGTTGCCGTCTTCTTTACCAGGTTTTTTGTTGTCTTCTTTACCAGGCTTGTTGCCATCTTCTTTACCAGGTTTTTTGTTGTCTTCTTTACCAGGCTTGTTATTGTCTTCTTTGCCAGGCTTGTTGTTGTCTTCTTTACCAGGCTTGTTGTTGTCTTCTTTACCAGGCTTGTTGTTGTCTTCTTTGCCAGGCTTGTTATTGTCTTCTTTGCCAGGCTTGTTATTGTCTTCCTCTTTTGGTGCTTGAGCATCGTTTAGCTTTTTAGCTTCTGCTAAAATTTCTTTGCTCACTGAAGGATCGTCTTTAAGGCTTTGGATGAAGCCGTTACGTTGTTCTTCAGTTAAGTTAGGTAAATGTAAAATTTCATAGAAAGCATTTTGTTGTTCTTTGTTGAATTTGTTGTCAGCTTTTGGTGCTTGAGCATCATTTAGCTTTTTAGCTTCTGCTAAAAGGTTAGCGCTTTGGCTTGGGTCATCTTTTAGGCTTTGGATGAAACCATTGCGTTGTTCTTCGTTTAAGTTAGGTAAATGTAAGATTTCATAGAAAGCATTTTGTTGTTCTTTGTTGAATTTGTTATCCGCTTTCGGTGCTTGAGATTCATTTAACTTTTTAGCTTCTGACAATAGGTTAGCACTTTGGCTTGGGTCATCTTTTAAGCTTTGGATGAAACCATTGCGTTGTTCTTCGTTTAAGTTAGGCATATTCAAGATTTCATAGAAAGCATTTTGTTGTTCTTTGTTGAAATTGTTATCAGCTTTCGGTGCTTGAGATTCGTTTAATTTTTTAGCTTCACCTAAAACGTTAGTGCTTTGGCTTGGGTCGTCTTTAAGACTTTGAATGAAGCCGTTACGTTGCGCTTCGTTTAAGTTAGGCATGTTCAAGATTTCATAGAAGGCGCTTTGTTGATCTTTGTTGAAGTTATTTTGTTGCGCATCAGCTTTTGGAGCTTGAGAGTCATTAAGTTTTTGAGCTTCACCTAAAACGTTAGCACTTTGGCTTGGATCATCTTTAAGGCTTTGGATAAAACCATTGCGTTGATCAGCATTTAAGTTAGGCATATTTAAGACTTGATAAAAAGCATTTTGTTGAGCTTCATCGTGTTGCGCAGCATTTGCAGCAGGTGTTACGCCACCAGATATAAGTAATGTACCTAAAGTTACAGATGCAATACCTACACCTAGTTTACGAATTGAATAAATGTTTTTCTTTTTCAAATTAATACCCCCTGTATGTATTTGTAAAGTCATCATAATATAACGAATTATGTATTGCAATACTAAAATCTATATTTATAATTAAATTTAAAGGTAAGTTTTACAACTTATAAAATAAATATTTTGCTGAAAGATTTATTCAGGAAGTAAAAGGCTTAAAACCGCAAAATCACGCTATTTCGATTAATAAAAACAGATAAAATATAGAGATATTTTTTATAATGAAAGCGGTTTAATACATATGAGTTAAAAAATATTTTTAAGAATAAAGTGGGGCTTTGAATGTGCTGAGGTTTAATTTCGGAAATGGTTTTAAGTGATATAGAAAATAGAAAGTTGTTCATTATGTGCTGAGGTTTTATTAAAAAATAGAAAACACAAGTGCACTTTAGAATACAGCACACTTGCGTAATAGAGATATTATTCAAAAACAAGATGTAAATGATCTTTATCTGCTAATAATTGATTCACTTGAGCTAATAATTGTTCAGCATGGTCTTGCTGCGCGTCATCCATATGAATTAAAATTTTTCTTTCATCTTCAGTTGAGCGTTCTTTTATTAGATAGCCTTGCTTTTTTAAATTATTGAGAGCTCTAACAGTTTGAGGGTATTTATGGTGGATTGTTTCAATTAAATCTTTAAGAAGAACGATGTTTTTATTTTGAGAAGTGATAATAGCTAGAATTGTGAATTCTACAAAACTTAATGTTAGATGTTTTTTGATAATATTCTTGAAATACATTGTATACATCATCAAGTTTAGAAATTCTTTACTATCTTTTGGTATCATCTGTGATTCACTTTGATCTGCAAGGTTAAATTGTTTAATGATTTGATCAAACAATGTAACACGTTCTGCAATTTTCTCTCGTTGTTCTTCAGATATTGAAATGTAAGTATTACGCTCATCAATTTTACTTCGAACTTTACTAATATATGAATGTTTCACAAGTACTTTTATATGCTGTACTAAATCCGATTGTTTATAACATAAATCTGAAACAATCTTCTTAAATGGAAGTGTGTTTTCTTGCTGATGAAATAAATAAGTCAGTAATATAAATTCTTTTATAGTCATATCGACTTCAGGCTTGACTTTTTTCTTAAAACGAAACATATATGCTTCAATGATTATAAAATCTCTAATTTTGTCATGGTTATTATATTTCATTGTTTTATCTCCTTGTATATGCACTTTATTTTAATATAACACAATATAATAAGAAAAATAATCCATAATTTACAATTAAAAATAATATGATATTTTTATTAAAATTTGTGTTTTTGAATAAATGACATTATCAAACACTATATTTAAATAAGAAATAGTTATCGATATTTGAAAAATCGAAGAATATTGATTGATATTATAGAATATGAGTCGGTGTTATTTGTATATAAAGTATTAATATGTAATTAAGAAAGTCGACGCTTGTTAACAATAACAACAACTATATGTATAAAAAAACCTCGCAACGGTTAGTTAACTGAATCATTTAGCTAACTTCGTTGTGAGGTCATTTTGTTTTAATAATATCGTTATAACTTTTTCACGGTTAATAATAAGTATATGAAGAATGGGGCACCAAAAGCAGCAATAAATACACCTGCTGGCACTTCTTTAGGCAAGAATAAGGTACGCCCAATTAAGTCTGCAATAACAATTGATATGGCACCAATCATTGCTGACATTAGTAACTTTTTAGCATAACTTCCGCGAACGATTGTTTTCGCGATATGTGGTGCGATTAAACCGACAAACCCAATGTTACCTACTAAACTGATTGCCATAGATACGAGTATAGTAGAAGTGATTAATTGGATTAGTTTCATACGTTGTACATGTAAGCCTAAGCCAATCGCTACAGGGTCATCAAGTATAGATATTTTCATTTTTGGTATAACAAGAAATAACAACGGCACAACAGCTAAAATAACCATACCCAAAATGATTGTATCTTTAAACGTAGCACCGTAAAGACTTCCGACTAGCCATGTATAAGCTTTGGCAGCAGATAATTGCTTCGTTGTAATGAGTAATCCTTGGACAAGCGCAATAAACAACGTTTGCATCGAAATACCGATGATTATGAGTGTTGTCGGGCGTATTTGTCCTTTCGTTTGAAACACTAATAGTATCATCATTGCAACTGCGCCACCTAATACTGCAAATAGTGGAAGTAAATGTATTGTTAAATGGCTGAAAAATGCAATAAAGACAACAGCACTTAAGCTAGCACCACCTGTGATACCGATAATATCAGGTGAGGCAATTGGATTTTTTAATACATTTTGCAACATTAAACCACTCATTCCTAGTGCGGCACCTGCTAAAATCGCAAGTGTAATGCGAGGTAAGCGTAATACTTCTAAAGTGAATTGATCCATACTGTCATTTGGATTTATAAAGTACATCAGTACGCGTTGTAATGGTATAAAGCTTGAACCAATCATCATACTTACCACTGAAACGATGGCTAAAAAGATTAACGCGAAGATGAGATGGTAATTGTCTTTTTTATTAATCTTTTCGGTCATAAGCGTTGACGTCCTTTCTTCATAATATAGATTAAGACAATAGCGCCAATGACAGCGGTAACGACACCGATAGGCAACTCTAGTGGCTTAATTATTATACGAGCAACAATGTCTGAAATGATCATTAGGATTGCTCCAGCTAATGCAGTAAAAGGAATTAAATACTTATAGTTTGGTGGTAATAATCGTTTGCTAATATTCGGTACGATAAGACCCACAAAGACGATTGATCCAGCTACGGCTACCGAAATACCGGCTAACATACTGATGAGCATAATAATCATCCATTTGATTAATTTTATGTTTTGACCGAGGCCGGTTGCAATGTCGTCACTTGTCATCAAGATGTTGATGTGTGCAGCCATGCTAAATGCAATTAAAATAAGTATCAATACAAGCGGAATAATCCATGGGATATCCCAAATATTACGTAATGAAACGGAGCCACTTAACCAAAATAATAGGCCTTGTAAGTCTGTTTCGTTCATAATAAGTATGCCTTGAGTAAAGGCTGTAAATAGCATCGCAATCGCAGCACCTGCCAAAATGACACGGTGAGGTGAGAATAGTGTTTGTCTAAACATACCTAGTGCAACAACTAATACAGTAACAACAATAGCCCCCAAAAATGCAATAACTACAATCATTTTAAAAGATTGAATTTGGATAAATGTAATACTAAAAATGACAAAAAATACTGCGCCTGCATTGACACCGAAAAGCCCTGGTGAGGCTATTGGGTTTCGTGTAAGTGCTTGCATCAACAAACCTGAGACAGCAAGGGCAGCACCAGTCAATAACGCAATGATTGTTCTCGACGCCCGTGCACCAGTGACAACATCATGTAAATCGTTTTCACTATCAAAGTTGAATAACGCCTGTATCACCGTACCTGGTGACACAAGCGTATTTCCAATCATTAAACTTAAGATAGCTACTATTGCAAGACATAAACCAGCAATAACGATTTGGTATTTTGGTTTAAGTAGCATCGTAAAACTCCTTAATTATTTTGATTGTTTTTCAATATTTAACTTTTCATATAAATCGTCAATAAGTTTTAATGAAGATTTATATCCGCCAGCTAAGTTCCAAGTGATTTCATCTAAATCATCAGATACTTGGTTGTTTTTAACTGCGTCTAAATTTTTCCACTCTTTACTTGAAGTCCATTCGCTTTCAGTCTTTTTAACTAATGCAGCATCTTTCGCATTTGGATCTGATTTTACTACAAAAATATGATCAGCGTTCATTAATGGAATGCTTTCTTTAGATGTAAGTTGGATAATATCTTTACCATTATCAACTTGTTTTTGTAAGTCTTTATTACGTTTGAATCCTAAATCATTTAAGATTTCACCAGCATATCCACCAGCATAAATTCTTGTATGATCAGCACGGAAGTTAACAACTGAAGCTTTCAATGGCCATGCATCTTTATACTTTGCTTTTGCATCTTTTTGGAATGCAGCTACTTTATCATCGTACTTTTTAAGTAAATCTTCAGCTTCTTTTTCTTTCCCTAAAGCTTTCCCCATTAACTTAGTTGTATCTTTGAATTTGAAAACTGTATCAGTAGAAACTGTTGGTGCGATTTTAGATAATTGATCGTAAACTTTTTCATTTCTAACTTTTGACGCGACAATTAAGTCCGGTTTTAATTTAGAGATTTCCTCTAAGTTAGGTGCAGGTTCTTGACCTACAATCTTAGTATCTTTTAAATCATTTTTTATGTATTCGAATTTCGGTTTTTGTGTCCATGATTCTACAGCACCTACAGGTTTAACACCTAAAGATACAGCGACGTCAGTGGCACCTTGATATAGCGTAACAACACGCTTTGGTTTCCCTTTAATTTCAGTTGTACCCATTGCATGTTTAATTGAAGTTGTTTCCTTATCTTTGTTATCAGATGATTGTTTATTTGAATTCCCACTACATCCTGCTAAAACAAGTAGGAAAGCAAGCGTAACAACAAGCATTTTAATTACTTTATTCATTGACTAATTAGCCTCCTTCGTGATGTATGACAATGAGAATCATTATCACGATTTAGTATGAATTAAATTTTTTCCTAAGTCAATAAAATATTTATGATTTACATGCAACTTATAATTATTTGACATATAAATGCATAAAAAATATAATCCTAATTACTTGATAGTGAGAATCATTATCAATTAGGTAACACACAATATTATAGAATTTTAAATTTGAGGAGGAAGCGCTTTTGATTGAAAAAAGTCAAGCATGTCACGATTCATTGTTAGATTCTGTAGGGCAAACACCTATGGTTCAACTTCATCAACTATTTCCGAAACATGAAGTGTTTGCAAAGTTAGAGTATATGAATCCTGGAGGCAGCATGAAAGATCGACCTGCCAAGTACATCATTGAACATGGTATTAAACATGGTTTAATCACTGAGAATACACATTTAATTGAAAGTACTTCTGGTAATTTAGGCATTGCGTTGGCAATGATAGCTAAAATCAAGGGATTAAAACTCACGTGTGTTGTTGATCCTAAAATATCACCAACAAATTTGAAAATTATTAAAAGTTATGGTGCCAATGTAGAAATGGTTGAAGAACCTGATGCACATGGGGGTTATTTAATGACTCGTATTGCAAAGGTGCAAGAACTGTTAGCCACTATTGACGATGCATATTGGATTAATCAATATGCGAATGAGTTAAATTGGCAATCCCATTATCATGGTGCAGGCACAGAGATTGTTGAAACAATTAAGCAACCTATAGATTATTTTGTCGCGCCAGTCAGCACGACAGGTAGCATTATGGGTATGAGTAGAAAAATAAAAGAAGTGCATCCAAACGCACAAATTGTTGCTGTTGATGCGAAAGGGTCAGTCATTTTTGGTGACAAACCTATTAATAGAGAATTACCTGGTATCGGTGCTAGTCGTGTACCCGAAATATTGAATAGATCAGAAATTAATCAAGTGATCCATGTAGATGATTATCAATCTGCTTTGGGCTGTCGAAAACTGATTGATTATGAAGGCATATTTGCCGGAGGTTCAACAGGTTCGATTATTGCAGCGATTGAGCAGTTGATAACGTCAATTGAAGAAGGTGCAACAATTGTCACGATTTTACCAGATCGAGGCGATCGTTACTTAGATTTAGTTTATTCAGATACATGGTTAGAAAAAATGAAATCAAGACAAGGAGTTAAATCAGAATGAATAGAGAGATGTTGTATTTAAATAGATCAGATATTGAACAAGCGGGAGGTAATCATTCACAAGTTTATGTGGACGCATTAACAGAAGCATTAACAGCCCATGCGCACAATGATTTTGTACAACCGCTTAAGCCGTATTTAAGACAGGATCCTGAAAATGGACACATCGCAGATCGAATTATTGCAATGCCAAGTCATATCGGTGGTGAACACGCAATTTCAGGTATTAAGTGGATAGGTAGTAAGCACGACAATCCATCGAAACGTAATATGGAGCGTGCAAGTGGCGTCATTATTTTGAATGATCCAGAAACGAATTATCCAATTGCAGTTATGGAAGCAAGTTTAATTAGTAGTATGCGTACTGCAGCAGTTTCAGTGATTGCAGCAAAGCATTTGGCTAAAAAAGGATTTAAAGACTTAACAATCATTGGATGCGGGCTAATCGGAGACAAGCAATTACAAAGTATGTTAGAGCAATTCGATCATATTGAACGCGTGTTTGTTTACGATCAATTCTCTGAAGCATGTGCACGCTTTGTTGATAGATGGCAACAACAGCGTCCGGAAATTAATTTTATTGCGACAGAAAATGCTAAAGAAGCAGTATCAAATGGTGAAGTAGTCATTACATGTACCGTAACGGATCAACCATACATTGAATATGATTGGTTACAAAAGGGTGCATTTATTAGCAACATTTCTATCATGGATGTGCATAAAGAAGTCTTTATTAAAGCTGACAAAGTCGTAGTAGATGACTGGTCACAATGTAATCGAGAAAAGAAAACTATTAACCAATTGGTGTTAGAAGGTAAATTCAGCAAAGAAGCTCTTCATGCTGAACTAGGACAACTTGTGACAGGTGACATACCAGGACGTGAAGACGATGATGAGATCATATTACTTAATCCGATGGGTATGGCTATCGAAGATATTTCAAGTGCTTATTTTATTTATCAACAGGCACAACAACAAAATATTGGGACAACATTGAACCTATATTAAGAATGCGAGGTGTCTGAACATTGCAGAATCATACAGCAGTCAATACAGCACAAGCGATAATATTAAGAGATTTAGTTGATGCATTATTATTTGAAGATATAGCCGGAATTGTATCGAATAGTGAGATTACTAAAGAAAACGGACAAACGCTTTTGATATACGAACGTGAAACACAACAAATAAAGATACCTGTTTATTTTAGTGCTTTAAATATGTTTCGTTACGAAAGTTCACAACCAATTACGATAGAGGGAAGGGTGTCTAAGCAACCTTTAACGGCAGCTGAATTTTGGCAAACAATTGCTAATATGAATTGTGATCTAAGTCATGAATGGGAAGTGGCTCGCGTTGAAGAAGGACTGACTACTGCTGCCACACAGCTTGCTAAACAATTATCAGAATTAGATTTAGCGTCACATCCTTTTGTGATGTCAGAGCAGTTTGCAAGTTTAAAAGATCGTCCATTTCATCCATTAGCTAAAGAAAAAAGAGGATTAAGAGAAGCGGATTATCAAGTGTATCAAGCTGAATTAAATCAATCATTTCCTTTAATGGTTGCAGCAGTTAAAAAGACACATATGATTCATGGCGATACTGCAAATATCGATGAATTAGAAAATTTGACAGTACCTATAAAAGAACAAGCGACAGACATGTTAAATGATCAAGGGTTATCAATAGATGACTATGTACTATTTCCGGTACATCCTTGGCAATATCAGCATATTCTGCCGAACGTCTTTGCGAAAGAGATTAGTGAAAAGTTGGTTGTACTATTACCGTTAAAATTTGGAGATTATCTGTCGTCTTCAAGTATGCGTTCATTAATTGATATTGGCGCACCGTATAACCATGTCAAAGTACCATTTGCAATGCAGTCATTAGGCGCATTAAGGCTAACGCCTACGCGTTACATGAAAAACGGAGAACAAGCAGAACAATTATTACGTCAGCTTATAGAAAAAGATGAAGCACTAGCTAAGTATGTCATGGTTTGTGATGAAACAGCTTGGTGGTCATATATGGGTCAAGATAATGATATTTTCAAAGATCAATTAGGTCATCTAACTGTTCAGCTAAGAAAGTATCCCGAAGTGCTAGCCAAAAATGATACGCAACAGCTAGTGTCAATGGCAGCACTCGCGGCAAATGATCGCACTTTATATCAAATGATTTGTGGAAAAGATAATATTTCTAAAAATGATGTCATGACGTTATTTGAAGATATCGCGCAAGTCTTTTTAAAGGTAACACTATCATTTATGCAATACGGCGCATTACCAGAGTTGCATGGTCAAAATATATTGTTGTCATTTGAAGATGGACGTGTACAAAAATGCGTGTTACGTGATCATGATACTGTCAGAATTTATAAACCATGGCTAACAGCACATCAGCTTTCATTGCCGAAGTATGTCGTCAGAGAAGATACACCTAATACGCTAATTAATGAGGATTTGGAAACATTCTTTGCTTATTTTCAAACATTAGCTGTATCGGTAAATCTATATGCCATTATTGATGCAATTCAAGATTTATTTGGTGTAAGTGAGCATGAACTTATGTCGTTGTTAAAACAAATTTTAAAAAATGAAGTGGCAACTATTTCCTGGGTTACAACTGATCAGCTAGCTGTCAGACACATTTTATTTGATAAACAGACGTGGCCATTCAAACAAATTTTATTACCATTGCTATATCAACGTGATAGTGGTGGAGGTAGTATGCCTTCAGGTTTAACTACCGTACCAAATCCAATGGTGACATATGATTAATCAGTCTATATGGCGCAGTAACTTTCGCATTTTATGGCTCAGTCAGTTTATAGCGATTGCTGGACTGACAGTACTTGTGCCATTATTGCCAATTTATATGGCATCACTACAAAATCTATCAGTCGTAGAAATACAGTTGTGGAGTGGTATAGCGATTGCTGCTCCAGCTGTAACGACGATGATAGCTTCGCCGATATGGGGGAAGCTAGGTGATAAGATCAGCCGAAAATGGATGGTGTTAAGAGCGTTACTTGGTTTGGCGGTATGCTTATTTTTAATGGCATTGTGTACGACACCATTACAGTTTGTACTTGTGAGGTTATTGCAGGGACTATTTGGTGGTGTTGTTGATGCATCAAGTGCGTTTGCGAGTGCAGAGGCGCCAGCTGAAGATCGTGGAAAGGTATTAGGAAGACTGCAAAGTTCAGTCAGCGCAGGGTCTCTTGTGGGGCCATTAATTGGCGGTGTTACAGCTTCGATATTAGGTTTTAGTGCGTTACTGATGAGTATTGCCGTTATTACTTTTATTGTCTGTATTTTCGGTGCATTAAAATTGATTGAAACGACACATATGCCAAAATCACAAACACCAAATATTAATAAAGGTATTCGCCGTTCATTTCAATGTCTATTATGCACACAACAAACATGTCGATTTATTATCGTTGGCGTTTTAGCAAACTTTGCTATGTATGGCATGCTAACTGCATTATCACCACTTGCTTCATCAGTGAATCATACAGCGATAGATGACCGTAGTGTGATTGGATTTTTACAGTCCGCATTTTGGACGGCTTCGATATTAAGCGCGCCTTTATGGGGACGCTTTAATGATAAATCATATGTTAAATCAGTATATATATTTGCCACGATTGCATGTGGTTGTAGTGCGATACTGCAAGGTTTAGCGACGAATATAGAGTTTTTAATGGCTGCAAGAATACTTCAAGGATTAACATATAGTGCATTGATTCAAAGTGTCATGTTTGTTGTCGTGAATGCGTGTCATCAACAACTTAAAGGCACATTTGTTGGAACGACGAACAGTATGTTAGTTGTTGGTCAAATTATTGGCAGTCTTAGTGGCGCTGCCATTACAAGTTATACTACACCAGCTACTACGTTTATCGTTATGGGCGTAGTATTTGCAGTAAGTAGTTTATTTTTAATTTGTTCAACCATCACTAATCAAATCAACGATCACACATTAATGAAATTATGGGAGTTGAAACAAAAAAGTGCAAAATAAAGAATTAATACAACATGCAGCGTATGCGGCTATCGAACGCATTTTAAATGAATATTTTAGAGAAGAAAATTTATATCAAGTACCACCTCAAAATCATCAATGGTCTATACAATTATCAGAGCTCGAAACTTTAACGGGTGAATTTCGCTATTGGTCTGCGATGGGGCATCATATGTATCATCCAGAGGTATGGCTTATCGATGGAAAAAGTAAAAAAATAACAACTTATAAAGAAGCAATTGCGCGTATTTTGCAACATATGGCTCAAAGTGCAGATAATCAAACGGCAGTGCAACAACATATGGCGCAAATTATGTCTGACATCGATAATAGCATTCATCGCACGGCACGTTATTTGCAAAGTAACACAATAGACTACGTAGAGGATCGTTATATCGTTTCAGAACAATCTTTATACTTAGGTCATCCATTTCATCCGACTCCTAAGAGTGCAAGTGGGTTTTCAGAAGCAGATTTAGAGAAATATGCACCCGAATGTCATACATCATTCCAATTGCATTATTTAGCTGTGCATCAAGATGTTCTGCTCACGCGCTATGTAGAAGGTAAAGAAGATCAGGTTGAGAAAGTGTTGTATCAATTAGCAGACATAGATATATCAGAGATACCCAAAGATTTTATTTTATTACCAACACATCCTTATCAAATCAATGTGTTGCGACAGCATCCACAGTATATGCAATATAGTGAACAAGGTTTAATAAAAGACCTTGGCGTTTCCGGTGATTCAGTGTACCCGACGTCTTCGGTTAGAACTGTATTTTCAAAAGCATTAAACATTTATTTAAAATTACCGATACACGTTAAAATCACTAATTTTATACGTACGAATGACCTTGAACAGATTGAACGGACAATTGATGCCGCGCAAGTTATCGCATCAGTCAAAGATGAGGTTGAAACACCCCATTTTAAATTGATGTTTGAAGAAGGATATCGTGCATTGTTACCGAATCCATTAGGGCAAACAGTTGAACCTGAAATGGATTTATTAACAAATAGTGCCATGATTGTTCGTGAAGGGATACCGAATTACCATGCTGATAAAGATATTCATGTATTGGCGTCATTATTTGAAACGATGCCTGATTCACCGATGTCTAAGTTATCACAAGTGATTGAGCAAAGTGGTTTAGCACCAGAAGCATGGCTTGAATGTTATTTGAATCGTACATTATTGCCGATATTAAAGCTGTTTAGTAACACAGGCATTAGTCTAGAAGCACATGTACAAAATACATTAATTGAATTAAAAGATGGCATACCCGACGTATGCTTTGTCAGAGATCTTGAAGGCATTTGTCTATCTAGAACGATTGCTACTGAAAAACAGCTTGTGCCAAATGTTGTGGCAGCATCAAGCCCTGTTGTATATGCACATGATGAAGCATGGCATCGTCTTAAATATTACGTTGTAGTAAATCACTTAGGACATTTAGTATCAACTATTGGTAAAGCGACTAGAAATGAAGTTGTGTTATGGCAACTTGTAGCGCATCGTCTTATGACTTGGAAAAAAGAATACGCGAATAACGCAGTATTTGTTGACTGTGTAGAAGATTTATATCAAACGCCGACCATTGCGGCTAAAGCGAATTTGATGAGTAAATTGAATGATTGTGGTGCAAACCCTATTTATACACATATACCAAATCCAATTTGTCATAACAAGGAGGTATCGTATTGTGAATCAAACAATTCTTAATCGTGTAAAGACTAGAGTGATGCACCAACTGGTATCATCACTTATTTATGAGAATATTGTTGTGTATAAAGCGTCATATCAAGACGGTGTCGGTCATTTTACAATAGAAGGACATGATTCAGAGTATCGTTTTACTGCTGAAAAGACACATAGCTTTGATCGTATACGTATCACATCACCAATTGAGCGTGTCGTAGGAGATGAGGCAGATACAACAACAGACTATACACAATTATTGAGAGAGGTTGTATTTACATTTCCTAAAAATGATGAAAAGCTAGAACAATTTATTGTCGAGTTATTACAGACAGAATTAAAAGATACGCAAAGTATGCAGTATCGAGAATCAAACCCACCAGCAACACCTGAGACATTTAACGACTATGAATTTTATGCGATGGAAGGGCATCAGTATCATCCAAGTTACAAATCACGTTTAGGATTTACGTTGAGTGATAATTTGAAATTTGGTCCTGATTTTGTACCAAACGTTAAACTGCAGTGGTTAGCTATCGACAAAGATAAAGTAGAAACGACGGTATCAAGAAATGTTGTAGTTAACGAAATGTTACGTCAACAAGTTGGCGATAAGACTTATGAACATTTTGTACAGCAAATTGAAGCATCTGGCAAACATGTAAATGATGTTGAGATGATACCTGTACACCCATGGCAGTTTGAACATGTCATCCAAGTTGATTTGGCTGAAGAAAGGCTTAATGGCACAGTACTATGGTTAGGGGAAAGTGATGAGCTATATCACCCTCAACAATCGATTCGTACGATGTCGCCAATAGACACGACAAAATATTATTTAAAGGTACCAATAAGTATAACGAACACTTCAACGAAACGAGTGTTGGCGCCTCATACAATTGAAAATGCAGCGCAAATTACGGATTGGTTAAAGCAGATACAGCAACAAGATATGTATTTAAAAGATGAATTAAAGACAGTTTTTCTAGGGGAAGTCTTAGGACAGTCTTATTTAAATACACAACTTTCGCCTTATAAACAAACTCAAGTTTATGGTGCGTTAGGTGTTATATGGCGTGAAAATATATATCATATGTTAATCGATGAAGAGGATGCGATACCATTTAATGCACTTTATGCAAGTGATAAGGATGGTGTACCATTCATTGAAAATTGGATTAAACAATATGGTTCTGAAGCTTGGACAAAGCAATTTTTAGCTGTAGCGATTCGTCCAATGATTCATATGCTTTATTATCACGGTATTGCCTTTGAATCGCATGCACAAAATATGATGCTCATTCATGAAAATGGTTGGCCTACACGTATTGCCTTAAAAGATTTCCATGATGGTGTTCGTTTTAAGCGTGAGCATTTAAGTGAAGCTGCTTCACACCTGACATTAAAGCCAATGCCAGAAGCACATAAAAAAGTGAATAGTAATTCATTTATTGAAACAGATGACGAACGTTTAGTACGCGACTTTTTACATGATGCATTTTTCTTTATTAATATCGCCGAAATCATCTTATTTATTGAAAAGCAATATGGTATCGATGAGGAGCTGCAATGGCAATGGGTTAAAGGCATCATCGAGGCGTATCAAGAAGCATTTCCAGAGTTGAATAACTATCAACATTTCGATTTGTTTGAACCTACGATTCAAGTTGAAAAGTTAACGACACGTCGATTATTAAGTGACTCCGAGTTAAGAATTCATCATGTTACAAATCCATTAGGTGTAGGAGGTATCAATGATGCAACAACTATCTCTGAAACATAGATTAAACAATGGTGATTCAGTTTATGGCATTTTTAATTCTATACCGGACCCATTGATGATCGAGGTTATCGCAGCAAGCGGGTATGACTTTGTTGTGATTGATACAGAACACGTGGCGATTAATGATGAGACACTAGCGCATTTAATTCGTGCAGCTGAAGCAGCGCATATTATACCAATTGTACGTGTCACTGCAGTGATAGATAGAGATATCATTAAAGTGTTGGATATGGGTGCGAGAGGTATTATTGTGCCACACGTTAAAGATCGTGAGACAGTTGAGCATATTGTGAAATTAAGTCGTTATTACCCGCAAGGATTAAGAAGTTTGAATGGTGGTCGCATGGCAAGATTTGGACGTACACCATTACTTGATGCAATGGAGATGGCTAATGAGCATATTATGGTGATTGCCATGATAGAAGATGTTGAAGGGGTTATGGCCATTGACGATATAGCACAAGTCGAAGGTTTAGACATGATAGTCGAAGGTGCCGCAGATTTATCGCAGTCACTTGGCATACCATGGCAAACGCGTGATGATCAAGTAACATCACATGTTCAACATATTTTTGAAGTTGTGAATGCACATGGTAAACATTTTTGTGCATTACCACGTGAAGATGAAGATATTGCAAAATGGCAGGCACAAGGTGTACAAACATTTATTTTAGGTGATGATCGCGGAAAAATATATCGCCATTTAAGTGCATCTCTAGCGACGTCTAAACAGAAAGGGGATGAAGGCTAATGCGTATAGTTCAACCTGTTATTGAACAATTAAAAGCACAATCTCATCCAGTTTGTCATTATATCTATGATTTAGTCGGACTGGAACATCATTTGCAACATATTACATCGTCATTGCCGAGTAATTGTCAAATGTACTATGCAATGAAAGCAAATAGTGAACGAAAAATCCTAGATACAATTAGTCAGTATGTTGAAGGATTCGAAGTTGCATCTCAAGGTGAAATAGCAAAAGGTCTTGCTTTTAAACCAGCAAATCATATTATTTTTGGTGGCCCTGGTAAGACAGACGAGGAACTAAGATATGCAGTAAGTGAAGGTGTTCAGCGTATTCATGTTGAAAGTATGCATGAATTACAACGGCTAAATGCCATCTTAGAAGATGAAGATAAGACACAACACATTTTATTGCGTGTTAATTTAGCAGGACCATTTCCCAATGCAACGTTGCATATGGCAGGACGCCCAACACAATTTGGTATTTCTGAAGACGAAGTTGATGATGTCATTGAAGCTGCGCTCGCAATGCCAAAGATTCATCTAGATGGATTTCATTTTCATTCTATTTCTAACAATTTAGACTCGAATTTACATGTCGATGTAGTGAAACTTTATTTTAAAAAAGCAAAGGCATGGTCTGAAAAACATCGATTTCCACTCAAACATATCAATCTTGGTGGTGGCATAGGCGTTAACTATGCAGATTTAACTAACCAATTTGAATGGGATAATTTTGTAGAACGTTTTAAAACACTTATCGTTGAGCAAGAAATGGAAGATGTGACATTGAACTTTGAATGTGGGCGCTTTATTGTGGCACATATTGGTTACTATGTGACAGAAGTGCTAGACATTAAGAAAGTACATGGTGCTTGGTATGCCATATTAAGAGGAGGTACGCAACAATTTAGACTGCCGGTATCTTGGCAACATAACCATCCTTTTGACATTTATCGCTATAAGGACAATCCATATTCATTTGAAAAAGTTTCAATTTCGAGACAGGACACAACGTTAGTCGGTCAATTATGTACACCGAAAGATGTCTTTGCTAGAGAAGTACAGATAGACGCAATCAGTACAGGCGACGTTATTGTTTTCAAATATGCAGGTGCATACGGATGGTCTATTTCACATCACGATTTCTTAAGCCATCCACATCCTGAATTTATTTATTTAACACAAACAAAGGAGGATGAATAACTATTGAATCATATTCATGAACATTTAAAATTGGTACCAGTAGATAAGATTGATCTTCACGAAACATTCGAACCTTTAAGATTGGAAAAAACGAAAAGTAGTATTGAAGCAGATGATTTTATACGTCATCCTATTTTAGTGACAGCGATGCAACATGGTAGATATATGGTTATAGATGGTGTGCATCGGTATACAAGTTTGAAAGCGTTAGGATGTAAGAAAGTTCCAGTGCAAGAAATCCATGAAACACAATATTCAATTAGTACATGGCAACATAAAGTTCCATTTGGTGTGTGGTGGGAAACGTTACAACAAGAACATCGCTTGCCATGGACTACTGAGACAAGACAAGAAGCGCCATTTATTACAATGTGTCATGGTGATACAGAACAATATTTGTATACAAAAGATTTAGGCGAAGCACATTTTCAAGTATGGGAAAAGGTTGTCGCAAGTTATAGTGGTTGTTGTTCTGTAGAGAGAATTGCACAAGGTACATATCCTTGTCTTTCTCAACAAGATGTACTCATGAAGTATCAGCCATTGAGTTATAAGGAAATTGAAGCGGTTGTTCATAAAGGGGAAACTGTGCCAGCAGGTGTGACACGCTTTAATATTTCAGGACGATGTCTTAATCTTCAAGTACCACTGGCATTACTTAAACAAGATGATGATGTTGAACAACTGCGCAATTGGAAGCAGTTTTTAGCAGATAAGTTTGCCAATATGAGATGCTATACTGAAAAAGTATACTTGGTGGAGCAATAGTTTTACTGTGATGTTGAGGGAAATATGATGATTTAGCGTATTGATAGCGAAAATATAATAAAACAATATAGTGTGGAGAACTTTTGATATTTTATAAATATTGAAGTTCTCCATTTTTGTATTTTGCATATAAAAATTAAATAAAATAAGGTATATTAAGGTAAAGTATAAATTTTAAATAAATGGGGAATGAGTATGAGCTCAATTATAGGAAAAATAGCAATTTGGATAGGCATCGTAGCTCAAATATATTTTAGTGTCGTTTTTGTTAGGATGATATCTATTAATATTGCTGGAGGATCTGATTACGAAACAATTTTTTTATTAGGATTAATATTGGCTCTTTTCACTGTTTTACCAACCATCTTTACTGCGATTTATATGGAAAGTTACTCTGTAATCGGAGGTGCACTTTTTATTGTTTATGCTATTATTGCACTGTGTTTATATAATTTCCTTTCGTCAATTTTATGGCTGATTGGTGGTATTTTGCTGATTTGGAATAAATACTCAAAAGATGAATCGACAGACGAAAATGAAAAAGTTGATATTGAAAGTACAGAGAATCAATTTGAATCTAAAGATAAAATCACTAAAGAATAAAGAGAATATTTAAGGTAAAGTATAAATTTTAAATAAATGGGGAATAGACATGGAAAAAATGTAGAAAAATCATTCATAAAGATAGGTTTATATTTTCAAATAGCTTATATAGTACTCATGGCTATAACTTTATGTGGGTTTGTAATTTGCTATGGACTAATTTTCGGCCTTTTCTATTTATTATCAGGTAGCAGAGCTGATTATTTAATAGTAACAATAGTTATATCGGCAATAATTTCTATATTTGTAATTATACTTTCAATCGTACCTGTCATCGTATTGGCATCTGACTTATTTAAAGAAAGGATTTCAAAAGGTGTCATATTAATTGTATTGGCTATTATCGCTTTAGTATTATGCAACTTTGTATCTGCAATACTCTGGTTTGTTTCAGCCATATCTATTTTAGGTAGAAAAAAATTAGTAGCTGCAGCAGATACTACCACTATTCAAAAAAGTAAAGGGAACGCAAATCAAGCATCACATAAAGACACGTGTAAAAAGGAACTTGATAGTCAAGACATGATGGAACATCCTGAGGTTAAAAATCCCACGACTAAAAACCTTGAAGGATTTAACGAAGAAATACATAAAGATGAAGCTACAACTAAAGTTGTCAGTGATAACACGGAACCGCCTATTGAATCAAAAGACCATGTCTCGAAAAAAGATTGATGACAAACTAATCGAGAGACTTAAAAAAATAATATTCAACATAAGAACTTTTAAAACGACATTTAAACGCATTGCCAATCACTAATGGTAGTGCGTTTAACTATACCTTAAATATCTGAATATTTTGTTAAATGGAGCTACCTTTGTTGTACTATTCAAATGAAGAGGAGTAAAATGTAATTAAAGGAAAGAAATTTGAGGAGTGATCTTTATGACAAACAACAAAGTAGCATTAGTAACTGGCGGAGCACAAGGGATTGGTTTTAAAATTGCAGAACGTTTAGTGGAAGATGGTTTCAAAGTAGCAGTTGTTGATTTCAATGAAGAAGGGGCAAAAGCAGCTGCACTTAAATTATCAAGTGATGGTACAAAAGCTATTGCTATCAAAGCAGATGTATCAAACCGTGATGATGTATTTAACGCAGTAAGACAAACTGCCGCGCAATTTGGCGATTTCCATGTCATGGTTAACAATGCCGGCCTTGGACCAACAACACCAATCGATACAATTACTGAAGAACAGTTTAAAACAGTATATGGCGTGAACGTTGCAGGTGTGCTATGGGGTATTCAAGCCGCACATGAACAATTTAAAAAATTCAATCATGGCGGTAAAATTATCAATGCAACATCTCAAGCAGGCGTTGAGGGTAACCCAGGCTTGTCTTTATATTGCAGTACAAAATTCGCAGTGCGAGGTTTAACACAAGTAGCCGCACAAGATTTAGCGTCTGAAGGTATTACTGTGAATGCATTCGCACCTGGTATCGTTCAAACACCAATGATGGAAAGTATCGCAGTGGCAACAGCCGAAGAAGCAGGTAAACCTGAAGCATGGGGTTGGGAACAATTTACAAGTCAGATTGCTTTGGGCAGAGTTTCTCAACCAGAAGATGTTTCAAATGTAGTGAGCTTCTTAGCTGGTAAAGACTCTGATTACATTACTGGACAAACAATTATTGTAGATGGTGGTATGAGATTCCGTTAATAATCATCCACTAATGATAAATAAATCCTTATTGTTAAGTTTAATCACTTAGCAGTAAGGATTTTTTAGTGCACTTAGAAGGGAGTGTATTGGTAGAAAATTAATAAGCGAAGTTCTTAAGTGAGTTATGATGTCACAGTCTAATGCATCAGTTGAAAGCATTATTAGTATTAACACACCCAAGATATTATAAAACATCACAAAAACACCACTATCTAATTTATCTCAATAAAAATTCACAAAGTTATCTCATTTTATTTTTATAAATAAAAAATATCGATAAAAAGCTTACAATACTTTATGTTTTTATGATATATTTTTAATGTATAAATGAGGTGGAAGATTTGGAAAGAGTTTTGATAACTGGTGGGGCTGGTTTTATTGGGTCGCATTTAGTAGATGATTTACAACAAGATTATGATGTTTATGTTCTAGATAACTATAGAACAGGTAAACGAGAAAATATTAAAAGTTTGGCTGACGATCATGTGTTTGAATTAGATATTCGTGAATATGATGCAGTTGAACAAATCATGAAGACATATCAATTTGATTATGTTATTCATTTAGCAGCATTAGTTAGTGTTGCTGAGTCGGTTGAGAAACCTATCTTATCTCAAGAAATAAACGTCGTAGCAACATTAAGATTGTTAGAAATCATTAAAAAATATAATAATCATATAAAACGTTTTATCTTTGCTTCGTCAGCAGCTGTTTATGGTGATCTTCCTGATTTGCCTAAAAGTGATCAATCATTAATCTTACCATTATCACCATATGCAATAGATAAATATTACGGCGAACGGACGACATTAAATTATTGTTCGTTATATAACATACCAACAGCGGTTGTTAAATTTTTTAATGTATTTGGGCCAAGACAGGATCCTAAGTCACAATATTCAGGTGTGATTTCAAAGATGTTCGATTCATTTGAGCATAACAAGCCATTTACATTTTTTGGTGACGGACTGCAAACTAGAGATTTTGTATATGTATATGATGTTGTTCAATCTGTACGCTTAATTATGGAACACAAAGATGCAATTGGACACGGTTATAACATTGGTACAGGCACTTTTACTAATTTATTAGAGGTTTATCGTATTATTGGTGAATTATATGGAAAATCAGTCGAGCATGAATTTAAAGAAGCACGAAAAGGAGATATTAAGCATTCTTATGCAGATATTTCTAACTTAAAGGCATTAGGATTTGTTCCTAAATATACAGTAGAAACAGGTTTAAAGGATTACTTTAATTTTGAGGTAGATAATATTGAAGAAGTTACAGCTAAAGAAGTGGAAATGTCGTGAAAATGACATTGAAGCTGTCCATAATAATAAGGGTTATGCCTATCAAAGAAAATTAGACAAACTAGAAGAAGTGAGAAAAAGCTATTACCCAATTAAACGTGCGATTGACTTAATTTTAAGCATTGTTTTATTATTTTTAACTTTACCGATTATGGTTATATTCGCCATTGCTATCGTCATAGATTCGCCAGGAAACCCTATTTATAGTCAGGTTAGAGTTGGGAAGATGGGTAAATTAATTAAAATATACAAATTACGTTCGATGTGCAAAAACGCAGAGAAAAACGGTGCGCAATGGGCTGATAAAGATGATGATCGTATAACAAATGTCGGGAAGTTTATTCGTAAAACACGCATTGATGAATTACCACAACTAATTAATGTTGTTAAAGGGGAAATGAGTTTTATTGGACCACGCCCGGAACGTCCGGAATTTGTAGAATTATTTAGTTCAGAAGTGATAGGTTTCGAGCAAAGATGTCTTGTTACACCAGGGTTAACAGGACTTGCGCAAATTCAAGGTGGATATGACTTAACACCGCAACAAAAACTGAAATATGACATGAAATATATACATAAAGGTAGTTTAATGATGGAACTATATATATCAATTAGAACATTGATGGTTGTTATTACAGGGGAAGGCTCAAGGTAGTCTTAATTTACTTAATAAGTTCAAATAAAAGTTATATTTTAAAGATTGTGACCAATTGTTACAGTATAACGAGGAATCCCTTGAGACAGTATCAAATGGCATTAAGAAATATGTGCCATCATTGATTTGCATGGCTATAAATACTATTCATCTGATGAGATAGCCATGTTAAGAAATTGAAAGTATAGCATTAAAGGGGTTTGTAACAGTTGAAAATTATATATTGTATTACTAAAGCAGACAATGGTGGTGCACAAACACATCTCATTCAACTCGCCAACCATTTTTGCGTACACAATGATGTTTATGTCATTGTAGGCAATCATGGACCAATGATTGAACAACTAGATGCAAGAGTTAATGTAATTATTATCGAACATTTAGTAGGTCCAATTGACTTTAAACAAGATATTTTAGCTGTCAAAGTGTTAGCACAGTTATTCTCGAAAATTAAACCTGATGTTATCCATTTACATTCTTCCAAAGCTGGAACGGTCGGACGAATTGCGAAGTTCATTTCGAAATCGAAAGACACACGTATAGTTTTTACTGCACATGGATGGGCTTTTACAGAGGGTGTTAAACCAGCTAAAAAATTTCTATATTTAGTTATCGAAAAATTAATGTCACTTATTACAGATAGCATTATTTGTGTTTCAGATTTCGATAAACAGTTAGCGTTAAAATATCGATTTAATCGATTGAAATTAACCACAATACATAATGGTATTGCAGATGTTCCCGCTGTTAAGCAAACGCTAAAAAGCCAATCACATAACAATATTGGCGAAGTAGTTGGAATGTTGCCTAATAAACAAGATTTACAGATTAATGCCCCGACAAAGCATCAATTTGTTATGATTGCAAGATTTGCTTATCCAAAATTGCCACAAAATCTAATCGCGGCAATAGAGATATTGAAATTACATAACAGTAATCATGCGCATTTTACATTTATAGGCGATGGACCTACATTAAATGATTGTCAGCAACAAGTTGTACAAGCTGGGTTAGAAAATGATGTCACATTTTTGGGCAATGTCATTAATGCGAGTCATTTATTATCACAATACGATACGTTTATTTTAATAAGTAAGCATGAAGGTTTGCCAATTAGCATTATAGAAGCTATGGCTACAGGTTTGCCTGTTATAGCCAGTCATGTTGGCGGTATTTCAGAATTAGTAGCTGATAATGGTATATGTATGATGAACAACCAACCCGAAACTATTGCTAAAGTCCTGGAAAAATATTTAATAGACAGTGATTACATCAAAATGAGTAATCAATCTAGAAAACGTTATTTAGAATGTTTTACTGAGGAGAAAATGATTAAAGAAGTGGAAGACGTTTATAATGGAAAATCAACACAATAGTAAATTACTAACATTGTTACTTATCGGTTTAGCGGTTTTTATTCAGCAATCTTCGGTTATTGCCGGTGTGAATGTTTCTATAGCTGACTTTATCACATTACTAATATTAGTTTATTTACTGTTTTTCGCTAACCATTTATTAAAGGCAAATCATTTTTTACAGTTTTTCATTATTTTGTATACATATCGTATGATTATTACGCTTTGTTTGCTATTTTTTGATGATTTGATATTTATTACGGTTAAGGAAGTTCTTGCATCTACAGTTAAATATGCATTTGTAGTCATTTATTTCTATTTAGGGATGATCATCTTTAAGTTAGGTAATAGCAAAAAAGTGATCGTTACCTCTTATATTATAAGCAGTGTGACTATAGGTCTATTTTGTATTATAGCTGGTTTGAACAAGTCCCCTTTACTAATGAAATTGTTATATTTTGATGAAATACGTTCAAAAGGATTAATGAATGACCCTAACTATTTCGCGATGACACAGATTATTACATTGGTACTTGCTTACAAGTATATTCATAATTACATATTCAAGGTCCTTGCATGTGGTATTTTGCTATGGTCTTTAACTACAACGGGGTCTAAGACTGCGTTTATCATATTAATCGTCTTAGCCATTTATTTCTTTATTAAAAAGTTATTTAGTAGAAATGCGGTAAGTGTTGTGAGTATGTCAGTGATTATGCTGATATTACTTTGTTTTACCTTTTATAATATCAACTACTATTTATTCCAATTAAGCGACCTTGATGCCTTACCGTCATTAGATCGAATGGCGTCTATTTTTGAAGAGGGCTTTGCATCATTAAATGATAGTGGGTCTGAGCGAAGTGTTGTATGGATAAATGCCATTTCAGTAATTAAATATACACTAGGTTTTGGTGTCGGATTAGTGGATTATGTACATATTGGCTCGCAAATTAATGGTATTTTACTTGTTGCCCATAATACATATTTGCAGATCTTTGCGGAATGGGGCATTTTATTCGGTGCATTATTTATCATATTTATGCTTTATTTACTGTTTGAATTATTTAGATTTAACATTTCTGGGAAAAATGTAACAGCAATTGTTGTAATGTTGACGATGCTGATTTACTTTTTAACAGTATCATTTAATAACTCAAGATATGTCGCTTTTATTTTAGGAATTATCGTCTTTATTGTTCAATATGAAAAGATGGAAAGGGATCGTAATGAAGAGTGATTCACTAAAAGAAAATATTATTTATCAAGGGCTATACCAATTGATTAGAACGATGACACCACTGATTACAATACCCATTATTTCACGTGCATTTGGTCCCAGTGGTGTGGGTATTGTTTCATTTTCTTTCAATATCGTGCAATACTTTTTGATGATTGCAAGTGTTGGCGTTCAGTTATATTTTAATAGAGTTATCGCGAAGTCCGTTAACGACAAACGGCAATTGTCACAGCAGTTTTGGGATATCTTTGTCAGTAAATTATTTTTAGCGTTAACAGTTTTTGCGATGTATATGGTCGTAATTACTATATTTATTGATGATTACTATCTTATTTTCCTACTACAAGGAATCTATATTATAGGTGCAGCACTCGATATTTCATGGTTTTATGCTGGAACTGAAAAGTTTAAAATTCCTAGCCTCAGTAATATTGTTGCGTCTGGTATTGTATTAAGTGTAGTTGTTATTTTTGTCAAAGATCAATCAGATTTATCATTGTATGTATTTACTATTGCTATTGTGACGGTATTAAACCAATTACCTTTGTTTATCTATTTAAAACGATACATTAGCTTTGTTTCGGTTAATTGGATACACGTCTGGCAATTGTTTCGTTCGTCATTAGCATACTTATTACCAAATGGACAGCTCAACTTATATACTAGTATTTCTTGCGTTGTTCTTGGTTTAGTAGGTACATACCAACAAGTTGGTATCTTTTCTAACGCATTTAATATTTTAACGGTCGCAATCATAATGATTAATACATTTGATCTTGTAATGATTCCGCGTATTACCAAAATGTCTATCCAGCAATCACATAGTTTAACTAAAACGTTAGCTAATAATATGAATATTCAATTGATATTAACAATACCTATGGTCTTTGGTTTAATTGCAATTATGCCATCATTTTATTTATGGTTCTTTGGTGAGGAATTCGCATCAACTGTCCCATTGATGACCATTTTAGCGATACTTGTATTAATCATTCCTTTAAATATGTTGATAAGCAGGCAATATTTATTAATAGTGAATAAAATAAGATTATATAATGCGTCAATTACTATTGGTGCAGTGATAAACCTAGTATTATGTATTATTTTGATATATTTTTATGGAATTTACGGTGCTGCTATTGCGCGTTTAATTACAGAGTTTTTCTTGCTCATTTGGCGATTTATTGATATTACTAAAATCAATGTGAAGTTGAATATTGTAAGTACGATTCAATGTGTCATTGCTGCTGTTATGATGTTTATTGTGCTTGGTGTGGTCAATCATTATTTGCCCCCTACAATGTACGCTACGCTGCTATTAATTGCGATTGGTATAGTAGTTTATCTTTTATTAATGATGACTATGAAAAATCAATACGTATGGCAAATATTGAGGCATCTTCGACATAAAACAATTTAAGTACCGGTAATGCTATACTTTAGAAAATTAAGATTAAGAAGAAAAGGCAATTTCTTATTGAAAAATGGAAGTTGTCTTTTTTAATTCTCTTTAAAAGCGGGAAACAAAAGCAGTTAAATGCCTTTTTGCATTCAATATTAAATATTATATCAATTTCGAATATTTAAATTTTATATAATTGGATATAACAAATAAATAATAATTATTGCAAAACACACCCGAAATTAATTATTATAAAAGTATATTCATAAAAGGAGGAATATACTTATGGCATTTAAATTACCAAATTTACCATATGCATATGATGCATTGGAACCATATATAGATCAAAGAACAATGGAGTTTCATCACGACAAACATCACAATACGTACGTGACGAAATTAAACGCAACAGTTGAAGGAACAGAGTTAGAGCATCAATCACTAGCGGATATGATTGCTAACTTAGACAAGGTACCGGAAGCGATGAGGATGTCAGTCCGTAATAATGGCGGTGGTCATTTTAACCATTCATTATTCTGGGAAATACTATCACCTAATTCTGAAGAAAAAGGTGGCGTAATAGATGACATCAAAGCGCAGTGGGGCACTTTAGATGAATTTAAAAATGAATTTGCAAATAAAGCAACAACATTATTTGGATCAGGTTGGACTTGGTTAGTTGTTAATGATGGCAAATTAGAAATTGTGACAACGCCAAACCAAGATAATCCATTAACAGAAGGCAAAACACCAATCTTACTATTTGATGTTTGGGAGCATGCCTACTATCTGAAATATCAAAATAAACGTCCAGACTATATGACTGCATTTTGGAACATTGTTAACTGGAAAAAAGTTGATGAATTATACCAAGCAGCAAAATAATATAACTTAATATAATTGAGGTGGAGCATCTACAAGGTGTTCCACTTTTTTGTACTTAATATCTTTACTTATTTGTTTTTGTGTAATGGGATAGCACGTAAAAGTGGAAAAATAATAAGATAAATTTCAACTCGAAATACCTTATTATTGTTGACTATAACGATGACCTAAATATTATATACATTAGACAACACTATTAATTAATCAACATATTGACATTAAATAAATTGACAAAATAAGTAATTATTGTGAATCTAAAGTGAAATTTTTATAAAAAAATGTAATGATTCAAAAATTTTGTTGCATTTCTTTTGTAATCGTATGATAATGTAAATGTAATCAAATTGTAATATAAGGGGACAAGACAATGAAAAAATTAGCAACAGTAGGTTCTTTAATTGTAACAAGCACTTTAGTATTCTCAAGTATGCCTTTTCAAAATGCGCATGCCGACACAACTTCAATGAATGTGTCGAATAAACAAAGCCAAAATGTACAAAATCATCGTCCTTATGGCGGAGTAGTACCACAAGGAATGACGCAAGCACAATATACTGAATTAGAGAAAGCTTTACCCCAATTAAGCGCTGGCAGTAATATGCAAGACTATAATATGAAATTGTATGATGCGACGCAAAATATTGCTGATAAATACAATGTGATAATTACAACTAATGTAGGGGTATTTAAACCACATGCTGTTAGAGATATGAATGGCCATGCGTTACCTTTAACAAAAGATGGCAATTTTTATCAAACGAATGTAGATGCAAATGGTGTTAATCATGGTGGTAGTGAAATGGTGCAAAATAAAACAGGTCATATGAGTCAACAAGGCCATATGAATCAGAACACACACATGAACCAACAGCCACACATGCAACAAGGTCATATGCAATCATCAAACCATCAAATGATGAGTCCAAAAGCAAATATGCATTCATCAAATCATCAAATGAACCAAAGTAACAAAAAAGTTTTACCAGCTGCTGGTGAAAGTATGACATCAAGTATTCTTACTGCAAGTATTGCCGCACTACTATTAGTATCTGGGTTATTCTTAGCATTTAGACGACGTTCAACAAATAAATAAACATAATACGATTAATAATAGAAAAATCGTGTGATTATCTGAGCGAGCCTAGGACATAAATCAATGTCCTAGGCTCGCTAATGTTATATTGGCAGTAGTTGACTGAATGAAATTGCGCTTGTAACAAGCTTTTCCATTTCTTACCAACTCCCTAAATAGTCATCAAAAAATTTCTTATATTTTAATAATTTTTAATAATCCGATTGTCTTATACGTGTCAGTGTTAATTCAGATATTTCCTGTGGAATATACCACTTATTAATCATAATTGGATAAGGTGTTTGTGCGTACAGTGTTTCAATAATCAGCCAACAATGTGTATCACCATCAAACACGTGACTATGATTTTTGAAGTGGGGCGCTTTGGTAATAGACATTTTTAAATCTGATTGATATGCATTGCTATAAATCGTTTGCTCAACGAATGTCTTCATGTCGTCTTCGTTTTGTGTATTCACTTTAAATGTGTCAATGACATTTAACGGTATAAAGGTAAAGCAAAATGCATCAGCTTGCTTAGAATGATTGTCCTTTTTTTGATAATAGCGTTCCATTGCAATGACGGCAGAAGGATGGTTTGCAAACAAATGATTTGTATATTCACTTTCTAAATCAACACGATAATTAATTGATGACATAGATACGCGAGCTAGCAATATTTGATCAAGTGGATGCTTAAATTGATCCATACTTGAAGCGTGTTGGGCATTTGTTTGTGGAATAACAAAGTGTCCCTTCCCTCTTGTACTCTCTACGATGCCATCTTCGGCTAACAATTTTATAGCTTGGCGCAAAGTCATACGACTGACATCAAAGCGCGCACAAAGTTCCTTTTCAGTAGGTAATGCATGGCCACTCGGATATTTTCCTATTTGAATTTCTTTATATAACGTATTATAAATCGTTAAAAATTTTGGTTGTGTTTGCGTCACGTAGACAACCTCCATAAAGTTACTTAATCACTCTCATCATACAATAATTTTTACTCAAATTGGAAAAATTATAAAAATTAAATATAGATAGGCTTTGAAAATTAGTTTTATACAAGGTTAGTAGCTGTAACTGTAAAATGTTCTTAATATTGTCAAAATGTAATGCTTGAAAGCGCTTTTAAAAAATATTATTATATACATGGTTAGACAAATAGACAAATCACTATACAAATATTGGGAGGAATATTTTATGAAATCAACACCACACATTAAACCAATGAATGACGTCGAAATTGCAGAAACGGTTCTATTGCCAGGAGATCCGTTAAGAGCTAAGTTCATTGCAGAAACTTATTTGGATGATGTGGAACAGTTCAATACAGTGCGAAACATGTTTGGTTTTACCGGAACATATAAAGGTAAAAAAGTTTCTGTCATGGGTTCAGGTATGGGTATGCCATCTATTGGCATTTACTCTTATGAATTAATTCATACATTTGGTTGTAAAAAATTAATTCGCGTTGGCTCTTGTGGCGCGATGCAAGAAAACATTGATTTATATGATGTGATTATTGCACAAGGTGCCTCTACTGATTCAAATTACGTTCAACAATATCAATTACCAGGTCATTTTGCGCCAATTGCTTCTTATCAATTATTAGAAAAAGCAGTTGAAACAGCACGTGACAAAGGTGTACGTCATCATGTAGGTAATGTGTTATCAAGTGATATTTTCTATAACGCGGATACAACAGCGAGTGAACGTTGGATGCGTATGGGTATTTTAGGTGTAGAAATGGAATCAGCTGCATTATACATGAATGCAATTTACGCTGGTGTCGAAGCATTAGGTGTGTTCACAGTGAGCGATCATTTAATTCATGAAACGTCAACAACACCTGAGGAAAGGGAACGTGCATTTACAGATATGATTGAAATTGCACTGTCATTGGTGTAGATGATTATGAATGTTGAATATTCTAAAATAAAGAAAGCAGTACCTATTTTATTATTCTTATTTGTATTCAGTTTGGTTATAGACAACTCATTTAAATTGATTTCTGTAGCCATTGCTGATGACTTAAACATATCTGTAACGACAGTAAGTTGGCAAGCGACATTAGCCGGTTTAGTAATTGGTATTGGCGCTGTAGTATACGCTTCATTATCTGATGCCATTAGTATACGCACACTATTTATTTATGGCGTGATATTAATCATTATCGGATCAATTATTGGTTACATTTTCCAACATCAATTCCCATTACTTTTAGTTGGACGTATTATTCAAACTGCCGGTTTAGCTGCTGCAGAGACATTATATGTGATATATGTTGCAAAGTATCTTTCTAAAGAGGACCAGAAGACTTACCTTGGCTTAAGTACGAGCAGTTATTCCTTGTCATTAGTTATCGGTACATTATCAGGTGGATTTATTTCTACGTATTTACACTGGACAAATATGTTTTTAATTGCATTAATCGTAGTATTTACGTTGCCATTCCTATTTAAATTATTACCAAAAGAAAATAATACGAATAAAGCTCATTTAGATTTTGTTGGCTTAATTCTAGTGGCAACTATTGCTACAACAGTCATGCTGTTTATTACGAACTTTAATTGGTTATATATGATTGGTGCCTTAATTGCGATTATCGTTTTTGCGCTATATATTAAAAATGCGCAACGTCCATTAGTAAATAAATCATTTTTCCAAAATAAACGTTATGCTTCATTTTTATTTATAGTATTTGTAATGTATGCTATCCAATTGGGTTATATTTTTACGTTCCCATTCATAATGGAGCAAATTTATCATCTGCAACTAGACACAACATCACTGTTATTAGTACCGGGTTATATAGTAGCAGTCATTGTTGGTGCACTAAGTGGTAAAATCGGCGAATATCTGAATTCAAAACAAGCGATTATCACAGCAATTATTTTAATAGCACTGAGCTTGATTTTACCTGCATTTGCAGTAGGTAATCACATTTCAATCTTCGTCATTTCTATGATATTCTTTGCAGGTAGCTTTGCTTTAATGTATGCACCTTTACTTAACGAAGCCATTAAAACAATAGATCTTAATATGACAGGTGTGGCTATTGGTTTTTATAATTTAATTATTAATGTGGCGGTATCTGTAGGTATTGCGATTGCTGCGGCTCTAATCGATTTTAAAGCATTAAATTTCCCAGGCAATGATGCATTAAGTTCACATTTCGGTATTATTTTAATTATTTTAGGTTTAATGAGTATTGTCGGATTAGTTTTATTCGTCAGCTTAAATCGTTGGACACAATCTGAAAAATAAATAGATATAAATTCGCGAGATATATTCGTATTTATAGTAAAATTAAATAAAGAGATTATATAACACGAGGAGTAGTAAGTATGAAATTTGAGAAATATATAGATCACACTTTATTGAAGCCTGAGTCAACACGTACGCAAATCGATCAAATCATCGATGAAGCGAAAGCATACAATTTTAAATCTGTATGTGTGAATCCAACACATGTTAAATATGCAGCAGAGCGACTAGCTGATTCAGAGGTGCTCGTTTGTACGGTAATAGGATTCCCATTAGGTGCGTCGACAACTGCAACGAAAGCATTTGAAACAGAAGATGCAATTCAAAATGGTGCAGATGAAATTGACATGGTCATCAACATCGGCGCATTAAAAGATGGACGTTTTGATGATGTACAACAAGACATTGAAGCAGTGGTTAAAGCTGCGAAAGGTCACACAGTAAAAGTGATTATTGAGACGGTATTGTTGGACCATGACGAAATTGTAAAAGCGAGTGAATTAACAAAAGCGGCTGGTGCGGACTTCGTTAAAACTTCAACAGGTTTTGCAGGTGGCGGTGCGACTGCAGAAGACGTTAAATTAATGAAAGATACAGTAGGTGCTGATGTAGAAGTAAAAGCATCAGGTGGCGTACGTAATTTAGAAGATTTCAATAAAATGGTTGAAGCAGGTGCGACACGTATTGGTGCGAGCGCAGGTGTTCAAATTATGCAAGGTTTAGAAGCAGATTCAGATTACTAATATATATAAATTTTGGGAGTGATAGCTATGACAAGACCATTTAATCGTGTACATTTAATCGTAATGGATTCAGTAGGTATTGGTGAAGCGCCAGACGCAGCTGATTTTAAAGATGAAGGTTCACATACTTTAAGACATACCTTAGAAGGTTTCGATCAAACTTTACCAAACCTTGAAAAGTTAGGTCTAGGGAACATCGATAAATTACCAGTAGTAAATGCAGTTGAACAACCAGAAGCATACTATACTAAATTGAGTGAAGCTTCAGTTGGTAAAGATACAATGACTGGTCACTGGGAAATTATGGGATTAAATATTATGCAACCTTTTAAAGTATACCCTAATGGATTCCCTGAAGAGTTAATTCAACAAATTGAAGAAATGACAGGTCGTAAAGTTGTTGCTAACAAACCGGCATCGGGTACGCAAATTATCGATGAGTGGGGCGAGCACCAAATGAAAACTGGTGACTTAATTGTTTATACAAGTGCAGACCCAGTATTGCAAATTGCTGCACATGAAGACATTATCCCATTAGAAGAGTTATATGATATTTGTGAAAAGGTTCGTGAGTTGACAAAAGACCCTAAATATTTAATTGGTCGTATTATCGCACGTCCATATGTTGGTGAACCAGGAAACTTTACACGTACATCTAATCGACATGACTATGCGTTAAAACCTTTTGGTAAAACTGTCTTAGATCATTTGAAAGACGGTGGTTATGATGTTATTGCCATCGGTAAAATTAATGACATTTATGATGGTGAAGGTGTAACAGAAGCGGTTCGTACGAAGAGTAACATGGACGGTATGGATCAATTGATGAAAATTGTTAAGAAAGATTTCACAGGTATTAGCTTCTTAAACTTAGTAGACTTTGATGCATTATACGGTCATCGTCGTGATAAACCAGGTTATGCACAAGCAATTAAAGATTTCGATGATCGCTTGCCAGAACTGTTTAGCAACTTAAAAGAAGACGATTTAGTAATTATTACAGCAGACCATGGTAATGACCCGACAGCGCCAGGTACGGACCATACGAGAGAATATATCCCAGTAATTATGTACAGTCCGAAATTTAAAGGTGGTCATGCACTAGAAAGTGATACTACATTCAGTTCTATCGGTGCAACTATAGCAGATAATTTCAACGTAACATTACCAGAGTTCGGTAAAAGTTATTTAAAGGAATTGAAATAGAATAAATTTAGATATTATAAAAACAGCAGTGAAGTTAACTATAACAATAGTTTTCTTCACTGCTGTTTTTATTATAATAGAGAAACGTAAGACGGTAGGACTTCTTATTTAGGAGTATCCTGATTTAATGTTAAACAATACGTTTTCGGATTGAACCGGAAATTAAATCGACAATTGCGACCATTAGTACTAAACCGATTAATATAATACCTACACGGTCCCAAGAACGTGTTTGAATGGCAAATATGAGTGGTGTCCCGATACCACCAGCCCCAATTAGCCCCAGTATAGAAGCTGAACGTAAGTTTAGTTCAAAGCGATAAAGTATGAGTGATAGAAAGGCAGGCATAATTTGTGGTATGACTGCAAATACGAGTGTTTTAATCTTATTCGCACCACTGGCCTTTAATGATTCTACAGCACTGAAATCTAGACCTTCAATATCTTCAGCTAAAAGTTTCCCAAGCATACCTACGGAATGGATACCTAAAGCTAATACACCTGAAAATGAACCTGGGCCAACAGCTTTGATAAATATAAGTGCCATTACAATTTCTGGGAAGACACGTATAACACTTAAAATAAATTTGCTAACACCTGAAACTGGGCGTAGCTTTACCATATTATTTGCACCTAGAAATGCTAATGGAATACAGATAATTGCGGCGATGAAAGTACCTACAACGGCTATCGCAAAGGTTTCAAGTAAACCACGTAATAAGTCTTCGCCATCTGGTATATAGATATAGCTGATATCAGGATGGAATAATCCGCTGAATATGGATTTTAAGATTTCTAATGATTTACTTTTAAGTTCTAAACTTGGTACACCTGCAAATGCCCAGATGATAATAGCTAAGACGACAATTGCAATAAGCCATCTTTTAATCAATTTTCGTTTGTGTGCTTTTGTGTGAACATTATATTTTGCTATTTCCTGTGTCATGCGAGATGTGCCCTCACTTTCGTACTGATGTAATCAATGACGACGACGATAACTAAAGTAAATAAAATAATCGTTGCTGTTTTTGGATATTGAAATAAACCAAGTGTTTGATCATAAAACAATCCAATACCGCCAGCGCCGACTAATCCAAGCACAGCTGAAGCACGTATATTTACTTCAAATGCATATAATACGTATGACATAAATGACGATATGGCTTGTGGTACAACACCGAAAACAATCCATTTTATTTTATTAGCGCCAACAGCCGTCATTGCTTCCATTGGACCTGGATCTATCGTTTCCAATGATTCATATAATAATTTTCCAATAATACAGATAGTTAAAATAAACAGTGCTAATATCCCTGGAATTTGACCGATTCCAAATACAGCCACAAAGATTGCTGCTAATAACAAATCTGGAATAGTACGAACTATATTTAAAATAAAGCGCGAGGGTATTGAAATCCACTTTTGATGAACGATATTGCTAGCACATAATAACGCAATTGGTATTGAAACGATGCTACCTAATACTGTACTTACGATAGCCATTCGAATGGTATCTAACATTGGCGTTGTAATTTGTTGTAAATACTCGAAATCAGGTGGAATCATTTGTTTGAATAGATCACCTATTTGAGGTATTCCTATCATTAAATCTCCAAAATTAAATCCCGTATAAATGAAGCTCCAAATGATAAGCACAATGATTAACATGAAGGTAAAACTCGTTTTTAAAGAAACCTTTTTCTTTAAAAGGGAGTCATACTTTGTAGGTATTTCTAAAGGCATGTTAGTTCACTCCTAGCTTTTCATCTTCTTTAATTGTACGTCCATATATTTCACTAAATACGTCATCTGTTGCTTCAGATGCAGGACCATCATAGACAACTTCACCATCACGTAAACCAATGATGCGTGTGCCATATTCTTTTGCCAAGTCAACAAAATGTAAATTAATTAAAATTGTGATGCCTAATTCTTGGTTGATTTTTCTTAAATCATCCATAACCTGTTTCGTAGTTAATGGGTCTAATGAAGCAACTGGTTCATCTGCAAGAATAATTTCAGATTCTTGGCATAGCGCACGTGCAATAGATATACGTTGTTGTTGGCCACCTGATAATTCATCAGAGCGTTGATTATATTTATCTAAGATATTGACGCGTTCTAGTGCATCCATTGCCTTAATTTTGTCTTCTTTTGGGAATAAACCTAATACCATTTTCCAAGTAGGGTGATAACCTACACGTCCACTTAGTACATTTCGTAATACACTTGACCGTTTAACTAAATTAAAATGTTGGAAAATCATACCTATATTTCGGCGCATTTCTAATAATGCTTTACCATGGGCTTTAGTGATTGATTTACCTTGGATGAAAATTTCACCTGACGTGATATCATGCAAACGATTTACAGATCTTAATAACGTGGATTTCCCAGCACCAGATAGTCCGACAATAACTGCAAATTCACCTTTTTCAATATTTAAGTTAATATTTTTCAAGCCTACATGACCGTTAGGATAGACTTTACTGACGTTTTTAAATTCGATTTGACTCATGTTTGACACCTTTCTTTAATAAAGAAAAGCCAAGGTAAACTGAAATATCATAGACATTGGGTTTCTGTGTACAAATGGTTTCAAATGTACAGCGACACCTTTCTATATCTGTTTCAGTTTAGCGCCTAGCTTTTCAATATTAATCTAGAATATATCTATTGAACGAAAGCTTTTAATACCAAATTCGCTAATGATTCATTTGTTAAATAATGATTATTTCATATCTTTAACTAATTTTTCGTACTCTCTTACAATGTCGAAATTTGAATCTTTCGTTTCTGTGTATCCTTCATGTGAATAAACTTCGCTAATAATTTTGTGACCTTCTTTTGATTTAGCAATGTCTATAAAAGCTTTTTTCAATTTTTCTTGAAAATCTTTATCCATATCTGGTCTTACAGAAATTGTGTCATTCGGAATAGCTTGTGTTAATTTTAAAATTCGTGTGTCTTTAAATACATTTGGTTGGTCTTTTTTCACAGTATTACGTGCATCGTTAAATACAGCCGCAGCATCTACATCTCCATTTAATAATGAGATAACTGCTTGGTCATGACCTTTAACATTCACAATTTTCATATCTTTAGTTGCATTAATACCTGCTTCGTTTTTTAACATCGCAAGTGGGAATGTATATCCAGCAGTTGATGTTACATCTTGTAAGGCAATTTTCTTACCTTTTAAATCTTTCAAGCTTTTAATTTTTGAGTCTTTTTTAACAAGAATTTCTGATTTATAACTATCTACAAGTTCTTTACTTGCTGAACCATCTTCTTTTACACCGAAACGTTGTGCTTGTAATAATAAATCAGCTGCTTTTTGATCATGTGCTAATGTGTATGCCGTTGGTGGTAAGAAACCAACATCAACTTTTTTAGACTTCATAGCTTCAACAATTGTATTGTAGTTAGTTGATACAGACACTTTAACTGGAATCCCTAATTCTTTAGATAGTAATTTTTCTAATGGTTTTGCTTTAGCTTCTAATGTTCCAGCATTTTGCGAAGGTACAAATTGAACGGTTAATTCTTTAGGTTTGTATCCTCCTGATTTAGAATCCGAATCATTACTAGCGTTCTTTTGATTATCTAAAGAACTTGAGTTTCCACATGCTGCTGCAAAAACAATGACTGCTAACATTAATACAAATAAACACTTAAAATTTTTCATTTGATAACTGTCCCCTTCACATTCTTAATCGTGTAATATGTATGCAATGAAATTACACTTATAGCGTACCACATTTAAATGTTAAAAAGTATTTTATAAAAATGAATTTTAATAACTTTCTTTAAGAGTTTGATAAGATTTTGTAAATTTTTCGTTAAATTGCTCATATGCAACGAATTTTTATCCTATAATTCAAGAACAAATTTATTTTAAAAGGAGCCTCACAAAATGAAAAAAATATATAAGTCATTAACTGTCTCTGCAATTGTTGCAACGGTATCATTAAGTGCTTTACCGCAATCTTTAGCTATAACGCATGAATCGCAACCTACAAAGCAACAGCGAACGGTATTATTCGATCGTTCTCATGGTCAAACAGCTGGTGCTGCAGATTGGGTTAGTGATGGTGCATTTTCAGATTATGCGGATTCAATACAAAAACAAGGTTATGACGTTAAAGCTATTGATGGTCATTCGAACATAACAGAAGCAAGTTTGAAAAGTTCCAAAATATTTGTAATTCCTGAGGCTAACATTCCTTTCAAAGAATCAGAACAGGCAGCAATTGTTAAATATGTGAAACAAGGTGGCAATGTTGTCTTTATTTCAGATCATTACAATGCTGACCGAAATTTAAATCGTATTGATTCATCGGAGGCAATGAATGGTTATCGACGTGGAGCATATGAAGATATGTCGAAAGGTATGAATGCAGAAGAAAAAAGTTCTACTGCAATGCAAGGTGTGAAAAGTTCAGATTGGTTATCTACAAACTTTGGCGTACGTTTTCGATATAATGCACTAGGTGATTTAAATACGAGCAATATTGTTTCTTCAAAAGAAAGTTTCGGTATTACTGAAGGTGTGAAATCTGTCTCTATGCATGCCGGATCGACATTAGCAATTACTAATCCAGAGAAAGCAAAAGGTATTGTGTATACACCAGAACAATTGCCAGCGAAAAGTAAATGGTCACATGCTGTAGATCAAGGTATTTATAATGGGGGCGGTAAAGCAGAAGGCCCCTATGTAGCAATTTCTAAAGTTGGAAAAGGTAAAGCAGCATTTATCGGTGATTCATCACTTGTGGAAGATAGTTCGCCCAAATATGTAAGAGAAGATAATGGAGAAAAGAAGAAAACATATGATGGTTTTAAAGAACAAGACAACGGTAAGCTATTAAATAATATAACGGCTTGGATGTCTAAAGATAATGATGGGAAATCACTTAAGGCGAGTAGCCTAACATTAGATACAAAGACTAAGTTGCTTGATTTTGAACGACCAGAGCGTTCAACTGAGCCTGAAAAAGAGCCATGGTCACAACCGCCGAGTGGTTATAAATGGTATGATCCAACAACATTTAAAGCAGGTAGTTATGGCAGCGAAAAAGGCGCAGATCCTCAGCCAAACACACCAGATGATCATACACCACCAAATCAGAACGAAAAAGTAACATTTGATATCCCGCAAAATGTTTCTGTAAATGAGCCATTTGAAATGACAATACATTTAAAAGGATTTGAAGCAAATCAAACACTTGAAAATCTTAGAGTTGGTATTTACAAAGAAGGCGGACGTCAAATCGGACAATTTTCAAGTAAAGATAACGATTATAACCCACCAGGTTACAGTACTTTGCCAACAGTTAAAGCAGATGAAAACGGAAATGTCACAATTAAGGTCAATGCTAAAGTACTTGAAAGTATGGAAGGTTCAAAGATTCGTTTAAAACTCGGTGACAAAACCTTGATTACAACAGACTTCAAATAAATATATAATAGAAATAAGAAAGATGTTTGTGATTGAAGGAGTGAGTGAGGATGTCAAACATAGCATTTTATGTCGTGAGTGACGTACATGGTTATATTTTCCCAACAGATTTTACGAGTAGAAATCAATATCAACCTATGGGATTGTTACTAGCGAATCATGTTATAGAACAAGACAGAAGGCAGTATGACCAAAGTTTTAAAATAGATAATGGTGATTTTTTGCAAGGGTCACCATTTTGTAATTACTTAATCGCGCATAGCGGCAGTAGCCAGCCTTTAGTTGATTTTTATAATCGAATGGCATTCGACTTTGGTACGCTTGGTAATCATGAATTTAATTATGGATTACCATACTTAAAAGACACTTTACGCAGACTCAATTATCCAGTTTTGTGCGCTAATATATATGAAAATGATAGTACATTGACTGATAACGGTGTGAAGTATTTTCAGGTTGGAGATCAAACTGTTGGTGTGATAGGTTTAACGACACAATTTATTCCCCATTGGGAACAACCAGAGCATATTCAGTCACTTACGTTTCATAGTGCTTTTGAAATACTTCAACAATACTTACCTGAAATGAAGCGACATGCAGATATCATTGTGGTTTGTTACCATGGTGGATTTGAAAAGGATTTAGAAAGTGGTACGCCGACCGAAGTATTAACGGGTGAAAATGAAGGATATGCCATGTTAGAAGCGTTTTCTAAAGATATAGATATCTTTATTACGGGTCACCAACATCGACAAATTGCTGAAAGGTTTAAGCAAACGGCTGTGATTCAACCTGGTACGAGAGGTACAACTGTAGGCAGAGTAGTCTTGAGTACTGATGAATATGAAAATCTATCCGTTGAATCATGTGAATTACTTCCTGTTATAGATGATTCCACATTTACTATTGATGAAGATGACCAACATTTACGAAAGCAGTTAGAGGACTGGTTAGATTACGAAATTACTACATTGCCATATGATATGACGATTAATCATGCATTTGAGGCACGTGTGGCACCGCATCCTTTTACAAATTTTATGAATTACGCTTTATTAGAAAAAAGTGACGCAGATGTTGCCTGTACAGCTTTGTTTGATTCTGCTAGTGGTTTCAAGCAAGTCGTGACGATGCGAGATGTTATTAACAATTACCCATTTCCAAATACATTTAAAGTTTTAGCTGTAAGTGGTGCCAAACTTAAAGAAGCCATTGAACGATCAGCAGAATATTTTGACGTGAAAAATGATGAAGTTAGTGTGAGCGCAGACTTCCTTGAACCCAAACCACAACACTTTAATTATGATATATATGGTGGCGTAAGTTATACCATTCATGTTGGAAGACCAAAGGGACAACGTGTGAGCAATATGATGATTCAAGGTCACGCAGTTGATTTAAAGCAGACATATACAATTTGTGTAAATAATTATCGTGCAGTAGGCGGTGGTCAGTATGATATGTATATCGACGCGCCAGTTGTAAAAGATATTCAAGTTGAAGGCGCACAATTACTTATTGATTTTTTATCAAATAATAATTTGATGCGCATCCCGCAAGTTGTTGATTTTAAAGTTGAAAAGTGACGGATATATGTAAAACTTACTTGATTTTAATCGGGTAAGTTTTTGTTTTTGTTTAAAGCGAGAAAGTATTATCTTTAGACGACGTGATTGAAATGTCACGTCCTGTCAAAATGAATAGTTTATTAAAGTTGTATTTTGATAGAAATTTACTGACACCACAAAAATTATTGAATTATTTAAAAGTTGATGAAACATTTTTGAATCATCTAGCAGGTATTAATTTAAAACTCTTTAAGGATTATGTTAATGAAAATAGAGAATATAATATAACGAATCTATATAAATAAGGCACCAATATTTAAACCTCGAGCTGAAAAGATCATCATTTCAGTTCGAGGTTTTTTATTTTATCCTCTTTGTATGGGTATTCTTTTACTTGAAATTTGTTTTCCTGTTTTTTTATTGTAAATTTTTATTACATAGTATCCTAAGTTATATCCTGACATTTGTTCTCCAGTATTTTTAGTTTTTTAGTAGGAACATAATGGTATTTTTTTGCTGTTAGTGGAACATATTTTTTAGTGTTTTGAATTTCGTTTCATCCATTTGTAAAACTGGATACTCTAATATCCGGTAATAGCCGGTTAAATCGACATAGGATGTCACTAGCTATTCCAAAATTGTCTTTTGACGCTATAACGATTGTTGGGAATCTTAGCATGTCTAACGCAGAGAGACTTTCACATTTTATGAGTACTAATCCTGAAATTCGGCTTTGGGATATTTTACAAACAAACTTTAAAGCTAAAGCTCTTAAAGAAAAAGTTTATATTGAATATGACAAAATAAAAGCAACTCTTTGGAATAGACGTAGTATGCGCGTTGAATTTAATCCTAATAAGCTTTCGCATGATGAAGTGCTTTGGTTAAAACAAAATATCATCAGTTATTTGGACGATGTTAGTTTTACGAGATTAGATTTGGCTTTTGATTTTGAATTTGATTTAAATGACTATTATGCATTGTCAGATAAGTCGGTAAAGAAAACTATATTTTATGGACGTAATGTAAAACCAGAAACAAAATATTTTGGTGTGCGTAATAGTGATAGGTTTATTCGGATTTATAATAAAAACAAGAACGTAAAGATAATGCAGATGTTGAAATTGATTCAACATTTCTATGGCGTGTGGAAATTGAATTAAAACGAGATATGGTTGATTGTTGGAAAGATTGTTTTGATGATTTGCATATTTTAAAACCGAATTTAAAAATGATTGAAAATATACAAGAACGAGCAATGCTTCATTTATTAACTCACGAAGAAGAGGAATGGGGAAATTTAGAAAGACGTACTAAAAATAAATATAGAGATAAGTTGAAAAATATAGCGTCTATTGATTTGACAGATTTAATGAAAATATCTTTAAGAGGAAATGAAAACCAATTGCAAAAACAAATCGACTTTTGGTTGAATTAATTATTATAACTAAAGAACTATGTTCACTTATGCTCATCTACTTAAAATAAGTATTTTTTTGTTGGTTTTTAAAAGTAGTTGAAATGTTTATAATAATATTGAAAGATATTTCTGTTTTCCTTTTGAATAATAAACTTAAAAGAGAATATAAAATAATGCTTATTAAAATTAGGGGTGGAAATATGAAAAGAGATTTTTTTGAAAAGTGGTCGTTTATTTTAAATTTAATTTTATTTTGTGCTTTTTTGTTTTTAGTGGTTCTGATGTTTTATAAGGATGTCGATTTGATTTATATTTTTTGTACATTATTAATATCATTATTACCTTTGCTAAATATTATAAAAAGATATAAGAAAAAGACGGATAATTAATCCGTCTTTTTTTTATGAAAAGAATAGGCTGGGAAATAAATCAATGTTCTATGATCTACGAAGTTATATTGGCAGTAATTGACTGAACGAAAATGCGCTTGTAATAAGCTTTTTTCAATTCTAGTCAGGGGCCCCAACACAGAGAATTTCGAAAAGAAATTCTACAGGCAATGCGAGTTGGGGCGGGGCCCCAACAAAGAGAAATTGGATTCCCAATTTCTACAGACAATGCAAGTTGGGGTGGGACGGCGAAATAAATTTTGCGAAAATATCATTTCTGTCCCACTCCCCAGAAAAGGTTCTACCATTGTCAAAAAAATGCATCTCTACATGTTAGAGTAAATATTGGTCAGCCAACCAAAATAATCAACACGAGGAGATGCTATTTAATGTCATCTGACACAAACAGTTTAGCACATACGAAATGGAATTGTAAGTAACATATTGTCTTTGCACCTAAATACAGAAGACAAGCGATATATGGAAAAATAAAAAAAGATATAGGGATTATATTACGTCAATTATATGAAAGAAAAGGTGTAGAGATAATTGAAGCAGAGGTATGTAAAGATCATATCCATATGTTAGTAAGTATACCACCCAAACTTGGGGTATCATCATTTGTTGGCTATTTAAAAGGAAAAGTAATTTAATGATATTTGATAGACATGCTAACTTAAAGTATAGATATGGAAATAGAAAGTTTTGGTGTAAAGGATTTTATGTGGATACAGTAGGTAGAAATAAAAAAGTGATTGAAAATTATATTCGTAATCAATTACAAGAGGATATCGTTGCAGATGAAATTTCAATGGAAGAATATTTAGATCCTTTCACTGGAGAGAAAAATAAAAAAAGAAAGAAAAAAGAGTAAACCTTTAGGATTGCTGGAATAGTAGTGCAGTTGGCTGACTTGTCAGTGCCCTTTTAGGGCTGGCCAGTAAGGAAGGCTTATAGCCGCAGAACAAACCACCCGTTCACACGGGTGGTTTTTATTTGTAACATCTGTTGATAGGTATCGACAAGGACCTTTTAATGTTGTGTTTTGTGCGATATAACAAGCTTTTTAGGCTATTAAAGAATATTCAGAATTAAATATATAATTATGAATAAATTATGTCATTGAAAAAATTATGATTATAAAATCATTCTAAAAACACCGAAATAACAATGATTTCATGAAAACATTTATTTTAAAATTTGATATTTGTTCAAATAATATTCGAAATTAAACTTTTTTGTATAGAATTTTCTTTATATCCTGAGAGACATGTACTATAATGTTTGTGAAATAATTCACAAAGTATAAAGGAGTGGTTGTATATGTTAACTATACCTGAAAAAGAAAATCGTGGATCGAAAGAACAAGAAGTGGCAATTATGATTGATGCTCTAGCTGACAAAGGGAAAAAAGCATTAGAAGCATTATCTAAAAAGTCACAAGAAGAAATTGATCATATTGTTCATCAAATGAGCTTAGCAGCTGTTGATCAACATATGGTGCTAGCAAAATTAGCACATGAAGAAACTGGAAGAGGTATATACGAAGATAAAGCGATTAAAAATTTATACGCTTCTGAATATATATGGAATTCAATAAAAGACAATAAGACAGTAGGGATTATTGGTGAAGATAAAGAAAAAGGATTAACGTATGTAGCGGAACCAATTGGTGTTATTTGTGGTGTTACGCCAACAACAAATCCTACGTCGACAACTATTTTTAAAGCGATGATTGCAATTAAGACAGGAAATCCAATCATTTTTGCATTCCATCCAAGTGCACAAGAATCGTCGAAGCGTGCAGCAGAAGTTGTATTAGAAGCGGCAATGAAGGCAGGTGCACCTAAAGATATTATTCAGTGGATTGAAGTGCCTTCTATCGAAGCAACAAAACAATTAATGAATCACAAAGGTATTGCATTAGTTCTAGCAACAGGTGGTTCGGGCATGGTTAAGTCTGCATATTCAACTGGCAAACCGGCATTAGGTGTGGGACCAGGTAACGTGCCGTCTTACATTGAAAAAACAGCACACATTAAACGTGCAGTAAATGATATCATTGGTTCAAAAACATTTGATAATGGTATGATTTGTGCTTCTGAACAAGTTGTAGTCATTGATAAAGAAATTTATAAAGATGTTACTAATGAATTTAAAGCACATCAAGCATACTTTGTTAAAAAAGATGAATTACAACGCTTAGAAAATGCAATTATGAATGAACAAAAAACAGGTATTAAGCCTGATATTGTCGGTAAATCTGCAGTTGAAATAGCTGAATTAGCAGGTATACCTGTCCCCGAAAATACAAAACTTATCATAGCCGAAATTAGCGGTGTAGGTTCAGACTATCCGTTATCTCGTGAAAAATTATCTCCAGTATTAGCCTTAGTAAAAGCCCAATCTACAAAACAAGCATTTCAAATTTGTGAAGACACACTACATTTTGGTGGATTAGGACACACAGCCGTTATCCATACAGAAGATGAAACATTACAAAAAGATTTTGGACTAAGAATGAAAGCTTGTCGTGTACTTGTAAATACACCATCAGCGGTTGGAGGTATTGGTGATATGTATAACGAATTGATTCCGTCTTTAACATTAGGTTGTGGTTCCTACGGTAGAAACTCAATTTCACATAATGTTAGTGCGACAGATTTATTAAACATTAAAACGATTGCTAAACGACGTAATAATACTCAAATTTTCAAGGTGCCTGCTCAAATTTATTTTGAAGAAAATGCAATCATGAGTCTAACAACAATGGACAAGATTGAAAAAGTGATGATTGTCTGTGACCCTGGTATGGTAGAATTCGGTTATACAAAAACAGTTGAGAATGTATTAAGACAAAAAACGGAACAGCCTCAAATTAAAATATTTAGCGAAGTCGAACCGAACCCATCAACTAATACAGTATATAAAGGTCTGGAAATGATGGTTGATTTCCAACCGGATACAATCATTGCACTTGGTGGTGGTTCAGCGATGGATGCTGCAAAAGCAATGTGGATGTTCTTTGAACACCCTGAGACATCATTCTTCGGTGCTAAACAAAAGTTCCTAGACATCGGTAAACGTACTTATAAAATAGGCATGCCTGAAAATGCGACGTTCATTTGTATCCCTACGACATCAGGTACAGGTTCAGAAGTAACACCATTTGCAGTTATCACAGATAGTGAAACAAATGTAAAATATCCGTTGGCTGATTTTGCTTTAACACCTGACGTTGCAATTATTGACCCTCAATTTGTGATGAGTGTGCCAAAAAGCGTTACAGCAGATACAGGAATGGATGTACTAACGCATGCAATGGAATCATATGTATCTGTAATGGCTTCAGACTACACAAGAGGTTTGAGTCTACAAGCGATTAAATTGACGTTCGAATATTTAAAATCATCTGTTGAAAAGGGTGATAAAGTTTCAAGAGAGAAAATGCATAACGCATCAACTTTGGCTGGTATGGCATTTGCAAATGCATTCTTAGGCATTGCACACTCAATTGCGCATAAAATTGGTGGCGAATATGGTATTCCGCATGGTAGAGCGAATGCGATATTACTACCGCATATTATCCGTTATAATGCCAAAGACCCGCAAAAACATGCATTATTCCCTAAATATGAGTTCTTCAGAGCAGATACAGATTATGCAGATATTGCCAAATTCTTAGGATTAAAAGGTAATACGACAGAAGCACTCGTAGAATCATTAGCTAAAGCTGTCTACGAATTAGGTCAATCAGTCGGAATTGAAATGAATTTGAAATCACAAGGTGTGTCTGAAGAAGAATTAAATGAGTCAATTGATAGAATGGCAGAGCTCGCATTTGAAGATCAATGTACAACTGCTAATCCTAAAGAAGCACTAATCAGTGAAATCAAAGATATCATTCAAACATCATATGATTATAAGCAATAATCTATCTGATAATAATCATCTAACTCACCTGAAATTACAAAAGTAAAAAATGCCACATAAACTTTAAGTCGATAATCATTATACGGTTATCGGCTTTTATTTATTGCCAAATCTTCAGAGAGATACAAACTAGACAATCATTTTTTTAAATAAAGAAAATATTAAGATTGATACTCATTTCACAAACTATTACTACTTTAGAGTATAATTATTTTTAATTTCATATAAATAAAAAGGCGAAAATAATGCGGTTTAAAAGTAATTAATTGTTTAAACGATATGTAATATGTAAATACTATATATATAATACCAATTTTAATGAAAATTTTTAAGGGAGGTAAATAATGGAAAGTACATTAGAATTAACAAAAATTAAAGAAGTATTACAAAAAAACTTGAAGATTTTAATTATTTTACCGCTATTATTTTTAATTATTAGCGCTATTGTTACATTTTTCGTCTTATCACCTAAATATCAAGCTAATACTCAAATTTTAGTGAATCAAACTAAGGGTGACAATCCTCAGTTTATGGCGCAAGAGGTTCAAAGTAATATTCAACTTGTAAATACGTATAAAGAAATTGTTAAAAGTCCTAGAATTTTAGATGAGGTGTCAAAGGACTTAAATGATAAGTATTCACCATCTAAATTGTCGAGTATGTTGACAATTACAAACCAAGAAAATACGCAACTTATCAACATCCAAGTTAAAAGTGGTCATAAACAAGATTCGGAAAAAATTGCGAATAGCTTCGCTAAAGTTACAAGTAAACAAATTCCGAAGATTATGAGTGTGGATAACGTATCAATTTTATCTAAAGCAGACGGTACAGCAGTTAAAGTCGCACCAAAAACTGTAGTGAATCTAATCGGTGCATTCTTTTTAGGATTAGTTGTCGCGCTTATATATATCTTCTTCAAAGTAATTTTCGATAAGCGAATTAAAGATGAAGAAGATGTAGAGAAAGAATTAGGATTGCCTGTATTGGGTTCAATTCAAAAATTTAATTAAGGATGGTTGCTACTTATGTCAAAAAAGGAAAATACGACAACAACACTATTTGTATATGAAAAACCAAAATCAACAATTAGTGAAAAGTTTCGAGGTATACGTTCAAACATCATGTTTTCAAAAGCAAATGGTGAAGTAAAGCGCTTATTGGTTACTTCTGAAAAGCCTGGTGCAGGTAAAAGTACAGTTGTATCGAATGTAGCGATTACTTATGCACAAGCAGGCTATAAGACATTAGTTATTGATGGCGATATGCGTAAGCCAACACAAAACTATATTTTTAATGAGCAAAATAATAATGGACTATCAAGCTTAATCATTGGTCGAACGACTATGTCAGAAGCAATTACGTCGACAGAAATTGAAAATTTAGATTTGCTAACAGCTGGCCCTGTACCTCCAAATCCATCTGAGTTAATTGGGTCTGAAAGGTTCAAAGAATTAGTTGATCTGTTTAATAAACGTTACGACATTATTATTGTCGATACACCGCCAGTTAATACTGTGACTGATGCACAACTATATGCGCGTGCTATTAAAGATAGTCTGTTAGTAATTGATAGTGAAAAAAATGATAAAAATGAAGTTAAAAAAGCAAAAGCACTTATGGAAAAAGCAGGCAGTAACATTCTAGGTGTCATTTTGAACAAGACAAAGGTCGATAAATCTTCTAGTTATTATCACTATTATGGAGATGAATAAGTATGATTGATATTCATAACCATATATTGCCTAATATCGATGACGGTCCGACAAATGAAACAGAGATGATGGATCTTTTAAAACAAGCGACAACACAAGGTGTTACAGAAATCATTGTAACATCACATCACTTACATCCTCGATATACCACACCTATAGAAAAAGTGAAATCATGTTTAAACCATATTGAAAGCTTAGAGGAAGTACAAGCACTAAATCTAAAGTTTTATTATGGTCAGGAAATAAGAATTACCGATCAAATCCTTAATGATATTGATCGAAAAGTTATTAACGGTATTAATGATTCACGCTATTTACTAATAGAATTTCCATCAAATGAAGTTCCACACTATACTGATCAATTATTTTTCGAATTACAGAGTAAAGGCTTTGTACCGATTATTGCACATCCAGAGCGGAATAAAGCAATAAGTCAAAACCTTGACATACTATACGATTTAATTAACAAAGGTGCTTTAAGTCAAGTGACAACGGCGTCATTAGCGGGTATTTCCGGTAAAAAAATTAGAAAATTAGCAATTCAAATGATTGAAAACAATCTGACACATTTCATCGGTTCAGATGCGCATAACACAGAAATCAGACCGTTCTTAATGAAAGACTTATTTAATGATAAGAAATTACGTGATTATTATGAAGATATGAACGGATTTATTAGTAATGCGAAGTTAGTTGTTGATGATAAAAAAATTCCTAAACGAATGCCACAACAAGATTATAAACAGAAAAGATGGTTTGGGTTATAAACAGCAAATGAGGGGTTTTATGGCACATTTATCTGTGAAATTGCGGCTTTTAATACTAGCATTAATCGATTCACTGATAGTGACATTTTCAGTATTCGTAAGTTATTACATTTTAGAACCGTATTTCAAAACATATTCTGTCAAATTATTAATATTGGCAGCTATATCACTATTCATATCGCATCATATTTCAGCATTTATTTTTAATATGTATCATCGAGCGTGGGAATATGCCAGTGTGAGTGAATTGATTTTAATTGTTAAAGCTGTGACGACATCTATCGTTATTACGATGGTGGTCGTGACAATTGTTACAGGCAATAGACCGTTTTTTAGATTGTATTTAATTACTTGGATGATGCACTTGATTTTAATAGGTGGCTCAAGGTTATTTTGGCGTATTTATCGGAAATACCTTGGAGGTAAGTCATTTAATAAGAAGCCAACTTTAGTTGTTGGTGCTGGTCAAGCAGGTTCAATGCTGATTAGACAAATGTTGAAAAGTGACGAAATGAAACTTGAACCGGTATTAGCAGTCGATGATGACGAACATAAACGCAATATCACAATTACTGAGGGTGTAAAAGTCCAAGGTAAAATTGCGGATATTCCAGAACTAGTGAGGAAATATAAGATTAAAAAAATCATCATTGCAATTCCAACTATTGGTCAAGAGCGTTTGAAAGAAATTAATAATATTTGCCATATGGATGGCGTTGAGTTATTGAAAATGCCAAATATAGAAGACGTCATGTCTGGTGAGTTAGAAGTGAACCAACTTAAAAAAGTTGAAGTAGAAGATTTACTAGGCAGAGATCCTGTTGAATTAGATATGGATATGATATCAAATGAATTGACGAATAAAACTATTTTAGTTACGGGTGCAGGTGGTTCAATAGGATCAGAAATTTGTAGACAAGTTTGTAATTTCTATCCAGAACGTATTATTCTACTTGGCCATGGTGAAAACAGTATTTATTTAATCAATCGTGAATTGCGAAATCGCTTCGGAAAAAATGTTGATATCGTTCCTATTATAGCGGATGTGCAAAATAGAGCGCGTATGTTTGAAATTATGGAAACGTATAAACCATACGCAGTTTATCATGCAGCAGCACACAAGCACGTGCCGTTAATGGAAGACAACCCTGAAGAAGCAGTACGTAATAATATTTTAGGTACGAAAAATACTGCTGAAGCTGCTAAAAATGCAGAGGTAAAGAAATTCGTTATGATTTCTACGGATAAAGCCGTTAATCCGCCTAATGTCATGGGAGCTTCAAAGCGAATTGCAGAAATGATTATTCAAAGTTTAAATGATGAAACGCATCGAACAAATTTTGTTGCAGTGAGATTTGGTAATGTACTTGGATCGAGAGGATCTGTGATTCCACTTTTCAAAAGTCAAATTGAAGAAGGTGGGCCAGTTACTGTGACACATCCTGAAATGACACGTTACTTTATGACAATTCCTGAAGCTTCTAGACTAGTTTTGCAGGCAGGGGCATTAGCAGAAGGTGGCGAAGTATTTGTGCTAGATATGGGAGAACCAGTGAAAATTGTAGATTTGGCACGTAATTTAATTAAGCTAAGTGGTAAAAAAGAAGACGACATACGCATTACTTATACAGGGATTAGACCCGGCGAAAAAATGTTTGAAGAGCTTATGAATAAAGATGAGGTTCATCCTGAACAAGTATTTGAAAAAATTTATCGTGGCAAAGTACAACATATGAAATGTAATGAAGTTGAAGCGATTATTCAAGACATCGTCAATGACTTTAGTAAAGAAAAAATTATTAACTATGCCAATGGCAAAAAGGGAGATAATTATGTTCGATGACAAAATTTTATTAATTACTGGGGGCACAGGATCATTCGGTAATGCTGTTATGAAACAGTTTTTAGATTCTAATATTAAAGAAATTCGTATTTTTTCACGCGATGAGAAAAAACAAGATGACATTCGAAAAAAATATAATAATTCAAAATTAAAGTTCTACATTGGTGATGTGCGTGATAGTCAAAGTGTAGAAACAGCAATGCGAGATGTTGATTACGTATTCCATGCAGCAGCTTTAAAACAAGTGCCGTCATGTGAATTCTTTCCAGTTGAGGCAGTGAAGACAAATATTATTGGTACAGAAAATGTCTTACAAAGTGCTATTCATCAAAATGTTAAAAAAGTCATATGTTTATCTACAGATAAGGCAGCGTATCCTATTAATGCTATGGGTATTTCAAAAGCAATGATGGAAAAAGTATTCGTAGCCAAATCAAGAAATATTCGTAGTGAACAAACGCTTATTTGTGGTACAAGATACGGTAATGTGATGGCTTCAAGAGGATCAGTAATACCTTTGTTTATCGACAAAATCAAAGCTGGAGAACCTTTAACGATTACAGATCCTGATATGACAAGATTTTTAATGAGCTTAGAAGATGCGGTAGAACTAGTTGTTCATGCATTTAAGCATGCAGAGACAGGAGATATTATGGTTCAAAAAGCACCAAGCTCAACGGTAGGGGATCTTGCGACCGCATTATTAGAATTGTTTGAAGCTGATAATGCAATTGAAATCATTGGTACGCGACATGGAGAGAAAAAAGCAGAAACATTGTTGACGAGAGAAGAATACGCACAATGTGAAGATATGGGTGATTATTTTAGAGTGCCGGCAGACTCCAGAGATTTAAATTATAGTAATTATGTTGAAACCGGTAACGAAAAGATTACGCAATCTTATGAATATAACTCCGATAATACACATATTTTAACGGTGGAAGAGATAAAAGAAAAACTTTTAACACTAGAATATGTTAGAAACGAATTGAATGATTATAAAGCTTCAATGAGATAGGAGAGATTGACGTTGAATATTGTAATTACAGGAGCAAAAGGTTTTGTAGGAAAAAACTTGAAAGCAGATTTAACTTCAACGACAGATCATCATATTTTCGAAGTACATCGACAAACTAAAGAGGAAGAATTAGAGTCAGCATTGTTGAAAGCAGACTTTGTCGTGCATTTAGCGGGTGTTAATCGACCTGAACATGACAAAGAATTCAGCTTAGGAAACGTGAGTTATTTAGATCATGTACTTGATATATTAACTAGAAATACGAAAAAGCCAGCGATATTATTATCGTCTTCAATACAAGCAACACAAGATAATCCTTATGGTGAGAGTAAGTTGCAAGGGGAACAGCTATTAAGAGAGTATGCCGAAGAGTATGGCAATACGGTTTATATTTATCGCTGGCCAAATTTATTCGGCAAGTGGTGTAAGCCGAATTATAACTCAGTGATAGCAACATTTTGTTACAAAATTGCACGTAACGAAGAGATTCAAGTTAATGATCGGAATGTTGAACTAACGCTAAACTACGTGGATGATATCGTCGCTGAAATAAAGCGTGCTATTGAAGGAACTCCAACGATTGAAAATGGTGTACCTACAGTACCAAACGTATTTAAAGTGACATTGGGAGAAATTGTAGATTTATTATACAAGTTCAAACAGTCACGTCTCGATCGAACATTGCCGAAATTAGATAACTTGTTTGAAAAAGATTTGTATAGTACGTATTTAAGCTATCTACCTAGTACAGACTTTAGTTATCCCTTACTTATGAATGTGGATGATAGGGGTTCTTTTACAGAATTTATAAAAACACCGGATCGTGGTCAAGTTTCTGTAAATATTTCTAAACCAGGTATTACTAAAGGTAATCACTGGCATCATACTAAAAACGAAAAATTTCTAGTCGTATCAGGTAAAGGGGTAATTCGTTTTAGACATGTTAATGATGATGAAATCATTGAATATTATGTTTCTGGCGACAAATTAGAAGTTGTAGACATACCAGTAGGATACACACATAATATTGAAAATTTAGGCGACACAGATATGGTAACTATTATGTGGGTGAATGAAATGTTTGATCCAAATCAGCCAGATACGTATTTCTTGGAGGTATAGCGCATGGAAAAACTGAAATTAATGACAATAGTTGGTACAAGGCCTGAAATCATTCGTTTATCATCAACGATTAAAGCATGTGATCAATATTTTAATCAGATATTAGTACACACTGGTCAAAATTATGATTATACATTGAATCAAATTTTCTTTGATGATTTGGAATTAAGACAACCGGACCACTACTTAGAGGCAGTTGGAAGTAACCTTGGAGAAACGATGGGGAATATTATTGCGAAGACATATGATGTTTTATTACGCGAACAACCAGATGCACTTTTAATTCTTGGTGATACAAATAGTTGTTTAGCAGCAGTATCTGCTAAACGATTAAAGATTCCTGTGTTCCACATGGAAGCGGGTAATAGATGCTTTGATCAGAATGTACCTGAAGAAATCAATCGTAAAATTGTTGACCATGTCAGTGATGTGAATCTACCTTATACGGAACATAGCAGACGTTATTTATTAGATGAAGGCTTCAATAAAGCGAATATCTTTGTGACAGGATCACCGATGACAGAAGTGATAGAAGCGCATCGAGATAAAATTAATCACAGTGACGTTTTAAATAAACTAGGATTAGAACCGCAACAATACATTTTAGTATCTGCGCATAGAGAAGAGAATATCGATAATGAAAAGAATTTTAAATCATTAATGAATGCGATAAATGATATTGCCAAAAAGTATAAAATGCCTGTGATTTATTCAACGCATCCAAGAAGTTGGAAGAAAATTGAAGAAAGTAAATTTGAATTTGATCCATTAGTTAAACAGTTAAAGCCATTTGGTTTCTTTGATTATAATGCATTGCAAAAAGATGCATTTGTTGTGCTATCAGATAGTGGAACATTGTCAGAAGAGTCGTCTATTTTGAAGTTCCCTGGTGTCCTTATTCGAACTTCCACAGAAAGACCGGAAGTACTAGATAAAGGTACGGTTATTGTAGGTGGTATTACCTATAACAATCTAATCCAATCCGTTGAACTAGCAAGAGAGATGCAAAACAATAACGAACCGATGATTGATGCTATTGATTATAAAGACACTAACGTTTCGACAAAGGTAGTTAAAATTATTCAAAGCTATAAAGATATTATCAATCGAAATACTTGGAGGAAATGACGATGAGGATAGCGATTGAAAAGATAATTGGTTTGCTGAAAAACCAGTCCTCTAAAGAATCGAATGTTAAGATTCATCGCTTGGCGTATATTACAAACTCAAAATTTGATGGCAATAACTATATAGATAGATGGTGTAAAATCAGGAATTCTCACATTGGTGAATACAGTTATATTGGATTTGGTAGTGATTTTAATAATGTAGAAGTAGGAAGATATTGTTCGATATCTTCGGATGTAAAAATTGGGTTAGGAAAACATCCTACACACTTTTTTAGCTCATCACCGATTTTTTATTCTAATAATAATCCATTTAACATAAAGCAAAAGTTTATAGACTTTAATGACCAACCAAGCCGTACAACAATTAAAAATGATGTGTGGATTGGTGCAAATGTAATTATTATGGATGGTTTAACAATAAATACTGGTGCAGTCATAGCAGCCGGCTCAGTTGTTACTAAAAATGTAGGAGCATATGAGGTTGTTGGTGGTGTTCCTGCAAAAGTGATTAAGAAGCGATTTGACAATAAAACAATTGAAAAACTTTTGGAAAGCAAGTGGTGGGAGAAAACGCCTGACAAACTAAAAGGATTTTCGGTTGAATATTTAAATAAAAAGGATACTTAATGATATGAGAATTTTAAATATTGTATCGAGTAATATTGTTCAAGACCCAAGGGTACTTAAACAAATAGAAACAATTAAAGGCGTTACGGATGATTATAAAATTGTTGGAATGAATAATTCACAAGCTACTAATAAGCGATTGGAAAATTTAGATTGTAATTATCGTTTGTTAGGTAGCAAGGTAGATCCAAAAAATATTCTTTCTAAATTAATTAAGCGTATAAGATTTGCAACAGGTGTTATCCGAGAAATTAAAGCTTATAAACCTGACGTGATTCATGCAAATGATTTCGACGTATTATTAATGGTCTATTTAAGCAATTATAAAAAAGCTAATATTGTTTATGATGCGCATGAAATATATGCGAAAAATGCCTTTATTAATAAAGTTCCACTTATTTCAAAGTTTGTAGAAAGTATAGAAAAACACATAGTAAAACATCGTGTTAATGCCTTCGTAACAGTAAGTCATGCAGCAAAAGAATATTATCAATCTAAAGGATATAAGAAGGAAGCGAATGTTATTACGAATGCACCTATTTTAAATGATAGCAGAGAATTTAAAGAAATCGAAAACTTTAAAGAAATTGTATATCAAGGTCAAATTGTAATGGACAGAGGATATGAAGAGTTTATTATTGCTTCATCAGCTTTTAAACAAAATGCTCCTTCATTCATAATTCGAGGGTTTGGTCCGCATGAAGAAGTGATAAAAGAACTGATTAGTTATAACCCGGAAAATATTAGGTTGGATAAACCAGTTGAAGTAAAAGAATTGGTTGATAAGTTAGCAGAAAGTAATGTTGGTGTTGTCTTGACGAAACCAGTATCTATTAATTTTGAATATACAGTATCTAATAAAATTTTTGAATGTATACATGCTGGTTTACCAGTAATTTTATCTCCTGTCAAAGAGCATATTTATCTCAATGAAAAATATAAATTTGGCATTGTTCTAAAGGAAGTTACGCCGTTAGAAATTGAAAAGGCGGTTAGAAAATTAAGAGATAATCACGATTTGTTTAATCATTTACGTCAAAATGCAATTAAGGCGTCTAAAATTTTGAATTGGCAAATAGAGAGTGAACGGTTAGTAGAATTATATAAATTTTAAAGAGAGGTAGACTATGAAATTTTTTGTACTTTGTGCAATTATCAGCATGAACATATTTATAGTAATCTCTACATTTACTAAAGAAGTATTAGGGTTCCCTATAGAGCCGGTGTATTACTCAACCATGGTTGGTATAGCATTAATTACTACGGTGTTTGCTATTTATAAGATAATTGTCACCCAAGAAATTCCGCGAGGGTTAATATTATTAATTGCTATATGTTTGCTTTATCTAGCTTTTTATTATTTTTCACCAGATAAGGAAGAGAAACTAGCTAAAAATAATATTCTATTCTTTTTAACATGGGCAGTTCCAGCGGCAATTAGTGGTATTTATATTAAATATATAAACAAGGCTACGGTAGAAAGATTTTTTAAATTAGTATTTTTCATATTTTCTGTTTCATTTATTTTTGTAATTTTAATACCAAAACTTACAGGTGAGATACCTAGCTATATCAATTTTGGACTTATGAACTATCAAAACGCTTCGTACCTTTCAGCATTTACTGCCGGATTAGGCATTTATTTCATTATGAAAGGTTCAGTTAAACATAAGTGGATATATGTTCTATTTACAATAATTGATATCCCTATTGTGTTTATACCAGGAGGGCGTGGAGGTGCTATTTTATTAATTCTTTACGGCTTATTTGCATTTATACTTATTACGTTTAAAAGAGGAATACCTATCGCAGTAAAAAGCATTATGTATATTTTTGCATTAAGCATATCTAGTGTATTGATTTACTTTCTTTTTACAAAAGGTTCGAATACTAGAACATTTTCATATCTACAAGGTGGAACACTTAATTTAGAAGGTACTTCTGGAAGAGGACCGATTTATGAAAAAGGTATTTACTTTATTCAACAAAGTTCGTTATTAGGCTATGGGCCATTTAACTATTATAAACTAATCGGAAATATACCACATAACATCATTATTGAGTTGATTCTATCATTTGGCTTATTAGGGTTTTTTATCATAATGATTTGCATTTTGCTACTAGTTTATAAAATGATTAGGAACTATGATCCAAACACTATAGATTTACTCGTTATGTTTATAGCAATCTATCCAATCACATTATTAATGTTTAGTTCAAATTATTTAGTTGTAAGTGAATTTTGGTTTGTGTTGTTCTATTTTATTACAAAAGGACGGCGTCATCATGGCTAAGAAAGTTTTTATTATGGATAGCGTAAAGACAATAATTGGTACGTTGCTTATAGCTTTAGGATTACAATTTTTAGCTTATCCAATTATTAATCAACGAGTAGGTAATGAAGCGTTCGGTTCTATTTTAACGATTTATACAATAATAACAATCACGAGTGTTGTATTAGGCAATACGCTTAACAATATACGATTGATTAATATGAATCTATACAAATCCAATCATTACTACTGGAAATTTGCATCGATACTTTTAATCTCAATTCTGATTGAGAGTATAGCTTTAATTATTGTATTTCTTTACTTTTTTAATTTGAACATCATCGATATTATCTTTTTAATTCTACTTAATATTTTAATGTGTTTAAGGATTTATCTGAATGTATTTTTTAGGATGACTTTAAAATATAATCAGATTTTGTATATTGCTCTTATTCAATTTTTAGGTTTGCTGATAGGACTATTTCTATATTATTTAACCCAAAACTGGATTGTTTGTTTTATTACCAGTGAATTGTTTGCAACGATATATACATTGGTTAAATTACGGGGATTAACTATAGGCGAGTATCAAAGTGAAGATAATAATGTGGTAAAAGATTATGTGATGCTACTGAGTACAAATAGCCTTAATAATTTGAATCTCTATTTAGATAGATTAATCTTATTACCAATTATAGGTGGAACAGCTGTAACTATATCATTTCTTTCAACATTTATTGGGAAAATGTTAGCTACATTTCTATATCCGATTAATAATGTAGTACTTTCATATATTTCTGTAAATGAAAGTGACAATATAAAGAAGCAATATTTGAAAACTAATCTAATTGCTATAGCTGCCCTATGTTTAGTCATGATTATATGTTATCCAATTACAATAATTATTGTCTCTTTACTGTATAACATTGATTCAAGTTTATATTCGAAGTTTATTATTTTAGGTAATATAGGTGTTTTATTCAATGCAGTGAGTATTATGATCCAAACTTTAAATACAAAACACGCATCAATAACATTACAAGCGAATTATATGACGCTTCACACGATTACATTTATATTCATAACTATTTTAATGACAATTGCGTTTGGTCTAAATGGATTCTTTTGGACAACGCTGTTCAGCAACATTATTAAGTATGTGATTTTAAATATTATAGGTTTAAAGTCTAAATTCATTAATAAAAAGGACGTCGATTAGATGAGTGAAAAAAAGATTTTGATTTTATGTCAGTATTTTTATCCGGAATATGTATCTTCTGCGACGTTACCAACTCAATTGGCGGAAGATTTAATTGCGAATCACATTAATGTCGATGTCATGTGTGGATGGCCATATGAATATAGTAATCATAAACAGGTTTCTAAAACCGAGATGCATCGTGGTATTCGCATTCGACGTCTCAAGTATTCGAGGTTTAATAACAAAAGTAAGGTTGGAAGGATCATCAATTTCTTTAGTTTATTTTCAAAATTCGTGATTAATATACCTAAAATGTTGAAATATGATCAGATTCTTGTTTACTCTAATCCACCAATCTTGCCATTAATACCAGACGTTTTACACAGACTGCTTAAGAAAAAATATTCTTTTGTGGTGTATGATATAGCACCTGATAATGCGATTAAGACAGGTGCAACTCGTCCAGGTAGCATGATTGATAAGCTGATGCGTTACATTAATAGACATGTCTACAAGAATGCTGAAAATGTCATTGTCCTTGGTACGGAAATGAAAAACTACTTACTAAATCATCAAATTTCTAAAAATGCTGACAATATCCATGTGATTCCTAACTGGTATGACATGCGTCAATTACAAGACAATCGTATCTATAATGACACATTTAAAGCTTACCGTGAGCAATACGACAAAATTTTATTGTATAGCGGTAATATGGGGCAGTTACAGGATATGGAGACACTTATCTCATTTTTAAAATTAAATAAGGATCAGTCTCAAACGTTAACAATACTTTGTGGTCATGGTAAGAAATTTGCAGATGTCAAAACGGCAATAGAAGACCATCGTATTGAAAATGTTAAAATGTTTGAGTTTTTAACAGGTACAGACTATGCTGACGTATTAAAAATTGCGGATGTATGTATTGCATCGCTGATTAAAGAAGGCGTCGGTTTAGGCGTGCCGAGCAAGAATTATGGCTATCTTGCAGCTAAGAAAGCGTTGGTACTCATCATGGATAAGCAATCTGATATCGTTCAACATGTTGAACAATATGATGCGGGTATCCAAATTGATAATGGCGATGCACATGCCATTTATAACTTCATCAACACTCACTCGAGTAAGGAATTGCACGAGATGGGTGAGCGCGCACATCAACTGTTTAAAGATAAATATACGAGAGAAATTAATACTATGAAGTATTACAATCTGTTGAAGTGAGGAGATAATTATGAAGCGATTATTCGATGTAGTGAGTTCAATATATGGTTTAGTAGTTTTAAGTCCGATTCTGTTAATTACAGCATTACTAATTAAAATGGAATCACCTGGACCAGCCATTTTCAAACAAAAAAGACCGACGATTAATAATGAATTGTTTAATATTTATAAGTTTAGATCAATGAAAATAGACACACCTAATGTTGCAACTGATTTAATGGATTCAACATCGTATATAACAAAGACAGGGAAGGTCATTCGTAAGACCTCTATTGATGAATTGCCACAATTATTGAATGTTTTAAAAGGAGAAATGTCAATTGTAGGTCCTAGACCAGCGCTTTATAATCAATACGAATTAATCGAAAAACGTACAAAAGCGAACGTGCATACGATTAGACCAGGTGTGACAGGACTAGCTCAAGTGATGGGGAGAGATGATATCACTGATGATCAAAAAGTAGCGTATGATCATTATTACTTAACACATCAATCTATGATGCTTGATATGTATATCATATATAAAACAATTAAAAATATCGTTACTTCAGAAGGTGTGCATCACTAATGAGAAAAAATATTTTAATTACAGGCGTACATGGATATATCGGTAATGCTTTAAAAGATAAGCTTATTGAACAAGGACATCAAGTAGATCAAATTAATGTTAGGAATCAATTATGGAAGTCGACCTCGTTCAAAGATTATGATGTTTTAATTCATACAGCAGCTTTGGTTCACAACAATTCACCTCAAGCAAGGCTATCTGATTATATGCAAGTGAATATGTTGCTGACGAAACAATTGGCACAAAAGGCTAAAGCTGAAGACGTTAAACAATTTATTTTTATGAGTACTATGGCAGTTTATGGAAAAGAAGGTCATGTTGGTAAATCAGATCAAGTTGATACACAAACACCAATGAACCCTACGACCAACTATGGTATTTCCAAAAAGTTCGCTGAACAAGCATTACAAGAATTGATTAGTGATTCGTTTAAAGTAGCAATTGTGAGACCACCAATGATTTATGGTGCACATTGCCCAGGAAATTTCCAACGGTTAATGCAATTGTCAAAGCGATTGCCAATCATTCCCAATATTAACAATCAGCGCAGTGCATTATATATTAAACATCTGACAGCATTTATTGATCAATTAATATCATTAGAAGTGACAGGTGTGTACCATCCTCAAGATAGTTTTTACTTTGATACATCGTCAGTAATGTATGAAATACGTCGCCAATCACATCGTAAAACGGTATTGATCAACATGCCTTCAATGCTAAATAAGTATTTTAATAAGTTGTCGGTCTTTAGAAAATTATTCGGCAATTTAATATACAGCAATACGTTATATGAAAATAATAATGCACTTGAAATTATTCCTGGAAAAATGTCACTTGTTATTGCGGACATCATGGATGAAACGACAACCAAAGATAAGGCATAAGTCATCTATTAAATAAAATCAACATACAAATCGTTTTATTTGGAGGTTATAGTATGAAGTTAACAGTAGTTGGCTTAGGTTATATTGGTTTACCAACATCAATTATGTTTGCAAAACATGGCGTCGATGTGCTTGGTGTTGATATTAATCAGCAAACGATTGATAAGTTACAAAGTGGTCAAATTAGTATTGAAGAACCTGGATTACAAGAGGTTTATGAAGAGGTACTGTCATCGGGAAAATTGAAGGTATCTACAACGCCAGATGCATCTGATGTTTTTATCATTGCCGTTCCGACGCCGAATAATGATGATCAGTACCGGTCATGTGACATTTCGCTAGTTATGCGTGCATTAGATAGTATTTTATCATTTTTAGAAAAAGGAAATACCATTATTGTAGAGTCGACAATTGCGCCTAAAACGATGGATGATTTTGTAAAACCAGTCATTGAAAATTTAGGGTTTACAATAGGTGAAGATATTTATTTAGTGCATTGTCCAGAACGTGTACTGCCAGGAAAAATTTTAGAAGAATTAGTTCATAACAATCGTATCATTGGCGGTGTGACTGAAGCTTGTATTGAAGCGGGTAAACGTGTCTATCGCACATTCGTTCAGGGAGAAATGATTGAAACAGATGCACGTACTGCTGAAATGAGTAAGCTAATGGAAAACACATATAGAGACGTGAACATTGCTTTAGCTAATGAATTAACAAAAATTTGCAATAACTTAAATATTAATGTATTAGATGTGATTGAAATGGCAAACAAACATCCGCGTGTTAACATCCATCAGCCTGGTCCAGGTGTAGGCGGTCATTGTTTAGCTGTTGATCCGTACTTTATTATTGCTAAAGACCCTGAAAATGCAAAGTTAATTCAAACTGGACGTGAAATTAATAATTCAATGCCGGCCTATGTTGTTGATACAACGAAGCAAATCATCAAAGTGTTGAGCGGGAATAAAGTCACAGTATTTGGTTTAACTTATAAAGGTGATGTTGATGATATAAGAGAATCACCAGCATTTGATATTTATGAGCTATTAAATCAAGAACCAGACATAGAAGTATGTGCTTATGATCCACATGTTGAATTAGATTTTGTGGAACATGATATGTCACATGCTGTCAAAGACGCATCGCTAGTATTGATTTTAAGTGACCACTCAGAATTTAAAAATTTATCGGACAGTCATTTTGATAAAATGAAGCATAAAGTGATTTTTGATACAAAAAATGTTGTGAAATCATCATTTGAAGATGTATCGTATTATAATTATGGCAATATATTTAATTTTATCGACAAATAAAATGTGTCAAACTAGGGCATACATGATTAAGGAAAGATAAGCTGTCATGTGTTTGAACTTCAGAGAGGATAATGTTATGAAAAAAATTATGGTTATTTTCGGTACGAGACCCGAAGCAATAAAAATGGCACCATTAGTAAAAGAAATTGATCATAATGGGAACTTTGAAGCGAACATTGTGATTACAGCACAACATAGAGATATGTTAGATAGTGTGTTAAGTATATTTGATATTCAAGCTGATCATGATTTAAATATTATGCAAGATCAACAAACATTAGCAGGCCTTACGGCGAATGCACTTGCTAAACTTGATAGCATCATTAATGAGGAACAACCGGATATGATTTTAGTACATGGTGATACTACAACGACTTTTGTAGGAAGTTTGGCAGCATTTTATCATCAAATTCCGGTCGGACATGTAGAAGCTGGACTTCGAACACATCAGAAATACTCACCATTTCCTGAAGAGTTAAATCGAGTCATGGTAAGTAATATTGCTGAATTGAATTTTGCGCCAACAGTAATTGCAGCTAAAAATTTACTTTTTGAAAACAAAGACAAAGAGCGTATCTTTATTACTGGAAATACAGTTATTGACGCATTGTCAACAACAGTTCAAAATGATTTTGTTTCAACGATTATTAATAAACATAAAGGCAAGAAAGTTGTTTTACTAACAGCGCATCGTCGTGAAAATATTGGGGAACCGATGCATCAGATTTTTAAAGCAGTAAGAGATTTGGCAGATGAATATAAAGATGTTGTCTTCATTTATCCAATGCATCGTAATCCAAAGGTAAGAGCGATTGCCGAAAAATATTTATCTGGGAGAAATCGGATTGAATTAATTGAGCCATTAGATGCGATTGAGTTCCATAATTTTACAAATCAATCGTACCTCGTGCTGACAGATTCTGGTGGTATTCAAGAGGAGGCTCCTACATTTGGAAAACCTGTGTTGGTATTAAGGAATCATACAGAGCGTCCCGAAGGCGTTGAGGCGGGAACATCGAGAGTAATTGGCACAGATTATGACAATATTGTTCGAAATGTGAAACAATTGATTGAGGATGATGAAGCGTATCAACGTATGAGTCAAGCGAATAATCCATATGGTGATGGACAAGCATCACGACGTATTTGTGAAGCAATAGAATATTATTTTGGATTGCGCACAGACAAGCCGGATGAATTCGTACCTTTACGTCACAAATAATAAAAAACCCCTAATCATGAAGTTGGTTTAGACAACCAGCGGTGACTAGGGGTTTTTAATATATTTATTTTTGATAGTGGTAGCCAATATCATATTTGAATACTTTATTTGATAATATTGGACTTTGCTGTCCATCGTCATCACTTTTTAAACGTACATTTTTATGAGCTTCTTTAAATACATCGGAATTCAACCAATTATTAAAGCTATCTTCAGATTCCCAAATAGTTAAGATTTTAACTTCGTCTGTATCCTCGGTATTTAATGTTTTAGTGACAAACATTTGTTGGAAGCCTTCAATAGTTTCAATACCTTGTCTATTGTAAAAACGTTCAATCGTTTCTTCCGCACTGCCTTTTTGTAATTGTAATCTATTTTCTGCCATAAACATGGGCAATCACTCCTCTATTTTATGATTTGATTTGGGTAATGTTTTTACAAATGTAAAGAGTACAGCGGTTTGTATGATAACCATTATGATTAATCCTACACGGACTGCAAGAACATCCACCATATAAATTGAAAAACCTATTACAATGTATAAGCTAATTAAAATTTTAATTTTCTGTTGTAGCGTGTAGCCTCGATGTAAATAAAAGTTTTCTACATATTCTTTATAAATTTTTTGATTAATAAGCCAATTGTAAAAGCGATCTGAACTTCGAGCAAAGCAAAAAACTGCTACGAGTAAAAAAGGGGTCGTTGGCAGTAAAGGTAATACGGCACCTGCAATACCAAGCGCTGTAAATATTAAGCCAATGACGATTAAAATAAGTCGCATTGAAAAAACTCCATTCTAGTACTAATGCGCATGTAATATTGTTTTAGTAATATAACTCATGCTAAATATAATGTGTATGATAAGTGCAATGACTCAGTAAAATGAAACGATGTTGAATTATCCTTGTCACATTAACGCATTTTAAGCGCGACTTTCATAACAACCAAACTATTTAATGAGAATTATTCTCAAGTATTATAGTTATATTATGTGTTTTATTTTTGAAAAGTGCAATATGTTTTCGAAAATAAGATTATTTTTATGTGCAAAAACGACGCAAAAGTTTTAAAAATGAGACTTCTGTGAGCTGATTATTTTATAAAATGTAAACGCTTACTATATAATGTGAATCATATCGTTTAAAAGCATTATTAAATATGATGCTAAGAGATTTATATTATAGCCAATAAACAAAGGAGAGATAATATGGCAGTAAACGTTCGAGATTATATTGCAGAGAATTATGGTTTATTTATCAATGGGGAATTTGTTAAAGGTAGCAGTGACGAAACAATCGAAGTGACTAATCCAGCAACTGGAGAAACACTATCACATATTACAAGAGCAAAAGATAAAGATGTCGATCATGCAGTCAAAGTGGCGCAAGAGGCATTTGAATCATGGTCATTAACTTCTAAATCAGAACGTGCACAAATGTTGCGTGATATTGGTGATAAATTAATGGCACAAAAAGATAAAATTGCAATGATTGAAACATTAAATAATGGTAAACCGATTCGTGAGACAACAGCAATTGATATTCCATTTGCTGCAAGACATTTCCATTATTTCGCAAGTGTTATTGAAACAGAAGAAGGTACAGTGAATGATATCGATAAAGACACAATGAGTATCGTACGACATGAGCCGATTGGCGTCGTAGGTGCTGTTGTTGCTTGGAACTTCCCAATGCTATTAGCTGCATGGAAGATTGCGCCAGCCATTGCTGCAGGTAATACAATTGTGATTCAACCTTCGTCTTCAACACCATTAAGTTTATTGGAAGTTGCTAAAATTTTCCAAGAGGTATTACCTAAAGGTGTTGTCAATATACTAACGGGTAAAGGTTCAGAATCAGGTAATGCAATTTTCAATCATGATGGTGTAGATAAATTATCATTTACGGGCTCAACTGATGTAGGTTATCAAGTTGCCGAAGCTGCAGCAAAACATCTAGTACCCGCTACATTAGAGCTTGGTGGTAAAAGCGCCAATATCATATTAGATGATGCTAATTTAGACCTTGCAGTTGAAGGTATTCAGTTAGGTATTTTATTCAACCAAGGTGAAGTATGTAGTGCAGGTTCTCGATTATTAGTTCATGAAAAAATTTATGATCAATTGGTGCCACGTTTACAAGAGGCATTTTCAAATATTAAAGTTGGAAATCCACAAGATGAAGCTACACAAATGGGTAGTCAAACTGGTAAGGATCAATTAGATAAAATTCAATCATATATTGATGCAGCAAAAGAATCAGATGCACAAATTTTAGCAGGCGGTCATCGCTTAACTGAAAATGGATTAGATAAAGGGTTCTTCTTTGAGCCGACATTAATTGCTGTGCCAGACAATCATCACAAATTAGCACAAGAAGAAATATTTGGACCAGTGTTAACAGTGATTAAAGTGAAGGACGATCAAGAAGCAATTGATATAGCTAATGATTCTGAGTATGGTTTAGCAGGCGGTGTATTTTCTCAAAATATCACACGTGCATTAAATATTGCTAAAGCTGTACGTACAGGACGTATTTGGATTAACACTTACAACCAAGTACCAGAAGGCGCACCATTTGGTGGTTATAAAAAATCAGGTATCGGTCGAGAAACTTATAAAGGTGCGTTAAGTAACTATCAACAAGTTAAAAATATTTATATTGATACAAGCAATGCTTTAAAAGGTTTGTACTAGAATAAATATCGTTTCTGAAGCGTGTTTGTAGGTCAGTCTAGCGGTAAGTCTTAACATTTAACGGCGTTGTTTAGATTTTAAGCAAAACAAAATATATAGGAACACGTATCATGATATTAGGATATAATGACTAAAATAATAGCAGTAGGATGGTTTTTAATTGCAAATCATCTTACTGCTGTTTTTAATTATGCTAATTTGCGATGCGGCTATTATAAGGACAGAGTTGTTTATTAATTATGGTGATTTAGAAATATGAAGTTCAATATGCAAAGTCATCGTTTGTTTTAATATGCGGAACAATCATTAAAGTTATTGCGATTTTTTGAACTTAATGAAACTAAACAATAAATTTGAGATACTTTTTTGTCATTTTTATGTAACTAACACAATAATCTCGTACATTATTAAAATTTTCTATATGATAGGAATAAAGCAAAGCGCGAGTGTGCTGTAAAAGTTTTCCAAGGTGATATTACATAAAGCTATAAAGGGTAAAGATTAATGAGTTGTCATGTAAATGACGATGATGTATAAATCATGGTTAATTACGGAAGCATTAATATTAACCTGAGAAGCTATAAAGAATTATTTTTAAAAGCGACAATATTAAATACGACGCATTTATTTAGGAGTGGCAAACGTATGAATGGGAAAAAGGCGAATACGATAAACAGATACAAATATTTTCATCATGTCAATCATCAAAAAATTCAACAAAGTTCTAAAAAGACGCTGTGGGCATCACTAATCATCACATTGTTATTTACAGTGATTGAATTTGTCGGAGGTTTAGTATCTAATTCATTGGCATTACTGTCAGATTCATTTCATATGCTTAGTGATGTATTAGCACTTGGTTTATCTATGTTGGCCATTTATTTTGCAAGTAAAAAGCCGACTGCACGATACACATTTGGATATTTAAGATTTGAGATATTAGCTGCATTTTTAAATGGTTTAGCATTAATTGTAATTTCAATCTGGATTTTATATGAAGCTATTGTACGTATTATTTATCCGCAACCAATTGAAAGTGGCATTATGTTTATGATTGCTAGTATTGGTTTACTCGTCAATATTATTTTGACTGTTATCCTTGTAAGGTCTTTAAAACAAGAAGACAATATCAATATTCAAAGTGCATTATGGCATTTCATGGGAGACTTATTGAACTCTATTGGTGTCATCGTTGCAGTTGTATTGATTTACTTTACAGGATGGCGCATCATCGACCCAATCATTAGTATTGTAATTTCACTCATCATTTTACGTGGTGGTTATAAAATTACGCGTAATGCGTGGTTAATTTTAATGGAAAGTGTGCCTCAACATTTGGATACTGATCAAATTATGGCAGATATTAAAAACATAGATGGCATATTAGATGTACATGAATTTCATTTGTGGAGTATTACAACAGAGCATTATTCATTAAGTGCCCATGTTGTGTTAGATAAAAAATATGAGGGTGATGATTATCAAGCGATTGATCAAGTATCATCATTGTTGAAAGAAAAATATGGCATTGCACATTCAACGTTGCAAATTGAAAACTTGCAATTGAATCCATTAGATGAGCCATACTTCGACAAATTAACATAAATAAAACATTGTAGCGCCTAAAACATTAATCTATGTCATAGGCGCACGTTTCGTTTTATACTTATGTTGCATCATTTAAATGATTTTCGTCAATTTCTTTGATGCTATCTACATCTAACACGACATCTTTAGGTTTCAAAATATGAATATGTTTTTCATCATTTGTATGTAAAATGCGTTCTATGATGTACCTTTGACCGGCCATTGTTTCTACAGCAATCTTTTTGTTTCTAGCTAAACTTGCTACGACAGATTCTTTATCCATAATGATAGCCCCCTATATATATGTTTATTTACTTATACCCTAACATGATTTTTATACTCTTTGAAAATATATTTTACAGAATTTTATCTAAATATTTAAAAAAATATCTTAATATCCTTGTAATCCGATAAGAATTATAGTAATATTTTTTCAACCATTGTTATAGGAGGTCTTATTAATGACATTATTTTTATTAGAAGCTAACAATCTTGATTTTGCATCAACGAAAGAAGAACTAGAAGCAAAGGCAGCATCACTATCTACGAAGACAATTCCAACATTAATTGAAGTACAAGCTACTGAAAATTTAACTCATGGTTATTTTATTGTGGAAGCAAATGACGAAGCAGAAGCTAAACAATTTTTAACAGAAGCAGATATTAGTATTCAATTAGTCAAAGAAGTACGCTTAGTTGGTAAAGATTTAGATGAAGTTAAAAATGGTGATGCACATGTTGATTACCTTGTAACTTGGAACATTCCGGAAGGCATTACGATGGATCAATATTTAGCACGTAAAAAGAAAAATTCTGTTCATTATGAAGAAGTGCCAGAAGTTGAATTTAAACGCACATATGTATGTGAAGATATGTCTAAATGTATTTGTTTATACAACGCACCTGATGAAGAAGCGGTACGTCGCGCGCGCAAAGCAGTTGATACACCGATTGATGGCATCGAAAAACTTTAATAAGACAACAAGTTGATGAGATATATGTATATAGGTTTGGCATGGATTTCGATTGCAGTTAATTAGAATAGCTCAATGCTATAAATGTAAGTAGTTGATATGAAGAAACTAATGAACTAAATGCAAGTATTGTCTAAAACAATCATTTTATTGAAATTTAGTAGAGCTGAAATTAATATAACGTCGTTAATTGAATAACGCTTATGTTATAAGAGCACTCATACCAAACCATAATCATCTATAGATATAACAATTCACGATATAAGGGCTGTGTTTGGCATAGCCCTTTAGATATACACTTAATTCCTATTAAAATAGTAGGGATTAAAAGGGGGCTTGTCATGATTAAAATTCAACAATTACAACATCACTTTGGATCACATAAAGTAATTCATAACTTTAATTTGGACATTAGCAAGGGAGAAATAGTCACTTTCATAGGGAAAAGTGGTTGCGGAAAGTCTACTTTACTCAATATTATCGGTGGATTTATTCATCCATCGTCTGGTCGTGTCATTATTGATAACGAAATTAAACAACAGCCATCTCCAGATTGTTTAATGCTATTTCAACATCATAATTTGCTGCCATGGAAAACGATTAATGACAACATTAGGATTGGATTACAACAGAAAATTAGTGATGAAGAGATTAACGCACAGCTTAAATTAGTTGATTTAGAAGACAGGGGAAAGCATTTTCCCGAGCAACTGTCCGGGGGTATGAAACAACGTGTGGCACTATGTCGAGCGCATGTGCATAAGCCTAACGTTATATTGATGGATGAGCCATTAGGTGCATTAGATGCATTTACACGTTATAAACTTCAGGATCAACTAGTGCAACTAAAACATAAAACGCAATCAACTATTATTTTAGTGACGCATGACATTGATGAAGCTATTTATCTTTCCGACCGCATTGTTCTGTTAGGTGAAGGGTGCAATATTATTTCTCAATATGAAATTACAGCATCACATCCACGCAGTCGTAATGATAGCCACCTACTTAAGATTCGTAATGAAATTATGGAAACATTTGCATTGAATCATCATCAAGTTGAACCTGAATATTATTTATAAGGAGTGAGTGACGATGAAAAGGTTAAGCATAATCGTCATCATTGGAATCTTTATAATTACAGGATGTGATTGGCAAAGGACGTCTAAAGAACGGTCTAAAAATGCCCAAAATCAGCAAGTGATTAAAATTGGATATTTGCCGATTACACATTCAGCTAATTTGATGATGACTAAAAAATTATTATCACAATACAATCATCCGAAATATAAACTAGAATTAGTTAAATTCAATAATTGGCCAGATTTAATGGACGCATTAAACAGTGGTCGTATTGATGGTGCATCAACTTTAATAGAGCTAGCGATGAAATCAAAACAGAAGGGCTCAAATATAAAGGCTGTGGCATTGGGCCATCATGAAGGCAATGTCATTATGGGACAAAAAGGTATGCACTTAAATGAATTTAATAATAATGGCGATGATTACCATTTTGGTATACCACATCGTTATTCAACACATTATCTTTTACTTGAGGAATTACGTAAACAATTAAAGATTAAACCGGGGCATTTTAGCTATCATGAAATGTCGCCAGCAGAAATGCCAGCCGCATTGAGTGAACACAGAATTACAGGGTATTCTGTAGCCGAACCATTCGGTGCACTGGGTGAAAAGTTAGGCAAAGGTAAGACTTTGAAACATGGTGATGACGTTATACCTGATGCGTATTGCTGTGTGCTAGTACTGAGAGGGGAATTGCTTGATCAACACAAGGATGTAGCGCAAGCATTTGTACAAGATTATAAAAAGTCTGGCTTTAAAATGAATGATCGCAAGCAAAGTGTAGACATTATGACGCATCATTTTAAACAAAGTCGTGACGTTTTAACACAGTCAGCGGCATGGACATCCTATGGTGATTTAACAATTAAGCCATCCGGCTATCAAGAAATTACGACATTGGTAAAACAACATCATTTGTTTAATCCACCTGCATATGATGACTTTGTTGAACCGTCATTGTATAAGGAGGCATCGCGTTCATGACACGTCCCACAAATAACAAATTTATATTACCTATTATCACATTTATTATTTTCTTAGGCATTTGGGAAATGGTCATTATTATTGGGCATTACCAACCTGTATTGTTACCGGGTCCTGCTCTTGTAGGAAAAAGTATATGGTCTTTCATTGTTACTGGAGAAATTTTCCAACATTTAGCAATTAGTTTATGGAGATTTGTAGCGGGCTTTGTTGTCGCATTGTTGGTTGCTATTCCATTGGGCTTCTTGCTTGGAAGGAATCGTTGGCTATACAACGCTATCGAACCGCTATTTCAATTGATTAGGCCGATATCTCCGATAGCATGGGCACCATTTGTTGTTCTATGGTTTGGTATTGGTAGTTTGCCAGCGATTGCGATTATTTTTATCGCTGCTTTTTTCCCAATTGTGTTCAATACTATTAAAGGCGTTAGAGACATTGAACCTCAATATTTAAAAATAGCAGCAAATTTAAATTTAACTGGGTGGTCATTGTATCGCAATATATTATTTCCCGGGGCATTTAAACAAATCATGGCTGGGATACATATGGCGGTAGGAACAAGTTGGATATTTTTAGTTTCTGGTGAAATGATTGGTGCACAATCGGGATTAGGTTTTTTAATCGTTGATGCACGAAATATGTTGAACTTAGAAGATGTTTTAGCAGCAATATTCTTTATCGGATTATTTGGTTTTATTATTGATCGATTCATTAGTTATATTGAGCAGTTTATACTTAGAAGATTTGGTGAATAAGGAGAGATGATGATGACTTTAGAAACGCTTATCAAAGAACAATTAGATCCTCATTTAGTAGAAGTTGATGAAGGGACGTATTATCCGAGAACATTTATTCAGCAATTATTTGTAGATGGTTATTTCGGTGAGGCGGCATTGAGAAAAAATGCTGAAGTAATCGAAGCTGTATCGCAGTCTTGTTTGACAACAGGATTTTGTTTATGGTGCCAATTAGCTTTTTCAACGTATTTAGAAAATGCCACGCAGCCACATTTAAATAATGACTTACAACAGCAATTGTTATCTGGAGAAATATTAGGTGCTACCGGATTGTCTAATCCGATGAAGTCATTTAATGATTTAGAAAAGTTGAACCTTGAACACACTTATGTTGATGGACAATTGGTTGTCAGTGGACGTATGCCAGCTGTAAGTAATATTCAAGAAGACCATTATTTTGGTGCGATTTCGAAACATGAATCATCAGATGAATTTGTCATGTTCATTCTACGTGCCAATCAAGATGGTATCACTCTTGTTGAAAAAACCAATTTTTTAGGAGTCAACGGGTCAGCAACGTATCAAATCACATTGAATCAAGTCGTAGTGCCACAATCACAAATTATCACGCATGATGCGAAGCAGTTTGCGGCAACTATTCGCCCGCAATTTATTGCTTACCAAATTCCAATAGGATTAGGCTCAATTAAAAGTTCTTTAGAGTTAATTGATGCATTTTCAAATGTGCAAAACGGAATAAATCAATATTTAGAGTATGATGTTGAAGCTTTTAAAAAACGTTATCGTCAACTTAGAGAGGAATATTATGCAATATTAGATGACGGTAACTTAACTTCACATTTAAATGAATTAATATCATTGAAGAAGGACATCGGCTATTTATTGTTAGATGTAAATCAAGCTTCTGTTGTCAATGGTGGTTCTAGAGCGTACACACCATATTCGCCACAAGTTCGCAAGTTAAAAGAAGGATTCTTCTTCGCAGCATTGACACCGACATTAAGACATTTAGGTAAACTTGAAGCAGAGTTGAAGGGGTAAGTGTGATAAGCTGATTTTTTGTTTAGATGCGTTTGTTGAAACATTTTTTAAAATAATATAAATCTTAGTTTATAAACATTTTCTGTTAATTTGTTATATCCTTTTAACTAGGAAAATATACATTTCGTAATAATAATAATCGTTATCATTGAAAAAGTGTTAATAAGGTGTATAATGAAAATGTGAACAATTAATGAACTTCTTATTTTAAAGAAGGTGAATACTATAGATACGCATACTAAAGAACAACAATTCTCGAATCTAGTAAGATCTTATCGTAAAGAATACGTGGGTAAAGGACCCAATAGTATTCGAGTGTCGTTTAAAGATAATTGGGCGATTGCACATATGACAGGTGTTTTGAGTAAAGTTGAGAGTTTTTACCTAAACGACAAACGCAATGAATCGATGCTCCATTATACACGCACAGAGAAGATTAAACAGATGTATAAAGAAATAGATGTAAATGAGATGGAAAGTCTTGTAGGCGCTAAGTTTGTAAAATTATTTACAGATATTGATTTGAATGATGATGAAGTCATTTCAATATTTGTTTTCGATAAGTCAATAGAATAAGTGTTGCTGGTGTAAGGTACACGGTGCTGTTTGCTAACTTCGCTTTGAATTTAACAATAATTCAAGGGGGTGGTATGTCAAACGGTGCCGTTTTTTTGTCATATTTTTAAAACAAGCAACATGCAACACGTACTTTAAGGAAGTCAAAATTTATCATTTAGGAGAGATGGATATGAAAATCGTAGCATTATTTCCAGAAGCAGTAGAAGGTCAAGAAAATCAATTACTTAATACTAAAAAAGCATTAGGATTAAAAACATTTTTAGAGGAAAGAGGACATGAGTTCATTATATTAGCAGATAATGGTGAAGACTTAGATAAACATTTACCAGATATGGATGTGATTATTAGTGCGCCATTTTATCCTGCATATATGACTCGTGAACGTATTGAAAAAGCACCGAACTTGAAATTAGCAATTACAGCAGGTGTAGGATCTGACCATGTAGATTTAGCGGCAGCAAGTGAACACAATATTGGTGTCGTTGAAGTTACAGGAAGTAATACAGTTAGTGTGGCAGAACATGCGGTTATGGATTTATTAATACTTCTTAGAAACTATGAAGAAGGTCATCGTCAATCAGTAGAAGGTGAATGGAACTTGTCTCAAGTAGGTAATCATGCGCATGAATTACAACACAAAACAATTGGTATTTTTGGATTTGGTCGAATTGGACAACTTGTTGCTGAAAGATTAGCGCCATTTAATGTAACATTACAACACTATGATCCAATCAATCAACAAGACCATAAATTGTCTAAATTTGTAAGCTTTGATGAACTTGTTTCAACAAGTGATGCGATTACAATTCATGCACCATTAACACCAGAAACTGATAACTTATTTGATAAAGATGTTTTAAGTCGTATGAAAAAACACAGTTATTTAGTGAATACTGCACGTGGTAAAATTGTAAATCGCGATGCGTTAGTTGAAGCGTTAGCATCCGAGCATTTACAAGGATATGCTGGTGATGTTTGGTATCCACAACCTGCACCTGCTGATCATCCATGGAGAACAATGCCTAGAAATGCTATGACGGTTCACTATTCAGGTATGACTTTAGAAGCACAAAAACGTATTGAAGATGGAGTTAAAGATATTTTAGAGCGTTTCTTCAATCATGAACCTTTCCAAGATAAAGATATTATTGTTGCAAGTGGTCGTATTGCTAGTAAAAGTTATACAGCTAAATAGAATAAGGATGCTGGGCTAGCGATTAACGCTTTCAATTTTATATAAATGAATCATATAAGCACTACTGCTGTTGTAAAGATGGCAGTAGTTTTTTTATGATTACATCTAAGTATAGTCACGGCTATGTTAGGACAATGATTTAACATTTACGCACATATGTGTTCACTTACGCAATTATTGATAAATTTCATTCATTTGGAATAATATATAGTCATATAGTGCTAATTTTTTTGAGGCATTATATGCAAGATGCATTGTAAAGTCGATGCATTTGTTTGTTAAATAACTTTGTATAACTAAAAATTCTTTGTTTCAACGTATAATCTAATAATAGATTTTATATAAATGGTAGTGTGTATATATGTGGAAAGGGGTGTAGTTATTAATGAAACGCTTAAGTACGACTTTGAAAGTACGATTGATTAGCAATTTTTTACAGCTAATTATTACGACAGCATTTATACCGTTTATAGCACTATATTTAACAGATATGTTAAGTCAATCAATTGTCGGTATATATCTTGTTGGTTTAGTGGTTCTAAAATTTCCATTGTCCATTATATCTGGTTACCTTATTGAGATATTTCCGAAAAAGTTGCTAGTACTTATTTATCAAGCGACGATGGTGATAATGCTTGTGTTCATGGGCGTATTTGGGTCACATCAATTGTGGCAAATTATTGGTTTTTGTGTTGCATATGCCATATTTACAATCGTTTGGGGATTACAATTTCCAGTTATGGACACATTAATTATGGATGCAATTACCGAAGACGTGGAACATTATATTTACAAGATTAGCTATTGGATGACAAACTTATCGGTAGCTATTGGGGCATTGTTAGGTGGCTTGATGTATGGCTACAGTATGTTACTACTTTTCTTAATAGCAGCTTGTATATTTTTAATTGTACTCTTTATTTTATATATTTGGTTACCTCAAGACCGAAATCAAGTAAAGCAAAGTGATGACAAGAGGCATGCAAGTCGTTATCAAAAATTACAAATAATGAATATATTTCGCAGTTATAAATTAGTTTTGAAAGACCGTAATTATATGTTATTGATTTCGGGGTTCAGTATCATCATGATGGGTGAATTTTCAATCTCCTCATATATTGCTATTAGACTAAAGGATCAGTTTGAAACAATAAGTATAGGTTCATATGATATTACAGGTGCTAAGATGTTAGCAATCTTGCTAATGATTAATACGGTCGTCGTCATTTTACTCACGTATTCAATCTCGAAAGTTGTATTGAAAATAGATTTTAAAAAAGCTTTAATCACTGGTTTGCTGATTTATATTGTTGGCTATAGTGGTCTAACCTATCTTAATCAGTTTGGCTTATTAGTTGTTTTTATGATAATTGCGACTGTAGGTGAAATTATTTATTCGCCTATAGTTTCAGAACAACGCTTTAAAATTATTCCTAAAGCTAAAAGAGGAACATATAGTGCAGTTAATGCATTAGGTATTCATTTTTCAGAAACACTAGCTAGGTTAGGGATTGTGTTGGGTGTTTTCTTAACGTCATTACAAATGGGACTGTATATGTTTATCGTTTTAACAATTGGTGCTAGCATGCTTGTTGCTGGTGTATTTGGGGGACAAAAACAAGTGAATACAAATTGAATTTATTTAAATATTTATTTTATGCATCTTTTTATATGGAAAACCTATTAATTTGGTCGTAATTAAAATAGAGATAAATTTATTAAGAATTTGTTAAAATTTAAGGATAACAATTGTTTTATGCGAGTTGTTTGTTTAATATAAACTTGCTTCATGGATATTTTGTAACAACAATATTGAGTTTGCAATGAGATGTGAACAACAGAAAGTGATTAACGATTTGTAGTGTGCTATTTATCGAAGATGTATGTAATTTACATTGAAAAATATACCAATTGTAACGATGATACAAGATGTATTTTAGGGTAGAATATATCGCTCATATGTTGCGAATGGTGTTTTATATTAATCATTACATAACGAGTTAATTAACATTTCGTCGGTTATCATATCATCATGCAATTTCAGTAAGTAATGAGTATTATGATATGAAAGAAGGACTTTTTATGATTATGGGTAATTTGAGATTTCAACAGGAATATTTTCGTATATACAAAAATAATACAGAATCAACGACACACCGTAATGCGTATTGGGTTAAACTCGCTAAAAATGTTGAAGCTACTAAAATGATGTATGCATTATCGACAATTGTGCAACAACATGCATCTATAAGACATTTTTTTGATGTTACTACCGATGACAATTTAACAATGATACTTCATGAATTTCTGCCTTTTATTGAGATAAAACAAGTTCCATCTTCTTCCGCAAACTATGATTTAGAAGCTTTTTTTAAGCAAGAATTAAGTACTTACCATTTTAATGATTCACCTTTATTCAAAGTTAAATTGTTTCAGTTCGCTGATGCTGCATATATACTATTAGATTTTCATGTGTCCATTTTCGATGATAGTCAAATTGATATTTTTCTTGATGATTTATGCAATGCATATCGTGGCAATACTGTTATTAACAATACTCGACAGCATGCACATATAAATAGAAATGATGATAAAGACAATCAAGATGCATCGCATATAGCATTAGACTCAAACTATTTTCGGTTAGAGAATAACTCTGACATCCATATTGATAGTTATTTTCCAATTAAGCATCCATTTGAACAAGCTTTATATCAAACGTATTTGATTGATGATATGACATCAATAGATATGGCATCGTTGGCTGTTAGTGTGTATTTAGCTAATCATATAATGAGTCAACAACATGATGTCACATTAGGTATACATGTACCATCACATTTACCAAATGATTTACACGGAAATATTGTGCCGTTAACGTTAACAATCGATGCAAAAGATGTATGTCAACGTTTTACAACAGATTTTAATAAATGTGTGTTGCAAAATATGTCGCAATTACAGTGCGCGAAGTCTTCGCTTTCACTAGAGACTATTTTTCATTGTTATCATCATATGATGTCTTGTTGTAATGATGTTATTGAGGATGTACATCAAATACATGATGCACATACATCTTTAGCGGATATTGAAATTTTTCCACATCAACACGGGTTCAAAATTATATATAACAGTGCAGCATATGATTTGCTCTCAATCGAGACGCTGAGTGACTTAGTTCGAAATATTTATTTGCAAATTACTGAAGAAAATGGAAATAAACGAACAACTGTAGATGAACTTAATTTGATGACAGAACGTGATATTCAATTATATGACGATATCAATTTAAGTTTGCCTGAGATAGATGATGCGCAAACAGTTGTTACCTTATTTGAGCAACAAGTTGAAGCAACGCCGAATCATGTCGCTGTGCAATTTGACGGAGTGTTTATAACATATCAAACATTGAATGCACGCGCGAATGATTTAGCACACCGTTTGAGAAACCAGTATGGTGTTGAACCTAATGATCGTGTCGCTGTCATAGCTGAAAAAAGTATTGAGATGATAATAGCGATGATAGGTGTGTTGAAAGCTGGTGGGGCTTACGTGCCAATTGATCCGAACTATCCAAGTGATCGTCAGGAGTACATTTTAAAAGATGTAACGCCTAAAGTTGTAATAACGTACCAAGCTTTATATGAAAATGGTAAACAAAATATTAATCACATTGATTTGAATAAGATAGCGTGGAAAAATATTGATAATCTTTCTAAATGTAACACGTTAGAAGATCATGCTTATGTTATTTACACGTCGGGGACAACTGGTAACCCTAAAGGGACACTAATTCCGCACCGAGGTATTGTTCGCTTGGTCCATCAAAATCATTATGTACCATTAAATGAAGAGACGACGATTTTGTTATCAGGAACTATAGCCTTTGATGCTGCAACATTTGAAATATATGGTGCATTGCTCAATGGTGGAAAGCTGATTGTTGCTAAAAAAGAACAATTATTAAATCCAATAGCGGTAGAACAATTAATCAATGAAAATGACGTTAATACTATGTGGTTAACCTCCTCATTATTTAATCAGATTGCTAGTGAACGAATAGAAGTATTGGTACCGTTAAAGTATTTATTAATTGGTGGAGAAGTATTGAATGCTAAGTGGGTGGATTTGCTTAATCAAAAACCGAAGCATCCTCAAATTATTAATGGTTATGGACCAACTGAAAATACAACATTTACAACGACGTATAATATACCTAACAAAGTTCCAAATCGTATTCCTATTGGTAAACCGATTCTGGGTACTCATGTTTATATCATGCAAGGCGAGCGTCGGTGTGGCGTTGGTATTCCTGGAGAATTATGTACAAGTGGCTTTGGGTTAGCTGCAGGTTATTTAAATCAGCCAGAATTGACAGCAGATAAATTTATCAAAGATTCAAATATAAATCAGCTGATGTATAGAAGTGGTGATATCGTTCGTTTGTTACCCGATGGCAACATAGATTATTTATATCGAAAGGACAAACAAGTTAAGATTCGAGGGTTTAGGATTGAGTTGTCAGAGGTTGAGCATGCGCTCGAGCGTATACAAGGTATTAATAAAGCAGTTGTTATTGTTCAAAATCATGATCAAGATCAGTATATCGTTGCTTATTATGAAGCGATGCATACATTATCACATAATAAGATTAAATCACAATTACGTATGACCTTACCGGAGTACATGATACCAGTTAATTTCATGCATATTGAGCAAATTCCTATTACTATTAATGGGAAATTAGATAAGAAGGCATTGCCTATCATGGACTATGTCGATACGGATGCCTATGTAGCACCGAGTACAGATACCGAACACTTGCTATGCCAAATTTTTGCAGATATTTTACATGTGAATCAAGTAGGTATTCATGATAATTTCTTTGAATTAGGTGGCCATTCATTAAAAGCAACGTTAGTGGTGAATCGGATAGAGGCATCTACTGGGAAACGATTACAAATTGGTGATTTATTACAAAAGCCAACTGTATTTGAACTAGCACAAGCGATTGCTAAGGTTCAAGAACAAAACTATGAAGTGATTCCAGAAACTATAGTTAAAGATGATTATGTGCTGAGCTCTGCACAAAAGCGTATGTATTTATTATGGAAATCAAACCATAAAGATACGGTGTATAACGTACCTTTTTTATGGCGGTTATCATCAGAACTTAATGTAGCTCAATTGCGACAAGCAGTGCAGCGTTTGATAGCGCGACATGAGATTTTACGAACACAATATATTGTTGTAGATGATGAGGTTCGACAACGTATTGTGGCAGATGTTGCAGTTGACTTTGAAGAAGTTAACACGCATTTTACGGATGAACAAGAAATCATGCGCCAATTTGTAGCACCTTTTAATTTGGAAAAGCCAAGTCAAATTAGAGTGAGATACATTAGAAGTCCCTTACATGCATACCTCTTTATAGATACGCATCATATCATTAATGACGGTATGAGTAATATACAATTAATGAATGATCTTAACGCACTTTATCAACATAAATTATTGTTACCACTTAAATTGCAATATAAAGACTATAGTGAGTGGATGTCGCATCGTGATATGACGAAACATAGACAATATTGGTTATCTCAATTCAAAGATGAAGTACCTATTTTAAGCTTACCGACAGACTATGTTAGACCAAATATTAAAACGACAAATGGAGCAATGATGTCATTTACAATGAATCAACAAATGAGACAGCTACTTCAAAAGTATGTAGAAAAGCATCAAATTACTGATTTTATGTTCTTTATGAGTGTGGTCATGACGTTGTTAAGTAGATATGCTCGAAAAGATGATGTTGTTGTCGGTAGTGTGATGAGTGCGCGTATGCATAAAGGCACGGAGCAAATGCTAGGCATGTTTGCTAATACGTTGGTATATAGAGGGCAACCGTCACCTGATAAAATGTGGACACAGTTTTTACAAGAGGTTAAGGAAATGAGTTTGGAGGCATACGAGCATCAAGAATACCCATTCGAATGTTTAGTAAATGACTTAGATCAATCACATGATGCCTCACGGAATCCATTATTTGATGTCATGTTAGTACTACAAAACAATGAAACGAATCATGCTCATTTTGGGCATAGTAAATTAACACACATTCAACCCAAATCAGTGACGGCGAAATTTGATTTATCTTTCATCATTGAAGAAGATCGCGATGACTATACAATCAATATCGAGTATAATACCGATTTATATCACTCAGAAACAGTTCGTCACATGGGTAATCAATGTATGATTATGATTGATTATATTTTGAAGCATCAAGATACACTACAAATTTGTGATATACCAAACGGCACGGAGGAACTTCTAAATTGGGTCAATACGCATGTTAACGATCGAATGCTTAATGTCCCGGGAAATAAATCTATCATAAGTTACTTTAATGAAGTTGTCTCACGACAAGGTAATCATGTTGCGCTAGTCATGAATGATTTGACAATGACGTATGAAACATTACGCAACTATGTGGATGCCATTGCGCACATGCTCCTATCAAATGGTGTGGGCAATGGTCAACGGGTTGCCTTGTTTACAGAACGTAGTTTTGAAATGATTGCGGCGATGTTGGCGACAGTTAAAGTAGGTGCATCTTATATACCTATCGATATTGATTTTCCGAATAAACGACAAGGTGCAATTTTGGAGGATGCTAAAGTAACTGCAGTCATGTCTTACGGCGTTGAAATTGAAACGACATTACCAGTCATTCAATTGGAAAATGCTAAAGGCTTTGTTGAATCAAAGGAAAATGAACAATATGATGATTTACATGGCAATCAACTTGAAAACACAGCGATGTTAGATAATGAGATGTATGCTATTTACACATCTGGTACGACCGGGATGCCTAAAGGGGTTGCCATACGACAACGAAATTTGTTGAATTTAGTGCATGCATGGTCAACTGAATTGCAATTAGGCGACAATGAAGTATTTTTGCAACATGCAAATATTGTTTTTGATGCATCAGTTATGGAGATTTATTGTTGTTTGTTAAATGGTCATACGCTTGTGATTCCAGATAGAGAGGAACGTGTTAATCCAGAACAGTTACAACAACTCATTAATAAGCATCGTGTGACGGTTGCGTCGATTCCGTTACAGATGTGTAGTGTTATGGAAGACTTTTATATTGAAAAGTTGATTACAGGCGGGGCAACTAGTACGGCATCCTTTGTTAAATATATTGAGAAGCATTGTGGCACGTATTTCAATGCCTATGGACCATCTGAGTCAACAGTCATCACATCGTATTGGTCACATCATTGTGGTGATTTGATACCTGAGACGATTCCAATTGGCAAACCCTTATCTAACATCCAAGTGTATATTATGTCAGATGGTTTGTTATGCGGTATTGGTATGCCAGGCGAGTTGTGTATTGCAGGTGATAGTTTAGCGATAGGATATATTAATCGTCCAGAATTAATGGCTGATAAATGGCAAAATAATCCATTTGGTAAAGGAAAGTTGTATCATAGTGGTGATTTAGCACGTTATACATCTGATGGTCAAATTGAATTTTTAGGAAGAATAGATAAACAAGTGAAAGTTAACGGGTACCGTATTGAACTTGATGAAATTGAAAATGCAATATTAGCTATTCGTGGTATATCTGATTGTGTTGTAACAGTAAGTCACTTTGATACGCATGATATATTGAATGCTTATTATGTCGGAGAGCAACAAGTGGAACAGGATTTGAAGCAATATTTAAATGATCAGCTGCCTAAGTATATGATTCCTAAGACTATAACGCATATCGATTGTATGCCATTAACCACGAATGACAAGGTGGATACTACGCGTTTGCCAAATCCATCACCTATACAACAGTCTAATAAAGTGTATAGCGAACCCTCTAATGAAATTGAGCAGACATTTGTTGATGTATTTGGAGAGGTATTGAAACAAAATGATGTCGGTGTTGACGATGATTTCTTTGAACTTGGTGGTAACTCATTAGAGGCGATGTTAGTTGTCTCGCATTTAAAACGATTTGGCCATCATATTTCAATGCAGACATTATACCAATATAAAACCGTGCGACAGATTGTTAATTATATGTACCAAAATCAACAATCATTAGTTGCATTACCGGATAATCTTTCGGAATTACAAAAGATTGTTATGTCTCGTTATAACTTGGGTATTTTAGAGGATAGTCTAAGTCATCGACCTCTAGGAAATACACTATTGACTGGCGCGACAGGTTTTTTAGGTGCTTATCTGATTGAAGTACTACAAGGATACAGTCATCGCATTTATTGTTTCATACGTGCTGATAATGAGGAAATAGCATGGTATAAGTTGATGACGAATTTAAATGATTATTTTTCAGAAGAGACGGTTGAAATAATGTTATCAAACATTGAAGTCATTGTTGGTGATTTCGAGTGTATGGATGATGTTGTTTTACCAGAAAACATGGATACGATTATTCATGCAGGTGCTCGTACAGATCACTTTGGTGATGATGATGAATTTGAAAAAGTAAATGTTCAAGGTACTGTTGATGTCATACGTTTGGCACAACAACATCATGCAAGGTTAATATATGTGTCTACGATAAGTGTGGGAACTTATTTTGATATAGACACAGAAGATGTGACATTTTCAGAAGCGGATGTCTATAAAGGGCAACTACTAACATCACCATATACACGGAGCAAATTTTATAGTGAATTAAAAGTATTAGAAGCTGTAAATAATGGCTTAGATGGTCGGATTGTACGTGTTGGTAATTTGACGAATCCTTACAATGGAAGATGGCATATGAGAAATATAAAGACTAACCGTTTTTCAATGGTAATGAATGATTTGTTACAACTGGATTGTATCGGGGTTAGCATGGCTGAAATGCCTGTAGATTTTTCTTTTGTGGATACGACTGCAAGACAAATTGTCGCATTAGCACAGGTCAACACACCACAAATCATTTACCATGTGCTATCACCTAATAAAATGCCGGTGAAATCTTTGTTAGAATGCGTTAAGCGCAAAGAAATTGAACTCGTCAGCGATGAATCATTTAATGAAATTTTACAGAAACAAGACATGTACGAAACGATTGGATTAACTAGTGTTGACCGTGAACAACAACTAGCAATGATAGATACAACATTAACATTAAAAATAATGAATCACATCAGTGAAAAATGGCCAACGATAACTAACAATTGGCTGTATCATTGGGCACAATATATCAAAACAATATTCAATAAGTAAGTAGGGAAAGTTATGACAGTATTTGTAATGCAATTACAGAGTAACTTGAAAAGTATTGAAGAATTAATATCACAAAGTCGTTGGTCATATAAAAAACCGCGTACAGTCAACTATAGATACAATCAAGATAAACTCATGCACAGATTGGGAGATATTTTAGTGCAATATGGAATTCAACATGACACAGGTTTATTACCACATGAATGGCATTATCACATTTCGCCACGAGGTAAGGCAGATATTGTTCAACACAATCGTGATGGACAGCCCATCTATGTGAGCTTATCATATAGTTATCCTTATATCGTGTGTGTTGTCGATAAAGAACCAGTTGGTATTGATATCGAAAAGATATCACAACGTTTAGACTGGCGTACGTTAGTGACGTGTTTCTCTACAAACGAAGCACATCAAATATGTAGTTTAAATGATTTTTATCAAATATGGACACAAAAAGAAAGTTTTACAAAATTGATTGGTGAAGGTTTAATCAAAGGATTGGACATTTATGATATGACACAATCACACTTTTATCAATCACGTGAAGTGAAGTTCAAACAATTTATTTTTGATCAGTTTATGGTACAGGTATGTTTCTTAGGACAGGCACCCTGGGGTTATAAAAAAGTGTCTGTATTTCAGTTATTGAGTAGTTAATATGACGTCTGACAGTATCATTGCGCAGTGATTTTAAACTATACTGCCTAAATGTTTACTGTTAGATGTTTTTTTATTGGAAAAATGAAAGGTGAATACACGATGGCATCATTCAAAATCATGACGAGATTAAAGTAAGTGATAAGGTAAAAATATACTGAGCAATATTGAAATTACCGAAAATAATAGTTTGTTACGACGCATTTGAGACTTTAATGCTCACGTAAGTTGGCTGGAATCATATCATGTCAGTTAATAAAATAACGTGAGCATCAATCATCATACTCAAACGATGATTTAAAACTCACGTTAATGTTAGTCAGTGTATTAATTTAATTTATAGCGATAGACAAAATGTTGTCGCACTAATTCAATTGTCATCATCCAGACGATATGGCCAAAGAATTCTGACAGATGCTCTTGGAATGGTTGATCCCACACAGCAGGTACAGTATGCATGATTGGCATAATGATAAGGTGGAATAATACCCAAATAGCAATACCAAAAACAGCACCTTGTCCCATTGCTAAGTAAGCGTATTTTTTAACTAATATGCAGTAAATAATTGCAATGACGATAGAAAAACTAAAGTGGACAATAAAGCTTACCCAAGGCAATTCCATATTTGAAAATGTATATGTTTGATGCGTAAACTCACTACTAAATCCTAATTGTTGCAATAACTCTTGAGGTGGGTTCGTTGCATTACGTTCTGGTGTGCGAGGTGGAAACATGACCTCCCAACCTAATTTTACAATTCCAGATAACAAGCCACCGATAATTCCAGCATAAATGAATATACCCATTTGTCGTTTCGTCAACTTAAGGACTCCTCTCTATTTACTATCCTCATTATAGTATTTTGTGAAAATAATCACAATAAAAAGCTTTGCAAAACTTAAAATATTTTGATAAACAAATTTGTAAAAGGTTATTAGTTTTTTACATCTCATATTGTATCGTACTGTATTCAAAATTGTTAACGAGATGAACGGTAAATAAATGTTTTAGCGCAATGGATAATCGAACTGGAATCATCTCGCGTGTCAAAACTTGTTAGGCCTTAATTTCATAGTTATGAATTAAGGATTGTTGTGCCAACAAAATCATTATTGTAAATAGATTCAATGATATTTGGCTTGTTTCCTGATGCAATGATAACTTTAGGACAGCCATTTTCAATCGCATTTTTGGCATCTAGCACTTTGGGAATCATACCTCCATAAATATCACCATGTTCAATATATTGATGAATATCGACTAATGGCAATTGAGGTATAACAACATCATTGATGAGTACACCTGCAATATTACTTAATACATAAATAGGCGCTTTTAATGATGATGCAATAAAATAGGCAAGCGTGTCAGCATTAATATTGTAAAATTCTCCATCATGGTTATTGAAACCAATCGAATTGATGATAGGTACAAATTTAGTACATAAATACTGTAAAGCATCCTTATTTAAAGCGGTCGGAACACCGACATATCCATATTGTTGATCAAAAGATGTAATTTCAAACAGCTGTGCATCCAAACCACATAAGCCTATTGCAGAACATTGGTGCTGGTTAAATTGAGCTACTAATGCAGTGTTAACGTCTGCAATGAGCGTGTGTTTAGTAATGGTCATGGTTGCTTTATCAGTCACTCTTAGGCCATTAACAAAGTGTGGCTCGATTTGCTGGTTTGATAATGCTTCATTAATAAATGGGCCACCGCCATGAACGATAATGGGGTAGATGTTGTTTGATCGTAAATGCTTAATGTTGTTAATAATTGATGGATGCATGTCACTAAGTGTACTGCCACCAATTTTAATGACAATAAATTTCATCTAACCAACACCACCTTATGTTCGATATGATGCGTTGATACGCACATAATCATAGGATAAATCACAACCGTATGCAGTCGCTGCAGCGTTACCTAAACCAAGCTGAACGTCAATTGTGACATTTTCATGAGTTAATGTATTCGACATAGCTTGCTCATCAAATAGTACAGCCATACCTTTATCAACGACAGGTATTTGGTTCAGTTGAACATATGTGCAGTTAGGATCAATTTCACATCCGCTGTAGCCAATAGCTGTAATGATTCGACCAAAATTGGCATCTTCGCCAAAAATAGCTGATTTTACTAGATTTGAACTTACGATAGTTTTACCGATTTTTCTTGCATCTGATATTGATTTAGCGCCTGACACATTGACGCTGATTAACTTTGTTGCGCCTTCGCCATCTCTGGCTATAGCTTTAGCTAAAAATGTACAGACAAAATTGAATGCATCAACAAATGTTTCCCATTGTGGATGGTCTTGACTAAGTATTTGGTGTTCAACTTGGTGATTTGCCATGACTAATACCATGTCATTTGTACTTGTATCGCCATCAACAGTAATCATATTAAATGTATGGTCAGTCGAAGATTTTAATAATTGATGAAGTGTATTCGATTCAATCGATGCATCGGTTGTTATAAAAGCAAGCATGGTAGCCATATTTGGGTGAATCATACCTGAACCTTTGGTGCTACCACCAATTGTAACGGTTTTACCATCGATTTTTAGTGATACAGCGATATGTTTTGTACAGGTATCAGTTGTTAAAATTGCCTCGTTAAACGCACCTGGCGTTGCAAAATTAGCATCCTTAATATGTTCGGTCCCAGTCTTAATTTTATCCATAGGCAAATATTCACCAATGACCCCAGTTGAAGCAACAGCAACATGCTCAGATGGTATTTGAAGTTGTTGAGCAACCCATGTTTGTGTTTGTCGTGCATCATCTATGCCTTGTTGACCGGTACAAGAATTTGCATTAGCTGAATTAACAACAAGTGCTTGTAATTTTCCTTTAGACTTTTGTAAAGTGTCTTCAGTGACAATAAGTGGTGCAGCTTTAAACTGATTTAAAGTATATACGGCAGCTGCACTTGCCAAAGACGATGAGTAAATCCACCCAAAGTCTTTTTTGTTAGCGCGTAAACCGATGTGCATACCACCAGCCGTGAAGCCTTGAGGTGTACTGATATCGCCATGTTTAATAATTGAAAAGTTATATTGTTGTGATGTCGTTTCTTGATGTTTCATTCTAACACCCCTTATGGATAAACTGGTGATTGATTTAGGCCAGTCGTCACTTCAAAATCATATAATATATTTAAATTTTGAATGGCTTGCCCACTTGCGCCTTTGACAAGGTTATCAATCACTGATACTAAAATTGCTGTTTGCGTTGTTTCATCTACATAGATGCCGATATCGCAGTAGTTACTACCGAGTACTTCTTTTGTGGTTGGAAAAGTCCCAATATCTCTAATTCTGACAAATGGCTGATTAGCATAATAAGAGGTCATTAATTTATGTAATGATTCAGTCGTATATTCAGATGATAATTTGACATATATTGTTGATAAAATACCTCGTGTCATTGGTACGAGATGTGGTGTAAATATGACTGATACATCTTGACCCGCAATGATAGATAAATATTGCTCGATTTCCGGTTTGTGTTTATGGTTTCCGATTGCATAAGCGCTTAGATTTTCATTCATTTCTGAAAAATGAACACGTTGTGATAATGAACGACCAGCACCTGACACGCCGGTCTTAGCATCAATAATAATAGATGACAAATCTACTATTTTTTCGCTAATAAGTGGATGTAATGCTAATAATGTTGCTGTAGGGAAACAGCCAGGATTAGAAATGAGCTTCGTTCCATTGTTATCAAACGATTGCCATTCTGAAATGCTGTAAATAGCATGATTCAAATCATCTTGTGCTGCAGCAGTTTCTTTGTAATATGCTTCATATATTTCACGATTCTTAATTCTAAATGCGCCAGATAAATCGATAACATGAATACCTTTTTCTACTAAGGGAGGGATACATGTTTTACTTACGGGTGCTGGTGTCGCAAAGAAAATTACATCACAGTCATTATTGTCCACTGTAAGTGCTTCGAAATGTTGCATAATATGTTGTAAATGTGGAAATGTTAATTTCAACGGTTCATCTACTTTTGAATGTGAGTAGATGTGTGCAATCGTTACATGAGGATGTGTTTGTAACAATCGAATTAATTCAATTGCGCCATAACCGCTACCGCCAACGATACCTACTTTAATCATCATGAATCCCTCCTATGTCATATATAAATGATTAATTGTTAATTTTTAAAAACGTCTTGAAAAGCTGCAACAATTTGATGGATTTCCTCTTTATCAATGACTAGAGGTGGAGACAATCGAATGATAGTACGATGCGTGTCTTTGCATAAGATTCCACGTTGAATCAGTTGATCCACAAAAGGTGCAGCATCTGTGTTAAGCTCTATGCCTATAAATAAACCACGACCTCTAATTTCTTTAATACTAGGATGTTTAAGTTGTAGCAACGCTTTTAATAAAAATGAACCTAAGCGTTCTGATCGTTCAACCAGTTGTTCATCTTTAAGTACATCAAGCGCTGCCGTCGATATTGCAATGGCTAAAGGGTTACCACCAAATGTTGAACCATGTGTACCTGGTGTTAGAACACGCATGACATCATTATTTGCAAGTACAGCAGATACAGGGTATAAGCCGCCACCCAATGCCTTACCTAAAATATAAATGTCTGGAACGACTTGCTCCCATTCCATAGCAAACCATTTCCCAGTTCTACCAAGACCAACTTGAATTTCATCTGCAATCAATAATATTTGATGTTTATCACATAGTTGACGCACAGCTTGAATATATCCTTTCGGTGGTATATTAACGCCACCTTCACCTTGAATTGGTTCCAAAATAATTGCTGCTGTATTCGGTGAAATAGCTTGTGTTAATTGTTCAATGTCTCCAAAATCTACTGTTGTAGTGCCTTGAAGTAGGGGGTGAAATCCTGCTTTATATGCGTCGTGGTTAGATAGTGATAATGAGCCAAGTGTACGACCGTGAAAATTGTTATTCATAGCGATGATTTCAACTTGTCCGTCAGTAATGCCTTTAACTTCAGAGCCCCATTTTCTAGCAATTTTAATGGCTGCTTCAACAGCTTCAGTACCAGAGTTAAGGGGGAGTACTTTGTCTTTCTTAGCAAGATGACAAATTTTTTCTTCCCATTTCCCGAGATTGTCACTATAAAGGACACGTGAAATGATAGACAACTTTGAAGCTTGTTCTGTCATCGCTTTAACAATTGTTGGATGACAATGGCCTTGGTTTGCAACTGAAAAACCCGAAATGCAATCTATATATTGTTTGCCATCAGTATCCCAAACTTTGACACCTTTACCTTTAGAAATGACAAGCTTAAGTGGTGCATAATTATTAGAGCTATAATAATCAGTTAATTCAATGATTGAATTCATCGGTCTCCCTCCTTTATATTTATACATTTTAAAGAATTAATATTAATATATTACAGTTGTTCAATATAAGTGTCAAATGTAAATTTAATAATATAAAGATAAGGTTGTGTTTGTATTAATGTGATTTGTAAAATGAAAGTACTAATATTTTTTGTGGATAATCATTGATATGTATGTATACGATTGCAGTTTAATGTAGTATGAATAAAAAATGCCACAAGCATATGTTTAACATATGACTGTGGCATAGTATTATGCTTGTGGAATTTTACGATGCTTAATTTTATAAATAATGAAGCCGATAATGAAACCAATCAAACTGAGAACAACCCAGCCCATACCAATGTCTGATAATGGTAAATATTTTTGGCTGAAATTAATCAAAGTTTGTGAGAATGATGTGCTTGAAATGAACTCTGGACTAGCTTTTAATCCATCTACTAATGCAGCAATCATTGTAAAGAAAATGGTACATTGATAAATAAGTTTTGAATGATGGAATTTGCTACTAAATAATGTTAGTACAATCAAGGCAATTGCTAATGGATATAAGAACATTAACACTGGGACTGAGTACATAATAATCTTAGTTAAACCAACATTCGCGAATAAGAACGAAATAAAGCTTACAACTGTTGCAATCGCTAGGTAATTCATTTTAGGGAAAAGGTGTTCGAATGTTTCTGAAAATGCCGTAATCAAACCGATGGCTGTTTTTAAACAAGCAACCATAACGATAAGTGACAACAGGACGATACCGTAGTTACCTAAGTAGTATTGAGTAATTTGCGCTAAGGCAATACCACCATTTTCACTAAGTTTGAAATGACCAATACTTAATGTACCCATGATTGCTAGTAGGGTATAAATGATCCCCATCATAATGATACTGATAGTACCAGACTTAATTGTTTCTTTAGCGATATCAGTTGGATTTTCGATACCTAACTTTTTAATCGTTGCAACAATGATAATACCAAATGCCAATGACGCTAGCGCATCTAAGGTATTGTATCCATCTAAAAAGCCGTTAAATAAGGCATGTGATTGATATTGTTTACTAATAGGTGCATCAGATATGCCACCTAATGGATGGATAAAAGCAAATAATAAAATAATTGCTAATAATACTAAGAATACCGGATTTAAAAATTTACCGATATATTCTAAAATTCTTGATGGCTTTCTCGCAAAAAACCATGCAATCACAAAGAAGACGAAGCTAAAAATAAATAAATATAAAGTGATTTGCTTTGGTGATAAAAATGGCGAAAATGCAATTTCAAATGATGTCGTTGCCAGTCTAGGTAAGGCGAAAAATGGTCCGATAACTAGATATAAGGCAATCGTGAAAATGTAAGCATATGTTTTATTAACACGCGATGCAATTTCAAATAAACCAGATGTCTTTGAAATGCCAATAGCAATGATACCTAGAAATGGTAAGCCAATTGCTGTAATTAAAAATCCTAAGTTAGCGATAAAAACGTTAGAACCAGCAGCTTGACCCAAGTGTATTGGGAAGATAAGATTGCCGGCACCAAAGAATAAACCAAATAACATAGAACCTATAAACATGTTTTCTTTAAATGTTAGTTTCTTCTTCATATATGTATTTGTTCTCCTTTTTAGAACTTATAAAAATCTACTTAATTAAGATAATATCAAAAATTAAACATAAAGTGATACATAATTTTGCAATAAATACTAAATTTTTTGAAAATTCCGGAATAAATACTGTTTTTTATGTAGTAGGGGCGTAAGTTAAGAACGATTTAACAGATATAGAATATGTTAAATATAGAAGGTTAGACAACCCGACGTATTAATACTTTGTGAAATAAAGATCCCCCTCAACATGATCGAAGGGGGGAAGTATATGTTTAGTTCAATATATTTAGAAAGTCGTTTGTAGTTATTGTTTGTCCCATCAATGGGAATACATTATCTATTGGAAATTGATGTAGCGTTTCGTTTTGTGCACTCATCATATCTGTAACAAAAAACTGATTGTAGTTTAATTGATAGGCATCTCGCGCTGTCGTATCTACGCCAATATGCGTTGCGACACCACCAAGAACAATCGTATCAATTCCTCGACGTCGCAATTGTAAGTCCAAATCTGTTCCTACAAATGCACTAAAATGTCGTTTGTCTATGACAAAATCGTCATCTCTCTTGTCTAATAAATGATGGAAACGACTGTAGTCGTCGCCTTCTTTTGGTGGTAATGAGATCATTGCATTTGGTTGCAATACATCTTTACCATCATAGAAATTCACGCGAACAAAAGCGATAAAGCCATTGTTTTTTCTAAAAACATCTATTAATTTATTAGCGTTTTGAACGACATTTTCAGCTGTATATGGGGCATAATCCATTTTAAGAATACCTTCTTGCAGGTCGATTAACACTAAAGCGGTTTTATTAAAATTAATCATCTTATATCAGAGTCCTATTCGTTTAATAAAGTATTCGCTTAAACTTATACCCTGTATACGATGAAATTATTTATTTTGTTGTGAAAAAGCTTTAGCGATATCGATGAGTTTCTTCGGTGCGTCTTCGACAGCCATTTTGACTTCGACAAAATGCATCACATCGGGATGACCATTAATTGCATTAAACGTGTCTTGTAAATCTTTTGATGATTCAACGTCATGAATTTCAACATTTTTACCACCAAATACAGCTGGTAAAGCTTTATAATCCCACATGTGAATTTCATTATAAGGTTCATACATGCCGTGAATAAGTCGTTCTACCGTATAGCCGTCATTATTAATCACAAATAATACCGGTTTAATATGCTGTCTAATCATAGTTGAAATAGCTTGAACAGTTAGTTGCAATGAGCCATCACCAATTAATAATAAGTTACGACGATCTTTGTCTGCTAATTGTGAACCTAATGTTGCAGGTAATGTATAGCCGATAGAACCCCATAACGGTTGCCCTATAAAAGTATTGTTTTTGTATAATGCTAAATCATAAGCACCAAAGAATGATGTACCTTGATCAGCAATGATGACATCATTTGGTTTTAAGAAATTTTGCATCATTTTAAAATAAGTTTGTTGTGTTAATGGTTCTGTGCCAACAGTATAATCGGGTGATGTTGGACGATGATACGCAGGGAACGTTGCGTTATTCGTATATGAAATATTGGATAACTGTTTTAACAATGATGGTAGAGATATTTCATCATTTGTAACATCGTCAATTTTGATATTGTGATGATTTAACATAACGACATCATCGATATTGAATTGGTATGAAAAACCTGCTGTTGCTGAATCTGTTAATTTGGCTCCAATATTTAAAATTAAATCGCTGTTGTCCACATAATCTCGTATTTTATCTTCGGCAATTTTCCCATCGTAAATACCCATATAATATGGATTTTCCTCATTAAAAGCACCTTTTCCTAATGAAAGTTGTGCTACTGGTATCTGTGTTTGATTTACAAAATCTTCTAATTCTTGATGGAGGTGAAAACTGTTAATTTCATGTCCAGTAATGATGATAGGCTGCTTCGCTTGATGCAGTTTAGTTGCTAATAACTCTATATATGTTGATGCATCCGTATATTTAGTTGCCGTCACTTCAAATGGTGTCGGTATCTCAATTTCAGAGATTGCGACATCGATTGGTAAATGTAAATGAACTGGGCGTCTTTCGGCGATTGCTGTATTAATTAAACGTGGTATTTCGGTTGTTGCATTTTCAGGTGTGATATAACCTTGTGCAACGGTTATATGTGCAAACATTTTTCGATAGTCGTCAAATGTACCTTCACCAAGTGAGTGATGTACATATTTACCGCCTTGTTCAACAGCACGTGTCGGCGCACCTGTAATCGCAATGACAGGTATGCGTTCAGCATATGAACCTGCGATACCGTTGACGGCACTTAATTCGCCAACACCAAATGTAGTAACTAATGCAGCGAGTCCATTAAGACGGGCATAACCGTCCGCTGCGTAACTTGCGTTTAATTCATTTGTATTTCCTACCCAATCTACATTGGGATTGCTGATAATATCGTCTAGAAAAGCGAGATTAAAATCACCAGGAACACCAAAAATTTTATCGACGCCTGCTCGATGAATAGCGTCAATTAAGTAAGCTCCAATGCGTTGTTTCATAAAAAAAGCCACCTTTTCTCTATATTTACACTTAAAATGATAGCCTCGAATATAGTGTAAGGTCAAGGAAGTTGACTTTGTTGTGAAAACGCTAACAATAGTGAACAATTAATATTTTTTAGGAAATGAGTATGAAGGGGGGCTTTAATTGATGATCTTAAAATTCAAAATTTAAGGGGAGAGCGAACTATCAATGATGCTGCAAAATACAATAGCAAAGAAAAAACAGGCGCGTCACCTTATGAAGGTATACGCACCTGTTTATAGTAAGCATTATTTAGCTTCAAATAATTGATCGCCAAATGAAATGTTGCCATGTTCACCTTGTTTAAAATCAAGGTTTGTAATGTTTCCTTGTGTCACGATAATAGGCGTAATATCACTCTTTGCATGATTGCGGATGTAGTCTAAATCAAAGTTGATTAATAAATCACCTTGTTTAACTTCTTGACCTTCCTCAACATGTAAAGTAAAGCCTTCTCCGTTTAATTTAACAGTGTCTAAACCGATGTGGATTAATAGTTCTAAACCACTATCTGATACAAGACCAATTGCATGTTTTGTTGGGAAAATCATTTGTACTTTACCGTTGAATGGTGCACGAACTTCACCTTGTGAAGGTTTGATAGCGATACCGTCACCCATCATTTTTTCGCTGAACACTTGATCAGGCACTTCTGATAATGGTGTTACTTCACCAGTTAATGGTGCATGCACGATATGGCTCAATTCGCTTGTTGCAGATTTATCTTCTGCAACAACAACAGTTTCGTCTTTATCGTCTTCCATAGTAGTAGGATTTTCTACTACTTGACCATTCATAATCTGTTGCATTTCATGTTTGATTTGGTCAGATTTAGGACCAAAAATTGCTTGCATATTATTGCCGACTTCTAATACACCAGATGCGCCTAAATCTTTCAAACCAGGAACATCAACTTTAGATTTGTCGTTAACTTCAACACGTAGACGTGTGATACAAGCGTCTAAATGTTTAATGTTTGCTTTGCCACCCATAGCTTCTAATACTGCATATGGTAATTCAGTTGCTGAAGCAGTAGCCGCTTGTGATTGTTTATCTTCACGACCTGGTGTTTTGTATTTTAATTTTACAATTAAGAATCGGAATACGAAGTAGTAAATAACTGCGTATACAAGACCTACAGGAATGACTAACCACCATTGTGTCTTATTAGGTAGTATACCGAGTAAGAAGTAGTCGATGAAACCACCTGAGAATGTATAACCTAGATGAAGATCTAATAAGTACAATGTTAAGAATGATAAACCATCAAGTACTGCGTGAATAAAGAATAATAATGGTGCTACAAATAAGAATGAGAATTCTAATGGTTCTGTAATACCAGTTAAGAATGATGTTAAAGCAGCAGAACCCATTAAACCTGCTACTACTTTCTTATTTTCAGGTTTAGCTGTGTGATAAATTGCTAAAGCTGCTGCAGGTAAACCGAACATCATAACAGGGAATTCACCTTGCATGAATTTACCAGCTGTCAAATGTGCGCCTTCACGAATTTGTTCGATAAAGATACGTTGGTCACCGTGAATAATTTCACCAGCTGCATTTTTCCATGAACCAAACTCGAACCAGAACGGTGCGTGGAAAATGTGATGTAGACCGAATGGAATTAATAAACGCTTGATGAAACCAAATAAGAATACGGCAACACCAGTATTTGAATCTAATAATCCTGTACTGAATGCATTTAATCCTGATTGAATCGTTGGCCAAATTAATGCCATTGGGAATGCTAAAATAAATGATGTTGTAGCCATCATAATAGGTACGAAACGCTTACCAGCGAAGAAACCTAAATAAGATGGTAAGTTAATGTTATAGAACTTGTTATAACACCAAGCTGCCAGGGCCCCGATTATAATACCGCCGAACACACCTGTTTGTAATGTTGGGATACCTAAAATGCTAGCGTAACCACTCGCTGGATCACCAATATTCTTAGGTGTAACTTGTAAAAAGTCGCCCATTGTTTTGTTCATGATTATGTAACCGACGAATGCTGCGATAGCTGCTACGCCATCACCGCCAGCTAATCCGATTGCGACACCTAATGCGAAAATCATAGGCAAGTTATCAAAAATGATACCACCAGCACCTGTCATTAATTTAGCGACAGTTTGTACGCCACCATTTTGTATAAACGGCAAGTAGTGTTGTAATGATTCACCTTGCATAGCTGTACCGATAGCTAATAACAGACCAGCTGCTGGTAAAATCGCAACAGGTAACATTAGCGCTTTACCAATACGTTGCAATTGACCGAAAAGTTTCTTCCTCACTTGTCCAACCTCCAAAGTTGTATTTATTATTTAAGATTCAATAAAAAAAGACACGAGCAAATAGACTGTGTTGGTAACCATCACAGCTTAATTTAACTCATGCCTAATCTTACTTAGTAACACGTTGGTGTATGTAATTAATGTAAAAGAAGCAATTGACTAAGTAGTATATAAAACTGATACGTTAGTTTATCTAGCTTACCATCACATCTTATTGAATCTTATTTGTTTGCGACTCCTATTTTAGCATGGTGAAGTATGCGTTTTCAATACAATTATTAAATTCAATTTCAAATCTCTTAATTGTTCACAGATTATTATTAAAACATAATATAAGATAATCCTGAATAAAATGTATAAAAGTTATTGTAATAATCCAGCAGTAGCAGCTATTATCAGCACTTAAAAGAAAGGATAATCTTTGATGGTGTAATAATTAACTTGTGACAGAAATATGTAAGATTATTACAATGAACAGGCTTTAACTGATTAATATTGTAATGTGTTTTCTCTTATAGTAAAATGTAAGCGATTACACAACTCAACTATATTTTCCTAATAATTATATTGTTAAGGAGGGCTACTTTGACAGGCTTTTCAGTGTATTTAGGACAACCTTTAGATGAAGCGTATATTAAGCGAATGATTAAACAAGGTTACCAAATGATTTTTACATCTGTACAAATACCAGAAGAAGATGACGAGACAAAATATCATTATTTCACAAAACTACTCAATTTATTAAAACATGAACAAGTGACTTACCTCATAGATGCTAATCCATCTATTTTAACACCATCTTTTTATGACCATCTTCGACAATATGATGCACAATTTATGATTCGTATCGATCATAGTACATCAATTGAGGCAATCGAAGCGATAATGGCACAGGGTTTAAAGTGCTGTTTGAATGCAAGTATTATTTCCCGGGAATTGTTAACAAGCTTACATCAACAATTGAATGATTTTACATTACTTTCATTTTGTCATAACTATTATCCAAGACCAGATACGGGATTATCTGTTGACTTGGTCAATAAGAAAAATGAACTCATTTATCAATTTAATCCAAAGGCACAAATATATGGTTTTATTGTAGGGAGTGATTTGCGAGGTCCTTTGCATAAAGGCTTGCCAACAATTGAAGCAACGAGACATAGTCATCCTGTCGTTGCAGCTAAATTATTACAAGAAACTGGTGTATCTGAAGTGTTAGTTGGAGACTCATTGATTGAAATGAGGCAGGCAAAACAACTTATAGATTTTTGCAAGCATAGGCATTTCACGTTATGTATTGAAGAAGTGTTTGATACGACAGTGACTTACCTTTTCGATATGTGTCATAAAGTACGCCCGGATAATCCGGAAAATGTCATTCGTTCGGAAACGTCAAGACAAATATGTCCACATTCGATTCAACCACAGTTTACGACGCAACGACGCATTGGTTCAGTAACCGTTGATAATTTGAATAACGGACGTTATCAAGGCGAAATGCAAATTGTGAGACAAACGCTTAGTGCACATGACAATGTGAATGTTGTTGCACAAATTATTAAAGAAGACTTACCACTGTTAAGTTGTATCGAGCCGAATGATACATTTGATTTTCAAAAAACTAGGGAGTGTAAGAAGTGATGGAAAATAGTACGACCGAAGCGCGTAATGAAGCGACGATGCATCTTGATGAAATGACTGTGGAAGAGGCTTTAATTACGATGAATAAAGAAGATCAGCAAGTCCCGTTAGCAGTTCGAAAGGCAATACCACAATTGACAAAAGTAATTAAAAAAACAATTGCACAGTATAAAAAGGGTGGACGATTGATTTATATCGGTGCAGGTACAAGTGGAAGGTTGGGTGTCTTAGATGCAGCGGAGTGTGTACCTACATTCAATACTGACCCTCATGAAATTATAGGTATTATTGCTGGTGGACAACATGCTATGACGATGGCTGTAGAAGGTGCGGAAGATCACAAAAAATTAGCGGAAGAAGATTTGAAAAATATAGATTTAACATCAAAAGATGTCGTTATAGGAATTGCCGCGAGTGGCAAAACGCCATATGTTATAGGCGGTTTAACATTTGCTAACACAATCGGTGCTACAACAGTATCTATTTCATGCAATGAACATGCAGTTATAAGTGAAATTGCGCAGTATCCAGTAGAAGTTAAAGTTGGTCCAGAAGTATTAACTGGTTCAACACGTTTAAAGTCTGGTACAGCACAAAAGTTAATTTTAAATATGATTTCAACCATCACAATGGTTGGTGTCGGAAAAGTTTACGATAACCTCATGATTGATGTTAAAGCAACCAATCAAAAACTGATCGACCGTTCAGTGCGTATTATTCAAGAAATATGTGCTATCACATATGATGAAGCAATGGCGTTATATCAGGTATCTGAGCATGATGTGAAAGTTGCGACAGTTATGGGTATGTGTGGCATTTCTAAGGAAGAAGCAACAAGACGGTTATTAAACAATGGTGACATTGTTAAACGAGCAATCAGAGATAGACAACCTTAGGAGGGATTTAAATGACCAAAGAACAACAACTTGCAGAACGAATTATTGCTGCAGTAGGTGGTATGGATAATATAGATAGTGTCATGAACTGTATGACACGTGTGCGTATTAAAGTATTAGATGAGAATAAAGTAGATGACCAAGAACTAAGGCATATTGATGGTGTCATGGGTGTTATACACGATGAACGCATTCAAGTTGTGGTTGGACCTGGTACAGTCAATAAAGTGGCTAATCATATGGCGGAATTAAGTGGTGTTAAACTAGGTGACCCAATACCACACCATCACAATGATAGTGAAAAAATGGACTATAAATCATATGCAGCTGATAAAGCAAAGGCGAATAAGGAAGCGCATAAAGCAAAACAAAAGAATGGTAAGTTGAATAAAGTATTGAAATCAATTGCCAATATCTTTATACCGTTGATTCCTGCATTTATTGGAGCTGGATTAATTGGTGGTATTGCAGCAGTACTGAGTAACTTAATGGTGGCAGGCTATATTTCAGGTGCTTGGATTACGCAACTTATAACAGTATTTAATGTCATTAAAGACGGTATGTTAGCATACTTAGCTATTTTCACTGGTATTAATGCGGCTAAAGAATTTGGTGCGACACCAGGACTTGGTGGCGTGATTGGTGGTACAACGTTATTAACGGGTATTGCTGGTAAAAATATTTTAATGAATGTCTTCACTGGAGAACCATTGCAACCTGGACAAGGTGGGATTATTGGCGTTATTTTTGCCGTTTGGATTTTAAGTATTGTCGAAAAGAGATTACATAAAATTGTGCCAAATGCGATTGATATTATTGTAACGCCGACTATTGCATTGTTGATTGTAGGACTATTAACTATCTTTATCTTTATGCCATTAGCAGGTTTTGTTTCAGACAGTTTAGTTTCAGTAGTTAACGGAATTATTAGTATTGGTGGCGTATTTAGTGGATTTATCATTGGTGCAAGCTTCCTACCGTTAGTTATGTTAGGGCTTCATCATATTTTTACGCCAATTCATATAGAAATGATTAACCAATCAGGTGCTACTTACTTATTGCCAATTGCAGCGATGGCTGGTGCTGGACAAGTAGGTGCCGCATTAGCACTTTGGGTAAGATGTAAACGCAACACAACATTACGTAATACTTTAAAAGGTGCATTGCCAGTTGGTTTCCTAGGTATCGGAGAACCATTAATCTATGGTGTGACTTTGCCATTAGGTCGACCTTTCTTAACTGCTTGTATTGGTGGTGGTATTGGTGGCGCTGTAATAGGTGGAATTGGACATATTGGTGCCAAAGCAATAGGCCCAAGTGGTGTGTCACTATTACCATTAATCTCAGATAATATGTATTTAGGTTATATTGCAGGATTACTTGCTGCGTATGCTGGTGGATTCGTTTGTACATATTTATTTGGAACGACAAAGGCGATGCGACAGACAGATTTGTTGGGTGATTAATGATGACAAATATTTTATATCGCATTGATAAGCAGTTGAGTGATTTTACGAAGACAGAAAAGATAATCGCTGATTACATTTTAAAGAATCCACATAAAATCATTGATATGACTGTGAATGATTTGGCAGATGTTACGAATGTTAGTACAGCATCAATTGTTAGATTTAGTCGGAAAATGACACATCAAGGTTTTCAAGAGCTAAAGATTGCGATATCTCGATACTTACCCGAAGATATTGCAACCAATCCACATTTAGAATTGATTGAAAATGAATCTGTAGAAACTTTGAAAAATAAAATGATTGCTAGAGCAACGAATACGATGCGATTTGTAGCTACTAATATTATGGATGCGCAAATTGATGCAATTTGTGATGTGTTGAAAAATGCCAGGACAATATTTTTATTTGGATTTGGCGCATCGAGTTTGACTATTGGTGATCTTTTTCAAAAGTTATCTCGTATTGGCTTAAATGTCAGGTTATTACATGAAACGCATTTACTTGTGTCAACATTTGCGACGCATGATGATAGAGATTGCATGATTTTTGTGACGAATCAAGGTAGTCATAGTGAATTGCAGTCAATTGCACAGGTGGCCACACATTACAGTATTCCCATCATAACTATATCTAGTACAGCTAATAATCCAGTGGCTCAAATTGCAGACTATGCATTGATTTATGGCAGAACTGATGAAAATGAAATGCGTATGGCGGCTACAACGTCACTATTTGCACAGTTATTCACGGTAGATATATTGTACTATCGATTTGTAGCATTAAATTATCATGCGATTCTAGATTGTATAACCCAATCGAAAATGGCACTTGATAATTACAGGAAGCATCTTGCGACGATAGATTTTAAACATTAGATATTGTGTGCGTTCTAACATAAAGTTAGTTGCAACGTAAACAATTGAAGTTTTTGATGTGATTCAGTTGCTTGATGAAAAATTGTTGCTACAAGTTTGTAAAACTGGCATAGAGGCTATTTTGAAAATGATAAAGGCGTGACAAATTAAAGCAAAGTTCAGATTTGAGCTTTGCTTTTTTCATAGATGGAAATTAAATGCTGAAGAATAATTTTAATGCTAAATGAACTAATACGAAGGTGCTAAAAGCAATTATTATCAAATTAGTGATATGAATGAAATGTTTAAATCGTTTGCGTTGATTGTATTCGGGACTTTTATAGAGTAGGTAGTAGTACATAAAGAGTATGGCTGCGAACATGCCGAATATTGAAGTGAAGTTACCTACAGTGACTGCCATGTAATGATTTAAAGTTAAATAGTAACTTAGACTAATAATAAAAAATAAAATGATTTGATAGGTAATTAACACCATTCAAGTCCCTCCATTAATCGTAGACAAAAAATTTATCAATGATTTGATTATTTGTATTCAAATTTTAGTATACGACTTACCTCAAAGACAAATATTAAAAGATAAGACAATAAAATTAGAATAAATTTACGTTTGAAGATAAAAAACAAACATTTTTCATTAAAGTTTATGATATATTTAGAGCAATAGAAAGTGTATGGAAGGGGATATGAATGGCATACCAAAGTGAATACGCATTAGAAAATGAAATGATGAATCAACTTGAACAATTGGGTTACGAAAGAGTAACGATACGTGATAATAAGCAATTGCTTGATAATTTTAGAACGATTTTAAATGAGCGTCATGCGGACAAATTAGAAGGCAATCCCTTAACAGATAAAGAATTTCAACGTCTGTTAACGATGATTGATGGAAAAAGTATTTTCGAGAGTGCCCGTATTTTACGTGATAAATTACCACTTAGACGTGATGATGAGTCTGAGATTTATTTGTCGTTTTTAGATACGAAAAGTTGGTGTAAAAATAAGTTTCAAGTGACGAATCAAGTATCTGTCGAGGATACATATAAAGCACGTTATGATGTAACGATATTAATCAACGGACTACCCCTTGTCCAAGTTGAATTGAAACGTCGAGGTATTGATATTAATGAGGCGTTTAACCAAGTAAAACGTTACCGCAAACAAAATTACACAGGCTTATTCCGCTACATACAAATGTTTATCATTAGTAATGGTGTTGAAACGCGATACTTTTCTAATAATGATAGCGAACTATTGAAGAGTCACATGTTTTATTGGAGTGATAAACAGAATAACCGTATCAATACATTGCAATCGTTTGCTGAGTCATTTATGAGACCTTGTCAATTAGCTAAGATGATATCGCGCTATATGATTATTAATGAAACAGATAGAATACTGATGGCAATGCGTCCGTATCAAGTGTATGCGGTAGAAGCACTTATTCAACAAGCGACTGAGACAGGGAATAATGGATATGTATGGCATACAACTGGAAGTGGTAAGACGTTGACTTCTTTTAAAGCGAGTCAGATTTTATCACAGCAAGATGACATTAAGAAAGTTATCTTTTTGGTTGACCGTAAAGACTTGGATAGTCAAACAGAAGAGGAATTTAATAAATTTGCTAAGGGTGCTGTAGACAAAACTTTTAATACCTCGCAACTGGTACGCCAACTAAATGATAAAAGTTTGCCACTTATTGTAACGACGATTCAAAAAATGGCTAAAGCGATTCAAGGGAATGCCCCTTTATTAGAACAGTATAAAACGAATAAAGTTGTATTTATTATTGATGAGTGTCATCGCAGTCAATTTGGTGACATGCATCGTCTAGTTAAACAACATTTCAAAAATGCCCAATACTTTGGATTCACTGGTACGCCACGTTTTCCAGAAAATAGTAGTCAAGATGGTAGAACAACTGCAGATATTTTCGGTAGATGCTTACATACGTATTTAATTAGAGATGCCATTCATGATGGTAATGTACTTGGTTTCTCAGTTGACTATATTAATACTTTTAAAAATAAAGCTTTAAAAGCAGAAGATAACAGCATGGTTGAAGCAATTGATACGGAAGAAGTATGGTTAGCGGATAAACGTGTGGAATTAGTAACACGACATATCATCAATAATCATGATAAATATACACGTAATCGTCAATATTCAAGTATATTTACAGTCCAAAGTATTCACGCGCTTATTAAATATTATGAGACATTTAAGCGACTTAACAAAAAGTTGGAACAACCGTTAACGATAGCTGGTATATTTACGTTTAAACCTAATGAAGATGATCGTGATGGTGAAGTGCCATATCATTCACGTGAAAAATTAGAGATAATGATTAGTGATTATAATAAAAAGTTCGAGACGAATTTTTCAACAGACACAACTAATGAGTATTTTAATCATATTTCAAAAAACGTTAAAAAGGGCGTTAAAGATAGTAAAATTGATATCTTAATCGTTGTTAATATGTTCTTAACTGGTTTTGATAGTAAAGTACTGAACACTTTATATGTTGATAAGAATTTAATGTATCATGATTTAATTCAAGCGTATTCACGTACAAATAGGGTTGAAAAAGAATCAAAGCCATTTGGTAAAATTGTAAACTATCGTGACTTGAAAAAAGAGACAGACGATGCACTGAGAGTATTCTCACAAACAAATGATACGGATACAATTTTAATGCGCAGTTATGAAGAGTATAAAAAAGAATTTATGGACGCTTATCGTGAGCTTAAAATGATTGTGCCGACACCACACATGGTTGATGACATTCAAGATGAAGAAGAGCTAAAGCGCTTTGTTGAAGCTTATCGTTTATTAGCTAAAATAATATTACGTTTAAAAGCATTTGACGAGTTTGAGTTTACAATTGATGAAATTGGAATGGATGAACAAGAGAATGAAGACTATAAAAGTAAATATTTAGCTGTGTACGATCAAGTAAAAAGAGCGACGGCTGAGAAAAATAAAGTATCCATTTTAAATGATATTGATTTCGAAATAGAAATGATGCGTAATGATACGATTAATGTGAATTATATTATGAATATATTGAGACAAATTGATCTTGAAGACAAAGCGGAACAACGTCGTAACCAAGAACAAATTAGACGCATTTTAGATCATGCAGATGATCCGACATTGAGGTTAAAACGAGATCTAATTAGAGAATTCATCGACAATGTTGTACCTTCTTTAAATAAGGATGATGATATCGATCAAGAATATGTTAATTTCGAAAGTATTAAAAAAGAAGCGGAGTTCAAAGGATTTGCTGGAGAGAGATCTATCGATGAACAAGCCCTAAAAACAATTTCAAATGACTACCAGTATAGTGGTGTTGTAAACCCACATCACCTTAAAAAAATGATTGGTGATTTGCCATTGAAAGAAAAGCGTAAAGCAAGAAAAGCCATTGAATCTTTCGTGGCAGAAACAACTGAAAAATACGGTGTGTAATGATTCAGCCCCCTCGCTAGATTAGTGTAGGGGGCATTATTATTTTCTATCTTTTGTTAGTTACCATGTGTTTGGCAACCATCATTTGGTTTCAATACAATTTTATAATCGTATGTGTATAGAAATAATGTCTATAGGCATTTAAAATAGTTTATAATATTAACAGGATAAGCATTAAATGTATGTTGAAGGAGGTGCGTAGCTATGGATAATAGAAATATGATTAATCGTGTTTTTAGTCAAAAGATATTACATCAAATTGCAATCAAAAATAAAAGTGATGTTGTTGATGAGGCATATGATTTTTATATACAGGGACCTAAAAATATCAATGTAATACAGAAGATGAAATCTTTATATAACTATCTTAAAAAGTCTTATCGTAACGAATATTTTTACAAAAACACAATACTTAATAAACTCCTTCTAGGACGACATTCTATTAATACAACTACTGCACTTTCTGAGATGCCCATAGGGAAAAGTATTGCTGATTTTATATTGTTAAACGGCAAAGGCGTTGTCTATGAGATTAAAACAGAATTAGATAAGCTGGATAGATTAGATAATCAAATTAATGATTATTATGAAGTGTTTAATTATGTCGTAGTTATTACAAATGACAAACATCTGAATAAAGTTATGGCTAGATACAAAGATACAACAGTTGGAATTTTAGTGTTAACAACTAGAAATACACTGAGTGAAGTTCAAAAACCTAAAGAAAACAATAGTCTCTTAAACACAAAAGCGATGTACAACTTTTTACGAAAAGAAGAAAGAAAAAGAGTTATTGCACAAAATCATATGGATGTGCCAACTTATAATGATTTCACAGAGTATGATGTGTTATTTGACGTGTTTAAAGAAATACCAATGACGAAACTGCATAACAATATGATTTCTGAGTTGAAAAAAAGAGGAAACATGAAAGAATACAAAGATGAATTTTTAGCAGCGCCGGCTGAAATTAAGTTCTTGTTATATTTCGCAAAAATGACAAAGAAAGATAAAAATAAACTATATCATTTTCTTAAGGAGGATTAATATGTATTATCCTTATTTGCGTGGGAAACAAAATGAACTATTTGCAATTAGAGAATTGTTAGAGAAAGGTTTGATTGGTGATTGTATTCAACCTATAATTGAACCAATTAAATATACAACCACATTTAAAAATACTTTGCAATACTGTGGTGAAAAAGCATTCTCTATAAATTTAGTAGTAAATTCAAAGTTAACTGAAGAAGAGATTAGTAACGAAACTGTTGCACATTTAACTGAAATAATAACAAAAAACAAAAGTGTTATTCAAAAAGCTTACTTGGGTCCTTCTGATGAAGGCAATGATAGGTTGAAACAGCAATTTTCAAGTAATAGTTTAGCTATTTTAACAAGTGTAGATGATTGGGAAATGTTTGGAGATAAAAATAAACTTGAAATGGTTTTTGTACCAGATGATAGACACATTAAACGTAAATTGCGTAATATTCCAAACAAAGGCATCATTATGGATCCTTTTAATAAACTAAGTCGTAATGTTGATTATTTAGATAATGATGACGAGTTTTATAGCGACGATCACCTTTATTATAAGGAAGATGGATACGTAGCATTTTCAGACTATTCTGTTATAGGTGGAGAATATGTAGACGGTGGCTTTTCGCCATTAGCTATTGCGATACATATTGTCTATTTTGATGAGGCTAATGAGCTAAGAGTTAAGCATTTTGTCTCTGATTCTAATAATGATAGATCAAATCCAGGTAAAAAGTTTTTTGAGGCTGTAGATAAATTAGTAACATGGTCAAAAAACTTAGATATTAAAAATAGATCTTATGCGCTTGGACAATTTGAAGAATTAAATGAAAATAATAAGTATCCAGGATTAGGTTTAATTAAAAGGTTATCTATCATGCATCACCTAGAAATTATGAATAGATACTTGGAGTCTCAAAATGAAAATATGTGAAAAATGTTTTAATAATACTGAAATCGTAGAAATCATTGCAAATGATAATAGCAAATTTGACAATTGTGATATTGATAACAATCATCTTGGTGTTAAAATATTTGATACGACTAAGGACATAGATAAATTAGAACTTATTAGAGATTATTTAAGACCAGCATTAGAATTATATGATATTAGTATAAATTTACCAGATACTTTTAGCCCAAAAGAAGGTAAAAAGATTGAAATAGCATTAAAAGACGACTGGAGTATATTTAATGTTGAGGAAGCTCAAATAAGTTGTATTTTAAATGAACTTTTTAAAGATGATGAAAATTTAGATAGACGAGTGTTGGAAGATTTAGTAGGCGCTAAAATCATAAACGATAAAAAATATACAAATAAAAATCTAATTGTAGCAAATAATGACTGGGATGGATTTTGTGAGAGCTTGAAGTATAAAAATAGATTTCATAAAAATATGATCAATTTAGAGAATTTAGCGTTCTTTCTCGATATCACTACTAATTACTATAGTATTGAGGAATTTAGAGAAAGATTTGAACCATTATATAGATCTAGAATAGTTAAGTTCATTACAGAGAAAAGTGAACTAATGTCACCACCAAAGGGATTTGCAACGGCAGGAAGATTGAATTCTAAATGGATAAGCGTATTATACCTTAGTACAAAAGAACAGGTCAGTATAGAAGAAGTTAAACCTAAGCATAATGACATTATTTATATAGGTAAGGTTAAGTTACAAAAAAACGTGACAAAAGAGAAATTGAAAATTGCGAATTTAACTAATTTAACTAGTAATGCAATCAAAGCTGGCGATGATGGATTTAGAAAGTATTTTGTAAATTACCAAACATTAAAAAAGATTCATAAAGGAATAACAAATCCAAGCGATGAACAAGGAATAGATTATTTGCCATTTCAATATTTAGCTGATTATATTCGAAGCCTTAAATATGACGGGATAATGTATGAGAGCATATTACAAGATGGTACTTTTAACTTTGTGTTTTTTGATCAAAGTTTATTTGAATGTGTTAATTATGAAAGAAAAAGAGTAAGTGACGTTAAATATACATTGACTAAGCTAAGTTGACACACTCAAAAATCTGAATATTCTAATAAAATATAAATAATCCCCCACACTTCACATAGTGGCGGGGGATTTATTCTGGCGTTAAAATGCCCAAAGTATGGGGGTGACTCTTAAATCATGGCAAAGCACCTAAAACTTGATATGGTGCCGAGCCCTAACTTAGCACAATATAGTTAGTATGACAAAGTCATCTAACATAACACATCAGAAGTCGCGCAATTTATTTCAGACCATACAGTGATAAAGTTGCACAACGCATGACTTTTATTTAGCAATAACTGCTACTTCTGAAATAAGTTGCTTTGCATAGTCTGACTGCGGATGTTTGATAATATCTTCTGTGTTATTCAGTTCAACGATTTCGCCATTTTTCATAACTGCAACGCGATCACATATTTCATTGATAACACCCATGTCATGTGTGATGAATAAATAAGTGATGCCGAAGTCTAACTGTAATTGTTTTAATAACTCGATGATATCTTTTTGAATTGAAACGTCTAAAGCGGACACTGCCTCGTCGCAAACAATCACTTTAGGTTCAACAGCAAGTGCTCTCGCGATACTTACACGCTGACGTTGCCCACCAGATAATTCGTGTGGATAGCGATATAAGAAAGTTTGATCTAGGCCAACCTTTTCTAACAACGATACGACAGTTTTAATAATGTCATCATTATCTTTGACTTTCCCATGAATGATTAGTGGTCGTTTAATCACATCAATGACTTTAAATCTTGGATTAATAGATGCGAATGGATCTTGAAAAATCATTTGTATCTCTTGTCGTAAAGATTTCAATTCATCATCTTTAAATAAACTTAATGGTAATTCGTTATACCAAATAAAGCCTTCTGACACTTCCTTTAGACCGACGACCGTCTTAGCTAATGTCGATTTCCCTGACCCTGATTCACCGACAATGCCTAATGTTTCGCCTTTTCTAATAGCCAAGTTAATATCATTAACTGCTCGGTATAGGCTGCCACTCGGTGATGTGTAATCCACGCTCACGCGATCGAATTTTAATAAAATATCATTGTTTAACGGTCTTGGCGGACGCGTTTGATGAATATCAGGAATCGCATCTATTAAGCGTTTTGTATAGGTATGTTGTGGCGATTTAAAAATACTTTCAACCGTGCCACTTTCAACGACACTTCCATCTTTCATTACAATCACATCGTCGCAAAATTGATACACAGCGCCTAAATCGTGAGTGATAAAAATAATAGATGTTTCTGTGTACTCATAAAGGGACTTCATTAACTGCAGTAATTGATTTTGTGTACTGGCATCTAATGCCGTTGTTGGTTCATCTGCGATTAAAATTTGTGGCTTTAAAATCAATGCCATTGCTATCATGACACGTTGACGCATACCACCAGAAAGTTCATGTGGATAAGCATCAAATTGTCGAGTTGCATGTTTTATACCTACTTTTTCTAAAATGTCTATTGTCATCGACTTTGCTTCAGATTTAGATACACGTTTATGTTGAAATATTACTTCTGTAATTTGTTTGCCAATCGTTAATCTTGGATTCAACGAAGAGAGTGGATCTTGAAAAATCATTGAAATATCCTTACCTCGAATTTGTTGTAACGCTGAAGTTGATAAATTATTTAACGATTGCCCATTAAAAATAATTTCTCCTGTTAATGTGTGATCTGGATAATCTGGTAGTAGCCCTAAAATAGATTTAGCGGTAATACTTTTTCCTGATCCTGATTCACCAACAATACCTAGGATATGTTTTTTTCGTAATTCGAAAGAGACGTTTTTTACCGCTTGAACTGTAGTTTCATCATAATTGAATTGTACATTCAGACTGTTGACTTCTAATAAATTTGACATGATGTTGTGCCTCCCTATTCACAAATGTGTAAATTTATTCTATACTTTTGTATATCATAGTAATCTACTCAAGATTATTTTACAAGGAGTGATTATCATAATTACTTATTTAGAATCTTTTAAGTCGTTGTATCACAAGGCATTTTACAAGTTTGTATTATCGGTATTAAGCTTGCCAATATTTTTATATGCAGTGATAAAGTTTTTCTTTTCTGCTAAGAGGAAAAATTTTTACGCTAATAATTCTGAAATTTCAGAAATTGAACAGGCGTTACATCAAAAATATAAATATTTATCGCAGCAAAAGTCATCCACACAAATACATAAAGAAGCATTAAAAATATTCAAGGCACAAAGTTCTAATACGAGTTCAAAGAATATTGAACAAGCACATTTTTCAACATACTTTGAAAATGTATTATTTCATAAGTTCATCATGATCAAAGTGATATTGGCCTTGCCGATGTTCATCTTATTGACTTTTTATTTACAGCCATTAGTTAGATATATTTTTGAACGAATTGTCATGGCTGTGATTGTCATCATTGGTGTTATTGTCAGTGTGTTTACCATTCTGTATTTTTCACCGCTTGATGCGGCTTATAGCATACTGGGACAAAATGCAACAAAGGCACAGATACATCAATTCAATGTATTACATCATCTTAACGAACCTTATTTTATTCAATTGTGGGATACCATCAAGGGTGTTTTTACCTTTGACTTAGGTACGACTTACAAAGGGAATGAGGTTGTGACTAAAGCAGTTGGCGAAAGAATTCCAATTACAATAATTGTCGCAGTATTAGCGCTAATGGTGGCATTAATTATTGCAATACCAATTGGTATTATCAGTGCGATGAAGCGAAATAGTTGGCTTGATATCACGTTAATGATAATTGCATTAATTGGTTTATCTATTCCAAGTTTCTGGCAAGGGCTATTATTCATTTTAGCGTTCTCATTGAAATTGGATATTTTGCCACCATCTTATATGCCAGAACATCCAATATCGTTGATTTTACCTGTACTTGTCATTGGAACAAGTATTGCTGCTTCTATCACGCGTATGACAAGGTCTTCTGTACTTGAAGTAATGCGCAGCGATTATGTTTTAACTGCTTATGCAAAAGGATTATCGACGACACAAGTTGTTATTAAACATATTTTGAAAAATGCCATTATTCCAATTGTAACGTTAGTTGGTCTTCTAGTGGCAGAGTTACTAGGCGGTTCAGCAGTGACGGAACAAGTATTTAACATTAATGGTATCGGGCGTTATATCGTCCAAAAACAACTAATACCTGATATTCCAGCAGTCATGGGTGGGGTCGTATATATATCAATTGTAATATCTTTAGCAAACTTAATTATTGATATATTTTATGCTTTAATCGATCCAAAATTACGTAGTGAAATCAACGAAAGGAAGTGAGGCATATGGCACAACTTAATTCAAAGATAGCTTCCTTAAAATTATTCGCAAGTTACGCCATAGCAACTTATATTTTAGTTATATTAACGAGTGCATTAAATCTTTTTAAAGGTTATGTGGCCGATACGTTCTATATTGCTGAAACATTGCTAATCGTTTTAACCATCATTTTAATTATTATTTTAACAACGGAACAAACATGGAAGCATCATGACCTATGGCGACGTATCGTCGAAGTGTTGTTATTGTTGATGACATTAACAGGCAACGTATTTACATTATTAATGTTTGTAAGTATTAGACGTTACCAACGTACATCGCAAATACATAGTTATAACGGGTGGGAATCGTTTATACGAAAAACTACTAGACATCGTATTGCGATTATCGGGTTACTTATTTTAGTCTACATGCTGACATTATCAATTGTGTCACAATTTACATTTGATACGACATTGGCTACTAAAAATCAGTTCAATGCACTGTTACATGGACCGAGTCTAGCCTATCCGTTTGGTACTGATGATTTCGGTAGAGACTTATTTACACGCGTAGTTGTAGGAACGAAGCTGACATTTTCAATTTCAATTATTTCAGTAGTTATTGCAGTTATTTTTGGTGTGTTACTAGGCACTATCGCAGGTTATTTTAATCATATTGATAATTTAATAATGCGAATTTTAGATGTAGTGTTTGCAATTCCATCATTATTGTTAGCGGTGGCAATTATTGCATCATTTGGAGCAAGTATTCCAAATTTAATTATTGCTTTAAGTATCGGTAATATACCATCATTTGCACGGACAATGCGTGCCAGTGTTTTAGAAATTAAACGCATGGAATATGTAGATGCAGCACGTATCACTGGTGAAAACACTTGGAATATCATATGGCGTTATATTTTACCGAATGCGATTGCGCCTATGATTGTACGTTTTTCATTAAATATAGGTGTGGTTGTATTAACAACAAGTAGTTTAAGTTTCCTAGGACTTGGTGTTGCACCTGATGTAGCTGAATGGGGCAACATTTTACGTACCGGTAGTAACTACTTGGAAACGCACAGTAATTTAGCTATTGTACCTGGTGTTTGTATTATGTTCGTCGTTTTAGCATTTAATTTTATAGGTGATGCAGTGCGTGATGCACTAGATCCAAGAATTCATTAAAAAGGTAGGGATAGATGTGAAGAAAATCATTAGTATCGCAATTATAGTTTTAGCGTTGGTATTAAGTGGTTGTGGTGTCCCTACGAAATCAGAAGTGGCTCAAAAGTCATCGAAAGTTGAAGTGAAAGGCGAGCGACCAACAATACATTTCCTAGGACAAGCAAGTTATGAAAATGATATGAATATCGTTAAAGATCAATTGGAAAATGCAGGATTTAACGTGAAGATGAATATCCAACCAGATTATGGTAGCTATCGTACACAACGTCAAGCCGGCAATTATGATATCCAAATTGATGACTGGATGACAGTGTTTGGTGACCCGAACTATGCTATGACGGCATTATTTAGTTCTACAGGATCAAATAGTTTATTGAAAGATAAACATGTAGACCAGTTGTTAAATAAAGCTTCTACTCAAAATGAAGCAGATGTTAAACAAACATATAAGCAAATTGAAGATGAAGTTGTATTTGATAAAGGGTATATGGCGCCTTTATATGGATCAAAAAAGAATTTAGTATATGACAATAAAGTGTTAGATAAAAATAGTGTTGGATTGCCAAATTCACGTGCATTAATATGGCAACAATTTGATTACAACAATAGTAGAGAACGAGATACGCGGCCACTTGTGATGACACAACAAGATGGTGAAATTCCTACATTGGATCCAATACGTTCAATTGCGCCGTCAGTATATTCAATTAATATGAATATGTACACAAGGTTATTATTATTAGATGAAAATGATCATTTAACAACGAAAGGTTCGTTAAGTCATGATTATGCTGTGAATAAGGACAATAAAGCATTTTATTTCTTGTTAAGAGATGATGATTATTTTGCGAAAGTGGTCAATGGACAAGCACGTAATACTGGAGAGCGTGTATCGGCTGAAGATGTTAAGTTTTCTTTAGATAGAGCACGTGATAAAAAGTCTGTGCCTAACAATAATACTTACAATATGCACAAACATATAAATGACATCAAGATATTAAAAGATGAGGACATCGATCAGTTGCGTAAAGAGAAAGACAAGGACGATAAATCAATCTATGATAAGTTGATTAAAGCTTATAACGTCAAATCGTTAACGACAGATGGTCAAAAAGTAAATAATAAAGACGGTATTTATCAAATTGTTAAAATTACGACAGATCAATCGATGCCTCGAGAGGTAAATTACTTAACACACTCTTCGGCAGGCATTTTATCTAAAAAATTTGTTAATCAAGTAAATCAAGAATATCCAAAAGGATATGGGGATAGCAGTACAATTCCTGCAAATTCAGATGGGAAAAATGCGCTGTATGCAAGTGGCGCATACATTATGACACAGAAAAATGCATATCAAGCAACGTTTCAACGTAATCCAGGATTCAACGAAACAGAAAAAGGTAGTTATGGACCAGCTAAAATTAAAAATATTACATTGAAGTTTAATGGTGACCCGAATAATGCATTGTCAGAACTTAGAAATCATTCAATTGATATGTTGGCAGATGTGAATCAAAAACATTTTGATTTAATTAAGTCGGATAAAAATTTAAGCATTATTCGCAAAAATGGACGCAAGTCAGTCTTTTTAATGCTAAATATTAAAAAAGGTATATTTAAGACGCATCCAAACTTGAGACAAGCAGTAGTTAATGCGATAGATCAGGATCAATTTATTAAGTTTTATCGTGGCGATAAATTTAAAATTGCATCACCGATTACACCACTTGTCGATACTGGTAACGAGCAACGTCAAGATTTAGAAAAAGTAGAAAAAGCCATTAATCAATAATGTTTTAAATATTTAACAGAAAGTAGGAGGATATAGTATGGTCATTAACTTAAATGACAAACAGACAAAAACATCTAAAGAAGGGTTAATTTCCGTATCACATCCTCTTGCGGCTAAAATTGGTAAGGATGTATTAGATCAAGGTGGCAACGCCATGGATGCAGTGATTGCAATTCAACTGGCATTGAATGTGGTAGAACCATTTGCATCAGGTATTGGTGGTGGCGGGTATTTGCTATATTATGAGCAAAGTACTGGCAGTATAACTGCGTTTGATGCACGTGAGACAGCACCTGAACATGTAGACAAACAATTTTATCTAGATGATTCAGGCGAATATAAATCATTTTTTGATATGACTACACATGGTAAAACTGTCGCTGTGCCAGCAATTCCAAAGCTGTTTGATTATATTCACAAGCGTTATGCTAAATTGTCATTGGAAGATTTAATTAATCCTGCAATTGAACTAGCCATTGAAGGTCATGCAGCCAATTGGGCTACTGAAAAATATTCGCGCCAGCAACACGCACGATTGACAAAGTATCATGAAACGGCACAAGTATTTACGCATGAAAATCAATATTGGCGTGAAGGTGATTGGATTGTACAACCCGAATTAGGTAAGACATTTCAAATATTAAGAGAACAAGGGTTTAATGCATTTTATAAAGGTGACATTGCGAAACAATTAGTCAATGTTGTCAAAGCATGTGGTGGGACAATCACTTTAGAGGATCTAGCCAAATATGACATTCAGATTAAAGCGCCAATCAGTGCAACATTTAAAGACTATGACATTTATTCAATGGGACCATCTAGTTCTGGCGGTATCACGGTAATTCAAATATTGAAGTTATTAGAACATGTCGATTTACCATCTATGGGTCCAAGATCTGTTGATTACTTGCATCATTTGATACAAGCGATGCATTTAGCATATAGTGATCGTGCGCAATACTTGGCGGATGATAATTTTCATGAGGTGCCTGTACAGTCATTAATTGATGATGATTATTTAAAAGCACGCAGTACGCTCATTGATAGCAATAAAGCAAATATTGATATAGAGCATGGTGTTGTGTCTGATTGCATTAGTCATACAGATGTTGAAGAAAATCATACCGAAACAACTCATTTTTGTGTGATTGATAAGGAAGGTAATATTGCTTCATTTACGACATCAATTGGTATGATTTATGGTTCAGGTATCACGATTCCAGGCTACGGTGTGTTATTGAATACGACAATGGATGGCTTTGATGTAGTAGATGGTGGTATTAACGAAATTGCACCATATAAACGACCACTAAGTAACATGGCTCCAACGATTGTGATGTATCACGGGAAGCCAATATTAACAGTAGGTGCACCTGGTGCCATAAGTATCATTGCTAGTGTTGCGCAAACATTAATCAATGTATTAGTGTTTGGCATGGATATTCAGCAGGCTATAGATGAACCTAGAATTTATAGTAGCCATCCTAATCGCATTGAATGGGAGCCTCAATTTTCACAATCTACAATATTAGCATTGATTGCACATGGACATGCAATGGAACATAAACCAGATGCTTATATTGGAGATGTACATGGACTACAGGTTGACCCAACAACGTATGAAGCTTCGGGTGGAAGTGATGATACTAGAGAAGGCACCGTAATGGGTGGCGAGGTGTTAGTGATTAGAAAACAGCCATTACCATATCGGCAAATGTATGATAGTGACGGCTTTCGTCTATATTTCAATGATGTGCAGTTACCTTTATTGGCAGATCAAGTGCGATGGATGCATGACAAATATTGGGTTGATGAAAGTGTTGTTAGAATCATTTTCCCTGAAGTTAGTGCACATATTGAAGATTTAAGAAGTTATGAAAACGCAGGAGAAAATTATATAGATATTGCCTGGTTAGCACGGAAATATGCTTATCAAGTAACATTGAAGGATGACGGTTTATACTTAACTGATGATACATATACTTCAGTGAAACGGAACACAAATGCATACTATAGATATGATCGAGATAGTATCACAAGATAGTTTATACGCTTGATATGAAGTTTGTAGTGGATATGAGCTTTTGTTGAATGAAAGGATTCGATTTCGAACTTTAGCGTGACGCTTGAGTGTAGTAATGTTGGAAATGCTATACGAAACGCTAGTCACCTTTGTAAAATATACAACGCCTCACAAATTCGTTTTTGATGTACATCACAATAGTTAGCCTAAAATCTAATGTAATGTGGTTTGGTACAGTTGAACGAGTTATGTGAGGTGTTTTTATAATATAGGATTTTAATAGATGATTTGGATGTTTCTATAATTACAGCATAAGTATTAATGTTCACTTATTTTATTATAAGTAAGGCTTTCTTTATAAATGATTTGGTCTTTTCCAGGACTTGAAAAATAAAAATAAAGTTTCTGATCTTGATGATTATTGCCTTTTAAATCACTCATTCCCTTTAATTCCACCTTTGTTGATGCGTTTTTAGGAATATTATATCTACGTTTTAATTGTTTAACGTTTGGATTATCGTTCGACAACTTACCAGATAAATTATAATAATCAGTGGTAGGATCATGTGTGACTTTCAAATCATTGCTATTTAAAATGCTTGTTAAATCACCACTTTGAATCAAAAATTGATTGTTTTCGATTTTTTGTTTCAGCGCGGGATCTTTTACGTCTTTTGTGAAAACGATTTTATTATTAACTACTTTTACTGGATAACTTTTGTATGTCGAGTCAGTAGCATTTTTTCTATCGTTTGTAGTTGTGTCATATTCACCAGTTATTTTATGTGTGTTCTTATCTACCTTTAACAACATACGGTCTTCTTTTAAAAGCTCATCTGATCCAACAACTGAATAAGAGGATTCTATATACCATGTGTCTTGATCATTATTTTCATAATGGGGATTATCGTGACCATCAATTTCATAAAGCGTTTCTAAGTTTTTAATAGGATACGTACTTAGTACTTTTTTAAGACCATCTTTCAAATGAATTTGTTCCCACTTCATTGCCAAAAACATATCGCCACTGACTACAATTGAAATAATAATAATTGCTGCTAAGTTTAACCAGAAAATTTTATGTGCTTTCATACATTCCCACCGTTTCTCAAAATACTTCATTAACACTATAATAATATATTTTGAAAAATATTTACATCAGTATTAAAGTGAATATCAAATTTTAAATTTATGAAAATAATAGATATTTATAAAAAGCGGAAAAGAGATACAATAAAAAACTGCATGACGTTTGAGACGTCACACAGTGTAACTAAAAATTTAAAAAGTTGTTGCTAATTTTTCAGCATTATTAATACTAGTTGCTTTAATTTCTTCAGTCTTATGAGGTTCAGCATTGTGTCCTTCAATAATGATTGTTTCATATGATGGCACACCTAAGAATGTCATAATTGTTCTTAAATAACGGTCACCCATTTCAAAATCAGCAGCAGGTCCTTCAGTATAATATCCACCACGTGATTGAATGTGTAATACTTTTTTGTCAGTTAGTAAACCTTGTGGTCCTTCAGCAGAATATTTAAAAGTTTTACCTGCAATTGAAATAGCATCAATATATGCTTTAACTACAGGTGGGAAAGAAAGGTTCCACATAGGCGTTACAAATACATATTTATCTGCACTTAAAAATTCTTCTAAAATGTCACTCAATCTTGAAACTTTCATTTGTTCATCATCAGTTAACGTTTCGCCATTACTCATTTTTCCCCAACCAGTTAATACATCTTTGTCAATAACTGGAATATAAGTTTCAAATAAATCAATATGTTTCACTTCATCATCAGGATGTTGTTGTTGATATGTTTCGATAAATGCTTTACCAGCCGCCATAGAATTTGATACCAGTTCATTAAAAGGGTGTGCTGTAATATATAATACTTTTGCCATTTGAAAATTCTCCTCTGTTTCTGTTATTTTCTTAAGTATAATTATTATACTCGATATAAAATTTAATATCAATCAAAATATTCAAATTACCATCATTTTCTTCATCTATATTTGGCAGTACTACTAAAGTATGAGTGCATTTAATTATGAAATAGTTGATTTAGAATATATACTTAATACCCAAAATATATGAAGGATGGATGCCACTATGACAAAGCGACCAAAACGTATTTTGGCAACAATTATCATTTTTCTTTCACTATTATTTACGATTATTTATATAGATGACATTCAAAAATGGTTTAACCAATATACCGATAAATTGACACAAAATCATAAAGGACAAGGACACTCAAAATGGGAAGACTTTTTTAGAGGGAGTCGGATTACTGAGACTTTTGGTAAATATCAACATTCACCATTTGATGGTAAGCATTATGGCATTGATTTTGCATTGCCAAAAGGTACACCAATTAAAGCGCCGACGAATGGTAAAGTAACACGTATCTTTAATAATGAATTGGGCGGCAAGGTATTACAGATTGCCGAAGACAATGGAGAATATCACCAGTGGTATCTACACTTAGACAAATATAATGTCAAAGTAGGTGATCGAGTCAAAGCAGGTGATATTATTGCATATTCAGGCAATACAGGTATACAAACGACAGGCGCACATTTACATTTTCAAAGAATGAAGGGTGGCGTAGGTAATGCATATGCAGAAGATCCAAAACCGTTTATCGATCAGTTACCTGATGGGGAACGTAGCCTATATGATTTGTAGTTATAGAAGGGTGCCCGCAGTCTAAAAAATTAAGCAATCATTGTGTGAGTATGATACTTACATAATGGTTGCTTTTTTCAATGAAAATCGTAATGCTAAGTCATACTTGTTTGATTTAGATATTACTTAAAATGTAAGACAAGGTTGTTAGCATTGGCAGTGAAATATCGCACATAAAAAACATTATTGTCACACTAGAAAATAGTTGTGCACTATATCAATTTTCTGTATAAAAGTTTAATTCTGACAGTAATGTAAACGTTTACAATTTATGATTGACATTAATAATGACTGAATATATGATTTATGTAAGTATTTGTGCAAACGTTTTCACAAAGTGTATTGCACAATCAAACTGTAAACAAAGTATGGGAGGCATAACATGGCAGAACTAAAGTTAGAGCATATTAAAAAGACGTATGATAACAACAATACTGTAGTGAAAGATTTTAATCTACATATTACTGACAAAGAATTCATTGTATTTGTTGGACCATCGGGATGTGGTAAATCAACAACATTACGAATGGTTGCTGGACTAGAGTCTATCACATCTGGAGATTTTTATATTGATGGGGAACGCATGAACGATGTTGAACCAAAGAATAGAGATATTGCGATGGTATTTCAAAACTATGCATTATATCCACATATGACTGTTTTTGAAAATATGGCATTTGGGCTAAAGCTACGTAAAGTAAATAAAAAAGAGATTGAACAAAAAGTTAATGAAGCAGCTGAAATATTAGGATTAACTGAGTATCTTGGTCGTAAACCAAAAGCGTTATCTGGCGGACAGCGTCAACGTGTTGCTTTGGGCAGAGCTATTGTTAGGGATGCGAAAGTCTTTTTAATGGATGAACCATTATCGAATCTTGATGCGAAGCTTCGAGTACAAATGCGCACAGAAATATTGAAATTACATAAGCGACTTAATACTACGACAATTTATGTTACACATGATCAAACTGAAGCATTGACGATGGCTAGTCGAATTGTTGTTTTGAAAGATGGCGACATTATGCAAGTCGGCACACCTAGAGAAATATATGATGCCCCTAATTGCATATTTGTGGCGCAATTTATCGGCTCACCAGCAATGAATATGTTGAATGCTACAGTTGAAATGGACGGATTGAAGGTAGGAACACACCATTTTAAATTACATAATAAAAAATTTGAAAAGTTAAAAGCTGCTGGCTACTTAGACAAGGAAATTATTTTAGGTATTCGAGCTGAAGACATTCATGAAGAACCAATATTTATTCAAACTTCTCCAGAGACACAATTTGAATCTGAAGTAGTTGTATCCGAACTGTTAGGTTCAGAAATTATGGTACATAGCACATTCCAAGGAATGGAATTGATTTCTAAATTAGATTCAAGAACTCAAGTGATGGCGAACGACAAGATTACACTAGCATTTGATATGAATAAGTGTCACTTTTTTGATGAAAAAACAGGAAATCGTATCGTCTAAGGGGGAGTATTCATGTCTAAAATTTTAAAATGTATCACGTTAGCCGTGGTAATGTTATTAATCGTAACTGCATGTGGCCCTAATCGTTCGAAAGAAGATATTGATAAAGCATTGAATAAAGATAATTCTAAAGACAAGCCTAACCAACTTACGATGTGGGTGGATGGCGACAAGCAAATGGCGTTTTATAAAAAAATTACGGATCAATATACTAAAAAAACTGGCATCAAAGTAAAGCTTGTAAATATTGGTCAAAATGATCAACTAGAAAATATTTCGCTAGACGCTCCTGCAGGAAAAGGTCCAGATATCTTTTTCTTAGCACATGATAATACTGGAAGTGCCTATCTACAAGGCTTAGCTGCTGAAATCAAATTATCAAAAGATGAGTTGAAAGGTTTCAATAAGCAAGCACTTAAAGCGATGAATTATGACAATAAGCAACTAGCATTGCCAGCTATCGTTGAAACAACCGCACTTTTTTATAATAAAAAATTAGTGAAAAATGCACCGCAAACGTTAGAAGAAGTTGAAGCTAATGCTGCCAAACTAACTGATAGTAAAAAGAAACAATACGGTATGTTATTTGATGCTAAAAATTTCTATTTTAATTATCCGTTTTTATTCGGCAATGATGATTATATTTTCAAGAAAAATGGCAGTGAATATGATATTCATCAGCTAGGACTAAATTCAAAACATGTCGTCAAGAATGCTGAACGATTACAAAAATGGTACGACAAAGGGTATCTTCCTAAGGCAGCAACACATGATGTCATGATTGGTCTTTTTAAAGAAGGAAAAGTAGGACAATTTGTCACTGGACCGTGGAACATTAATGAATATCAAGAAACGTTTGGTAAAGATTTAGGAGTAACAACATTACCTACAGATGGTGGCAAACCTATGAAACCATTTCTAGGTGTACGTGGTTGGTATTTATCTGAATATAGTAAACATAAGTATTGGGCTAAAGATTTAATGCTGTATATCACTAGTAAAGATACATTACAAAAATATACAGATGAAATGAGCGAAATTACTGGACGTGTTGACGTGAAATCATCTAATCCAAATTTAAAAGTGTTTGAAAAGCAAGCACGTCATGCTGAACCGATGCCTAATATTCCTGAAATGCGACAAGTTTGGGAACCGATGGGCAATGCAAGCATATTTATTTCAAATGGTAAGAATCCTAAACAAGCGTTAGATGAGGCGACGAATGATATAACGCAAAATATTAAGATTCTTCATCCATCACAAAATGATAAGAAAGGAGATTAGTTATGACGAAACGTAACCCTAAATTAGCGGCATTATTATCTGTTATACCTGGTTTGGGACAGTTTTATAATAAAAGACCCATTAAAGGGACGATATTTTTTATCTTTTTCATCAGTTTTATTTCTGTTTTTTATAGCTTTTTAAATATTGGTTTTTGGGGATTGTTCACATTAGGGACAGTACCTAAGTTAGACGATTCTCGTGTCTTACTTGCACAAGGTATTATTTCTATCTTACTCGTTGCTTTCGCAATCATGCTATATATCATTAATATTTTAGATGCATATCGTAATGCTGAACGATTTAATCGCAATGAGGAAATAAAGGATCCGAAGGCGCGTATGGTGGCAACATGGGACAAGACGTTCCCATACTTACTAATCTCACCAGGTACATTCTTATTGATATTTGTAGTTGTATTTCCATTAATATTTATGTTTGGAGTAGCATTTACAAATTACAATTTATACAACGCGCCTCCGAGACACACATTAGAATGGGTTGGTTTAGATAACTTTAAAACGTTATTCACAATTGGCGTTTGGCGTAAAACATTTTTCAGTGTTATTACTTGGACATTAGTATGGACGCTTGTTGCAACGACACTTCAAATTGCATTAGGGCTGTTTTTGGCAATTATTGTAAATCACCCTGTCGTCAAAGGTAAGAAATTTATCCGTACTGTGTTAATCCTACCTTGGGCTGTACCATCATTTGTGACAATTTTAATATTTGTAGCGTTATTTAATGATGAATTTGGTGCGATAAATAATGATATTTTGCAACCTTTATTAGGTGTAGCACCAGCATGGTTAAGTGATCCGTTTTGGGCAAAAGTGGCATTAATCGGCATTCAAGTATGGCTTGGATTCCCATTTGTCTTTGCACTGTTCACTGGAGTACTGCAAAGTATTTCATCAGATTGGTACGAAGCAGCAGATATGGATGGTGCGTCTAGTTGGCAAAAGTTTAGAAACATCACATTCCCGCATGTCATTTACGCCACAGCGCCATTGTTAATTATGCAATATGCAGGTAATTTCAATAATTTTAATCTTATTTATCTATTTAATAAAGGCGGTCCACCAGTGTCAGGGCAGAATGCTGGTAGTACAGATATCTTGATATCTTGGGTGTATAATCTGACATTTGAGTTTAACAACTTCAACATGGGTGCAGTTGTGTCATTAATTATTGGATTTATTGTTGCTATTGTCGCATTTATTCAATTCAGACGTACAAGTACGTTTAAAGATGAGGGAGGTTTATAAGATGACAAAGAAGAAAAACATATTAAAAGCAATCGGTATTTACAGTTTTATAGCGATGATGTTTGTCATCATTTTATATCCACTACTGTGGACATTTGGCATTTCCCTTAATCCAGGTACGAACTTGTATGGTGCCAAAATGATACCAGACAATGCAACATTTAAAAATTATGCATTCTTACTATTCGATGACAGTAGTCAATACCTGACTTGGTATAAAAATACGCTTATCGTAGCATCTGCAAATGCACTGTTTAGTGTGATATTTGTCACGTTAACAGCATATGCTTTTTCTAGATATCGCTTTGTTGGTCGTAAATACGGGCTGATTACATTTTTGATTTTACAAATGTTCCCTGTATTAATGGCAATGGTCGCAATCTATATTTTGCTAAATACAATTGGATTATTAGATTCTTTATTTGGACTAACACTGGTATATATTGGTGGATCAATACCGATGAATGCCTTTTTAGTGAAAGGTTACTTCGATACGATTCCAAAAGAACTTGATGAATCTGCCAAAATTGATGGTGCAGGGCATATGCGTATTTTCTTACAAATTATGCTTCCATTAGCTAAGCCGATTTTAGCAGTTGTTGCTTTGTTCAATTTTATGGGGCCATTTATGGACTTTATATTACCTAAAATACTATTAAGAAGTCCTGAAAAATTCACATTAGCAGTTGGATTGTTCAACTTTATTAATGATAAGTATGCAAATAATTTCACAGTGTTTGCAGCAGGGGCAATTATGATTGCAGTACCTATAGCAATCGTATTCTTGTTCTTGCAACGCTATTTAGTATCAGGTTTAACAACAGGTGCGACAAAAGGTTAGTTTGAAATTAGGAGTGGGGCAGAATTGATAAAGAACCACTAATGACGATAAAGATTAAAAGGAGGACGTTATGATGACGATTAAAGTTGGAATCATTGGGTGTGGTGGTATTGCGAATGGCAAGCACATGCCAAGTTTACAAAAAGTTGAAAATGTTGAAATGATCGCATTTTGTGACGTAGACATTTCGAAAGCAGCGAGTGCGGCAGAAGCATACGGAACTGACAATGCAAAGGTTTATGATGATTACAAAGCATTGTTAAAAGATGACACGATTGATGTTATCCATGTTTGTACGCCAAATGACTCGCATTGTGAAATTACTGTAGCAGGGTTGCATGCTGGTAAACATGTGATGTGTGAAAAACCAATGGCTAAAACGACAGCAGAAGCTCAAAAAATGATAGATACAGCTAAATCAACAGGTAAAAAATTAACAATAGGTTATCAAAATCGTTTCCGAGCAGATAGTCAATTTTTACATCAAGCAGCGCAACGTGGCGACTTAGGAGACATTTACTTCGGAAAGGCACATGCCATTCGTCGTCGAGCAGTACCAACATGGGGTGTCTTTCTAGACGAAGAAGCTCAAGGTGGAGGACCATTAATCGATATCGGTACACACGCTTTAGATTTAACGTTATGGATGATGGATAATTATGAACCAGAATCAGTGATGGGTTCAACATTCCATAAATTAAATAAACAGCATCATGCGGCAAACGCTTGGGGTTCATGGAATCCAGATGAATTTACAGTTGAAGATTCTGCGTTTGGATTTATTAAAATGAAGAATGGAGCGACGATCATTTTAGAATCCGCTTGGGCGATTAATTCTTTAGAAGTGGATGAGGCAAAATGTTCATTATCAGGAACTAAAGCAGGTGCTGATATGAAAGATGGTCTACGTATTCATGGTGAAGACATGGGTACACTTTATACCAAACACGTTGAATTGGAAAACAAAGGCGTCGACTTTTATGAAGGTAATGAAGTGGATGAAGCTGAAGAAGAAGCAAAAGCTTGGATTGATGCAGTTGTAAATGATACTGAACCAGTTGTGAAACCGGAACAAGCAATGGTAGTTACAAAAATTCTTGAAGCGATTTATCAGTCTGCAAAATCAGGCAAAGCAATTTACTTTGAATAACATCATACGGTAAGGAGGCACATCATGACAAAATTAAAAGTTGGTGTGATAGGTGTTGGTGGTATTGCACAAGACCGTCATATTCCAGCATTGCTGAAACTCAAAGACACAGTCTCATTAGTTGCAGTACAAGATATTAATACAGTGCAGATGATTGATGTTGCGAAGCGCTTTAATATACCTCATGCAGTTGAGACACCTAGCGAGCTGTTTAAACTTGTTGATGCGGTGGTCATTTGTACACCTAATAAATTCCATGCTGATCTTTCTATAGAAGCATTGAACCATGGTGTCCATGTATTGTGTGAAAAGCCAATGGCGATGACGACGGAAGAGTGTGATCGCATGATTGAAGCGGCTAATAAAAATCACAAATTATTAACTGTCGCATATCATTATCGTCACACAGATGTGGCAATTACTGCTAAAAAAGCAATTGAATCAGGTGTGGTTGGTAAACCTTTAGTAGCACGTGTACAAGCGATGCGTAGGCGTAAAGTGCCTGGCTGGGGTGTTTTTACCAATAAAGCGTTGCAAGGTGGCGGTAGTTTAATCGATTATGGTTGCCACTTGTTAGACTTATCTTTGTGGCTACTAGGTAAAGATATGGTGCCGCATGAAGTGCTAGGAAAAACATATAATCAATTGAGCAAACAACCGAATCAAATTAATGATTGGGGAACATTTGATCATACTAAATTTGATGTCGATGATCATGTTACTAGTTATATGACATTTGCCAATCGAGCAAGCATGCAGTTTGAATGTTCGTGGTCTGCAAATATCAAAGAAGATAAGGTTCACGTTAGTTTATCAGGAGAAGATGGCGGTATCAATTTATTTCCATTTGAAATATATGAGCCCCGCTTTGGAACTATTTTTGAAAGCAAAGCTAATGTTGAGCATAACGAAGACATTGCTGGTGAGAGACAGGCGCGTAACTTTGTCAATGCGTGTTTAGGGATAGAAGAGATTGTGGTGAAACCGGAAGAAGCACGCAATGTAAATGCCCTTATAGAAGCGATTTATCGTAGCGATCTTGATAACAAGAGCATACAACTTTAATGATTATCATATATGATACAAAATTCTCAATATAAAAAGAAGGAGTGCTTTTCAATGAAAATAGGTGTATTTTCAGTATTATTTTACGATAAAAATTTTGAAGATATGTTAGATTATGTCTCAGAATCTGGATTGGATATGATTGAAGTTGGAACAGGTGGTAACCCAGGAGATAAATTTTGTAAGTTAGATGAGTTGTTAGAAAATGAAGACAAGCGCCAAGCATTTATGAAGTCAATCACAGACAGAGGCTTACAAATAAGTGGTTTCAGTTGTCATAACAATCCAATTTCTCCAGATCCGATAGAAGCGAAAGAAGCCGATGAAACGTTACGTAAAACAATCCGTTTAGCAAATCTATTAGACGTGCCAGTTGTTAATACATTTTCTGGCATTGCAGGATCAGATGATACCGCTAAAAAGCCTAATTGGCCTGTTACACCTTGGCCAACAGCCTACTCTGAAATTTATGATTATCAGTGGAATGAAAAGTTGATACCATATTGGCAAGATTTAGCTGAGTTTGCAAAAGAGCAAGATGTAAAAATTGCCATAGAGTTGCATGCAGGATTTTTAGTGCATACACCATATACAATGTTGAAGTTACGTGAGGCTACAAATGAATATATCGGTGCTAACTTAGATCCTAGTCATCTATGGTGGCAAGGTATTGACCCAATTGCTGCGATTCGCATATTAGGCCAAGCAAATGCAATTCATCACTTCCATGCTAAAGATACGTATATTAATCAAGAAAATGTAAATATGTATGGTCTAACTGATATGCAACCATATGGTAACGTTGCGACAAGAGCATGGACATTCCGTACAGTTGGTTATGGACATAGTCCATATGTATGGGCAGATATCATAAGTCAACTTATTATTAATGGATATGATTATGTATTAAGTATTGAACATGAAGATCCTATTATGTCAGTAGAAGAAGGTTTCCAAAAAGCTTGTCAAACTTTGAAATCTGTTAATATTTACGACAAGCCAGCAGACATGTGGTGGGCATAATACGAACTCGAGGTTAGTCTGAAGTTTGTCTGAAGTAAGACTGGTGGCAGTGTTGAATAAATGCATATGTCGCCAAGCCATTGCCAAAAATTTCACACCTTAAATCAAGTCATTGTTTGTAAAGAAGGTGTACTTTATATAAGTATATAGCGATGGTCATACCCATTCACAGTAACAATCCTCACCATTGAAAAGAGTATATAACCTTTTCAATAGTGAGGTATATGATAATAAAAAAAGCCTGTTGTCACAATGGTCATAGACACGACATACTTTAAAGGTTTCTGAATATAATATTTCAGAATGCACTTTAAAGATGGACGTCGATGTAGACTAAAGTGATGACAGGCTTTCATCTTTTTAAATATTCATTAATTTCTCTTCTTGTTTAATACGTACATATAAGAAATACGCATACGGTACTAATAAAATAGTTGTATATGTTGCGTGTGTTAATAATAATACACCGATTAATTCAGGAATGATGTTTAAGAAGTAATTTGGGTGTTTTGTAATTTTATATAATCCAGATTTAATAATAGGATGGTTAGGTAAAATGAATAATTTTAATGTCCAAATACCACCTAAAGTTTTAATAACCATAAATAACATGATATAAGCAAAGATTAATATAACTAAGCCAATACCATTTGCAAAGCTAAATGTATCTTTATTAATAAATGCCTCTACACCAGCCAATACATAAATTAAAACGTGTGTTATTGCTAAAAACTTCGAATTTTTAACGCCATATTCAACTGCACCGTCTGCTTTTAATTGTTTTGAGTGATTAATAGATATCTTTAAGCTGACAAGTCTGATACAGAAAAAGATAAGTAATATAGATAGAATCATGATGTCCTCCGTCATTATGTCATATGTATAAGCGTTGATTTTGACAACATAAAGTATTTTATAGATAAAGCTTGTCAAATACTATTAACTATTTATTAATTTTAGTACATAAATATGTTTCTAAGTATGTGTTTATGTTCAGTATTTTGGATAATTTAATAATTTTAAGGATATTAAGCGCTTACACCGACGTGATATATTTGGCTTAACGAAAATGATTGAGGTGACAGAGATGAACTTTTTTGATATCCATAAGATTCCGAACAAAGGCATTCCATTATCGGTACAACGTAAATTATGGCTTAGAAACTTCATGCAAGCTTTCTTCGTAGTGTTCTTTGTTTATATGGCTATGTATTTAATTCGAAACAACTTTAAGGCGGCACAACCGTTTTTAAAAGAGGAAATTGGATTATCTACATTAGAACTTGGTTATATCGGATTAGCATTTAGTATCACGTACGGTTTAGGAAAAACATTACTTGGATATTTTGTCGATGGACGTAACACAAAACGTATTATCTCGTTCTTACTTATCTTATCTGCGATTACAGTTTTAATTATGGGATTTGTTTTAAGTTACTTTGGTTCTGTAATGGGATTATTAATTGTACTTTGGGGACTTAACGGGGTGTTCCAATCAGTTGGTGGACCTGCAAGTTATTCAACGATTTCAAGATGGGCGCCAAGAACGAAACGTGGCCGATACTTAGGATTCTGGAATACATCACATAATATCGGTGGTGCCATAGCAGGTGGTGTTGCACTTTGGGGTGCTAATGTATTCTTCCATGGAAATGTTATAGGGATGTTCATTTTCCCATCGGTGATTGCATTACTTATTGGTATCGCAACATTATTTATCGGAAAAGATGATCCGGAAGAATTAGGATGGAATCGTGCTGAAGAAATTTGGGAAGAGCCGGTCGATAAAGAAAATATTGATTCTCAAGGTATGACGAAATGGGAGATCTTTAAAAAATATATCCTGGGAAATCCTGTTATATGGATTCTATGTGTTTCAAACGTCTTTGTATACATTGTACGAATCGGTATTGATAACTGGGCACCGTTATATGTGTCAGAGCATTTACACTTTAGTAAAGGCGATGCAGTTAATACGATATTCTACTTTGAAATTGGTGCATTAGTTGCAAGTTTATTATGGGGCTACGTATCAGACTTATTAAAAGGTCGTCGTGCAATTGTAGCTATTGGCTGTATGTTTATGATTACATTTGTTGTCTTATTCTACACAAATGCTACAAGTGTCATGATGGTTAACATTTCATTGTTTGCATTAGGTGCGTTAATCTTTGGTCCGCAATTATTAATTGGTGTATCATTGACTGGTTTTGTTCCTAAAAATGCCATCAGTGTAGCAAACGGAATGACAGGTTCATTCGCGTATCTATTCGGTGACTCAATGGCGAAAGTTGGTTTGGCGGCTATTGCTGATCCAACACGTAACGGTTTAAACATCTTTGGATATACATTAAGTGGATGGACAGATGTTTTCATCGTCTTCTATGTTGCATTATTCCTAGGCATGATTCTATTAGGAATCGTTGCTTTCTATGAAGAAAAGAAAATTAGAAGTTTAAAAATTTAATATAAATCGGATTAAAAGTATCGCCAATCTATTGCAATATAGTTGGCAATCCTGCCCCGACGGCATGTGCGTGAAGAGATGAAAGATACTGCTTCTACCCTTGCAAATATATCATCTCTATGTCTCGGGGCAGATCATAATTCCCTGTTATGAAGTATCCTTATTTGCCCGACTTAGGGTGACTCAATGAATTTACTCCTTACAATAAAGACATATAGCGGTGTCAATATTGTAGGGAGTATTGTTTTATATTTAAACTCTCTAAAAAGCGGACTGAAAGAAAAGTGAAAACTTCTCTATCAGTCCGCTTTTTCATAGAACAAAATGGAGGCGCCATAATCATTAGTTATGTGCTAATCTATTTTGCTTGCTTACAATAATCACTTGGCGACATTTGTAAATATTTTTTAAAATGATAGCTAAACATTTTATACTCTGAAAAGCCTACTTTGTCTGCAATTTCATAGTGTTTGTAATGTCGATCTAACAATTGCAGAGATTGTAAAATACGATAGCGATTTAAATAATCGACAATTGTAATACCAACATGATCTTTAAATGTTCGCATCGCATACGATTCACTAACATCGATATGTTGAATTAAATCTGAAACAGTCACTTTCGTTTGATAAGATTGCTTAATTTGATCCACAATCTGGTTTACATAATAATCATCGTATTCTACTTTTAATAGTGGTTGGAAGGCATCATGACAAGATGCTAAGCTACGGCCGTTCTGTGATTGTTGCTCTAATAAGGTACGGACAAGTCTTCCTAAAATAACTTCTAATTGTGCATGGTCTACTGGTTTTAATAAATAATCAAGAACATGATGTTGAATGCCGGCTTTCATATATTCAAAGTCATCGTAACTCGATAATATGATGACATTACAATCTAGATGCGCAATATCATTGAGTAAATCGACGCCATTTTTACGTGGCATACGAATATCAGTAATTACTAATTCTGGCTGATGTTGTTGAATTAGTGATAATGCTTCAACACCATCTTTAGCAGTGTATATTGTATTGAAATGATAGTCTCCCCAAGGAATGATTTGCTTTAATCCTTCTCGAATAATTCGTTCATCATCACAAATAACTACCTTAAACATCTACATTCCCCCTTGAAAGTGGTATTTTATAACAAATTAACGTACCTTGATTACGCTTTGAAAAAATATGGAGTCGTGCATGTGAACCATATTGAATCATTGCTTTATTGTGTAAATGATTTAATCCCAAATGCTTAGTATCAAATACATCATTATTAAGAGATTGGCGTACATATTGCAGGCGAGATGACGACATCCCGATACCATTGTCGCAAACTAAAACATGTAAATTCTGACGTGCCAATGTCAGGCGTATAGTAATGTCCAATGACTCAGTATCTCTACCATGTTTAATAGCATTTTCTATGAGTGGCTGAAGCATCATTTTACCAATTGTCTGGTGACGCGCTTCTTCAGAACTTTCAATATGGAGCTTAATCATGTCATCAAAACGGATGTTTTGTATTGCAACATACTGTTCAATGTAGTTCAACTCTTCGTTTAATTCCACTGTATGTGAGTTTGTACGTAATGAGTAACGTAACATTTGCGATAATTGTTGGACCACAGTTTGTGCTAATTTCGGAGATAACGTAATTAAATATTGTATTGTTTGCATCGTATTGAATAGGAAATGAGGCTGGAATTGGCGTTCTATTTCCTTTAACTGAATATCACGCAAGCGACGTTCTGTATGCTCGATAGAATGGATCAGTTGCTCATTTGATTCAAATAAATCGTAAATATAATTATTAATTTCTTCTAGTTCACTGTTGTTTTTTAAAGGCGTATATGTACCTAGATGACGATTTTTGGCATAGTAAATTTTTTGAATAATCGTTTCGATATCTTTTGTTTGTCGTTTAGCCATATTATCTGCGCTAATGAAACCAAATATTACTAGTAAAACAAGAACTACGGCCATAACAATTAACAACGTGATACCATCTTCAATGTTTTCATGTATATCTTTATAAATAATGAGACGATGGTCAGCATGGTTTAATTTTACAGATTCATTCATAAATCCGAATTGTTGTGGTCTATACTTTTCACCTATAGTAAAACGGTCATCGTTGGCGTATAAAATATTGTCATATTGATCAACGATAAGTGCGAATTGTCGGTTATCTTTCTTAATTTCACTTAAACGTGGGGTGTTAGCCATATAAATTTTAAGCATATATGTACTATTTTTGAATTTAAGCTGATGCGTTGAAAATAAATACATATTTTTAGTGTTTAAATGTTCATAATTATTGGTTATAAACTGATTTGGTCCAGATAATTCATAATAAAGTGTTGCGGGCTGTTGGTGTATTAATTTTAATAATTCACGTTTTGTAGCGGTCACATCATGATGATTTGTTAAATCGAGCTCTTGAAACGAATTATTATGCTGTGTAATAAATGTCTGAATCTGCTTTTCAGTATGATGTAAAGATGACTGACTTTCATCAACATGTTGATGAATCGTACGATGCTCAATCCAAATATAGATGGCATAGAAGCTTACTAGTCCAATAATAATGACTAAAAATACTGGAAAAATAGTAGACGCAAATAACGATCGTCTTAATTGATGTCTATAAGGTTTGTATGCCGTCATTGAATCATCTCCAAAAATTTATGATGTGGAATATCCGGTAATTTAGATTTCGGTATTAAAGGTATGTTCTTAAGATTTTCGATAGACTGATCGCTTTGTTCACTAACATCCTTTCGAATTGACTTGGCATCGAACTCTGCAACTAATCGTTGTTGTACTGAGCGGCTTGTTAAATATTGCACTAACTTTTTACGCTTAGGATGAGGGTGTGCATTTTTAACTAAAGCAATACCATCAACATTTAACATTGTTCCTTCAATTGGATAAACGATTGATACAGGATAACCTTTGTTTTTCCATGTGCGTGCATCTTGTTCGTAGCTTAGACCTGCGTAATATTTACCTTTTGCAACATCTTCAATGACTTTAGACGTCTTTGACAGTTGCATCGCATGGTTTTGGAATTGATGCACATCACTTACTCGATGATGCATGCTATAAATAGCACGCATATGTTGATAGCCTGTCGTTGTTGTATTTGGATTTGAGTACGCAATTTTACCTTTAAGTATAGGTTGTAATAAATCTTGATAACCTCGAATCTTAATATCTCCTTGTAAATCTGAATTCACTACTATAACTGTTGGCATTAATAGAAAACTAGTAACATATTTATTGTTCGAGCGATAATCCTCTAATTGCTGTGTTACAGATGTATCTTGATAGGGAACAAAATCTTCTGGATGATCAATTGTTTCTGACAACACACCACCCATAAAGACATCACCACGCTCCGAAAAATCTTCGTTATGCAAGTTTGAAAGCAGTACTTGAGTAGATCCGTGTTTAATTTCAATTTTGACATGCTCTTGTTTTTCAAATTCATTTAAAATTGGACGAATCAAGTTTGATTGATACGGAGAATAAACTGTTAATACATTTTTATCGGATTCAGAGTGACGCGTATTAGCGCATGCTGATAAAAAAATGAGAAATAATAGCAAGATATAAATTTTTGATTTCATGATATCCCATCAATTCTATGTATATTTTAATACAATAATTTTAGCAATAAATGACGCATAAGTAATGTTAAATATTTAGAAATGTTTATAGATGACTTGTTAAGACGTTGCAAATGTTGTGATAGCACAAAATTTTTGTTTGTCAAGACGATTTACCGAGGCTGTAAAATCAAACTGTTATATTTTATTTGTAGCTGTTATATAAAAATCGGCAAGATATTGAACGGTTCAAAAGTGAATTTTTACGTCAATAAAAGTATTTAATCCAGTCTCTTCATATATAAAAGTAAATCTTTCTAAGTGTTGATTTAACGCTTATCAACAATCATTTTTTATAAACAAATATATACTCCTAAATTAACTTTTAAAGCAATGAAAATAGTGAACATTATAACTGTTGTGTAACAGAATGCAATTAGCATATTACTGTTACACAAATTAGTACAGTTTCTATGTTTTGACATACATTTGATGAAAATTGTACATAATTTATGTGAAAAAAATCACAACAAACATGCTACAATGACTATGAAAACGTTAACATAGCATTTCAAATTCACAACATTATACAGATGGAGGCGTTTAGTATGTTAGAAACAAATAAAAATCATGCAACAGCTTGGCAAGGATTTAAAAATGGAAGATGGAACAGACACGTAGATGTAAGAGAGTTTATCCAATTAAACTACACTCTTTATGAAGGTAATGATTCATTTTTAGCAGGACCAACAGAAGCAACTTCTAAACTTTGGGAACAAGTAATGCAGTTATCGAAAGAAGAACGTGAACGTGGCGGCATGTGGGATATGGACACGAAAGTAGCTTCAACAATCACATCTCATGATGCTGGTTATTTAGACAAAGATTTAGAAACAATTGTAGGTGTACAAACTGAAAAGCCATTCAAACGTTCAATGCAACCATTCGGTGGTATTCGTATGGCGAAAGCAGCTTGTGAAGCTTACGGTTACGAATTAGACGAAGAAACTGAAAAAATCTTTACAGATTATCGTAAAACACATAACCAAGGTGTATTCGATGCATATTCTAGAGAAATGTTGAACTGCCGTAAAGCAGGTGTAATCACTGGTTTACCTGATGCATACGGACGTGGACGTATTATCGGTGACTATCGTCGTGTAGCTTTATATGGTGTAGATTTCTTAATGGAAGAAAAAATGCACGACTTCAACACGATGTCTACAGAAATGTCAGAAGATGTAATTCGTTTACGTGAAGAATTATCAGAACAATATCGTGCATTAAAAGAATTAAAAGAACTTGGACAAAAATATGGTTTCGATTTAAGCCGTCCAGCAGAAAACTTCAAAGAAGCAGTTCAATGGTTATACTTAGCATACCTTGCTGCAATTAAAGAACAAAACGGTGCAGCAATGAGTTTAGGTCGTACATCAACATTCTTAGATATCTATGCTGAACGTGACCTTAAAGCAGGCGTTATTACTGAAAGCGAAGTTCAAGAAATTATTGACCACTTCATCATGAAATTACGTATTGTTAAATTTGCTCGTACACCTGATTACAATGAATTATTCTCTGGAGACCCAACTTGGGTAACTGAATCTATCGGTGGTGTAGGTATTGACGGACGTCCACTTGTTACGAAAAACTCATTCCGTTTCTTACACTCATTAGATAACTTAGGTCCAGCTCCAGAACCAAACTTAACAGTATTATGGTCAGTACGTTTACCTGACAACTTCAAAACATACTGTGCAAAAATGAGTATTAAAACAAGTTCTATCCAATATGAAAATGATGACATTATGCGTGAAAGCTATGGCGATGACTATGGTATCGCATGTTGTGTATCAGCGATGACAATTGGTAAACAAATGCAATTCTTCGGTGCACGTGCGAACTTAGCTAAAACATTACTTTACGCTATCAATGGTGGTAAAGATGAAAAATCTGGTGCACAAGTTGGTCCAAACTTCGAAGGTATTAACAGCGAAGTATTAGAATATGACGAAGTATTCAAGAAATTTGATCAAATGATGGATTGGCTAGCAGGTGTTTACATTAACTCATTAAATGTTATTCACTACATGCACGATAAATACAGCTATGAACGTATTGAAATGGCATTACATGATACAGAAATTGTACGTACAATGGCAACAGGTATCGCTGGTTTATCAGTAGCAGCTGACTCATTATCTGCAATTAAATATGCACAAGTTAAACCAATTCGTAACGAAGAAGGTCTTGTAGTAGACTTTGAAATCGAAGGCGACTTCCCTAAATACGGTAACAATGACGACCGTGTAGATGATATTGCAGTTGATTTAGTAGAACGCTTCATGACTAAATTACGTAGTCATAAAACATATCGTGATTCAGAACATACAATGAGTGTATTAACAATTACTTCAAACGTTGTATACGGTAAGAAAACTGGTAACACACCAGACGGACGTAAAGCTGGCGAACCATTTGCTCCAGGTGCAAACCCAATGCATGGCCGTGACCAAAAAGGTGCATTATCTTCATTAAGTTCTGTAGCTAAGATCCCTTACGATTGCTGTAAAGATGGTATTTCAAATACATTCAGTATCGTACCAAAATCATTAGGTAAAGAACCAGAAGATCAAAACCGTAACTTAACTAGTATGTTAGATGGTTACGCAATGCAATGTGGTCACCACTTAAATATTAACGTATTTAACCGTGAAACATTAATAGATGCAATGGAACATCCAGAAGAATATCCACAGTTAACAATCCGTGTATCTGGTTACGCTGTTAACTTCATTAAATTAACACGTGAACAACAATTAGATGTAATTTCTCGTACATTCCATGAAAGTATGTAACAAAATTTAAGGTGGGAGCACTATGCTTAAGGGACACTTACATTCTGTCGAAAGTTTAGGTACTGTCGATGGACCGGGATTAAGATATATATTATTTACACAAGGATGCTTACTTAGATGCTTGTATTGCCACAATCCAGATACTTGGAAAATTAGTGAGCCATCAAGAGAAGTCACAGTTGATGAAATGGTGAATGAAATATTACCATACAAACCATACTTTGATGCATCGGGTGGCGGTGTAACAGTCAGTGGTGGCGAACCATTGTTACAAATGCCATTCTTAGAAAAATTATTTGCAGAATTAAAAGAAAATGGTGTGCACACTTGCTTAGACACATCGGCTGGATGTGCTAATGATACAAAAGCATTTCAAAGGCATTTTGAAGAATTACAAAAACATACAGACTTGATATTATTAGATATAAAACATATTGATAATGACAAACATATTAGATTGACAGGAAAGCCTAATACACACATCCTTAACTTCGCGCGCAAACTGTCAGATATGAAACAACCTGTATGGATTCGACATGTCCTTGTGCCTGGTTATTCTGATGATAAAGACGATTTAATTAAACTAGGGGAATTTATTAATTCTCTTGATAACGTCGAAAAGTTTGAAATTCTGCCATATCATCAGTTAGGTGTTCATAAGTGGAAAACATTGGGCATTGCATATGAATTAGAAGATGTCGAAGCGCCCGATGATGAAGCTGTTAAAGCAGCCTACCGTTATGTTAACTTCAAAGGGAAAATTCCCGTTGAATTATAAATACAATTCAGACCGAAAAGAAAGCATATGCAACTTCAAGAGTGAAGGGGCATATGCTTCTTTTTCAATTGAGTATTGAGTATTAGCAAGACGTAGTAAGTATATGAGACAACTTCTACAATGGTTGAAGGAAGACGTTTTTGTAAGTAGCTATGCTGATAAAGAATGTGATGTCTTGTTAAAGGTGGGGTTCCAATATCATCATTTAGCTGATGTTGAATGGGTTATTATTTGCTACTTGCATATGAATATGAGTCTTTTCAAATTTTTATTGACCCTGAGTAATGAAAAATATTAAGATGAAACTTAATATTAAAGCAATGCGGAGCGTGATTATGAAGAGAATTAGTAAAGATATATGGGCAGTATTTAAATTACTGTATCAAAATAAAGGGCGTTTTAGCATTAATGCCTTACTATTGCAGTTAATCATGATTTTTATTAGTAGTACATACTTAATTTTACTATTTAATATGATGTTAAAAGTAGCTGGGCAAAGCCAACTTACGATTAACAATTGGACGGAAATCGTTAGTCATCCCGCCAGTGTGATACTTCTTATTATATTCATATTAAGTGTTGCCTTTCTGATTTATGTAGAGTTTTCATTGTTAGTTTATATGGTTTATGCCGGCTTTGATCGACAGATTATTACATTTAAATCCATTTTTAAAAATGCCTTTGTAAATGTGCGTAAACTCATAGGTGTACCAGTTATTTTCTTTGTCATTTATTTAATGTTAATGATACCCATTGCCAACCTAGGACTAAGTTCAGTATTAACAAAAAATATTTACATACCTAAATTTTTAACGGAAGAACTTATGAAAACGACGAAAGGTATAATCATTTACGGTACCTTTATGATTGCTGTATTTATATTAAATTTTAAATTAATATTTACTCTACCGTTAACGATTTTAAACCGCCAGTCGTTATTTAAAAATATGAGACTAAGTTGGCAAATTACGAAGCGAAATAAGTTTCGGCTTGTTATAGAAATAGTTATATTAGAACTCATCATTGGTGCGATTTTAACATTAATTATTTCAGGAGCAACATATCTTGCTATTTGTGTAGATGAAGAAGGAGATAAGTTTTTAGTCTCATCAATTTTATTTGTTGTATTGAAAAGCGCATTGTTCTTCTATTATTTATTTACGAAATTATCATTAATCAGTGTGTTAGTACTGCACTTAAAACAAGAGAATGTATTAGACCAACCGGGCTTAGAATTTAAATATCCAAAACCGAAACGGAAGTCTAGGTTCTTTATAATTTCAATGGTGCTTGCAGTGACATGTTTTATCGGTTATAACATGTACTTACTTTACAATAATACTATCAATACAAATATCTCCATTATTGGCCATCGTGGTTTCGAAGATAAAGGCGTTGAAAATTCTATTCCGTCATTGAAAGCTGCTGCAAAAGCGAATGTCGAATACGTTGAGTTAGATACAATTATGACGAAAGATAAACAATTTGTTGTTAGTCATGATAACAATTTGAAACGTTTAACAGGTGTTAATAAAAATATTTCTGAATCTAATTTCAAAGATATCGTCGGTTTGAAAATGCGTCAAAATGGACATGAAGCAAAATTTGTATCCTTAGACGAATTTATTGAAACGGCTAAACAATCAAATGTGAAGCTACTAGTAGAGTTAAAGCCACATGGTAAAGAACCAGCAGATTATACACAACGTGTTATTGATATTTTGAAAAAGCATGGTGTTGAACATCAATATCGTGTGATGTCTTTGGATTATGATGTGATGACTAAGTTGAAAAAAGAAGCGCCATATCTCAAGTGTGGTTATATCATTCCGTTGCAGTTTGGTCATTTTAAAGAAACATCATTAGATTTCTTTGTCATCGAAGATTTTTCTTATTCGCCAAGACTTGTTAATCAAGCGCACTTGGAAAATAAAGAAGTCTATACTTGGACTATTAACGGCGAAGAAGATTTAACGAAATACTTACAAACCAATGTTGATGGTATTATCACAGATGACCCAGCATTAGCTGATCAGATTAAAGAAGAAAAGAAAGACGAAACATACTTCGATCGTTCTATAAGAATTTTGTTTGAATAATATAAACAAAGACCTCTAAAGTTATCAAGATGATACCTTCAGAGGTCTTTTTAATGTTGCCATCTATGGGATAGGCAATCGTTTCATTCGTTTATATTCATATGACAAGTATTTGTATGGCAATTTGGCGTCACAAACACTTACATGATTTATTGGTGAATTATTAATTGTTTTGTGAATGCAAAGGGTTAGAAATTGAATTGTAAATACTTTCTAATCTTTGTTTCGCTTTAGTCATTTGATCCAAATTTTTAGTGCGTATAGCGGATTTTGCAATATAGTGCGCAGCTAAAATATCGCGTTTTTGAAACGCATCTAAATTTAGGTACGATAATTTATTTAAGTCAGTGTTTGCTATTAATTCATGTAATTGATCTACAAGCGCTTGATGTTGATACGTATGTGATGTAGTTTCAGATTTGCTTGCTAATTTAATACCAGTCGTATCAAGGAGCGCCGCTTTAATACCAGCAACTAAATATGTTTTGATTTTCATTTGTGTTGTCATGCTTTGTTACTCCTTTGATGTACATTAATCAAAAAAATTATACACTATTGTATATTGCAAAGCTAATTAACTATAACAAAAAGATAGTTAATGCTTTGTTTATTCTAGTTAATATATAGTTAATGTCTTTTAATATTTTGTTTCTTTAATGTAGATTGGGCAATTACATTTTGGAGGAATTAAAAAATTATGAAAAAGCAAATAATTTCGCTAGGCGCATTAGCAGTTGCATCTAGCTTATTTACATGGGATAACAAAGCAGATGCGATAGTAACAAAGGATTATAGTGGGAAATCACAAGTTAATGCTGGGAGTAAAAATGGGACATTAATAGATAGCAGATATTTAAATTCAGCTCTATATTATTTGGAAGACTATATAATTTATGCTATAGGATTAACTAATAAATATGAATATGGAGATAATATTTATAAAGAAGCTAAAGATAGGTTGTTGGAAAAGGTATTAAGGGAAGATCAATATCTTTTGGAGAGAAAGAAATCTCAATATGAAGATTATAAACAATGGTATGCAAATTATAAAAAAGAAAATCCTCGTACAGATTTAAAAATGGCTAATTTTCATAAATATAATTTAGAAGAACTTTCGATGAAAGAATACAATGAACTACAGGATGCATTAAAGAGAGCACTGGATGATTTTCACAGAGAAGTTAAAGATATTAAGGATAAGAATTCAGACTTGAAAACTTTTAATGCAGCAGAAGAAGATAAAGCAACTAAGGAAGTATACGATCTCGTATCTGAAATTGATACATTAGTTGTATCATATTATGGTGATAAGGATTATGGGGAGCACGCGAAAGAGTTACGAGCAAAACTGGACTTAATCCTTGGAGATACAGACAATCCACATAAAATTACAAATGAACGTATTAAAAAAGAAATGATTGATGACTTAAATTCAATTATTGATGATTTCTTTATGGAAACTAAACAAAATAGACCGAAATCTATAACGAAATATAATCCTACAACACATAACTATAAAACAAATAGTGATAATAAACCTAATTTTGATAAATTAGTTGAAGAAACGAAAAAAGCAGTTAAAGAAGCAGATGATTCTTGGAAAAAGAAAACTGTCAAAAAATACGGAGAAACTGAAACAAAATCGCCAGTAGTAAAAGAAGAGAAGAAAGTTGAAGAACCTCAAGCACCTAAAGTTGATAACCAACAAGAGGTTAAAACTACGGCTGGTAAAGCTGAAGAAACAACACAACCAGTTGCACAACCATTAGTTAAAATTCCACAGGGCACAATTACAGGTGAAATTGTAAAAGGTCCGGAATATCCAACGATGGAAAATAAAACGGTACAAGGTGAAATCGTTCAAGGTCCCGATTTTCTAACAATGGAACAAAGCGGCCCATCATTAAGCAATAATTATACAAACCCACCGTTAACGAACCCTATTTTAGAAGGTCTTGAAGGTAGCTCATCTAAACTTGAAATAAAACCACAAGGTACTGAATCAACGTTAAAAGGTACTCAAGGAGAATCAAGTGATATTGAAGTTAAACCTCAAGCAACTGAAACAACAGAAGCTTCTCAATATGGTCCGAGACCGCAATTTAACAAAACACCTAAATATGTTAAATATAGAGATGCTGGTACAGGTATCCGTGAATACAACGATGGAACATTTGGATATGAAGCGAGACCAAGATTCAATAAGCCATCAGAAACAAATGCATATAACGTAACAACACATGCAAATGGTCAAGTATCATACGGAGCTCGTCCGACATACAAGAAGCCAAGCGAAACGAATGCATACAATGTAACAACACATGCAAACGGCCAAGTATCATACGGAGCTCGTCCGACACAAAACAAGCCAAGCAAAACAAACGCATATAACGTAACAACACATGGAAACGGCCAAGTATCATATGGCGCTCGCCCAACACAAAACAAGCCAAGCAAAACAAATGCATACAACGTAACAACACATGCAAACGGTCAAGTGTCATACGGAGCTCGCCCGACATACAAGAAGCCAAGTAAAACAAATGCATACAATGTAACAACACATGCAGATGGTACTGCGACATATGGGCCTAGAGTAACAAAATAAGTTTGTAACTCTATCCAAAGACATACAGTCAATACAAAACATTACGTATCTTTACAACAGTAATCATGCATTCTATGATGCTTCTAACTGAATTAAAGCATCGAACAATCGGAAGCATATTTCTAAATTATTTATTCATTATAGTCTTAAACATAACATGACCTAATATATTACTAACCTATTAAAATAAACCACGCACATCTAAGTGATATACGACAATCACAGCAATAATAATTGCTTTAGAAAGTCGTGCCGAACTGGAACTTACAAGTCTAGTTCGAACACACACTGATGTGAGTGGTTTTCTTTATTTTAAACATGAACAATCAGATAAGTTACTAGCATTAGCAAATATTATTAAATCAAAGGGCTTCGATTCATAAAATTTAAAACAATGATTAAAATTAGACGTGTAAATGTTAAATTCTAAAACGGAAATAACCACCATCCCATTAAACCACTTTTTTGTTCAATCACTATATTTCACACAGCTTCATTAATAAAACGAAATTGCTTCAACCCGCTTCAACTTCAACTGGCTTCAACTTCAGCCTACTTCATTCAATAACAAAACGAATCCGCTTCATCCAAAATCAACCATTCTAACGCACATATTCAAATATAGCAGCTGCACCCATGCCGACACCAATACACATCGTAACCATGCCGTAACGGCTATCGGGACGTCTACCCATTTCATTAAGTAAACGCGCGGTTAACATTGCGCCTGTAGCACCTAATGGATGACCTAAAGCAATAGCGCCACCATTCACATTCGTACGTGATATATCTAGACCTACTTCTTTAATAGATGCAATCGTTTGAGAAGCAAATGCTTCGTTCAATTCGATCAAATCAATGTCTTCAACAGATAGATTGCTGAGTGACAATACTTCAGGAATCGCATATGCAGGCCCAATACCCATAATTTTCGGGTCAACGCCTACTGCCTTAAAACCAACGAATCGTGCAATAGGTGTCACGCCGAGTTCTTTCACTTTATCTCCAGACATTAAAACTACAAATCCTGCACCATCAGAAAGTGGGGCAGATGTTCCTGCAGTCATAGTGCCGTCAGCTTTAAATACTGTACGTAATTTGGCTAATGCCTCCATCGTGGTGTCAGGGCGTATAAATTCATCTTGGTCAAAGATATTTGTGTGTACTTTTGGTCCTGCGTTTGTATATTCAACTGAGTTTACTTGTATTGGAATAATTTCATCTTTGAACCGACCATCACGTTGTGCGTCATAGGCACGTTGATGACTTCTGACAGCATAAGCATCTTGATCTTCGCGTGATACGTCAAATTGGGATGCTACATTTTCAGCAGTTAAACCCATAGGATATGACGCACCTATATCATCATATTGTAAGGTTGGATTGTTTGTGGGCTCGTTGCCACCCATTGGTACGGCACTCATCAATTCAACGCCACCAGCTACAAGTATATCTCCTTGACCAGCCATAATTTGATTGGCTGCAATCGCGATGGTTTGTAATCCTGATGAGCAGTAGCGATTCACTGTTTGACCCGGTACCGTGTCAGATAATCCCGCACGCAATGCAATCGTTCGTGCAATGTTTTGGCCTTGTAATCCTTCTGGAAAAGCCGTACCAACAATGACATCTTCAATCATATTCTTATTGAATTTTCCGTCAATACGTTTCAATACGCCTTGTAATACTTTGGCTGCGACATCATCAGGTCTTTCGTGGAATAATGCGCCTTGCTTTGCTTTCGCTGCGGCTGAACGCCCATAAGCTACAATGTATGCTTCTTGCATGGTTATCATCCTCTCTTAATGACTATCTTTTAATTACGTAATGGCTTACCAGTTTTTAACATATGTGCAATTCTTTCATATGATTTTTTAGATTTTAGTAAGTCAATAAAGCCAATTTTCTCCAACGATTGAATGTAACGTTGATTGATAAATGTATTTCTTGGTAAATCACCACCCGCTAAAATTGTGGCGATATTTAAGGCAATATGATAATCATGGTCGCTAATAAAATGACCCCGTCTTTGCGCATCTAATTGTCCTTGGATCAATGCTTTGAAGTCTTCACCTAAAGCGATATATTGATGTCTAGGATTCGGAATATAGTTTGTTTCTGCTTCATATTTCGCACGTTTGAGCGCAACTTCGACACGTTGTGCTGTATTGAAAATAATCGTATCTGTATCACGTAAATAACCATAACGACGTGCCTCAAAGGCATTTGTAGAGACTTTCGCAAATGCGATATTCGTCAGTACTTTTGTCATGGAAGCTTGTTTGTCATCAAACTTATGCGATGTGCGTAATATGCGATCAGCCATTTCTGCAAGGCCACCGCCACTCGGTAATAAGCCAACACCTGCTTCAACAAGACCGATATATGTTTCACTTGCAGCGACAACAATAGGTGAGTAAAGTACAAGCTCACAGCCACCGCCTAAGGCACGACCTTGAACAGCTGTGACTACTGGTTTCAAACTATACTTCAAACGATTAAAGCTATAATGTAATTTATCAATTGATTGTGCAACGACATCATCTACAAGACCGTCTTCATGCGCCTTTTTCATTAAGAAAAGGTTAGCACCCACACTGAAATTGTTACCATCTGCATAAATAACCATACTTGTGTAATGGTCATTTTCCAGTAAATCAATCGCATCAACTAACGCATCGTTGAATTCATCGGTAATGACATTATTTTTACTTTGTAATTTCAGTAACAGTTGATCATCATGAGTTACGGAAAGTTTGGCATCACCTTTATCCCAAAGTTCATCTTTTACGAAGTGAGAAATAGGTGTTGCATATTCAATGGTCTCATCTTGTTTATAAAAGCCACCATCTAAATCACTAATCCATTGTGGTAAGTCTCCAAGTTCGTCTTCCATACGTGTTTTAACACGTTCGTATCCCATTGCATCCCATAATTGGAATGGACCAAGTTTCCAGTTGAACCCCCAGACAAGCGCACGGTCTATGTCTCGGAAATCATCGGTAGCTTTAGGTACATTGATAGCAGAGTAATAGAAATTATTACGTAATGTCTCCCATAAAAATAGTCCCGCTTCGTCTTGCGCATTGAATATGGTATCAAGGTTATGCACTAAGTCTTTATTAAATTCATTTAAAATTGGTAATTGTGGTTGCGATACAGGTACATAATCTTGTTTTTCAACATCGTAAACAAGTCGAGCTTTAGTTTCTTTATCCTTTTTGTAAAATCCTTGTTTCGTTTTACGTCCGAGTGCGCCATTGTCAAACAACGTATTTACAATTTTGACATCATGAAAATAAGGTGTTTCTTCAGGTACTTGTTGCATGCCTTTAATTACAGACACTGCAATATCTAAACCGACTAGGTCAGATAGCGCATATGTACCTGTTTTAGGACGACCAATCGCTTGCCCAGTTAAAGCATCCACATCTACAATGCTTATCTTGTGTTGCTCGGCGCGATACATAATATCATTCATTGTTTGCGTGCCGACTCTATTTGCGACAAAGCCAGGCACATCATTGACGACAATGACACCTTTACCTAACACATTTTGCGCGAAATTTTTTACATCTAATATAATAGATTCCTTCGTGTGTGACGTAGGTATTAACTCCACTAATTTCATAATACGTGGTGGGTTAAAGAAATGTAGACCAAAGAATCGTTCTTGATCCTTCTCGTTAAATGCTTGAGCAATCGCATTAATTGGAATACCTGATGTATTTGTAGCGAATAAAGCATCTTCTTTAGCATGTTGTAGAACTTGTTGCCAAACAGCATGCTTAATTTCAATATCTTCTTTGACTGCTTCGATATATAAATCAGCATCATCATTTACCAAGTCATCATCAAAATTACCATATGTTAAATGACTCGCTAGATTTAAGTCGAATAGTAGCGGCCGTTTCTTATCTGTAATTTTATCGTAAGATTTTTTCGCAATGAGATTTGGATCGTTTTTGTCCACTACAATATCTAATAGTTTTACTTTAAGTCCAGCATTCACAAAAAGTGCTGCCAGTTGAGCGCCCATTGTGCCTGCGCCAAGAACGGTTACTTTATTAATTGTCATAGTGATTCCTCCAATTTAGTTGAGGATAAGATAACCATTAAGATAATTGGAATAACGTTGCTATTTTATAAAATTAATTAAGTATCTTTGACAGTCATCTTAGCCTCTTATTTAAGGAAAAAGCTTTATGCTTAAAATAAGTCTTTTTTAGTGAAATTAATGCATCTCATATAATTATTTGCTATTTATACGAAAGCAGAATCTCCAGTCAAAGCGCGTCCAATTACTAAGGCATTAATTTCATGTGTACCTTCGTACGTGTAAATCGCTTCTGCATCAGAGAAGAAACGTGCAATATCATAATCGTCAGCTAGTATGCCATTACCACCTGTAATACCGCGGCCCATAGCTACTGTCTCACGCAAACGTAAGGCATTCATCATCTTCGCCGTTGAAGTTGCAACCTCGTCATATTCACCATGTGCTTGCATATTAGCTAATTGAGCACATGTTGCCATTGCTTGAGCTAAATTACCTTGCATCATTGCTAGCTTTTCTTGTATTAACTGATATTTACTAATTGGTTTGCCGAATTGCTTACGCTCAGTGACATAATCTAATGTGGCACGTAAAGCGCCAGCCATACCACCTGTAGCCATATAAGCAACGCCTGCTCTCGTTGAATAAAGAATTTTGGCAATATCTTTAAAGCTTGTTATGTTTTGTAAGCGATCCGCTTCATCTACTTTGACATTAGTTAATTTAATTAGGGCGTTAGGAACAATGCGAAGTGCGATTTTATTATCAATGACTTCAATATCGACGCCATCTTGTTCTGGTCTGACTACAAAGCAATGGGGTTTGCCAGTTTCTTTATTTACTGCGAATACTGGAATGACATCAGATACATGTGCACCACCAATCCATTTCTTTTCACCATTGATAACCCAAGTATCGCCTTGGCGTTCAGCGACTGTTTCAAGACCTCCCGCAACGTCCGAACCGTGTTCTGGTTCAGTTAAAGCAAAGCATGTACGCAGTTCATGTGACTGTAATTTAGGTACATATTTCGCAATTTGTTCTTTGCTACCTCCGAAATAGAAAGTGTTATGCCCTAAACCTTGGTGAACACCGAGTAGGGTAGCTAAGGAAATATCAAATCGCGCGAGTAGGTAAGACATGAAAAACTGAAATAGTTGACTAGGCATTTTGGCGTTTGGACGATCCTTGTAAAGTAATGGATTGTTAAAATAATTTAATTCTCCCAGATCTTTAAAATAGTCCTCGGGTACAGTAGCGTCTATCCAATGTTGATTAATATTTTCACGGTACTTACTTTCTAGCAATGAATCTACTTGTTGTAAAAATTCGACTTCACCGTCTGTTAAACCTTTAGCAATACTAAGTACATCTTCAGGAAATAATGTTTTTAAGACCGTTTCTTTTTCAAATGTCATATAAATTCCTCCTAAAAATAATATGAATACTAATGTGAAATGCATTTAATTCAAAAACAACACGCTTTATTTGTAAACGCTTACACTAAATGTCAAAAATTTTTATCACCTTTAAAGTGTTTGCGAGACTTTGTCATTCATCATTTGTCGAATCGCAAGTTTATCTGGTTTCTGCGTACTGTTTAACGGCATATGTGTCACTGGTACATACATTCTTGGGACTTTATAACCTGCTAAACGACTTCGCATATGTTGATTTAAAATTTCAGCGTAATGAGGTTCATCTTCGCGAAGTATAATGGCTGCAGCAATTGATTCACCATATTTTGGATGATCATAGCCAACGACCACACACCGGTCTACTAGTGGATGCTCAGCTAAAGCATTTTCGACTTCGGATGGTAAGACATTTTCGCCACCAGTTATGATTAATTCTTTTTTGCGGTCAATAATAAATATATCGCCATCGTTGTCCATCTTCGCTAAGTCACCAGTTAATAAATATCGACCATGAAATGCTTTGGCAGTCTCTGCTGGTTTATTCCAATATCCTGGCGTGACATTTTTAGCCTTAATTGCAAGTTCGCCAATCTCACCAGTAGGTACTTCCTCACCGTTATCATCAAGGATACGTGCATCAACGAACATGACTGCTTTACCAATACTCATTGGCTTACGTTTTGAATTTTCCGGTGTATTAACAAGTACAAGAGGTGCTTCAGTTAAACCATAGCCGTTAATAATGTTTATGCCATATTGTTTAAAAGCTGCTTGGATACTTGGTAATGGTTGTGAACCACCTTGGATGATATAATCCATAGCTCTAAAATTTTCAGGATTAAAATTACTAGCACGTAGCGTACTATAATACATTGTCGGAATCATGATAATAAATGTAGGGTGATATTGTGCAATCATGTCATTCAATTCTTCGCCGTTAAAGTAACGTTGAAGAATAAGTGTGCCACCTGACATTAATACTGGTAATACAGTATCGTTAAACCCTAAAACATGGAACATTGGTGTTGATACAATCGTAATATAGTTTGAATTGAACTTATACGTCAGCTCTAAGTTTGCACCGTTATGAACAAATGATTCATATGAGAACATCACACCTTTAGGTGATCCGGTTGTACCACTTGTATAAATTAATGCTGCAAGATCTTGTGGTTCAACAGGTGTTGCTTGAAAAGGTTGGTGATAATCTGGATTTACGATTTCATCATATTGCGCCACATCAATATCCATATGCAATAAGTTTTGGTCAATATCGGTGAGTGAACTTAAATGTTTTTCAGCATAGAAGAGCAGTTTTAATTGTGCATCTTCCACAATGGCTGCAATTTCTTTTGGGTTAAGCCGCCAATTCAATGGTAAAAAAACCGCACCTGTTTTAAAACAAGCAAACAATAAATCTAATATTGCAATATCATTTGGCGCAAAAATACCGATAACATCGCCTTTTTTAACACCTTGAGATGTTAAATAATGTGCCATATTATCAGCGCGTGCATTGAGTTGTTGGTATGTCCAAGATGTTTGTTTTGCGTGATCAATAACGGCAGGCTTGTCATCATCGAAGTCTGAACGCGTTTTTATCCAATCGAAATTCATTAGTATACCCCCTTTAGCTTCACTTTCATACTTTATGAATTGATTGTTTAAGTTGTCCCCATTTTTCTTTGTAAATGCTGGTATCAATTAATTTTAAATGATCAGCAATAATTGGTTTAAAAGCCATTTGATTCAAAATATCTTTATGCAAATCAAGACCTGGTGCAATTTCAATTAGTTTCAAGCCTTGATTGGTGAGTTCGAATACTGCACGATCAGTAACAAAATAGATTTCTTGCTCGAGTGATTGTGAATATTGTGCATTAAAGTCGATATGGCTCACATCTGATACAAATTTCTGGTTTTGTCCTTCAGTTTCAATGTTTAATCGTTGATTATGGCATGAGACATGACTGCCAGCTACAAAAGTACCTGAAAAGATAATTTTATTTACAGATTGCGTAATGTCTATAAAGCCACCACATCCATTTAGTCGGTCATTGAAGTAAGACACGTTGACATTGCCGTATTGATCAACCTCAGCAAAGCTAAGATAGGCAACTGATACACCATTGTTATAAATAAAATCCCATGCTCGATCATGAGGCATGCGCACATCTGCATTGTAATTCATACCAAAATGTTCACGACTCCCAACGAATCCACCGAAAATGCCAACATCTAAAATCGGTTGCACATCATGTTCAACACATTCTTCATGCAATAAATTAGAGAGTTCATTATTGATGCCATAACCGATGCTAATTGTATCGCCATAAGTTAAAAACTGAGCAGCACGTCGGAGAATCAATTTGCGACTATTAAAAGGTAATGCGGGTTCAGGTATTCCATCAATTCGTTCTTCTCCAGACAAGGCTGGTAAATAATGACTTTGAATTACTTGGCGGTGATTCTTTTCATCTTCTGTGACGTATACATAATCGACAAGATTTCCTGGGATAACAACTTCATTCGGTTTTAGTTGATAGTCGTCAACTAAAGCTTTAACTTGTACAATAACTTTCCCATGATTGGCTTTCGCGTTTAATGCGACATGATAACACTCGCTCAAGTACGCTTCTTGAGTTAAATAAATGTTACCTTGTTGATCTGCGTATGTTCCTCTCAGTAGTGCCACATCAACGCTAGGGAATGTGTAATGTAAGTATGTTTCATCGTTGATGGTTACTAATGAAACTAAATCATCCGTTGTTCGTGTATTTACTTTACCGCCACCGTATCTAGGATCAACAGCTGTGTTTAATCCGATTTTAGTAATAACTCCAGGTAATAATTGATTACTCTGACGATAATGAGTTGCAATGATACCTTGTGGTAAAAAATAAGCTTCAATGTCATTATTTTTCATTGCTTGTGCCGTTTTGGAAGAAGCCGTTAAAATACTCATAATGACACGTTTAATCATGCGACGTTCTATAAAATCATCTAAATCCGGTGCGGCACCTAAACTATGAATATCATTCGCTAATATAAACGTTAAATCATTGGGCGTATGATATGTGTCATGTTGCGCTAACACAGCACGTAGAACTTCGGCGGGTAAGTTGGCTACAGCTAATGCTGGTAAACCAATCACATCACCATCTTTAATGATATGTTGTAAGTCGTGCCATGTGATTTGTTTCAAGCAAGTCACCTCCATCACATTTGATAAAATATAGCGTTTTTACACTTTGTGTAAACCCTTACAAGAAATATAACATAACGACGTTTAAAATCAATTAGAAATATCTTTTTATTCTGATAATAGACACAGTATAGACACATTTTGATGGTCGATAACAATTGTAATATCAAGGGTTTGTAATGAATTGAATATCATTAAAATACTTATATAAAAATATTGTTCGGAATATAAAAAGTTAAATAGGTTTTGATTTTTAAATATGAAATACAAAGTGCCCAATCGAACAAAGTATTTATATTAAAATATGGAAAATCCATCAATATTAAATTAAAATAGTTTTATTATGAAAAGTGAAAGTAGGTAAGTCTATGGAAGGTCTTAATCATCGAAGAAATACAGAAAAAGAAGAGACAACACAAACGCAATCAGTTGCACCTAATACAGGTGAAGAGGGGATGTCATCAGCAAGTACACAATCAACTAAGACGTCCGACATACATAATGAATCTATCGATAAACAAATGGAAGCTAAAGCGCATGAAACAGCGCAAAATACAGATTTAAAAAACGAAGCAAGAAGTTTATTTGATAATGCAACCAAATCAATCGGTAGACTAGCGGGCAATGATGAAAGCTTAAATCTTAATTTAAAAGATATGCTTTCTGAAGTATTTAAGCCGCATACTAAAAACGAAGCAGATGAAATATTTATAGCGGGTACTGCTAAAACTACGCCAGCAATTTGTGACATATCAGAAGAATGGGGGAAGCCATGGCTCTTTTCTCGAGTATTCATCGCTTTCACAGTAACATTTATTGGATTATGGGTCATGGCAGCAATTTTTAATAACACTAACGCGATTCCGGGTCTCATTTTTATAGGGGCTTTAACAGTACCATTATCGGGTTTGTTCTTCTTTTATGAATCAAATGCGTTTAAAAATATTAGCATTTTTGAAGTTATTATCATGTTCTTTATTGGCGGCGTATTTTCATTACTAAGTACGATGGTATTATATAGATTTGTCGTTTTTAGTGATCAATTCGAAAGGTTTGGTTCTTTAACATTTTTCGATGCATTTTTAGTAGGATTAGTTGAAGAAACTGGAAAAGCACTCATTATTGTTTATTTCGTCAATAAATTGAAAACAAATAAGATTTTGAATGGATTATTAATCGGTGCTGCTATTGGTGCAGGGTTCGCAGTTTTTGAATCAGCAGGTTATATTTTGAATTTCGCTTTAGGAGAAAATGTCCCATTATTAGATATTGTCTTCACACGTGCGTGGACTGCGATTGGTGGTCATTTAGTTTGGTCAGCGATTGTTGGTGCTGCAATAGTTATTGCGAAAGAACAGCATGGCTTTGAATTCAAAGATATTTTTGATAAACGCTTTTTAATATTCTTTTTATCAGCCGTTGTTTTACATGGCATTTGGGATACATCTTTAACTGTACTTGGCAGTGATACGTTGAAAATATTTATTTTAATCGTTATTGTGTGGATACTTGTATTCATTTTAATGGGGGCAGGTTTAAAACAAGTGAATTTACTGCAGAAAGAATTTAAAGAACAACAGAAAAAAGTAGACGAATAATAATTAAAGCTTATGTTGCTCATATGTTTGTGACATAAGCTATTTTTATAATTTGTCTTTAAAAGAGTGGAATAGGAATACTTTTTGGAGTTAAAAAAGTGTTTCACGTTAAACAAATAGTGACAATTAGATTTATATAAAATGAACATGATTCACTGAAAGTATGTAATAATCATTTTATTGAAATTCATCAAACAGAAATTAATACAATCATATAAGCAAATTAAACCACGCCATAATCATATTGGATGACTTCGGCGTGGTTTTTATAGTTGAAGCAGGGCTGAGACATAAATCAATGTCCCACACTCCCTTATCGTTCAATCGTTGTTCGATAATCGATTAAATAGATACCTTCAGGTGTTACTTTATAATTTTTAACCTTAGAGTTAGCAGCGACTATTTGATCGTTGTAAGCAATATAACTGTTTGGTACATCTCGACTTGATAATTTAATAATATCATTAGAAATATTGTGACGTTCCTTAACATCTACAGTATGATTCAATTGATTAATTAAATCATCGACGTTGCTATTATTGTAGTCTCCTTTATTAATAGCACCATCTTTTTTATATGCTTGATTAAAGAAATAACCTGTATCTCCACGAGGAATTGTTCCGAAACTATACATCGTTGCATCCCATGCAGAACGGTCTTTTAAGTAACCTTCTATGTCATCAACACTTTTAATGTCGATTTCAATATTTGCTTTTTTAGCATCTGATTGTAATACTTGCGCAATTTTCGATAGCTCTGGACGACCGTCATACGTAATTAACTTAATTTTTAAAGGGTGTTCTTTTGTATAACCATCTTTAGCTAATAACATTTTTGCTTGTTCGATATTTTGTTTGGTTAACTTAGGTTCTTTAATATATGGAATTTTATCATTAAATGGACTCGTTGCAGGTTTCGCATAACCTTGATAAATATGATCTGCAATACCTTGTCTATCAATGATATGATCTAATGCTTCACGAACGGATTTAGTCATTTTTTTATTAGTATGATTATACATAAGTAAAGAAGTTCTAAATCCAGATTCTTTTGACACTTTTAAATTTTGATTATTTTCTATGTCTTGAACTTTATTAACTGGGACATCAGTTATTAAATCATCTTTTTGAGATTCTAAATTTCTGACGCGATTATTGCCGTCTTCTTGGTACGTCACAGTAATATGATCAAGTTTCGGTTTACCTTGCCAATAGTCCTTAAAATTCGACAATGATATTTTTCGAGATTGCTTATAATCTTTTATTTGGTAAGGGCCTGTACCAACAGGAGTTTGATTAACATCTGATTTAGCATCTGTATCATAAATTGCCATAAAAGGATTAGCTAATTCAGATACAAGTTCAGGGTAAGCGGAGTTGGTTTTAATTGTCAGTTTTTGACCTTTAGCGGTAATTGATGATATTGGTAATGAATATTTGACCAAGTCGCTTTTTTTCATGCTATTTTCAAGGCTAGATTTCACTTTTTCTGCAGTCAATTTTTGACCGTTTTGAAATTTAATATTATCTTTTAATTCTATATCTAACGTTGTATCATTTGGTTGATGATACGATTTCACTAATGCTTTTTCTATTTTTCCTTGATCATTTGTTTTAAATAATGATTCTGCAGCACCAATCTTAACTGGTACATCTGTTTCATAAGGTGCAATAGACTTTGTTTTTAACGGTAACGAAATATTTAAGTCTTTGCCAGATGAATGCATTGAGCCACATCCTGATAACACTAATACTGCTGAAAATATAGTTGCTAGTCTTTTAAACTTCATTTCATTAACACTCTCTTTCTAATTACTATGTAAAACCCAACAATTAATATTTTAAAACTTTATTTTGTTAAAGTAAAATGTTGTTCAAGTTTAGTAATTATTAAAGTTCAATTAATTGTAGTAATTATGCTTTTTAAAAATAAATATTAGAAATGAAGTTAGCGACATTTATAGTGATTCACGATAAACATATATAACTAAGTATTGAGCAACTGCTGTAGTACTACAGCTTGGTTATGTTTAGTATCTTTTGCTGCATATAACAATAGAACATGATTATGCTGATTTACAATATCCTTTAATTTTTCAAAAGCATCTTTTTGCGCATCCTGATCACGTAATTCTTTTTCATATTTTTCTTTAAAAGCTCCAAAAAGTTTAGGATCATGTTGGAACCATTGTCGCAACTCAGTAGAAGGGGCAATGTCTTTTAACCAATAATCTAGGTTAGCAGTTCTTTTCGAAATACCTCTCGGCCAGACTCTATCGACTAGGATACGAATAGCGTCGGTATTATCTTTATTGTCATAAATCCGTCCAATATCTACGGTCATCTTGTGAACTCCTTTCTTATGAAATTCAGTGAGCATACATCAATGCATGTTGTGGTGGGACGACCAAATAAATTTTGCGAAAATATCATCTCTGTCCTACTCCCAATTAAAAAACAGCCATGACAAAGTAAAGTCATAGCTGTTTTGGTATAGATGTCATTTATTTTTACGTTTAGTTAAATACTTCAAACCAACTGCAAAGACCGTGTACCCGGCTATGGTTTGTATCAATGTTTTAATTAAATTATTATTTTTAACAATAATATTTGCAGTAACAATACTTACGAAATATAATGCAAATACTTTTACGTAACGTTGATTAAGTTTCATATGAGCACTAAACCTCTTTTCTCAGTTATACTGCAACGCTTAGTCTTGGAATAAATGTTTCGTAGTGTACGCGATCCATATCGTAATTTAAAGATTTAAGTGCTTCGATCATAGATTGTAAGAATTTTGTACCACCACAGATATAAATTTCAGGTTTATTTGCTAAAAATACTTGTAATTCTTCAGCACCAATATAGCCTTGTTTATCTTTTAAGTGTGTATATAATTTAGCGTTGTCATGATGGCTTGCGATACTGTTGAAGTTGTCTTTGAAAGGTAAATGTTGTTCATTTTCAGCAACTTGAACCATCTGTGTATCTAAACCTTTGGCAGAGGCAGCTTCATACATAGCTACTAAAGGTGTAACACCAATACCTGAACCTAAGAAAAGTTGTGGTTCAGTCGTATTCTCTAATACGAATCCACCTACAGGCGCAGCTAAATTAATCATATCGCCTTCTTTAATCTCATCGTGTAAAATTGTTGAAACTTCGCCTTCATGTTCTGTTGTGACATCACGTTTAACGCCAAAAGTTAAATGGTTTTTTTCACCTGATACGATAGAATAGTGACGTTTAGCTCTATATGGAAGTTTATCACTAGAAACATCAACTGTGATGTATTGGCCTGGTGTAAATTCACTAAAGTCATATTCTTCAGTTTCAACTGTAAATGATTTAATGTCTTCAGATTCTTGTTTAATATTGGTAATTTTGAATGGTTTAAAACCAATCCACATCATTTGATCATAAATTTCTTTTTCAATTTGGATGAACACATCCGCAATAACGCCATATGCTTTTGCCCAAGCTTGAATGACAGGGTCATTTTCTTCTAATCCTGTCACGTCTTGAATGGCTTTTAATAAATTTTTCCCCACAATTGGATAATGTTCAGCATAAACTTGTAGTGCGCAGTGTTTATATGCGACTGGCATAATGACTGGTTTAATAACACTTAAGTTATCGATATTAACCGCTGCGGCCATTACAGCTTGTGCTAATGCTGAAGATTGCATGCCTCGTTTTTGGTTCGTTTGATTAAACATGTTTAAAAGTTCAGGATGCGCTTTAAACATTTTTGGATAAAAGATTGACGTAATTTCTGTCCCTTTCTCTTTAAGTAAAGGCACCGTTTGTTTGATAATGTCTTTCTCTTGTTCTGTAAGCATGATACTCCTCCTTTAATCTGTATATTTTGATTATTCTACTAAAAATTTCGATATTCAATTAATTGGTTTGAGAAAATATAAATAAAATGGCAAATTTGATAATTGTATGACATTTTTAATTTTTTAAATACTTATCAATAAGCATTGTGTACAATTGTCTGTTTGCACACCGACGATTGAGCGCATTTATTTGACTAATTCAAAAAACATTGTTGTTTTCCTAGAAAAAAGTAAACATGATAATAAAAATGTGAAAGTGTAAATAATCACTGGCGAAGTACGAAGACTAAAGACATCTAAGATGTAATCGTATACAAATTAAAAAGGTGTAAAAATTAAAATAAAATGTGAAATAAATCACAATTTAATATTGACCCAGTACTTAATGCATGTTACATTTTATATGTGAAATAAATCACAAACTTAAAAGCGGATGACACATGACCTTTTAAGTTATGCGTTGAAAATAAAAGAGATGTTTATTTGCTTTTGTATCGTCAATAAGCAGCATTAAACTAACATATTTGAAGCTACATGTATGTTAGTGAATTAATCATAAGGGAGTTTTTGTAATGAACAAATTTAAAGGGAACAAAGTTGTATTAATAGGTAATGGTGCAGTAGGTTCAAGCTACGCATTTTCATTAGTGAACCAAAGCATTGTTGATGAATTAGTCATCATTGATTTAGACACTGAAAAAGTTCGAGGAGATGTTATGGATTTAAAACATGCCACACCATATTCTCCAACAACAGTTCGTGTGAAAGCTGGCGAATACAGTGATTGTCATGATGCGGATCTAGTTGTCATCTGTGCTGGTGCTGCACAAAAACCTGGAGAAACACGTTTAGATTTAGTATCTAAAAACTTGAAAATATTCAAATCAATTGTTGGTGAAGTAATGGCATCAAAATTTGATGGTATTTTCTTGGTAGCTACAAATCCTGTTGATATTTTAGCGTATGCAACATGGAAATTCTCTGGTTTACCTAAAGAACGTGTTATAGGTTCTGGTACAATTTTAGACTCTGCACGCTTTAGATTATTGTTAAGCGAAGCGTTCGATGTTGCGCCACGTAGCGTCGATGCTCAAATTATTGGTGAACATGGTGACACTGAATTACCAGTATGGTCACACGCTAATATTGCGGGTCAACCTTTGAAGACATTACTTGAACAACGTCCTGAGGGCAAAGCGCAAATTGAACAAATTTTTGTTCAAACACGTGATGCAGCATATGACATTATTCAAGCTAAAGGTGCCACTTATTATGGTGTTGCAATGGGATTAGCTAGAATTACTGAAGCGATTTTCAGAAATGAAGATGCCGTATTGACTGTATCAGCATTATTAGAAGGCGAATATGAGGAAGAAGATGTTTATATTGGTGTTCCAGCAGTCATCAATAGAAACGGTATTCGCAACGTCGTAGAAATCCCATTAAACGACGAAGAACAAAGCAAGTTCGCACATTCAGCTAAAACATTAAAAGATATTATGGCTGAAGCAGAAGAACTTAAATAACTTTTTATAAAATCTATACCATCCCAAAAATTGTAAAACCTTACCCAAAAAATTGTATAAAGGGCTATTTGATACAACTATATGTGTCGAGTGGCCCTATTTTTAATGTAGTGAAAGTCGTTGTTGAAATTAAATTCAAATCTGGCACTTAAGCTTTAATCATAGCATTAAGATGATTGTCTAGCAGAGGCGATTTGCGGGCTCACTACAGTGCATGATGAACTTAATGCTTCAAATGTAACATTAAAAATAAAAGCAACGATGTCACTTCTTACTTCGTACATCGTTGCCATTAGTTCTGTTGATATTTCGGTTAGTCTTAATCCCCGAGCAATTCTTCAATTTCATTTTTGATAACTGTAACGTGAGGCCCATAAATTACTTGCACACCAGTGCCTTGCTGGATTACACCTTTGGCACCAGTACTTTCGAGTAATACTTTATCGACTTTGTCATTTTGATGAAGTGTGACGCGTAGTCTCGTTGCACAACAGTCAACGATTTCAATGTTATCTTTGCCTCCCAAACCAGCAACAATAGTTTGTGCTCTTTCAGTAGCCTCAACTTGTTGTGCTGCAGCTTTATCTTCTCGACCAGGTGTTTTGAAATTAAATTTCGTAATTAAGAATCTGAAAACGATGTAATACAAACAGAACCACACAATTCCAATAGGTATGACGTATAGGTAGTTTGTTTTACTATTACCTTGTAGCACACCAAAGAGTAAGAAATCGATAAAGCCTCCACTGAAGGTTTGACCAATTGTAATGTTGAAAATGTCTGCCATCATAAATGCTAATCCATCAAAGAAGGCATGGATTACATAAAGAATAGGTGCGACAAACAAGAAACTAAACTCTAAAGGTTCGGTAATACCTGTTAAAAATGAAGTGAGTGCAGCGGATAACATTAAACCGCCGACAACTTTTTTATGTTCAGGTTTAGCTGTGTGATAAATTGCAAGTGCGGCACCACATAAGCCGAACATCATCGTAATAAAACGGCCTGACATAAAGCGTGACACACCTGAATAATACTTCGTCACATCTGGATCACCAAGTTGAGCAAAGAAGATGTTCTGCGTACCTTGAACTAAGTGCCCTTTGACTTCTAAAGTACCACCAAGTGCCGTCTGCCAAAACGGTAAGTAAAAAATATGGTGTAAACCGAGTGGACCTAACAATCTTAAGATGAAGCCATAAACAAAAGTACCGATGGCACCTGTTTTCGTTACAAATCCACCAACATGATAAATGCCGGCTTGTATGCTTGGCCAAATGAAAAACATCAATACACCTAAAAAGATTGCGGCAAATGCTGTGACAATAGGGACAAATCTAGAGCCACCAAAGAAACCTAAATACGGTGGTAATACCACTTTGTGATATTTGTTGTGAAGTATTGCGGTCATAATACCTGTGATAATCCCGCCAAAAACACCGGTTTCAACCGTTTGTATACCGAGCACCATGCCTTGTCCATTTTGTGCAAGCTGATCTTTTGCCAATGTGCCCGTGATAGTTAATAAGCCATTCATAGTTGCGTTCATAATTAAGAAACCGAGCAGCGCAGCTAAACCTGCAGTACCTTTATCGCTTCTAGATAATCCGATTGCGACACCAATTGCAAAGATGACCGGTAAATTTTGGAAAACAATACTACCTGCAGCTGACATTAATGTAAAAATATTTTGTAATAAGGTAATATCTAAAATAGGGTATGCTTTAACGGTGTTTGGATTACTTAATGCACCACCGATACCCAACAATAGACCTGCAGCTGGTAAGATTGCGATAGGTAACATAAAGGACTTGCCGAACTGCTGTGCTTTTTCAAATAAAGATTTCATCAACATCCCTCCTAATTATTCTCAATATAGCTTTTGAGAAATTTAATATCAATATATATTCTGTGTATGAAAATATTTTTCATAAAAATTGTTTGAATCATGTAACAATCATATAAATTGCTGTTTATATTGTTGTGAAAATGAGTTGACAAAAGTCGGTATAGATATGTAGACATCCTATTTTTAGCGAGGTAGGTTGATAAGGCATATCGGATAAATTTATAAGCCATAAAATAGATAAATAGTGTTTGTATCCAAAAATATGAGAAAGTTAAAACTATTTTTCAAAATAAACATGATTCACCACATAAATAAATATACATAAGCTATCGATAACAACTTAAGAAAGGTGGATATATAAATGAAAAGAAAGATTATTATGGATTGTGATCCAGGACACGATGATGCAATAGCATTAATTTTAGCGGGGGCAATTGACAGTCCACTAGAGATATTAGCTGTAACAACAGTCGCAGGTAATCAATCAGTTGACAAGAATACGACAAACGCCTTGAACGTATTGGATATTATGGGACGCCAAGATATAGCAGTAGCGAAAGGTGCGGATAGGCCGTTAATTAAACCAGCTGCCTTTGCTTCTGAAATACATGGGGAATCTGGATTAGATGGTCCGAAACTACCGTCGACACCATCACGTCAAGCAGTTGCAATGCCAGCATCAGATGTGATTATAAACAAAGTGATGACGAGTGATACACCTGTAACAATTGTAGCGACAGGTCCTCTTACGAATGTAGCAACGGCATTGATTCGTGAGCCAAGAATCGCTGAGCATATTGAATCTATTACTTTGATGGGTGGTGGTACATTTGGAAATTGGACGCCTACAGCAGAATTCAATATTTGGGTAGATGCTGAAGCAGCGAAGCGTGTTTTTGAAAGTGGGATTACTATAAATGTGTTTGGTTTAGATGTAACACATCAAGTTTTAGCCGACGATCACGTGATTGAACGCTTTGAAAGTATCAATAATCCTGTTGCACAGTTCGTCGTAGAATTATTGCAATTCTTTAAGAAGACATACAAGACTCACTTTAATATGGATGGTGGTCCAATACATGATGCTTGTACAATTTTGTATTTGTTACAACCAGAATTGTTTACAATGGTACCCGTTAATATCGACATTGAACATCAAAGTCCACTAACTTATGGCACTATGGCTGTCGATTTAAATCATGTTACAGGTAAGCCTGCCAATGCTTATTTTGCTACAGCAGTTGATGTTGAAGAAGTGTGGAACTTGATAGACCATAAGTTACGTACATACGAATAATAATACTTAATTAAATAGATACAGTTAACCCTAAGGCGCCTGATATAAGCGTCCTTAGGGTTTTTGTATTGGGTTACAATGGTCATGACAATTTGATAATGATTGAGATATGTATGTTAAAAATGCTTCAAAAAAACACAAAACACAAAAATATATGCAAAAATTTCAATTGCTTTATTTTAAAAGATTAAAATCACAAAAAATATAGATATAATTGAAATGTTGTTAAAACATCACAATGATGTACATGCTCATTTTGAAAATATGTGTTCAAAGTGTGTACATCGGTGTGACGATTGATGATAAATTGAGCTCAGATGCTCAAAGGAGAATCGAACATGAACGGGGATAATCAGCAAATACTCAGAGAAATTGTATTGAATCCTACTATTCATGGTAAAGAACTTGAATCGATATTTGGTTTGTCTCGTAGACAACTAGGATATCGCATTCAAAAAATCAATTTGTGGCTTGAACAAGAGGGTTATCCAAAACTTGAAAGAACAAGCCAAGGAAATTTTATTGTAAGTTCTGAAATCATGACGTTATTCAAGCGAGATGTATCGGAGCAGCAAATGTTAAACGGCAACAATGTCATTTTTAGCATAGAAACACGTCGTTATTATTTAATGCTCATGCTTTTTAGTAAGGAAAACGCAATGTCTCTAAACCATTTTTCAATTGATTTACAAGTCAGTAAAAATACTGTCATTCACGATATAAATCATGTGAAAGAGCAATTGGAAAATCATGGTTTGTCACTTAAGTATTCTCGAAAACATGGTTATGAAATTGTTGGTGATGAATTTGAAGTTCGCCGTTTCTTCATTAAGTTGATTGATCAAAGGTTGAATCATGATATTACTAAAAGTGAAGTTTTAAAGGCGCTCAACTTAACATTCGAAGATATCGCATATCAAAAAGACAAGATCAAACAGGTAGAACAATTTTTGAAGAGTCGCTTTATAGACAAATCACTTAGTTCATTGCCTTATGTCCTTTGTGTGATTCGTAGACGAATTCAAAGTGGTCATGTGATGAATCCATTAAATATTAATTATCAGTATTTGAGGGATACGAAAGAATATCAAGCAACGGAGATTATGACGCAACATGAGCCGGATTTGCCAGAAGCGGAAAAGTTATATTTGACATTACACTTACTTTCAACAAGTGTGCAATGGACTGATTTGCAAGAATCAGATAGCATATCGAATTTAACGATGGCCATCGCTCAAATGATTCACCATTTTGAACAAATCACTTTTATTAACATTGAAGATAAGGAGAAATTATCACAGCAACTCTTGTTACATTTAACGCCTGCTTTTTATAGGATTAAATATAACTTAACGGATCGTGATGAATTAATAAATCCTTTACAAGGAAATTATCAATCCTTATTTCATATGGTGAAACAATCATGTCAATCGTTAACTGAATATTTCGGAAAATCGTTGCCTGATAATGAAATAGCATATTTAACCATGTTGTTCGGAGGTAGTTTGAGACGTCAAGATGAAAACTTCGATGGCAAGATAAAAGCTATTATCGTGTGTACACAAGGCACGTCAGTATCACAAATGATGTTATACGAGTTGCGAAACTTATTTCCAGAAATTATTTTCTTAGATGCGATTTCACTTAGAACATTTGAAAATTACACATTAGATTATGACATCGTCTTTTCACCAATGTTTGTCCTAACACATAAAAAATTATTTATCACAAAAGTAGCTTTATCTGAAAATGAGCAACGAAAGTTACGTAAAGAAGTGATGAAGTACATTAATAAGGAATCGGCTGACATTGATAAGGAAATAAACAAGTTAATGGCATTAATTGAACGCACAACGACAGTTAATGACATTACAGAACTACGTGATGGTTTAGAAGATTTTATTGCCAATTATAATTCAATTTCAACCATTAATGGATCGATTGTCACACAAAATAAGACATTAGATTTAGCTGACTTGATACCGGCAAGGCACGTGAAAAGAATGCATCATGTTGAAAATATTGATGAAGCTATTGCTAAAGCAAGTGATGTGTTAGTTGCTAATCATTTTATTGATATTAAATATATTCATGAGATGCAACAGGTATTTGATGATTCGTATATGGTTATCATGCAAAATATTGCTATTCCACATGCATACTCTGAAAAGCATGTACATAAAACAGCGATGAGTATGTTGATATTACAAGAACCAATATACATGTCAGATGGCACAGCAATCCATATTATTGTACCTATTGCTGCTGTTGATAAAGTGACACACTTAAGAGCGTTACTACAATTGAGAGATGTGGCGCAAGACAATGACGCAATTAAGCGCATCATACAAAGTCGCAAAAATTCTGATGTAAATGAGATTTTAAAAAATTATTCAAATAAAGAAGCGAGGGAAAATGGATGGGACAGCAATTAGTGCATAAAGAAAATATAATGCTCAATTTGTCGGCAACTGATAAAGAATCCGTATTGTCACAAATGTCAGATGTGTTATTTCAAAATGGGTTCGTGAAGTCAACGTTTAAAGATGCAGTCATCGACAGAGAAAAAGAATTTGCTACTGGTTTACCAACGCATCTATGTTCGGTCGCTATACCGCATACAGATGTCGAACATATTAACCATAGAACGATAGGTGTGGCTGTTCTAGAAAAAGAAGTGCCGTTTATTGAAATGGGAACACTTGATCAACAGACAGAAGTGAAAATCGTTTTTATGTTAGCAATGGATAAAGTAGATGATCAACTTAAGCTGTTACAACAGTTGATGCAAATTTTTCAAAGTGAAGAAAAATTGGAGCAGATTCTACGAACGAAAGATGAAACAATTTTAGCAACACTAATCAATGATTATTTGGAATATAACTAAAAATTAATTGGAGGAATTGAAAATGAAACAAGTATTAGTAGCGTGTGGTGCAGGTATTGCAACGTCAACAGTAGTAAATAATGCAATTGAAGAAATGGCAAAGGAACACAATATTAAAGTAGATATTAAACAAATCAAAATTACAGAAGTTGGACCTTATGAAGACACTGCAGATTTATTAGTTACAACTGCAATGACAAAAAAAGAATATAAATTCCCAGTTATCAACGCACGTAATTTCTTAACTGGTATTGGTATTGAAGAAACAAAACAACAAATCTTAACAGAGTTACAAAAATAACGGAATTGATATGTAACGTGGGTCGATAACATATTAATATATGCAAATTGCATATAAATGACTATCACGACAAATGATTGTTGATGACATAGAAACGCAGTGACTGTAATTCAAAAGGACTGCAGTCGAATTTAGCAAGGGTTGTCGTTGAAATGACTGTAACGTCAAATGTAATCACAATCGGAAAGTATCGTGACAATGCATATATAACAGGGAGGGTTTAAATATGAGTTACTTCACTGATTTTGTAAGGGGATTTTTAGATTTAGGTGCAACTGTTATTTTACCGGTTGTCATATTCTTGCTTGGCCTATTCTTTAGGCAGAAAATTGGAGCGGCATTTAGGTCTGGTTTAACAATAGGTGTGGCTTTTGTAGGGATTTTCTTAGTCATCGATTTATTAGTTAAAAATTTAGGGCCAGCAGCACAAGCGATGGTTAAAAATTTAGGCGTCAGTCTGAATGTGATTGATGTAGGTTGGCCAGCAACATCATCTATCGCTTGGGCATCATCTGTCGCAGCATTTATTATTCCACTCGGAATCATAGTTAACGTTGTATTGCTAGTAACTAAAGTGACAAAGACGATGAATGTAGATATTTGGAATTTTTGGCATTATACGTTTACAGCAGCAATGGTTTATGCCGTATCAGGCAGTATTTGGCAAGCGTTATTAGCAGCAGTTATTTTCCAAATTATCTGTTTGAAAGTAGCAGATTGGACAGCACCGATGATGAGTGAGTTCTTTGATTTACCAGGTGTATCGATTGCTACAGGAAGTACAATTTCTTATGCACCAGGTATTTACTTAGTTAAATTGTTACAAAAAGTACCCGGTCTGAATAAGTTAGATGCTGATCCTGAAACAATTCAAAAACGTTTTGGCGCATTTGGAGAGTCTATATTTGTCGGCTTAATTTTAGGTTTAGGTATTGGTGTGTTAGCAGGTTACAAACCTGGAGACATCATTAATTTAGGAATGTCAATGGCTGCAGTAATGGTATTAATGCCTAGAATGGTAAAAATCTTAATGGAAGGTTTAATGCCAGTTTCAGAGTCTGCAAGAACATGGCTAAATAAACGTTTTGGCGAACGTGAAATTTATATTGGATTGGATGCGGCTGTAGCATTAGGTCATCCAGCAGTTATTTCGACAGCATTAATTTTAGTACCTATCACTGTTTTATTAGCCGTTATTTTACCAGGAAACCAAGTACTACCTTTTGGTGACTTAGCAACGATACCATTTGTTGTCGCGTTTATTGTTGGTGCAGCAAGAGGAAACATTATTCATTCTGTCATTGTGGGTACGATTATGATTGCAATTTCACTATATATTGCAACAGACGTAGCACCCATTTTCACAGATATGGCGAAAGGTACGAATGTACAAATGCCAAAAGGTTCATCTGAAATTTCAAGTATTGATCAAGGTGGTAATATCGTTAACTATCTTATCTTTAAACTATTTAGTCTATTCAATTAAAAATCGAGGTGTTTGTGGTGAAAGCTTTAGTAAAAACAAGAGAAGGACATGGCAACTTAGAACTTCTTGATAAAGAAGTTGCAACACCGCTAGATGATAAAGTAAAGATTAAAGTACATTATGCAGGAATTTGTGGCACAGATATTCATACTTATGAAGGTCATTATAAAGTTAATTTTCCAGTGACATTAGGTCATGAATTTTCTGGTGAAATCGTTGAAGTTGGAGCAGACGTTAAAGATTTTAAAGTTGGTGACCGTGTCACATCTGAAACGACATTCTATGTTTGTAATGAGTGTGAATACTGTAAATCAAAAGACTATAATTTATGCAACCATCGAAAAGGTATTGGAACACAAGTTGATGGCGCATTTACTAATTATGTCATTGCACGTGAAGAAAGTTTGCATCATATTCCAGACGAAGTATCGTATCAGTCTGCAGCTATGACAGAACCATTAGCATGTGCACATCATGGCGTTTCTAAGATTCAAGTCAATTCAGGCGATGTAGCAGTTGTAATGGGACCTGGGCCAATCGGATTACTTGTAGCACAAGTGTTAAAAAGTAAAGGCGCAACTGTTGTGGTAACTGGATTGGACAATGACAAAGTCAGATTAGATAAAGCAGAAGCATTGCACATGGATTATGTAGTCAATTTACAACAAACAGACTTAAAAACGTATATCAATGGAATTACAGACGGTTACGGTGCAGATGTTGTTGTTGAATGTTCAGGTGCAGTTCCAGCAGCACGACAAGGTTTGGATATTTTACGCAAAAAAGGTTTCTACAGTCAAATAGGTATTTTTAAGGATGCTGAAATTCCATTTGATATGGAAAAAGTGATTCAAAAAGAAATAACAGTTGTTGGTAGTAGAAGTCAAAAGCCAGCAGATTGGGAACCTTCATTGCAACTTATGGCGGATGGTTTAGTAAATGCTGAAGCTTTGGTGACAAAAATATATGATATTTCGAAATGGGACGAGGCGTATCAACATTTAAAATCCGGCGAAGGTATTAAAGCATTACTTAAGCCGCTCGATTTAGATGAAAATGAAGGAGAGAATTAATATGGTAGAATCAATGCTAACTTTTATGCTTGGGCCATTAAGACAAATCACTGATTTTTATATGGAACATTTACTCGTAAGTAATTCCATTGTCATTGCAGGTTATTTTGCGACAGGTATTTTTAAAAAGAAAAAAGTTGTGAATTAAATCAAATTTGAGGTGATTTACAAGTGAAAGCATTGAAATTATATGGCGTGGAAGATTTACGGTATGAGGATAATGAAAAGCCAGTCATTGAAAGTGCGAATGACGTTATTATTAAAGTACGAGCGACTGGCATATGTGGTTCAGACACGTCACGATACAAAAAAATGGGGCCATACATTAAAGGTATGCCATTTGGTCATGAATTTTCAGGTGTAGTAGATGCCATTGGAAGTGATGTTACGCATGTTAATGTGGGCGACAAAGTGACAGGTTGCCCAGCAATACCTTGTTATCAATGCGAGTATTGTTTAAAAGGTGAATATGCACGATGTGAAAAGTTATTCGTCATTGGCTCATATGAACCTGGATCGTTCGCGGAATATGTCAAATTGCCAGCGCAAAATGTTTTAAAGGTTCCAGACAATGTTGATTACATTGAAGCAGCAATGGTTGAGCCATCAGCCGTTGTTGCGCATGGGTTTTATAAATCGAATATACAACCTGGTATGACTGTTGCAGTAATGGGGTGTGGCAGTATAGGTTTGTTAGCTATTCAATGGGCACGAATATTTGGTGCTGCACATATCATCGCTATAGATATAGATGCGCATAAACTAGATATTGCAACATCATTGGGCGCACATCAAACAATCAATTCAAAAGAAGAAAATCTTGAGAAATTCATCGAAAATCATTACGCCAATCAAATCGATTTAGCTATAGAATCATCAGGTGCTAAAGTTACGATTGGTCAAATATTGACGCTACCTAAAAAAGGTGGCGAGGTGGTATTACTCGGAATACCATATGATGATATTGAGATTGATCGCGTTCATTTTGAAAAAATTCTGCGTAACGAGTTGACAGTATGTGGCTCTTGGAACTGTTTGTCCAGTAATTTTCCGGGCAAAGAGTGGACGGCAACCTTACATTATATGAAGACGAAAGATATTAATGTAAAGCCTATTATTTCTCATTTTTTACCGTTAGAAAAAGGCCCGGAGACATTTGATAAATTAGTTAACAAGAAAGAACGATTTGATAAAGTCATGTTTACGATTTATTAGTATGCACCTTTGAGGACGAAAACGCTGGTATAGTTATAGCTATGAAAGTGCGAATGCCGTCTGGTCTATAGATACTATCGAAATAATTCATCTTCGAATATACGTTGATAAATAGCCGGTTTACTTGTGTGAAATATGCTTGTGAATCGGTTGTTTTGCATTTTGTATACTTAAAATGAGATGGCAATATTTGATAATTTTTAAAGTGAAAATCAAGTACAGCCACTTAATAAGATAAATTTATTATAATATATGGTAAAATGATGGCAGTAATAATGAATTTGAAAAAGAGTAAACATTAATACCTTTAACAATTTAATATCGTCAGAGTTAATGATTAACTGCATGGCAAAACAACTTAGAATGGTCAGTTACAAAAATACATTTTTATAAAAAATTATCACACTATTGTGACAACTATCTTTGGATTAATAAAAGAGGCAAGTGAGCAATAGGTTAGGCTTATGTGCGGGCATAGGTCAGTAATGTATAAATGGAAATGATGTAATGACAGAATGGAGGACAACATGATTTATGCAGGTATTTTAGCAGGAGGTATTGGTTCGAGAATGGGGAACGTGCCATTACCAAAACAATTTTTAGATATTGATAATAAACCGATTTTAATCCATACAATTGAGAAGTTCATTTTAGTGAGTGAATTTAATGAGATTATTATCGCAACGCCAGCACAGTGGATTTCCCATACACAGGATATTTTAAAAAAATATAACATTACAGATCAACGTGTCAAAGTAGTTGCAGGTGGTACGGATCGAAATGAAACAATTATGAACATTATCGACCATATTCGCAATGTAAATGGAATTAATAATGATGATGTGATTGTAACTCATGATGCCGTAAGACCATTTTTAACTCAACGTATTATTAAAGAGAACATTGAAGTAGCAGCAAAATATGGTGCAGTAGATACAGTCATTGAAGCAATTGATACGATTGTAATGTCTAAAGATAAACAGAACATACACAGTATCCCTGTAAGGAATGAAATGTATCAAGGCCAAACACCACAATCATTTAATATTAAATTATTACAAGATAGTTATCGCGCCTTAAGTAGTGAACAAAAAGAAATCTTATCAGATGCATGTAAAATCATTGTCGAATCTGGACATGCAGTTAAATTGGTACGTGGAGAACTATACAACATTAAAGTGACAACACCGTATGATTTAAAAGTAGCAAATGCCATTATTCAAGGTGATATTGCCGATGATTAATCAAGTATATCAACTCGTTGCACCGAGACAGTTCGACGTCACATATAATAATGTTGATATTTATGGTAATCATGTCATCGTAAGACCTTTATACTTGTCTATTTGTGCAGCTGATCAAAGGTATTACACAGGTCGAAGAGATGAAAATGTACTACGCAAAAAATTACCAATGTCATTAGTTCATGAAGCTGTTGGTGAAGTTGTATTTGATAGTAAAGGGGTATTTGAAAAAGGTACGAAAGTAGTAATGGTACCGAATACACCTACAGAGCAACATCATATTATTGCGGAGAATTACTTAGCCTCTAGTTATTTTAGATCTAGTGGTTATGATGGTTTTATGCAAGACTACGTTGTGATGGCACATGATCGTATCGTTCCGCTGCCTAATGACATTGATTTGAGTACGATTTCATACACAGAGTTAGTGTCAGTAAGTTATCATGCTATACAACGATTTGAACGTAAATCTATACCTTTGAAAACCAGCTTTGGTATTTGGGGTGATGGTAACTTAGGTTATATTACTGCTATTTTGCTACGTAAGTTGTACCCAGAAGCTAAAACTTATGTATTTGGTAAGACAGACTATAAATTAAGTCATTTTTCATTTGTAGATGACATCTTTACAGTAAATCAAATACCAGATGATCTTAAAATTGATCATGCATTTGAATGTGTTGGAGGTAAAGGAAGTCAAGTTGCACTTCAACAAATAGTTGAACATATTTCACCAGAAGGCAGTATTGCTTTGTTAGGCGTAAGTGAATTACCCGTGGAAGTGAATACACGATTAGTACTTGAAAAAGGATTAACGTTGATTGGTAGTAGTCGAAGCGGCTCTAAAGATTTTGAGCAAGTTGTTGATTTATATCGTAAGTACCCAGACATAGTTGAAAAGTTAGCATTATTAAAAGGACATGAAATTAATGTATGTACGATGCAAGATATCGTCCAAGCGTTTGAAATGGATTTATCGACATCTTGGGGAAAAACAGTATTGAAATGGACGATTTAATAAACCGATGGGGGAATAACAATGACAAAAACGAAACAAGCAATACATATTGATAACATATACTGGGAACGTGTTCAGTTATATATTGAAGGACATAGTGAAGGTGTCGATTTAACATCAGGACAATTTGTTCTGAGGAATTTAACCGAAACAAAAACATTAGAAGCAAATGAAATGAAAATAGACGGTAATACATTTATATGTAGATTCAACGTCGCAATATTAGACGATGGGTATTATTTACCAATGGATAAATATTTATTTGTTTATCATGACCAGTTAGAGTATATTGGACAACTTAATCCAAATATTATTGATCAAGCTTATGCGGCATTAAATGAAGAGCAAATTGAAGAATACAATGAGCTGACTACACAAAATGGAAAAGTGAACTATTTATTAGCGTATGATGCTAAAGTTTTCCGTAAAGGTGGCGTATCACAACATACGGTCTATACCATTACTCCGGAAATAGCAAGTGACGTTAACGAATTTGTATTTGATATTGAAATCACCTTACCTCAAGAGAAATCAGGGGTCATTGCGACAAGTGCACACTGGCTTCATAAACAAGGTCATAAAGCTTCATTTGAAAGTAGAAGTTTCTTATTTAAAGCTATTTTTAATATTACAAAGTTACTACATATTAAAAGAAGCAAAACAATATTATTCACATCAGATTCGCGTCCGAATTTATCAGGGAATTTCAAGTATGTATATGATGAGTTACTACGCCAAAAAGTAGATTTTGATTATGATATTAAAACGGTATTTAAGGAGAATATTACGGATAGACGCAAATGGAGAGACAAGTTTAGATTGCCATATTTACTTGGTAAGGCCGATTATATTTTTGTTGATGATTTCCATCCATTAATTTATACGGTTCGCTTTAGACCATCACAAGAAATTATTCAAGTGTGGCATGCTGTTGGTGCCTTTAAAACAGTTGGCTTTAGTCGTACAGGTAAAAAAGGTGGTCCGTTTATCGATTCATTAAACCATCGTAGTTACACGAAAGCATATGTTTCATCAGAAACCGATATTCCATTTTATGCTGAAGCATTTGGAATTAGAGAAGAAAATGTTGTACCAACAGGTGTACCACGTACTGATGTACTATTTGATGAAGCTTATGCAACACAAATTAAACAAGAGATGGAAGATGAATTGCCAATTATAAAAGGTAAGAAAGTTATTCTATTCGCACCGACATTTAGAGGTAATGGTCACGGTACGGCACATTATCCATTTTTTAAAATTGATTTTGAACGTTTAGCAAGATACTGCGAGAAGCATAATGCAGTTGTGTTATTCAAAATGCATCCGTTCGTAAAAAATAGACTTAATATTTCACGTGAACATAGACAATACTTTATCGATGTGTCAGATCATCGTGAAGTTAACGATATTCTCTTTGTTACAGACTTGTTGATTAGTGATTATTCATCTTTAATATATGAATATGCAGTATTTAAAAAGCCGATGATTTTCTATGCATTTGACTTAGAAGATTACATTACGACGCGTGATTTCTATGAACCATTTGAATCATTTGTTCCAGGTAAAATTGTACAGTCCTTTGATGCATTAATGGATGCTTTGGACAATGAAGATTATGAGGTTGAAAAAGTTGTGCCATTCTTAGATAAACATTTTAAATATCAAGATGGTCGCTCAAGTGAACGTTTAGTCAAAGATTTGTTTAGACGCTAATGTTGGCATATATTACTTGCCATGCAAATGAGTCATAAGGCATAGTTTTCAAGAAGGGTTCTGACAATGAAGTGAGCAACATGTCATGATGAGAAGCAGGACTATACAATGAGAATAACCTTTTGATTTTTCATGCATAAGGCGATTCAATCAAAAGCAATCACCTTCCAACTGAATTGTCATTTTGTAAAATAAAATAATCGATCCAATCGTTATCTAATTCATAAATGTGTAAACACATACGTTATGAATGGATAACGATTTTTTGTTATGTTAAAGTGGTACATTAATCATGTATTTCGTATGATAATTAACGACAAGTGTAATGGTTAAATGTATTTTATGATGAAATGCTATAATAGGCATGGTTACAATGAGCTTGCTCATACATATTAATATAATTACAAAAACACGTCGGAGGTACGACATGATTAAAAATACAATTAAAAAATTGATAGAACATAGTATATATACGACTTTTAAATTACTATCAAAATTGCCAAACAAGAATCTAATTTATTTTGAAAGCTTTCATGGTAAACAATACAGCGACAACCCCAAAGCATTATATGAATACTTAACTGAACATAGCGATGCCCAATTAATATGGGGTGTGAAAAAAGGATATGAACACATATTCCAACAGCACAATGTACCATATGTTACAAAGTTTTCAATGAAATGGTTTTTAGCGATGCCAAGAGCGAAAGCGTGGATGATTAACACACGTACACCAGATTGGTTATATAAATCACCGCGAACGACGTACTTACAAACATGGCATGGCACGCCATTAAAAAAGATTGGTTTGGATATTAGTAACGTTAAAATGCTAGGAACAAATACTCAAAATTACCAAGATGGCTTTAAAAAAGAAAGCCAACGGTGGGATTATCTAGTGTCACCTAATCCATATTCGACATCGATATTTCAAAATGCATTTCATGTTAGTCGAGATAAGATTTTGGAAACAGGTTATCCAAGAAATGATAAATTATCACATAAACGCAATGATACTGAATATATTAATGGTATTAAGACAAGATTAAATATTCCATTAGATAAAAAAGTGATTATGTACGCGCCAACTTGGCGTGACGATGAAGCGATTCGAGAAGGTTCATATCAATTTAATGTTAACTTTGATATAGAAGCTTTGCGTCAAGCGCTGGATGATGATTATGTTATTTTATTACGCATGCATTATTTAGTTGTGACACGTATTGATGAACATGATGATTTTGTGAAAGACGTTTCAGATTATGAAGACATTTCGGATTTATACTTAATCAGCGATGCGTTAGTTACCGACTACTCATCTGTCATGTTCGACTTCGGTGTATTAAAGCGTCCGCAAATTTTCTATGCATATGACTTAGATAAATATGGCGATGAGCTTAGAGGTTTTTACATGGATTATAAAAAAGAGTTGCCAGGTCCAATTGTTGAAAATCAAACAGCACTCATTGATGCATTAAAACAAATCGATGAGACTGCAAATGAGTATATTGAAGCACGAACGGTATTTTATCAAAAATTCTGTTCATTAGAAGATGGACAAGCGTCACAACGAATTTGCCAAACGATTTTTAAGTGATAACTTAAAAACAATAAAAAATTATAAATTAATTAGTTAAGTGATATAAATAATAAACGAAATGTTTGCTTGTATGTTATTATTTGTGTATGAAAACGTCTGATATAATGTAATATAGGTTTAAACAAAATATGCTAAAATATAAGCAAAATATGTATAATTTTAAGTAATACACAGACATTTAGAGTTTTGATTTTAAAATGAGTTTTCAATTGGAAAATGCAACGAAATTTAAATAATTAAATATAGATATAGTTGAATGGAGGAAGTATTTTATGAAATACGCTGGTATTCTAGCTGGAGGTATAGGCTCAAGAATGGGTAACGTACCTTTACCTAAACAATTTTTAGATTTAGACAACAAACCGATTTTAATCCATACATTAGAAAAATTTATTTTAATTAATGATTTTGAAAAAATTATTATCGCGACGCCACAACAATGGATGACGCATACGAAAGATACACTTAGAAAATTCAAAATTTCTGATGAAAGAATTGAAGTCATTCAAGGTGGTAGCGATCGTAACGATACAATTATGAATATCGTTAAACATATTGAATCAACAAATGGTATTAACGATGACGATGTCATTGTGACACATGATGCAGTTAGACCATTTTTAACGCATCGTATTATTAAAGAAAATATTCAAGCTGCTTTAGAGTACGGTGCAGTAGATACAGTGATTGATGCTATAGATACGATTGTTACATCTAAAGATAATCAAACGATTGATGCAATTCCAGTGCGTAATGAAATGTACCAAGGTCAAACACCTCAATCGTTTAATATTAATTTATTAAAAGAAAGCTATGCACAGTTGAGTGATGAGCAAAAGAGTATTTTATCTGATGCTTGTAAGATTATTGTAGAAACAAACAAACCGGTTCGACTTGTAAAAGGTGAGTTATATAACATTAAAGTAACAACACCTTACGATTTAAAAGTAGCGAATGCTATTATTCGAGGTGGTATTGCCGATGATTAATCAAGTATATCAATTAGTTGCACCTAGACAATTTGAAGTTACGTATAACAACGTAGATATTTACAGTGACTATGTCATTGTACGTCCTTTATATATGTCAATTTGTGCTGCCGATCAAAGATATTATACTGGTAGCCGTGATGAGAATGTCTTATCTCAGAAATTGCCAATGTCTTTAATTCATGAAGGTGTTGGTGAGGTCGTATTTGACAGTAAAGGTGTGTTTAATAAAGGTACAAAAGTAGTTATGGTACCGAATACGCCGACAGAAAAAGACGATGTCATTGCTGAAAACTATTTAAAATCGAGCTACTTCAGATCAAGTGGACATGATGGGTTTATGCAAGATTTTGTGTTGCTAAATCATGATAGAGCTGTACCACTACCTGATGATATTGATTTAAGTATTATTTCATATACAGAGCTTGTAACAGTAAGTTTGCATGCTATTCGTCGTTTTGAAAAGAAATCTATTTCAAATAAAAATACATTTGGTATTTGGGGTGATGGTAACTTAGGTTACATTACAGCCATTTTATTACGTAAATTATATCCAGAGTCTAAAATATATGTCTTTGGTAAAACAGATTATAAATTGAGTCACTTCTCATTTGTTGATGATGTCTTCTTTATTAATAAAATACCTGAAGGCTTAACATTTGATCATGCATTTGAGTGTGTGGGTGGTCGCGGTAGTCAATCAGCCATAAATCAAATGATCGATTACATTTCACCAGAAGGAAGCATTGCACTGTTAGGTGTAAGTGAGTTCCCAGTAGAAGTTAATACACGTCTAGTATTGGAAAAAGGACTAACGTTGATTGGTAGTAGTCGAAGTGGTTCAAAAGATTTCCAAGATGTTGTAGACTTATACATTCAATACCCAGATATTGTAGATAAATTAGCGTTGTTAAAAGGTCAAGAATTTGAAATTGCAACAATTAATGATCTTACAGAAGCTTTTGAAGCAGACCTGTCTACATCTTGGGGTAAAACAGTATTAAAATGGATTATGTAAATAGAAAAGGATGAATTAACGTTGGTTAAAAGTAAGATATATATAGATAAAATCTATTGGGAACGTGTTCAGTTATTCGTTGAAGGACATAGTGAAAACCTAGATTTAGAAGATAGTAATTTTGTATTAAGAAATTTAACTGAGACACGTACAATGAAGGCGAATGATGTCAAAATAGATGGGAATCAATTCGTTTGTCGTTTCAATGTAGCTATCTTAGATAATGGTTATTACTTACCTGAAGATAAGTACTTATTAGTGAATGAGCAAGAACTTGATTATATTGCACAGTTAAACCCAGATGTGATTAATGATGCATATCAAAATCTAAAGCCAGAACAAGAAGAAGAATACAACGAATTAGAAACACAAAATGGTAAAATCAATTTCTTATTGCAGACTTACCTAAAAGAATTTAGAAAAGGCGGCATTTCGAAGAAAACGGTTTATACTGTTACACCTGAAATTTCTAGCGATGTTAATGAATTTGTCCTTGATGTTGTTGTAACGACTCCGGAAGTTAAAAGTATTTATATCGTTCGTAAATATAAAGAATTACGTAAGTATTTCCGCAAACAATCATTTAATACAAGACAATTTATTTTTAAAGCGATATTTAATACGACGAAATTTTTCCACTTGAAAAAAGGGAATACGGTGTTGTTCACATCAGACTCTAGACCAACGATGTCTGGAAACTTTGAATACATCTATAACGAAATGTTACGTCAAAATTTAGATAAAAAGTATGATATTCACACTGTTTTTAAAGCGAATATTACAGATAGACGTGGCATCATCGACAAGTTTAGATTGCCATATTTACTTGGGAAGGCAGACTACATCTTTGTTGATGACTTTCACCCATTGATTTATACAGTGCGTTTTAGACGTTCTCAAGAAGTTATTCAAGTATGGCATGCCGTTGGTGCCTTTAAAACAGTTGGCTTTAGTCGTACTGGTAAAAAGGGTGGACCATTTATTGATTCATTAAATCATCGTAGCTATACAAAAGCTTATGTATCATCTGAAACCGATATTCCATTCTACGCTGAAGCATTTGGTATTAAAGAGAAAAATGTAGTGCCTACAGGTGTTCCACGTACTGATGTACTATTTGATGAAGCTTATGCGACACAGATCAAACAAGAGATGGAAGATGAATTACCAATTATTAAAGGTAAGAAAGTCATTCTTTTCGCACCAACATTTAGAGGTAGTGGTCATGGTACAGCACATTACCCATTTTTCAAAATTGATTTTGAACGTTTAGCAAGATATTGCGAAAAAAATAACGCGGTTGTATTATTTAAAATGCATCCATTTGTGAAAAATAGACTTAATATTGCAGACAAACATAAACAATATTTTGTTGACGTTTCTGACTTTAGAGAAGTTAATGATATACTGTTCATAACAGATTTATTAATTAGTGACTATTCATCTTTAATATATGAATATGCAGTATTTAAAAAGCCAATGATTTTCTATGCATTTGATTTAGAAGATTATATTACGACGCGTGATTTTTATGAACCATATGAATCATTTGTTCCAGGTAAAATTGTGCAATCATTTGACGCATTAATGGACGCCTTGGACAATGAAGATTATGAAGGAGAAAAAGTCATTCCATTCTTAGATAAACATTTTAAATATCAAGATGGCCGATCAAGTGAGCGTTTAGTCAGAAATTTATTTGGTAGCTAAGTTTATATAGTAGTCAAAGTGGGAGAGGTATAATGATGAAATTTTCAGTAATAGTTCCAACATACAATTCAGAAAAGTATATAACAGAATTACTTAATAGCCTTGCGAAACAAGATTTTCCGAAAACTGAATTTGAAGTGGTTGTAGTTGATGACTGTTCAACAGATCAAACGTTACAAATAGTTGAAAAGTATCGCAATAAATTGAACTTGAAAGTAAGTCAACTCGAAACAAATTCTGGTGGTCCAGGTAAACCTAGAAATGTGGCGTTAAAACAAGCAGAAGGTGAATTTGTATTATTTGTGGACTCCGATGACTATATAAACAAAGAGACTTTAAAGGATGCAGCAGCATTTATTGATGAACATCACTCAGATGTCTTATTGATTAAAATGAAAGGTGTTAATGGTCGTGGTGTACCACAATCTATGTTTAAAGAAACAGCACCTGAAGTTACTTTGTTAAATTCAAGAATTATCTATACTTTAAGCCCGACTAAAATCTATAGAACAGCATTACTAAAAGATAATGACATTTATTTTCCAGAAGAATTAAAGAGTGCAGAAGATCAATTATTTACAATGAAAGCATATTTAAATGCAAATCGAATCAGTGTGTTAAGTGATAAAGCGTATTATTATGCTACAAAGCGTGAAGGTGAACATATGAGTAGTGCGTATGTTTCACCTGAAGACTTTTATGAAGTCATGAGATTGATTGCTGTAGAAATATTAAATGCAGATTTAGAAGAAGCCCATAAAAATCAAATCTTAGCAGAATTTTTAAATCGTCATTTTAGTTTTTCTCGTACGAATGGCTTCTCACTTAAAGTTAAACTAGAAGATCAACCACAATGGATTAATGCTCTAGGAGACTTTATACAAGCAGTTCCAGAACGTGTAGATGCATTGGTGATGAGTAAATTACGACCATTGTTGCACTACGCGAGAGCGAAAGATATAGACAACTATAGAACTGTGGAAGAAAGTTACCGTCAAGGTCAATACTACCGTTTTGATATTGTAGATGGTAAATTAAACATTCAATTCAATGAAGGCGAACCATACTTTAAAGGCATTGATATCGCTAAGCCAAAAGTGAAAATGACAGCATTTAAATTTGATAATCATAAAATTGTTACAGAGCTAACGTTAAATGAATTTATGATTGGCGAAGGACATTATGATGTCAGACTTAAATTACATTCACGAAACAAGAAGCACACAATGTATGTACCTTTAAGTGTCAATGCGAATAAACAATATCGTTTTAACATTATGTTAGAAGATATTAAAGCGTATTTACCTAAAGAAAAAATTTGGGATGTTTTCTTAGAAGTCCAAATAGGTACGGAAGTATTTGAAGTGCGTGTTGGTAATCAACGTAATAAATATGCATATACTGCAGAAACAAGTGCATTAATTCATTTGAATAATGATTTTTATAGATTAACACCGTATTTCACAAAAGACTTTAATAACATTTCGTTATACTTTACAGCTATTACATTAACGGATTCAATCTCATTGAAGTTAAAAGGTAAAAACAAAATCATTTTAACTGGTCTGGATCGTGGTTATGTATTTGAAGAAGGTATGGCTAGTGTCGTACTAAAAGACGACATGGTGATGGGAATGTTAAGCCAAACATCAGAAAACGAAGTGCAAATCTTACTTAGCAAAGATATTAAAAAGCGAGACTTCAAAAATATTGTTAAGTTAAACACTGCACATATCACTTATCCACTAAATAAATAATAAATGCCCTCAAATCATTGTGAGCCAACATGATTTGAGGGCTTTATTTTGCTGTTTATGACATGATTATGACATTTCCCTGATTTTCATTTTCATATACATTAAATTGTATACACTGGAAATGAGGAGGTTATCTATAATGATAAATAAAAATGACATAGTAGCAGATGTAGTAACTGATTATCCGAAAGCAGCGGATATTTTTAGAAGTGTGGGAATAGATTTTTGTTGTGGCGGACAAGTAAGTATAGAAGCAGCAGCCTTAGAAAAGAAAAATGTAGATTTGAACGAATTATTACAGCGTCTCAACGACGTTGAACAAACGAATACACCAGGTTCGTTAAATCCTAAATTTTTAAATGTTTCATCACTTATTCAATATATTCAATCAGCATATCATGAACCTCTAAGAGAAGAATTTAAAAATTTAACACCTTATGTGACGAAGTTATCGAAAGTACATGGACCTAATCATCCATATTTAGTTGAGTTAAAAGAAACATACGATACATTTAAAAATGGCATGTTAGAGCATATGCAAAAAGAAGACGATGTCGATTTTCCAAAACTCATTAAATATGAGCAAGGTGAGGTAGTAGACGATATTAATACTGTGATAGATGATTTAGTTTCAGACCACATTGCAACGGGAGAATTGTTAGTAAAAATGAGCGAATTAACATCTAGTTATGAACCTCCGATAGAAGCGTGTGGTACTTGGCGACTTGTTTATCAGAGATTAAAAGCACTTGAAGTGTTAACACATGAACACGTACATTTAGAGAATCACGTATTATTTAAAAAAGTATCATAAATAACGCGATTAGAAACTGTTGGCAAAAATAAGTCCAGCAGTTTTTCGCTATGTATAAAAGTCATAATAGTGACATAAACAGCATTATTTGAAAAGAAAAATGGTCAACTTAGCATAAAAATTGATATGAAAATTTAATGGTATAGATAATTAAATAGTAGCGTGTTTTTTTAATAATTTATTCATGAATTTTACATGCACTATTATGATAAAATAAACATAATTATAATTCACTGAGGTGCTATCGTGCTATCGCTAACAATGTTATTACTTGAGCGTGTAGGTTTAATTATTATTTTGGCCTATGTGTTGATGAATATTCCATATTTTAAAAACTTAATGAATCGTCGACGTACATGGAAAGCACGTTGGCAATTATGTATTATTTTCAGTTTGTTTGCCTTAATGTCTAATTTAACTGGTATCGTCATCGATCATCAACATAGTTTGTCAGGAAGTGTGTACTTCCGTTTAGATGATGATGTATCTTTAGCTAACACACGTGTATTAACGATAGGTGTCGCAGGATTAGTTGGTGGCCCTTTTGTAGGTCTATTTGTTGGCGTTATTTCAGGTATTTTCAGAGTGTATATGGGTGGGGCGGATGCACAAGTTTATCTTATCTCATCTATATTTATTGGTATAATTGCTGGTTATTTTGGCTTACAAGCTCAAAGACGCAAGCGTTACCCGAGTATTGCGAAAAGTGCCATGATTGGAATTGTTATGGAAATGATTCAAATGTTGAGCATTTTAACATTTTCCCACGACAAAGCATATGCGGTTGACCTCATATCATTAATTGCACTACCAATGATTATTGTTAATAGCGTTGGTACGGCGATTTTTATGTCTATTATCATTTCAACATTAAAGCAAGAGGAGCAAATGAAGGCTGTTCAAACACATGATGTACTGCAATTGATGAACCAGACATTGCCGTATTTTAAAGAAGGATTGAATAGAGAATCGGCACAGCAAATTGCGATGATTATTAAAAATTTAATGAAAGTATCTGCCGTAGCAATTACAAGCAAAAATGAAATCTTATCGCATGTAGGTGCAGGTAGTGATCATCACATACCAACAAATGAAATATTAACAAGTCTGTCTAAAGATGTATTGAAATCAGGAAAGTTGAAAGAAGTTCATACTAAAGAAGAGATTGGTTGTAGTCATCCGAATTGCCCGCTTAGAGCAGCTATCGTGATACCACTTGAGATGCATGGTTCTATCGTCGGTACATTGAAGATGTATTTTACAAACCCTAATGATTTAACTTTTGTGGAACGTCAACTTGCAGAAGGATTGGCAAATATTTTTAGTAGCCAAATTGAACTTGGTGAAGCCGAAACGCAAAGTAAGTTATTGAAAGATGCTGAGATTAAGTCATTACAGGCACAAGTGAGTCCACATTTTTTCTTCAATTCAATTAACACGATCTCAGCTTTAGTTAGAATAAATAGCGAAAAGGCACGAGAGTTACTATTAGAATTGAGTTATTTTTTCAGAGCGAATTTACAAGGCTCTAAGCAACATACGATTACTTTAGATAAAGAGTTAAGTCAAGTGCGTGCATACTTATCACTCGAACAAGCACGTTATCCAGGAAGATTTAATATCAATATTAATGTTGAAGACAAATATCGCGATGTGCTTGTACCACCATTTTTAATTCAAATTTTAGTTGAAAATGCCATCAAACATGCGTTTACGAATCGAAAGCAAGGTAACGATATTGACGTGTCAGTGATTAAAGAAACTGCAACACATGTACGTATTATTGTACAAGATAATGGTCAGGGTATTTCTAAAGATAAAATGCATTTGTTGGGAGAAACATCTGTAGAATCAGAGTCTGGAACTGGTAGTGCTTTAGAAAATTTAAACTTACGCCTAAAAGGATTATTTGGAAAATCCGCAGCATTACAATTTGAATCGACATCGAGCGGTACCACTTTTTGGTGTGTACTTCCTTATGAAAGACAAGAGGAGGAATAAATATGAAAGCATTAATCATAGATGATGAGCCATTAGCACGTAATGAATTAACATATTTATTAAATGAAATTGGTGGTTTTGAAGAAATTAATGAGGCAGAAAATGTAAAAGAAACATTGGAAGCACTACTGATCAATCAATATGACATTATATTTTTAGATGTCAATTTAATGGATGAAAATGGGATCGAATTAGGAGCTAAGATTCAAAAGATGAAAGAGCCACCTGCGATTATTTTTGCAACTGCACATGACCAATACGCAGTACAGGCATTTGAATTAAATGCGACAGACTATATTTTGAAACCGTTTGGTCAAAAACGTATTGAACAAGCAGTCAATAAAGTGCGTGCGACTAAAGCCAAAGATGATAATAACGCAAGTGCAATTGCGAATGATATGTCGGCGAATTTTGATCAAAGCTTACCTGTTGAAATTGACGATAAAATTCACATGTTAAAGCAACAAAATATTATTGGGATTGGCACACATAATGGTATTACAACCATACATACAACGAATCATAAATACGAAACAACAGAGCCATTGAATCGTTATGAAAAACGATTGAATCCCACTTATTTTATACGTATTCATCGTTCATATATTATTAACACGAAACACATTAAAGAAGTGCAACAATGGTTTAACTATACTTATATGGTAATATTGACAAATGGTGTCAAGATGCAAGTTGGACGTTCATTTATGAAAGATTTTAAAGCGTCGATAGGATTACTTTAACAGTAATCCTTTTTTTTATGCATTTTACCTATGATATTTTGTATTTCGGACTAAAAATCACGCAAATCGAAGTGAGCCATCTATACTTTAGTTAAATCAAACGTAGGAGGCAATGGTCGTGAAACAACAAAAAGACGCATCAAAACCAGCACACTTTTTTCACCAAGTCATTGTAATTGCTTTAGTACTCTTTGTATCGAAAATAATTGAATCATTTATGCCAATTCCTATGCCTGCATCAGTAATCGGTTTAGTATTATTATTTGTATTATTATGTACTGGTGCTGTTAAGTTAGGCGAAGTCGAAAAAGTAGGAACGACACTAACAAATAACATTGGCTTACTCTTCGTACCAGCCGGTATCTCAGTTGTTAACTCTTTAGGTGTCATTAGCCAAGCACCATTTTTAATCATTGGACTAATAATCGTCTCAACAATACTATTACTTATTTGTACTGGCTATGTCACACAAATTATTATGAAAGTTACTTCGAGATCTAAAGGTGACAAAGTCACAAAAAAGATCAAAATAGAGGAGGCACAAGCTCATGATTAACCACTTAGCACTAAACACACCTTACTTCGGAATACTGTTATCCGTTATACCATTTTTCTTAGCGACCATATTATTTGAAAAAACTAATCGTTTCTTCTTATTCGCACCGCTATTTGTCAGTATGGTATTTGGTGTGGCCTTCCTCTATTTAACAGGCATTCCGTATAAGACTTACAAAATAGGTGGAGACATTATTTACTTCTTCTTAGAACCGGCAACAATCTGTTTTGCGATTCCGTTATATAAAAAGCGTGAAGTGCTTGTTAAACATTGGCATCGTATCATCGGAGGTATTGGTATCGGTACAGTTGTAGCGTTATTAATTATTTTAACTTTTGCGAAGTTAGCACAATTTGCCAATGATGTTATTTTATCAATGTTACCTCAAGCAGCAACTACAGCGATTGCGTTACCAGTATCAGCTGGTATCGGTGGTATAAAAGAATTAACATCATTAGCAGTTATTTTAAATGGTGTCATTATTTATGCCCTAGGTAATAAATTCTTAAAGCTTTTCCGAATTACTAACCCTATTGCCCGAGGATTAGCACTTGGAACAAGTGGTCACACATTAGGTGTAGCACCAGCCAAAGAATTAGGACCTGTAGAAGAATCAATGGCAAGTATAGCTTTAGTGTTAGTTGGTGTAGTTGTTGTAGCAGTTGTGCCTGTCTTTGTAGCAATATTCTTCTAAAACGAAAAACCTAAGCAAGATAATAGCAATTTGAGCCATTGTTATTATCGTAAAAAAACGTCTATACTCCAGTTTATAACTGGGATATAGACGTTTTTATGTATTTATTACTTTTTACTAGGAATATAAAACTGTGCATGACGATAATGAAATACGATGTCAGATGAATCAAAGGGTTTGCCAGTCATTGTATAAAAAGTCTGGTGGTAACGTAAACATGGTTCACCTGTAGACAATTGTAGTAATGAAGCTTCACTTGAAGTGAGTTGATCTACATTAAAGAAAATATCTGAAAAACCAATACGAAGTTTCATGTTTGATTCTAAATAGTCGAAGATAGAGCCCTTAGCAATATCATCATTTAAATATTTCACGATTTCTTTATGATAATAAGAATATTCGATACATAAAACATCATCGTCCACGAATCTTAATCGCTCTAAATAGTAGACGGTATCATCTGCATTTAATTGGAGCTCATCTTGTACAGATTTAGGTGGCGTTGCAATCTCCTTAAAAACAAGTACCTTACTTGTCATTCGGTGTTCACCTAAACTTTTAGAGAAACCATTAGTCTTAAAGACGTTGATACGATTGGCATCAGCAATATTTCTCACATAAATACCACTGCCTTGTGCTTGATAGATCAAACCATCTTGTTCCAATAAGCCTAATGCTTTAATGATAGTACTCTTACTTACTTGATAACGTTCTTTTAATTGCGTCACGCTTGGCAATTTATCACCGGGTTTGAAATTAGATTGATGTATAAACGCATTAAGTTGCTTAGCAATATGTTCATACTTTAACAATATTCTGTCCTCGTTTCACTTTGTCTGTAATTATTATAGCACAAAATATTATAATTGTATCGGCGTTTACAAATTGAACCGGTACAATTATAATTGGAGGTAAGTAAATACATTTTCATTCTACTATCAAGTTGAGGGGGTAATATTTATGAGCAATAAATATAAAGAACAAGCCCAAGACATTCTTACAGCTGTAGGTGGTGTCGAAAACATTGTTGATGCAACGTATGATACGAAGTGCATTACAATTCATATGCAACATACAATTCCTTCTACAGCAAATGAAGTGAAACAAATAGTTGATGTGACATCTGTAGCAGAAAATGATACGCAGTTAGTCATAAAATTAAATGGAAATATCGATGAAGTGTATCAGCAATTACAGCGATTAATTAAGAATGCTAATGTCGAAGAGAGTGAGAATACTGACAATATTAATAGTCAAGATACAAGTTATACACCTCAAGTAAAAGTAACAACACCAATTTTAGTGAAAGCACCAATCGCTGGTCGTCGTATTTTACTTAAAGAAGTAAGAGATTCAATTTTTAGAGAGAAAATGGTAGGTGAAGGCTTAGCAATCAAAGCTCATGAAGAATCCAAAGTAATCGCACCGTTCAATGGTTTAATATCTATGATTGTACCAACTAAGCATGCAGTTGGTATTCAATCAGAAGACGGTGTGGACATAGTCATTCATATTGGCGTGAATACAGTTGACTTGGAAGGTAAAGGGTTCAAGTGCTTTGTAAAGCAAAATGATCATGTTGAAGCAGGGCAAACGTTGTTGCAATTCGACCAGCAATATATACAACAACAAGGCTACAATGCTGACGTTATTGTCGTTATTAGCAACTCTGCCGATTTAGGAAAAGTAGAACTGACAATGAATGAAATCATTACGACTGAAGATGTTATTTTTAAAATATTTAAAAACTAGGAGTGTGTTGTAATAATGACAAAATTACCGCAAAATTTCATGTGGGGTGGCGCTCTTGCCGCAAATCAATTTGAAGGTGGATATGATAAAGGTGGTAAAGGGTTAAGTGTAATTGATGTTATGACGAGTGGTGCACATGGCAAAGCACGTCAGATTACAGAATCTATAGATCCCAATCACTATTATCCAAATCATGAAGGTATTGATTTTTATCATCGTTATAAGGAAGATATTGCCTTGTTTAAAGAAATGGGATTGAAATGTTTACGTACGTCGATTGCGTGGACACGTATCTTTCCGAATGGGGATGAAGATGTGCCAAATGAAGAAGGACTCGCCTTTTATGATCGTATCTTTGATGAATTAATTGCACAAGGTATTGAACCTGTTGTGACGTTATCACATTTTGAGATGCCACTTCATTTAGCGAAACATTATGGTGGATTTAGAAATAGAGAAGTTGTCGATTATTTTGTGCATTTTGCGCGTGTTGTATTTGAAAGATATAAAGATAAAGTTACATATTGGATGACGTTTAATGAAATTAATAATCAGATGGACACATCAAATCCTATCTTTTTATGGACGAATTCTGGGGTAGCATTGACAGAAAATGATAATCCTGAAGAAGTCTTGTATCAAGTAGCACATCATGAACTTTTAGCCAGTGCTTTAGCAGTTCGTCTTGGTAAAGAGATTAATCCGAAGTTTAAGATTGGAACAATGATTTCACATGTACCCATTTATCCATATTCGTGTCATCCGAAAGATATGATGGAAGCACAAATTGCGAATCGCTTACGTTTCTTTTTCCCGGATGTCCAAGTGAGAGGTTATTATCCAAGCTATGCTAAAAAAATGTTGGCACGAAAAGGATATGATGTTGGATGGCAAGAAGGGGACGACAGTATTTTACAGCAGGGCACGGTTGATTATATTGGCTTTAGTTATTACATGTCTACGGCTGTAAAACATGATGTTGATACTACAGTTGAAAACAACATCGTCAACGGTGGTTTGAATCATTCTGTGGAGAATCCGCATATCGCAACGAGTGATTGGGGTTGGGCGATTGATCCAGATGGCTTAAGATATACATTGAATGTGTTATATGATCGTTATCAGTTACCACTTTTTATTGTGGAAAATGGTTTTGGTGCAGTTGATGAAGTGGTAGATGGACATATTCATGATGATTATCGCATTGAATATTTAAAAGCACATATTACAGCAGCGATAGAAGCAGTTGATCAAGATGGTGTAGATTTAATCGGTTATACACCGTGGGGAATCATTGATATTGTTTCATTTACAACCGGTGAAATGAAGAAACGCTATGGTTTAATATATGTTGATCGAGATAATGATGGTCATGGCACGATGGAACGCTTGAAAAAAGATTCGTTCTATTGGTATCAACAAGTGATAGCATCAAATGGAGATAAATTATAAAGGTATATTATAAGTATTTTAGGGTTAGAGCCCGAGACATAAATTAATATAGTAGGACCTACAGTGTTATAATGGCGGGCCCCCAACACAAAGAATTTCGAAAAGAAATTCTACAGGTAATGCAAGTTGGCGGGGCCCAACACAGAGAAATTCGAAAAGAAATTCTACAGGTAATGCAAGTTGGGGAAGGACAGAAATAAATTTTGCGAAAATATCATTTCTGTTCCAATCCCGTGATGTTAAAATTTTAAGAAAAAAATAATGCCACTAACTATGTATAGTGTTAATGTTTGAGTGTTTATGAAAGTCTTTAACCAAAATTGATGACTTACTAATCAACGATAACGATATTGTTAAGTAGATGATTAGTGTCACAAAGAAATTAAAGTGATAGTCAAACATAGATACAAAGTACAGTTAGTGGCATTATATTTAGTGCTCTTTTTTAGCGACAAAAGTAATATAATTCATATCTTTACGCAATTTAGTCATCGTTTTAAACATTTTACAAAACATTGGTCGATTTTCTTTTTTCAAAGCATTGTTGATAATCTTTATAGTTCCAACAATACCTTCGTCATAAATTAAACCTTTTGGTGTCATTAAACTCATTGGACCAGTATGATAATGCACATGATTAAAACCAGCTTGATTATATAAATCTAACCAGCCAAGTTTCGTCTGCGGTGAGACATTGACATTAATTGCTGCAGATAATGATTTAACAACATGTGTGGCATGTGATTCATTAACGATGACAATATCATGTGTTAACAAGATACCCCCAGGCTTTAAGACTCGGTAGTACTCGCGTAATGCTTTTTCCTTTATGGCGATGGGTAACATTGTTAACATTGCTTCATTTAAAACGATATCGAATTGATTGTCATCAAAGGGCAATTTAACAGCATTCGCTTGTTGAACTTGAATATATGATTCAAGACCTGCTGCTGAAATGTTTTCCTGTGCTTTTTCTAATGCTTTCTTATTTATATCAACGCCTTGAATGTGACAGCCATATGTATGAGCTAGATAAATAGATGTTGTGCACATATTACATGCCACTTCTAACACTTGTTTATCTTGTGAAAATGCCCCTTGTTGTATTAACCAATCTGTTGCTTCTTTACCACCGGGGCGTAGACGAGTTTTTCCTAATTTAGCTAAAAATGTATGACCAGCTTCTTTAGACATAGCATAACCTCCTTTTAATTGATAATTATTATCATTAATATAGCATATTTATATGCGATAATTTGGAAGTTAAAAAGATTACAAAAAATTGTCACTTCATTTATAACTAAACATGAGTCAACAAGCATAGGTTTAGTGGAAAATTATTTCTAATAGATGATGTTTTATAAAGATAAAAAAGCACAGCCATGATATACGAATGTTGCATGTTATATGCTAAACCTTCATATCATAGCTGTGTTTGATTCATTTAAACTTGATTTACTTCTTCTAGTAGAGGAATAGATGCTTGCGCGCCGTGTTTTTGTACAGTGAGTGAGCTCGCTTTATTACCAAAATCAATAGCATCTGCTAAGTTATCTTGCGACTTGTTTAAGCGACTGACAAATGCACCAATAAATGTGTCGCCTGCAGCAGTTGTATCAATCGCATTTACTTTATAAGCTTCGATGTGTTGGCTTTGATTTTTAGTAGCAAAATATGTACCTTGCTTACCTAGCGTAATCAAAACAGTCTTAATGCCTATAGATAAAAAGTAATTGGCATTGTCTTTCATAGATTGTTCATTAGTTACTTTAATCCCAGATAACAATTCGGCTTCTGTTTCGTTTGGCACAATAATATCGATTAATGATAATAATTCATTAGGTAATGCTTTCGCTGGTGCAGGATTTAATACTGTCGTCACACCATGTGCCTTGGCAATTTCAAATGCAGATATAATAGCCGGGATGGGTACTTCTAATTGTGCAACGACAAAGTCTGCATTGATTATAGCGTCTTTTGCGTTAATAACATCTTCAGGTGTCATCGTCATATTCGCACCACCATAAACATAGATGGTGTTTTGTCCTTCTGCATTCACAGTGATAAAGGCTTGGCCCGTTTTTGCTTCAGCTGTTTTGATAATATATGATGTATCAATATGAGCTACTTTAAAATCTTCTAAGATGAAATCAGCAACGCCATCAGTGCCAATTTTAGTAATAAATGTTGTGTCTGCTTGCATGCGTGCAGTGGCAATAGCCTGGTTGGCACCTTTACCTCCGCCGAATGCTTTTTGTGCTTCTTCAACATGTAATGTTTCGCCTGGTTGTGCATATCTTTCAACTGTTAAAAATTGATCGACATTCGTTGAACCTAAAATAACAACTTTGTTGGTCATGTGTACGCTCCTTTCAAGTTATAACTTTTAAAAAGTAACATTCGATTCTAATGCAATATTAGAGTAGGGCGTTGTTTCACCAGTACGAATATTACCTTTATTTAATGGGTGAGCTAAGTTACTTTTCATTTCTTCGTGAGGAATGAAAATGATTTCGATTTCCGATGAAATCAATTGTTTAATTTGTTGCAATTGTGTAGGGTTATGTTCTTTTATTTCTTCTGCTAAGTATATTTTTTGGATTTCCATTTCTTCTAACACTGTAGCTAAGACATCAATAAAGCGTGGTAAGTTTTTAGTTACAGCTAGGTCGATACGACGATGATCATTTGGAATTGGCATGCCAGCGTCATTAATCGTTAATAAATCAAAATGACCAATTGTCGCGATTGCTTTTGAAATATGTTCATTTAAAACAGCTGATTTTTTCATGACATCTACACTCCTTATTTTATAAATACTGTAACAGAAGCGGCTACTAAAATGAGTACTAAGCCGATGATTGTAATAACCATTTCTTTTGACGTTTTATGTTGTTTTAAGAAATAAATACCAGTTAATGTAGCAAGCACAACGGATGTTTGAGAAAGAATAAATCCAGTTGCTAAACCATTCATATTAGGTTGTGCTGAAATAAGATATGTTAAAGCACCAAATGCAAAGAAGAAACCTGAAATAATTTGTAACCACGTAATTTTATTACGGAATGGATTCTCTGCTTTCATATTCATAAAGCCATAAATGACTGCAACAATTACCATACCCATTGCTTGAGGTAAAAAGGCAGTTAGGCCATCAATAGAAGTTGCTTGCGGTGCAGCTGAATATAACCAGTATCCAAATTCACCAATTAACAGAAGTACCACTGCACGACGTAAATTTTTGGCGTTACTTGCTTCTTTGCGTTCACTCCAAACTGTCATACGCGCTCCAATTAGAATAACGACTAAAGCTGTAAATCCAATGATTTTATGACCAATGCCTGGCCAATTTCCTAATGCAAAGACACCCCATAAAGATGCGCCTAATAATTGGAATGCTGTTGTGACTGGCATGGCACGAGATGAGCCGACTAATTCGAACGCTTTAAATGTAATGATTTGTCCGAATCCCCATCCTGCACCTGATAATAAGGCGAATAGCAAATTGGTTCCAGTAGGGAAGCCACTTGATGTGACTACGGCTAATAAAATAGCGAAGATTAACGTACCTACAGTAGCACCGATAATTTGATGTACAGGTTTACCACCAAACTTTGAAGCGACTGTTGGGAAGAAGCCCCAGCCAATTAAGGGGCCTAACCCGATAAGTAATGCAACAATGCTCATGTTATACACCTCATGATTTGTTTTTAGTAAAACGTTTTACCAGTGCCATCGTACCATTTTTATTTGTAAAATGCATGCGTTTTCATAAAAACTGAAAACGTTTAAATCATATTTAAAAATTCATACATTATTATTTTAATTTCTTAGTAAAATAATTATGATTAAAAACCCTCAGCATTAAAGCAACGCTAAGGGCCTAACAATGATGAGTATATTTCGGAAGATACGTAGTTAGTTTGAAAGATGATAGCCAGTTGTTGCACGAATTTTTAAAGTCGTTGGTAATTCAATCATATCAATGGATTTATCTAAGTGCTGTAATCGTTGAAGTAATAAGGTTAAAGATGTTTTGCCAATATCAGTTATAGGTTGTGCCACAGTAGTTAAAGGTGGCGAGACGTACGCTGCATAATCAATGTCGTCATAACCTATTAATGAGATATCTTTCGGGATACTGATGCCATGTTCAATTAGTCCTCGTAAAATGCCAATAGCGAGTTCATCGTTAATAGCGAAGATTGCAGTGGCAGATTGAACCATGATGTCATCAACAATGGTTAGCCCACCGCGCTTAGATAATTCAGTATGGACGATTTGTGGTTCTGGCAATTGATTCGCGCGCAAAGTATCGACAAATCCAGCGACACGAGTCGACATATTCGCCATCATGTCATATGGTGCAACAATTATCATATGGTTGTGACCGAGTTCTATTAAATGTTGTGCTGCAAGTTGTCCACCTTGATATTCATTTGTCCGAACAAAATCTGTATAGCCTTGATGGTCATTTTGATCCAGTACGACATAAGGTACATGATGTTTCTTTAGATAGTTATTTAGGGCGTCCGGGGATGATATGTATTGTGCGATAATTAATCCGTCAATACCTCGATCAATTAAATGTTTAATATTGTCATACAAATCAGTTGCTGTAGATGTTAAAAAGCATAAATCAACATCAGATGGTTTATGGTCATGAATACTTTGCATCAGTGCTGAGAAAAACGGATTTGTTAAGCTAGGCAAAATGACGCCAATAGTTTGAATTTTACTGCCGCGCAATTGTTTTGCATGTTTATTAGGGGCATAGCCTAAACGTTCTGAAACAGCATGTACGTTTTTTATCGTTGTTGCGGAAAAACGACTATCATTATGATTTAAAATATGTGACACAGTTGTAACTGATACACCAGCTTCTCTAGCAACATCTTTAATTGACACTTTTTTCATATTATATTCCTTCTCTTTATTGTGTAATTAATCATACAGTTATATACCCGATTATTATATTCATCATATCATGATAAACATTTGATGACATATGAAGACGTGAATGACTTTTATTGTCTACAAACAGACGTCTGAAGTATACGATTAAGGTTGAGACGAGAGAATATATTATTAAGGTTAATACCTTTTAATGATTATGATAACAAGAATTTTAAAATGTTTATTGTGATTAAAAATACAAAAGTCATTATTTTAAAGAATAAAATATTTGTTTTTGAACAAAGTATTAAAAAACATAACGAAATGATGTATATTGAACTATGTGATTGAAAAAATTTTTAATTAAGGCTTGTTAAAACTTAAGAGAGGATGTTTTTAAATGCAATTCAAATTAAAAGAAGAAGAGATTATTAGTTTTTTAGAATTGAAATATCCAGAAAAAGAGTTCGAATATGGTCGTTTGTTAGTTGGACAACATAAACGTGATGATTTAGATGTTTATTACTTTGGTGATACGTTTTTAATGTGCACGATTATTTCATTCAAGACATTTGAAATTAAAGAAACAGTAGAATTATCATATGATGCTGTTAATCGTATTGTGTTAAAAGATGGATGGTTATTTAGAAAAATGAGAATAGAAAAAATGCAAAAAGTGTTAAAATACGGTACATCTAAATTAATGTTAACTGATTTTCAAAAAGAGAATTATAATAAATATATTCAAGGTCAGAAACAACGCGTGATATTTGAAAATGGCCATTTTGTCTAATTGATAGTGAATATAATTAGAGTAAGAGGCTGGGACATAAATCCCTAAAAAACAGCAGTAAGATAATTTTCAATTAGAAAATATCTTACTGCTGTTCTCTATTTATACAATACTTCGTATTGAATGGCTTCGCTTTCCTAGGGTGCCGTCTCAGCCTCGGTCTTCGACTGGCACTGCTCCCTCAGGAGTCTCGCCATTAATACTACGTATTAACATGTAATTTTACTTTGAAATACTTTAAAAAATAAGACACTTTGCCCAACTTACACTACCAATAAAAACTTCTGTTAGAATTCCTCAAAATGATATTTCGCGACATGTTAATGAAATTGTTGAAACGATACCTGATAGCAAATTCGATGAATTCAGACATCATCGTGGCGCAACATCCTATCATCCAAAGATGATGTTAAAAATCATCTTATATGCATATACTCAATCTGTATTTTCTGGTCGTAGAATAGAGAAATTACTTCATGACAGTATTCGAATGATGTGGTTAGCTCAAGATCAAACACCTTCTTATAAAACTATTAATCGTTTTAGAGTGAATCCTAATACTGATGCGTTAATTGAATCTTTATTTATTCAGTTCGCTTATTTTTCTTGGATTTCTTGTATATCATTTTAAAGTGATAAAGATATTTCGAAACATAATTCTTCTATTATATTTAAGATTTAACTGTTTTTGGAATGATCATGTATGCAGACAATGAGCCAAGGATCATCAATACAATGCTGACTATAAATGTTACGGTTGCAGCTACACTTGGTGCATAGTTTAGTTGTAACATACTGAAAACTGTAGTACTTAGTGCTATACCAAAGGAGCCACCTAATGTACCACTCATTTTATATAATCCTGTAGCTAAACCAACTTTTTCATTAGGCATACTGAAAATTGCAATCGTAAGTCCAGGTGTTGCGACTAAACCATTACCTATCGCACATATGACGAAACCAATGATAACTGCAATGACATATTGTGATGCCAATAATTGAGTCATGCTAATAATAGTGATGCCGATGACAGGGAACAACGGACCAATGATGAGCATCAATTTGCCACCGAAACGTAATGTTGCTTTTTCACCTAAACGAATCATCGCAACTGCCACAATGGCATATGGCAATGTAACAAGTCCAGATTGCGCAGCTGATAAACCAAGGTGTGTTTGAGCATATATGAAAAAGACCACTGTTACGCCTAGACCGCTATTTAAAACAAAGTTATTTAAAAATGCACCAATGAACGGACGGTTGCGTAATACTGAGAAATCAATAAAAGGTACTTCATGTCGACGTTCGATGATGATGAATATCAACGTAGTGATGATAAAAATGCTCAGACAAATGATTGAAAATGTACTAAACCAACCTTGTTCGAATCCTTGTGTTAACAATAATGTAAAGCTACCAATCATAACAGCGAAAATCGACATACCTTTGTAATCGAATGGATGACGGTGGCTATGTTGACTTACTTTTTCAGGTGTGCCTTTTAGAAGCAATATGGCAATGAAAGCAATGACTATACTAATGATGAAATTCGTTTGCCATCCGAAATTTGAGGCAATTAAACCGCCGATAACACCAGCTAGGCCGATGCCACCAACAGTACTAATCATTAGATAACTAATCGCTCGTCTTAAATGTTCTCCTTTAAATTGATTATTTAACACGCCAACTGTTGAAGGTAACAAGATAGCTGCTGATAGACCTTGTAAAATTCTACCGATGATGAGCAGTGCAGTGATGTCCGATATAATTAATAGAAGAGATGCAAACATACTGATTATGAGACCCATGTATGTCATTCTCAGTTGTCCTATTTTATCAGCAATATCACCTGCAGCCACCATGAAGATACCTGTGGCGAAGGAAGTTAAACTAATAGATAAATTTAACACGGCAGGAGAGGTTTGATATGTTTGACCAACGAGAGGTCCTATATTAATAAATGATTGTGCAAACAACCAATATGTTAATGCAGACAACATAATCGCAATAATAATATTACTGCGTGGTGAAGATTGTGTGTTATTCACAGATGTCACTCCTTGTAAAAATTAAATATAGAAAGTCATGAGATGAAGTGAACGGATGTATAGATGATCGTTCACTCACACATAAGTCATGATTTCCTTACATATCATACCACAGTTATTGAGAATGAATATCAATTAATTGCTTGTATAATTGATTTTTTATAGTATGTTTAAGTGAAACAGCTTTATTTGAAAGTGATTAAAGTAAATGAAGGTACAGAGGAGTGAGAACAATGTGCACAGGATTCACAATACAAACTTTAAATAATCAAGTACTTCTTGGACGCACGATGGATTATGATTATCCATTAGATGGTTCGCCAGCAGTGACGCCTAGAAATTATCGTTGGAAATCTCGCACTGGCACGACAGGCCAAACGCAATATGGCTTTATTGGCACAGGAACAGATATGGAAGGTTTTATTTATGGTGATGGTGTTAATGAACATGGCGTTGCCATTTCAACACAATATTTCCGAGGTTATAGTTCATATGGATCAACACACAAAGCGGACGCGATGAATATTACGCAAAATGAAATTGTGACATGGATTTTGGGATATACAACAAGCATTGAAGATATGAAACAACAAGCATCCCAAATACATGTTGTAGCTGTATATTTAAATGACATCGGTGAAGTTCCGCCATTGCATTATCATGTTTCCGATGCAACTGGACATACAGTCGAAGTTTCATTTAAAGAGGGTGAAGTGGTTATAAAAGATAATCCTATTGGTGTCTTAACAAATCATCCAGACTTAAATTGGCATTATAGTAATTTAAGACAATATATCAATATTTCTCCTTATCCAGCAACAGCAAATTTATTGGAAGGTGTAACGATTGAACCTTTAGGCAATGAAGCAGGTACATTTGGATTGCCAGGTGGATTTACTTCAACTGAGCGCTTTGTGAGAATGGCATTTATGAAAGCAAACATTGCTCAAAACAATGATAAAGAAATGGATTTAATGAATGCATTTTATTTATTAGATGCGGTAAATATACCGATTGGAATTGTACGTCCGCATGATGCTGACAATCACTATACGATGTATCAGACCGTAATAAATTTAACTACAAGAACGTTATATATTAAGTATTATGGCAGCAATGAATTAGTAGCATTAAAGCTCACAGATGATTTAATTAATAGAAAAGATATGACGATTTTTAAGCCTGAGAAGCATATCACTATTAGAAAGTTGAATGACAATCAATAGCGATTGATAATGGAATTTGGTTGATATGATTTGATGGATGATTACTATCATGCATTAGCGTTGAATCGCGAACATGGACGAACGATTAGTTGTTAATTTTGAAAATTTATAAAAGGTTAAACGAATGCAGTGAGAGATGTCATTTTAATATCAATGTATGGCTATTTTGTAATGACAATGTAATGAGTTTAGTAAAACATTTCGGGAATATTAAATAGTTGGAAAATGAGAATTAAATCCTTTACTCAGTTGTCTAATTCTTTTAGTATGTGCAGTACAGTTTAATTGAAAACTAACTTTAACTTTAATGGAGGATGTTTTATACATGAAAAAATTAACAGCAGCAGCGATTGCAACGATGGGCTTCGCTACATTTACAATGGCGCATCAAGCAGATGCAGCAGAAACGACAAACACCCAACAAGCACATACACAAATGTCAACACAATCACAAGACGTATCTTATGGTACTTATTATACAATTGATTCTAATGGGGATTATCATCACACACCTGATGGTAACTGGAATCAAGCAATGTTTGATAATAAAGAATATAGCTATACATTCGTAGATGCTCAAGGACATACGCATTATTTTTATAACTGTTATCCAAAAAATGCAAATGCCAATGGAAGCGGCCAAACATATGTGAATCCAGCAACAGCAGGAGATAACAATGACTACACAGCGAGTCAAAGCCAACAGCATATTAATCAATATGGTTATCAATCAAATGTAGGTCCAGACGCGAGCTATTATTCACATAGTAACAACAACCAAGCGTATAACAGCCATGATGGTAATGGAAAGGTCAATTATCCTAATGGCACATCTAATCAAAATGGTGGATCAGCAAGTAAAGCGACAGCTAGTGGTCATGCGAAAGACGCAAGCTGGTTAACAAGTCGTAAACAACTACAACCATATGGACAATATCACGGTGGTGGTGCGCATTACGGTGTCGACTATGCAATGCCTGAAAATTCACCAGTTTACTCATTAACTGATGGTACAGTAGTACAAGCAGGTTGGAGTAACTATGGTGGCGGCAATCAAGTAACGATTAAAGAAGCGAACAGTAATAACTACCAATGGTATATGCATAATAATCGTTTAACTGTTTCAGCTGGTGATAAAGTCAAAGCTGGTGACCAAATTGCATATTCAGGTAGTACGGGTAATTCAACAGCGCCTCACGTACACTTCCAACGTATGTCTGGTGGCATCGGTAATCAATATGCAGTAGACCCAACGTCATACTTGCAAAGTAGATAATACAGAAAATCCCAAGTTGCGATATCATACGCAGCTTGGGATTTTTTCGTTTTAATAATAGGTATAAGTCCATTGTTTGTCCTCTAAAACATGTTGATAAAAAGGATCTTGGCCAATTAACTTGATATCATCTGCAAGTGCTTCAACTTCATCTAAATGATGGGTAGTTAATATAATTAAACATTTAGATTTCATGATGTTAAGTAGTTGGTGGATGTCATGTCTAGATTTTAAATCAATACCAACTGTCGGTTCATCTAAAATGAGAATTCGAGGTTGACCTAGTAAACCTACTAATATATTAATTTTACGTTTATTCCCACCGGACAATGTAGATACTTTGGCAGACGTATCATCAAAGTTTAATTGCTGTAAATATTCGTTGATAGTTGTATCGTTAATTGGATTTTTACAAAGTGATTTAAAAAATTTAATGTTTTCAGCCACTGTCATGTGTTCAAATAACGCAATGTCTTGTGGCACATAACCGATGTGATTTTGTATTTGTCTTTGATTCCATTTTTCGCCGAAATAGTTGATAGTTCCATCATTAGCTTTTTCAATACCAGCAATCATACGAAGTAATGTTGATTTTCCAGCACCATTATCACCAAGTAATACGGTTAAACGATTACTATCAAAGGACATAGTTAAATGATTGAAAATCTGTTTGTTACGGTAACGCTTTGAAAGGTTATTAATTTCTATCATCAGTTACGCTCCTTTACATGAAAATAATCAAGTATACGATACCCATAGCAAGTGCATATATAAATGTCATGAATAATCGATGACTTATTGTTTGAATATGGAATAAGATAAAGACGATACCTATCTCATAAATCAATATAAGTAACAGTGATTTTAAGTAAAATATTAAGCTGAGTGGTTGAGACAAATATAGACTAACTGCCAATAGTACCAACAATAACAAAATCGTATGTGTCATTACATAAGTACTATATAGTTTGAAACGGCTTAAATGATATTGTGATAATCGTTGCAATGCTGCTTGTTGGTTTAAACGATAATGAAGTACTACTTGAACAGCGCTAACAAATAAAATCACCGCAAAGATTAAGCTAATTGAAATAGAGTGTTGTGCTTGTTTAGTAAGCGACACAAATTTGATTTTAGATTCAGGTGTATGTTTATGATAGGACTTGTTGATAGCATCGATGGATTGATGCTGTTTCATATCCTCAAGGTGTTCATAAATAATGTTAGGAATTTGCTGCTCATATAATGAACTACTAACAATTTCTACAGCAATACCACCTATAAAGTCATCTCTACCATATAACTGTATCGTTTCTTTTAAACGGTTCTCTTTTAATTTTTGAGAGAAACCTTTAGGAATTTGCATACTTAAAATAGCTTCCTTTTTAGTAACATCATCTTCAATATAGCTTTCATCTTCATCGACTTTTTTAATAGTTACATAGTCAGATTGTTTAATTTTATTGACGAATGATTTTGATGCAGTGGTTTGGTCTAAATCTTGAATGGTAATCGGTATTTTGAAGTTGTCATGTGCTACACGGTAACCGATACCAATAAGTACGAGTGCGATGACAATGGTTGTTACGAGCAAGATGTATTGTAACCATTGCTTGAACACAACAAGTTGTATATAAGGCTTCATTGACGATACCTCCAAACCAATACAGCTAAATTAATTATCAAAAGTGCGATGAAGCTAAGATAGAAACTAGGGTGCAGTTCTAAAATGTAGTTGTTTAAAATAATTTCTAACAATTGATTTGTTACAACTGCGAACGGTTGAATATTGAAAACACCATTTGCTATATGTTGTAAAAAAATCGTAGGTATTGTTAAACCAGATAACACCAGGATGACAATAGCTAATATGACTTTACTAATACTATTCAACAAGCCTGTTGTTAAAAGTTCGATGAGTAATAACCACAGTATTAAAAAGGTAACATAATAGCTTAAATGAATGGCTAACGTTGGCCAATTATATAATTCAAAGATATTCGGAATACTGAACACAATCCAAACTACACCAACGATACTCCATAACATAGTATAAAACCATGTAATCAACGTACGAATGATTAATAAACGCTCTTTAGAAAAATGAAACATTTTCAATCGCGCTTTCAATACAGTATCTTGATTCATTTTCAAAACTGTAAATAAAGATAGTGCAAAGATGAATACCGTTGTTAAAAATCCTGTAATTGCATAATAACTGCCCGTATCGTATAAATGAATCGGTTCTAAGTTAAATGCACCTGAACGGTTTAATCCTGTAATCAGCAAATCAGTCATAACATTGATACTGTCAGAATGTGATGCTTTCGGTGCTAAGTCTTGAAAAGCTAAGATGCCACCCATTGATCGCATAAGACGTTGGTAAACAGAATCTGTTAGCTGAGATAGCACGACACTTTTCATGGATTGTTGATCATATGTATATACTGAAATTGGTAGTTCGCCTTGTTTATAAAATGCCTTGGTCATACCTTTATCAAAAACAAAATAGCCTTGAAGTTTATGTTTTTTTAACAAAGTATGTGCTTGCTTATCATCATATGCTTTAATGCTCACGTTTTTTCCTAGGTTACTCCCTTTACCAATAGAGTTTAAGATTAATTTCGTTTCACTTGATTGATCTTTATCTACGACACCTATATTAAAATGATTGTCATCTTCTGTTACATGTTGGATTGTCGTTAATGTAATAAGGAGTGCCGCTAATATAAATAGTAAATAGATAATCAAATACCACTTTTTCAATAAAAAAGAGTGGTAGATGCGAAACAAATGTATTGTTTTCATTTAACCACTCCTCCAATGATAAGATTGAAAGGCAAGATGACCTTCCAATCTTATTTTTATATTTTAGTTATTTAGATGCCTTTTTTAAAATTGATTCAAACATTTTGCCGCCATTTTTTTCGATTTCTTTTTCAAGTTTTTCACGGTCTTTTGAAGATAGACTATTGAAATCTTTTGCACCACTATCATCAAAATCAATATCTGCTTTCAATTTTGTGCTAGATTTTAAAATGAAATTAATTGGTTCTTCAGCATATTTGATGCCGATATTTAACGTAGATTTCTGAGTGTTATTTTTTACGTCAGAATCTATATTATTTTCAAAAGTGAATTCATTTTCGTCGCTATATTTATCTAATGCGACAGTGATTTTACCTTTATCTTGACGTTTTGTGCCATCTACTTTTTCTTGGTTATCTAATTTGATTTTTGATTCATCATATTCTGTCTTTTTACCAAATTCGTATTTATCATTATATTTATTATCTTTTTCTTTAGAAGATACGCCTTTAATTGTATATTTCGCTTCAGCATACGTGTATTTATCTTGATCGAAATCAAGTGCGTAATCTAGTTTTAACTTATCGTCTTCTAAAGTATTAGTACCTTTGATTTTAGTTTTATTATTTTCTTTGTCTGTAATAGTAATTTCTCGTTTTACAATCGTATGTTTTTCGGTATAAATTTTAGATTGAATTTTAGCAAATTCATCCTTTTTAGTTTCTTTGACATCGTCAATTGCTTTTTTGATGTCTTTTTCAAAGTCTTTTGTAGCACCTTGTTCTTCCATTAATTTTTTAAGGTCTTTATCCTTTTTAGCTTCTTCTAATACAGCTAATGTAATTTTTTTAGTGTCAGCTCTGCTAAGTGTTAACGTGACAGGTCTAACTTTGTACTTTTCACCATTAACCTTAATTTCTTCTTTTTTACCTTTATCAAAATTATCGTCATCTAATTTGTCGACAATAAGTTCGGAATATTTTTCGGCAATTTTGCTGTAGTCACTTTGTTGTGCTTGAGCATTATTAAAAAGAGTATTTAAATTTAGTTGTTGGTTTGTAATACCATTTTCTTTTGCTGTTTCTTCATCTTCACCTGTAAGTTTTGAATAAGTTGATAATAAATCAGAATTATTAACACTATATTTCCCTTTAAATAATGGTGATTCGAAATAATGCTTATCTTTATCTGCAGCTAACTGGAATTTCCCTAATGCAGAGTCTGCGATTGTTGGTTCAAGATTAATCATTGATTTCTCTTTTTTAGGATCATGTCCATATGACATTTTAATTTTCGATGCATTAACAACAGATTTAGGAATGCCAAGCCCTTTAACAATTTCATCTGATGCATCTGCGCTTAATTCTAATGAAGATAAAAACGAATTATCTTTCATCTTTTCTTGGAACTTCACTTCATTTTCAAAACGGTCATTAAAATAATCTTTATACATTTTTGCTGTTTGTTGTTCACTTTTTAGGTATGTATTTTTCGGTGTATTAGCAAAAAATGCATAAACTCCCCATGCGATTCCACCTATTAATAGTAAGACAATAATAATAGGAATTATAATTTTTAACTTTTTAGACATTTTGCTTCCTCCCAATTATTTATGAGTTAATCATATCAGAACAATACATTTTATTAAATGGTTTATTTTAAATTTTGTTTAAATTAATAGAATTTTAGTTATAATAATGTTTAATAAGTTATTGGAAATCTAATAAACTACAAAAAATAGTTTGATTACATAATGATTCTTGAAAAATGTTGGTTAACTTAATAATATGCATTTTTTTGGCGAAGAAGATTTATTTAACTTATAAAAATATTGAAGTAAGATTGGGGAGATTATGAATTTATGGAATTGAAAGTCGATGATTTTGTAAAGAATATAAAAAGACCATACTTGACTGTATTGGGAGTATTTGTAGTTGCAGTTTCATTATTTTTTGACGCGATTATGTTTTTCTACGCTAAACTATATGATAAATTGCCTATGTATTTACTGGTGTTTATGGCCTTTACAGCTGTAATTTTGATTATGATGTACATACAAGAGAAAAATGAAAATTACAAAGTTGAAAAAAGATATGTGGTTAGATATCTCACACTTAACGTTATTGTGGGATATACTTTGCCATTGCTTTTTGTATCTATTTACGTTTTTGGTGTAGTCGGTTTTGGATTTGATGTTTTCAATTATTGTCTAGGTATTATCTTGATGTTATTTATTTCTTGGTTAGGTTTATTTTTATTTTATAAAAACGAATTTGATAGTGAAAATCCTAATCCTGCAGTTAATGCCATAGCAATTATTATAAAATTATTTGCTTTTGGAGGAATATTTTATATAAGTCTAATAGTTCCTGTAACACAGCAAGAAGAGATTTTTATAGGGTTAAGTATATTCATCAATATAATTGTTGATGCTCTTCTTGTTAGGTCATATTTTAATTACGCGTTATATAAGAGTATTAAGAAAGATATCGAAAATGAAGGTAAGACAATGTAAAGGAAAGACATAAAAAATAATAGGAGTCTAACCATGATAATTTTTATTTTAATAACAATATTTGCTATTTATTATATAGCTATGATTGCTAGTTTGTTTAAAAGTGAAGGTTTTTCAATAATAGGTTTAATATTAGATGTTGTTATAATGGGGACATTGATTTTTTACTATTTTATAGGCGCTCGCTTTGTTGATCATGATTTAAGCAACTTTTTAATGTTTATGGATACTGGATCATATATTTTTATGTACTTTGCAATTAAGTGTTTATGGGTGAAACCTAAGGTAGTAAATTATTTGATTGCAAAAGAATTGGGTGAATCTAAAGAGGTCATTGAAGAGCAGGAATTAGATTTACAGACATCAAAGATAAGAGGTATCTACTTTTTCATTATTTCAGTAGTGATGTTAATTATCACTAAATTAAGAATGCAACCTGAGTTACAGGCAGATGCTATATCGATGAATCCTGTATTTATTTTTGTTGGTGTTATAATCATTTTAATTTGGCTAGTACTGGATATATATCGCAAGAAAAAATACGGTATATTCTTATTCAAGACGATAGTGCCACTAGTTGTTACGACTTGGATTATTATAGCTACAATTATACTTTCGTAAACGATTTTGATTAATGGGGAATGTAGAGAACATTTCTTTGTAATTTTATAATCGAATAACATACAAAATAAAGCGACCAATTTTGCAGTGTTACGAATTGTAAACTGCGAACTGGTCGCTTTTTATTGATGTCATGATTAATTTAATGGATGTAATTATATGATGAAACTTCTGAAGCAGAGATGGTTCTTGATGAAACGATATATTCACCAATCCAGTTCATTTCTGAAATTAGAATACTTCCATCAATATTAACTTTTTCAACGTAGGCTACATGACCAAATGGACCATTTACTGTTTGTAAAATTGATCCTCGTGTTGGGTGTCTATCTACTTTGAAGCCATTGCTTGAAGCTTGGCCTGCCCAGTTTTTAGCATCTCCCCAAAATGTACTAATCGTGTGTCCATCTTTGGCACGTTTATCAAAGACATACCATGTACATTGTCCAGCAGTATATAAGTTGTTCTTACTTGTGATAAGAGGCTGATCAATGATTTTACCGTTACCTAATGCTAAAGGTTTACCGTCAGCGGTCTTTGCTTTGTCATTAAATTCGGCGATTTGTAATTCGTCATACAATTCGTCTAAATCGATGTCTGTAATAAGCCCTTTGTTATCTTTTGAAAAAGCGTTATTTAATTCATCGTCATTGTCTTCGACATTCGGTATTGCTGGTGTCAAAGGATTGCTTGGTGACGTTTGAGGCGGTGTGTGTGAATCAATTGCGTCATTAATGTGCGTATACTGACCACTTAATGAAGAATGGTACTGATTGTTGTTAAGATCACGTTGATTTGCGTGTTGATGATTGTCGTTTGTACGTGACTGGTTTTGATGATTGTTGTTTGGCGTGTTGTTTTTGTCATATGTATAAGTATACGCGCCGGTGTCTTTATTCACTTTGAACTGTGCGTTTGGGTGTGCTTTCTTTGCTTCTTCTAATGTTTTGCTATCATTCGTATATGCTTGAGCCGAGTTAGGCGACATACTAAATAAAGTAAGAGTTGTCATCGTCAGTAAAATTGTTTTCTTCATAATAACCATTTAATCCTTTATGTATTTAATTTAATTTTAGTATACACATTTATATTACAAAAATGAATGGTTAATTAAAAATATATGGGTATATTCAATATATTTATTTTAAAAAAGCTAAAAATACTTAAAAAACTATATACATATACTAATAATTTATATATTATTTGAGTAAGGAGCACTTTTTCAAAAAATAGTGTCCCTAAAAAGTTTTGATAAACTTAAAATATTCAGGAGGTTTCTAGTTATGGCAATGATTAAGATGAGTCCAGAGGAAATCAGAGCAAAATCGCAATCTTACGGGCAAGGTTCAGACCAAATCCGTCAAATTTTATCTGATTTAACACGTGCACAAGGTGAAATTGCAGCGAACTGGGAAGGTCAAGCTTTCAGCCGTTTCGAAGAGCAATTCCAACAACTTAGTCCTAAAGTAGAAAAATTTGCACAATTATTAGAAGAAATTAAACAACAATTGAATAGCACTGCTGATGCCGTTCAAGAACAAGACCAACAACTTTCTAATAATTTCGGTTTGCAATAAGCATTCTGAAATTGGCAAAGTCACATTTTCTAATGTGGCTTTGCTTATCATTTTTTTAAGAAAACAACTGAAAGGAAATAAGCATGAAAAAGAAAAATTGGATTTATGCATTAATTGTCACTTTAATTATTATAATTGCCATAGTTAGTATGATATTTTTTGTTCAAACAAAATATGGAGATCAATCAGAAAAAGGATCCCAAAGTGTAAGTAATAAAAATAATAAAATACATATCGCAATTGTTAACGAGGATCAACCAACGACATATAACGGTAAAAAAGTTGAGCTGGGTCAAGCATTTATTAAAAGGTTAGCAAATGAGAAAAACTATAAATTTGAAACAGTAACAAGAAACGTTGCTGAGTCTGGTTTGAAAAATGGTGGATACCAAGTCATGATTGTTATCCCAGAAAACTTTTCAAAATTGGCAATGCAATTAGACGCTAAAACACCATCGAAAATATCGCTACAGTATAAAACAGCTGTAGGACAAAAAGAAGAAGTAGCTAAAAACACAGAAAAAGTTGTAAGTAATGTACTTAACGACTTTAACAAAAACTTAGTCGAAATTTATTTAACAAGCATCATTGATAATTTACATAATGCACAAAAAAATGTTGGCGCTATTATGACGCGTGAACATGGTGTGAATAGTAAATTCTCGAATTACTTATTAAATCCAATTAACGACTTCCCGGAATTATTTACAGATACGCTTGTAAATTCAATTTCTGCAAACAAAGACATTACAAAATGGTTCCAAACATACAATAAATCATTATTGAGTGCGAATTCAGATACGTTCAGAGTGAACACAGATTATAATGTTTCGACTTTAATTGAAAAACAAAATTCATTATTTGACGAGCACAATACAGCGATGGATAAAATGTTACAAGATTATAAATCGCAAAAAGATAGCGTGGAACTTGATAACTATATCAATGCATTAAAACAGATGGACAGCCAAATTGATCAACAATCAAGTATGCAAGATACAGGTAAAGAAGAATATAAACAAACTGTTAAAGAAAACTTAGATAAATTAAGAGAAATCATTCAATCACAAGAGTCACCATTTTCAAAAGGTATGATTGAAGACTATCGTAAGCAATTAACAGAATCACTGCAAGATGAGCTTGCAAATAACAAAGACTTACAAGATGCGCTAAATAGCATTAAAATGAACAATGCTCAATTCGCTGAAAACTTAGAGAAACAACTTCATGATGATATTGTCAAAGAACCTGATACAGATACAACATTTATCTATAACATGTCTAAACAAGACTTTATAGCTGCAGGTTTAAATGAGGATGAAGCTAATAAATACGAAGCAATTGTCAAAGAAGCAAAACGTTATAAAAATGAATATAATTTGAAAAAACCGTTAGCAGAACACATTAATTTAACAGATTACGATAACCAAGTTGCGCAAGACACAAGTAGTTTGATTAATGATGGTGTCAAAGTGCAACGTACTGAAACGATTAAAAGTAATGATATTAATCAATTAACTGTTGCAACAGATCCTCATTTTAATTTTGAAGGCGACATTAAAATTAATGGTAAAAAATATGACATTAAGGATCAAAGTGTTCAACTCGATACATCTAACAAGGAATATAAAGTTGAAGTCAATGGCGTTGCTAAATTGAAAAAGGATGCTGAGAAAGATTTCTTAAAAGATAAAACAATGCATTTACAATTGTTATTTGGACAAGCAAATCGTCAAGATGAACCAAATGATAAGAAAGCAACGAGTGTTGTGGATGTAACATTGAATCATAACCTTGATGGTCGCTTATCGAAAGATGCATTAAGCCAGCAATTGAGTGCATTATCTAGGTTTGATGCGCATTATAAAATGTACACAGATACAAAAGGCAGAGAAGATAAACCATTCGACAACAAACGTTTAATTGATATGATGGTTGACCAAGTTATCAATGACATGGAAAGTTTCAAAGACGATAAAGTAGCTGTGTTACATCAAATTGATTCAATGGAAGAAAACTCAGACAAACTGATTGATGACATTTTAAATAACAAAAAGAATACAACAAAAAATAAAGAAGATATTTCCAAGCTGATTGATCAGTTAGAAAACGTTAAAAAGACTTTTGCTGAAGAGCCACAAGAACCAAAAATTGATAAAGGCAAAAATGATGAATTTAATACGATGTCTTCAAATTTAGATAAAGAAATTAGTAGAATTTCTGAAAAGAGTACGCAATTGCTATCAGATACACAAGAATCAAAATCAATTGCAGATTCTGTTAGTGGCCAATTAAATCAAGTCGACAATAATGTGAATAAGCTACATGCGACAGGTCGAGCATTAGGCGTAAGAGCTAACGATTTGAATCGTCAAATGGCTAAAAACGATAAAGATAATGAGTTGTTCGCTAAAGAATTTAAAAAAGTATTACAAAATTCTAAAGATGGCGACAGACAAAACCAAGCATTAAAAGCATTTATGAGTAATCCGGTTCAAAAGAAAAACTTAGAAAATGTTTTAGCTAATAATGGTAATACAGACGTGATTTCACCGACATTATTCGTATTATTGATGTATTTACTATCAATGATTACAGCATATATTTTCTATAGTTATGAACGTGCCAAAGGACAAATGAATTTCATTAAAGATGATTATAGTAGTAAAAACCATCTTTGGAATAATGTCATTACGTCAGGTGTTATTGGTACAACTGGTTTGGTAGAAGGGTTAATTGTCGGTTTAATTGCAATGAATAAGTTCCATGTATTAGCTGGCTATAGAGCGAAATTCATCTTAATGGTGATTTTAACTATGATGGTCTTCGTACTTATTAATACGTATTTACTAAGACAGGTAAAATCTATCGGTATGTTCTTAATGATTGCTGCATTGGGTCTATACTTTGTAGCTATGAATAATTTGAAAGCAGCTGGACAAGGTGTGACTAATAAAATTTCACCATTGTCTTATATCGATAACATGTTCTTCAATTATTTAAATGCAGAGCATCCTATAGGCTTGGTGCTAGTAATATTAACAGTACTTGTGATTATTGGCTTTGTACTGAACATGTTTATAAAACACTTTAAGAAAGAGAGATTAATCTAATGTTGATGAATAGCGTGATTGCTTTAACTTTTTTAACAGCATCTAGCAATAATGGCGGACTTAATATTGATGTGCAACAAGAAGAGGAAAAGCGAATCAATAATGATTTAAATCAATATGATACAACGCTATTTAATAAAGACAGCAAAGCGGTTAATGATGCGATTGCTAAGCAGAAAAAAGAACGACAACAACAAATAAAAAATGATATGTTTCAAAATCAAGCGAGTCACTCGACTCGCTTGAATGAAACTAAAAAAGTGTTATTTTCCAAATCTAACTTAGAAAAGACTTCGGAGAGTGATAAAAGCCCCTATATTCAAAACAAGCAGGAGAAAAAAATATTCCCGTACATTTTGATGTCTGTAGGGGCTTTTTTGACTTTAGGATTTGTCATTTTTTCAATTCATAAAGGGAGACGAACGAAAAATGAATCAGCACGTAAAAGTAACATTTGATTTTACTAATTATAATTACGGCACATATGACTTAGCAGTACCAGCATATTTACCGATAAAAAACTTAATAGCTTTAGTATTGGATAGTTTGGACATTTCAATATTTGATGTCAATACACAAATTAAAGTGATGACGAAAGGTCAATTACTTGTTGAAAATGATCGACTCATTGATTATCAAATCGCTGATGGAGATATTTTGAAGTTACTATAGGAGGAAAAATAGATGGTTAAAAATCATAACCCTAAAAATGAAATGCAAGATATGTTAACGCCTTTAGATGCTGAAGAAGCAGCTAAAACAAAATTACGCTTAGATATGAGAGAGATTCCTAAGTCTTCAATTAAACCAGAACATTTTCATTTAATGTACTTATTAGAACAACATTCTCCATATTTTATAGATGCTGAATTAACTGAACTACGTGACAGTTTCCAAATACATTATGACATTAATGACAATCATACACCTTTTGATAATATTAAATCATTTACTAAAAATGAAAAATTACGTTACTTACTCAATATCAAAAATTTAGAAGAAGTAAATCGTACACGCTACACATTTGTGTTGGCACCAGATGAATTATTTTTCACAAGAGATGGATTACCCATTGCTAAAACAAGAGGGTTACAAAATGTTGTTGATCCATTACCTGTGTCAGAAGCTGAATTTTTAACAAGATATAAAGCGCTGGTTATCTGTGCATTCAATGAGAAACAATCATTTGATGCTTTAGTTGAAGGAAACTTAGAACTACATAAAGGAACGCCATTTGAAACTAAAGTTATTGAAGCGGCAACGTTAGATTTACTAACGGCATTTTTAGATGAACAGTATCAGAAACAAGAACAAGATTATAGTCAAAATTATGCATATGTACGCAAAGTAGGACATACCGTTTTCAAATGGGTTGCTATCGGTATGACAACGTTAAGTGTTTTATTAATTGCATTCTTAGCCTTTTTATATTTTTCAGTAATGAAGCATAATGAGCGCATTGAAAAAGGATACCAAGCATTTGTAAAGGATGATTATACGCAAGTACTAAATACGTATGATGATTTAGATGGTAAAAAATTAGATAAAGAGGCACTTTACATTTATGCCAAAAGTTATATCCAAACAAATAAACAAGGTTTAGAAAAAGATAAGAAAGAAAATTTACTTAATAATGTGACACCAAATTCAAACAAAGACTACTTATTATATTGGATGGAATTAGGACAAGGACATCTTGATGAAGCGATTAATATTGCCACTTATTTAGATGATAACGATATTACAAAGTTAGCGTTGATTAATAAATTAAATGAGATTAAAAATAACGGAGATTTATCGAATGATAAACGTTCTGAAGAAACGAAAAAGTATAACGATAAATTGCAAGATATTTTAGACAAAGAAAAACAAGTTAAAGATGAAAAAGCGAAATCTGAAGAAGAGAAAGCAAAAGCGAAAGATGAGAAATTAAAGCAACAAGAAGAGAACGAAAAGAAACAAAAAGAACAAGCACAAAAAGATAAAGAAAAACGCCAAGAAGCTGAAAGAAAAAAATAGTATAGGACTGAGGCAAAGACAATGCATAAATTGATTATAAAATATAACAAACAATTGAAGATGCTCAATTTGCGAGATGGTAAGACATATACTATTAGCGAAGACGAGCGTGCAGATATTACGTTGAAATCGTTAGGCGAAGTCATTCATTTAGAACAAAATAATCAAGGTACTTGGCAAGCGAATCATACTTCTATTAATAAGGTGCTTGTTAGAAAAGGTGACCTTGATGACATTACATTACAGCTTTATACAGAAGCTGATTATGCATCATTTGCGTATCCTTCAATTCAAGATACGATGACAATTGGACCAAATGCGTATGATGATATGGTTATTCAAAGCTTGATGAATGCCATCATTATTAAAGATTTTCAATCAATACAAGAATCACAATACGTACGCATTGTGCACGATAAAAATACAGATGTGTATATTAACTATGAACTACAAGAGCAACTAACGAACAAAGCTTACATTGGTGATCATATTTATGTTGAAGGGATATGGCTCGAAGTACAAGCTGATGGTTTAAATGTATTGAGTCAGAATACAGTGGCATCGTCATTAATTCGCTTAACACAAGAGATGCCACATGCACAGGCAGATGATTACAATACGTACCATCGTTCGCCAAGGATTATTCACCGTGAACCGACGGATGATATTAAGATTGAAAGACCGCCACAGCCAATACAGAAGAACAATACAGTGATATGGCGTTCCATTATACCGCCATTAGTAATGATTGCTTTAACTGTTGTCATCTTTTTAGTGAGACCAATTGGTATTTATATTTTAATGATGATTGGTATGAGTACAGTAACGATAGTATTTGGTATTACAACGTATTTCTCTGAAAAGAAAAAGTATAACAAAGATGTTGAAAAACGAGAGAAAGATTACAAAGCTTATTTGGATAATAAATCTAAAGAAATTAATAAAGCGATTAAAGCACAACGTTTTAGTTTGAATTACCATTATCCAACGGTTGCTGAAATTAAAGATATCGTTGAAACGAAAGCACCAAGAATATATGAAAAAACATCGCATCATCACGATTTCTTACATTATAAGTTAGGTATTGCGAATGTAGAAAAGTCATTCAAATTAGATTACCAAGAAGAAGAATTTAACCAACGTCGTGATGAACTATTCGACGATGCTAAAGAATTGTATGAATTTTACACAGATGTAGAACAAGCACCATTAATCAATGATTTAAATCATGGGCCAATTGCATATATTGGTGCACGACATCTCATTTTAGAAGAATTGGAGAAAATGCTAATTCAATTGTCAACATTCCATAGTTATCATGATTTAGAGTTTCTATTTGTGACACGTGAAGATGAAGTTGAAACATTGAAATGGGCACGTTGGTTGCCACATATGACATTGAGAGGGCAAAACATTAGAGGATTTGTTTACAATCAACGAACGCGTGACCAAATTTTAACGTCAATTTATAGCATGATTAAAGAACGTATCCAAGCTGTGCGTGAACGCAGCAGAAGTAATGAGCAAATTATTTTCACACCGCAATTAGTGTTTGTCATTACAGATATGTCATTAATTATTGATCATGTCATTTTAGAATATGTAAACCAAGATTTATCAGAATATGGTATTTCATTAATCTTTGTTGAAGATGTGATTGAAAGTTTGCCAGAGCATGTAGATACCATTATTGATATCAAGTCTCGTACTGAAGGCGAACTGATTACGAAAGAAAAAGAATTAGTTCAATTGAAATTTACACCTGAAAATATTGATAACGTCGATAAAGAATATATCGCGCGACGTTTGGCGAATTTGATACACGTCGAACATTTGAAAAATGCAATTCCTGATAGTATTACATTTTTAGAGATGTATAACGTGAAAGAAGTAGATCAGCTTGATGTGGTTAATCGATGGAGACAAAACGAAACATACAAAACGATGGCAGTACCTTTAGGTGTAAGAGGTAAAGATGATATTTTATCATTGAACTTACATGAAAAAGCACACGGGCCACATGGTTTAGTTGCTGGTACCACTGGTTCAGGGAAATCTGAGATTATCCAATCATACATTTTATCTTTAGCTATTAATTTTCACCCTCATGAAGTTGCATTCCTATTGATTGACTATAAAGGTGGGGGTATGGCGAACTTATTTAAAGATTTAGTCCATTTAGTTGGTACGATTACAAACTTAGATGGCGATGAAGCGATGCGTGCCTTAACATCAATCAAAGCCGAATTGAGAAAACGTCAACGTTTATTCGGAGAGCATGATGTTAACCATATTAATCAATACCATAAGTTATTTAAAGAAGGTATTGCGACAGAACCAATGCCACATTTATTCATTATTTCCGATGAGTTTGCCGAATTAAAATCAGAACAACCTGATTTTATGAAAGAACTTGTATCAACGGCACGTATTGGACGTTCGTTAGGTATTCATTTAATACTTGCGACACAAAAACCATCGGGTGTTGTTGATGACCAAATTTGGTCTAACTCTAAATTTAAGTTGGCATTAAAAGTACAAGATAGACAAGACAGTAATGAAATTTTAAAAACACCAGATGCAGCAGACATTACATTACCAGGTCGTGCGTATTTACAAGTTGGTAATAATGAAATTTATGAATTATTCCAATCTGCATGGAGTGGTGCAACATATGACATCGAAGGCGATAAATTAGAAGTTGAAGATAAGACGATTTACATGATTAATGACTATGGTCAACTTCAAGCAATCAACAAAGACTTGAGTGGACTTGAAGATGAAGAAACGAAAGAAAATCAAACTGAGTTAGAAGCGGTCATAGATCATATCGAATCTATTACAACACGATTAGAAATCGAAGAAGTTAAGCGTCCATGGCTACCACCATTGCCAGAAAATGTATATCAAGAAGATTTAGTAGAAACAGATTTCAGAAAATTATGGTCAGATGATGCAAAAGAAGTGGAATTAACATTAGGACTTAAAGACGTACCAGAAGAACAATATCAAGGACCGATGGTATTGCAATTGAAAAAAGCTGGGCACATCGCGTTAATCGGAAGTCCAGGATATGGTAGAACAACGTTCTTACACAACATTATTTTCGATGTTGCAAGACACCATCGTCCTGATCAAGCACACATGTACTTGTTCGATTTCGGTACCAATGGTTTGATGCCAGTTACAGACATACCACATGTCGCTGATTACTTTACAGTAGATCAAGAAGACAAGATTGCTAAGGCGATACGTATATTTAATGATGAAATTGATCGTCGTAAGAAGATTTTAAGTCAGTATCGTGTCACTAGTATTTCTGAATATCGAAAATTAACTGGTGAAACAATTCCGCATGTCTTTATTCTTATTGATAACTTTGACGCAGTAAAAGATTCACCTTTCCAAGAAGTTTTTGAAAATATGATGATTAAAATGACGCGTGAAGGGCTAGCATTAGACATGCAAGTAACCTTAACTGCTTCAAGAGCTAACGCTATGAAAACACCAATGTACATTAATATGAAAACGCGTATCGCAATGTTTTTATATGATAAATCAGAGGTGTCGAACGTAGTAGGACAGCAAAAATTTGCGGTTAAAGATGTTGTGGGTCGAGCATTGTTAAGTAGTGATGACAACGTATCATTCCATATTGGCCAACCATTTAAACATGATGAGACCAAATCATATAATGATCAAATTAATGATGAAGTATCGGCGATGACAGAATTTTATAAAGGTGAAACACCAAATGATATTCCTATGATGCCAGATGAAATTAAATATGAAGATTACAGAGAATCATTAAACTTACCAGATATAGTTGCAAATGGTGCTTTACCAATTGGATTAGATTATGAAGGTGTTACACTACAAAAAATTAAATTAACTGAACCAGCAATGATTTCATCAGAAAATCCGAGAGAAATTGCGCATATTGCTGAAATTATGATGAAAGAAATTGACATATTAAATGAAAAATATGCGATTTGTATCGCAGACTCAAGTGGAGAGTTTAAAGCTTATAGGCATCAAGTGGCTAACTTTGCCGAAGAAAGAGAAGACATTAAAGCGATTCATCAACTAATGATTGAAGACTTAAAGCAAAGAGAAATGGACGGCCCATTTGAAAAAGATTCACTTTATATTATCAATGATTTTAAAACATTTATTGATTGCACGTATATTCCGGAAGATGATGTTAAAAAGCTTATTACAAAAGGACCAGAACTTGGCTTGAACATTTTATTTGTCGGCATTCATAAAGAATTAATAGATGCTTATGATAAACAGATTGATGTTGCACGTAAAATGATTAACCAATTTAGTATAGGTATTCGTATTTCAGACCAACAATTCTTTAAATTTAGATTTATTCAACGAGAACCTGTTATTAAAGAAAATGAAGCATATATGGTCGCAAACCAAGCTTATCAAAAGATTAGATGGTTTAAATAGCAATGAATTAAATAGGAGGGAGGTATGTTATGAATTTTAATGATATTGAAACAATGGTTAAGTCGAAATTTAAAGATATTAAAAAGCATGCTGAAGAGATTGCGCATGAAATTGAAGTTCGTTCTGGATATTTAAGAAAAGCTGAACAATATAAGCGATTAGAATTTAATTTGAGTTTTGCACTAGATGATATTGAAAGCACAGCAAAGGACGTACAAACTGCAAAATCTAGTGCTAATAAGGACAGTGTAACTGTTAAGGGAAAGGCGCCCAATACGTTATATATTGAAAAAAGAAATTTGATGAAACAAAAGCTTGAAATGTTGGGTGAAGATATCGATAAAAATAAAGAATCCCTCCAAAAAGCTAAGGAAATTGCTGGCGAAAAGGCAAGTGAATATTTTAATAAAGCAATGAATTAATATTGAGGTGAAGATATGGGTGGATATAAAGGTATTAAAGCAGATGGTGGCAAGGTTGATCAAGCGAAACAATTAGCGGCAAAAACAGCTAAAGATATTGAAGCATGTCAAAAGCAAACGCAACAGCTCGCTGAGTATATCGAAGGTAGTGATTGGGAAGGACAGTTCGCCAATAAGGTGAAAGATGTGTTACTCATTATGGCAAAGTTTCAAGAAGAATTAGTACAACCGATGGCTGACCATCAAAAAGCAATTGATAACTTAAGTCAAAATCTAGCGAAATACGATACATTATCAATTAAGCAAGGGCTTGATAGGGTGAACCCATGATGAAAGATGTTAAGCGAATAGATTATTTTTCTTACGAAGAATTAACAATTTTAGGTGGTAGTAAATTGCCTCTCGTAAATTTTGAATTGTTTGATCCATCAAATTTTGAAGAAGCTAAAGCTGCTTTAATTGAAAAGGAATTAGTAACAGAGAATGACAAGTTAACTGATGCAGGTTTTAAAGTGGCTACATTAGTCAGAGAGTATATTAGCGCCATTGTAAATATTCGAATTAATGATATGTATTTTGCACCATTTAGCTATGAAAAAGATGAATATATTTTGTTAAGCCGGTTTAAAAATAATGGGTTTCAAATACGAATTATCAATAAAGACATTGCATGGTGGTCGATTGTACAATCATATCCTTTATTGATGAGACAAGAAAAGTCCAATGATTGGGACTTTAAACAAATTGACGATGAAACATTGGAGAACTTAAATAATGAAAGTATCGATACGATTGGGCGTGTTTTAGAAATTGAAATATACAATCATCAAGGTGACCCTCAACAAAGTTTATATAACATTTATGAACAAAATGATTTGTTATTCATTCGATACCCATTAAAAGATAAAGTGCTGAATGTTCATATTGGTGTCATTAATACATTTATACGAGAATTATTTGGATTCGATACTGATGAAAATCATATTAATAAAGCAGAGGAGTAATGACGTTGAGTGGAAAAATTAGTGTTAAAGCTGAAACGATTGCACATGTTGTAAAAGAATTGGAAAGCATAAGTCAAAAGTATGATGAAATAGCTCAAAACTTTGGAAAAATAGCGCAATTAAATTACTACAGTAGTGAAAAAGCTGCACATTCTATGGAAAATGGCTATAGTAGTGCTGCAACAGTCATTAGTGGTCTCAAAGGTCCATTGAGTACACTCGGTGGTGGCGTCATGAATTCAGCACAAAAGTTCTTTGAAGCAGATGAACATTGGGGTACGGAATTTGCCAAGCTTTACTATAATATTGAGGGATAGGTGCATGACATGACAAAAGATATTGAATATCTAACAGCTGATTATGACAATGAAAAGTCATCTATCCAAAGTGTAATAGATGCAATAGAGGGTCAAGACTTCTTAGATGTAGATACAACAATGGATGATGCGGTAAGCGATGTCAGTTCTTTAGACGAAGATGGCGCAATATCATTAACAAGTAGTGTAGTAGGTCCACAAGGATCTAAATTAATGGGGTATTATCAAAATGAGTTATATGATTATGCATCTCAATTAGATTCGAAAATGAAAGAAATTATTGACACGCCATTTATAGAAGATATAGATAAAGCATTCAAAGGTATAACGAATGTTAAATTGGAAAATATACTAATTAAAAATGGTGGTGGACATGGTAGAGATACCTATGGGGCTTCTGGGAAAATTGCAAAGGGAGATGCCAAGAAAAGTGACAGCGATGTTTATAGCATCGATGAAATATTAAAATCGGATCAAGAATTTGTAAAAGTAATTGATCAGCATTACAAAGAAATGAAAAAAGAAGATAAGAAATTATCTAAAAGTGATTTTGAAAAAATGATGACTCAGGGCGCTTCTTGTGATTACATGACAGTAGCTGAAGCGGAAGAGCTAGAGGAGCAAAAGAAAAAAGAAGAAGCTATAGAGATTGCAGCACTAGCTGGTATGGTAGTTTTATCTTGTATTAATCCTGTTGCTGGAGCAGTAGCTATTGGTGCTTATTCCGCTTATTCAGCAGCAAATGCAGCCACAGGAAAAAATATTGTAACTGGAAGAAAGCTATCTAAAGAAGAACGAATCATGGAAGGACTTTCGCTTATTCCATTGCCAGGTATGGGCTTCCTCAAAGGTGCTGGGAAAAGTTTAATGAAATTAGGCTTCAAAGGCGGAGAAAAATTTGCAGTTAAAACAGGATTGCAAAAGACAATGCAACAAGCAGTTAGTCGTATTTCACCTAAAATGGGAATGATGAAAAACAGTGTGTTGAATCAATCTCGTAACTTTGCTCAAAATACTCATGTTGGACAAATGCTGAGTAACATGCGTGGTCAAGCAACTCATACTGTTCAACAAAGTAGAAATTGGATTGGACAACAAGCACAAAATGTCAAACGAATAGTGAATAATGGACTTGATAAAGAAATAGCACATCCATTTAAACAACAACTTGCACCAGCGGGAATGGGTGGTATAAAATTTGCTGAAACAACTACTTTGAGAAACATGGGTCAAAACATAAAGCGTGCTGTTACACCACAAAATCACGTGACACATGGTCCAAAAGATAGTATGGTGAGAAGTGAAGGCAAACATAGTATAAGTAGCCATGAAATGAATTCATCAAAGTATGTTGAATCACCAAACTACACCAAGGTTGAATTCGGAGAACACTATGCAAGACTTAGACCTAAGAAACTAAAGGCGAATATTGAATACACAACACCTACTGGTCACATATATCGAACCGATCATAAAGGTCGCATAAAAGAAGTTTATGTAGACAATCTCTCTCTAAAAGATGGGGATCGTAATAGCCATGCACAAAGAACTGTGGGGGGAGAGGATAGATTACCAGACGATGATGGAGGTCACTTAATCGCTAGAATGTTTGGTGGTTCAAAAGACATTGATAACCTTGTGGCACAAAGTAAATTTATCAACCGTCCATTTAAGGAGAAAGGTCATTGGTATAATCTTGAGAAAGAGTGGCAAGAGTTCTTAAACTCTGGGAAAGAGGTGAAAAATATTAAAATGGAAGTAAAATATAGCGGTAATAGTCAAAGACCGACTATATTTAAAGTTGAATATGAAATTAATGGTGAAAGAAATATTAGAAGAATATTAAATAAGTAGAGGTGCCAACATGACATTTGAAGAGAAGCTTAGCAAAATATACAATGAAATTGCGAATGAGATTAGCAGTATGATACCGGTAGAGTGGGAAAAAGTATATACAATGGCTTATATAGATGATGGAGGAGGTGAAGTATTCTTTAATTATACTAAACCAGGTAGTGATGACTTGAATTATTACACCAATATACCTAAGGAGTATAACATTTCTGTGCAAGTATTTGATGATTTATGGATGGATTTATATGATTTATTTGAGGAGTTAAGAGATTTATTTAAAGAAGAAGATTTAGAACCATGGACATCATGCGAATTTGATTTTACAAGAGAAGGTGAATTAAAAGTTTCATTTGATTATATTGATTGGATAAATTCAGAATTTGGTCAAATAGGTCGACAAAATTACTATAAGTATAGAAAATTTGGAATTTTACCAGAAACGGAATATGAAATTAATAAAGTTAAAGAAATCGAGCAATATATTAAAGAGCTAGAAGAATAAACTATCTTAATGTAAGACTAAACAATAAAGCTTTGTTTAGTCTTTTTAGCGTTTAAGTAAAAAGCAATAGATACCGTAAAGTTGATGCTCATCAAATAATAATATAAAGATAATTTTAGGTTTTTAAACTTTTAATCGAAAAGAATCTAAGTTTATAGCTTTAAATACGTAATATGCTATTTAAAAAATAATGTATAGGAGATAGATATGACTACTAAAGAAAATATTGATACTCTTCGAAAGCCAGGCGCACAAGCCTTAAGTTTAATATCATTGTTTTTGATACTTTTTTCATGTTTGACTTTCTTTTTTGGTTTAGATTATGAAAGGTTTCCAAATTATTTAAAGATAACGACAATTATAGAATTAATAATTATTGTAATTAGTTTACTTCAATGGATTAGATTTATAGATTTCGAAAAAGAAAGTGCACAGAAATATAAAAAAATATATGCTCGATTTTTAGTTGTTATAAATGTGTTAACTACTATCACTGTAGTATTTGCACTGTGTAATCTTTATTATTTTGCAGCTGTACAAAACCATTATGATTTATTTAATTATTGGTTGATGGGTTCGATTTCAATCATAATTAGCTATTTATTATTAGTAATTGGCGGAATGTTCACGTTATTAAAATTACCTAAAGTAACAAAACGTTGGGGTGGTAAAACTAAAACACATTTCGGTTTATTATTAACTGCGTTGAGCTCATTTATATATATTGAAAAAATTATCGAATATATATTGGTTCCTAATGTCGTAGAATCTAAGTTTATAATTATTGTGAGCATGTTGGTTATCGCTGGAGCACAATTTGTGGCATTTCAATTTATTATGCAATACAGTAGATTCTATATTTTTGAATTAAACACTGAAGATGATGACTAAACAATTTTATAAATTCTGTGAAGTATACTTATATATAAGATAATCAACTTCAACGTATATCACCATATTATTTTATACTCAATGATGTGAATGGATTTAAGTGGATTGATATTAAAGTAAAAGTTATGGAATATTGAGGTGTGAATATGGAGTTCTTATTATTAATTGTCGTAGCCGGACTGTATTATATTATATATTTAACTGCTGTGATGTATTCTGAAAAAATAGTAGTATTGCCTATAATCATCTATGCCATTGTGTTTGTAATAATTGGTATCACTTATATCTTTATAGGCGACAGCTATGATCAATTAACAAATTTCAATGTGATTTTGTATATGGGGAGTTTGTTTTATGCATGGATGGCTATTAGAAATCTTTGGAACAGACCACTATTACTAAAATATAAGAACATTACAGATAGTTCAAGTGGAATAGTTAATAAATCTGAATACAATTCAGTTGAAAGCTTACGTATAAATATTGAAATAGCTAAGTATAAAGGGATTATTTCTTTGATAGTAGCTATAGTACTAACGGTATTAATGACATTAAAGTCAACACCTCAAATCACTGCAGAAACACGTGACTTAAGTATCTCATTTTTCATACTCAGCTTATTTATCATTATTATATTTGCAGTTTGGGATTTGTTTATTAGAGTTAGAAAAGGAGCGTTTGCTTTTGTTGTAATAAGGCCAATATTATTTAGTTGTTGGTTATTTATTTTGAATATGATTTTATCAAGATTATTATAATTGTATTACATATAGGTGTGGGTAAATTTTTATTTATGAAATGATAAAAAAGTATATACTATTAATATCTTTTTTACTATAATTATAAATAGTTAAATAAATTGAAAGACAAAATAATGAGTAGGAGTTAATGAGATGGAAAACCAAAAACAAGGCAATGGCTTAAAAATTGCAACATGGGTATTTATTGTATTAACAGTAGTTACACCGCTATTTGGTATTGGAAGTATTGTTTGTAGTATTAATTATAAAAAATACGATGCTGAAAAAGGTTCGAAGTTATTGCAAATTGCAATTATCGTAACAATAATTGCTTTTGTTTTAAATTTATTAGCATATTTAGGTTTAAGATAAGTAAAACGAATTTGAAGAAGCATTAAGCGACATTTGGGTGTTGTTTAATGCTTTTTATTTAACGGAAATAAGTGTAGAGAATAAATTAATAGTTTAATCAAGAGATATTTCGAACACATAGGGGCGATAACATGACTTTCGAAGAAAAATTAAGTGAAATGTATAGCGAGATTGCGAATAAGATTAGCAGCATGATACCGGTAGAGTGGGAAAAGGTATATGCAATGGCATATATAGATGACGGAGGAGGAGAAGTGTTCTACTATTACACAGAACCTGGAAGTAATGAATTATACTACTATACTAGTGTATTAAATAAATATGATATATCGGAATCGGAATTTATGGATTCAGTGTATGAGTTGTATAAACAATTTCAAAATTTAAGGAATTTATTTAAAGAAGAAGGACATGAACCATGGACATCATGCGAATTTGACTTTACAAGAGAAGGTGAATTAAAAGTTTCATTTGATTATATTGATTGGATAAATTCAGAATTTGGTCAAGTAGGTCGACAAAATTACTATAAGTATAGAAAATTTGGAATTTTACCAGAAACGGAATATGAAATTAATAAAGTTAAAGAAATCGAGCAATATGTTAAAGAGCAAGAAGAAGCTGAACAATAGAGGCGATAACATGAATTTCGAAGAAAAATTAAGTGAAATGTACAATAAAATTGCAAATGAGATCAATGAAATGATACCAGTAGAGTGGGAAAAGGTATATGTAATTGCATATGTGGACGATGGAGGTGGGCAAGTTATATTTTATTATACCAAGCCCAGAAATGATGAGCTGTATTATTATTCGAGTATCGTTGAAGATTATAATGTTTTAGAAGAAATCTTTGATGATTTATGGATGGAACTTTATAGATCATTTAAAAAATTAAGAAATATATTTAAAGAAGAAAGTCTTGAACCATGGACATCATGTGAATTTGACTTTACAAAAGAAGATAAATTAAAAGTTTCATTTGATTATATTGATTGGAAGAATACAGAATTTGATCAATTAGGCCAAGAAAACTACTATAACTATAGAAAATTCGGAATTATACCAGAAATGGAATATGAAATGGAAGAGGTTAAACAAATCGAGCAATATATTAAAGAGCAAGAAGAAGCTGAACAATAGAGGCGATAACATGATTTTCGAAGAAAAACTAAATGAAATGTACAACGAGATTGCGAATAAAATTAGTAGCATGATACCAGTAGAATGGGAAAAGGTATATACAATGGCTTATATAGATGATGGAGGAGGTGAAGTATTCTTTAATTATACTAAACAGCGATGAATTGAATTATTACACCGATATACCTAAGGAGTATAACATTTCTGTGCAAGTATTTGATGATTTATGGATGGATTTATATGATTTGTTTGAGGAATTAAGAAATTTATTTAAAGAAGAAGGACTAGAACCATGGACATCATGCGAATTTGATTTTACAAGAGAAGGTAAATTAAAAGTTTCATTTGATTATATTGATTGGATAAATTCAGAATTTGGTCAAGTAGGTCGACAAAATTACTATAAGTATAGAAAATTTGGAATTTTACCAGAAACGGAATATGAAATTAATAAAGTTAAAGAAATCGAGCAATATATTAAAGAGCAAGATGAAGCTGAACTATAGGGGCGATAATATGACTTTCGAAGAAAAATTAAGTGAAATGTATAGCGAGATTGCGAATAAGATTATTAGCATGATACCGGTAGAGTGGGAAAAAGTATATGCAATGGCATATATCGATGAAGAATGTGGAGAAGTGTTTTACAATTATACTGAACCAAGCAGTGATGAATTATTTTACTATACAAGTGTGATAAAGAAGTATAATTTATTGAAATCAAGCTTTATGGATTCAGTATATGAGTTGCATGATCAATTTGAGGAACTAAGAGAAGTATTTATAGAAGAAGGTCTTGAACCATGGACATCATGCGAATTTGATTTTACAAAAGAAGATAAATTAAAAGTTTCATTTGATTATATTGATTGGATAAATACAGAGTTTGATCAATTAGGCCGTGAAAATTATTATATGTACAAAAAATTTGGTGTTTTACCAGAAACGGAATATGAAATGGAGGAGGTTAAAGAAATCGAGCAATATATTAAAGAGCAAGAAGAATAGACAATCTTAATGTAAGATTAAACAATAAAGCTTTGTTTAGTCTTTTTAGCGTTTAAGTAAAAAACAATAGAGACCATAAAGTTGTCATCAAATAATAATATAAAGATAATTTTAGGCTTTTATACTTTTAATCGAAAAGAATCTAAGTACTTATAACTTTAAATACTTAATATGCTATTACAAAATCAATGTATAGGAGATAGGTAAATATGACTACTAAGGAAAATATAGACATTCTTCGAAAGCCAGGTGCACAAGCCTTAAGTTTAGCATCATTATTTATGATACTTTTTTCATGTCTAACTTTCTTTTTTGGTTTAGATTATGAAAGGTTTCCAAATTATTTAAAGATAACGACAATTATAGAATTAATAATTATCATAATTAGTTTACTTCAATGGATTAGATTTATAGATTTCGAAAAGGAAAGCGTACAGAAATATAAGAAAATATATGCCCGATTTTTAGTTATTATAAATGTGCTAACTACTATCACCGCAGTATTTGCAACATGTAACCTTTATTATTTTGTTGCTGTACAAAATCATTATGACCTATTCAATTATTGGTTGATGGGTACGATTTCAATCATAATTAGTTATTTGTTATTAGTAATTGGCGGAATGTTCACGTTATTAAAATTACCTAAAGTAACAAAACGTTGGGGTGGTAAAACTAAAACACATTTCGGTTTATTATTAACCGCGTTGAGCGCATTTATATATATTGAAAGAATTATCGAATATATATTGGTGCCCAATGTCGTAGAATCCAAGTTTGTCATAATGGTAAGTATCATTATTATTGCTTGTACACAATTTGTGGCATTTCAATTTATTATGCAATACAGTAGATTCTATATTTTTGAATTAAACACTGAAGATGATGACTAAATAATTTTATAAAATACTGTTGGAGTATACTTAAATAAGAAAATCAACTTCAACGTATATCACCATATTATTTTATACTCAATGATGTGAAAGAATTTGAGTGGATTGATATTAATGGGATTTGATTATTAGAATTAGAAAAGGAACGTTTGCTTTTGTTGTAATAAATCTATTATTTTTCAATTGTTGGTTATTTATTCTGAATATAATTTTATCAAGATTATTATAATTGTATTACATATAGGTGTTGGTAAATTTTATTTACGAAATGGCAAAAAAGTATATACTATCAATATCTTTTTTACTATAATTATAAATAGTTAAATAAATAGAAAGACAAAATAATGAGTAGGAGTTTTAGGGCTATTATTTACAAATAATATAATACTGCAAAGACTCGAAATTATTTAGAATTCCAGTTATCGTAACAATAGTTGCAGTTATTTTAGTTCCATTAGTGTATTTAGGTTTAAAATGAGTAATATTAATTTGAAGAAGCATTAAGCGACGTAGAGGTGTTGTTTAGTGCTTTTTATTTAACGGAAATGAAACCAATATCTATTTTGAAAATATAGGGGCGATAACATGACTTTCGAAGAAAAACTAAGTGAAATATACAACAAGATTGCGAATGAGATTAGTGGGATGATACCAGTAGAATGGGACCAAGTATTTACGATAGCTTATGTAAATGATAGAGGTGGAGAGATCGTTTTTAATTATACTAAACCAGGTAGCGATGAATTGAATTATTACACATATATCCCTAGAGAGTATAATGTCTCTGAAAAAGTATTTTATGATTTGTGGACGGATTTATATAGATTGTTTAAGAAGTTAAGAAACGCATTTAAAGAAGAAGATTTAGAACCATGGACATCATGTGAATTTGACTTTACAAGAGATGGTAAATTGAATGTTGTATTTGATTATGTTGATTGGATGAATTCAGAATTTGGTCCAATAGCAAAAGAAAATTATTATATGTACAAAAAGTTTGGTGTTTTACCAGAAACGGAATATGAAATTAATAAAGTTAAAGAAATCGATCAATATGTTAAAGAGCAAGATGAAGCTGAACTATAGGGGGAGATAACATGACTTTCGAAGAGAAACTAAGTCAAATGTACAATAAAATTGCAAGTGAGATCAGTGGAATGATACCAGTAGAATGGGAGCAAGTATTTACAATAGCTTATGTAACTGATCAAGCTGGGGAAGTCATTTTTAATTATACTAAACCAGGTAGTGATGAATTAAATTATTATTCAGACATACCTAAAGATTGCAATGTCTCAAAAGATATTTTTAAGAATTCATGGTTTAAAGTTTATCGAATGTTTGATGAGTTAAGAGAAACTTTTAAAGAAGAAGAGCTTGAACCATGGACATCATGCGAATTTGACTTTACAAGAGATGGCAAATTGAATGTATCTTTTGATTATATTGATTGGGTGAATTCAGAATTTGGACCAATGGGAAGAGAACATTATTATATGTATAAAAAATTTGGAATTTGGCCTGAAAAAGAATATGCCATAAATTGGGTTGAAAAAATAAAAGATTATGTTAAAGAGCAAGATGAAGCTGAACTATAGGGGAGATAATATGACTTTCGAAGGAAAACTAAGTCAAATGTACAACGAGATTGCGAATGAGATTAGTGGGATGATACCGGTAGAATGGGAGCAAGTATTTACAATAGCTTATGTAACTGATCAAGCTGGAGAAGTCATCTTTAATTATACTAAACCAGATAGTGATGAATTAAATTATTATTCAGACATACCTAAAGATTGCAATGTCTCAAAAGATATTTTTAAGAATTCATGGTTTAAAGTTTATCGAATGTTTGATGAGTTAAGAGAAACTTTTAAAGAAGAAGGGCTTGAACCATGGACATCATGCGAATTTGACTTTACAAGAGATGGCAAATTGAATGTATCTTTTGATTATATAGATTGGATAAATACAGAGTTTGATCAATTGGGCCGTCAAAATTATTATATGTACAAAAAATTTGGGGTTATACCAGAAATGGAATATGAAATGGAAGAAGTTAAAGAAATCGAACAATATATTAAAGAGCAAGAAGAAGCTGAACAATAGAGGTGATAACATGACTTTCGAAGAGAAAATAAGCAAATTATATAATGAGATTGCGAATGAGATTAGCAGTATGATACCGGTAGAGTGGGAAAAAGTATATACAATGGCTTATATAGATGATGGAGGAGGTGAAGTATTCTTTAATTATACTAAACCAGGTAGTGATGACTTGAATTATTACACCGATATACCTAAGGAGTATAACATCTCTGTGCAAGTATTTGATGATTTATGGATGGATTTATATGATTTGTTTGAGGAATTAAGAGATTTATTTAAAGAAGAAGGACTTGAACCATGGACATCATGTGAATTTGACTTTACAAGCGAAGGTAAATTAAAAGTTTCATTTGATTATATAGATTGGATAAATACAGAGTTTGATCAATTAGGCCGTGAAAATTATTATATGTATAAAAAATTTGGGGTTTTACCAGAAATGGAATATGAAATGGAAGAAATTAAAGAAATCGATCAATATATTAAAGAGCAAGATGAAGCTGAAATATAGGGGAGATAACATGACTTTCGAAGAGAAAATAAGCAAATTATATAATGAGATTGCGAATGAGATTAGCAGTATGATACCGGTAGAGTGGGAAAAAGTATATACAATGGCTTATATAGATGATGGAGGAGGTGAAGTATTCTTTAATTATACTAAACCAGGAAGTGAAGATTTGAATTATTATACCGATATACCTAAGGAGTATAATGTTTCTGTGCAAGTATTTGATGATTTATGGATGGATTTATATGATTTGTTTAAGAATTTAAGAAATTTATTTAAAGAAGAAGGACTTGAACCATGGACATCATGTGAATTTGACTTTACAAGAGACGGCAAATTGAATGTTTCATTTGATTATATTGATTGGGCGAATTCAGAGTTTGGACAAATGGGAAGAGAACATTATTACATGTATAAAAAATTTGGAATTTGGCCTGAAAAAGAATATGCCATAAATTGGGTAAAAAAAATAAAAGATTATGTTAAAGAGCAAGATGAAGCTGAACTATAGGGGCGATAATATGACTTTCGAAGAAAAACTAAGTCAAATGTACAATGAAATTGCAAATGAAATCAGTGGAATGATACCAGTTGAATGGGAAAATATATATACAATTGCCTATGTAACTGATCAAGGTGGAGAGGTCATTTTTAATTATACTAAACCAGGTAGCGATGAATTGAATTATTACACATATATCCCTAGAGAGTATAATGTCTCTGAAAAAGTATTTTATGATTTGTGGACGGATTTATATAGATTGTTTAAGAAGTTAAGAGAAACTTTTAAAGAAGAAGGGCTTGAACCATGGACATCAAGTGAATTTGACTTTACAAGCGAAGGTAAATTAAAAGTTTCATTTGATTATATTGATTGGATAAATACAGAGTTTGATCAATTAGGCCGTGAAAACTATTATATGTATAAAAAGTTTGGTGTTTTACCAGAAATGGAATACGAAATGGAAGAAGTTAAAGAAATCGAGCAATATATTAAAGAGCAAGATGAAGCTGAACTATAGGGGCGATAACATGACTTTCGAAGAAAAGCTAAGTCAAATGTACAATGAAATTGCAAATGAAATCAGTGGAATGATACCAGTAGAATGGGAAAAAGTATATACAATTGCCTACGTAGATGATGAAGGTGGAGAGGTTGTTTTTAATTATACTAAACCAGGAAGTGAAGATTTGAATTATTATTCAGATATTCCTAAAGATTGCAATGTCTCAAAAGATATTTTTAAGAATTCATGGTTTAAAGTTTATCGAATGTTTGATGAGTTAAGAGAAACTTTTAAAAAAGAAGATTTAGAACCGTGGACATCATGTGAATTTGACTTTACAAGAAAGGGAAATTTAAAAGTATCATTTGATTATATAGATTGGATTAAATTAGGTTTTGGCCCATCAGGAAAGGAAAACTACTATATGTACAAAAAATTTGGTATTTTACCAGATATGGAATATGAAATGGAAGAAATTCGAGCAGTAGAGAAGTATGTTAAAGAGCAAGAGTAGCAGACATGTTATAAAAGACTGTGCAAAATCACCCTCGTTTTACATTTGATTCAAAGAAGAAGGTAAAAGATAAGATTATTTGCAACTTAAAAAGTCAATTAGCTTATCGGTATCCATACATCATGGATAAATGAGTTCAACTAATTAACAAATCACGATATAAATTTAAAATTGTCATTAATTGAAAAGGTTATTGTAGTGTATTTTATAAAGTTGATGTACATCGACTTATTTTTTAAAACTTATATCAAAAAAATATGAGAAAAGTATATACTATTAAAATGTTTTTTACTATAATTATAAATAGTTAAATATTTGGGAATTAAATAAATATATAGGAGGCAATTTTTAGAGATACATAGCAATGTAAAGGTATCAAATAGTTATTTCATAATTTATTATGATGACATAATTTTCAGTAGATAGTTGTAAATTAACACTGAAATAGATGTTTATATTAAGAAGACTTTAATATCATAATTAATCAAAATCTTGCGTCAAACATTTAAACGAATTTTAAGTTGATAACAATTGGCAAAACATTGTTCAAACATCACAATGATAAAGCATATTATCAGTATTGTAGTGTGTGGAAAATGACAGCCATCTAAGGAGAAAAATGATGAAAAGAATATTGGTAGTATTTTTAATGTTAGCAATTATATTGGCAGGTTGTTCTAATAAAGGTGAAAAGTATCAAAAAGATATTGATAAAGTGTACAAAGAACAGAATCAAATGAATAAAATTGCCTCGAAAGTACAAAACACTATTAAAACAGACATTAAACAAGAAGACAGTAATACACATGTTTATAAAGATGGTAAAGTCATTGTTATTGGTATTCAATTATATAAAGATCGTGAAAAAATGTATTATTTCGCATATGAAATAAAAGATGGTAAGGCAGAGATTAATAGAGAAATAGACCCAATTAAGTATATGAAAGACCATAAAGCAGATTATGAAGATGAAAATGTAGAAGTGGAAAAAGATTAACATAGGCTTTCTTTAAAACTTTTAACCAGTTTCAAAAAGTAAATGAGCTTTAGCGACAATAATTTTTAAAATAAACACGATATAAATTTAAACATTTATATATAAGAACACAAACGCAAGTTTGTAAATAATAATAATAAAGGAGTAAGACAATGGAAAAATCGATCAAAATAATGACAATAATAGGAATTGTTGTTCAGGGTTTAGCAACGGTATTTAGTTTACTATTGATGGTTTTAGCAGCATCAGGTGTAATGACTACAGATGTGTCAACAACAGTTAATGGTGAGGTTGACCCAGTTGATGCAGAAACAGCAGCAGCAATTTTCACTGTATTATTCTTATCCCTATTCATATTTGGAATCATTTCAATTATTTTAGGTGCAATCGGTATGTTTAAAGCATCTAAAAACAAAAAAATGAGTGGTATATTGTTGATTATTGGAGCTGTAATAAGTGGTAACATAATTACATTTGCTTTATGGTTAATCAGTGGTATTAAACTACTTACTAATAACAAGCCTAAAGATGAAATAAGCGACTTATCATAAACATCGTATATTGAAATTTCAAGATTTCTTAAGTAATTAAATAAAGTGCTCTCTTAGAAGTAGATTTTCAGTCAATAACTGCTTTTAAGAGAGCATTTTGTATTTGATAATGCTCATAGCATCGGATAAAAATCATTGACGAACTTTAAAAAAATACGTTAGACAATGCACTTCTAAATATTAAAGGCATCGACTAACGCATTGTTCAAATATAGTTAATTATTTTTATAAAATTGATGATGATCATTCAAGTAAGCATAGAATAAACCTATAATGAGTCCGCCTCCAATATAGTTACCGATAAAAGCCGCAGCGATATTCGAAATAGCTGGTATGAAGTGCAATGTATCAACTTGATAAATTAAACCACCCATAAATAAGCAACTGTTGTAAACGACGTGTTCATAACCCATAAAGGCGAATATGGTAACACCGAACATCATGACAAACATTTTTGCGAGTACATCGTCAATTTGCATGGCAATAACTAATGAAATATTGATAAAGAAATTGGCGAAGATCGCTTTCATTAATATACTTACAAAACCAGTAGACAACGTTTTATGCTCTATAACTGCTGATAACTGATTTAACATATCTGGCGTCATTACATTTGAAAAACGCATGAAACTAAATAAAATAGCAGCACCTAAAATATTTCCTGCAAAGCATAATAAAAATATTTTCAATACTCTAGTTGGTTTAATTACTTTATAATACAGGCCTACAGTAAAGTACATGAAGTTACTGGTTAGTAGTTCGGAGTTTGTAAATAAAATGAGTACTAACGCAAAGCTGAATGTAATGGCACTGGCCATATTCACAATGCCTGGCGGTAAATCTGGTTCGTGTGTTGCTTTAACTGATAATACGAAGACCGTAATAATCCCGATAATAAATCCTGCCATCATCGCGCGTAATAAATAACGTTTTAAATAAACGCTTTGTAATATATCTTTTGTTCTTATCGTTTCGACTACGTTATTTACCCAGTCGTCCCCATAAAAAATCTTATCCCATTTAATATGTTTCTCCTTCACAATGACATCCTCACTTTTCATTTGTTAATCAGAGTATACTATGAATTGCCTTATTTGTGAATAATTTCACAAAATTAATTTTAAAAACTAATATTTTTGAATAACAGCTAGGATTTTTTAACAAATCATTTATTTTAAAATAATCAATAGACAGACGGTATCACTGAAAAGTCATGAATTTCATATAAAAAAGCCTAGTAACGATGGGTCAATCATTACTAGGCAGTGAGCATTTATTAAGTTGTCGCTTGTTTCGGACGGCGTATAAATACATCGATTATGAAACCGATAATAGCAAAGAGCATGAATGGTACAAGCCAAGCTAAATCGATATCTGCTAAAGGTAACATCATAAACGATTTCAAAATAACACCGTGTAATAAGTTGAAACTATTTAGTATTTGTAAAATTGAAATAATCAATGTAATAACAGTTGCGAGTCGATAGGCCCAACTGAATCTGAATGTGCTAAACATGTTAGCAAATGATATGAGTACAAGTGCAATCGACACGGGATATATTAAAGTCAATAATGGGACAGCAATTTTTAAAATCATTTCTAAACCAAGTGTTGTAAATAAGAACCCTATGATAGAGAAAATAAGTGCGAATATTTTATAAGAAAACTTAGGTACGTGTTTCTTAGTAAATGTGGCGCAAGCATTGACGAGTCCTATACATGTTGTTAGGCATGCAAGGATAACCGTCATTCCAAATACGAGGTTACCGAACGAACCAAATAATCGTAATGAGTTGTACGTCAATATATCTGTACCATCTTTAAAGTTTCCTGGAGCTGTTGATGCCCCAACGTATGCAAGTGCAAAGTAAATCATTCCAAGTAATATGGCTGCAATAAGACCTGAAAAGCAGACATATTTTAAAATTTTCATGCGATCTGTGAGGCCTTTAAACTTATAGCCATTGACAATGACTACGGAAAAAGCTAACGCAGCAACAAGATCCATTGTAAAATAGCCTTCCAAACTTCCTGAAATGAAAGGATGTGTTATATATTTATCCTTAGGTGCACTTAGTGCAGATTCAGGGTTGAAAATGACAGCAATACTTAATAGAGCGACCATTAATAGTAATAACGGTGTTAATAATTTACCTAAATTATCAACGATTTTCGATGGATTTAAACTAATCCAGTAAACGATGGCAAAAAAGATTGCTGCGAATATAATTAAAGTCCATTGGTTATGCACAGGTAAAATGTGTCTTGTACCAATTTCGTACGCGACATTTGCAGCACGTGGAATACCGTAAAATGCTCCGATAGACATGTAAATCACGACAGCAAAAATAAACCCGAACCATGGATGTATACGATTGCCTACACTTTCAACACCTTCATCATAAAATGCAACAACAATAACAGTAATAAAGGGGAGTAATATGCCTGTAAGGGCAAAGCCTAGCATACCAATCCACATATTTTGACCCGCTGTATGGCCAAGCATGGGCGGGAATATTAAATTTCCGGCTCCAAAAAATAGTGAAAATAACATGAGGCCCGAAATAATAACTTGTTTTTTCAATGTAATTTCCTTCCTAAAACTAGATATTCATAATAATTTAAAAAATCTGAAAAATAAAAACGTTCTTACTTTATCTTTAAATGACAATACTATGATTCTATTATTTTATAAAAAAGATTGCAATAATAACGTCTTGCTATTATTGGATAATGACAATTAAAGTGTCGTTTTTATGAATTAAAATAGGTGAAAGTAAGTTGGAAATACGTTGGAGCGTTGTGATTTTTATGAGAAATTGTATGAGTGAGGACTGCTATTTATAAAAGGTAAACTATGGATGAGTTTATGGTTGTTCCAATAGGTAAATAAGAGATAGCACACTGTACACATAATGATACGTGGATGAGTGAATATGTCTGATAGGAAGGCCTAGTCACTCAAATGAATTTAAGTTTATTACGTGATAAATCACAAATCTCTCTCATGTGATAGGTCTCCCATTAAATCATGCTTATATGAAATGTTCACATATTTGTTAGCTTTTCAAGAAATAATATTAAATATCTTTTCATAGTATAGCAATATTAAATAAATGCATTTATAATTTTAACTGTATTTTAAATATTAATCATGAGGTGATAAGATGAATAAAATTTCAAAGTATATTGCAATAGCATCATTATCGGTAGCGGTTACAGTTTCAGCACCACAAACGACAAATTCTACAGCGTTTGCCAAAAGTTCTGCTGAAGTTCAACAAACGCAACAAGCTTCTATACCAGCATCACAAAAGGCGAATCTTGGTAATCAAAATATTATGGCAGTGGCTTGGTATCAAAATTCAGCTGAAGCAAAAGCATTATATTTACAAGGTTATAACAGTGCAAAGACACAGTTAGATAAAGAGATTAAAAAGAATAAAGGTAAACATAAGTTAGCTATTGCTTTGGATTTAGATGAAACAGTTTTAGATAATTCTCCATATCAAGGCTATGCATCAATACATAATAAACCTTTCCCAGAAGGTTGGCATGAATGGGTACAAGCTGCTAAAGCTAAACCTGTCTATGGCGCAAAAGAATTCTTGAAATATGCTGACAAAAAAGGTGTCGATATCTACTATATTTCTGATAGAGATAAAGAAAAAGATTTAAAGGCAACACAAAAGAACTTAAAACAACAAGGTATCCCTCAAGCTAAGAAGAGTCATATTTTACTAAAAGGTAAAGATGATAAGAGTAAAGAATCACGCAGACAAATGGTTCAAAAGGATCATAAACTTGTCATGCTATTTGGAGATAATTTATTAGACTTTACAGATCCAAAAGAAGCTACAGCTGAATCTCGTGAAGCATTAATTGAAAAACATAAAGACGATTTCGGTAAGAAATATATCATTTTCCCTAACCCAATGTATGGTAGTTGGGAAGCTACGATTTACAACAATAACTATAAAGCAAGTGACAAAGCAAAAGATAAATTACGTAAAAATGCTATTAAGCAATTCGATCCTAAAACAGGCGAAGTTAAATAATATATGAATTGGACGTCTACATGTACTTAAAGGTATATGTAGGCGTTTTTAAATTGATCCTTAATTTTAAATGTACCGTACAAAAATAATAGACAATTAATTGCATTTTCCATAAATTTGCTTTTAATATAAAAAGTTCGGGTATAATGAAGGATAAGTGTATGTATAACATTACAGAGCGCAACACGACGTACGTGCATCTAAGAATATAAACAATGTTTAAATCATAGTAGTAGGGAGAGAAATGCATGTTTTTAGCTTGGAATGAAATACGGCGCAACAAATTGAAGTTTGGACTAATTATTGGTGTGTTAACGATGATTAGTTACTTGCTATTTTTATTATCTGGATTGGCGAATGGTCTTATCAATATGAATAAAGAAGGCATTGATAAGTGGCAAGCAGATGCCATTGTTCTAAATAAAGATGCCAATCAAACTGTGCAACAATCTGTTTTTAACAAGAAAGATATTGAAAATAAATACAAGAAGCAAGCTACTTTGAAGCAAACAGGGGAAATTGTGTCTAATGGCCATCAAAAAGACAATGTTTTAGTGTTCGGTGTTGAAAAGTCATCATTTTTAGTTCCGAGTTTAATAGAAGGGCATAAAGCGACTAAAGATAATGAAGTGTTAGCTGATGAAACGCTTAAAAATAAAGGATTTAAAATTGGTGACACATTATCACTATCTCAATCAGATGAAAAATTGCATATCGTAGGTTTTACAGAAAGTGCAAAATATAATGCGTCATCAGTCATTTTCACGAATGACGCTACCATTGCCAAGATCAATCCTAGATTGACTGGAGATAAAATTAATGCAGTTGTTGTACGTGATACAAATTGGAAAGACAAAAAATTAAACCAAGAGCTTGAAGCGGTAAGTATTAATGACTTTATTGAAAATTTACCAGGTTATAAACCACAGAACTTAACATTAAACTTTATGATTTCATTCTTATTTGTCATTTCAGCTACAGTTATAGGCATTTTCCTATATGTCATGACATTACAAAAGACGAGTTTATTTGGCATATTAAAAGCTCAAGGATTTACGAATGGCTATTTGGCGAATGTGGTAATTTCGCAGACGGTCATATTAGCACTATTTGGTACGGCATTTGGCTTACTGTTAACAGGCGTTACAGGTGCATTTTTACCTGATGCAGTACCTGTCAAATTCGATGTACTAACATTGCTCGTATTTGCAATTGTGTTAATGATTGTCTCTGTATTAGGAAGTTTATTCTCCATTTTAACAATTAGAAAAATAGATCCGTTAAAGGCGATTGGGTAGGAGGTGTAGCAAATGTTGAAATTTGAAAATGTAACAAAGTCATTTAAAGATGGGAATCGTAACATTGAAGCGGTTAAAGATACAAATTTTGAGATAAATAAAGGTGATATTATAGCATTGGTTGGACCTTCTGGCTCTGGTAAAAGTACATTTCTAACTATGGCAGGTGCTTTACAAACACCGACATCTGGGCACATTTTAATCAATAACCAAGATATTACGACAATGAAGCAAAAAGCATTGGCAAAAGTTAGAATGTCTGAAATAGGTTTTATTTTACAAGCTACAAACCTTGTACCATTTTTAACGGTAAAGCAACAATTTACATTATTGAAAAAGAAAAATAAGAATGTTATGTCTAATGAAGACTATCAGCAACTTATGTCACAATTAGGTCTAACTTCATTGCTTAATAAGTTACCTTCAGAAATTTCAGGTGGTCAGAAACAACGTGTGGCGATAGCCAAAGCGTTATATACGAATCCGTCGATTATTTTAGCGGATGAACCTACCGCGGCGTTAGATACTGAAAATGCGATTGAAGTCATTAAAATTCTACGTGATCAAGCCAAACAAAGAAAGAAAGCATGTATTATTGTTACACATGATGAACGACTTAAAGCATATTGTGATCGTTCATATCATATGAAAGATGGCGTCCTTAATCTTGAAAATGAAACAGTAGAATAGTTTTATTAAGCCGGTACATCATGTGCCGGTATTTTTATGTTTATGTATTATTTGAATAAACTTTCACATTCAATTAATAATAATTATTATCGAAAATCAGAAATATTCCGTGAAATATAATATTTTTTGTAGTAAAATGGCCTCTAAGTATTCAATATTTAAATATGGGGATTGAATATAAAATTATCGTAATGGGGGTCAATGGTTATGGATTTATTGATAGGTACTTTATTTTTATTTTTGGTCTTAGTGATTTTTACATTATTTACATATAAAGCGCCTAATGGTATGCGTGCCATGGGAGCATTAGCTAATGCAGCAATCGCAACATTTTTAGTGGAAGCATTTAATAAATATGTTGGTGGCGAAGTATTCGGTATTAAATTTTTAGAAGAGCTAGGAGACGCTGCGGGAGGTCTAGGTGGTGTCGCTGCCGCTGGATTAACAGCATTAGCTATCGGTGTGTCACCAGTATATGCATTAGTTATAGCAGCCGCGTGCGGTGGTATGGATTTATTACCAGGTTTCTTTGCGGGTTATATGATTGGATATGTGATGAAATATACAGAGAAATATGTGCCGGATGGTGTCGACTTAATTGGATCGATTGTCATCTTAGCGCCATTAGCTCGTCTTATTGCAGTATTATTAACGCCAGTAGTGAATAGTACATTGATTCGAATTGGTGATATTATCCAAAGTAGTACGAATACGAATCCAATTATCATGGGTATCATTTTAGGTGGTATTATTACGGTTGTCGGCACAGCGCCATTGAGTTCAATGGCATTGACAGCATTATTAGGTTTAACGGGTGTACCTATGGCTATTGGTGCCATGGCAGCATTTAGTTCGGCATTTATGAATGGGACGCTATTCCATCGCTTAAAATTAGGTGATCGTAAGTCTACGATTGCAGTAAGTATTGAACCTTTATCACAAGCAGATATTGTATCAGCCAATCCAATTCCAATCTATATTACAAATTTCTTTGGTGGTGCGATTGCTGGTTTAATTATTGCTATGTCAGGTTTAATTAACGATGCGACAGGTACAGCTACACCGATTGCAGGATTTTTAGTTATGTTTGGATTTAATCATCCGACGACAATTGTGATTTATGGTGTAGTAATGGCGATTGTAGGTGCGCTTGCAGGTTATCTTGGTTCAATTGTATTTAAAAAATATCCAATTGTTACTAAGCAAGACATGATTAATCGAGGTGCAGTAGACGCATAGCATCATCATATTGAATAGTAAAAACAAATAAAACATAGTAACGTGATTCAGTCGATGTAACAGTCGATAATGAGTCACGTTTTTTTATAGAAAAATACAAGACATAAAAATGTCATAATTTATTGTCGACAAATATCATACTGTATAAACATTTATCATTTTCTCAAGTACCTTTTACACGATGGAATGAACTTACTTTTTACGAAATTATGCGTATTTTATAAACAAATATCATTGATATAACGGTAAATGTAAGCGTTTACAACAGAAATAACAGCATGCTACGATATTTTTGTAAATTCACTGATTCAAGTATTTTAAGTCAATATGAGGAGGGATGTTATGAGCGATTCTGAGAAAGAAATTTTAAAAAGAATTAAAGATAATCCGTTTATTTCACAACGTGAACTTGCTGAGGCAATTGGATTATCTAGACCCAGCGTAGCAAACATTATTTCAGGATTAATACAAAAGGAATATGTTATGGGAAAGGCATATGTTTTAAATGAAGATTATCCTATTGTTTGTATTGGCGCAGCGAATGTAGATCGTAAGTTTTATGTGCATAAAAATTTAGTTGCAGAAACATCAAATCCTGTAACGTCAACACGCTCTATTGGTGGCGTAGCAAGAAATATTGCTGAGAACTTAGGTAGGCTTGGCGAAACGGTCGCTTTTTTATCTGCTAGTGGACAAGATAGTGAATGGGAAATGATTAAACGATTGTCCACACCATTTATGAATTTGGATCATGTTCAACAATTTGAAAATGCGAGTACAGGTTCATATACAGCTTTAATTAGTAAAGAAGGCGACATGACATATGGCTTAGCAGATATGGAAGTGTTTGACTACATTACGCCTGAATTTTTAATTAAGCGTTCACACTTATTGAAAAAGGCTAAGTGCATTATTGTAGATTTGAATTTAGGCAAAGAGGCATTAAACTTCTTATGTGCCTATACCACGAAACATCAAATCAAATTAGTTATCACCACGGTTTCTTCCCCAAAAATGAAAAATATGCCTGATTCATTACATGCTATTGATTGGATTATCACGAATAAAGATGAAACAGAAACATACTTAAATTTAAAAATAGAATCTACTGATGATTTAAAAATAGCTGCTAAACGCTGGAATGATTTAGGTGTTAAAAATGTTATTGTGACAAATGGCGTGAAAGAACTCATTTATCGAAGTGGTGAGGAAGAAATCATTAAGTCAGTTATGCCATCAAATAGTGTGAAAGATGTTACAGGTGCAGGCGATTCATTCTGTGCTGCAGTAGTGTATAGCTGGTTAAATGGGATGTCTACTGAAGATATATTAATTGCTGGTATGGTTAACGCAAAGAAAACGATAGAAACGAAATATACAGTTAGGCAAAACCTAGATCAACAGCAACTTTATCACGATATGGAGGATTATAAAAATGGCAAATTTACAAAAGTATATTGAGTATTCTCGAGAAGTTCAGCAAGCACGGGAGAACAATCAACCGATTGTAGCATTAGAATCAACAATTATTTCGCATGGTATGCCGTACCCACAAAATGTTGAAATGGCAACAACAGTAGAGCAAATTATCAGGAATAATGGTGCCATTCCAGCAACCATAGCCATTATAGATGGCAAAATTAAAATTGGTTTAGAAAGCGAAGATTTAGAAATACTGGCAACTAGTAAAGACGTTGCTAAAGTATCTAGAAGGGATTTAGCAGAAGTTATTGCGATGAAGTGTGTTGGTGCTACTACTGTAGCGACGACGATGATATGTGCTGCAATGGCTGGTATTCAATTTTTTGTTACAGGAGGTATTGGGGGCGTCCATAAAGGTGCAGAACATACGATGGACATTTCAGCAGACTTAGAAGAACTGTCTAAAACAAATGTCACTGTTATCTGTGCAGGTGCCAAATCAATTTTAGACTTACCTAAGACGATGGAGTATTTAGAAACAAAAGGCGTTCCAGTTATTGGATATCAAACGAATGAATTGCCAGCATTCTTCACTCGCGAAAGCGGTGTTAAGTTAACAAGTTCGGTTGAAACGCCAGAACGACTTGCTGACATTCATTTAACAAAACAGCAGTTAAATCTTGAAGGTGGCATTGTTGTTGCTAATCCAATTCCATATGAGCATGCCTTATCAAAAGCATATATTGAGGCAATCATAAATGAAGCTGTTGTTGAAGCGGAAAATCAAGGTATTAAAGGTAAGGACGCCACACCGTTCTTGTTAGGGAAAATTGTAGAAAAAACGAATGGTAAAAGTTTAGCAGCAAATATAAAACTTGTTGAAAACAATGCGGCGTTGGGTGCTAAAATTGCTGTCGCTGTTAATAAATTATTGTAGGTGATGATACATGAATATTTTATTCGCTATCACAGGGATAGCATTTGCACTATTTGTTGCGTTTTTATTCAGTTTTGATCGTAAAAAAATAGACTTCAAAAAGACGTTAATAATGATATTTATTCAAGTGTTGATCGTGTTATTTATGATGAACACAACGATTGGTTTGACAATTTTAACTGCACTAGGTTCATTTTTTGAAGGGCTAATAAATATTAGTAAAGCAGGCATAAATTTTGTTTTTGGAGATATACAAAATAAAAATGGCTTTACGTTCTTTTTAAACGTATTACTGCCATTAGTTTTTATTTCTGTATTAATAGGCATCTTTAATTATATTAAGGTATTACCATTTATTATCAAATATGTAGGTATCGCTATTAATAAAATAACTAGAATGGGGCGCTTAGAAAGTTATTTTGCTATTTCAACAGCAATGTTTGGGCAACCAGAAGTATATTTAACAATAAAAGATATTATTCCAAGATTATCTAGAGCGAAATTATATACAATTGCGACGTCTGGTATGAGTGCTGTTAGTATGGCAATGCTAGGTTCATATATGCAGATGATTGAACCCAAGTTCGTAGTTACAGCAGTAATGTTAAATATTTTTAGTGCGCTTATCATCGCCAGTGTAATCAATCCCTATAAATCTGATGATACTGATGTTGAAATTGATAACTTAACGAAATCCACAGAAACTAAAACATTGAATGGAAAAACAGGAAAACCTAAGAAAGTTGCCTTTTTCCAAATGATTGGTGATAGTGCGATGGATGGGTTTAAAATCGCTGTTGTAGTAGCCGTAATGTTGTTAGCATTTATTTCATTAATGGAAGCAATTAATATCATGTTTGGTAGTGTTGGTTTGAACTTTAAACAGCTTATTGGCTATGTGTTTGCACCAATCGCATTCTTAATGGGGATTCCATGGAGCGAAGCTGTTCCAGCTGGCTCTTTAATGGCGACTAAATTAATTACAAATGAGTTTGTAGCAATGCTTGATTTTAAAAATGTCCTGGGTGATGTATCAGCTCGAACACAAGGTATCATTTCAGTTTACTTAGTAAGCTTCGCTAATTTTGGTACGGTTGGTATCATCGTAGGTTCAATTAAAGGCATTAGTGATAAACAAGGAGAAAAAGTTGCATCCTTTGCAATGAGGTTGCTACTTGGTTCAACTCTAGCTTCAATCATTTCAGGATCAATCATTGGCTTAGTATTGTAAATGAATCGAAGTACCTAAATTAAATTCATGGCAAAGCTAAACCCCGTCACCAAGTTGGCGCAACAGCGCATCATAACTTAGTGACGGGGTTTTATCATAACAATCTACTTTTTCGTAGCCGTTTTTGAAATGTATGTTGATGGTTTATCTTTTTCAAAAATTGTTAATCCCGTTATATCTTTTTTATGTTTTGAAGGGACAATGAAGCTAAGTATATAAGCAAAGACAAAAGCAACTGTAAATGAAATGGTAGATACATAGAAAGGTGAGTTACCTTTGCCAACACCATTATAGACATAAGCAAAGATGATACCCAATATTAATCCACAAATAACACCGAATGTATTCGTACGTTTAGTGAAAATACCAACTGCAAATACACCAGCCAATGGAACGCCGAATAATCCAGTCACAAACAAGAATAAATCCCATAAGTCATTTGAATTAGAAGCAATTAAGTATAGTGACATTCCAAAACCGAAAATACCTGCAATGATAATAATGAAACGTGCAAAGTTAACTTCGTGTCGCTCGCTACCTTTTCCGAAGAAGCGTTGCTTAATGTCGATTGAAATACAAGCAGATATAGAATTTAAACTAGATGAAATGGTAGACTGTGCAGCGGCGAAAATGGCTGCAATAAGTAATCCTGCTACAAATGGTGGCATCTCAGTCAAAATGAAATATGGCACTACAGATGATGTATTGAAGCCTTTTGGTAAAACAGCTTCATGTGTATAAAATGAATACAGCATTGTACCCATACCATAAAATAAGGGTGCTGAAATTAAAGCTAGGATACCATTTGTCCATAACGATTTATTTGTTTCTTTTAAACTATCAGAAGCTTGATAACGCTGCACGACGTCTTGACTCGCTGTGTATTGATACAAGTTGTTGAAAATATTTCCTAGGAAAATAATTGGAATGGCAGCTGCCGCAGTATTTAGTTTCCAATTGTCTGCACTAATTAATTTTTTGTGCTCAATCGCATCTGCAAAGACAGTGCCGAAACCGCCTTTAATGTTCACAACACCTAGAATAATAATAACTAAAGCGCCGCCTAATAAAATGACGCCTTGAATGAAATCACTCCAAACCACACCTTCGAAACCACCTAAAAATGTATATAAAATACATAGTAAACCAACGAGTGATGCAACGATATAAGGGTTCATGTCTGATACAGATGTGATTGCTAATGTTGGTAAGTAGATAACAATTGCAACACGCCCTAAATGGTAAACGACAAATAATAATGAGCCAATGACACGTATGCTAGGGCCAAATCTAGCTTCTAAATATTCATATGCAGATGTTACCTTTAACTTTTTAAAGAAAGGGACATAGAAATAAATAAGTAATGGAATAATTGCGACGATAGCAATGTTACCAGCGATATATGACCAATCTGTTAAAAATGCTTTCTCTGGTGTCGACATAAATGTAATCGCACTTAACGTAGTAGCATAAATTGAAAAGCCAACTACCCAAGATGGCAAGCGACCACTTGCGGTAAAGAAACTATTGGTACTTTGGCTCGCGCGCTTGGTAAAATAAACGCCAATGAACAACATAGCTAGTAGATAAATGATAACGGCAACCCAGTTTAGTGTGCCAAATCCAACTTCTTTCATGGGCAACATCCCCTTTACAATGTATTGATTCTTTGATGTCTATAAATCGTATTTTGCAATGAGTTGATCTAATGTTTGTCGATGTGCTTCGTTAAAAGGTTTGAAAGGTCTTTTCGGTAATCCTGCATCAATGCCACGATGACGTAATATTTCTTTCAATGTTGGATAAATCCCCATTGATAACACTGTTTCGATAATGTCGTTTGAATCATGTTGCAGTTGGTAAGCTTCTTGAATTTGACCTTGTCGTGCTAAGTCGAAGATTTTTCTTGCACGGCGACCATTAACGTTATATGTAGAACCAATTGCACCATCTACGCCAGAAATCGTAGCTTGAACTAACATTTCATCAAAGCCAGATAAGATTAATTTGTCTGGGAATGCTTTTCTAATACGTTCGAGTAGGAAGAAGTTTGGCGCTGTATATTTAACACCAACAATTTTTTCATGATTAAATAGCTCGCTGAATTGTTCAATAGAAATATTCACACCTGTTAAATCTGGTATTGCATAAATAATCATATTGTTCTGAGTTGCTTCGATAATATCGAAATAGTAATCTCTAATTTCTTCAAAAGTAAATGGATAGTAGAATGGTGTTACGGCAGAAAGTGCATCATAACCGAGTTCTGTGGCATATTTTCCAAGTTCAATGGCTTCATTTAAATCTAACGAACCTACTTGAGCAATCAATTTCACTTTATCCCCAACTGCCTCTTTGGCAACCTTGAAAACTTGCTTCTTCTGCTCTGTATTTAATAAAAAGTTTTCGCCTGAGCTACCATTTACATAAAGACCGTCTAATTCTTCAGTTTCAATGGCATTTTGAGCAATTTGTTTAAGTCCTTGTTCATTTACTTGACCATTTTCATCAAAAGGAACGAGTAACGCTGCATATAAACCTTTTAAATCTTTGTTCATTATGAAGTCCCTCCAAAAATCATTTGATAATATAGTTTACAGCTATAATTGTAAACGCTATCATAAAATGTAACAATATCTTTTTGAAAATTGTAGTCATATTTATGTATAATTAATGAAAATGTTTTTCAAAATCAATAGAAATGGAGTGAGTAAGGTGTATTACATCGCAATCGATATTGGAGGCACTCAAATTAAATCGGCAGTTATTGATAAGCAATTGAATATGTTTGACTATCAACAAATATCAACGCCGGACAACAAAAGTGAGCTTATTACTGACAAAGTATATGAGATTGTAACAGGATATATGAAGCAATATCAGTTGATCCAACCTGTCATAGGTATTTCATCAGCAGGCGTTGTTGATGAACAAAAAGGCGAAATTGTATACGCAGGGCCAACCATTCCGAATTATAAAGGTACTAATTTTAAGCGATTATTAAAATCACTGTCTCCTTATGTCAAAGTAAAAAATGATGTAAACGCTGCATTACTAGGCGAATTGAAATTACATCAATATCAAGCAGAACGGATCTTTTGTATGACGCTTGGTACAGGCATTGGGGGTGCGTACAAGAATAATCAAGGTCATATTGATAATGGTGAGCTTCATAAGGCAAATGAAGTTGGGTATTTATTGTATCGTCCAACTGAAAATACAACGTTTGAGCAACGTGCTGCAACGAGTGCATTGAAAAAGCGCATGATTGCCGGAGGATTTACGAGAAGCACACATGTGCCAGTATTGTTTGAAGCAGCTGAAGAAGGTGATGATATTGCAAAACAAATATTGAATGAGTGGGCAGAAGATGTAGCAGAAGGGATTGCCCAAATACAGGTCATGTATGATCCAGGGCTTATATTAATTGGGGGCGGTATATCTGAACAAGGAGATAATCTCATTAAATATATCGAGCCGAAAGTTGCACACTATTTACCAAAAGACTATGTTTATGCACCAATACAAACGACTAAGAGTAAAAATGATGCAGCATTATATGGCTGTTTGCAATGATAGTTGAAAGAAGGAGTCATTCTAAAATAGAATTTGAAACCGTTACGAGAGATGAGAGCTGTTGTTAGTTCCACACATCACACTCTATCTAGGACCAATCTAAACTATATCAACCAACAGTGTGCCACGGGCAAATTAAATTGAAGAAGCTGAGATATTAAAATTTTAGAAAATGTAAAAAAATATTTGGTATTGAAATTAAAAAAGCACCTAGCAACTCGTTGGGACAATCACGATGATTGTCTACAGTTGCAGGTGGATTTGAATATACTACTAGTTATTTGTTGTCTAGGATAATAGATTTAGTATGTTGATAAGTTTGACTCAGATTCGTATTTTCTAATAAATGATAACTCACGATATCGATTAAAAAGAGTGTCGCAATTTGTGTGTTGATAAATTGATGGTCGGTATTACGCGATTGATCCGTTGTTAAAAGTACTAAATCTGCACAATCTGTAAGTTTACTACCTTCAAAATTTGTGATGGCAACGACATATGCACCATGAGATTTGGCGACTTCCGCTGCAGAAATTAATTCCGAAGTATTACCACTATTTGACATAGCAATAAACATATCCGAATGAGATAGTAGGGATGCCGATATTTTCATTAAATGTGAATCGGTAGTAACATTACCTTTTAGCCCCATACGAATCATACGATAATAAAATTCAGTCGCTGATAAACCAGAGCTACCTAGTCCAGCAAAGAGTATATGTCGACTTGATTGAAGTTTGTCGATAAAGGTTTGGATAATGTCGTTATCAATAAATTCACCAGTTTGTTGAATGATTTGTTGATGATATTTATGAATTCTTTGAATAATTGGGCTATTTTCAATAACTGTCTCTGTCATTTCTTGTTGAATATTAAATTTTAAATCTTGGAAATTCTCATAATCCAGCTTATGACTAAAGCGTGTCATCGTTGCTGGTGATGTACCAATCGCATGGGCTAAGGAGTTAATCGTTGAAAAGGCATCGCTATAACCATTTTGTCTTATATAATTGACGATGCGTTTATCAGTTTTTGTAAATAAATGTTGATAACGTTGAACACGATTCTCAAATTTCATTGTGTCACCCCTTCATCTTAATGATTACTATTATATATGAAAAATATTTTCAAGATAGTAAAAAGCATTGATAAAAATTATCTTAATGATATATTGTAAATGACTTTACGTGAAAAAACGACTTATGGAGTGAGGAATAATGTTACCACATGGATTAATAGTATCTTGTCAGGCACTACCAGATGAACCATTGCATTCATCTTTTATTATGTCGAAAATGGCATTAGCTGCGTATGAAGGTGGTGCTGTTGGTATTCGCGCAAATACTAAGGAAGACATTTTAGCAATTAAAGAAACGGTAGATTTACCAGTTATTGGCATTGTGAAACGTGACTATGATCACTCAGATGTTTTCATTACTGCAACGTCAAAAGAAGTTGATGAACTGATAGAAAGCCAATGTGAAGTCATTGCATTGGATGCAACGTTACAGCAACGTCCGAAAGAAACGTTAGACGAATTAGTATCATATATTAGAACACATGCACCGAACGTTGAAATCATGGCTGATATCGCGACCGTTGAAGAAGCTAAAAATGCCGCACGACTTGGCTTTGATTATATTGGCACGACGTTACATGGCTATACTAGTTATACGCAAGGACAATTACTTTATCAAAATGACTTCCAATTTTTAAAAGATGTACTACAAAGTGTTGATGCAAAAGTTATTGCGGAAGGTAATGTCATTACACCGGATATGTATAAACGTGTGATGGACTTAGGCGTTCATTGTTCAGTCGTTGGTGGTGCGATAACACGACCAAAAGAAATTACGAAACGTTTTGTTCAAATTATGGAAGATTAAATGATAACGATAAAAAAACGAGATGACCATCATTAATTAAAGGCACCTAATTATCTTAGGTGGCTGAATGAATGTAATGGGTTCATCTCGTTTTGTTTGTTTATGATAGTGATTTTATTTTCAACTTTATCCAAAAATAAGTAAAGCGACGGGGATGGTGATTAATAGCGACAACGCCACGCGTAAAAACCAAATGATGATGAGTTTCCAGACAGGTATTTTAATTTCAGTTGCTAGTATACATGGCACTAATGCTGAGAAAAAGATAATGGCTGATACGCTTACTACACCGACGACAAATTTAGTACTCATTGCAGCTTTAGTTACTAACAAAGATGGTAGAAACATCTCTACAATAGAAATCGCTGACGCTTTTGCTAGTAAAGCCTGATCAGCAATTGGGAAAATATAAATAAATGGATAGAAGATATAGCCAAGCCAATCAATGAATGGTGTATAGTTCGCTACAATCAGTCCTAAAAAACCAATCGATAATATAGAAGGTAAAATACCAACAGTCATTTCTAAACCGTCTTTCAAATTGTCCCAAACGTTCTTCACGAGAGATGGTGTTAATGCATTTTGTTTCATCGCCTCTGCATATGCAGTTTTCAGTCTGCTTCCTTCAATAGCAACTTCTTGTTCTCCTTCTTGTCCGTTATAATATTCTGTTGATTCATTGCTGATTGGCGGTAGCCATGCAGTAATTGCAGTCACGACAAATGTGATGACTAAAGTTATCCAAAAGTATAAATTCCAATGCGGCATTAATCCTAAAGTTTTAGCAACGATAATCATAAAAGTTGCTGAAACTGTTGAAAAGCCAGTCGCAATAATCGTGGCTTCTCGTTTGTTGTACATCCCTTGCTTATAGACACGATTAGTAATCAATAATCCTAAGGAATAACTGCCGACAAACGAAGCCACTGCATCGACAGCGGATTTTCCTGGTGTTTTAAAAATAGGTCTCATAATAGGCTCCATATAAACACCGACAAATTCTAATAAGCCATAGCCCACTAATAAAGAAAGCGCAATTGCACCTACTGGAATTAAGATACTTAATGGCATCATTAATTTTTCAAACAAAAACGGACCATAGTTAGCTTTAAATAGTATTGATGGACCGATTTTAAATACATACATTATACCGATCATTGCACCTGCAACTTTAAATAATGTAATGACCAAGTTTGTGATTGAAGTCATAAAAGTACGTCTCACTATTGGTAACGCTGTACCAATTAAAATCATAATCAGTGCAACATAGGGCATAAGTGGACCTATGATTGAGCGAATGGCTAGATGAACATGATCGACGAAAATAGTGTTGTTACCATTAATCGTAAAAGGAATAAAGAAACATAGTATGCCCACTAAACTATAGACAAAAAAACGCCATGCACTTGGTTGTTGTGCATTAGAATGATATTGATTCATTAAAGCAACCCCTTTGTTTAAATGAATACACAAAACTGTATGATGCATCTTCCCCTTAATGAGATGAATCATTATTTTAATTTAGAAAAATCTGAAAACTTACTATAATTGTATAGTTTGAATTATTTTCATACCAATACAAATTAACTAATTATATATAGATTGAAACTATATTACTTAATAAAATATTTATCTTAAATGTTGTTGTGTTGATTCAACACCACAACTAAAAGTGTTTATAAATTATTTGGAAATACACATATTTGTAAATGATTAGTATCGATTTAATATCGTATTATTAAATTTTTATTAATTTTGTAGTCTTAATCAAAAAATAATATATGTCATGTTATATTGAAGGTGCAGTTGTTTTTCATTCTCAAGAGGGGGTCAAAAAAATACTTTTGAGGTGATTATATGTTAAGAGGACAAGAAGAAAGAAAGTATAGTATTAGAAAGTATTCAATAGGCGTGGTGTCAGTGTTAGCGGCTACAATGTTTGTTGTGTCATCACATGAAGCACAAGCCTCGGAAAAAACATCAACTAATGCAGCGGCACAAAAAGAAACACTAAATCAACCGGGAGAACAAGGGAATGCGATAACGTCACATCAAATGCAGTCAGGAAAGCAATTAGACGATATGCATAAAGAGAATGGTAAAAGTGGAACAGTGACAGAAGGTAAAGATACGCTTCAATCATCGAAGCATCAATCAACACAAAATAGTAAAACAATCAGAACGCAAAATGATAATCAAGTAAAGCAAGATTCTGAACGACAAGGTTCTAAACAGTCACACCAAAATAATGCGACTAATAATACTGAACGTCAAAATGATCAGGTTCAAAATACCCATCATGCTGAACGTAATGGATCACAATCGACAACGTCACAATCGAATGATGTTGATAAATCACAACCATCCATTCCGGCACAAAAGGTAATACCCAATCATGATAAAGCAGCACCAACTTCAACTACACCCCCGTCTAATGATAAAACTGCACCTAAATCAACAAAAGCACAAGATGCAACCACGGACAAACATCCAAATCAACAAGATACACATCAACCTGCGCATCAAATCATAGATGCAAAGCAAGATGATACTGTTCGCCAAAGTGAACAGAAACCACAAGTTGGCGATTTAAGTAAACATATCGATGGTCAAAATTCCCCAGAGAAACCGACAGATAAAAATACTGATAATAAACAACTAATCAAAGATGCGCTTCAAGCGCCTAAAACACGTTCGACTACAAATGCAGCAGCAGATGCTAAAAAGGTTCGACCACTTAAAGCGAATCAAGTACAACCACTTAACAAATATCCAGTTGTTTTTGTACATGGATTTTTAGGATTAGTAGGCGATAATGCACCTGCTTTATATCCAAATTATTGGGGTGGAAATAAATTTAAAGTTATCGAAGAATTGAGAAAGCAAGGCTATAATGTACATCAAGCAAGTGTAAGTGCATTTGGTAGTAACTATGATCGCGCTGTAGAACTTTATTATTACATTAAAGGTGGTCGCGTAGATTATGGCGCAGCACATGCAGCTAAATACGGACATGAGCGCTATGGTAAGACTTATAAAGGAATCATGCCTAATTGGGAACCTGGTAAAAAGGTACATCTTGTAGGGCATAGTATGGGTGGTCAAACAATTCGTTTAATGGAAGAGTTTTTAAGAAATGGTAACAAAGAAGAAATTGCCTATCATAAAGCGCATGGTGGAGAAATATCACCATTATTCACTGGTGGTCATAACAATATGGTTGCATCAATCACAACATTAGCAACACCACATAATGGTTCACAAGCAGCTGATAAGTTTGGAAATACAGAAGCTGTTAGAAAAATCATGTTCGCTTTAAATCGATTTATGGGTAACAAGTATTCGAATATCGATTTAGGATTAACGCAATGGGGCTTTAAACAATTACCAAATGAGAGTTACATTGACTATATAAAACGCGTTAGTAAAAGCAAAATTTGGACATCAGACGACAATGCTGCCTATGATTTAACGTTAGATGGCTCTGCAAAATTGAACAACATGACAAGTATGAATCCTAATATTACGTATACGACTTATACAGGTGTATCATCTCATACTGGTCCATTAGGTTATGAAAATCCTGATTTAGGTACATTTTTCTTAATGGCTACAACGAGTAGAATTATTGGTCATGATGCAAGAGAAGAATGGCGTAAAAATGATGGTGTCGTACCAGTGATTTCGTCATTACATCCGTCCAATCAACCATTTGTTAATGTTACGAATGATGAACCTGCCACACGCAGAGGTATCTGGCAAGTTAAACCAATCATACAAGGATGGGATCATGTCGATTTTATCGGTGTGGACTTCCTGGATTTCAAACGTAAAGGTGCAGAACTTGCCAACTTCTATACAGGTATTATAAATGACTTGTTGCGTGTTGAAGCGACTGAAAGTAAAGGAACACAATTGAAAGCAAGTTAAATTCATCTTCTGAATTTAATATGCTATGTAAATCGTGCTGTTATCATGGCACATCAGATATAAGTAGCATCACAGTGTTGAATTTAAAAATAGTAAAGTGAAATAAAGCGCCTGTCTCATTAGCGAAAACTAAAGGGACAGGCGTATCTGTTTATGAGCTTAATAAATTGTATGAATAATATGGTTGATCGAATAACTGTTTATCATGATGATAAATTGAGTTTTTTAAAATAATGATATATTACATCATTGTTATAGCGTTTAAGAAATCAACAACTTTACGATAAATAGTGATTGCTTCGTCATTAGGTCTACGATCAAAATCATGCTCGTTTTTATTCACGCGTTCAAATGTTGAATGTGGAACATGATTCATGATATGTTCGCTTTCCTCAACGGGAACATCATAATCGCCATTACAATGCGCAATGAAAACAGGTGGAAGTGTTTTAAGTTCATCTGGTGCAATATTATATTTTGAATTAGTATAATCAGCAATGTTAATCATATTTATCCATTTACCTGTGCCACGTGCATAAACGTAGATTAAAAAACGTTGTGCGATTTGATCTTGAACAACCGGTGTTGGTGAAGTGAGTTGTGCAATCATTGTTTCGTTTACGCTTTGAGCTATTTTTGCGTAATAACTATTAGTTGTTTTAAAAGGTTCAGTGTTGATGCGACTATAACCATAAAAATCAATAACACCATCAATATCTCTGTCTCGTGCAATTAATAGACTTAAATATGCACCTGATGATCTGCCAAAGGTAAAAATAGGGCAATTAGAATATTGTGATTGAATCGCATCGAATGATGCGTAGACATCCTCAATAATGCAATCGAGACTTACTTCTGGTAATAAACGATAACTTAGTTGAATTAAATCGTAATGTTCCGTAAGGATATCGATATACTGTGGGGATAAATCGTTAGCTTTACCGAACATTAATCCACCACCGTGGATGTAGACAATAGCGCCTTTTGTTGGTTGATTTTTTGCTTTAATAATTGTGTAAGGTAATGCAAATGCATCTTTAGTAATTACTTTATCTTTAATTTCAGTCACGATTTAATAGGCTCCTTATTTTTGATATTGATGTCATTATAACACTGTCTTAAATTTCCATGAAAAATAGTCTTAAGACGATGAGTCATGATAATTCTGTTCCAATTGACGTAAAGCGTCACGGGTATGCTTCTTTAGACCTTCCCCATAATCCATCATTTTAACAATATCTTTAAAAGCAGCATGTGGAATGGCTAAATCTTCTAAATCTGCCATAGAAAATTCAAGATTGATATCATGTGGTCGCTGTTCAGCAAGTTTATGCACAAAGTCAGGTTCTGTGACAAAAGGCGAAGACATGCCGACCATATCTGCATGTTGTAAAGCATCTAAAGCAGACTCTGGAGAATTAATCCCGCCACTTGCAATTAAAGGGATACGACCTGCTAAATGTTCATAGACAATTTGGTTAACTGGTCGACCGAAATGATCACCTGGTGTACGAGACGTATTTTGATAAATATGTCGACCCCAGCTAGCGATTGCTAAGTATTGGATGTTTGAAACGTCCATGACCCAATTGATTAATTGGTTGAACTCGTCAATGGTATATCCTAAATCACTGCCTCTGGTTTCTTCTGGCGTTGCTCGAAATCCTAAAATAAAATTGTCAGGTGCTTCTTTATCAATCACTTCTTGTACCGCACGCATAACTTCTAAACATAATCTTGCACGATTTTTTAATGAGTCGGCACCGTAATGGTCTGTACGTTTATTCGAAAAAGTTGAGAAAAATGTTTGAATCAGCAAACGTTGTGCAATCGAAATTTCCACACCATCAAAACCTGCTTTAATCGCGCGTAATGTAGCATCGCGATACTGCTGAATGATGCTATTGATTTTCTCATGAGACATGGCGATAACATCGTGTTCAATCGGTGAATGCAATGTCATAGGGCTTGGTCCATACACCTTTCCAAAATTTAAAATGGCTTGATTTGAAAAACGACCAGCATGCGCTAGCTGGATAATAGCGAGGCTACCATGTTGTTTCATCGTAGATGCCATGTTAGTTAATCCAGGGATACAAGCATCATGATCAATATTAAAGCCATATTCAAACAATTGACCATAAGGTTCAATGTAAGCAGCGCCGGTGACTTGCATTCCAGCTGAATTAGAGCGACGTGCAGCATAAGCCAAGTCTTCTTTTGTAATATAGCCTTCTTTTGTTGATGTGTTTACGGTCATTGGTGATAATACAAAGCGATTCGAAATTTTGATGCCATTAGGTAAGTGGATTGATTGTAAAAGTGGTTTGTATCGGTACATACTATGATTCCTTTTCTATTCAATATTGTTTTCAAAGTACCATGGAAAGAATGAATAATCAATGATGAACAGTCTTGATAGAATAGAATTGGTACATGGAAAGTATTTTTAAAATTAAACTAATGAATGGCATTTGTAGGTCTGAAAATATGAATATGAAAAAGAAAAATAAAGGCGAAAAGATATAAAAGTTAATTGAAAAACGTTATCATATACGTGGGTATATGAAGAGGGAATGGTATTAAGAACGCTAAAATGTTATGTCGGTTTGACATGACAGGATAAGTTTGGAGATGACGGATTGGTTAAATTAAGCGTATTAGACTATGCCTTAATAGATGAAGGTAAGGATGCACAAAAGGCATTGCAAGATTCAGTGACACTTGCAAAATTAGCAGATCGACTTGGCTTTAAGCGAATTTGGTTTACGGAACATCATAATGTACCAGCGTTTGCGTGTAGTAGTCCAGAACTTTTGATGATGCATACATTGGCGCAGACAAATCACATACGAGTTGGCTCTGGTGGTGTGATGCTGCCGCACTATCGACCTTATAAAATTGCTGAGCATTTTAGAATGATGGCAGCGTTATATCCAAATCGTATTGATTTAGGTATTGGTAATAATCCAGGTACTACTATGGTAAAGCAAGCTTTAGATGGAATAAATCCTACATATGATAGTTACGATGAATCGATTTCGTTATTACGTGATTATCTTACAATAAAGGATAAACCAAGTGCGCATACGTTAGGTGTCCAACCACACATTGATCATTTTCCAGAAATGTGGTTATTAAGTAGTAGCGCAACATCTGCCAAAATAGCTGCCGAACTAGGTATAGGGCTTTCTGTTGGAACATTTTTGCTACCAGATATAAATGCGATACATGCAGCGAAGGATAACATTGATATTTACAAAAAACATTTCCAAGCATCAACGATTAAAATGGACGCAAAGGTGATGGCATCTGTATTTGTCATTGTAGCTGATAACGAAGCGGAAGTAGCAGCATTACAACATGCCTTAGATGTTTGGTTATTAGGTAAATTACAATTTGCAGAATTTGAAGATTTTCCTTCAGTAGACACAGCACAAAAGTATAAGCTTAATGATCGAGACAAAGAGATGATTCAAGCACATCAAGCACGCATCATTGCAGGTACACAAGAAAAGGTTAAAGCACAATTAGATGATTTCATTGCTACGTTTGAAGTTGATGAGGTGTTAGTAGCACCGCTTATTCCAGGTATTGAACAGCGTTGTAAAACATTAAAATTACTCGCGGAAATTTATTTGTAGCATTTTAAATAGAAGAGAAAGGATGAAGATAAGATGAAAAAGTTAGCCAATTATTTATGGGTAGAAAAAGTAGGAGATTTGTATGTGTTTAGTATGACACCTGAATTGCAAGATGATATTGGGACAGTAGGTTATGTTGAATTCGTAAGTCCAGATGAAGTTAAAGTGGATGATGAAATTGTGAGTATCGAAGCATCGAAAACGGTCATTGATGTGCAAACGCCATTGTCAGGAACGATTATTGAGCGAAATACAAAAGCGGAAGAAGAACCGACAATTTTAAACTCTGAAAAACCAGAAGAAAATTGGTTGTTCAAATTGGATGATGTCGATAAAGAAGCATTCCTAGCATTACCGGAGGCTTAAATGGAAACGTTAAAATCAAATAAAGCGAGACTTGAATATTTAATCAATGATATGCATCGAGAGAGAAATGACAATGACGTATTGGTAATGCCATCTTCATTTGAAGATTTGTGGGAATTATATCGAGGCTTAGCAAATGTCAGACCGGCATTACCTGTAAGTGATGAATATTTAGCTGTACAAGATGCTATGTTAAGTGATTTGAATCGTCAACATGTTACGGATTTGAAGGATTTGAAGCCGATAAAAGGTGACAATATCTTTGTTTGGCAAGGTGATATCACGACGTTAAAAATCGATGCTATTGTTAATGCTGCAAATAGTCGTTTTCTAGGATGTATGCAAGCTAATCATGACTGCATTGATAATATTATTCATACAAAAGCGGGTGTTCAAGTTCGACTTGATTGTGCAGAGATCATTCGACAACAAGGGCGCAATGAAGGTGTAGGTAAAGCCAAAATAACACGTGGATATAATTTGCCAGCAAAGTATATAATTCATACGGTTGGTCCGCAAATACGTCGATTGCCTGTTTCAAAGATGAATCAGGACTTGTTAGCTAAATGTTATCTTAGCTGTCTTAAATTGGCTGATCAACATAGTTTAAATCATGTCGCTTTTTGCTGTATATCTACAGGTGTATTTGCTTTTCCTCAAGATGAAGCAGCAGAAATTGCTGTTCGAACAGTAGAAAGCTATCTCAAAGAAACAAATTCAACATTGAAAGTCGTGTTCAATGTATTTACAGATAAGGATTTACAACTGTATAAGGAGGCATTTAACCGTGATGCAGAGTAGTAAGTGGAATGCAATGTCTCTGTTAATGGATGACAAGACAAAGCAGGCTGAAGTATTGCGTACTGCGATTGATGAAGCAGATGCGATAGTGATTGGAATTGGTGCAGGCATGTCTGCATCTGACGGATTTACATATGTAGGAGAGCGTTTTACGGAAAATTTCCCAGATTTTATTGAAAAATATCGCTTCTTTGATATGTTGCAAGCGAGTTTACATCCTTATGGCAGTTGGCAAGAGTATTGGGCATTTGAGAGTCGTTTTATTACATTAAACTATTTAGATCAACCTGTAGGTCAGTCTTACCTCGCTTTAAAATCCTTGGTGGAAGGTAAACAGTACCACATTATAACTACGAATGCAGATAATGCTTTCGATGTAGCTGATTATGATATGACTCATGTATTTCATATACAAGGGGAGTATATACTGCAACAGTGTAGTCAGCATTGTCATGCTCAAACGTATCGCAATGATGATTTAATTCGTAAAATGGTTGTTGCGCAACAAGATATGCTTATACCTTGGGAGATGATTCCAAGATGTCCAAAATGTGATGCCCCAATGGAAGTGAATAAACGTAAAGCGGAAGTTGGGATGGTTGAAGATGCTGAATTTCATGCGCAACTACATCGTTATAATGCTTTTCTAGAGCAACATCAAGATGATAAAGTGTTGTATTTGGAAATTGGAATTGGTTATACTACACCACAATTTGTGAAGCATCCTTTTCAGCGTATGACACGTAAAAATGAAAATGCCCTTTATATGACGATGAATAAAAAGGCATATCGCATTCCGAATTCAATTCAAGAACGTACCATACATTTAACTGAGGATATCTCAACATTGATTACAGCAGCACTCCGGAACGACAGCACAACGAAAAATAACAACATTGGAGAGACAGAAGATGTACTTAATAGAACCGATTAGAAATGGAGAATATATTACTGATGGTGCGATTGCACTCGCTATGCAAGTTTATGTTAACCAGCATATCTTTTTAGATGAAGATATTTTATTCCCTTATTATTGTGATCCAAAAGTGGAAATTGGACGTTTTCAAAATACTGCTATAGAAGTGAATCAAGATTATATAGATAAACACAGTATTCAAGTAGTTCGCCGAGATACTGGTGGTGGCGCTGTGTATGTTGATAAAGGTGCCGTTAATATGTGTTGTATTTTAGAACAAGACACTTCAATTTATGGTGATTTTCAACGATTTTATCAACCAGCTATAAAGGCGTTGCATACATTAGGTGCAACAGATGTGGTACAAAGCGGTAGAAATGATTTAACATTGAATGGTAAAAAAGTGTCAGGCGCCGCAATGACATTAATGAATAATCGTATTTATGGCGGTTATTCGCTATTACTTGATGTTAATTATGAAGCAATGGATAAAGTGTTAAAGCCTAATCGCAAAAAGATTGCATCGAAAGGGATTAAATCTGTGCGCGCACGTGTTGGTCATCTTAGAGAAGCACTGGATGAAAAGTATCGTGATATAACCATTGAAGAATTTAAAAATTTAATGGTGACGCAGATTTTGGGAATCGATGACATTAAAGAGGCGAAACGATATGAATTAACGGATGCAGATTGGGAAGCGATTGATGAATTAGCTGATAAAAAGTATAAAAATTGGGATTGGAATTATGGCAAGTCACCCAAATATGAATACAATCGAAGTGAAAGATTATCTTCAGGTACGGTAGACATAACAATTTCTGTTGAACAAAATCGTATCGCAGATTGTCGTATTTATGGGGATTTCTTTGGACAAGGTGATATAAAAGATGTGGAAGAAGCATTACAAGGAACAAAAATGACAAGAGAAGATTTAACGCATCAGTTAAAGCAATTAGACATCGTTTATTATTTTGGCAATGTTACGGTAGAAGCATTAGTGGATATGATTTTAAGTTAATATTGTTATTTTATGTATGCTGAATCATTGGAAGTGTTTGCTTGCTCTTGAAAAGGTGACAATAGTGTTTGGTGAAGGTTGAACATATGAGTGGAAATTATTGCCTTTAACTATTCAAAGTATGATATATATATGGTTTTTGTTTCTAAATGATTGGGTATTTGAAAATAGATGAGTTTAATATTTTAAGGAATATAATGATGTTTACTTTTATAATTCATATAGAATATTAAGCAATATAAGTCTGTTGATATATACAAAATATAATGACTGCTATAATGAGTAATCAATAGACACAAAGAGGAGATTATGTGATGAATAATAAAGTATTAGTAACCGGTGGTACAGGGTTTGTTGGCATGCGAATTATTTCACGATTATTAGAACAAGGTTATGACGTACAAACGACGATACGTGATTTAAGTAAAGCTGATAAAGTAATTAAAACAATGCAAGACAATGGCATTTCCACAGAGCGATTAATGTTTGTCGAAGCGGATTTATCACAAGATGAACATTGGGATGAAGCAATGAAAGATTGCAAGTATGTCTTGAGTGTAGCATCTCCGGTGTTTTTCGGTAAAACAGACGATGCAGAAGTGATGGCGAAGCCTGCAATTGAAGGTATACAACGTATTTTAAGAGCTGCAGAACATGCGGGTGTTAAACGTGTGGTAATGACTGCAAACTTTGGTGCAGTTGGTTTTAGTAATAAAGATAAAAATTCAATCACAAATGAAAGTCATTGGACAAATGAAGATGAACCAGGCTTATCAGTATATGAAAAATCAAAATTGTTAGCTGAAAAGGCAGCGTGGGATTTTGTTGAGAATGAAAATACAACAGTAGAATTTGCCACAATCAATCCAGTTGCAATTTTTGGGCCATCATTAGATGCACACGTTTCAGGAAGCTTTCATTTATTAGAAAATTTATTGAATGGTTCAATGAAACGTGTACCGCAAATTCCGTTAAATGTTGTTGATGTGAGAGACGTAGCTGAACTGCACATTTTGGCAATGACAAATGAACAAGCTAATGGCAAGCGATTTATTGCGACGGCTGATGGACAAATTAATTTGTTGGAAATTGCAAAATTAATTAAAGAAAAGAGACCTGAAATAGCTCAAAAAGTTTCTACTAAAAAATTACCAGACTTTATTTTGAGTCTAGGTGCTAAATTTAATCATCAAGCTAAAGAAGGTAAACTTTTATTAGATATGAACCGCAATGTAAGTAACGAACGTGCAAAAACATTACTTGGTTGGGAACCGATTGCGACACAAGAAGAAGCAATTTTAGCAGCTGTCGATAGTATGGCTAAGTATCATTTAATATAATACAAAACACCGTCCATAAGTAAGTGGCTTTCCTCTTGATAAAAGGGGCATTCACTCAATATGTGACGGTGTTTTATATTTCTACGTTAACACTATTGCTGTTCTTTTTGACGGCCTTTTAATAAAATTGTTGTCGCACCTACGATAATAATAAATAGAATCGCACCAAATAATCCCATATATTTTACTGCGTTACCGAACACGATACCGACAGCTAAAAAGTCTGTATCTGAGAATGTTGTTGCAGCACCACCTAATTCGCCTAAAAATGGCAAGAATAATAATGGTAAAAACGTGATTAGGATACCATTTAGAGCGGCGCCAGCAATAGCACCTTTAATACCGCCTCTTGCATTACCGAATACAGCAGCCGTTGCACCTAAGAAGAAGTGTGCAACTACGCCAGGTAAAATGACGACGCCACCAAATAAGAATAAGATAAACATACCGATGACACCTGTAATAAAGCTGACAAAGAATCCAATTAATACTGCATTTTGTGCATAAGGGAACACAATAGGGCAGTCTAATGCAGGTTTAGAATTTGGTACAAGCTTTTCAGAAATTCCTTTAAATGCTGGGACGATTTCAGCTAAGATTAAACGAACGCCCGTTAAAATAATAAATACACCAGCAGCAAATGTCACACCTTGAATTAATGAAAAGACAATAAAGTTTTGACCATCACTAATAGATTCGTGTACATAACTAACGCCCGCAAATAAGCATGCGATGAAGTAAAGTAATGCCATCGTAATCGAGATACTAATTGTACTTTCTCGTAAGAAACTTAAGCCTTTTGGAAATTTAATCTCTTCCGTTGATTTAGACTTACCTTTGAATAATTGACCTACAGCACCTGCGGCAAAGTAACTGATTGAGCCAAAATGACCTAAAGCTACTTGGTCATTCCCTGTAATTTTTCGCATCGTAGGTTGGAGTAATGCAGGTAATACTGCCATGATTAATCCTAATACGAGTGCGCCGATAACAATCGTTAGCCAGCCTTTAATATGACTGACTGTTAAAATGATTGCTAAAAACGCAGCCATGTAAAATGTATGATGACCTGTTAAAAAGATATATTTTAAATTAGTGAAGCGGGCAATTAAAATATTAACAATCATGCCACAGACCATGATGAGTGCAGCTGTTGTTCCAAAATCTTTTAAGGCTAGTGAGACGATAGCTTCGTTGTTAGGTACGATACCTTGCACACCAAATGCGTGTTGGAATATTTTGCCGAATGGTTCAAGAGATCGAACGACGACATCAGCACCTGCACTTAAAATTAAGAAGCCTAATATCGTTTTAATGGTTCCTGAAGTGATCGTTGCGGCAGGTTTTTTCTGAACGATTAAACCTATAAAGGCAATCAGTGCAACAAGAATGGCTGGTTGACTTAAAATATCGACTATAAAATTAAGGATTGCTTGCATAGGTCGTACCTCCTTTAAATCATGTTAAGTTGTTGTAATTTTTCTGAGAGCTTTTGTTGTAATTCAGCTTTATCTAAAATATTATCAAGAACTAAGACATCCCCTAGACGTTCGGCATTTTCAGCTAAATCTCTACCACAAATAAACAAGTCAGCCATCTCTGGACTTGCTGTCATAATGTCACTATGTTCAACTTCGATATCAGATGGTGCATTAAGTTGCCTAAGTGCTTCTTGTGCGTTCATTTCTACCATAAAACTACTTCCTAAACCGTGGCCACATACTACTAAAATTTTCATATTAATCATGCTCCTTTAAAATGTTTTTAATGTCTTGTGCATTTGTTGCAGTTAATAGTTGCTGGACTGTTTGGTTATCGCCCAGTACGGTTGCTAAATTTTGTAATACAGATAAGTGTGAATGATTGTCGATGGCACTCAATACAAAAATGAGAGATGCGTAGTGATCTTCATCACAAAATGCCACATGTTGATTCAACTTTAATAGACTTAAACCAACTTGATGTACGTCATTGTTCGGTCTTGCATGTGCAATTGCAATTTCAGGTGCGATAACGATATAAGGTCCAAGTTCATTAACGCTATCAATCATTGCTTGAACATAGCCTTGTTCAATAATTTGTTCTTGTAGTAATGGCTGAGAAGCTATAGTTATAGCTTCAGTCCAATCATTTACTTGTTCTTTTACAATGATGCGTGTTGTTGACAAAATGTCTAATGACACGTTATTAAGCCTCCTTTGTCATAGTTAAAGCAATGTGTTGTTTAATTTTAAAAATATTCCCATCTAAGAAATCTTGTCGATATAAGTCGTTGCTTAAGCATTCGCTTAACTGTCCCAATGCCTTTAAATGTGCATTGGGGTGGTCCGTTGCTAATGTAATTACAAGGTGAACGGGATCGTTAGCTTTACTACCAAAGATAATCCCTTCAGTGAAATATGTTAGTGCGAAACCTACACCATTCTGTACATAATCAGTACCAGCGTGAATAAGTGCAATATGTGGACTAATGACCATATATGACCCGAATTGTTCAAATTGTTTTAAAATTGCAGCTGTATAATTTGAATAGACAATGCCATCATTGATTAAAGGTTGCACAGCCACTGCAATTGCGGATTCAATTGATAATGGTTGTTTATTTATAATGATGCGATGTTCAGGCAATAAATCTGCGAGTGACTTGCCATCAGTTGCCATTTTCATGACTCGTTGTTCTCTTGAGTCATTGATAATTTGATTCAATTTTTGACGAGATTGTTGATTGATAAATGGATCGACATGAATAACTGGTACAGCTGATATTTCACAAGGTACTGTTGAAATGACATAATCAATGTTATCTTGCAATAATCGACTTTCTTCCAATTGATAAATGGAATAGGCATCCCAAATGTGAAACTCAGGATACAGGTGATTTAGTTTTGATTTTAAAAGTTGTGACGTGCCTATACCAGAACCACATAGTAAGACAACCTTAATCATTGATTGTTTATGTGTTGCAACACGCTCTATACTTGATGCGAAGTGAATTGTAATGTATGTTAATTCATCTTCGTTGAAGCGAATAGCAGCATCTTGTTCAATTGGACTAATATGCTTGCTAACGGCTTCAATGATTTGAGGATAGCGACGCATAACTTCTTGCCTCAAAGGATTAGGTTGTAGCATATCGTATTTAATACGATGTATAGCTGGTTTGATATGTGTGATCAGACTGGTATGTAACTTGTTGTCTTTTGACATATCAATGCCTAATTCTTGGCTAACACAAGTGATCAATTCATGTATATTTTGCGATAAATCATGGTATTCAAAGGTAATTGAAGATGCTGTATGTTCAGTCATTTTAGAGCCTAGTAAATGTAACGTGATAAAGATAATTTCAGACTCTGGAAATGTGACATTACAACTGCGTTCTAAGTTTTCTATCATTTTTGAAGCAATAGCATACTGATTAGTATGTCGCCATTTATCAATTTCATTGATAGGTATATCGAACGAAAAATTTTCATTTAAACGCTGAATGGCAATGAGTATATGATAGATTAAGCCATCGATAGCCGACTGAACTAAATGATAATTTTCACTATTTAATGTCTTAATAATGGCACGGCGAACCAATGCGATTGATTCTGAATTAAAGATATCCGCCTCTATAAAAGGTGCAGCTTGTTTCATATATTGATGTATAAAGTGTGCATACGCTTTACGATAATGATCTTCCTCACCAATAATATTGAATCCTTTATTGTGGACATAATTTAACTTTAAATGGTATTGATCTAGTTGGGCTTGAATCATTTTAATATCATCTGCAATTGTCCGACGCGAAACATTAACATCTTGCGCAAGTTGCTTTGTTGAAACAGGATCGGTTGTTTCGAATAACTTTAAAGCGATATGTGTGAGTCGTTCATCTTTTGAAAAATGAATTTGATTTGTTAGATTGTGCTCTAATTCATTTAATAGTGTCGCGTGAGCTGTTGTTACTTTGATGCCTGCAGCTTTATTACGGCTGACTTGGTAATGATAAGTTTCAGCATATTGCTCAATATATGCTATATCATATTGAATGGTACGAGGTGATACACCAAGTTGATTAGCAATGGTATTGATTGGAATAAACGTTTGCTCATGAATTAAAAGATACAAAATTTCGATTTGTCTATAACTTAACAACGTAATATCCTCCTATTTGTAATTGTAAGCGATTTCTTAAAAACGTAGATATGCAATCTCTTTCATATTTTAATCCGAAAAATTGCATATCAAAATGTTTATGGCGCAAGATTTTATAGGAACTTTTAAAATAAATTAGATATTCATGTTGACAATTTAAAAATGTCGCAGTATATTTAGTTAGACATCTAACGAAATGGTGGTGCAATAAATGGAATTCACTTATTCGTATTTATTTAGAATGATTAGTCATGAGATGAAACAAAAGGCTGATCAAAAGTTAGAGCAATTTGATATTACAAATGAGCAAGGTCATACGTTAGGTTATCTTTATGCACATCAACAAGATGGACTGACACAAAATGATATTGCTAAAGCATTACAACGAACAGGTCCAACTGTCAGTAATTTATTAAGGAACCTTGAACGTAAAAAGCTGATCTATCGCTATGTCGATGCACAAGATACGAGAAGAAAGAATATAGGGCTGACTACCTCTGGGATTAAACTCGTAGAAGCATTCACTTCGATATTTGATGAAATGGAACAAACACTCGTATCGCAGTTATCTGAAGAAGAAAATGAACAAATGAAAGCAAACTTAACTAAAATGTTATCTAGTTTACAATAAATGATAAGTGTGACTGGTAGAAATCAGTCACTTTGTCTTTAATATTATAGTTAGATATCTAATTGTTAGTAAGCTAATTATTGGAAAAGACAAGGAGTATTGAACAATGAAAGACGAACAATTATATTATTTTGAGAAATCGCCAGTATTTAAAGCGATGATGCATTTCTCATTGCCAATGATGATAGGGACTTTATTAAGCGTTATTTATGGCATATTAAATATTTACTTTATAGGATTTTTAGAAGATAGCCACATGATTTCTGCTATCTCTCTAACACTGCCAGTATTTGCTATCTTAATGGGGTTAGGTAATTTATTTGGCGTTGGTGCAGGAACTTATATTTCACGTTTATTAGGTGCGAAAGACTATAGTAAGAGTAAATTTGTAAGTAGTTTCTCTATTTATGGTGGTATTGCACTAGGACTTATCGTGATTTTAGTTACTTTACCATTCAGTGATCAAATCGCAGCAATTTTAGGGGCGAGAGGTGAAACGTTAGCTTTAACAAGTAATTATTTGAAAGTAATGTTTTTAAGTGCACCTTTTGTAATTTTGTTCTTCATATTAGAACAATTTGCACGTGCAATTGGGGCACCAATGGTTTCTATGATTGGTATGTTAGCTAGTGTAGGCTTAAATATTATTTTAGATCCAATTTTAATTTTTGGTTTTGATTTAAACGTTGTTGGTGCAGCTTTGGGTACTGCAATCAGTAATGTTGCTGCTGCTCTGTTCTTTATCATTTATTTTATGAAAAATAGTGACGTTGTGTCAGTTAATATTAAACTTGCGAAACCTAATAAAGAAATGCTTTCTGAAATCTTTAAAATCGGTATTCCTGCATTTTTAATGAGTATCTTAATGGGATTCACAGGATTAGTTTTAAATTTATTTTTAGCACATTATGGAAACTTCGCGATTGCAAGTTATGGTATCTCATTTAGACTTGTGCAATTTCCAGAACTTATTATCATGGGATTATGTGAAGGTGTTGTACCACTAATTGCATATAACTTTATGGCAAATAAAGGCCGTATGAAAGACGTTATCAAAGCAGTTATCATGTCTATCGGCGTTATCTTTGTTGTATGTATGAGTGCTGTATTTACAATTGGACATCATATGGTCGGACTATTTACTACTGATCAAGCCATTGTTGAGATGGCGACATTTATTTTGAAAGTAACAATGGCATCATTATTATTAAATGGTATAGGTTTCTTGTTTACTGGTATGCTTCAAGCGACTGGGCAAGGTCGTGGTGCTACAATTATGGCCATTTTACAAGGTGCAATTATCATTCCAGTATTATTTATTATGAATGCTTTGTTTGGACTAACAGGTGTCATTTGGTCATTATTAATTGCTGAGTCACTTTGTGCTTTAGCAGCAATGTTAATCGTCTATTTATTACGTGATCGTTTGACAGTTGATACATCTGAATTAATAGAAGGTTAAATATTTCGTCCACTTCTGGCTGAGTATATTTCGGTCGGAAGTGTATTTTTCGAAAAAAATAAATATATGATACGATTATGAAAAAATAAAGTGAGATTGGCATATGTGTAAATCTAAAATACTGTTGAAAAATATTTTTAGTGAAGAATCAGAAGTTAAAGATTTAACTGAAGAAAAATATAATCAAGATTACGAAGCATTAACATTTAGCTTTAAAGAGGAAACATATCAAAGTAGGTTAGCTAAGAAAACACCGACTAAATCGGGATATTTCGTGACATGTTGGACAAAAGACGAAGATAATTATAATCGGCCATACAAAATTGAAGAGTTTGCTGATTACCTGATTGTTGCTGTTATCGATGATGAATTAAATGGCTACTTTCTATTTCCTAGGGAATTATTGGTAGAAAAAGGTATCTTAGCTTCATCTAAGTATCAAGGGAAAATGGCTTTTAGAGTTTATCCTAAGTGGTGTAATCAATTGAATAAAACAGCAGGGCAAACACAAAAGTGGCAATGTAAATATTTTTTTGAATACTAATAAAAAGTCATATGGTTGAACTTATAAGAGATGAATATATCATCTTTCGATAAGATAACCATATGACTTTATTTTTTATCATTTAATGATGAACGGTTTCTTGTCCTACTTTATTCCAAGTGAGGATAAAGCTCAACATTGCAAACACACTAATTGCTGTTAATAAAATAAAACCGACATCCCATCCGAATTTATCAACTACAGCACCTAAGACGATGTTGGCCATTACAGCACCAAACAGATAACCAAATAATCCTGTTAATCCAGCTGCTGTGCCAGCTGCTTTTTTAGGTACATAATCTAATGCTTGTAAACCAATTAACATAACTGGTCCATATATTAAGAAACCAATGGCAATTAATGAGACATTGTCTAACCAAGCATTGCCTGGAGGATTTAACCAATAAATTAATACAAATACTGTGACACCTAACATAAAGAAGAAACCTGCAGGTCCACGACGACCTTTGAATAATTTATCAGAAATGTAACCACATAATAATGTACCAGGAATTCCAGCCCATTCGTATAAGAAGTATGCCCAACCTGATGCTTTTAAGTCGAAATGTTTTTCTTCACTTAAGTAGACTGGCGCCCAATCAAGTACACCATAACGCACGAAATAAACAAATATATTTGCAAAGGCAATTGCCCATACCCATTTATTGTTCAGTACATATTTAAATAAAATTTCTTTTGTAGTTAATTCTGTTTCTAATGTTTTCTTATCGCTTGTAGCAAAGTCATTTTTATAAATTTCGATTGGAGGTAAACCTTGAGATTGAGGTGTGTCTCTAATCAATACGTATGAAATTGCGGCAATGATAAGTGCTAAGAGTGCAGGGTAAATGAATACACCTTCGAAACCTTTTAAATAACCAAAGTTGATAAATGCAGTTGTTGTAATACCCCAAGCAGCAATAGGTGCCATAATACCTCCACCAACATTATGCGCAACGTTCCAAAGGGCAGTCTTACTTCCGCGTTCACTTACACTAAACCAGTGAACGAGAACACGGCCTGAAGGTGGCCAGCCCATACCTTGAAACCATCCATTTAAGAATAATAGGACAAACATAATACCGATACCTGATGTAAAGAACGGTACAAATCCCATTAACAAATTGACGATAGCAGTGAGTGCTAATCCAAGAACTAAGAATATCCGAGCATTGCTCCGATCACTTACAGTACCCATAAAGAACTTACTAAATCCATATGCGATGGAAACAGCAGAAAGTGCAAAACCTAGTTCCGCTTTTGTAAAACCTTGCTCTTGCAATGCCGGCATCGCTAACGAAAAGTTTTTACGTAATAAATAGTACCCAGCGTAACCGATGAAAATACCAAGAAATACTTGGAGACGTAATCGTTTATAGGTATCATCTATCTGATTTTCTGGCAAAGGCTTAATATGCTTTGCAGGTTTAAGAAAATTCATAAAATCCTCCTTAATATGTATTTATATGCATTTTGTGCGATAAACTTATATTAGACATGTATGAAAGCGTTGTCAATATGCTTTTGTGAAATCTTGCATATTTAGTTATTGAAGTATTTTATAAACATTTAGAAAAAATAAATTGCTACACATAAATTTATAATTATGCAATTATTATGTCGTTATACATACTAGCTGTGTATCTACGAATGAGTACAAACATATTTTTATTTGCAAGGGGTAAATGGCATATAACTATCTTTTTTATGTAAGCTGGTATAAAATTTATACTAATAGGAGGGATAGTATGAATATAGTAGGGCATCATCACATATCCATGTATACAAAAGATGCAAAACGTAATAAGGATTTTTACACAAATGTCCTTGGATTACGATTAGTTGAAAAGTCGGTTAATCAAGACAATCCTTCAATGTATCATTTGTTTTATGGGGACGAAGTAGGTACAGCCGGAACAATTTTAAGCTTTTTTGAAATTCCCAATGCGGGTCATAAGCAGCCAGGTACTGAAACGATTTATCGATTTTCATTATTAGTACCAAATCAAGCGGCACTTCATTATTTTGAAAAACGTCTTGAGAATAATGGTATTAAGTCTGAACGTTTGTACTATCTTGGACAAGAAGGTGTTGTCTTTAAAGATGAAGACGACTTAGAAATCATATTGCTTGTTAATGATAGTTTTGAAGTACCACATCAATGGCAACATAACGCTTATAGTGAAATACCTCAAGCATATCAAATTTTAGGAATAGGGCCAGTCGAATTAAGAGTTAGAAATGCAGCGCGTACGGTAGAATTTTTGGAAAATGTCTTAGGTTATCGCAAAAGAGATAATAAATCATTCGATGTGCTGACATTAGCACCACAAGGTTTATATTCGGATTTTGTAGTTATTGAGCAACAGGGACAACGTGAAAGACCTGGACGAGGTTATATCCATCATATTGCAGTTAATACACCACAAATGAGTGACTTAGATGCAATTTACAAGAAATTACAACAACAACCACAAAGTAATTCAGGTATAATTGATCGCTATTTCTTTAAATCATTATACTATCGCCATAATTCAATTATGTATGAATTTGCGACTGAAGCGCCTGGATTTACTATTGATACACCTGTTGAACAATTAGGAAGTCAATTGAACTTGCCTGACTTTTTAGAAGCAGAACGTGAACAAATTGAAAGTAAGTTACACGAAATATAAAGGAGAATGTTTAATGGCCAAATTAGAAATGAATAAAAATACGCCTCTTGAGTTTGGTTTGTATTCCTTAGGTGATCATTTATTGAATCCATTGAAAGGTGAAAAAGTTAGTTATGAGCAACGTATTAATGAAATTATTGAAGCAAGTAAATTAGCAGATGAAGCAGGTATTGATGTTTTTGCAGTTGGTGAAAGTCATCAGGAGCATTTTACAACACAGGCACATACGGTTGTGTTAGGTGCAATTGCCCAAGCGACAAAGCATATTAAAGTTTCAAGTTCTTCAACGATTATTAGTGCAACAGATCCTGTAAGAGTATTTGAAGACTTCGCGACATTAGATTTGATTTCTCATGGTAGAGCCGAAATTGTAGCTGGCAGAGCATCAAGAACAGGTATTTTTGACTTGTTTGGCTATGATTTAAAAGACTATGATGAATTGTTTGAAGAAAAATTAGGTTTACTTTTAGAGTTAAATAAAACTGAGCGTATTACTTGGTCTGGAAAATATCGTCCAGAACTTAGAAATATGAAAATATTCCCAAGACCAATCGATAATATATTGCCAATATGGCGTGCTGTTGGTGGTCCACCTGCAAGTGCTATTAAAGCGGGAAAACAAGGTGTGCCAATGATGATTACAACCCTTGGTGGCCCAGCAATGAACTTTAAAGGTTCTATAGATGCTTATCGTCAAGCGGCAACTGAAGCAGGTTTCGATGCTTCGCCTAAGTCTTTACCAGTAAGTACAGCGAGTCTGTTTTATACAGCTGAAACAACTCAGGATGCTATGAGAGAATTTTATCCACATTTGAATACAGGGATGTCATTTATTCGTGGTGTTGGTTATCCGAAACAGCAATTTGCTAATTCGTCAGATTATCGAGAAGCGCTAATGGTTGGAAGCCCGCAACAAATTATTGAAAAGATATTGTATCAACACGAGTTGTATGGTCATCAACGTTTTATGGCACAGCTTGATTTTGGCGGTGTGCCATTTGAAAATGTTATGAAGAATATTGAGTTAATTGGCAACGACATTATACCGGCGATTAAAAAGCATTTATCAAAATAGGAGGGGCGTCATCATGAATATTGTATTATTGTCAGGTTCCACAGTAGGTTCTAAAACGAGAATTGCTATGGATGATTTAAAAAATGAACTAGAAGTCATCAATGAGGGACATCAAATAGAGTTGATGGATTTACGAGAACTTGAATTAGAATTTAGCGTTGGAAAGAATTATCTAGATACTACAGGAGATGTATATAAATTAACGACGTCGTTAATGCAGGCTGATGTGATTTTTATTGGTTTTCCAATTTTTCAAGCTTCCATCCCTGGTGCTTTGAAAAATGTGTTTGATCTACTTCCAGTCAATGCGTTTCGTGACAAGGTAATAGGACTTGTAGCGACAGCAGGTTCTAGTAAACATTATTTAATTCCTGAAATGCATTTAAAACCAATATTGAGTTACATGAAAGCACATACGATGCAAACGTATGTATTTATTGAAGAGAAAGATTTTTCAAATCAACAAATTGTCAATGATGATGTTGTATTTCGGTTAAAAGCGTTGGCACAATCCACAATGCGAACTGCCAAAGTACAACAACAAGTGTTTGAAGAAGAAAACAACCAATACGACTTTTAAAGTATAAAAATAAGACGCTCGGCACACTAAATTTGTAAGTGTTTGAGCGTCTTTTCATATTAACTATATAGCCAATGAACGACGATAAAGGCAAGTGATGACAAGCATATTGAGGTAATAATGATTGTCATAAGCGGTTTAAGTGCGCGATTTTTAAGATCTTTAAATGCAACATTTAACCCTAAAGCAACCATGGCCATTAATAAGCAAATTGTTGATACAGTATTTAAAATATTTAGCAATGCTGACGGAATAGTTACATATGTATTCACTAAGGCCATAATGACAAATCCAATTAAAAAGTATGGAATGCTTATTCGACCCTTGCTAGATGATTCTGATGAACGGAAACGCATAATTAAAATAAGTACGATGGTTAATGGAATCAGTAAGAATACTCTACCAAGTTTACCAAGAAGTGCAATTTTAAGTGCATCACTACCACCAAAGCCACCAGCTAAGACAACGTGTGCAATTTCATGAAGACTAACACCAGACCAAGCGCCATAAACATTTGTCGTCATTGAAAAGATAGCGTAGATAGCTGTATATATAAGTGAAAATATCGTACCAATCAATGCGATGATACCGATACTAATAGCTGTATCCTTTTCACGTGATTTGAATATTGGAGCGACTGCGGCAATAGCAGCAGCACCACAAACGCCTGTGCCGACACCTAGTAATAATGCGATGTTTTTGTCACCATGCAACAGTTTGTTGACAAAGAGCATCATTACAATACTGAAAATAACGACACCTACATCGATGGCTAATAGTTTACTACCTTGACCGATAATATCGAATATATTGAGTTTAAGTCCATATAGGATGATTGCAAATCTTAATAAATATTTAGATGAAAACGTAATACCTGAGCTATATTGTTCAGGATATCCTCTAAAGTGACGATATAGAATAGCGATTAATATCGCGATAGTTAATGCGCCAACCTTATCTAGGATTGGCAATTTAGCTGCTAAAAAGCTAAATAATGCGACTATAAATGTTAGTGATAGCCCAATCATAAAATGCTTATTTTTCAATGATGCCATGAGCAGTGCCTCCTTTAATAGCATTTTAGCACTGTTTTGTCGTATTTTTAAATATAAATTTGGAATGAATAATAAAGTAGTGATTAAATTAAGTTGTGTGATAGGAAACTTGGACATCAATCAAAGTAATAGGCACTACAACGCTTATTGGCGGGGCCCCAACAAAGAAGCTGACGAAAAGTCAGCTTACAATAATGTGCAAGTTGGGGATGGGCCCCAACATAGAGAAATTGGGTCCGTAATTTCTACAGACAATGCAAGTTGGCGGGGCCCCAACATAGAGAATTTCGAAAAGAAATTCTACAAGCAATGCAAGTTGGGGAAGGACAACAAATTTAAGATACAATGCGTAACATTAATATGTTATTATAATGATAATTTACAGAATTATATGAAAAATGAATGAGGATGTGATGGTATGTTTGGAATGAAAGTGAATGAACAAATAACATTAAAAATTTTAGAAGCTCATGACACAGAAGCGCTTTTCAATTTAGTCAATCGTTCAAGAAATTCACTTAGGGAATGGTTACCTTGGGTAGATGCAACTGAGCAACCATCAGATACGCGTGCATTTATTAAAAGAGGACTTTTGCAATTTGCTGATGGTAATGGATTTCAGTGTGGCATTTGGTATGAAGGAACGCTAGTTGGTGTCATCGGTTTACATGAAATTAATCACATGCACAGAAAAACTTCATTAGGGTACTATTTAGATAAAGAATTTGAGGGTCATGGGATTATGACACAAGCAGTTGAGGCATTGATAAAGTATTGTTTCGAAGAGCTTGACTTAAACCGAATTGAGATTAGTGCCGCAGTTAATAATGAAAAAAGCCGGGCTATTCCTGAAAGGCTGGGATTTACTAGAGAAGGTATGTTACGTGACAATGAATTACTAAATGGTATTTATTCATCGAGTTACATCTATAGTTTATTAAAATCAGAATACGACCAAAAATGACAAATTAGACTTACAAAAGAGTGATGACATTTAAAATGGCAGCGCTCTTTTATTTAATTTTTGAAAATAAAAGGTTGTTGACAGTATTATTTTATAACAATATAATGATTTTGATAATTATTATCAACTAGATGATGTTTATGGGAGGATGCTTTAAAACAGCCGTTTTAAGTGTAATGTATTATTTTAGCGTGTAGGGAATGCGAAAATAATATTTATAAGAACACATCTATGGGGATAATAGAATTTCTATAATGAGGTGTCAAAATGAAAAAGTTAACAACGCTATTATTAGCATCAACGTTATTAATTGCTGCATGTGGGAACGACGATAGTAAGAAGGATGATTCAAAGACATCGAAAAAAGATGATGGTGTTAAAGCAGAATTAAAACAAGCAACAAAAGCATATGATAAATATACTGATGAACAGTTAAATGAATTTTTAAAAGGTACAGAAAAATTTGTTAAAGCGATTGAAAATAATGATATGGCCCAAGCAAAAGCGTTATATCCAAAAGTTCGTATGTATTATGAACGCTCTGAACCAGTTGCAGAAGCATTTGGAGATTTAGATCCTAAAATTGATGCACGTCTTGCAGATATGAAAGAAGAGAAAAAGGAAAAAGAATGGTCAGGATATCATAAGATTGAAAAAGCATTATACGAAGATAAGAAAATTGATGATGTGACTAAAAAAGATGCACAACAATTATTGAAAGATGCAAAAGAATTGCATGCCAAAGCTGATACATTAGATATCACACCAAAATTAATGTTACAAGGTTCTGTTGACCTATTAAATGAAGTTGCAACTTCTAAAATCACAGGTGAAGAAGAAATTTATTCACATACAGATTTATATGATTTTAAAGCGAACGTTGAAGGCGCACAAAAAATTTATGACTTATTTAAACCTATTTTAGAGAAAAAAGATAAAAAATTAAGTGATGATATCCAAATGAACTTCGATAAAGTGAATCAATTATTGGATAAATATAAAGATAACAACGGCGGTTATGAGTCATTTGAAAAAGTATCGAAGAAAGACCGTAAAGCATTTGCGGATGCTGTTAATGCATTAGGAGAGCCACTAAGTAAAATGGCTGTGATTACTGAATGACAAATTATGAACAAGTTAACGATAGTACGCAATTTTCAAGACGTACATTTTTGAAAATGTTAGGTATTGGCGGTGCCGGTGTTGCAATTGGCGCAAGTGGTGTTGGTAGCATGTGGTCTTTCAAATCAATGTTCAATACACCAGAAGATCCGGAAAAAGATGCGTATGAATTTTATGGTAAAGTGCAACCAGGCATTACCACACCCACGCAAAAAACATGCAATTTCGTTGCGTTAGATTTGAAGTCAAAAGATAGAGATGCAATTAAGGCAATGTTTAAAAAGTGGACGGTTATGGCTGATCGTATGATGGATGGTGATACAGTTGGCAAGCCGAGTAACAATCCTTTAATGCCACCAGTAGATACCGGTGAATCGATAGGATTAGGTGCAAGCAAGTTAACGATTACCTTTGGGATTAGTAAGTCTTTGATGAAGAAAATTGGGTTATCTAGTAAAATTCCCGATGCCTTTAAAGATTTACCGCATTTTCCGAATGATCAGTTAATAGACGATTACAGCGATGGTGATATTATGATTCAAGCATGCTCAAATGATTCGCAAGTATCCTTTCATGCGGTTCATAATTTAGTTCGTCCATTTCGAGATATTGTTAAGGTACGTTGGGCGCAATCTGGTTTTATCTCTGCTAAAGGTAAGGAAACACCTAGAAATTTAATGGCATTTAAAGATGGAACAATTAATCCTAGGAAGAATAATCAACTTAAAGATTATGTGTTTATTGATGACGGATGGGCGAAACATGGAACTTATTGCGTTGTCAGACGTATTCAAATACACATTGAAACGTGGGATCGTACTGCGCTGGAAGAACAAGAGGCTACATTTGGTCGGAAACGACATAGTGGTGCACCGTTAACAGGTGGGAAAGAGTTTGATGAAATTGACTTAAAAGCGAAAGATAGTCATGGCGAGTATATTATTGATAAAGATGCCCATACGAGGCTAGCGAAAGAAGCAAATACGTCAATTTTACGTAGAGCCTTTAATTATGTGGATGGTACGGATGACCGCACAGGTAACTTCGAAACAGGCTTACTTTTTATTGCTTTTCAAAAAGCGACAAAACAATTTATCGATATACAAAATAATTTAGGTAGTAATGATAAATTAAATGAATATATTACACATAGAGGTTCTGCTTCATTTTTAGTATTACCAGGTGTTAGTAAGGGAGGATACCTTGGTGAAACATTATTTGACTAAATTTGTAGCAATGCTAATAACTGCTGCTATGGTGTGTAGCTTTGGGTTACTGAAAAGTCAGGCAGCAGAACAACAAAGTATTAGTGATGTATATAGTGTGATAACGGATGCGAAATCTGCACTTTCTAATAATTCGATATCGAATGACAATAAGCAGAAAGCAATTGAGCAAGTGGTAAGTGCAGTTAAGAAATTATCGCTTGAAGATAATAGTGAAAGTAATGCTGTCAAATCAGATGTGAGAAAGCTTGAAGATGCAAAAGCGAATGATAATCAAAAAGATACACTTTCGCAATTAACGAAGTCATTAATTGCTTATGAAGAGAAATTGGCTAGTAAAGATGCGGGTTCTAAAATTAAACTATTGCAACAGCAAGTCGATGCTAAAGATGCTGCGATGACAAAAGCGATTAAAGATAAAAATAAAGCGGAATTAGAATCTTTGAACAATAGTTTGAATCAGATTTGGACAAGTAATGAAACAGTGATTCGCAATTATGACGCAAATCAATATGGACAAATTGAAGTCGCATTATTACAACTTAGAATTGCAATTCATAAGTCACCATTAGATACGGCAAAAGTGTCACATGCTTGGACAACTTTTAAATCAAATATTGATCATGTCGATAAAAAAAGTAATACGTCTGCAAATGATCAATACCATGTATCACAATTAAATGATGCGTTAGAGAAGGCGATTAAAGCTATCGACGACAATCAATTGTCGGATGCTGATGCTGCGCTTACACATTTTATAGAAACTTGGCCGTATGTTGAAGGTCAAATTCAAACTAAAGACGGTGCTTTGTATACGAAAATTGAAGATAAAATACCATATTATCAAAGTGTATTAGACGAACATAATAAAGCACATGTGAAAGATGGTTTAGTAGATTTAAATAACCAAATTAAAGAGGTTGTTGGCCATAGTTATAGCTTCGTCGATGTGATGATTATCTTTTTACGTGAAGGGCTAGAAGTGTTGTTAATTGTAATGACATTGACTACCATGACGCGTAATGTAAAAGATAAGAAAGGGACTGCAAGTGTGATTGGTGGTGCAATTGCCGGACTTGTACTGAGTATTATCTTAGCAATTACGTTTGTAGAAACTTTAGGGAATAGTGGCATTCTTCGTGAAAGTATGGAAGCGGGATTAGGTATCGTTGCGGTCATATTAATGTTTATCGTTGGTGTTTGGATGCACAAACGTTCAAATGCAAAACGTTGGAATGACATGATTAAAAATATGTATGCTAATGCGATTAGTAATGGTAATTTGGTATTGTTAGCGACGATTGGTTTAATATCTGTGTTGCGTGAAGGTGTCGAGGTTATCATTTTCTATATGGGGATGATAGGTGAGCTAGCGACCAAAGATTTTATTATTGGTATTGCTTTAGCTATCGTTATTTTAATCATCTTTGCATTATTATTTAGATTTATAGTTAAATTAATACCTATTTTCTATATATTTAGAGTGTTGTCGATCTTTATTTTTATTATGGGATTCAAAATGCTTGGCGTAAGTATTCAAAAGTTACAATTATTAGGTGCGATGCCAAGACATGTTATTGAAGGATTCCCAACGATTAACTGGTTGGGCTTTTATCCAAGTTATGAACCATTGATAGCACAAGGTGCTTATATTATGGTAGTTGCTATCTTAATCTTTAAATTTAAAAAATAAAAAACAGGCCGAGTGCCTGTTTTTTTTGTTGCTATATTGGAAATATTCGGTATTGCAGTATAACGATAATCACAGCATTGATTCGTATAAGGTTAATGTGTTGGCGGTTTGCCTCGGCATGTGAACTTAACGATGAACATACTGAACTCAAAGAGCAATATGAGTGGCAATGTGAGTAATATATTTAATGTTAAATCGGGTGGTGCAATGATACTTGCTAATACAAAGCAAGCGAAATAAATATATTTACGATAATGTTTCAATGATGTGGTATCTATAAGACCGAATTTTGCAAGACCCATAAATAATATTGGTAATTGAAATAGAAGACCAAATGTGAATAACCAACGTATGAGTTCAATCAAATATGCTTTAAAGCCAATGACAGGCGAAATGTTTAAAGTTAATGATAATTTTAACGCGAATTGAATGATCATTGGAAAGCCAACATAAAATGCAAAAGCGACGCCAGCACAGAATAATAACACGCTGAAAAAACTATATTTATAAATAAATTGACGTTCATTATTATGTAATCCAGGTGCAATGAATGCCCACAATTGATAAAACATGACTGGTGAAATGAAACAAAACGCGATGAAAAATATAATCATCACGTATATTTGTATCATTTCTGTGAATGAAAATGCATGTAAGGACACATGTGCACGGGTAATATACGTTATGAATGGTGTCATCCACCAAAATGATGAAACATATACGACGATGACCGTAATGACGAACGACAATAAAATTTTTACTAACCGATGGCGTAGTTCGCTAAAGTGAACCAGTAAGGTGTGGTCAGTGCTATTGCTCTCGCTGTTGTTTCGATTCCTTACTGGGTGTATCGTGAGACTCTTTATCTAAATCTTCTGTTGCAGATTTAAATTCTTTTAAAGTAGAACCGATGGCACGGCCAAATTGTGGTAATTTTTTCGGACCAAAAATAATTAAAGCGATAATGCTAATGACGACAAGACTTGTTGGGCCTGTGATGCCTAAAATAAAAGTGTTAGTTATCATGATAATCAACCTCACTCATAAGTAGTATATAGTATTTACTTTATACCGAACGATAATGATTATCAATAAAATTTTATGAAATAATTAAAATGTTGCTATAAATATAGTTTATTGAGGGATTAATTCTGAAATAACAGCTTGGTCTTGCAAGTCGATATAAGTACAAGTGCCCGCTTGAATATCGATATGCCATTTATAAATGCCAGCTTCAGCCATTTCATCACAAAATGTTTCAAAATCTGTTTGCCCTTGTTGATGTCTAGTTAAGACGTCTTGAACTATTGTTTTGTTTGATTTTTGAGCAACAGGATGATTACTTTTTACAGATGACGTAACGATATCATCTTCTGATTGATGTACGTATGTTGCAGTGCCATCTTGAATGTTGACGATATTGTAAGTCATCCCCATATCTTTAAAAGCTTTGAATAGTTTTGGAAAGTCAACACCAGTAAATTGTTGATGTGCTTGTTGAATTGCAGATAATGTAAATGCCATAATAGTCTCCTTTGAATGGTTTGATTTAGTGAAAATGCGTGCATCATACTAAAATTAGAATGCTGTTAATTATGCAGGAAGGTGTAACGAAAGTAAACAATTATGACTTGTAGGCGTTGAGGTGTTTGTTTCAAAATGTCATACATAGGTGGATAATCATATTTTTTGGTGTAGATTTGACAAATATAGTTGTCAAAAAGACGCATATCATTTACAGTGTAATTAAGGAGTTGATGCGATGTGCGTAATCGATTGAAAGAATTACGAGCACGAGATGGCTTAAACCAAACGCAACTTGCTAAACAAGCGGGCGTTTCAAGACAAACCATATCGCTAATTGAGCGAAACAATTTTATGCCATCAGTATTAACGGCAATAAAAATTGCTCGCATTTTCAATGAAACGGTGGAAACTGTTTTTATTATTGAGGAGGATGAGGCATGAAAATACTAAGATATATCGGATATCTTTTACTGGGTGGACTTGTAGGGGGTATCATAGGTGGAATTTTAGGTAATTTTGATGGATTTGGTATTGAGAACTTGACGTTTGCGACATATAACAATGTCGTTGTAATATCGATTGTTGCGACGATTATTATCATATTGGTAGAAGCCATTGTTTTGATGAATCAAAGACGTGCATTGAAGTATAAGCAACTTGTAGATAAAGAGGTAGATATCGATGCAACAGATCAATATGAGTTGCTTGCGAATCGTTATGTTTTAAATGGAAGTATATTAAGTATTCTGCAGACAGTTATTGCTTTTTTAGTATTGCTTATTTTTGTGGTAGGGCACGCTGCAGCAAATGCAATACTATTCTTTTTAATACCATTTTTTGCTAGTGCTATTTTCAATACACAATTTACACTGTTTAATAGAAGGTTTGATGACAGAATACCAAAAATTGCAGATAAGAATTACACTGAAAAGCGATTGGAAATATTGGATGAAGGTGAACGCCATATAGAATTAATTGCATTATTTAAAACATATGCGATCAACTTATCAATATTGATACTAGCCATTGTAGTAATTGGGCTTTATTCAATTACTACTGGAATTAATCAAAGCTTTAGTTTGCTACTTATCATTGCTATTTTCATATATAACGCCTTTAGTTATTTATTGAAGAGAAGACGTTTTTATTAAAATTAAACAAAGAGGAGCATGGATATGACAACATTGTTAAACGTAGATAGTGTGAACAAACAATACAAAGATTCGGATTTTAAATTGCAAGATGCATCTTTAACGATTTCTACTAATGAGACAGTTGGATTAATTGGGAAAAATGGCTCAGGTAAATCGACATTAATTAATATTCTAGTAGGCAATCGACATAAAGATAACGGTAGTATCACATTTTTTGGAGAAGAACATACCGTGGATGATGTCGAATATAAAGAACACATAGGTGTAGTGTTTGATGATTTGAGAGTGCCTAATAAATTGACTATTAAAGATATTGATAAAGTATTTCAATCTATTTATATGACTTGGAATAGTCAAAAATTCTTTGATTTAATCAAATATTTCGAGTTACCACTACAAACTAAAATTAAAACTTTTTCAAGAGGGATGCGAATGAAGATAGCTTTAACGATTGCGCTTTCTCATGATGTGAAGTTATTAATCTTAGATGAAGCAACTGCAGGTATGGATGTTTCTGGAAGAGAAGAAGTAATGGAAATACTAGAAGATTTTGTCGCACAAGGTGGAGGCATCTTAATATCATCGCATATTTCTGAAGATATAGAACATTTAGCTGATAAATTAGTGTTTATGAAAGATGGACGAATGATTTTAACTGAACAGAAAGATATACTTTTAGCACAATATGGAATTGTTACGACAGAAGATAAAGATGTTGAAATTCCTAAGCATTTAATCATTGCTTCTAGATTGTCAAAGGGGAAATATCAAATTTTAGTTAAAGATTATGCAGAAATTGAAAATGCAGAGCCTTTAAAACACATTGATGACGCTACAAAAATCATAATGCGAGGTGAAGTATAATGAAAGGTATGTTCCTAAGTAGTTTTTATGCAACGAGAAAGCAAACATATATTTATTTTATAGTCGCTATTATAGCTGCAGGATACTTTGCAGTATTTAATCCGTTGATGAGTTCGGCAATGGCTGGGGTTATGTTAATCACACCTATTACTGATAATATTAAACATGAAAAAGACTCAAGATGGATGTATTATGTATCTACTTTACCGGTTAAACGTAGTGATTATATTAAGTCATACTTTGCCTTTTATTTAATCTTATTCGGTGCAAGTTTAATGATTGGATTAGTTGTGACTACGATTGTGACCCAAAGTGTGATGATTGGTATTATGTCAGGTTTAATGAGTTTTGGTATCATAGGGGCATACTCTATCATTTTCCCATTGACATTTAAATTTGGCGCTGAAAACTCCAATGTCATTATGATATGTGCATCTATACTACTACTTATTTCTTTCGTGGTCTTTTTCTTTATATATGGTATGGTTAGTGGTGCATCTGCATTAGAATTTGAAAAAATTAGCACTGAAGGATGGCTAGTTGTCATAGCATATGCGGTCATTGGTATAGTTATAACGAGCGTTTCTTATATATTGTCTATTAAAATTTTTAACAAACAAGAACTATAATTGTCGATTTTGGTGATGATAGTATTTGAAATAATATTTAGAGCAGGTGATAAATCTTTACGATTGTCATCTGTTCTTTTTGGTGTGGAATGAAATGTGGGGGATAAGTATAGGTGACATATCTATATTGATTTATTTGTTTTGAGGTGGTTATGTTGTGTGGGAATTATTTCCTTTTAGATAGTGGGGATTAGAGGATATATGTTATTTATAAGTATCATTTGATGATTGTATAGGCTAACGATTTCCTCGGAAATATTTAAAAACCTCGATCATGTAGCATAACTGAAGTTTGTCACAAAAGTATAATGTGAAGTTCGACACTTTTGGATTCAGTTCAAATACTTTGACCGAGGTAAATACTATTTATTCATGTTTATTACGTAGACGTTGATTTTTAAAATAAATCAGCATGATGCAGAAGGTTGCAACTGATACTGAGATAATCATTACATGGTCGTGACCTTTAAATAAAAGGCTGACAATATAAGACATAACGAGTATACCTAGTGAATATGAAATATACTTCGCGTTTGTCAGTTCATTATGGAAATAAGGCGTGATTAACCATAATCCAATATAGAATATTAAAACACTGATATACATCATATTAATTTCAAACAAGTCATTTAGTTTATTGTTATTACTAAAAACAATTGCAGCATTAATCACACCTAAAGCGATATTGATTAATAGATGCGTATACGATAAACGGAAACCGATAGATGTTAATTTATGATTAATATAATTTTCAGTAATGATCCAATATACACCGAAAAGACTAATTAAAATCATAAATTGGAATATATAAATGTAACTAAAATGATCAATGCTAAATGATGACGAAGCTAAACCAACCAGTACCTCGCCAAAGATAATAATTGTTAGTAACGAAAAACGTTCTACTAAATGCATCATATTAACAGGTGATAATACAAGATATTTCTGAAATGGAATAAGTCCTGTCGCTGCAATGAATACGCCTAAAAATCCAGGGATGTAATGGATACTTTGTGGTAGTACTAATGATAGAAATGATAAAAATGAAATCACAAAGGCTACGCTCGCAAAAGCTTGACATGTACGCTTATCGCCATAATCTAACCCTGTACGTATATGTAATAAATACTGTAATCCGATACTTAAATACATAATTGCCACGCATAAGAAGAATGGGAAGAATGTCTTTTCAAAGTCCGGATATAGGCTGTTAGATAGGAAGACCATGATGAACATATTAAACATCATAAACGAGACGTCTTTGAATGTAACTTGACCAAATCGATTTGTAAAAAATGTTTGATGAGACCACATTAACCATAAGAACAAACTCATGACGATGTATTTGAAAAATAAATCAGCTGAAATGGAACCGTTTTGTGTTGTTAAAATCACATGTGCAATTTTTTGAATGGCATAGACGAAAATTAAATCAAAGAACAACTCATGGAATCCTGCACGCTTTTCAGCTAAATGTTTTGGTGTTAATGCATTAACCATAAAATTTTAACTCCTTTAAGATGTGTAATTAATTTACTAAGTATACTATTTATTTTTTCTAGTGAATAGGGGCAGATTTGGCGATGAAGTGGAAGGAGAGGTGACTGCAAGGTAATTGCGGAATTAACAATCATCAGCGATTTAATATTTGACTGGAGACGTCATGGTAATAAAAAATTGATGAGAAATTGATGGTGAAACCAGCTGTGAATAGCGATGCAATGATAGATAGAATTTAATTAGAGTCATTACGCGAAATGATTAATGATAATTTGTGGTAAATCAAAGCATAATTTTGTACTATAGATGAGGATGATAGAGCATATTTAAGAGGGTGAAATGTTAAAGTGAAACCGTTTACGTTTCCGATTGCCCAAACAAATTACATCATTGTATAATATGATTTGTTAAATGCATAACAAGAATGAAAATGTAACATACGTAGCAATTGGTTTCATAAATTGGATGTTAGTGGCGTATTGGTTCATTAGACGTATTAGTAATAAAATTGTATATATCATAAGGAGATGAATATGACATGACGAGAGTCGTATTAGCAGCAGCATACAGGACACCTATTGGCGTTTTTGGAGGTGCGTTTAAAGACGTGCCAGCCTATGATTTAGGTGCGACTTTAATAGAACATATTATTAAAGAGACGGGTTTGAATCCAAGTGAGATTGATGAAGTTATCATCGGTAACGTACTACAAGCAGGACAAGGACAAAATCCAGCACGAATTGCTGCTATGAAAGGTGGCTTGCCAGAAACAGTACCTGCATTTACGGTGAATAAAGTATGTGGTTCTGGGTTAAAGTCGATTCAATTAGCATATCAATCTATTGTGACTGGTGAAAATGACATCGTGCTAGCTGGCGGTATGGAGAATATGTCTCAATCACCAATGCTTGTCAACAACAGTCGCTTTGGTTTTAAAATGGGACATCAATCAATGGTTGATAGCATGGTATATGATGGTTTAACAGATGTATTTAATCAATATCATATGGGTATTACTGCTGAAAATTTAGTAGAGCAATATGGTATTTCAAGAGAAGAACAAGATACATTTGCTGTAAACTCACAACAAAAAGCAGTACGTGCACAGCAAAATGGTGAATTTGATAGTGAAATAGTTCCAGTATCGATTCCTCAACGTAAAGGTGAACCAATCGTAGTCACTAAGGATGAAGGTGTACGTGAAAATGTATCAGTCGAAAAATTAAGTCGATTAAGACCAGCTTTCAAAAAAGACGGTACAGTTACAGCAGGTAATGCATCAGGAATCAATGATGGTGCTGCGATGATGTTAGTCATGTCAGAAGACAAAGCTAAAGAATTAAATATCGAACCATTGGCAGTGCTTGATGGCTTTGGAAGTCATGGTGTAGATCCTTCTATTATGGGTATTGCACCAGTTGGCGCTGTAGAAAAGGCTTTGAAACGTAGTAAAAAAGAATTAAGCGATATTGATGTATTTGAATTAAATGAAGCATTTGCAGCACAATCATTAGCTGTTGATCGTGAATTAAAATTACCTCCTGAAAAGGTGAATGTTAAAGGTGGCGCTATTGCATTAGGACATCCTATTGGTGCATCTGGTGCTAGAGTATTAGTGACATTATTGCATCAACTGAATGATGAAGTTGAAACTGGTTTAACATCATTGTGTATTGGTGGCGGTCAAGCTATCGCTGCAGTTGTATCAAAGTATAAATAATAAGAAAACAGGTTATCACAACAGTATTAATTACATGTTGGCATAACCTGTTTTTATTTGTTTATGGATTTATTGGGTAATATTAGTCATTTGATGGTTTAATTGCAAATGCTCTAACAGGGAACCCAGGTGCATCTTTTGGTTTAGGGCTGATAGCGTAAATGATGGCGCCACGAGTTGGTAATTGATCTAAATTAGTTAATAACTCGACTTGGTATTTATCCTGACCAAGAATATAACGTTCGCCAACTAAATCACCATTTTTTACAACGTCCACAGATGCATCGGTATCGAATGTTTCATGACCAACAGCTTCAACACGACGTTCTTCAATTAAGTACTTCAAAGCATCTAATCCCCAACCCGGTGCATGTTGTTGTCCGTTCGCATCTTTGTTTTCAAACTTTTCAATATTAGGCCAACGTTTTGACCAATCGGTACGAAGTGCAACAAAAGTGCCAGGTTCAATAGTACCATGCTCTTTTTCCCATGCTTCTATATGCGCACGTGTTACGATGAAATCATTGTTGTTCGCTACTTCTGTTGAAAAGTCTAATACAATTAACGGCAATACCAATTCTTTTAAATCAATGTCTTCTAAATAACGTTTATTCTCGACAAAGTGAATTGGTGCATCAATGTGAGTACCATATTGCGTTACAATATTCCAACGTTGCACATAGAAACCATGATCTTTAACCGTGAATAAAGTTGAAACTTCGCCTTTTTCAAACTCACTAAAACGTGGTATTTCCGGATCAAATGTATGCGTTAAATCAACCCAAGTTGCTTGTTTTAAAGTATTTAATTGTTGCCATAAAGGATATTGTGTCATAAAATCACCCGTTTTTAGTTTATTATATGATAAATGCTGCGATTATTCTTGGCGTTTAGCTTTAACAGCATTCACAAGCACAGTCAATGCATCTTTAACTTCTTCTTCTTTTCGCGTTTTTAAACCACAGTCAGGGTTTACCCAGAATAATGAGCGGTCGATTTGTTGTAGTGAACGATTGATTGCTGTAGTAATTTCTTCTTTTGTTGGAATACGTGGACTATGAATATCATATACACCTAGACCAATACCTAAATCATAATTAATATCTTCAAAGTCTTTAATTAAATCACCATGGCTACGAGATGTTTCAATTGAAATAACATCAGCATCTAAGTCATGAATAGCATGAATGATTTGACCGAATTGAGAATAACACATATGTGTATGGATTTGAGTTTCATCACGAACTGAAGACGTTGCAAGTTTAAATGATAAAACAGCATCTTTAAGATATTGTTCGTGATATTCAGAGCGTAATGGTAAGCCTTCACGTAATGCAGGTTCGTCAACTTGGATAACTTTGATTCCTGCAGCTTCAAGTGCTAATACTTCTTCGTTGATTGCTAAAGCAATTTGATCTTGAACGACTTTACGTGGTAAATCAACACGTTCAAATGACCAGTTTAGAATTGTTACAGGTCCAGTTAACATACCTTTAACTGGTTTATCTGTTAAGCTTTGTGCATAAACTGTTTCATCAACAGTTAAAGGCGCTGTCCATTTTACATCACCATAAATGATTGGTGGTTTTACGGCACGTGAACCATATGATTGCACCCAACCGAATTTAGTTACTAAGAAACCTTGTAATTTTTCTCCGAAGAATTCAACCATGTCATTACGTTCAAATTCACCGTGAACTAATACATCTAAGCCAATGTCTTCTTGAATTTTAATCCATCGAGCAATTTCATTTTTTAAGAATGTTTCATATGCTTCGTCTGTAATGCGTTTGTTCTTCCAATCTGCACGGTATTTTCGAACTTCTCGGCTTTGTGGGAATGATCCAATAGTTGTTGTTGGTAAATCCGGTAAGTTCAAACGTTTTTGTTGTTGTTCAATACGTTGCGCGAATGGTGATTGTCTTGAAGTACGCACGCTTTCGAAATCATAATCTAAGTTTTTGAATGATTGATTTTGGAAACGCTCATAACGTGCTTTTAATTTATCATATTTAACACTATCGTTTTGATTAAATAGGCGACGCAATGCATCTAATTCGTCTAATTTTTCAGTTGCAAAGCTTAAGCCTTCGCCAACACTTGTATCTAATGTTTCATCATCTAAAGATACTGGAACATGTAATAATGAAGATGATGGTTGAATGACAAGTTCATTAGTGTGTGCTAACAATTTATCGATTAAGACTTTTTTAGCTTCAATGTCACTTGCCCATACATTACGACCATCAATAATTCCAGCGTATAATGTTTTTGATTTATCAAAATCTCCAGCTTCAATTTGTTTAAGGTTATAGCCATTATCATGGACAAAGTCTAAACCTATACCACCAACAGGTAAAGAACTTAAGAATTTAAGATGTGCACGTTCAAAGTATGTTTGAATGACTAATTTTTTAGCAACACCAGCTTTTTCGAAATAGTCATAAGCTTCACGTGTAATATTTTCATAGCTTTCGCTGTCGTCTGTAACTAAGATTGGCTCATCAACTTGAATGTACTCAGCACCTGCATCAATTAATGATTCAAACACTTCTTTATAAAGTGGTAATAACGTTTTAACTTTTTCTTCAAAAGTTTGGTGACCGCCTTTTGATAATTTAACAAAAGTAATCGGACCAACAATGACAGGGTGAGCGTTAACGTTTAAAGATTGGGCATATTTAAAGCGATCTAATAATACATTGCGACTCACTTTAGGCTCAACATTGTCCCATTCAGGTACGATGTAATGATAGTTAGTGTTAAACCATTTTATAAGTGCACTTGCAACATGGTCTTTATTACCGCGAGCAATATCAAATAATAAATCATCATCAATAGTTCTTCCTTGGAAACGTTCAGGGATGATGTTGAATAATAATGACGTATCTAATATATGGTCATATAAAGAGAAATCACCAACTGGGATGCTATCTAAGTGATAGTACTTTTGTAATAATAAATTTTCTTTATGTAGATCAGTTAATGTTTGATCTAATTCTTCTTTAGAAATCTTCTTTGCCCAATAACTTTCGATGGCTTTTTTCCATTCTCTTTTTCTACCTAATCTTGGGAATCCTAAGTTTGATGTTTTAATTGTTGTCATAATATTGCCTCCTTGTGAGCAGTAATAGATTTTGAGTATGCTGCAAGTTCTAATGAATCTTCGACATTTTGAAACGGTGTGATAATGTATAAACCATTAAAATATTCATGAACAGTATCGATTAAATCCTTTGAAAGCTTAAGACTTAGTTCTCGTGTTTTGGCTTTATCATCTTTAACTGCTTCAAATTGTTGTAAAATTTCATCTGACATCTTGATTCCTGGCACTTCATTATGCAAAAAGAGTGCGTTTTTGTAACTTGCGATAGGCATAATGCCTATGAAAAATGGTTTGTTCAAGTGCTTAGTGGCATGGTAAATTTCAATGATTTTCTCTTTGCTGTACACGGGTTGTGTTATAAAATAAGACATTCCGCTTTCTATCTTTTTCTCTAATCTTTTGACGGCACCATATAATTTACGAACATTAGGGTTAAAGGCGCCAGCGATGTTGAAGTGTGTACGTTTCTTCAGCGCATCACCGTCAGTGTTAATACCTTGATTAAATCTTAGAGCGAGTTCAGTTAATCCTTTAGAATTAACATCATAGACATTGGTTGCACCTGGTAAGTGACCAACTTTTGAAGGATCACCAGTTATGGCTAATATTTCGTTAACGCCAATGAGCGATAATCCAAGTAAATGGGACTGCAAGCCGATTAAGTTTCGGTCTCGACATGTAATATGTACGAGTGGTTCAATATTGTAATATTGCTTAATTAAGCTAGCAGCAGCAATATTGCTAATTCTGACAGTTGCCAATGAATTATCTGCGAGTGTTACCGCATCTACATTAGCTTTATCAAGTTTAGCGATATTTTCAAAAAATCTATCCGTGTCTAAATGTTTCGGTGTATCCAATTCGATAATAACGGTTGGACGTTCTTGAACCTTAGATGTTAATGATTGTCTAACTTTATTTTGAGATGGATTGAAAAGTGCTTTCGTTGGTATCGGAATCACTTTTTTGTCATTAACAGGTTTAAGTGTCTGAATAGATTCTTTAATAAATTTGATGTGCTCTGGCGTTGTACCACAGCAACCACCAATTAAACGAACACCTTCGCGAATTAGATTTTGAGCAACTTGACCGAAATATTGTGCATTGTCACTATACTTAAATTCACTATTTTCAATATCTAATAAGCTGGCATTTGGATAACAAGATAAGAATGCGTGCTCTGGTAATTCAATATGTGTGAAAGACTCTTGCATATGGTGCGGGCCATGATGACAATTGAGTCCCACGATGTTTGCACCACATTGAACGAGTTGTTTTAATCCTTCATTGATTGCCTGACCATTAACTAAGTAATTTGTGTTTGAAGCGGTTAATTGAGCAATGATTGGAATGTCGTATTTCTTTCTCGTTCGTGAAATGACATTTGTTAACTCTTCTAGGTCGTAATACGTTTCGAAAAGTAGCGCGTCAACGCCTTCTTCAATTAAGGTGTCTATTTGAATTTCAGTATGATAAAGAATAGTTTGTAAGCTGATATCCTCTTGTTTGATACCTCTAAACCCACCAACTGTGCCTAATATATACGTATCTTTATTTGCTGCTTTTTTTGCGATGCGAACGGCGGCTTGATGTATTGCTTTAACTTTATCTTCAAGACCGAATCGTTTTAACTTTTCAAAATTTGCACCATAAGTATTGGTTTGAATGACATCAGCACCGGCTTCAATATATGAACGATGGATGCGTTCAACTTTATCTGGATGGCTAAGATTATATGCTTCTGGACAGGTGTCTAATCCTTCAGAGTATAAAATGGTTCCTATAGCGCCATCAGCTACTAAAACATTATCTTTCAATTGTGTGAGGAATTGACTCATTGAATGCCTCCTTTAATGCGTATTTGATGTCTGCAATGAGTTCATCAGGATCTTCGAGACCAACACTTAATCGGAATAGACCGAAAGTGATACCACGTTCTTGTCTCACTTCTTCAGGTAGTGCAGCGTGAGACATTGTTGCTGGATGTGAAAGGATCGTTTCAACACCGCCCAGACTCACTGAAACGAGTGGTAATGTCAGTGCATCGACAAATTGTTGTGCTTTAGACTCATCAGCTAAACGAAAGCCAATAACGGCACCGCCATTTTTAGCTTGTTCTAAATGAGCAGTAGTGAGTCCCGGATAATAAACTTCTGAAATTTCATCTTGCTTTATTAAAAATGACACGATTTTTTGAGCGTTTTCGACAGATTGTTTAAATCTGATTGGAAAAGTTTTTAAATGTTTAGCAAGTGTCCAGCTATCCTGAGCAGATAACATATTGCCTGTACCATTTTGTATTAAATAAAGAGCGTCACTAATTGCCTCATTATTAGTTATGACAGCACCAGCAATTAAATCGCTATGTCCACTTAAAAATTTTGTAGCACTATGAATGACAATATCAGCGCCAAGTAATAAAGGTGATTGACCTAACGGTGTCATAAATGTATTGTCCACAGCTACCAGTAGTTCATGCTTTTCGGCTATTTTAGAAACAGCTTTGATATCAGTAATTTTAAAACAGGGATTCGATGGTGTTTCGATATAAATTAATTTTGTGTTTGATTGAATGGCACCCTCGATTTGTTCGAGCTTTGTAGTATCTACGGTTGTAAATTCAATATTAAATCGATTCAAAATTTGCTCAGTGAGGCGAAAAGTACCGCCATATACATCATCGGGTAAGATGACATGATCACCAGATTTGAAAGTCAAAAGTACTGCTGAAATAGCAGCAATACCTGATGCAAAAGCAAAAGCGAATTTTCCCTGTTCTAATCGTGCTAACTTCTCTTCTAAAAGTTCACGGTTAGGGTTGCCACTTCGTGCATAATCATATTTAACATCGCCACCAAGACTTGTTTGATGGAATGTTGAAGAATCATAGAGTGGTGGGTTAGCTGAATGATATTCCACACCTCTACGCCAATCGAATATCACTTCTGTCTCTTTTGAAAGTGTCATACAATCTCTCCAATCTGAGCTTTATCTAATGCTTGGATGATATCGCGTTCGATGTCTTCATAATTTTCAACACCTAGTGATAAGCGGATTAAATACTCATCAATGCCACGTTTATCTTTTTCAGCATCTGGCATATCAACATGTGTTTGGGTGTAAGGGAAGGTCACTAATGTTTCAGTACCTCCTAAACTTTCTGCAAAAATGCAAATGTCTAAATTTTCTAATAATTTAGCGACGCTATAGGCCTTGTTAAGTCTTAAACTAAGCATGCCAGTTTGCCCGCTATATAGTACTTCGTCAATTGCTTGAAGTGACTGACATTTTTTAGCAAGTTTTCTAGCGTTTGATTGCGCACGCTCAATGCGTAAATGCAAAGTTTTAAGTCCACGTAACAACAAATAACTATCTATTGGTGAAAGTGTTGCGCCAGTCATGTTGTGAAAATCAAACAACTGTTGCGCGAGTGATTCATCTTTGACGGTTACGACACCTGCTAGTACATCGTTATGTCCGCCAATATATTTCGTGGCTGAATGTAAGACTATATCAGCACCTTCTGCTAGTGGTGTTGAAAGATAAGGTGTTAAAAAAGTATTGTCGATAATTGACAATAAGCCTTTAGCTTTACAAAGTTGATAGTATGGCTTTACATCAATAGCAATCATTTGTGGGTTAGATATTGGTTCAATGAATAATGCAACTGTTTTATCAGTGATTTCTTTTTCAACTTGTTCATAATCTGTAAAATCAACGTACTTAAATTTGATATCGTATTGTTGCTCGTAAAATTCAAATAATCTAAATGTGCCACCATATAAATCGAATGAAACTAAAATTTCATCATGAGGTTTAAATAGATTACATATTAATTGAATGGCTGACATTCCACTTGATGTAGCGAATGATGCAATACCATGCTCAAGTTTGGCAAAACAGGTTTCAAATGTTGAGCGTGTAGGATTTTTAGTACGTGTATAATCAAAACCTGTCGATTGTCCTAGTTTTGGATGCTTGTAGGCAGTAGATAAATGGATTGGATTCGCTATAGCACCGGTTGAATCATCGGTTAATGTGATTTGGGCTAACTGTGTATCCTTCATATTAAGACCCTCCTATAAGAAAAAATAAAAAAAGCTTCCGTCCTTCGTACCCGAATGAATCGGATAAAAAGGACGAAAGCTTATGTTTCGCGGTACCACCTTTATTTGTTATTCCATCGCTGAAATAACCTTATTCAGTACGCATTAAAAGTAAATATGCTTACTGAACAATTATCACAATTAAAGTCAGTAAGTAAGGATATAGTAATGTGCTATCCCATACTTATTAACAAAAAATCGTGCGTAAAGAATCCAGTACGCCATTTAACATCAATGTTAATACTGTATCGCTATAACGGGCGAACCCGTAGACACCTCATATTGGCATCAACACTCCAAGGCCATTTTCAAACACGCTTTCAAAATCTTCTCTCAGCTACTAAAGACTCTCTGTATAAGCAGGGTGTGTTTTACTTTCCTCTTTATTGTGTTTACGTTTCATTAAACTGTTATAAGATATTAATTAGCTTACAGAGTAAAAAAAGATTTGTCAACAATTATTCAGAAAATTTTGATTTAAAAGTTAATTTGTTTGTGAAATTGTAATTGGTATCTTGAAGTTGAAAAATGAATTATTTTTTAAATAAAGTGTGGTTAATGGTTGTCTGACTCATTTAGAATACATAAAATATATTTAACTGTTGTTATCAAATAAAAAGTGATGTGAGTGAATTGTCAAAAAGTGAAGATCAACGTATTACTAAAACAAAAGATGAACAAATTAAGCAAATAGATATATCGGATATCAAACCGAATCCGTATCAGCCCCGAAAAACTTTCGATGAAAATCATTTAAATGATTTGGCAGATTCAATTAAGCAATATGGAATTTTGCAACCAATTGTGCTTAGAAAAACAGTTCAAGGTTATTACATTGTAGTTGGTGAAAGAAGGTTTAGAGCTTCGAAAATTGCTGGTCTAAAATACGTATCAGCGATTATCAAAGATTTAACAGATGAAGATATGATGGAACTGGCGGTCATCGAAAATTTACAACGAGAAGACTTAAATGCGATTGAAGAAGCTGAAAGTTATCAACGTTTGATGACAGATTTGAAAATTACACAACAAGAAGTAGCGAAACGATTGAGTAAGTCGCGCCCGTATATAGCGAATATGTTGAGGTTATTACATTTGCCGAAAAAGATTGCTGACATGGTAAAAGATGGGCGACTGACAAGTGCACATGGACGAACGTTATTGGCAATTAAAGATGAACAACAAATGCTTAGGTTAGCGAAACGGGTTGTTAAAGAAAAGTGGAGTGTCAGATATTTAGAAAACCATGTTAATGAATTAAAAAATGTTTCGTCAAAGTCGGAAACAGACAAAGTAGATATAACTAAGCCTAAATTTATAAAGCAGCAAGAACGACAGTTGCGAGAACAGTATGGTACCAAAGTAGATATATCAATAAAAAAATCGGTTGGTAAAATCTCATTTGAGTTTGATTCACAAGAAGATTTTGTGAGAATAATTGAACAATTAAATCGTAGGTATGGTAAATAGTTACACAATTTTATATAATAACTCTTTGTGCAAGTGTAAATAAATTGTAATCAGTGAACATTTGATTCTAGATATATTGAGACTTTCGTAGGTTGGAAGTATATAAAAATATGAATACAATATTGATATATCATATAGAAGGGAGTAACGCTTATCATGAATCAAGTCATGAATATTATTTCATCTCTATTTGAGCCATTAACAAAAATAGAAACATATGAAAACATTGCAACTAAAATCGCTATGATTGTTATTTATATTATCGTAGCCCTCATAGTTATTAAAATACTGAATAAAATGATTGAACAGGGATTTAAGATTCAAAATAAAAGTAAAAAGAGTAACAAAAAGCGCTCTAAAACTTTAATATCTCTTGTTCAAAATGTAGTGAAGTATATCGTTTGGTTTATAGTTATTACGACGATTTTAAGTAAATTTGGCATTAGTGTTGAAGGGGTAATTGCCAGTGCTGGTGTCGTAGGCTTAGCAGTAGGTTTTGGTGCTCAAACTATAGTTAAAGACGTAATTACAGGATTCTTTATTATATTTGAAAGCCAATTTGATGTAGGTGATTATGTTAAGATAAATAACGGTGGTACAACTGTAGCAGAGGGAACAGTTAAATCAATTGGACTTCGTTCAACACGAATCAATACAATTTCAGGAGAATTAACAATTTTACCAAATAGTAGTATGGGTGAAATAACGAACTACTCAATTACAAATGGTACAGCTATCGTTAAAATTCCAGTGTCTGTCGAAGAAAACATTGATAATGTTGATAAAAAACTAAACAAACTATTTACTTCTTTACGTAGTAAATATTACTTATTTGTTAGTGATCCGGTTGTTATTGGTATTGATGCTATTGAAGATACAAGAGTAATATTGAGAATATCTGCAGAAACAATTCCAGGTGAAGGATTTGCTGGAGCTCGAATTATTCGCAAAGAAGTACAAAAAATGTTTTTACAAGAAGGTATTAAAACACCTCAACCAATTATGACTGCTTATAATCATAGTGAAAACGGTGTTTAGTAGTTTATAATACATGGAGGTCATATTTAATGGCGTCAAAATATGGAATAAATGATATAGTAGAAATGAAAAAACAACATGCGTGTGGAACAAACCGTTTTAAGATTATTAGAATGGGTGCAGACATAAGAATTAAATGTGAAAATTGTCAAAGAAGTATTATGATTCCACGTCAAACGTTTGATAAAAAACTTAAAAAAATCATCGAATCTCATGATGATACACAAAGATAGGAGAATGATTAATGGCTTTAACAGCAGGTATCGTTGGATTGCCAAACGTTGGTAAATCAACATTATTTAATGCAATAACAAAAGCAGGTGCTTTAGCAGCGAACTATCCATTCGCTACGATTGATCCTAATGTAGGGATAGTAGAAGTGCCAGATGCTAGATTACTTAAATTAGAAGAAATGGTTCAACCTAAAAAGACATTGCCGACTACATTTGAATTTACAGATATCGCTGGTATTGTGAAAGGTGCTTCAAAGGGAGAAGGGTTAGGTAATAAATTCTTATCACATATTAGAGAAGTAGATGCGATTTGTCAGGTCGTTCGTGCATTTGATGATGATAACGTAACTCATGTTGCTGGTCGAGTAGACCCTATTGATGATATTGAAGTTATTAATATGGAATTAGTACTAGCGGACTTAGAATCTGTTGAGAAACGTTTGCCTAGAATTGAAAAATTAGCACGTCAAAAAGATAAGACTGCTGAAATGGAAGTACGTATTTTAACAACTATTAAAGAAGCTTTAGAAAATGGTAAACCCGCTCGTAGTATTGACTTTAATGAAGAAGATCAAAAATGGGTGAATCAAGCGCAATTACTGACTTCTAAAAAAATGCTTTATATCGCTAATGTTGGTGAAGATGAAATTGGTGATGATGATAATGATAAAGTAAAAGCGATTCGTGAATATGCAGCGCAAGAAGACTCTGAAGTGATTGTTATTAGTGCAAAAATTGAAGAAGAAATTGCTACATTAGATGATGAAGATAAAGAAATGTTCTTAGAAGATTTAGGTATCGAAGAACCAGGATTAGATCGATTAATTAGAACAACTTATGAATTATTAGGATTATCAACATATTTTACTGCTGGTGTGCAAGAAGTACGTGCTTGGACATTTAAACAAGGTATGACTGCACCTCAATGTGCTGGTATCATTCATACTGATTTTGAACGTGGATTTATCCGTGCCGAAGTAACAAGTTATGACGACTATGTACAATATGGTGGCGAAAGTGGCGCTAAAGAAGCGGGCAGACAACGATTAGAAGGTAAAGAATATATTATGCAAGATGGCGATATCGTTCATTTCAGATTTAATGTATAAACGATAGAGTGAAGTTAATTAAATAGTATATATGTAGAAGAGGCGGAATCAATTGTTCGCCTCTTTTAATTATGCGTATAATTTATTAAAAGAATGGAATAATTTTACTCGCGTTAATAATATCTTGAGTGCTGAAAAATTGTTTGCCTTCGCCAGTATAAGCAGGCTCTAAAACAAGATTAGCCTTTGCACAATAAAGCCATTCAGGATGAATACCACTATTAAGTATCTCTTGGAATTCTTGAAAATCTTTAGACCAATCAATATTTAAATTCATTCCTTACCACCTCACAACTATTATAGAACATATGTTCGCTTTTGTGAAGTGTATTTTTAAAAATATCATAGAAAGTTTCAAATGAATTAATATCAAAAATGATATGAAGAGTAGTTTGAATTATTATTGTAAAAAGTAATGGCGCATGATATAATTCTTTATTGTGAGTAATGAAAATTATTCCTTGCTTATCTGTTTTAAGATTGATAAGCCGTATAGACCACAAGGAGGTGCAAATATAAAATGAGAACATATGAAGTTATGTACATCGTACGCCCAAACATTGAGGAAGATGCTAAAAAAGCGTTAGTTGAACGTTTCAACGGTATCTTAGCTACTGAAGGTGCAGAAGTTTTAGAAGCAAAAGACTGGGGTAAACGTCGCCTAGCTTATGAAATCAATGATTTCAAAGATGGCTTCTACAACATCGTACGTGTTAAATCTGATAACAACAAAGCTACTGACGAATTCCAACGTCTAGCTAAAATCAGTGACGATATCATTCGTTACATGGTTATTCGTGAAGACGAAGACAAGTAATAATTAGAGGGGGCGTTTAAATGCTAAATAGAGTTGTATTAGTAGGTCGTTTAACGAAAGATCCGGAATACAGAACCACTCCCTCAGGTGTGAGTGTAGCGACATTCACTCTTGCAGTAAATCGTACGTTCACGAATGCTCAAGGGGAGCGCGAAGCAGATTTTATTAACTGTGTTGTTTTTAGAAGACAAGCAGATAATGTAAATAACTATTTATCTAAAGGTAGTTTAGCTGGTGTAGATGGTCGCTTACAATCCCGTAATTATGAAAATCAAGAAGGTCGTCGTGTGTTTGTTACTGAAGTTGTGTGTGATAGCGTTCAATTCCTTGAACCTAAAAATGCGCAACAAAATGGTGGCCAACGTCAACAAAATGAATTCCAAGATTACGGTCAAGGATTCGGTGGTCAACAATCAGGACAAAACAATTCGTACAATAATTCATCAAACACGAAACAATCTGATAATCCATTTGCAAATGCAAACGGACCGATTGATATAAGTGATGATGACTTACCATTCTAATAAAAATTAACGAAATTAAAGCGAAAAAATTATCAAAGGAGGCACACAATCATGGCAGGTGGACCAAGAAGAGGCGGACGTCGTCGTAAAAAAGTATGCTATTTCACAGCAAATGGTATTACACATATCGACTACAAAGACACTGAATTATTAAAACGTTTTATCTCAGAACGCGGTAAAATTTTACCACGTCGTGTAACTGGTACTTCAGCTAAATATCAACGTATGTTGACTACAGCTATCAAACGTTCTCGTCATATGGCATTATTACCATATGTTAAAGAAGAACAATAATATATAATTTATTGTCAAACCCCGTAGGCATAGGCTTACGGGGCTTTTTGTGTTTTGGGGTATAGAAAAAGGGCAAAAAAGGATGATGTGAATGTTTTGTGTTCGGAATTTGCACAAAGATATGTTTATATTGCAAAAATAATATGAATTTAGATGCATAAAAAAAGAACTACGCATTTTAAATAAAATGCATAGCTCTTCTTTTTCTTGCATACGAATTAAAATAACTCGCGAGACCTATAAGTCTCTTTCCTCACTAGATAGTTTATACTTTTGGTCTGTTGAAGTCAATAATTTTATCTAAAGCTATAAAAAATCTTTTGATAGCTAATGCATTATTATAATAGCTTTCGTTTCTTTTATATCGCTTTTGAAGTTGGTCCAAATCGTGATATCTTGCTTGGATAATTGCATTACTACAAACTTGATTATGTAATTCTAGCGTAGCGAAAGTATCTATGAAATTTTTTATTCCGAACATGTTTCTAGATATGCCTATATTATTCCCTTTTTCAAATAAATATTGAGGTAATCTACTGTCATAATTTAGATTTGCTATGATGGGTTGGTTATGAGCTGATTTGTTTCTTATATTTTTAACTAAAGGCATTAAAATATTAGCAACTCTCAATTCTTCGTCATTGTACTTCTTGTAATAGAAGTTGAGAAACGAAACGAATTGACCTAGTTGCATGAATTCAATGCAAACCCATGCGGGTGGATTTTGATAGTATTTATTCAACTTCTCGGGTAGTTGTCCTCGTTTATTCATATGCTTGAATATTTCGTTTTTATTTTTGATTTTGGTTTCCATAACTTCTTCTGGTGTTCTTGAATTTGTGTCAAAATTTGAATTGCTATATGATTTATCAATACATAAGAACTCATCTATTATTTTATAACCATCTTCTTGGTTATTTTCTGTTATTAGTTTTAAGACTAGATACTTTAAACTATGTTCAATATCTAAAGTTAAATGCAACATTGTGTATCTTAATTTCATATCTATAGTTGCTAAATCTGATAAATAAGCAAATTCTATGAAATAGCCGCCATTCTTTTTTTCGAAATTTTTTCGGAAATAAGCTAGTTTGAAGAAGTAATTATTTTTTCTAAGAATTTCATTTGCTTTTTCGGTGTCAATAATATTAAAAAATATATTCATCTGTTTTAATTTTGCTATTTGCTCATCAAAATTGAGCATAGGCTTAATTTCTGCTAGTGTATCATCTTTTTCCAATTTTAACTCCCCAATCGTTCAAATTTATTCATCATATCTTTCGCCATCTGATTAGTAACATGTGTGTATATCTCTAGATTTTTTTTATAATCTGAATGACCTACATGCTCTTGCATTGCTTTTAAGTTAATTCCTAATTGAGCAAGTGTAGATATATGCGAATGATGTAATGTATGCGTCGTTATAGGTTTCTTAATAGAACTAATATCAGCGCCCCCCTTTAATAATGTGGCTAATTTTGTTCGAGTCGATAGGGCTACCAGACGTATTTGTGAATATGTACTCTCTATCAATAAACTTATCATTCCAAGCATAAGTGTTCTTAGTAAGTCGATGCTTTGGGTAGTGAGCCCTGTGGCCTTATAGCTATTACTTCTTTCAGTTGTCTCCTTTACTCCGAATGCTCCCGTCTTTTTTCAGTTATCCAATTAACTTTACCGTCGATATCTAGCGTTTTATCTTCATAGTTTATATTTACTCTCTTTATTGCAAGTAGCTCACCGATACGCATGTCATTAGCAATTTGAAACTGTACCATAGCTTTTACCATTTTATAATTACGTTTTGTCGTTGGATATTTTTATACTTAATTACATAGTCGAAACAATCCAGTAACTCCTTAACTTCATTATCTTCTAATGTGTTATTATGTTTAGCTAGTAACGCATCACTATAGGGATATCTATTTTATCTATTACACATATAACTTTGAATTGCTTGCTATTTTAAATTAACAAATTTTATTCTCTTAGATTTTGTCCAATTATGTGTAGACGATTTATAGTTATTAAATTCAGAGTGGTAGCAAATTAAAGTTAATCAAGAGTTAAGATGAATTTAATTCATGAACACGTCTATTATTTTTATAATTGTAGCAAATAAAGCTTTACATCAAGGAGGTAATTAAATATGTTCAAAAAATATGACTCAAAAAATTCAATCGTATTAAAATCTATTCTATCGCTAGGTATCATCTATGGGGGAACATTTGGAATATATCCAAAAGCAGACGCGTCAACACAAAATTCCTCAAGTGTACAAGATAAACAATTACAAAAAGTTGAAGAAGTACCAAATAATTCAGAAAAAGCTTTGGTTAAAAAACTTTACGATAGATACAGCAAGGATACAATAAATGGAAAATCTAATAAATCTAGGAATTGGGTTTATTCAGAGAGACCTTTAAATGAAAACCAAGTTCGTATACATTTAGAAGGAACATACACAGTTGCTGGCAGAGTGTATACACCTAAGAGGAATATTACTCTTAATAAAGAAGTTGTCACTTTAAAAGAATTGGATCATATCATAAGATTTGCTCATATTTCCTATGGCTTGTATATGGGAGAACATTTGCCTAAAGGTAACATCGTCATAAATACAAAAGATGGTGGTAAATATACATTAGAGTCGCATAAAGAGCTACAAAAAGATAGGGAAAATGTAAAAATTAATACAGCCGATATAAAAAATGTAACTTTCAAACTTGTGAAAAGTGTTAATGACATTGAACAAGTTTGAAATTAAGCTAAATTAGTATATATAGTGTTTTATCGCTAATACTTTGAAAGTTAGGTATCTAAAGGTGCCTAGCTTTCTTTGTTATGATTAGCACCATCATATAGAAAATTCTTTAATGACGTTTATGCCGAAATCTACAAAAATAATTTCTCTTTTATGGTTAATCAATATGTTTTTACATTCGACAACCTTAAAATTAACTTCTTTCAATTTCATAATAAAGTCTCTATAAAATAACTTAGTTTAAAAACGATTCGTATCTTTCAGATTCAAATACCATCATTTTCTCCTAATACTTACACTTTAATTACAATTATGTAAGTTGTTTTCAGATACATCCTATTTTATATTTTGTCAGAGGTGATCTTTTGAAAACGATTTTAAAAACAATAACATATCTTGTACTTACTATCATTGGCGCTTATGCTGCTTTATTCATTTTAAAAACAATAGACTCCCATGGTATAACAGATCAATTTAACCCATTAGTAAAGAAGGATGATTCTTATGTTAAAACGACAGAGGTGTCTACTAGAATGGATGATCAACTCCGAAGTTATAGTCAAAGTGTTTTTAATAAAGAAGGGAAAGAGACGCAATTAATGTATACTGCTACATTTGATGTTAAACCGCATAGATACTTGAAAATTACACATAAAGGTCATCATGTAGAAACTTTTGAAGAAGTTGAAAAGGAAGAAGTACCAAAGAAAGCATTAGACAAACTGAGTCGATAATAGCATGCTTATATTACATGGTTCATTTATAAAAGGAGTACGAACGAAAGTAACGCATGACGATTAATTTAAAAATATTTGTAATAATTATGAATAAAATTAAAAACAAGGGGTAATACAATCTATATAGCATATAAGCTTTTGTTATGAGTTTCAAAAATAGGAAGAGAGAGTGATATTATGAAATTAAAATCATTAGCAGTGTTATCAATGTCAGCGGTGGTGCTTACTGCATGTGGCAATGATACTCCAAAAGATGAAACAAAATCAACAGAGTCAAATACTAATCAAGACACTAATACAACAAAAGATGTTATTGCTTTAAAAGATGTTAAAACAAGCCCAGAAGATGCTGTGAAAAAAGCTGAAGAAACTTACAAAGGCCAAAAGTTGAAAGGAATTTCATTTGAAAATTCTAATGGTGAATGGGCTTATAAAGTGACGCAACAAAAATCTGGTGAAGAGTCAGAAGTACTTGTTGCTGATAAAAATAAAAAAGTGATTAACAAAAAGACTGAAAAAGAAGATACAATGAATGAAAATGATAACTTTAAATATAGCGATGCTATAGATTACAAAAAAGCCATTAAAGAAGGACAAAAAGAATTTGATGGTGATATTAAAGAATGGTCACTTGAAAAAGATGATGGCAAACTTGTTTACAATATCGATTTGAAAAAAGGTAATAAAAAACAAGAAGTTACTGTTGATGCTAAGAACGGTAAAGTATTAAAGAGTGAGCAAGATCACTAAAAAGATTCGTTGCATTAACGCTTGTAAAATGTCTTAATTCATATTAATTAATAAAATACCCTCACAACGTAATGTAATATATCCAGTATAGATTTGAAAGGATATATGCCAAACGTGTTGTGAGGGTTTATTTGCATCTATTTATCCATGCGAATATCGACTTCTTCTAAATGTTTCTGATATTCTTTAACCTTACTTTCTAAAAACATTTCATATGGTGCATCAAAGAAGTCAGCTAAATGCATGGCATCTTTAAATTTAGGTTCATGGTGATGATTCTCCCATTCCCAAATTTGATGTGCTTCATATTTAGTACCATATTTCTCATTTAATTGCTGTGCTAATTCGTCAATTTCTAAATTATGTTTAGTTCGTAAGTTATATAAAATATGCATATTCATTGTTCATTAACCTCGCTTCTTGATTTAAAATTCAAAGATGCTCTAATAATATGTGTATATTCTAGTCCTATAACATAAAATAATCAAGCTATGAATTCGGCAGAAAAAATAATGTAAATGTATATGATATTATCGGTACAGAGACTTTAAATAACGATAGCTACATTGAATAAAATTGATATTCAATTACTACTTTTAAAAATATTTGGATAAAAATAATTTGAATTTGTTTTAGAATTGTAAATAAGGGGTACTACTTAGAATAACGCAAAATAAATAGAAAAAGGAGACTGAAAATTATGTTTGGATTTATTGGAATGTTAATTGTCGGTGGCTTAATTGGATGGGCTGCTGGTGCTATTATGGGTAAAGATATCCCAGGTGGTATTTTAGGCAATATTATCGCAGGTATTATTGGATCATGGGTAGGTGGCAAACTATTCGGACAATGGGGTCCTGAATTAGGAAGTATTTACATCTTGCCAGCATTAATTGGTTCAATTATCTTAATTGCAATCGTAACGTTAATTTTAAGAGCTATGCGTAAATAATAAAAAAATTCAATTGGAAATTGAAATAAAGATGGCATTCAGTTGTCATCTTTTTTATTTGCGTGAAAATGGTCAATATGTATTATAATATTTGAAAATGTAGATAAGATAGGATTAAAAAGTAATAAATTAATATGAGGAAATTTTGGAAATAAAAAAGCGAGTATTTGACAAATAAAAAAAGGATGACGTTGGGTTGCGCCATCCAGGAGTATTATGTTCATGAATATAAAAGACTGTGTAGTCATTTAAGAACTACACCCATATAGTAACACATCACTTGATTAAAGACAATACTATTTTTAGAGTCATTAATTTAAAATATGAATTAATTCTTTTTTTAGAATAGAATATTAAGATTGATATCGAATTAGTAGTCAAAGTGTTATGGTAGATATGAAATACATAAGGTAAGGAGTAATATTATGACGATTTATTTAGTTAGACATGGCGAATCAAAATCGAATTATGATAATAAACATTTTCGATCTTATTTTTGTGGACAATTAGATGTGCCGTTAACGGATACTGGCACAAAAAGTGCAGACGATTTATGTGATTATTTTAAAGAGAAACAGATTAAACATGTATATGTTTCAGACTTATTAAGAACACAGCAAACGTTTGAACATATTTTTCCATATGACATTGCATCAACGACTACCCCTCTATTAAGAGAACGTTCACTTGGCGTATTTGAGGGTGAATATAAAGATGAAATCAGTGCGAATCCGAAATATGAAAAATATTTCAATGATCCAAACTTTAAAGACTTTCGTCATAGTTTTTCACAAAAAGCGCCTGAAGGAGAAAGTTATGAAGATGTATATCAACGCGTAGAACATTTTATGAATCATGTTGTCAATGAAGATACACAAAAAGATGATATTGTCATTGTTGCACATCAAGTTGTCATTCGTTGTTTGATGGTTTATTTTAACAAAGTTTCAAGGGCAGAAGCTGTGGATTTAAAGGTAGAAAATTGCAAACCATATATCATTGAATAGAAGTATAGAGGTTCTGAAAAACTGTGTTTTATAGCGGCCTTCAGAACCTTTTTTTCATTTGGAATTTAAGGGGAATCATTCTTTTCAACAGACTTACCACCAATGGCTAATGTGATAATTGTGCTTGTGAACAAAATAATTGAAGTTATAAATGACGCTAATGTAAAAGGTGTAAATTGTGTGAGCGATAATATCAATGATAAAAAGAACCAAGAGATAGCCCCTAGAAATTGTAAAATAGCAGAAGAAATTCTAAAACTCATATAATCATATATAGCTAAAACAAGTGAAGGTAATGCGACTAATACCATTATAATGATGTTGAGGGTGAATAAATATGGCTGTTCAAAAGTTACTGTGTTTGGTCCTGTTGGATGCATTGCTGCTAAGAACAAGCAAACAATCGTCGATAAAATTGCTAAAATAATAAAAGTAATTCGAACTTTCATCATGATCATCCTTTGTTTATAGAGTCAATATAAGTATGGAATATGTTAGGTATATAGTCAAATGCGTCAACTAATGGGAATTTTGGCATAGATAGAGAATTTAAGGCAATTAAAAAGGCATCAAACAGTAATATGCTGCTTGATGCCCAAATGATGACTTTAGCTAAATTGATTAGTCACTTTTAAAGATAAAGAATTGTCATGAATTAAAACTCATGTAATGATGTGTTACATTTCGCAATGATGGCTTTCAGTTATTTATCGATAACATCACTCTTGATACCTTTAGATTTTAAGAAATCTTTAATTTTATCTTGTTGCTTTTTATTAACATCACCGGCATATTTTGTTGGCACGTCGACAACATTGATTTTATTTTGCGGTTGATAGCTAAGCTTTTCAATATCTTCATCAACATTGGCGATTGTACTATTTAAAGCTTTGAAGTAATTCATCATTAATTCAACGGGTTTCTTATATTCTTTAGGAATATTGTTTTCAGTGACAAATTTCTTGAAATGCAAATCGTTTTTAACAGCTAAGTTAGATAAGTGGCTAAGTGTTTCTGCTTGTTTTTCAGTCACTTTTGTTTGACTGTCAATTTGTTTATCTAGTTTATGTTGCATAATATATTTGTTATCAAGTATATCGCTATTTACAGACAAATACTTTTCTATAGCTTGCTTCATCTCTGCATCACTAATATCACTATTTTTCTTATCTGAGTTAAAGATATCTTTTGTTTCTAATTTTTTAGCGCTTTTAGGTGCATGGATGCCAGTACTTGTATGATGATCTTCGTTATCAGATTGATCGGACGCGCAACCTGTAAGAATTAATGTCGATGCTAAAAATGTACTTAGTAGTAATCTCTTTTTCATAATGTAATATAACTCCTTAGTTTATCTTTAATTGAAAAAATATGTATTCATGTTTAATAGAGTAACATTGAATTAGTTTGGAATGTCACGATGACCTTGCAATGACCATAGACGTAAATGATTACGTGCATGAGTTGCTTTTTCTATCAATAATGCATCATTTTGGACGTTGTTAAGGATAGCTTTATCTATAAATAACTGCATAATTGGTTGTACTAATTTAGACGTAGGTATCGTACGTAAAAGCATAATAATTTCGTTCACATACTTTTCTTTCTCAATATCATTTTTCATATTGATTTGTTTGCGAGAGGTACATACTTTAAGCATTATCGCACATCTCGTTGTATATATTAAGTTTATCATAACATGATTTTATGTCGGGATAAAAAAATAACAGCATCTTAACAAATGTAAGATACTGTCAGTGAAATGAATGAAACTTTAGTTTCTGATAATATAGTCAAAGGCATTTAATGCTGCATTTGCACCAGCGCCCATTGAAATGATAATTTGTTTGTTCTTCTGATCTGTGACATCGCCAGCAGCAAATATTCCAGGAACATTCGTATTATTGTTACGATCAATCACAATTTCACCACGTTCGTTTAATTCAACAGCATCGTTTAACCATGATGTGTTTGGAAGTAAACCAATTTGAACAAAGATACCATCTAAGTTAAGTAGATGTTCTTCGCCGGTGTTCATGTCTTCGTAACGTATACCTGTAACATGGTCTTCTCCGACAACTTCAGTAGTTTTGGCATTTGTTTTGATATCAACATTTGATAAAGAACGTAAACGATCTTGTAACACGTTGTCTGCTTTTAATTCGCTAGCGAATTCGAATAATGTAACATGATTAACGATACCAGCAAGGTCAATTGCTGCTTCAACCCCAGAGTTACCGCCACCGATAACTGCTACGTCTTTATTTTCAAATAGAGGTCCGTCACAGTGAGGGCAGAATGCAACACCTTTATTAATCAATTGCTCTTCACCTGGAATGTTTAGCTTACGCCAACCTGCACCAGTAGCAATAATGACTGTTTTACTTTCTAAGACAGCACCGTTTTCTAACGTAACTTTAATTGCTTCGTCAGTCTTTTCGATATCTGTAGCACGTATACCTGTCATTGCATCAATGTCATATTGATCAATGTGCGCTGCTAAGTTAGAAGAAAATTCAGAACCAGTTGTTTCTTTAACAGTAATGAAGTTCTCAATACCAGCAGTATCATTAACTTGGCCACCGATACGATCAGCAACTATACCAGTACGTAAACCTTTACGTGCTGTGTAAATCGCTGCACTACCACTAGCAGGACCACCACCAACGATTAAGACATCATAAGGTTCTTTATTTTCAAACTCAGATGCATCTGCCGTACTGCCTAGTTTCGAAAGAATATCTTGGATTGTCATACGACCATTGCCAAATTCTTCGCCATTTAAAAAGACAGCAGGGACTGCCATGATGTTTTCAGATTCTTCACGGAACACTGCACCATCAATCATAGAATGCGTGATGTTAGGGTTGATCACACTCATTAAGTTAAGTGCTTGAACGACATCAGGACATTTTTGACACGTTAAACTAATGAATGTTTCAAAATGGAATGAACCTTCTAATTTTTTAATTTGGTCAATGATTGACTGTTTTTCTTTAGGTGCACGACCACTAACCTGTAAAATTGCTAAAACAAGTGAGTTAAACTCGTGACCTAATGGAATACCTGCAAATGTTACACCTGTTTCTTCGCCAGGACGATTGACTGAGAAACTTGGTGTACGTTTTAAAGATTTTTCAGAAAGAGATAGTCTAGGTGACATATCAGTAATTTCTGTCAACAAATCTTTAAGTTCTTTGGATTTATCATCTGAACCAAGGCTGGCAACGAATTCAACGTTGCCCTCCATTAGTTCTAATAGTTGTTTAAGTTGTTGTTTTAAATCAGCATTAAGCATGGTTGTAATGCCTCCTTAGATTTTACCTACTAAATCTAAACCAGGTTGCAATGTTTTAGCGCCTTCTTCCCATTTAGCTGGGCATACTTCGCCAGGGTTTTTACGAACATATTGAGCTGCTTTGATTTTGTGAGCTAATGTACTAGCGTCACGGCCAATTCCGTCAGCGTTAATTTCAGATGCTTGTACAACACCGTCTGGGTCGATAATGAATGTACCACGTTGAGCTAAACCAGTAGCTTCATCTAATACATCAAAATTACGAGTGATTGTTTGTGATGGGTCACCAATCATAGTGTAAGTGATTTTGCTAATTGCATCTGAATGGTCATGCCATGCTTTGTGTACGAAGTGAGTATCAGTTGATACTGAGAATACATTTACGCCTAATTTTTGTAATTCTTCATATTGGTTTTGTAAGTCTTCTAATTCAGTTGGACAAACGAATGAGAAGTCAGCAGGATAGAAGCATACTACGCTCCAAGAACCTTTTAAATCTTCTTGTGTAACTTCTTTAAATTGATCTTTTTTTGGATCGAAAGCTTGCGCTGTAAATGGTAAGATTTCTTTGTTAATTAATGACATAAATATCTTCCTCCTAAGAATTTAAGTATGAATTAGAACTATCAATTGATTGCGCTTAATTATAATAATTCTAATCTCTTAGTTAGCATTATTACATTTTGATCCAGAATAGTCAACTGGATAACTTTGTAAAGTGAATGATTACTTTTAAAATAAAGAAAGATAATATAAAGTGCTTTGATAATGGATTTTGTAGTTGATGATTTAAAAGGTTGTGTCTATATTTAATATCTTGATTTTAATGTAAAAAATGTAAAAAAAGAAGATTTGTATTCTCAACTAAGTCAACCTTATTGATAATGGTATGAGAATATTTGTTCGAGATGGATGAAGGTAATGAGTGAGAAACTGGATTTTTAAAGTATGAGACAATATTTTAAAAAGTTCAATTATTAACTTATAAGCAAATAATTGCTATAAAAAAGTTTGGACGTGTACAATTGCAATATGAAGATTTTAAATTAATTGTAAAGTATCGAGGAGTGGGTAACGTGTCAGAACATGTATATAATCTTGTGAAAAAGCATCATTCTGTTAGAAAATTTAAGAATAAACCTTTAAGTGAAGACGTTGTTAAGAAATTGGTAGAAGCTGGACAAAGCGCTTCGACGTCAAGTTTCCTGCAAGCATACTCAATTATTGGTATCGACGATGAGAAGATTAAAGAAAATTTACGAGAAGTTTCTGGACAACCTTATGTTGTAGAAAATGGCTATTTATTCGTCTTTGTTATTGATTATTATCGTCATCATTTAGTTGATCAACATGCTGAAACTGATATGGAAAATGCATATGGTTCAACGGAAGGTTTGCTAGTAGGTGCAATCGATGCAGCATTAGTTGCCGAAAATATTGCGGTAACTGCTGAAGATATGGGGTATGGCATTGTCTTTTTAGGATCATTAAGAAATGATGTTGAACGCGTTCGAGAAATTTTAGACTTACCTGACTATGTCTTCCCGGTATTTGGTATGGCAGTAGGGGAACCCGCAGATGACGAAAATGGTGCAGCCAAGCCACGCTTACCATTTGACCATGTCTTCCATCATAATAAGTATCATGCTGATAAGGAAACACAGTATGCACAAATGGCAGATTACGACCAGACAATCAGCGAGTACTATGATCAACGTACAAACGGGAATCGCAAAGAAACATGGTCGCAGCAAATTGAGATGTTCCTAGGAAACAAAGCAAGATTAGATATGTTAGAACAATTGCAAAAATCAGGCTTAATACAGCGATAGCAAGATACCAAAATAACCCGCCCCCCTCTAGCTTAAAATGATAAGTATAGCTAGAGGGGGCGGGTATTTCTTGCAATGAATTAGTGTGAAGTTAATGCAGCATTATCATTTGAATCGAAAGTATCTTTATCCCAATGTTTAGTTAACTTGGCGGTACCTGTACCAGCTAGCATTGAATCGTTCACGTTTAATGCTGTTCTACCCATGTCAATCAATGGTTCAACGGAGATGAGCACGCCGGCTAAAGCGACTGGCAAGTTTAACGTTGACAACACCAATATGGATGCAAATGTAGCCCCGCCACCGACGCCAGCAACGCCGAATGAACTAATAATCACGACAGCGATTAACGTTACAATAAATTGTAAATCAATTTCTACATTAGCGACGGGTGCGACCATAATTGCAAGCATGGCAGGGTAAATGCCTGCACAACCATTTTGTCCAATCGACAATCCAAATGTCGCAGCGAAATTGGCAATACCTTCTGGCACGCCTAGACGTCTTGTTTGTGTTTGTACATTCAATGGTAAGGCACCCGCGCTTGAGCGTGATGTGAATGCAAAGATTAATACTTCCAAAGTCTTTTTAACATAGCGAATTGGGCTAATACCTAACAGGCTTAAAATAATTAAGTGAATGATATACATCGTAATTAATGCAGCGTACGATGCGATTAAGAATTTTCCTAAAGTCCAAATGGCGCCAAAGTCACTTGTCGATAATGTGTTGGCCATAATTGCTAATACACCGTATGGCGTTAAACGTAAGACGAACGTCACAATCGCCATTACTAGTGAATAGATAGCGTCAATCGCACGCTTAAGCAATTCACCATGATCAGGTTGTTTGCGTGCTACGCGTAAATAAGCAAATCCTATAAACGAAGCAAATATCACGACAGCAATCGTGGAAGTTGCACGTTGTCCAGTGAAATCTAAGAATGGATTTTTAGGCAATAATTCCAAAATTTGTTGTGGTAACGTATGTGCTGTTAAATCTTTCGCTTGTTTAGCAATTTCGCTTCCACGTGCTTGTTCAGCGTTACCAAGGTTAATTGTTGATGCATCTAAACCAAACACCAAGGCATACACAACACCAACAATCGCAGCAATGGTGACAGTGCCAATTAAAAAGATAAAAATGAGACTACCAATTTTAGCAAACTTTTCTCCGATTTGAATTTTAGTGAATGCAGCTACAATAGAAATGAAAATTAAAGGCATAACAATCATTTGCAACAATGCAACGTAACCTTGTCCGACAATGTTGAACCAGTCACTTGTTGATGTAATAACATTCGAATGTGTGCCATAAATAAGATGCAATAACACACCGAATACTATACCAATCCCTAAAGCTGTAAACACACGTTTCGCAAAAGATATATGTTTGCGAGCCATCATGTGCAATATTACGATGAAAATCACCAATACAATAATATTAATCAGTGTAAGAAAAGCATTCATGAACGTCACTCCTTAAATTTTTGAATATAATTCCGACTAGTATGCTAAGAATAATATTAATTTTAAAATATTTCAAGAGGGCATTTGCAATTAAATGTAAACATGATGAAATTCGACCGTTGGCATAAGGGGATTTGTAAACAAATCGTTTTGAATTCAGTAGTGATAGGTGGAAAGGGTAAATAGTGTGATGAGCTAGTCGATTAAAGTTAATATTTGAAAATGAAGCAGGGCATTAAATGCAATAAATTAAATAAGTTGTCATTAAAGCATTAATAATAGAAATGATTTTAACAGGAAAAAAGTGATGAATATTTGGAAAAGATATATATCGTGCACTGTCATGAGAGATAAGATATGAGAAAACAAATTTATCCTTGAATCGAGATGTGGCTATGGCGGTTTGATAAAAATTGCTAACCTCATATTTATTGAATGAAAAGATAATAAATGATCAACCTTGAAAAGACGTTTCGAACAAACACGTTGTAAAAAATTCTGTCGAATCAAAATTAGCATCTTTTGAGTGTTCGTGTGTGCAGGTGGTAGTTCAAAAGCTACCGTAAACAAATATTTTTGTTTGAGCAAAAAGGCGTTTGTAGTAAATGTGAATATGAGTGTGCACTTGTGCGATTCGTCAGTTACTAACACAGCCAAACATTTAAATTGAATGGACTTATTAAGATGAATCTATTTAGAAGTACACAGAAGCCATCCCATTTAAAAGTAACATACTATAAAAATTTATTCAAAATTCAATATTAATCATAATGAATAATTAAAAAACCTGAAACAAATTAGTTTGATATGCTCTCTTCAAAGTAGATATTGAATGGAGTATATCAGCTTGTTTCAGGTTTTATGAATTGAGTATTAAATTTGAAAGTAAATTACAGTTCTATAGGTTTATAAAAATCAGTTTTTAAATCAAAGCTATATATGAATTGAGTATTAAATTTGTGTTCAAATCACAAGTTTACAGGTTGAATAAACGTGCGAAGAAACCTTTTTTCTCTTCTTGAGGTTTTGGTTCTGACATTTCTGACTGTGAAGCTGTGCTGTCATTTTCTGCTTTCGCTTCCAATGAATCGTTCGAAGTAGCTTGTTTAGAAGCTTCTGCATGGGCTTCTGCTACTTGTTGTTCAGCATCATGTTGCGCTTCTGCATCTACTGTAGCTTCTTTATTTGAAGTCTCAGCTGCATTGTCATTTTTAGACTGCTCAACGCTGGCTTTTTCAATTGCTTCAGTTGCAGAAATTTGATCCTCTTTATCTACTTTAGTAGCAGTGCCATCGCCTGCATTTTCTGCTTTAGTATCCGTCTTAGCGTCTGTTGATGTATTCACTCCAGCAACCTTCGAATCTTTACTGTCAGCTTTATCTTCAGTAACAGCATTCTTTTCAACTTTATTTGTTGATTCAGCTAATGCTTTTGCTTGAGAGGCTTGCGCTTCTTGGATAGCCTCTTGTGATGTTTGGATGGCTTTTAAGGATTCGCTATTTGAATCGATTTTAGATGTAAGTTGATTTTGAAGTTCTTTTAATTCTTGTTGTTGCTGATGTACTTGATTCATCATTTGACCAAGTAGGTGACGTTCTTCGCGCATTTTCTGGATTTCTAGGCGTAAATCTTCTACTAGTTGAGCGACATTTTGATTAGTAGGTAAGTTTTTGTCATCGTTTTTGACAATGACTTGCAGGAAGTCTTTTTCTTTTTCTAATTCATCAAACGCTAGATCATAACTATTTGTTTGTTTTACTTTGTCGGCAATGTCTTTGAAAAGCTCGATATCTTCTTCTTTGAAATCAGTTGCTTCACGACCACGATATTCAGTCTTGCTTAGTTGGTAACCACGTTCTTCTAAATGTTGAACAATTTTACGTACTTGCTTCTCACTTAGTTCTACGCGTTGTGCAAATTCTTTAGTTAACATACTTTAAAGTCCTTTCTGCATATACTTTATGTATACTGACGTTTGTCTACGGGCAGTGAAACGTCAGTCTTGCTTCATACATAGTTTAAACGTTATTGTTAGTGATTTCAAGTTTGTTTAAAATGGTTTACGTAAATCCATTTCTTCTAATAAAGCATAAATAATTTCACGTGCGATACCATTGGCAAATACATACTTCAAAATATAATTTGATTTAACACTTGTACCGTAGATATCCTTTGTCAGTTTAATATTTTTCTTTAAAAATAAGTCCACTTTTTTAGTGTGACCATCATTAGTTGGATGAATGTAATCAATTTCAGTTTGTCTTTCAAATTGATGTTCGTATAAAAACTGTCTACGGTGTTCAATAATGAGGCCGTTATCTTGTGTTAAATCTGCAGGTTCTTTAGGGACTTCCATCATTAAAAAGTTAATACTTCTAGAATGAACAAGGTTTGATAATAAGTTTAGTTCATGTTCAATTTGATGTAATGTTTGCGTCATTAACTCATCATGGTTGGGTAGGTCTTTTGCGAATAAATAAATTAAAAATGCTGAATTGGTTGTGGCTTCATAATGTGCAGTTGCTAGACTGACAACAACATCGTTTTCTAAGCCTACGATAAAGACATAATCGTTTTCGGTTTTGTTGTTTTCTAATGAGCGTTTGATGATACGTTTATCTTCAGTTAAAGATAAATTTAACTTAGTATCGTAAAGTTTAAGTGCTTCGTTGTAATGTGGATCTTTGACAGATTGAATGGTTTTAAATTCCATAAGAACACCTCCCCAATTTAAATAATATTATAGCATAATCGCCTGCTGTAAAAGACTGTTCATAAACTTTTAAATGGTATAAAAAACTGTACTATCTTAAATTAGACAGTACAGTAATCTCATTTTGAATTCAGTGTGATAACTAAGCTTTGGGACCTTTAGATGCTTCAGCAAAATGTGTAATATCAATCTCTTCATAAGCTGAATTATTTTCATGCACTTCTTGATGTGATGATTTGTCACGAACCGCTACAACTAACATTTTATCGTCTAAAATAAGTTGTTTATATTTTTCTAATTCATCAGGCGCTAAGTTGTAGCGTGATAAAACTGCATGTTCACCATCTTCTCCTGTTAACAGTTTAGTCATTCTATCACTAAATGTTCCACTTGTTGAGATAAGGGAGATTTCAGAGTCGTGTAAGTCATTTAGGTGTAATTTACTTTTACTAATAATTGTTAGCTCTGATTCTAAATAACCTTCAGATTTCTTTTGATTGATTACGTTGTATAATTCGCCAGTGTCATTTACTACAGTAATATCTGCCATAGTTGTCGCCCCTTTAAAAATTTGTTTATTTAATCTTTTACCCTTCTTATTATAAAGTAAAACCCTTACATTATTAAGTTATAAGTCTTCATTCGCATTAAACGTCTCTGTACATTTATAAAACTATTAAAAGATTACCTAAGCAGTTATTGAAAAAATGCCGAAAATTTGCTATTATCGTTAAATAATTTACATAAACTCATATAATCTAAAGAATATGGCTTTAGAAGTTTCTACCATGTTGCCTTGAACGACATGACTATGAGTAACAACACAATACTAGGAGTAGCTTCAGCCATTAAATTGTAACCATGGTGGGTGATTTATATCATTTTATATGATGGTCACAGTTTATTTGATGAAACTTCTTTTACATTGATTGCATGACAAATTCGTTATGCATGTTCGTTCACTCATAAACCCTGAAACTATTATTTAGTTTGGGGATTTTTTTGTATCTAGCACCAATTTAAGAGCAAAATGTTTCACACAAATCTGAGGAGGTTTTAAGAGTGGAGTTACTAGGACAAAAAGTAAAGGAAGACGGCGTTGTCATTGATGAGAAGATTTTAAAAGTCGATGGATTTTTAAATCATCAAATTGATGCAAAGTTAATGAATGAAGTTGGTCGCACTTTTTACGAGCAATTTAAAGATAAAGGGATTACTAAAATCTTAACCATTGAAGCTTCCGGTATCGCACCTGCAATCATGGCTGCACTGCATTTTGATGTGCCATGTTTATTTGCGAAAAAAGCAAAACCTAGCACTTTGACGGATGGTTATTATGAAACATCTATTCATTCATTTACTAAAAATAAAACAAGTACGGTCATTGTTTCAAAAGAGTTTTTATCAGAAGAAGATACTGTACTTATCATCGATGACTTTTTAGCAAATGGTGATGCTTCATTAGGATTATACGATATCGCACAGCAAGCGAATGCTAAGACAGCTGGTATTGGTATTGTTGTTGAAAAGAGTTTCCAAAATGGGCATCAACGTTTAGAAGAAGCAGGTTTAACAGTTTCTTCTCTCTGCAAGGTTGCTTCACTAGAAGGAAACAAAGTGACATTGGTGGGAGAAGAATAATGAAAAATTTAATCCTAAGTGTTCAACATCTTTTAGCTATGTACGCAGGTGCTATCTTAGTTCCAATCATTGTTGGTACAAGTTTGAAGTTTACACCTGAACAAATCGCTTACTTAGTTACAGTAGATATATTTATGTGTGGGGTTGCCACATTTTTACAAGCCAATAAAGTAACAGGAACAGGATTACCAATCGTTCTTGGATGTACATTCACGGCTGTTGCGCCCATGATTTTAATTGGTCAAACGAAAGGAATAGATGTACTTTATGGTTCGCTATTTTTATCAGGGATATTAGTTATTATCATCGCGCCTTTCTTTTCACATCTTGTAAAATTCTTCCCACCAGTAGTAACGGGTAGTGTTGTTACTATCATTGGTATCAATTTAATGCCAGTAGCAATGAATTACTTAGCTGGAGGTCAAGGTGCAAAGGACTATGGAGATGTTAAGAACATTTTGTTAGGTTTAATGACATTAATCATTATTCTTCTTTTACAAAGATTCACAACTGGATTTATTAAGAGTATTGCCATATTAATTGGACTCGTTTTAGGAACGATAGGTGCTGGCTTACTTGGGATGGTCGATATTAATCAAGTCAATCATGCCGGTTGGTTAGGCATCCCAGTGCCGTTTAGATTCTCTGGATTTAGCTTTGATGTGACATCGACGTTAGTGTTCTTTATTGTAGCTATCGTTAGTTTAATTGAGTCGACAGGTGTCTATCATGCGTTAAGTGAAATTACCGGTAAGAAGTTAGAAAGAAAAGATTTTCGTAAAGGTTATACTGCGGAAGGTCTAGCGATAGTGTTAGGTTCTATATTCAATTCATTTCCGTATACAGCCTATTCGCAAAATGTAGGACTTGTTTCTTTATCCGGCGCTAAGAAAAACAATGTTATATACGGCATGGTCGTGTTATTACTTATATGTGGTTGTATACCTAAGCTTGGCGCATTAGCAAATATCATACCGCTACCTGTGTTAGGCGGTGCGATGATAGCTATGTTTGGCATGGTAATGGCATATGGTGTTAGTATATTAGGACATATCGATTTTAAAAATCAAAACAATTTATTAATTATCGCTGTATCAGTAGGATTAGGTACTGGTATAAGCGCTGTACCACAAGCATTTAAAGGTTTAGGTGAACAATTTGCATGGTTGACTCAAAACGGAATTGTTTTAGGCGCAATCTCTGCAATTATTCTTAATTTCTTTTTTAATGGAATAAAGTATAAACAAACGGAAGAAAATGTGAAATAATATAACTAATTAATTTGAAAAATGGAGGCTGTTTTTAATGTGGGAAAGTAAATTTGCAAAAGAATCATTAACGTTTGATGATGTGTTATTAATTCCAGCACAATCTGATATTTTACCGAAAGACGTTGATTTAAGCGTACAATTATCAGACAAAGTTAAATTAAATATTCCAGTTATTTCTGCTGGTATGGATACTGTAACTGAATCTAAAATGGCGATTGCTATGGCTCGTCAAGGTGGTTTAGGTGTTATTCATAAAAATATGGGCGTTGAAGAACAAGCGGACGAAGTTCAAAAAGTAAAACGCTCAGAAAATGGTGTCATTTCAAACCCATTTTTCTTAACGCCAGAAGAAAGCGTTTATGAAGCAGAAGCATTAATGGGTAAATACCGTATTTCAGGTGTACCAATTGTTGATAATAAAGAAGATCGCAACTTAGTAGGTATTTTAACAAACCGTGACTTACGTTTTATTGAAGACTTCTCGATTAAAATTGTAGATGTAATGACGCAAGAAAATTTAATTACAGCTCCAGTGAATACAACACTTGAAGAAGCAGAAAAAATTCTCCAAAAACATAAGATTGAAAAGTTACCATTAGTTAAAGACGGACGTCTAGAAGGTCTTATTACTATTAAAGATATTGAAAAAGTTATCGAATTCCCTAATGCAGCAAAAGATGAACATGGTCGTCTACTTGTAGCCGCAGCAATTGGTATTTCAAAAGATACTGATATTCGTGCTCAAAAATTAGTCGAAGCAGGTGTGGATGTCTTAGTTATCGATACAGCACATGGTCACTCTAAAGGTGTTATCGATCAAGTGAAACATATTAAGAAGACTTACCCAGAAATCACATTAGTAGCAGGTAACGTAGCAACTGCAGAAGCAACAAAAGATTTATTTGAAGCGGGTGCAGATATTGTTAAAGTTGGTATTGGCCCAGGTTCAATTTGTACGACGCGTGTTGTAGCAGGTGTTGGTGTACCACAAATTACAGCAATTTATGATTGTGCAACTGAAGCACGCAAACATGGTAAAGCTATCATTGCTGATGGTGGTATTAAATTCTCAGGAGATATCATTAAAGCATTAGCTGCTGGTGGACATGCGGTTATGTTAGGTAGCTTATTAGCAGGTACTGAAGAAAGCCCAGGCGCAACAGAAATTTTCCAAGGTAGACAATATAAAGTATACCGTGGTATGGGCTCTTTAGGTGCGATGGAAAAAGGTTCAAACGACCGTTACTTCCAAGAGGACAAAGCGCCTAAGAAATTTGTTCCTGAAGGTATCGAAGGACGTACGGCTTATAAAGGTGCGTTACAAGATACAATTTACCAATTAATGGGCGGTGTGCGTGCTGGTATGGGTTATACTGGTTCACACGATTTAAGAGAATTACGCGAAGAAGCACAATTTACACGTATGGGTCCTGCTGGTTTAGCAGAAAGCCATCCACATAATATTCAAATTACGAAAGAATCACCGAACTACTCATTCTAATTAAGATAAAGGAGAACGACAAATATGGAAATGGCAAAAGAACAAGAGTTAATCCTTGTCTTAGACTTTGGTAGCCAATACAACCAATTAATTACACGCCGAATTCGTGAAATGGGCGTTTATAGTGAATTACACGATCATGAAATTTCAATTGAAGAAATTAAGAAAATGAATCCAAAAGGTATTATCTTATCAGGTGGTCCAAATTCAGTTTATGAAGAAGGTTCATTTACAATTGATCCGGAAATATATAATTTAGGAATTCCAGTACTTGGTATTTGTTACGGCATGCAATTAACTACTAAATTATTAGGTGGTAAAGTTGAACGTGCCAATGAACGTGAATACGGTAAAGCAATCATTAATGCGAAGTCAGATGAGTTATTCGCTGGCTTACCAGCAGAACAAACTGTTTGGATGAGTCATTCTGATAAAGTTATTGAAATTCCAGAAGGCTTTGAAGTTATCGCTGATAGCCCAAGCACAGACTATGCAGCAATCGAAGATAAGAAACGTCGCATTTATGGTGTTCAATTCCATCCAGAAGTACGTCATACAGAATATGGTAATGATTTATTAAATAATTTTGTCCGTCGTGTTTGTGATTGTAGAGGTCAATGGACAATGGAAAACTTTATCGAAATCGAAATTGAAAAGATTCGTCAACGCGTAGGAGACCGTCGTGTATTATGTGCGATGAGTGGCGGCGTAGATTCATCTGTTGTAGCTGTACTATTGCATAAAGCAATAGGTGATCAACTAACATGTATCTTTGTAGACCATGGCTTACTTCGTAAAGGTGAAGGCGACATGGTTATGGAGCAATTCGGTGAAGGTTTCAACATGAATATTATTCGTGTTAATGCGAAAGATCGCTTTATGAATAAATTAAAAGGTGTTTCAGATCCTGAACAAAAACGTAAAATCATTGGTAATGAATTTGTATACGTATTTGATGATGAAGCATCAAAACTGAAAGGTGTAGACTTCCTTGCGCAAGGAACACTATATACAGACGTCATCGAATCAGGTACTAAAACAGCACAAACAATCAAATCACACCACAATGTTGGTGGATTACCAGAAGACATGGAATTCGAATTAATCGAACCAATCAATACATTGTTTAAAGATGAAGTACGTAAATTAGGTATTGAGTTAGGTATTCCAGAACATTTAGTATGGAGACAACCATTCCCAGGACCTGGTCTTGGTATTCGTGTACTTGGAGAAATTACTGAAGATAAACTAGAAATCGTTAGAGAATCAGACGCGATTTTACGCCAAGTGATTAGAGAAGAAGGTCTTGAAAGAGAAATTTGGCAATACTTCACAGTGTTACCAAACATTCAATCAGTAGGTGTTATGGGAGACTACCGTACGTATGATCACACAGTAGGTATTCGTGCAGTAACATCTATCGACGGTATGACAAGTGACTTCGCACGCATCGATTGGGAAGTCTTACAAAAGATTTCTAGTCGTATCGTAAACGAAGTAGATCACGTCAACCGCGTAGTCTATGACATTACATCAAAACCACCAAGCACAATTGAGTGGGAATAATTATATATAATAAAACCACCTGTTTGCACGGGTGGTTTTTAATTTGAGTAGTTGGAAAATTACAATAAGGACGGAAAAGGGGTAAGGTGTTCTAAGTTTGCGTTTTAATTCATCAATAAGGCAATTTTCCGTGTTTATTTTTATATAAAATTTCATATTGTTTAGGATCTTCTTGTTTTAAATCATAAATTATAGTTTCGTCTACTATTTTTTCTAATTCAAGTGTATTAAAGCTCCAGTCATTTGTTGTTATTATAAATATTTTTTGGACTGGGTTGTTATTTATATGATTAATTAGCCTAGGAGTATCTGTTTCTATTATTAGAGCAGATTCTACAGGATAGTAAATAGCAAAGTCTCCGTGATAAATTGTGTTTCTTTCATAGAGGTTAACCTCTAAGGTTAAATTACTCAATTTGAAGATTGTGTTTTGAGTTATATTTTTAGGAATAATTCGATTATCTACTATTTGTTTTAGGTTGCCTATTGAACGAGTGTGTATCGTCCCTTTTGTGTAATCGGAATTATTTAAAGCTCTTAAAACAGTTGTTAATTTATACTCGTTAACATAACCCTTTACTAAAGCCATCCGTTTATCGCTACCTATAAAATCTTTCAGTTTTTTGTTGAATTCATTATTGTTGTGCATAATATTTTATCCTTTCCATTAGTTGATTGTTTTCATTTGTTCAAATCTCTATCCATTTACTCGGTTACAGGGCTGTGTATTTGCAGAGTAATATTATGATTGAAATAACCAACGCGTTCCGTATTCGTTTTGAGTGACGCAGCTAGCTGCGATAATAGTGACATGTGGCTTATAACACATTGTGTAATTTATTGTGTGTTTTGTGATGTCTAATATTGATTGCAGATTGTTGTATATTTCACTTAAAGGGCATTTATATAAAAAAAGAGGCCAGATGACGTATCATCTGACCTTCAGCTAAAACGCTGAGAATATGTCATTCTTCAAGAGAATGAAGCCGGAATGGTTACCGGGAATTTGTAAATCAATTATATCAGATGTAATATTACAATTCAATTAGAAAAGAACTTTATCTTTAATTGCTTTTCGATTTCATTCATGTCATCTTCTGAAATTATTATCGTTCCAGTAGGATCAGAATCATTTATTTTGCTTATACGTCTTTTGCTTATTGTTGTAATTGCTGATATATTAACGTATGTATCTTTCCCTTTGTGCTTGGAATAAACACCTATCACTCTATACAGTTCATTAGCTTTTTGATTTAAGTTAGACAAAAGCTTTTTATCTTCTGTGCTAAGTTTAATGTCAATTTCTCTATATTTTTGGGCTAATGCTTGTACTTTACTACTGATATCGATAATCTGTTTTTTTAAATCTGTTGCTGTTAGATTTAGCACCGATTCGTTTAACTTCAAATAATTTTTATTACCTTTGGAAGAAAGTGGAACTATTGTAACTGTTTCTTTTCCTTTATTGTCTTTGTTATCTAATATTACACAAAAATGATTACCAGAAAACTCACTTCCAATATTACTCCCTAGTTTTACATATACCACTGTTCCTCTACTATATGATTTATAATATCTTTTTTTATTGCTTGTAACATCGCTATGTATAGCAATTGAATAAAACTCTAGCCAATGAGGCATGTATATAACTTTCATGTTTTTACTGTCGGATTTTGAATAAGCTTGTTTTAGTTTTTTGTTTGACGTATTTAATTTACTATTTGCTTGATTGATATTTTTAGACATTAAATAGTGTTCTCCTAATCAATTTATTCTTCTTTATATCAGCATTATTAGCACTGAAATTAACATGAATGGTACGAAAATAGATGTTACTATAAAACCAACAATTTTTATTAGGTGGAACTCATCAATTTTGTATTTAGCAAATTTCGCAATGACCTGCTATTTATTCGCTTTTTATAGTTCATGTATGTGTAAAAAAGTCTATATTGAACATCTAATTATAAGCGAATTCCTAATGCTAAAAGCAATCTAACTTACTTAAATATTATTATGAGTTTTTATTGAAATTAAATAAATTTAAACTATTTCTTAGTCTCTCCATATCGTTGGAAGTTGGTTCTTTATATAATCAGATAAATTAGAATCTTCAAGTAATGTATCTTTAAAAAGTTCAGTTTCTAAATCAACTTTAAAATTTGCTTTAAAACATCATGTTCCATTTTTAAATGTTGAACTTCTTTGCGTAATTTTATTAACTCTTTTTCATCACTTTTTAAATTATCTTGATGATTGAAGGGTCCAGTATTTTGGTGTTGTTTTATCGAATTTGAGATAATTGAGGGTTTTAAATCATACTTTCGTATAATTTCATTCTTAAGCTTACCATTTTTATATAATCTAACCATTTGTAACTTAAACTCTGAACTAAATGTTCTTCTTTCTTTTGTCATAATAAAATTGACTACTTTCTTAATTTAACAATATCTATTCTCATAGAATTTGTTCAATTAAGTGTAGACGATTCACTGACACATCATAAGTACGTAAGGAATTTTGATCGTTCATTGTTATTGCTTTATGTTTTAGGGAATGTGCTATTGAAGGGTTTAAAGATGTTTGAAATGTCTTGGTTTCTTGACTTATATAGTTATGAAAGAGGGCGTTGTCCTTTATAGCATTTCTGAGATTAGAAATGCTATAAATAAAGTGATTAAGATTTTTTGTTTTCATGTAATTTAAGAAATGGATTTGTTTTTTGTGGGTTATTTTTAATTCTGTTCTTAAATGGTTTGAATTTTGCGATTGCAAATATGATAGCTGCTTCTTTTGACAAAGTAATAGAACCTTTTTCTTCTGGTACCATGATAATCACTCCTTGTGCAATTGGATTTAAATATTATAAAATAATTTTACTATACAAAATATATTGTGTAAATAGTTTCTTATTGTTACCAAATAATATGTTTGGAAGCGTTATGTAATGCCAATCAACACCGAAGTTCTCATGTCCTCTTTCCTTTTACGACTACATATATTGTTAATAATATTGAAATAATAAACTGATAGTGATAATATTTATTTAACTGATCCATGAGAGTAGGAACCCCATCATACGGGAATTTCGAAATCATGGGTTTTTTGTTTTAAAGGATTGATGCAATAGATAAAGTAGCCATTCTAATATATGGAGTATTTATCAGCTGAAAATTAAATCAGATATGGGTTTTCTTCATTAAATAATTTTTTTATAAGGAAACAGAGGCAACGCTACTGTCACCTCTGCTTGAAATAATTAGGATGAAATACTCTGAGTCTAAAGTCCACACACAATTCGCTCAAATCCTCCAAACCTCCGACTACATCTCCAACCCCCCAAACACCAATACTTACCAAAGCATTGATATGAGTGCCAATACTGGCAATGTGCCTTGTTTGAAAAAGATACTAATATTGCTTGAAAGGCCACCATAAATAGCAACGCCAATGATATACACTAAAATAGCTGCGCATATTTCTTTTGGATTACTGCTGATAAACAAACCGTATATTAGCAAAACTCCGATTAAACCGTTATATACGCCTTGGTTCTTCAAAAGTAGGTTAATATTTTTGTCTTTCAATTTATCGACGCTTATATTAAATGTCTCGCTAGTCTTTTTGGAAGTTGTAGCAATCGTTTCAAGGTACATAATATAGAAAAACTCTAATGCCACAAATATGATTAAAATTGTTGAGATGATATTCACTATAACGCTCCTTTATTATTAAATATTTTCTTGTAAAAATGATTGCAGTGTCTGTGGTTGATCATTGACTAATTGTTGGAAATCATTGGATTCTTGGTCTAATAGTCCTCTTGCTCCTGCGTCGTACATTGATGCCAATAATGCACCAAAGCCTTTAGGTTCATCATACATTTCTGCAAATGTCTCTAATGAAACGGGCTCATATTTAATTTCTGTGCCTGATGCCTCAGATAAAATTGCAGCAAGTTCTTTCATATCATAACTGTAGCCTGATAATAAGTAGCGTTTGCCCCAAGTATCTGGATTTTTAATAATAGCAATGACACCTCTAGCAATATCATTTCTAGTAATATAATTAATACGACCATCGCCAGCTGGATAAATCAGTTTATGCATATTCATCAATTCTGGTAAATATGGTTTAAGTGGATCCATGTACATTGCCATTCTTACATACGTATAGTCAATGCCACTTGTTGCCAATAGACGTGCTGCATAACCAAAATAAGGACTCATATGGAATGGATTATTATGCTGATCTGCGTAATAACCTATGAAAATGATATGAGCAACGCCGCTCTGCTTTGCCGCATATACTAAATTTTCCACTTCAGGAATACGTTTGAATGATGGATGGATAATACTTGGAATAAACACAACGGTATCCATTCCTTTAAATGCTTCTACCATGCTTTCTTGATTAAAATAATCTAATTGTCGAACAGGAACTTTTCCGCGCCAATCTTCTGGAACTTTCTCAACATTTCTAACACCAATGTGAAAATGATCTATGTGATTTGCAATGGCTTGATTTGTAATATGTGTGCCTAAATGACCTGTAGCACCTGTTAACATAATATTCATTCACTTCATCTCCTAATCTTTATATACATAACATAATACTTATTTGATGGTTTTCAAAACATTTGATTTTATAAAAAATTCTAATCTGTATTTATTGTCGACGTGTATAGTAAATACGTAAATATTATTAATGTTGAAAATGCCGTAATGACGCGTTTTAGTTGATGTGTATCACTAATATCATTGAAAATTTTAATCAGGTACTACGACAATATGATGTCTGTTTTGTGTCTGAAAGTTTTACAGTTTTTAAAATAAAAATGGTATAAAGTGTGATTTGTATAAAAAAGAGTCTCGACGGATAAGAATTGATTAATAACAGTTAGCATTTTATTAATTACCTTAACAATGATTCAAGTTTAGTTAAATGAGGTTTAATTTGAAAGGGGATAGCGCCTCAATATAATGTAGGTAGATTGTTCATATTACGTAATTGAAAAATCAAATTTAAATAGATTGGGGCTAAAAATTATGAAATTTAAAGCGATAGCAAAAGCAAGTTTAGCATTGGGAATGTTAGCAACAGGTGTAATTACATCGAATGTACAATCAGTACAAGCGAAAGCAGAAGTTAAACAACAAAGTGAATCAGAGTTAAAACACTATTATAATAAACCAATTTTAGAGCGTAAAAATGTGACTGGATTTAAATATACTGATGAGGGTAAACACTATTTAGAAGTCACAGTAGGGCAACAGCATTCTCGAATCACTTTACTTGGATCTGATAAAGATAAATTTAAAGACGGAGAAAACTCAAATATAGATGTGTTTATCCTTAGAGAAGGTGACAGTAGACAAGCAACAAATTACTCAATTGGTGGCGTTACAAAATCAAATAGTGTGCAGTATATTGATTATATCAATACGCCAATTTTAGAAATCAAGAAAGATAATGAAGATGTACTTAAAGATTTTTACTACATTTCAAAAGAAGACATCTCATTAAAAGAACTTGATTATAGATTAAGAGAACGTGCGATTAAACAACACGGCTTGTATTCAAATGGTCTTAAACAAGGTCAAATTACAATTACAATGAATGATGGCACAACACATACAATCGATTTAAGTCAAAAACTTGAAAAAGAACGTATGGGTGAGTCAATCGACGGCACTAAGATTAATAAAATTCTAGTAGAAATGAAATAATACTTTCTAACAACAAAGCGCTATGTTGAATAGTGCTTGTTATGGAAATATATGGAAGTTAAGCGACGTACTGTTGCTTAGCTTCTTTTTTTGAGGGGAAAAGTTACAAAACTCACACAAACAGTCGCACCACGCATTATCTTTTGCTTAAATAGCTTAATCATATTTTATGAATAGTTAAAAACAGGTTAATGTGAATATCCGAATACAGCTCCTATAATATGGGTGTATGATTCAAATTACGTAATAAAACAATCTAATTATAATAGATTGGAGCATACAACTATGAAAATGAAAAATATTGCAAAAATAAGTTTGTTATTAGGAATATTAGCAACAGGTGTAAACACTACAACGGAAAAACCAGTTCATGCCGAAAAGAAACCTATTGTAATAAGTGAAAATAGCAAAAAATTAAAAGCTTATTATAATCAACCTAGTATTGAATATAAAAATGTGACAGGTTATATCAGTTTCATTCAACCAAGTATTAAATTTATGAATATCATAGATGGTAATTCTGTTAATAATATTGCTTTAATTGGCAAAGATAAGCAACATTATCATACGGGTGTACATCGTAATCTTAATATATTTTACGTTAATGAGGATAAGAGATTTGAAGGTGCAAAGTACTCTATTGGGGGTATCACGAGTGCAAACGATAAAGCTGTCGACCTAATAGCAGAAGCAAGAGTTATTAAAGAAGATCATACTGGTGAATATGATTATGACTTTTTCCCATTTAAAATAGATAAAGAAGCGATGTCATTGAAAGAGATTGATTTTAAATTAAGAAAATACCTTATTGATAATTATGGTCTTTACGGTGAAATGAGTACAGGAAAAATTACAGTCAAAAAGAAATACTATGGAAAGTATACATTTGAATTGGATAAAAAGTTACAAGAAGACCGTATGTCCGATGTTATCAATGTCACAGATATTGATAGAATTGAAATCAAAGTTATAAAAGCATAACACATATACTTGATGACGAAATAAGTTGAAATTGAAATAGAGAGGTTAAGTGACGATCAAACGTTGCTTAACTTCTTTTTAATGCTTAAAAATTATTTCAAAGGCACATAGAAACGCTATATTAATCTCATACTCACTCATTATTTTTTGCTTAAATTACTTAATAATACTTCAATAATTGTTAAAAGGGGTTTAATGTGATTATCTTAGAACGCCATCTATAATGATGTTGTATGATTCAAATTACGTAAAAAGACAATCGAATATAATATAGATTGGAGCATACAATTATGAAAATGAGAACAATTGCTAAAACCAGTTTAGCACTAGGGCTTTTAACAACAGGCGCAATTACAGTAACGACGCAATCGGTCAAAGCAGAAAAAATACAATCAACTAAAGTTGACAAAGTACCAACGCTTAAAGCAGAGCGATTAGCAATGATAAACATAACAGCAGGTGCAAATTCAGCGACAACACAAGCAGCTAACACAAGACAAGAACGCACGCCTAAACTCGAAAAGGCACCAAATACTAATGAGGAAAAAACCTCAGCTTCCAAAATAGAAAAAATATCACAACCTAAACAAGAAGAGCAGAAAACGCTTAATATATCAGCAACGCCAGCGCCTAAACAAGAACAATCACAAACGACAACCGAATCCACAACGCCGAAAACTAAAGTGACAACACCTCCATCAACAAACACGCCACAACCAATGCAATCTACTAAATCAGACACACCACAATCTCCAACCATAAAACAAGCACAAACAGATATGACTCCTAAATATGAAGATTTAAGAGCGTATTATACAAAACCGAGTTTTGAATTTGAAAAGCAGTTTGGATTTATGCTCAAACCATGGACGACGGTTAGGTTTATGAATGTTATTCCAAATAGGTTCATCTATAAAATAGCTTTAGTTGGAAAAGATGAGAAAAAATATAAAGATGGACCTTACGATAATATCGATGTATTTATCGTTTTAGAAGACAATAAATATCAATTGAAAAAATATTCTGTCGGTGGCATCACGAAGACTAATAGTAAAAAAGTTAATCACAAAGTAGAATTAAGCATTACTAAAAAAGATAATCAAGGTATGATTTCACGCGATGTTTCAGAATACATGATTACTAAGGAAGAGATTTCCTTGAAAGAGCTTGATTTTAAATTGAGAAAACAACTTATTGAAAAACATAATCTTTACGGTAACATGGGTTCAGGAACAATCGTTATTAAAATGAAAAACGGTGGGAAATATACGTTTGAATTACACAAAAAACTGCAAGAGCATCGTATGGCAGACGTCATAGATGGCACTAATATTGATAACATTGAAGTGAATATAAAATAATCATGACATTCTCTAAATAGAAGCTGTCATCGGAAAAACAAGAAGTTAAGTGACAACGGTTTACATGTTGCTTAGCTTCTTTTATTATGCGTAATGATGTAAAAAGACGAATATTCATTTGTTTGTAAAAGTGGCATTTCTATGTCTTAAAAGTGACGAAACTTCAAATGTGCCAAGTGTTGAATCACATCAAAATCATTTTTATTTAACGAACATTATGGATTTCTTAATTTACTTAACGATGATTCAAATATAGTTAAACAAGGTTTAATGTGAATGGAGCAATACGCCATCTATAATAAAGCTGTATGATTCAATGAATGTAATCGAACAAATCTAATAATTACGAATGGAGCATACAACTATGAAAATAACAACGATTGCTAAAACAAGTTTAGCACTAGGCCTTTTAACAACAGGTGTAATCACAACGACAACGCAAGCAGCAAACGCGACAACACTATCTTCCACTAAAGTGGAAGCACCACAATCAACACCGCCCTCAACTAAAATAGAAGCACCGCAATCAAAACCAAACGCGACAACACCGCCCTCAACTAAAGTAGAAGCACCGCAACAAACAGCAAATGCGACAACACCGCCTTCAACTAAAGTGACAACACCTCCATCAACAAACACGCCACAACCAATGCAATCTACTAAATCAGACACACCACAATCGCCAACCACAAAACAAGTACCAACAGAAATAAATCCTAAATTTAAAGATTTAAGAGCGTATTATACGAAACCAAGTTTAGAATTTAAAAATGAGATTGGTATTATTTTAAAAAAATGGACGACAATAAGATTTATGAATGTTGTCCCAGATTATTTCATATATAAAATTGCTTTAGTTGGTAAAGATGATAAAAAATATGGTGAAGGAGTACATAGGAATGTCGATGTATTTGTCGTTTTAGAAGAAAATAATTACAATCTGGAAAAATATTCTGTCGGTGGTATCACAAAGAGTAATAGTAAAAAAGTTGATCACAAAGCAGGAGTAAGAATTACTAAGGAAGATAATAAAGGTACAATCTCTCATGATGTTTCAGAATTCAAGATTACTAAAGAACAGATTTCCTTGAAAGAACTTGATTTTAAATTGAGAAAACAACTTATTGAAAAAAATAATCTGTACGGTAACGTTGGTTCAGGTAAAATTGTTATTAAAATGAAAAACGGTGGAAAGTACACGTTTGAATTGCACAAAAAATTACAAGAAAATCGCATGGCAGATGTCATAGATGGCACTAATATTGATAACATTGAAGTGAATATAAAATAATCATGACATTCTCTAAATAGAAGCTGTCATCGGAAAAACAAGAAGTTAAGTGACAACGGCCTACATGTTGCTTAGCTTCTTTTGTTATGTTCGATGATTTGAGAACCCGAATTTTCGATGGGTCCAAATATGACGTGGAAGAGACCTGAATTTATCTGTAAATCCCTATCTATCGGGTGTGAAGCACAACGGGATCAGTTTTATTTAACGAACATTATAGATTCCTTAATTTACTTAATAATGATTCAATGATTATTAAACATGGTTTAATGTGAAAGGTCAAATACGCTAACTATAATAAAGCTGTATGATTCAATAGACGTAAGCGAACAAATCTAATAATTACGAATGGAGCATACAACTATGAAAATGACAGCAATTGCGAAAGCAAGTTTAGCATTAGGTATTTTAGCAACAGGAACAATAACGTCATTGCATCAAACTGTAAATGCGAGTGAACATAAAGCAAAATATGAAAATGTGACAAAAGATATCTTTGACTTAAGAGATTACTATAGTGGCGCAAGTAAGGAACTTAAAAATGTTACTGGTTATCGTTATAGCAAAGGTGGCAAGCATTACCTTATCTTTGATAAAAATAGAAAATTCACAAGAGTACAGATATTTGGTAAAGATATTGAAAGATTTAAAGCACGTAAAAATCCGGGATTAGACATATTTGTTGTTAAAGAAGCGGAAAACCGTAATGGCACAGTGTTTTCATATGGTGGTGTCACTAAGAAAAATCAAGACGCTTATTATGATTATATAAACGCACCAAGATTTCAAATCAAGAGAGATGAAGGTGACGGTATTGCTACGTACGGTAGAGTACACTACATTTATAAAGAAGAGATTTCACTTAAAGAACTCGACTTTAAATTGAGACAGTATTTAATTCAAAATTTTGATCTGTATAAAAAGTTTCCTAAAGATAGTAAGATAAAAGTGATAATGAAAGATGGCGGCTATTATACGTTTGAACTTAATAAAAAATTACAAACAAATCGCATGAGTGACGTCATTGACGGTAGAAATATTGAAAAAATAGAAGCCAACATTAGATAATTCAATGAAATATGGATAATAGTAAAATATGGATAGTATAGAGGAGTTAGGCAACATAAGTTGCTTAGCTTCTTTTTTGTGTTGGAGAGATGAAAATGAAGCGTATCGATGAATAATAAAAACACCAATAAAACTTGTGGAAATAGTTGATACTTATAGTCGCGCGTTGTCCTTTTCGTGACATGAAACAATGTGGAAAACATAGTTAAATTGAGGGAAAGTGTGAATAGTTAAAAAAGCTGCGTTAAGTTTAAAAAATAGATTAACGCTGTTAGGATTCCATTAATTAGCTTAACATTGGTTCAAAAATAGTTAAAAAGAGGTTAATTCATAGCTTAGTATTACGCTTATATAATGATAGTAGATTGTTCGTATTACGTAATTGAAATAATCATATAAAAATATATTAAGACAAAATTTATAAATAGATTGGGAGAATAGTACTATGAAATTAAAAACGTTAGCTAAAGCAACATTAGTATTGGGATTGTTAGCTACTGGTGTAATAACAACAGAAAGTCAAACAGTAAAAGCGGCAGAATCAACTCAAGGTCAACACAATTATAAATCGTTAAAATACTACTATAGCAAGCCAAGTATAGAGTTAAAAAATCTTGATGGTTTGTATAGACAGAAAGTGACAGATAAAGGAGTATATGTTTGGAAGGATCGAAAAGATTATTTTGTTGGCTTGCTTGGTAAAGATATTGAAAAATACCCTCAAGGTGAGCATGATAAGCAAGATGCATTTTTAGTCATCGAGGAGGAAACTGTTAATGGAAGACAATATTCAATTGGTGGTTTAAGTAAGACAAATAGTAAAGAATTTAGTAAAGAAGTCGATGTTAAAGTAACAAGAAAAATTGATGAATCATCGGAAAAGTCTAAAGATAGTAAATTTAAAATTACTAAAGAAGAAATCTCGTTAAAAGAGTTGGACTTTAAATTAAGAAAAAAATTGATGGAAGAAGAAAAATTATATGGTGCTGTTAATAATAGAAAAGGTAAAATTGTAGTTAAAATGGAAGATGATAAGTTTTATACTTTCGAACTTACAAAAAAACTACAACCGCATCGCATGGGTGACACGATAGATGGTACCAAAATCAAAGAAATTAATGTTGAGCTAGAATATAAATAATCTTTGGACAAGCAGACTAGTAATTGTAGGGAAGTTAAGCGATAACATATTGCTTAGCTTCTTTTTTATTTTGTTATGATGAAAAAAGGAGCGGGTTTATGATCAAGTTTTTGGAAAAACGGTTGATACTTATAGTCGCGCGTTGTCCTTTTCGTGACATGAAACAATGTGGAAAACATAATTAAATTGAGGGAAAGTGTGAATAGTTAAAAAATTAGTATTGTGTTATAAAAAATAATTAATACTGTTAGGATTTCATTAACTAACTTAACGTTGGTTCAAAAATAGTTAAAAAGAGGTTAATTCATAGCGCAGTATCTCACTTATATAATGATAGTAGATTGTTCGTATTACGTAATTGAATTAATCATATAAAAATATATTAAGACAAATTTATAAATAGATTGGGAGAATAGTACTGTGAAATTAAAAACGTTAGCTAAAGCAACATTGGCATTAGGCTTATTAACTACTGGTGTGATTACATCAGAAGGCCAAGCAGTTCAAGCAAAAGAAAAGCAAGAGAGAGTACAACATTTATATGATATTAAAGACTTACATCGATACTACTCATCAGAAAGTTTTGAATTCAGTAATATTAGTGGTAAGGTTGAAAATTATAACGGTTCTAACGTTGTACGCTTTAACCAAGAAAATCAAAATCACCAATTATTCTTATTAGGTAAAGATAAAGAGAAATATAAAGAAGGCATTGAAGGCAAAGATGTCTTTGTGGTAAAAGAATTAATTGATCCAAACGGTAGATTATCTACTGTTGGTGGTGTGACTAAGAAAAATAACAAATCTTCTGAAACTAATACACATTTATTTGTTAATAAAGTGTATGGCGGAAATTTAGATGCATCAATTGACTCATTTTCAATTAATAAAGAAGAAGTTTCACTGAAAGAACTTGATTTCAAAATTAGACAACATTTAGTTAAAAATTATGGTTTATATAAAGGTACGACTAAATACGGTAAGATCACTATCAATTTGAAAGATGGAGAAAAGCAAGAAATTGATTTAGGTGATAAATTGCAATTCGAGCGCATGGGTGATGTGTTGAATAGTAAGGATATTAATAAGATTGAAGTGACTTTGAAACAAATTTAAAGTAAGTAATCAATGACTCTAAAGTAATAAATTTGAAGCAGCTTAACGATGAAATGTTGAATAGATACGTACACCTTACATTAAGGAGCGTATTTAAAACAACCTTGTCGTTAGGCTTTTTTTTACGTTTTATAACGCAGGTTATGAGTGAGCATACTAAAAATTTACATTGCTCTTGAAAGTGATGCCCATTGAATATTAATTAGCTCTTCATTAACAATGATTTAAGTTTAATTAAACGAGTGTTAATGTCAGTCTGTCTCAATGCCCTTTATAATAAAGGTGTATTATTCAAATTACGTAATAAAAGCAATCCAATATATTAAGATTGGAGCACATGAATATGAAATTTACAGTGATAGCTAAAGCGATATTTATATTAGGAATATTAACAACAAGTGTAATGATAACAGAAAATCAATCGGTTAATGCAAAAGGAAAGTATGAAAAAATGAACCGTTTATATGATACAAACAAGTTACATCAATACTATTCAGGACCTAGTTATGAGTTAACAAATGTTAGTGGCCAAAGTCAAGGTTATTATGACTCTAACGTTTTGCTTTTTAACCAACAAAATCAAAAGTTCCAAGTGTTTTTATTGGGAAAAGATGAAAATAAATACAAAGAAAAAACACATGGTTTAGATGTCTTTGCGGTACCAGAATTAGTAGATTTAGATGGAAGAATATTTAGTGTTAGTGGTGTAACAAAGAAAAACGTAAAATCAATATTTGAGTCTCTAAGAACGCCGAACTTACTAGTTAAAAAAATAGACGATAAAGACGGTTTTTCTATTGATGAATTTTTCTTTATTCAAAAGGAAGAAGTGTCATTGAAGGAACTTGATTTTAAAATAAGAAAACTGTTGATTAAAAAATACAAACTGTATGAAGGGTCAGCTGATAAAGGTAGAATTGTTATTAATATGAAAGATGAAAATAAGTATGAAATTGATTTAAGTGATAAATTAGATTTCGAGCGTATGGCAGATGTCATTAATAGTGAACAAATTAAAAACATCGAAGTGAATTTGAAATAATCAATGATATATATAGAATGAAAGCTTAAGAAGCGGTTTAATAATCCCATGTTTAATGATTTTGATACGTGTTTTTATAATAAAAACATATCGAACATTGACTACGTTATTAAGCTGCTTTTTTGTACACTTTATAACCAATAGCTTAAGATTTAAAACTAATCGGAAAGAACAATGATTCACCAAAAAAATATTTATGTTGCTATTAAAAATCAGTTAATACGAATGTTAAAATACGTTTGATTTTCATTAATAATGATTCAAGTTTATTTAAATGAGCGTTAATGTCAGTCTGTTTTGATGCACCTTATAATAAAGACAGATAGTTCAAATTACGTAATAATAACAATCCAATACATTAAGATTGGAGCAAAAAAATATGAAATTAACAACGATAGCTAAAGCAACATTAGCATTAGGAATATTAACTACAGGTGTGTTTACAGCAGAAAGTCAAACTGGTCACGCGAAAGTAGAACTTGATGAGACACAACGCAAATATTATATCAATATGCTACATCAATACTATTCTGAAGAAAGTTTTGAACCAACAAACATTAGTGTTAAAAGCGAAGATTACTATGGCTCTAACGTTTTAAACTTTAAACAACGAAATAAAGCTTTTAAAGTATTTTTACTTGGTGACGATAAAAATAAATATAAAGAAAAAACACATGGCCTTGATGTCTTTGCAGTACCTGAATTAATAGATATAAAAGGTGGCATATATAGCGTTGGCGGTATAACAAAGAAAAATGTGAGATCAGTGTTTGGATTTGTAAGTAATCCAAGTCTACAAGTTAAAAAAGTTGATGCTAAAAATGGCTTTTCGATAAACGAGTTGTTTTTTATTCAAAAGGAAGAAGTATCATTGAAGGAACTGGACTTTAAAATAAGAAAACTCTTAATCGAAAAATATAGATTGTATAAAGGAACGTCTGATAAAGGTAGAATTGTTATCAATATGAAAGACGAAAAGAAGCATGAAATTGATTTAAGTGAAAAATTAAGTTTTGAACGTATGTTTGATGTAATGGATAGTAAGCAAATTAAAAATATTGAAGTGAATTTGAATTAGTTCGAGTTAATAGCATAATAGCTTAAGAAGCGGCTTAACGACAAAATGTGAATTGGCATTTGTGTCCTTATATAAGGAACTGTGTTAAATACATTACTGTTGTTAAGTTGTTTTTGTAATTCAAAGAGCAGAACAGAGTAACATCATCAGTTGTAGTAAACGATAATCCGGTAAAACAACTAAATGAAATAATGAAAGTCATTTAACCTGAACATTAAAATATATTTGTTTTTCATTAAGAATAATTCAAGTATATTTAAATCGAGGTTAATTATCGTATGAAACGATGCACGTTATAATAAAAATGTATGATTCAAATTACGTAATGAAAACAATCCAATATATTAAGATTGGAGCAAATAAATATGAAATTTACAGCATTAGCAAAAGCGACATTAGCTTTAGGAATTTTAACAACAGGAACTTTAACAACAGAAGTTCATTCAGGTCATGCAAAACAAAATCAAAAGTCAGTAAATAAACATGACAAGGAAGCATTATACCGATACTACACTGGAAAGACTATGGAAATGAAAAATATTAGTGCTTTGAAACATGGTAAAAACAACTTACGTTTTAAGTTTAGAGGTATTAAGATTCAAGTTTTACTGCCTGGAAATGATAAAAGTAAATTTCAACAGCGTAGTTATGAGGGGTTAGATGTTTTCTTTGTTCAAGAAAAAAGAGATAAGCACGATATATTTTATACTGTTGGTGGTGTAATACAGAATAATAAAACATCTGGAGTTGTCAGTGCACCAATATTAAATATTTCAAAAGAAAAGGGTGAAGATGCTTTTGTGAAAGGTTACCCTTATTACATTAAAAAAGAAAAAATAACACTAAAAGAACTGGATTATAAGTTGAGAAAGCATCTAATTGAAAAATACGGACTTTATAAAACAATCTCAAAAGATGGTAGGGTCAAAATTAGCTTGAAAGATGGCAGTTTTTATAACCTTGATTTAAGATCTAAATTAAAATTTAAATATATGGGGGAAGTCATAGAAAGCAAACAAATTAAAGATATTGAAGTTAACTTAAAGTAAATCATTACGAATAATTAAAAGTAATTGAAGCGGCTTAACGGTGAAATGTAAATTGGTGCGCATAGCTTATACAAAAAGGATGCATCAATCGATATCGTCGTTAAGCCGTTTTGGTTTGTGTGTCATGAATCCTATCCCAATCTCCATAAAGGTAAAATTTCCACCACCAACATCAAAATTCTCCACATCGCAACATAACCAAATGTTATAATAAATCTATTACACAAAGAGATAAATTACTTATTCAAAGGCGGAGGAATCACATGTCTATTACTGAAAAACAACGTCAGCAACAAGCTGAATTACATAAAAAATTATGGTCGATTGCGAATGATTTAAGAGGGAATATGGATGCGAGTGAATTCCGTAATTACATTTTAGGCTTGATTTTCTATCGCTTCTTATCTGAAAAAGCGGAACAAGAATATGCAGATGCCTTGTCAGGTGAAGACATCACGTATCAAGAAGCATGGGCAGACGAAGAATACCGTGAAGACTTAAAAGCAGAATTAATTGACCAAGTCGGTTACTTCATTGAGCCAGAAGATTTATTCAGTGCGATGATTCGTGAAATTGAAACGCAAGATTTCGATATCGAACACCTGGCGACGGCAATTCGTAAAGTTGAAACATCAACATTAGGTGAAGAAAGTGAAAATGACTTTATCGGTCTGTTCAGCGATATGGATTTGAGTTCAACGCGACTAGGTAACAATGTCAAAGAACGTACTGCTTTAATCTCTAAAGTCATGGTTAATCTTGACGACTTACCATTCGTTCACAGTGACATGGAAATTGATATGTTAGGTGATGCATATGAATTCCTAATTGGGCGCTTTGCGGCGACAGCGGGTAAAAAAGCAGGCGAGTTCTATACACCACAACAAGTATCTAAGATACTGGCGAAGATTGTCACAGACGGTAAAGATAAATTACGTCACGTGTATGACCCAACATGTGGTTCAGGTTCACTGTTGTTACGTGTTGGTAAAGAAACACAAGTGTATCGTTATTTCGGTCAAGAACGTAACAATACTACATACAACTTAGCACGCATGAATATGTTATTACATGATGTGCGTTATGAGAACTTCGATATCCGTAATGATGACACATTGGAAAACCCAGCCTTTTTAGGCAATACATTTGATGCGGTTATTGCGAACCCACCGTATAGTGCGAAATGGACTGCAGATTCAAAGTTTGAAAATGACGAACGATTCAGTGGTTACGGCAAACTTGCGCCTAAGTCTAAAGCAGACTTTGCCTTTATTCAACACATGGTACATTACCTAGACGATGAAGGTACCATGGCCGTTGTACTCCCACATGGTGTATTATTCCGAGGTGCTGCAGAAGGTGTCATTCGTCGTTATTTAATTGAAGAAAAGAACTACTTAGAAGCTGTGATTGGTTTGCCAGCGAATATTTTCTATGGGACAAGTATTCCAACATGTATTTTAGTATTTAAAAAATGTCGCCAACAAGACGACAACGTACTATTTATCGATGCATCCAATGATTTTGAAAAAGGAAAAAATCAAAATCATTTAAGCGATGCCCAAGTCGAACGTATTATAGACACATATAAGCGTAAGGAAACAATTGATAAATATAGCTACAGCGCGACACTACAAGAGATTGCCGATAACGATTACAACCTAAATATACCGAGATATGTCGATACATTCGAAGAAGAAGCACCGATTGATTTAGATCAAGTCCAACAAGATTTGAAAAATATCGATAAAGAAATCGCAGAAATTGAGCAAGAAATCAATGCATACCTGAAAGAACTTGGGGTGTTGAAAGATGAGTAATACACAAAAGAAAAATGTGCCAGAATTGAGGTTCCCAGGGTTTGAAGGCGAATGGGAAGAGAAGCAGTTAGGGGATCTTACAGATAGAGTAATTAGGAAAAATAAAAACTTAGAATCGAAAAAGCCTTTAACAATATCCGGACAGTTAGGTTTAATTGATCAAACAGAATATTTTAGTAAATCAGTTTCGTCGAAAAATCTAGAAAATTATACACTAATAAAGAATGGAGAATTCGCGTATAACAAAAGTTATTCTAATGGATACCCATTAGGGGCTATTAAAAGATTAACTAGATATGATAGTGGTGTATTGTCCTCTTTGTATATTTGTTTTTCTATTAAAAGTGAAATGTCTAAAGACTTCATGGAAGCATATTTTGATTCGACACACTGGTATAGAGAAGTTTCTGGAATTGCAGTTGAGGGTGCAAGAAATCACGGATTATTAAATGTTTCTGTGAATGATTTTTTTACTATTCTAATTAAATATCCAAGTTTAGAAGAACAGCAAAAAATAGGCAAGTTCTTCAGCAAACTCGACCGACAAATTGAATTAGAAGAACAAAAGCTTGAATTACTTCAACAACAGAAAAAAGGCTATATGCAGAAAATTTTCTCACAGGAACTGCGATTCAAAGATGAGAATGGTGAAGATTATCCAGATTGGGAAAATAGCAAAATAGAAAAATATTTAAAAGAGAGAAACGAACGTTCTGACAAAGGGCAAATGCTTTCAGTAACTATAAATAGTGGCATTATAAAATTTAGTGAATTGGATAGAAAAGATAATTCAAGTAAAGATAAAAGTAATTATAAAGTAGTTAGGAAAAATGATATTGCATATAATTCTATGAGAATGTGGCAAGGGGCTAGTGGTAAATCAAATTATAATGGGATTGTTAGCCCTGCATATACTGTGCTTTATCCAACACAAAATACTAGCTCATTATTTATTGGATATAAGTTTAAAACACATAGAATGATTCATAAATTTAAAATTAATTCACAAGGATTAACATCAGATACATGGAACTTAAAATATAAACAATTAAAAAATATAAATATAGATATACCTGTATTGGAGGAACAAGAAAAGATAGGTGATTTCTTTAAAAAAATGGATATATTGATAAGTAAACAGAAAATGAAAATTGAAATATTAGAAAAAGAGAAACAATCCTTTTTACAAAAAATGTTCTTATAACTTTGATAAATACATAGATTGCATAAGAATAAAATTTGTATAATTTAACATAAAAGTTGTAAAAGTAAAGTGAATTAAAAACGAACATTAAATTTAGGCACTGTGAAAGCGCAGTGTCTTTTTTGTGTCGAAATTGTGTACAGAATAAGTAGTTAAATAAAGATTAAGTTGAGATAAAGTGTTATTCGTAAATAAAAGAGAGTAGATCGATAGGAATTGAATGATATTAGTTAACTATTTATTAAATTACTTAATAATGATTAATTTTTAGTTAAAGTAAGTTTAATGTGAAGCACGACCATTGCTCATTATAATGAATGAGGATTGTTCGTATTGCGTAATAGAATAAATCAAATAGACTAAAAATTGGGAGCATAGAATTATGAAATTAAAAAATATTGCTAAAGCAAGTTTAGCACTAGGGATTTTAACAACAGGGATGATTACAACTACTGCTCAGCCAGTAAAAGCAAGTACATTAGAGGTTAGATCACAAGCTACTCAAGACTTGAGTGAATATTATAATAGACCGTTCTTTGAGTATACAAATCAGTCAGGATATAAAGAGGAAGGAAAAGTGACGTTTACTCCTAATTATCAACTTATAGATGTAACTTTAACTGGGAATGAAAAGCAAAATTTTGGTGAAGATATTTCTAATGTAGATATATTTGTTGTAAGAGAAAATTCTGATAGATCTGGTAATACAGCTTCAATTGGTGGTATTACTAAAACAAACGGTTCAAATTATATTGATAAAGTAAAAGATGTAAATTTAATAATTACTAAAAACATCGATAGTGTTACATCAACGTCAACATCATCTACATATACAATTAATAAAGAAGAAATTTCATTAAAAGAACTTGATTTTAAATTAAGAAAGCATTTAATTGATAAACATAACCTTTATAAGACAGAACCTAAAGACAGTAAAATTCGAATTACTATGAAAGATGGTGGGTTCTACACATTTGAATTGAATAAAAAGTTACAAACACACCGTATGGGTGATGTTATTGATGGCAGAAATATAGAAAAAATTGAAGTGAATTTATAAAATTATTCGAGGGAGCATATCATGAGGGAAAATTTTAAGTTACGTAAAATGAAAGTCGGTTTAGTATCTGTTGCAATTACAATGTTATATATTATGACAAACGGACAAGCAGAAGCATCTGAAAATCAAAACGCTTTAATCTCTAATATAAATGTAGACAATCAGGAAAAACAGAATAATGTAAATCAAGCTGTTCAGCCTCAAAATAATACTAATGAAACATCAAAAGTACCGGCTAATTTTGTCAAATTGAATGATATTAAACCAGGTGATACTTCTATACAAGGAACAACTTTACCAAATCAATTTATACTATTAACTATTGATAAAAAAGATGTGAGCTCAGTTGAAGATTCTGACAGCAGCTTTGTTATGTCTGATAAAGATGGGAATTTTAAGTATGACTTAAATGGTCGCAAAATTGTTCATAATCAAGAAATTGAAGTGTCTTCATCAGATCCCTATTTAGGTGACGATGAAGAAGATGAAGAAGTAGAAGAAACTTCAACTGAAGAAGTTGGTGCTGAGGAAGAAAGTACAGAAGCTAAAGCTACATATACAACACCGCGATATGAAAAAGCGTATGAAATACCGAAAGAACAGCTAAAAGAAAAAGATGGACATCACCAAGTTTTTATCGAACCTATTACTGAAGGTTCAGGTATTATTAAAGGCCATACCTCTGTAAAAGGTAAAGTTGCTCTATCTATTAATAATAAATTTATTAACTTTGAGACAAATGCTAATGGTGGTCCAAATAAAGAAGAAGCGAAATCTGGATCAGAAGGAATCTGGATGCCTATTGATGACAAAGGATACTTTAATTTTGACTTCAAAACGAAACGTTTCGATGATTTAGAGTTAAAGAAAAATGATGAGATCTCATTAACATTTGCACCTGATGACGAAGATGAGGCATTGAAGTCATTAATTTTCAAAACTAAGGTAACGAGTTTAGAAGATATTGATAAAGCAGAAACTAAATATGACCATACTAAAGTGGAAAAAGTAAAAGTATTGAAAGATGTTAAAGAAGATTTACATGTAGATGAAATTTACGGAAGCTTATATCATACAGAAAAAGGTAAAGGTATTCTTGATAAAGAAGGTACTAAAGTAATTAAAGGTAAGACTAAATTCGCAAATGCAGTTGTGAAGGTAGACTCTGAACTAGGTGAAGGTCAAGAATTCCCTGATTTGCAAGTCGATGAAAAAGGTGAATTCAGCTTTGATGTAGATCATGCTGGATTTAGATTACAAAATGGAGAAACACTAAACTTCACAGTAGTTGATCCTATTACAGGTGAATTATTAAGTGGAAATTTTGTTTCTAAAAACATAGATATTTATGAATCTCCTGAAGAAAAAGCAGATCGTGAGTTTGATGAAAGAATGGAAAACACACCTGCATATCATAAATTACATGGTGATAAAATTGTCGGCTACGATACTAACGGATTCCCGATTACCTGGTTTTATCCATTAGGTGAAAAGAAAGTTGAACGTAAGGCACCAAAATTAGAAAAATAATTAAATAAAACAGCTTAATGATGTAATGAAATTAGTGAGTTAATCACTGACTTCTACGTCATTGAGCTGTTTTTTTGTGCTTTGTTACAAAGCATTATTGAATTTATTTTACGTGTTCATATTTTGAAACATCAAAGCCGTCTTGTTTAGCTTTGTTGATAATGTCTTTGATTGAATGTAGTCCTTTATCGGCGAAGTATGATCTTAAGTTGTCTTTTGTAGCTTGGTCAGCATTCTTATCTAATAACACATCAATATAACTTAATTCATGTTCTAAGAAGTTTGCATCATCATGTAGTACGAGTCCATTTTGAGAATAAACTTTCGCATCTGCTTGATTACCATATCCAACAACGCCAGTTGCTAAAACACCTACCATTGCCGTAGCTACTAAAACCTTTTTAAATTTCATATCTATCACTCCTCTAAAAATTGTAACTCCATCATAACACTGAATATTAAGAAAATTACGTTTATTAAGTCGATTTAATAATTTTTAATAAATAGTTAAAGTGACAAATATTGTTTAAATGCAATTAATCTTTAATACGATGCTTGAGGATTTTTCCTAATAAAACCTTGATTTCAAAAAGGGTTTAAATCAAATGAAACAATAATAAAAAAATGACGCAATATAATAATAAGTACAAATTTAATTAAGAAATTAAATTGATTGTATATGTATATTTTGGTAACGTAAAAGAGAAATATACAAAATAATTAATTATTTATATGAAAAGAGAATATAAATGAAGTATAAAACAGAGAGACGTGAAGCGATGGGATATTTAAAAAGGTTTGCATTGTACATAAGCGTTATGATTTTAATATTTGCGATAGCAGGTTGTGGCAAAGGTAATGAAACAAAAGAAGATTCAAAGGAAGAACAAATCAAAAAGAGCTTTGCGAAAACATTAGATATGTATCCAATTAAGAATCTCGAGGACTTATATGACAAAGAAGGATATCGAGATAGCGAATTTAAAAAAGGTGACAAAGGGATGTGGACGATATATACAGATTTCGCCAAAAGTAATAAACCGGGTGAATTGGATGATGAAGGTATGGTTTTAAATCTGGATAGGAATACTAGAACCGCTAAAGGCCATTATTTTGTTACTACATTTTACCGGAATGGTAAACTACCAGATGAAAAGAATTATAAAATTGAAATGAAAAATAATAAGATTATTTTATTAGATGAAGTAAAAGATGATAAGCTCAAGCAGAAAATAGAAAACTTTAAATTTTTCGGTCAATATGCAAATCTTAAAGAATTGAGAAAATATAATAATGGTGATGTTTCAATTAATGAAAATGTTCCTAGTTATGATGTTGAATACAAAATGAGCAATAAAGATGAAATAGTTAAGGAATTAAGAAGTCGTTATAATATTTCGACTGAAAAATCACCTATATTAAAAATGCATATTGATGGGGACCTGAAAGGCAGTTCTGTAGGTTATAGAAAGTTAGAAATTGACTTTTCAAAACGTGAAAACAGCAAATTATCAGTCATTGAATTTTTAAGTTATAAACCAGCGAAAAAATAGTATTGATAAGGAATATTAGGGTGTGAAAAAATGCGATATCTAAAAAAGCTTGCATGGTTCATAAGTGTTATTATTTTGGGCATTTTTATAATAGGTTGTGATAGTTCAAGCGATACTGGGGAAAAAGCAAAAGAAGATTCAAAGGAAGAACAAATCAAAAAGAGCTTTGCGAAAACATTAGATATGTATCCAATTAAGAATCTCGAGGACTTATATGACAAAGAAGGATATCGAGATAGCGAATTTAAAAAAGGTGACAAAGGGATGTGGACGATATATACAGATTTCGCCAAAAGTAATAAACCGGGTGTATTAGATAATGAAGGTATGATTTTAAATTTGGATAGAAATACACGTACGGCCAAGGGATATTATTTTGTAGATACTATATATGACAATCATGAAAACTCTTATAGTAAAAATTATAGAGTTGAGATGAAAAACAATAAAATTATTTTATTAGACAAGGTGGAAGATCAAAAACTTAAAGAAAGAATAGAAAACTTTAAATTTTTCGGACAATATGCCGATTTCAAGAGTTTGAAAAGTTACAACAATGGCGACGTTTCAATTAATAGTAATGTTCCAAGTTATGACGCGAAATTTAAAATGAGTAATAAAGATGAAAATGTTAAGCAATTAAGAAGTCGTTATAACATTCCTACTGAAAAAGCTCCAATATTAAAAATGCATATTGATGGGGACTTAAAAGGCAGTTCCGTTGGATATAAAAAGTTAGAAATAGACTTTTCAAAAGAAGAAAATAGCGAATTATCAGTAGTCGATTCATTAAATTTTCAGCCTGCCAAAAAAAAATAAAGATGATGAATGATAGGGAGGATGTGAAACAATGTGGTCAATAAAAAGAATTGGAATGTACACAAATGTTATAATTTTGAGCGTTTTTATAATAGGTTGTGATAGTTCAAGCAATAATGCAGAAAATCAAAGAGAAGACTCAAAAGAAGAACAAATCAAAAAGAGCTTTGCGAAAACGTTAGATATGTACCCTATTAAGAATCTCGAGGATTTATATGACAAAGAAGGATATCGTGATGGTGAGTTTGAAAAAGGCGATAAGGGGACGTGGGTATTGTATTCAGCTATGGTATCACAACCAAAAGGCGAGAGTTTAAAATCACGAGGAATGATATTAAAGTTAGATAGAAATAAGAGAACTGCTAAAGGAAGTTATATTATTAGAGAATTGAAAGAAGATAAAAATCATGATGTTCAAAAAAATGAAAAGAAATATCCAGTGAAATTGGTGAATAATAGGATAGTTTTGATAAAAGATGTTAAAGACAAAAAGTTAAAAAAATGAAATAGAGTCGTTTGAATTATTTTCACAATATGGAAACTTTAATCATTTTGATCGGAATGAGATTACTAATATTTCATATAATCCTAATGCTCCCAATTACTCTGCAGAATATAAAATGAAGAAAAATGACAGAAACATTCAACAGTTGAAAAAGAGATTTAATCTAAAAACTAGCAAGACACCAAAATTATTGTTTAAGGGATCTGGAGATATAAAGGGGTCTTCTGTAGGATATAAGGAAATAGAAATCATATTTAGTAGAAGTAAAGAAGAAAGCATTTATTATGTTGACAGCGTTGAGTTCGTTCCAAGTAACAAAATAACAAAAAGTTGATATTAGTCAACAAAAGCAAATATTGAGAATAAAGAGAGTTGTGAAATGATGGGTTATTTAAAAAGACTTGTATTGTATATAGTTATTATGGTTATGAGTGTTTTTATAATAGGTTGTGATAAATCAAGCGATACTGCAGAAAAATCAAAAGAAGACTCGAAAGAAACACAAATCAAAAAGAGTTTTGCGAAAACGTTAGATATGTATTCAATTAAGAATCTCGAGGAACTATATGACAAAGAAGGCTATCGAGATGGCGAATTTGAAAAAGGTGACAAAGGGATGTGGACGATATATACAGATTTCGCCAAAAGTAATAAACCGGGTGAACTAAGTAATGAAGGCATGGTCTTGTACTTAGATAGAAACACACGCACAGCTAAGGGGTACTACTTTGTCAGGACGTTTTATCGCAAGGATAAATTACCTGATAGAAAAAATTATAAAGTTGAAATGAAAAATAATAAAATCATTTTATTAGATAAAGTAGAAGATAAAAAGCTTAAACAAAAAATAGAAAATTTTAAATTTTTCAGTCAATATGCAAATCTTAAAGAATTGAAAAACTACAGCAATGGTGATGTCTCAATTAATGAGAATGTTCCAAGTTATGACGTGAAATATAAAATGAGTAATAAAGATGAAAATGTTAAGCAATTAAGAAGTCGTTATAATATTCCTACTGATAAATCACCGGTATTAAAAATGCATATTGATGGTAATTTGAAAGGAAGTTCCGTTGGAGATAGGAAGTTAGAAATTGATTTTTCGAAACGTGAAAATAGCCATTTATCAGTAATAGATTCTTTGGATTACCAGCCAGCGAAAACTAATAAAGATGATGAATAATGAGGATGGTGTGTAACAATGAAGTCTATAAAAAGGATTGGATTGTGCATAAGTCTGTTGATTTTAAGCATTTTTGTAACATCTTGCGATGGTGATAATAAGATCACTGGAGATTCAAAAGAAACACAAATCAAAAAGAGCTTTTCGAAAACGTTAGATATGTATCCAATTAAGAATCTCGAGGACTTATATGATAAAGAAGGATACCGTGATGGCGAATTTAAAAAGGGCGACAAAGGAATGTGGACTATATATACAGATTTTGCTAAAGGCAATAAATCAGACGAATTGGATGATGAAGGTATGGTTTTAAATCTGGATAGAAATACTCGAACGGCTAAGGGATATTATTTTGTTAAGAAATTTTATGAAAAGGATAAATTACCTGATAGAAAAAATTATAAAGTTGAAATGAAAAATAATAAAATTATCTTATTAGACAAGGTAGAAGATCCAAATCTAAAAAAGAGAATAGAAAACTTTAAATTTTTCGGACAATATGCAAATTTTAAGGATTTGGAAAATTACAACAATGGCGACGTGTCAATAAATTGGAATGTTCCAAGTTATGACGTGGAATATAAAATGAGCAATAAAGATGAAAATGTTAAACAATTAAGAAGTCGTTATAACATTCCTACTGATAAAGCTCCAATGTTAAAAATGCATATTGACGGGGACTTAAAAGGTAGTTCTGTTGGATATAAAAGGTTAGAAATAGATTTTTCAAAAGAAGGTAGGGATATTTCAGTCATTGATTATTTAAGTTATAAGCCAGCGAAAAAATAGTACTGATAATTAAATATTAGGGTGTGAAGGAATGGAATATCTAAAAAGGCTTGCATTGTTAATAAGTGTTATTATTTTGACCATTTTTATAATGGGTTGTGATAGTCAAAGCGATACTGCAGAAAATCCAAAAGAAGGTTCAAAAGAAGCACAAATTAAAAAGAGTTTTTCGAAAACGTTAGATATGTATCCAATTAAGAATCTCGAGGATTTTTATGACAAAGAAGGATATCGAGATGGCGAATTTAAAAAAGATGATAAAGGTACTTGGCTAATTAGATCCGAAATAGTTAAACAGCCAAAGGGCAAAGTGATGAAAACAAGAGGTATGCAATTATATATTAATAGAAATACCGAAACAGCCAAAGGTTTCTTTGTTTTGAAAGAAATAAGTGAAAATAATAATCGTGTAAATAAAGATAAGGAGGAAAAATACGAAGTGAAAATGGTAGGAAATAAAATTATTCCTACTGAACAAATTAATGACGAGAAAATAAAAAAAGAAATTGAAAACTTCAAGTTTTTTGTGCAATATGGAAACTTTAAAAATTTCGAAAAATACAACAATGGTGAGTTTTCATATAATCCTGAAGCACCAATTTATTCGGCTAAATATCAATTACACAACGATGATTACAATGTAAGGCAACTACGTAAAAGATATGACATTTCAACAAAAGAAACACCGAAGTTACTTTTGAAAGGTGGAGGAGATTTAAAAAATTCCTCAGTTGGTCAAAACGATATTGAATTTACTTTTGTTGAAAGAAAAGGTGAGAATATTTATTTTAACGATAGTGTTGAATTCATACCAAGTAAGTAAAGTTAAATTAAAATGTGTGGTTAGATGAAATGATCAAATATCAAAAAATGTGCAAAGAGATGTGACAAGATGAAGTGTTTTCAGAAATTATACATATTTATATTAATTTTAATCGTATTAATGGCAGGATGCGAAAGTAATAAGATCACTGGAGATTCGAAAGAAACACAGATCAAAAAGAGCTTTGCGAAAACATTAGATGTATACCCTACGAAAAATCTAGAAGATTTTTATGACAAAGAAGGATATCGAGATGGCGAATTTAAAAAGGGTGACAAAGGGAAGTGGGTTATTAGATCTGAAATGACAACAGAACTGAAAAATGAAAATATGGTATCTAAAGGTATGGTCATACGTTTAAATAGAAATAGTAGAACATGCACTGGTGAATATTTTGTCAGGATAGTTAAAGAAGACAGTGAGGGCAAGGTATATAGTGATGAACGAAAATATCCAGTGAAAATGGAAAATAATAAAATCATTACATTAAAACCAATCGATGATGAAAAAGTAAAAAAAGAAATTGAAGAATTTAAATTCTTCGTACAATACGGGAATTTCAAAGAATTGGAAAACTATAAAGACGGAGAAGTGACATATAACCCAGAAGCACCAATATACTCTGCACAATATCAATTGAAAAATAGTGATTATAATGTAGAACAACTACGTAAGCGATATAATATAACGACGAAAAAAGCGCCTAAATTATTATTGAAGGGTTCAGGTAATTTAAAAGGCTCATCAGTTGGATATAAAAATATTGAATTTACCTTTGTTGAAAATAAGGAAGAAAATATTTACTTCACAGATAGTATTAATTTCAACCCAAGTGAGGATAAATAAGTATATTTAGTATTACAAAAACGTTAGAAAAATTAATAATAAAGTTAAATTAACAAACTGTATTAAATTCATATAGTCAGTTTTGTTTGATGACATGATAGTAGAAAAATTATTATTTTAATAGGTTGTATGAACTATACAAATATTTATAAAAATTAAAACAGAGAGATGTGAAATGATGGGGTATATAAAAAGAATGGCTTTATACATGAGTGTATTTCTTTTAATCATTTTTATTGTTGGATGTCGAAATATGAAAGATGAACAGAAAAAAGAAGAACAAACAAATAAAACAGATTCAAAAGAAGAACAAATCAAAAAGAGTTTTGAGAAAACATTAGATATGTATCCAATTAAGAATCTCGAGGAGTTATACGACAAAGAAGGATACCGAGATGGCGAATTTAAAAAGGGTGATAAAGGGATGTGGACGATATATACAGATTTCGCCAAAAGTAATAAACAAGGTGGATTGAGTAATGAAGGTATGGTCTTATACTTAGATAGAAATACACGGACTGCAAAGGGACATTATTTTGTTAAGACATTCTATAATAAGGGCAAATTCCCAGATAGAAAAAATTATAAAGTTGAAATGAAAAATAATAAAATTATCTTATTAGATAAAGTAGAAGATACAAATCTAAAAAAGAGAATAGAAAACTTTAAATTTTTTGGACAATATGCAAACCTTAAAGAATTGAAAAACTACAACAATGGTGATGTCTCAATTAATGAGAATGTTCCAAGTTATGACGCAAAATTTAAAATGAGCAATAAAGATGAAAATGTTAAGCAATTAAGAAGTCGTTATAATATTCCTACTGATAAAGCACCGGTATTAAAAATGCATATTGATGGTAATTTGAAAGGAAGTTCTGTGGGTTATAAAAAGTTGGAAATTGACTTTTCAAAAGGTGGAAAAAGCGATTTGTCAGTAATAGATTCTTTGAATTTCCAGCCGGCGAAGGTAGATGAAGATGATGAATGATGAGGATGGTGTGTAACAATGAAGTCTATAAAAAGGATTGGATTGTGCATTAGTTTGTTGATTTTAATCATCTTTGTTACATCTTGTGATGGTGATAATAAGATCATTGGAGATTCAAAAGAAGAACAAATCAAAAAGAGCTTTGCGAAAACGTTAGATATCTACCCTATTAAGAATCTCGAGGATTTATACGACAAAGAAGGATATCGAGATGGCGAATTTAAAAAAGATGATAAAGGTACTTGGCTAATTAGATCTGAAATGAAAATCCAATTAAAAGGAGAAAATCTGGAATCTAGAGGAGCAGTTTTAGAAATTAACAGAAATACTAGAACGGCTAAAGGGCATTATATTGTTAGAGAAGTTGTTGAAGATAGCGATGGAATGACACACAATCATACAAAAAGATATCCTGTGAAAATGGAAAATAATAAAATGATTCCATTAAAACCAATCGATGACGAAAAAGTAAAAAAAGAAATCGAAGAATTTAACTTCTTTGTACAATACGGGAATTTCAAAGAATTGGAAAACTATAAAGAGGACGAAGTGTCATATAACCCAGAAGTACCAATTTACTCTGCAAAATATCAATTGAAAAACAGTGATTACAATGTTGAACAATTAAGGAAGCGATATAATATCCCGACGCAAAAAGCGCCCAAATTATTATTGAAAGGCTCAGGTAATTTAAAAGGTTCATCAGTCGGATATAAAAATATTGAATTTACCTTTATTGAAAACAAGGAAGAAAATATTTACTTCACAGATAGTATCTACTTTAATCCAAGCGAGGATAAATAAATATAATTACTAATATAAAAAATAACGTTAGAACATTTAATAATAAAGTTAAAATGAATTACATGTATTAAATTGAATAAGTTAGTTTTGTTTGATAACATAAAAGTTGAATAATCACTATTTTAATAAGTTGTATGAAATATTCAAATGTTTATAAAATTAAAACAGAGAGATGTGAAATGATGGAGTATATAAAAAAAATTGCTTTGTACATGAGTGTATTACTTTTAATCATTTTTATTGGGGGATGTGGAAATATGAAAGATGAACAGAAAAAAGAGGAACAAACGAATAAAACAGATTCAAAAGAAGAACAAATCAAAAAGAGTTTTGCGAAAACGTTAGATATGTATCCAATTAAGAATCTCGAGGATTTATACGACAAAGAAGGATATCGAGATGGTGAGTTTAAAAAAGGCGATAAAGGTACGTGGACTATACTTACAGGTTTTTCAAAAAGTAACAAACCAGGAGTATTAGATGATGAAGGCATGGTGTTATATCTTAATAGAAATACCAAAAAGGCAACAGGTTATTATTTTGTAAATAAAGTTTATGATGATATTAGCAAAAATCATAATGAGAAAAAATATCGTGTTGAACTAAAAAATAATAAGATTGTTCTTTTGGATAATGTAGAAGACAAAAAACTTAAACAAAAAATTGAAAATTTTAAATTTTTTAGTCAGTATGCTGATTTTAAAGATTTAAAAAATTATCAAGATGGAAATATAACAACTAATGAAAACGTACCGAGCTATGAAGCACAATATAAAATGAACAATAGTGATAAAAATGTAAAAAAACTTAGAGAAATTTATCCAATTACAACTAATAACTCTCCAAATCTAAAATTATATATAGATGGTGATATAAAAGGAAGCTCAGTAGGATATAAAAAAATAGAATATAAATTTTCAAAAGATAAAGGTCAAGAGACAACATTAAGAGATTATTTGAATTTTGGACCGTCTGAAGGTGAGAATGTTGAGTAGGAAGTATAAAATAGATTTAAAAGCAATTAATCAAAATACTGAGTCTACAAGTGCTATTTCGAAAGCGTCATACGAAGTTGAGAATGCTAATAATAATGGTCTATCAAAAAGAGACGTGATTAATCAATTTAATGATTTGAAAAAAATGAAAAAATTCCCTTCTAATCTTGAATATGTTGATAGTTACACTGATTCTCTTACTGGAGTAACAACTTCTGCTTTTTTAAATAAAGATACAGGCAAAGTAACTCTCGGGATGACTGGGACTAATTTACAAGACGAAGCCTTTAAAAAGTTAAAAGAAGGTGAATTTTCAAGACAAAATGTTACCAATGCTTTGGAAACAGTTAAAGATGGATATGCAGATCTTAAAATATTATATTCTCCTGCATCTGATCAAAACTATAGATATGCGAATACACAAGAATTTATAAATAAAATAAAAAGTAAGTATGACATTGATTTTATTACTGGACATTCACTAGGTGGAAGAGATGCGGTAGTTCTAGGAATGAGTAATGGTATTCCGAACATTGTGGTTTATAATCCAGCTCCTATTTCTATAACTAGTTTGAATCCTAATTCCCCAGATGGAAAACGTTTATTAGAATTATATAAAAATTATAAAGGTAATATTACTAGGTTTGTTGCAGAAAATGATGCATTGACAGAAAATCTGAAGAAATATAAGCATTATGTTTTTTTCGGTAATGATAAAGTCTTTAAAAATGGTAAAGGTCATGAAATGGAAGGCTTTCTGACCGAAGAAGAACAAAAAGCTATAAAAAAAGAACTTAAAAAACTACAAGGTTATGCAGAAGAAAATAATAAGTCATTTGTAAAGAATTCAAATAATGCTATCTCTAAATTAGCTAGTATAGAATTACTTAGAGCAAATATGATGACTACAAATGGAGGAGGATTATCTTCTTCGCAGCAAAAAGTTTTAGAAAGTTTAACAGCTTTAACAATTGCGCAGTCATTCAGTCAACTGATAGACGATGAAATTAATCAAATCAAAAAAATGTATAATGAAAAGAAAAAGAAATTTGGAAAAAATTGGGAAGACGCTCAAAAAGCTGGAAAAGCTGTAGGTGAAGATTTGAGTGTAAATGGAGTTCTCAATGCTTTAGATGAAGGTCAAGTGAATGAAAGTAGTATGGTAAGAGAACCTGAACAAATGATATCTGCAAAAGAAAGACAACTTTCAACGATAGGGTCTTCTGTATCAAATTATATTATGAGAGTTAGACTCAGTATTAATGAAATCGTTGATAAAGATCAAGTGCTTGCATCACAAATAGGTGGATTACTATGATGTTTAATCAAATTAATAATAAAAATGAATTAGAAGAATCATATGAATCTGAGAAAAAACGTATAGAGAATGAACTGCAAAATTTAAATGAACTTAGGCATAGAACTCGAAAAGAAAATGAACGTAGTTATGATGTTTTTCAATATTTGAAGCACGAAATGAATTATAGTGAAGATGCCCAAAGGAAAATGACGAGAAATATAGAAGCGTATGAGCAAGAAATCAATGAGATAATTAGAAAGCAAGAATGGAAATTAGAAGAATATAAAGAAGACTTAAAAAAGTCTTATGAAAAGCAGTTAGATAAGCTAAGTGACTGATAATTTGGAGGAGATTAAATGACTCTAATAGAACCAGATATGACCTTAAGAATGCCAGATATAAGTACTACAGTAGAAACACTTAATCTCATATCTAAAATGGAAGCGCAAAAAGAAAATATTCGCACAGTTATTGCACCTGAACATAAGCATAAATACAAAGATATTGAAAACGGATTAAAAGGTGAAGAAAAAGTATTAATTGAACAAATGGCGCAACATTGCGAAGCTTTTAAAGCTAATTTTAAAGGTGCAGCTCAAGGAGATTGGGTTAAAAGTGCCATGTCTGAGATAGACAGCATTAAGGATGACCTGAAAAAAATTAATAGCTAAACTACATATCATACTACTAAATAAAGCGACCAATGTTCAGTATATTCACAACTGACACTAGGCCGCTTCTTTTTAATTTATATTATTCCCATGTAAAGTAATTCGAACCGAATCGAAATATCACACTCTCAATTGTAAAAAAACAACTTAAATTACTGTCCCGCATTAAACATGACCACATTCGTAACAGCAACAATAAAAATCCTCAAGTACTAAAAGCTATGATCACTTTATCAAAATCAACGCAAGTTAACCTCTCCCGAACTACCCGTTACTCATCACCTTCACCTTACAAACCATAAAGCGCTGCAGTTAAGTATTGAATGGCATAGCCAATTGAAATGAAAATAGCAATCGTTATAATAGCACTGCCAATGGTATATAAAGTATGTTTCGTAGATAATCCTTCAGTCTTTGAACCAAAAACACTGAGTAGAATAAATGCAATACCAGTAACATATAAAACTAAAATGACAAATAACATGTTTATACACCTCGATTCTCTTTCGTGAGATATATCTTTGTCTCCATTATAAAGTAAAGCGCTCAATAATTTAATTAAGTATACTATTTTTTTATTATCGAAGATTGCGAAAGAGGAAACGCTCCTATATAATGTAAAACGGAATTATTCCTATTTACAAATAAATTGAAGTGAGGGTATATATATGGCTAAAATTCCAGTTACGGTATTAAGTGGTTATTTAGGCTCGGGGAAGACAACGTTGTTAAATCATATTTTACAAAATCGAGAAGGTCGACGTATCGCGGTAATTGTAAATGATATGAGTGAAGTAAATATCGATAAAGATCTTGTCGCAGATGGTGGGGGACTATCGCGTACAGATGAAAAATTAGTCGAACTTTCTAATGGTTGTATCTGTTGTACACTTAGAGACGATTTATTAAAAGAAGTTGAGCGTTTAGTGAAAAAAGGTGGCATCGATCAAATTGTTATTGAGTCAACAGGGATTTCAGAGCCAGTACCTGTTGCACAAACTTTCTCATATATTGATGATGAACTTGGCATTGATCTTACAGCGATTTGCCGTTTAGATACAATGGTTACAGTTGTGGATGCTAACCGCTTCGTACATGACATCAACTCAGAAGATTTATTGATGGATCGTGATCAAAGCGTTGACGAAACAGATGAGCGTTCGATTGCTGATTTATTAATTGACCAAGTTGAATTTTGTGATGTATTGATTATTAATAAAATTGATTTAATTAGTGAAGAAGAACTAGCGAAGTTAGAAAAAATGTTAAGCGCATTGCAACCGACTGCTAAAATTATTAAGACAACAAATTCTGAAGTAGATTTAAAAGAAGTCTTGAATACGCAGCGTTTTGATTTTGAAAAAGCGAGCGAGTCAGCAGGATGGATCAAAGAACTTGAGTCTGGTGGGCATGCATCGCATACACCTGAAACAGAAGAATATGGTATATCATCGTTTGTATATAAACGTCGTCTACCTTTCCATGCTAAAAGGTTCAATGATTGGTTAGAAAGCATGCCAAATAATGTCGTTCGATCAAAAGGTATCGTATGGCTAGCACAATACAATCACGTAGCATGTTTATTATCTCAAGCAGGGTCATCTTGCAATATTCATCCAGTTACATATTGGGTGGCTAGTATGTCTGAAGCGCAACAAACACAAATATTAGCAGAACGTCAAGATGTCGCAGCTGAATGGGATCACGAATATGGCGATCGTCATACACAATTTGTCATTATTGGTACAGAATTAGATGAAGAAAAATTAACAAAAGAACTCGACGCATGCTTAGTCAATGCGCAAGAAATTGATGCAGATTGGCAACAATTTGAAGATCCATATCAATGGCAAATTAGACCAGCACGATAAGTTGAATGAAGTATAATCATTTTTGAATTGTGGCTTAATTGTTTGCAATTTATGACAATTAATAAAAAGTTAAGGTGTTCTTAGGATCTTTTTGTTTTCAATCTATCTAAAGTGTGATAGTTTTGATAAAGCAGAAATTTGCATTTTATCCATAGGGCTAGGACATGTATGTGTCTTAGTCCTTTTTATATTTACGTTGATGAAAAATGGCAAAACCATCGTACCAACTGTTAATTGAAGGTACAATCATTGTTTAACAGTCATAAAAATGAGTGAAGTAAATGCAGCTATCAATGTACTATTAACACTTACGGTCACACGAGTGTTTCAGTCTAAACGTGCAACGCAATTCCGCACGTGGCCAATATATCTTGCGCTAGATCATGAAAATCATTAAGATTTCGCATGCCAAATCATGAATGTCTCAGAACTCGAGTATCAAACATAAAACACGCCACAAAAATATAACGCGTCAGACTACAAAGATCACGAATATTCCGTATGTCCCACTAAGAACGTCCTATACAAAAAACACCAAGACCATTTATTTGCAACAAACTAACAAGACTCACCTCACATCAATAAATCAACACAAAGCAAAGCCACCATCCCTATTGGTATAGTGGCCTGAGAATTTTAAGTATTCAATTCGCTTAAATTATTTTGCGAAAATGTCGATAATTGCTTTGATGATTTTAATGATAGTACCTACAATAGCCATCGTTTTGTCCTCCTGTATGTTGATTTAACATAGTGATGAGTTGTTGATCGTTAATGTTTGAGATTAGTTGTTACCTAAAAATTTACCAAGTAAATCTTTAAAGAATTTGAATAATTTTGCTACGAATTCCATGTGAATGGCCCCCTTCAAATAAGATGTTCATATCTATGAGATTTTTATAACTTACTTACCAGTGAATTTCTCAATTAATCCTTTAATGAATTTAATGATTCCTGCAATGATACCCATGTGAAAGACCTCCTTTGTTTGTTATGAAATCTTATTTACCAGTGAATTGTTCGATTAAGCTTTTGATAACTTTAATGATGCCAGCGATGATACCCATTAAGATTACCTCCTTTGCTTATGAGTTAACTTCATTGTACATAGTTATCTTGTGCGTAATTGATTTTTTTCCTAACTTGAATTGTTATGATCATAACTGCGAATTTTTTATTTTAAAAGGACGGGAAATACTGCCTAACTGTACAGGTGCATTTACAAAATCTTTACAATCATTGGTTTAATAGAGGTTAAGCTCATGAATTTGACATGAAGCAGAAATTTAATTATATTTTATGTTATAAGTTTAAAACGAATAACACGTTAGGTCTCGTCTAGGCAAAGCATATTTATGAAGATGAATTGAACAGACAGAAGTAACATTTTATATACATATGTGCATGGGAGCACGCTTAAAGAGAACACTGCAACAAGGTATATCAACGTACCGTGATGCAGTGTCTAGTTAAACTGAAACCTGCAATAGTAAATTTTCTGCCATTATGTACAGAATCTACTATTGTAGGTTTTTATTTTTATACATAAGCAATTATGCGAGAGATTAGAAATAAGGAGGTTATGCAGTGTTAAGTTTTCAATTGCTATTTTCACTGTTTGTTATTGCGCTTATCATTGCATTGATAAGTGGCTTGTTGTTTTTAGCACCAGTTATGCCAATGAGATATATTAAATTACATTTATACATACTAGTCATGCCAGTATTATTTGCAGTCATTGGCTTTTTCGGTATTCATGGTCAACATGTCTTAGGTCCATTTAAAATAGATCGTTTATCTTGGTTATTAGCTGGCTTTGTAATGGCGCTTGGCTTTATTATTCAAAAGTTTTCAATGCGATATTTACTAGGTGATCATCATTATAGACATTACTTTCCATTGTTCACTGCGATTACGTCGTTTGCATCTTTAGCATGGATGTCTGAAGACTTAAGACTGATGGCACTCTGCTGGGGTATTACATTATTATGTTTAACATTGCTGATGAACGTTAATCGTTTTTGGAAAGTGCCACGTGAGTCTGCGAAATTATCAAGCATGACATTTTTATGTGGTTGGCTTGCATTCGTTGGAGCAATTGTAACTATTTATATTGCGACTGGCGAGTGGCGGGTACCACAACATATAGTTCATCCGACATGGTCATTGTTGACGAATGTACTACTTGTATTAGCTGTCATGATACCGGCAGCACAATTTCCTTTTCATCGATGGTTGATTGAATCTGTAACGGCACCAACGCCAGTATCGGCAATTATGCATGCAGGAATTGTGAATGCAGGTGGTGTTATTCTAACTCGTTTTGCGCCGATATTTGATAATGGATTTGCGTTATCATTATTACTTATCCTTTCTAGTATTTCTGTATTGTTAGGATCGGGTATTAGCTTAGTTCAAGTTGACTATAAACGCCAATTAGTGGGCTCTACGATGAGTCAAATGGGCTTTATGTTAGTTCAATGTGCATTGGGTGTATATTCAGCAGCGATTATTCATTTAATATTGCACGGTATTTTTAAAGCAACATTATTTTTACAATCAGGTTCTATCGTGAAGCGATTCAATATTCCAAAACAAGCATCTGCTAAAGACGCTTATGGCTGGATTGTCATGGGACGTGTATTAGCTATTATCGTGGCATTTCTATTTTGGATGAGTAGTGACAGAAGTGCATATGAAGTGTTAAGTGCACTCATTCTAGGATGGTCATTACTTGTATCTTGGAATCAAATGGTAGCCTTTAGTAAAGGACGCATGGCACGTCTTGTTGGTATGATTTTGATTGCAATCGTGACATTTATCTACGTCATCACACATAATTATTTTTACGCTGTATTACAAAATATAACAACACATGCGACAACGCCGCCTACAGTGAGTGTCATCATTAGTGTTGTTATTTTAATCTTTGGCAGTTTATTAAGTATTTGGGTGGCGCGGCATCGATACTCTAAGGCTTTTGCGGTATTGTACGTGTGGTTAGTTAATCTAGGTGAAGCACGCTCGAAAGCGATAGAAAGTCATCCGAATTATTTGAAGAAGTATTTATAGGAGGTGAAAGGTATGACAACACAGTTAAATATCAATTCAGTCATTGAAAATGCGAAACGTGTTATTACACCATTATCACCAATTTCGATTTTTGCAGCACGAAATCCATGGGAAGGATTAGAAGCGGATACGTTTGAAGATGTCGCAAAATGGTTACGTGATGTTCGAGATGTGGATATTTTCCCAAATAAAGCATTAATAGAAAGCGCTGTGGCACGTGGTGAATTAGATGAAAGTGTCTTTAATCAACTTGTTACTGATATGTTACTTGAACATCACTACAATATCCCGCAACACTACATCAATCTTTATATTGATAACATTAAAACATTAAAAGACGTACCTGCATCATATATGAATCATTCAAATGTTGATGTTGTTGCTGATCTACTATTAGAAAAATCAAAACGTGATATGGCTGAATCATATCATCACTATGATGTACGTCCGATGAGTGATGCAATAATAGATGAACAAGGTGAGCCACTTAGCGAACAAGTGAATCGTCAAATGATTAAATGGACGAAACTTTATATCGATCAATTTCTATCGAGTTGGACAATGCCGAAGCGTGAGCAAAGTTTTTACCATGCATGGTTGCATTTAGCGCAACATGACCATAGTTTTACTAAAGCACAGCGCCAAGTGATTAAAGGCTTACCCAATGATCCTGAAATGACGATAGAGTCAGTATTAACTCATTTTTCAATAGATCAGGAAGACTACCAAGCTTATGTTGAAGGACATCTTTTGGCGTTACCGGGTTGGGCAGGTATGTTGTATTACCGTTCACAACAGCATCACTTTGAACAACATTTGTTAACGGATTATTTGGCAATTCGGTTAGTTGTCGAACAATTGCTAGTTGGTGATGAGTTTAAGTCAGTCGCTAAAGATTGTGAAAGTAGATCGGAAAATTGGTTTAAGCAAACTGTTGCATCATGGTGTTACTACAGTGATATGCCTAGCGATGTATTACTACAACATGACGTCAATGAAATTCAAACGTTTATTCATTTTGCAGCAACTATGAATAAAAATGTATTTAAAAATTTATGGCTAATTGCCTGGGAAATGACATACGAATCTCAGTTAAAACAAAAAATTAAAGCAGGTCATGAAAGTGTGGCGGGCGCATTAGATGTAAACCAAGTAAATGTCTCAGAAAATGATAACGCTAATCAGCCACATTCAGTATTGTTAAATGACACACAAGCAGTTGATGAAAATAATAGCGAGCTAAATCAGATGGGCACATCAACGAAAGCGCAAATTGCATTTTGTATAGATGTTCGTTCAGAACCATTTCGTAGACATATCGAAGCAGCAGGGCCCTTTGAAACGATTGGTATTGCAGGCTTCTTTGGATTACCTATTCAAAAAGATGCCGTAGACGAACAATTCAAACATGATTCATTACCTGTCATGGTACCGCCGGCATATCGCATTAAAGAATTTGCAGACCGCTACGATATGAATGTTTATCGACAACAGCAACAGACAATGTCATCGATGTTTTACACATTTAAATTGATGAAAAATAATGTCATGCCTAGTCTGTTATTGCCTGAATTAAGTGGGCCATTTTTAAGCTTAAGTACCATTGTCAATTCGATTATGCCTAGAAAAAGTCGCGCGTCTTTACAAAAAATAAAACAAAAGTGGTTGAAAAAGCCTGAAACAAAGTTGACGATTGATCGTGAGTTTGACCGAACATCAGACTTACCTGTTGGATTTACTGAGCAAGAGCAAATTGATTTCGCGTTACAAGCGTTGAAATTGATGGATTTAACCGAAGCATTTGCGCCGTTCGTTGTGTTAGCAGGTCATGCTAGTCATTCTCACAATAATCCACATCATGCATCACTTGAATGTGGGGCTTGTGGTGGCGCATCAAGCGGTTTTAATGCTAAGTTATTAGCGATGATATGTAATCGTCCAAATGTCAGACAAGGATTAAAACAATCAGGTGTGTATATTCCAGAGACAACTGTTTTTGCGGTAGCAGAACATCATACGTCTACTGATACGTTGGCATGGGTATATGTGCCAGACACATTATCTTCTATTGCTTTAGATGCATATGAATCATTGAATGACGCGATGCCGATGATTTCTGAACACGCGAATCGCGAACGTTTGGACAAACTGCCAACGATTGGTCGTGTGAATCATCCAGTGGAAGAAGCGCAGCGGTTTGCGAGTGATTGGAGTGAGGTACGTCCAGAATGGGGATTGGCTAAAAATGCATCATTTATAATTGGACGACGCCAATTAACAAAAGGCATTGATTTAGAAGGGCGGACATTTTTACACAATTATGATTGGCGTAAAGATAAAGATGGCACATTATTAAATACCATCATTTCTGGTCCGGCACTTGTGGCACAATGGATTAATTTACAATATTATGCGTCGACAGTTGCGCCGCATTTTTACGGAAGTGGGAATAAAGCGACACAAACCGTCACGTCAGGTGTTGGTGTCATGCAAGGTAATGCGAGTGATCTGATGTATGGCTTATCATGGCAATCTGTTATGGCTGCTGATCGGACGATGTATCATTCGCCAATTCGTTTACTTGTCGTTATTCAGGCACCCGACTATGTTGTAGCAAGACTACTCGCGAATAATGAGCATTTCGCTAGGAAGGTGTCTAATCATTGGCTGCGTTTAATGAGCGTTAATGAGGAAGGGCGTTTTAAAAGTTGGATTTAACGATGATATGTTGCGATGCTAAGTAACTAATATATCATCATATCTACAATGTTCTAGCTTCTTAAAATATACTAAAAATGATAAACTTAATGTAATAGTTGATGTCGTGATAACGATACAAAGATGAAGTAATCAATTTTAATATTATTGGAGTTAGTGATATGAAAAGAACGAAAGGTGAAATCGAAGCTGAAATCAGTAAAGCCATTACGCAATGGGAAAAAGATTTCCTTGGCAGAGGTTCCTTGTCAGTTAAATCAGACATTTTAAGAGATATGGTGATTATTAGTTTACAAGGTATCTTAACGCCAGCTGAATATCGTGTATGTAGTACGAATGAAGGATTATTAAATATTAAACGAACACGTTCTGAATTAGTTGAATCCGGTGAGCAAGATTTGAATGATATCATTTTTAAAATTACAGGTATCAAAGTGATGAGCTTCCATAGTGATTTAAGTACAGTTACAGGTGAACGTATTATCGTATTCAAACTTGAGGATAATTTGGAAAAGCATATTTAAGAAGGTTAGGTATGCTTCTGCTGGCTTATTAAAGCTATAGAAGTATGCTTGGTTAAACAGCGCAACGCCATATATTTGGGTGTGCTGTTTTTCTATTACATGATGTGTTTATTACGTGGATGAATGCGTGGGTCTGAATATAGCCCGTGAAAGGCGTATGTCATAAAATTTGCGAATGGTGACAAGTCGACGCAAGCATATTTGTTGCGAGACATGCCCACTATCCTTTTACATAAAGAGTATATGTGTGACGTAGGCATATAATCGATAAAGTATTCCTAAAAAATTAGGTATAATGACCATTGTTGCAATAAGTTTTTCGGCCTTGAAACCGATAACGCATAGTATAATAGGAATAAAATATAATACAAATATCCAGTAAATCAAATTTGAAAATGATGGATGAATAGGGGTAAAGAATCTAACTAATGTAATGATTAACGCTATATAGACAAAAATAACTCTATTGATACGCCTTACCCCCTCTGTATAATAAATATAAATCGTACTAAATTGAAAATAGCAAAATATTGTTATTTCAATTATACAATGTTTTATTTGCAATATACATAACAATATGAACTTTATAATTTTGATATTGTCGGTAAAGTGAAATTTGTGGCACATTGATATTATGGATAACATTTGTAAAATGAAAATGATGATACGAGGAGATTGTAAGATGATAGATAAAAAATTAACATCACCGAAAATGACAGTGCCTTTATTTTTAATCGTGCTGATTGTATTTATAGGTATGTTTTACAGTGTAGTGACAAATCAAGAATGGCTTAAAAATATAGATATGGGATCATTAACATGGTTTACAGATTATTTCGGTGAGCCACAACGTCAGTATGTTAACAATTTGTTTAATTACTATATGACGTTTAGTGCGGAAATTGGAGATGTCAAAGGTGTCGTGTTGATTTCCATTATCGTCACAATCATACTGTTTATTAAACAGAGGCATTTAGCGGTTTGGTTTGTGACATATTTGGTTTCAGGTGTCATCATGAACAAATTAATTAAAGATACTGTATTACGTCCAAGACCATATAATCATTTAGCCGTTGATACAGGCTTTTCATTTCCGAGTGGACATTCCAACGCCAGCACATTATTATATTTCGCCTTAATGATCATTATTATTTCACTTGCTGCTAAGACAATAACAAAAGTGTTGAGTGCGTTGGTTATGGGAATATTATGGCTTAGCATATTATTTTGTCGCCTTTATTTTCATGCACATTACTTTTCAGATGTCATTGGCGGCACGTCACTAGCAATCATTTGGGTAGCGTTATTCTTAATGGTATACCCATACTTTATTAATCATCGACGACAACGCGTTTAGCAAACATCTTTAGACATAGTGGAGGTATATAGAAAAATGAGAATTAAAACACCGAGTCCATCGTATTTAAAAGGCACAAATGGACATGCGATATTATTATTACATTCATTTACAGGTACAAATCGGGATGTGAAGCATCTTGCAGCTGAGTTAAATGACCAAGGATTTAGTTGTTATGCACCGAATTATCCAGGTCATGGTTTATTGTTGAAAGATTTCATGACATATAATGTAGATGATTGGTGGGAAGAAGTTGAGAAAGCTTACCAATTTTTAGTCAATGAAGGTTATGAATCTATCAGTGCAACGGGTGTGTCTTTAGGTGGATTAATGACATTAAAATTGGCGCAACACTATCCTTTGAAACGTATCGCTGTCATGTCAGCACCAAAGGAAAAGAGTGACGATGGCTTAATAGAACATTTAGTTTATTATAGTCAACGCATGTCGAATATTTTAAATTTAGATCAGCAAGCATCGAGTGCGCAATTAGCAGCAATTGATGATTATGAAGGTGAAATTACGAAGTTTCAACATTTTATTGATGATATCATGACAAATTTAAATGTTATTAAAATGCCAGCTAATATATTATTTGGTGGTAAAGATGCGCCATCCTATGAAACAAGTGCACATTTTATTTATGAACATTTAGGATCAGTAGACAAAGAATTAAATGGTCTGAAGGATTCGCATCATTTAATGACGCATGGAGAAGGCAGAGATATTTTAGAAGAAAATGTTATTCGCTTTTTCAATGCTTTAACATAATTGAAGATTTTAAAAATTAACACTTGAGTGACGATGTTATTATATTTGTCATTTGAGTGTTTTTTGTGGCGTGATAGTATAGGGAACTTAGCTAAAGTTAATTTGTAGTGTGATGTCGTGGAAATATTATGGAGTTATACCAGAAGTTGATTTGTATTGTAATGTCGTGGAAATTTTATGGGCATTGCACCTGAAGTTGTTATGTGGCGAGATGTTGGGGATATAGATGGTGTTGTATGTGGCGAGATATTGGCGCACGTATACAGCGTTGAACCAGAAAATTTAATGTAGCGTAATGACAACACATTACAAGAGTTGATTATATTATGATAAATCCAGGTGCTACCGTATTAATGAAACAATTTTGATGCAGGTGTATTGCATGTTATTTACATACATGTTAGAGTGTTACTTAAACACGTAGACGCTTTAACGCTTTAAAGGAGATGTGAATGATGAAAAGACAACAATCACAATGGAAGTCATCAACTGGATTTATTTTAGCTAGTGCGGGTTCTGCAATCGGTCTTGGTGCCATGTGGAAATTCCCATATATGGCAGGGATTTATGGCGGCGGTGCCTTTCTAGCTATGTTCTTAATATTCACCATTTTTGTTGGGTTGCCATTACTCATTATGGAATTCACTGTTGGGAAAATGGGACGGACATATACAACACAAATATATAGTAAATTAACTGGTAAAAAATGGCTCAATATCATTGGCTGGAACGGTAATTTGGCAGTGTTTATTTTATTTGGCTTCTATAGTGTTATCGGTGGTTGGATTGTCATTTACATCGGACAAGTATTATGGCAATTAGTTATATTTCAACGCATCAATCATCTCCAAGAAATGAATTTTGAAGCGGTAATATCAAATCCTTGGTTAACCGTTCTAGGGCAAGGTATATTCATATTCGCTACGATGATTATTGTCATGTTAGGTGTTGAAAAAGGATTAGAAAAGGCATCGAAAGTTATGATGCCATTGCTGTTTGTCTTTTTAATCGTCATTGTGATTAAGTCTTTAACATTAGATGGCGCCTTAGAAGGTGTGAAATTTATTTTACAACCAAGAGTATCAGAGATTACTGCTGATGGCATCTTGTTTGCGCTAGGTCAATCATTCTTTACGTTATCATTAGGAACTACAGGTATGATTACTTATGCGAGTTATGCCTCTAAAGACATGACGATTAAGTCATCAGCTATTTCTATCGTTGTTATGAATATCTTTGTATCTGTATTGGCAGGTCTAGCTATATTTCCGGCTTTACATAGTTTTGGCTATGAACCACAAGAAGGGCCTGGATTATTATTTAAAGTACTGCCAATGGTCTTTAGTCAAATGCATCTAGGCACATTATTCTATTTGGGATTCTTAGTGCTGTTCTTATTTGCGGCTTTAACGTCATCTATTTCTTTATTAGAATTAAATGTTTCTAACTTCACGAAGAATGACAATACAAAACGTAAAAAAGTCGCAGTGATCGGTAGTATTTTAGTATTTATCATTAGTATTCCAGCAACCTTATCTTTTGGTATCTTAAAAGATGTAAGATTCGGTGCGGGAACGATTTTTGATAATATGGATTTCATCGTTTCGAATGTATTGATGCCATTAGGCGCATTAGGTACTACGCTTGTCGTAGGACAATTATTAGATAAAAAATTATTACAACAATATTTTGGTAAAGATCGATTTAGATTATTCAGTGGTTGGTATTACTTAATTAAGTATGCGATGCCTGTCGTTATTATTTTAGTCTTTATCGTGCAATTATTTAGTTAATATATAGAAGCATCTGACACACAAGTATTTGTGTTGCTCAGGTGTTTTTTTGTTTGGAATTGAAAATTTAGTACTGGTTCTGAATTAATCGAAACTTAGATAATTGCAAAATAACAAAATGTCGTTTATAATTCTTATCTGAAAAGTAAGAATTAAAATTGAGACATGAAGAAAGGTTTCATTCATTTGATCGGCATGTCAGATGAGGGTGCATCTATGATTACTTATGATTTAATTGGCAATACACCATTAGTACTGTTAGAACATTATAGTGATGATAAAGTTAAAATTTATGCCAAGCTTGAACAATGGAATCCTGGAGGCAGTGTTAAAGACAGACTCGGGAAATATTTAGTAGAGAAGGCAATTCAAGAAGGGCGTGTGCGTGCAGGTCAAACTATTGTTGAAGCGACTGCTGGTAATACAGGCATAGGGTTAGCTATTGCAGCGAATAGACATCATTTGAAATGTAAGATCTTTGCGCCGTATGGTTTTTCAGAAGAAAAGATTAATATTATGATAGCGCTTGGTGCAGAAGTTTCAAGGACGAGTCAGTCTGAAGGTATGCATGGGGCACAATTAGCTGCACGTTCCTATGCTGAAAAATATGGTGCCGTTTATATGAATCAATTTGAATCCGAACATAATCCGGATACATATTTTCATACATTGGGACCCGAATTGACTTCAGCATTACAGCAAATTGATTATTTTGTGGCTGGTATTGGCTCTGGCGGTACATTTACAGGTACCGCACGTTATTTAAAGCAACATCACGTGCAATGTTATGCCGTTGAGCCAGAAGGGTCCGTGTTAAATGGAGGGCCAGCTCATGCACATGACACTGAAGGTATCGGTTCTGAGAAATGGCCGATATTTTTAGAGAGACGTCTTGTAGATGGGATATTTACGATTAAAGATCAAGATGCCTTTCGAAATGTCAAAAGTTTGGCTATAAATGAAGGGTTGTTAGTAGGCAGTTCTTCAGGTGCAGCATTACAAGGTGCATTGAATTTAAAAGCGCAATTATCTGAAGGTACGATTGTTGTCGTATTTCCAGATGGTAGTGATCGATATATGTCTAAGCAAATATTTAATTATGAGGAGAATAATAATGAACAAGAAAACTAAATTAATTCATGGTGGGCACACAACAGACGATTATACAGGTGCCGTTACAACACCAATTTATCAAACAAGTACATATTTACAAGATGATATTGGTGATTTACGTCAAGGATATGAATATTCTCGTACTGCGAATCCAACAAGAAGTTCTGTAGAAAGCGTTATTGCGACATTAGAAAATGGCAAACATGGCTTTGCATTTAGTTCAGGTGTTGCAGCAATCAGTGCAGTTGTTATGCTGTTGGACAAAGGAGATCATATTATTTTAAATTCAGATGTATACGGCGGTACTTATCGCGCATTGACAAAAGTATTTACACGATTTGGCATTGAAGTGGATTTTGTAGATACAACGCATACAGATTCAATTGTACAAGCGATACGCCCAACAACAAAGATGTTGTTTATTGAAACACCTTCTAATCCATTATTACGTGTTACTGACATTAAAAAGTCTGCTGAAATTGCGAAAGAACACGGTTTGATTTCAGTTGTTGATAACACATTTATGACACCTTATTATCAGAATCCATTAGATTTAGGTATCGATATTGTCTTACATTCTGCAACGAAATATTTAGGTGGACATAGTGATGTCGTTGCTGGTTTAGTTGCAACATCGGATGACAAGCTTGCAGAACGTTTAGCATTTATTTCAAATTCAACAGGTGGCATTTTAGGACCTCAAGATAGCTATTTACTTGTGAGGGGTATTAAAACATTAGGTTTACGTATGGAACAAATTAATCGCAGCGTTATTGAAATTATTAAAATGTTACAAGCACATCCAGCTGTGCAACAAGTGTTCCATCCAAGTATTGAAAGTCATTTAAATCATGATGTCCATATGGCTCAAGCGGATGGCCATACAGGTGTGATTGCATTTGAAGTGAAAAATACAGAAAGTGCCAAACAATTGATTAAAGCAACATCGTATTACACATTAGCTGAAAGTTTAGGTGCAGTGGAAAGTTTAATTTCAGTACCTGCATTGATGACACATGCATCCATTCCAGCAGATATTCGAGCTAAAGAAGGTATTACAGACGGACTTGTAAGAATTTCTGTAGGTATTGAAGATACTGAAGATTTAGTCGATGATTTAAAACAAGCACTAGATACTTTATAAATAATAGCAGCACTGGCATATATTTTGAGTTCAACGTTTGTTGTTCTTGAATATGCTAGTGCTTTTTTGTGCGATGTTAATATTTAGTAATTGCGTTGTGGAGGATTGGTGGACATTTTTATGGATTTAATTTGATAAATGTCATAGTAGTCTCACAATTCGTCATTGTCACATGAATTACTTATTTTTTAATTTTTTAGAAAATTCGGCAAATTGTATTGACGATATATGCAATTTTACATATAATGCTCTTATTCCTAGTGGATTAATAAGAATTTGTAGGAGGGGCGATGATGATTGAGTTTCGACAGGTAAGTAAGACCTTTAATAAAAAGAAGCAAAAAATAGATGCTTTGAAGGACGTATCATTTACGGTCAATCGCAATGATATTTTTGGTGTGATTGGATATAGTGGTGCAGGAAAAAGTACGTTGGTAAGACTCGTGAATCATCTTGAAGCTGCCTCGAATGGACAAGTGATTGTAGATGGACATGATATTACGAATTATAGCGATAAAATGATGAGGGATATTAAGAAAGATATCGGTATGATATTTCAGCATTTCAATTTATTAAATTCAGCTACCGTATTTAAAAATGTAGCAATGCCACTCATTTTAAGTAAGAAAAGCAAAACAGAAATTAAGCAACGAGTAACGGAAATGCTTGAATTTGTAGGATTGAGTGATAAAAAAGACCAATTTCCTGATGAATTATCTGGTGGGCAGAAGCAAAGGGTGGCTATTGCAAGAGCGCTTGTTACTAATCCGAAAATACTCCTATGCGATGAAGCAACAAGCGCATTGGATCCAGCAACGACTGCTTCGATATTGACGTTATTAAAGAATGTCAATCAAACCTTTGGCATTACAATTATGATGATTACACATGAAATGCGCGTTATTAAAGACATTTGTAATCGTGTTGCTGTAATGGAAAAGGGGAAAGTGGTTGAAACAGGAACTGTTAAAGAGGTGTTTAGTCATCCTAAAACGACGATTGCTCAAAATTTTGTGTCTACAGTTATACAGACTGAGCCAAGTACATCATTGATTCGTCGATTGAATGACGAACAAGTTGGCGATTTTAAAGATTATAAAATCTTCGTCGAGGAAACTCAGGTGACACAACCGATTATAAATGACTTGATTCAAATTTGTGGCAGAGAGGTTAAAATTTTATTTTCATCTATGTCAGAAATACAAGGTAACACCGTATGTTATATGTGGCTTCGATTTAATATGGATCAACAATTTGAAGACACGGCAATAAATCAATATTTCAAAGAGAAAAATATTCAATTTGAGGAGGTGCATTAACATATGTTTGGTTCTGATTTAGACAGTGCACAGTTATTACAAGCATTGTACGAAACGCTATATATGGTATCTATTGCTTTATTTTTAGGAGCAGTGATTGGTATTCCATTAGGTGTCTTATTGGTAATTACTCGAAAACAAGGCATATGGCCCAATATAGTGATACATCAAGTTTTAAATCCTTTAATCAATATTTTAAGGTCACTACCATTTATTATTTTGTTAATTGCGATTGTGCCATTCACAAAATTAGTAGTAGGTACTTCAATTGGTACGACTGCTGCCATCGTGCCTTTAACAGTATATGTGGCACCTTACATTGCAAGACTTGTTGAAAACTCATTATTGGAAGTAGACGAGGGGATTATTGAAGCGGCGAAAGCGATGGGCGCTTCACCACTACAAATCATTAGATATTTTTTAATTCCTGAAGCTTTAGGTTCGTTAGTATTAGCAATTACCACTGCGATTATTGGACTTATTGGAAGTACGGCGATGGCAGGAGCTGTTGGCGGTGGTGGTATAGGAGACTTAGCTTTAGTGTATGGTTATCAAAGATTTGATACGACGGTCATTATTATTACCGTTATTGTATTAGTCATTATTGTCCAAGTGATTCAAACGCTAGGGAATGTTCTAGCTAGATTCATACGTAGACATTAATGATATATAGTGAAGATTTTGAAAGGAATTGATAGAATGAAAAGATTGATTGGGTTAGTTATCGTAGCACTTGTATTATTAGCAGCGTGTGGTGGTAACAATGATAAAAAAGTAACAATTGGTGTCGCATCAAATGACACTAAGGCTTGGGAGAAGGTTAAAGAATTAGCTAAAAAAGATGATATTGATGTGGAGATTAAGCACTTCTCAGATTACAATTTACCGAATAAAGCATTAAATGATGGTGATATTGATATGAATGCATTCCAACATTTTGCATTTTTAGATCAATATAAAAAGGCGCATAAAGGAACAAAGATTTCAGCATTAAGTACAACAGTTTTAGCACCGTTGGGCATTTACTCAGATAAAATTAAAGATGTCAAAAAGGTTAAAGATGGTGCTAAAGTTGTCATTCCAAATGATGTGTCAAACCAAGCACGTGCACTTAAACTATTAGAAGCAGCTGGTTTAATAAAACTGAAAAAAGATTTCGGATTAGCAGGCACGGTGAAAGATATAACGTCAAATCCAAAACATTTAAAAATTACTGCAGTAGATGCACAACAAACTGCACGTGCTTTATCTGATGTCGATATTGCAGTTATTAATAACGGTGTAGCAACTAAAGCGGGTAAAGATCCTAAAAATGATCCGATATTTTTAGAAAAATCAAATTCAGATGCAGTAAAGCCATATATTAATATTGTTGCAGTTAATGACAAAGACTTGGATAACAAAACATATGCTAAAATCGTAGAATTGTATCATTCAAAAGAAGCTCAAAAAGCGTTGCAGGAAGATGTCAAAGATGGAGAGAAACCTGTTAATTTATCTAAAGATGAGATTAAGGCAATAGAAACGTCATTAGCAAAATAAATTATATTGCGTCCTACAAGCAAAGTTCATGCTTATGTTTGTAGGGCGTTATTGTTGGAGAATAAAATTATTTCCAATAGAGAAAGGGATTGTAATCATTTTATAGTGAAATATTATGAAATTGTAATAATTTAGATATTGTAAAATCTAATAAGTTGTAATAATTTTAAGGGGTAATTATAAAATTTGATGATACAGTATATGATTTTTTTGTAATCATAATGTCATCAAACATCAACCTATTATACATAATAAAATCGTATAATGATGTAGTATTCATAAATTCGGATAAAAGAATGTTAGGAAAGTTAAGCAAGAGGAGGATTTTAAAGTGCAAAAAAAAGTAATTGCAGCTATTATTGGGACAAGCGCGATTAGCGCTGTTGCGGCAACTCAAGCAAATGCGGCTACAACTCACACAGTAAAACCGGGTGAATCAGTGTGGGCAATTTCAAATAAGTATGGGATTTCGATTGCTAAATTAAAGTCATTAAACAATTTAACATCTAATCTAATTTTCCCAAACCAAGTACTAAAAGTATCTGGCTCAAGTAATTCTACGAGTAATAGTAGCCGTCCATCAACGAACTCAGGTGGCGGATCATACTACACAGTACAAGCAGGCGACTCATTATCATTAATCGCATCAAAATATGGTACAACTTACCAAAACATTATGCGACTTAATGGTTTAAATAATTTCTTTATTTATCCAGGTCAAAAATTAAAAGTATCAGGTACTGCTAGCTCAAGTAACGCTGCGAGCAATAGTAGCCGTCCATCAACGAACTCAGGTGGCGGATCATACTATACAGTACAAGCAGGTGACTCATTGTCATTAATTGCATCAAAATATGGTACAACTTATCAAAAAATTATGAGCTTAAATGGCTTAAATAATTTCTTTATATATCCGGGTCAAAAATTGAAAGTAACTGGTAATGCATCTACGAACTCAGGATCTGCAACAACGACAAATAGAGGTTACAATACACCAGTATTCAGTCACCAAAACTTATATACATGGGGTCAATGTACATATCATGTATTTAATCGTCGTGCTGAAATTGGTAAAGGTATTAGTACTTATTGGTGGAATGCTAATAACTGGGATAACGCAGCGGCAGCAGATGGTTACACTATCGACAATAGACCTACTGTAGGTTCTATCGCTCAAACAGATGTAGGTTACTATGGTCATGTTATGTTTGTAGAACGTGTAAATAACGATGGTAGTATTTTAGTTTCAGAAATGAACTATTCAGCTGCACCAGGTATTTTAACTTACAGAACGGTACCAGCTTACCAAGTAAATAATTATAGATATATTCACTAAAGTCTTACGTATATAAATATATAATGAATTCCTATTACATTTCACAAGCTGAAAAGTTGGATTGAATCCTAAATTTTATGGCGGGGCTATCAAAGTCGTGATTGTTGTAATAGGAATTTTTGTATATGAAAAAGGATTGGTCGAATGAACTTCATGTTCTATGTTCGACCAATCCTTTTCTGAATTAGTATTCATGTTTTACTTTGCGAATGCTTGTAAATAATCTAGCACCGTTTGTTATTAAAGTAACAACTGCCACTGCTTTTTTGAACTTACGTGGTGACTTAATTGAAATGTAAAAGTCTAACACGGTTCCTACAGTGCTTAAACCTAATGAAAGATATACTAATTTTTTATTTTTAGCATGATATTTATAGCCATTGTAGCCGTCGACTATGAAACCTGCGACATTTAGTAAACTTGATAAACGTTGTGATTTGGAACGTTTTGCCATAATAATAATTCCCCCTAGTATCTTCTGTTTATATGAAAAGTTGGGTGCGCTGAATTGCTAACGTTTTGCGCTATAACTACTCATATATGATAACATAATTGTACAGTATAATTTGAAAAATTGATTTCACAAAGTTGGGGTGTCAAAGATGATTAAATGTGTCTGTTTAGTTGAAGAAACAGCTGATAAAATATTGCTTGTTCAAGTAAGGAATCGCGAAAAGTATTATTTCCCGGGTGGTAAAATAGAAGAAGGGGAATCACAAGTACACGCGCTGTTAAGAGAAGTAAAAGAAGAATTAAATTTAACATTAACAATGGATGAAATTGAATATGTCGGGACAATTGTAGGTCCTGCATATCCACAACAGGATATGTTAACTGAGTTAAATGGATTTCGCGCATTAACCAAAATCGATTGGGAAAACGTAACTATCAATAATGAAATTACGGATATACGCTGGATTGATAAAGATAATGATGCGTTGATTGCGCCTGCTGTCAAAGTTTGGATTGAAACTTATGGTGGTAAACATGACAAATAATGACACCATCATGTTACGACATTATGTCCCACAAGATTATTCGATGTTAGAAGCTTTTCAATTAAGTGAAAGTGATTTGAAGTTTGTTAAAACGCCAGAGGAAAATATTACAGCTGCAATGTCTGATAATGAAAGGTATCCCATCGTTGTAATGGATGGCAGGCAATGTGTGGCCTTTTTTACATTACATCGTGGAAAAGGGGTCGCACCATTTAGCGATAACCAAGATGCAGTATTTTTCAGGTCATTTAGTGTTGATCAACGTTATCGTAATAGAGGAATAGGTAAAGTGGTAATGGAAAAATTGGCGTCATTTATCACTTCAACATTTCAGGATATTAATGAGATTGTGTTAACGGTTAATACTGACAATCCACATGCCATGGCACTTTATCGCCAACAAGGATATCAATATATGGGAGATAGTATGTTCGTCGGAAGACCTGTTCATATTATGGCGTTAACTATAAAATAAATTAAATTTAAAAGCATCTTTACTCATCGTCGACCACAACAATTAATGATGAATAAAGGTGCTTTTTGTTATAGATCATCGGACAATTTACTATAGTAAAAAGCGACCTAGTGAACAATTGACATATATCCACAGGTCGCTTAACTTAAGTTATATTGCTAGTTGCGATTAATTGATAGACTCATCATTTTTGCGCTGTCGAGATGGTCTTTTTATTAAAAATGCCGTAATCCAAGCCGTAATCGGAATACTGATTGCAACGGCAATACCGCCTAAAATAATAGAAATAAATTCTTGGGCAAATATTTTCGAGTTTATAATATGACCAAATGAATATTTAAGTTTGAAAAACCAAATAAATAAAGCAAGTTGGCCACCAAAAAAGGCAAGGTAAATCGTGTTCGCAGATGTCGCTAAAATTTCTCTACCAACACGCATGCCAGATTGGAATAATTCGTATTGCGTAAGCGTTGGATTCACTTGATGCAATTCATAAATGGGTGAACTAATGGTAATTGTTAAATCTATCACAGCTGCAATAACAGCAAGAATAATAGTGAACACCATAAATTGAACCATATCAATGCCAATATTCATTGAATACACATATGTTTCATCTTGTTGTTCGGTTGAAAAGCCTTGTAGATGACCGAAGTAGACCGATAAATAAATGAGTGTAATCAACAATATTGTTGTAACGATAGTGCTGATAAATGCAGCTTGTGTTTTAACATTGTAACTATTGAGTACGAATAAATTACAAGCGCCAATAATAATGCAGAAAAAGAATGTGACGACATAAATCGGTACGCCAAAAATAATCAATACAATACTAATAATTAAAATAGCGAAATTTAAAAATAGGGTTAAATAAGAGATGAATCCCTTTTTACCTCCGAAAATTATCATCAGAAAGAGGAGCAATAACGCCAATATAAATACAGCATTCATTGTTTCGCCCTCCTTAATGTTTCAAATATTTCCATAAACAATATTGTGATAGGAATTGTAAGTACGATACCTATACCACCTGTTAGTGCGCGCGCAATTTCTAACGACCAATTCATCGAAATAGTATAAGTCACTGTATTGGCATTTTTTAAAAAGATTAAAAACATAGGTAGTGCACCGGATAAATATGAGAATAATAAGATGTTAGTCATTGTTCCCATAATATCTTGGCCGATGTTTCGCCCAGCAAGCGCCCATCTCCTCATTGAAATGTGTGGCGTACGCTGTAAAATTTCATGCATACCACTAGCAATTGTAATTGCAACATCCATAATAGCGCCAAGTGAACCTATTAACACTGAGGCTAGGAAGATATCTTTCGGTGGTAATGATAAAAAGTTCATCGTTTCATATTTAATGCCTTTACCATCTGTCATATATATGATTAATTCTGTTAAACCTATACTCAAAAAAGTTCCGATAATTGTACTGGCTATGGTAATGAGTGTACGCATATGCCAGCCTGTAACGAGCAATAAAGTGAGTATTGTTGAACAGATCATGGCAATGGTCATGAGTAAGAATAAATTAATATTGCTATGTTGAATATGAATGTAAATTGCGATTAATATGGCAATAGAATTCAAGATTAACGATAAAATCGATTGCAGTCCGACTTTGCGACCAACCAATAATACAGTTAATAAGAACAAACCAGTGATGATAACCGTTAAGGTATCACGCTTCTTTTCTATAATATAAGCATCACTCGGCTTGTTAGAAATATGTAATAATACTTTTTCGTGTGTGCGAAATGCCTCAGAATCTGCTTGCGATTTGACGTACTGATGATTAATCGTCGTCGTTTCTCCAGCAAATTGACCATTTAATATTTTGACTTTTAATTGATTTTTATATTTAATATCACGATTATTTTGTGCATCTTTTGTAGGTGTCGAAGAAACATGTTTGACATCTATAATTTGACCAATTGGTTTGTTGTAAAAGTTCTCATTATTGAATGTAAATAAAATAGCACCAATGAATGCGATGCAGAACAAACCTAAAATTATATTAAATGGCTTTGTAAATAAATTTCTATATTTCAAAAACAAAACCCCAATTCTATGAATGAATTAATATGGTGATTATACGCCCTTAATTTTTTATTTTCAAAGATATTACTGCTAAGTGTAAAACGAAAATCATCATTGATAGCATCGAATTACTTAATGGAATGTAGACGTTTTAGTCATTAATTGCTGAATAAGTGTTAATAATATGCCAATATCACTCTTTGTATAAGGCTCCTTTGTAATAGCACATATCGTTCTTTTTAATTCAGTATGATCTAATTTTATATCTATCCATGATTTAGATTCTGGTAAATGTATATTTTGTGATGAAATGATGTAACCTTCTTTTTGACGAAGGAGATACTGCGCAAGTGGTTGGCTACTGATTGTGTATACATCTGATTTAGTAATCTTGCGCAATTGTTTTTTTACAGTTTCGGCAAATGGTGCCAAGCAATAAATATGACTATGCTCAAACTGAATTAATGGTGGGTGTGTCGCCATCGTAATTGGATCGTCTGAAGGCGCATATAAATGATAGTGCTCTTCGAATAAAGGTAGCATATGTAATTGTTTGTGTTTACGTATTTCTGGTGTAAGTTCCGTGAAACCAATGTCTATATTCCCATTTAATACGCTATTTATAATTGTGTCATGTTCTAATAAGCTCGGTATGACATGTGTATCATTTTGTAAATGAAACGTTTGGATAAGTGGTAGTAACATGTGGGATACGTCACTCTCATCATAGCCAATGTAGATACTTTTATTTTTAGTTAATCCATGGCTTTGAAATTGTTCAATCGTGCTATCTAAATGTTCAATAATACGCAGAGCTTCATTAAATAATAATTTCCCTTCAGATGTGAGCGTAATATTGCGTCCTTGCTTTTTAAATAAAGACACATTAAGTTCTTGTTCTAATAATGTAATTTGACGGCTTATCGCTGATTGAGCAATGTTTAGTTCAAGTGCTGTTTCGGAGATATGTTCTCTTTTAGCGACCTCGATAAAATATCTTAATTGTTTAATTTCCATAGCGATATAGGCACCTCCAAAAATGAGTGTTTTGTAACTATTATAGCAATATTATTGATAAATGTTCTATTTTTTAGATGAATATCTTCTATTTTATATATTGAACAGATAAATTTTTTAGATTATAGTAATTATCATTAATAACTAATATCAGAATATTCTAAAAAAGGGGTGTGCATCATGCACAATGAGAAATTAATTAAAGGCTTATATGACTATCGTGAGGAACATGATGCGTGTGGTATTGGTTTTTATGCGAATATGGATAATAAAAGGTCTCACGACATCATTGATAAATCGCTTGAAATGTTGCGACGCTTAGATCACAGGGGCGGGGTCGGCGCAGATGGCATCACTGGTGATGGCGCAGGTATTATGACTGAAATACCTTTTGCATTTTTCAAACAACATGTAACGGACTTTGATATCCCAGGTGAAGGTGAATATGCCGTGGGGTTATTTTTTTCCAAAGAACGCATTTTAGGTTCTGAACATGAAGTAGTTTTTAAAAAATATTTTGAAGGCGAAGGGTTATCAATTCTTGGTTATCGTAATGTACCAGTTAATAAAGATGCCATTGCTAAACATGTAGCAGATACGATGCCAGTCATTCAACAAGTGTTTATTGATATTAGGGACATTGAAGATGTTGAAAAGCGTTTGTTTTTAGCGAGAAAACAATTAGAGTTCTATTCGACTCAGTGCGATTTAGAATTGTATTTTACGAGCTTATCACGCAAAACAATTGTATATAAAGGTTGGTTACGATCAGACCAAATTAAAAAACTATATACAGATTTATCGGATGATTTATATCAATCAAAGCTAGGGTTAGTGCATTCGAGATTTAGTACGAATACATTCCCGAGTTGGAAAAGGGCACATCCTAACCGTATGTTAATGCATAATGGTGAGATTAACACGATTAAAGGTAATGTAAACTGGATGCGAGCACGCCAACATAAATTAATCGAAACATTATTTGGCGAGGATCAACATAAAGTGTTTCAAATTGTCGATGAGGATGGTAGTGACTCTGCCATTGTAGATAATGCGCTAGAGTTCTTATCGTTAGCCATGGAGCCAGAAAAGGCAGCGATGTTACTCATACCTGAACCTTGGTTATATAATGAAGCGAATGATGCAAATGTACGTGCGTTTTATGAATTTTATAGTTATTTAATGGAACCGTGGGATGGTCCTACAATGATTTCGTTCTGTAACGGTGACAAACTTGGCGCGCTTACAGATAGAAATGGATTACGTCCAGGTCGTTATACGATTACTAAAGATAACTTTATTGTCTTTTCATCTGAAGTGGGTGTTGTGGACGTACCTGAAAGTAATGTTGCTTTTAAAGGTCAATTGAATCCTGGAAAGTTATTGCTTGTTGATTTTAAACAGAATAAAGTCATTGAAAATAATGATTTAAAAGGTGCGATTGCTGGAGAATTACCATATAAAGCGTGGATTGATAACCATAAAGTTGACTTTGATTTTGAAAATATACAATATCAAGATTCGCAATGGAAAGATGAGACGTTATTTAAATTACAACGTCAGTTTGCATACACGAAAGAAGAGATTCATAAGTATATTCAGGAACTTGTAGAAGGTAAGAAGGATCCTATCGGTGCAATGGGATATGATGCGCCAATTGCAGTGTTGAACGAGCGACCAGAATCACTATTTAATTACTTTAAACAGCTGTTTGCACAAGTTACGAATCCACCAATTGATGCGTATCGTGAAAAAATCGTAACGAGTGAACTTTCTTATTTAGGTGGCGAAGGTAACTTACTAGCACCTGACGAAACGGTTTTAGATCGTATTCAATTGAAAAGGCCGGTATTGAATGAATCACACTTAGCAGCGATTGATCAGGAACATTTTAAATTAACTTATTTATCAACGGTATATGAAGGGGATTTGGAAGATGCGTTAGAAGCATTAGGCCGAGAAGCAGTGAATGCTGTAAAGCAAGGCGCTCAAATTCTAGTGTTAGATGATAGTGGATTAGTTGATAGCAATGGCTTTGCAATGCCGATGTTACTCGCAATAAGTCATGTGCATCAATTACTTATTAAAGCAGATTTACGTATGTCTACAAGTTTAGTCGCTAAATCTGGTGAGACACGAGAAGTGCATCATGTTGCTTGTTTACTCGCATATGGCGCGAATGCAATTGTGCCATACCTAGCGCAACGTACAGTTGAACAACTGACATTGACAGAAGGGTTACAAGGCACCGTTGTCGATAATGTTAAGACATATACGGATGTATTGTCAGAAGGTGTCATTAAAGTAATGGCTAAGATGGGAATTTCGACAGTGCAAAGTTATCAAGGGGCACAAATATTTGAAGCGATTGGCTTGTCTCATGATGTGATTGATCGTTATTTTACTGGGACACAGTCTAAGTTATCTGGTATTTCGATTGATCAAATTGATGCTGAAAATAAAGCACGTCAACAAAGTGATGATAATTATCTTGCATCAGGTAGTACATTCCAATGGAGACAACAAGGTCAACATCATGCTTTTAATCCGGAATCTATTTTCTTATTGCAGCACGCATGTAAAGAAAATGACTATGCGCAATTTAAAGCATACTCTGAAGCGGTGAACAAAAATAGAACAGATCACATTAGACATTTACTTGAATTTAAAGCATGTACACCGATTGACATCGACCAAGTTGAACCGGTAAGTGACATTGTCAAACGCTTTAATACAGGGGCGATGAGTTATGGATCGATTTCAGCGGAAGCACATGAAACGTTAGCACAAGCCATGAACCAATTAGGTGGAAAGAGTAATAGTGGTGAAGGTGGCGAAGATGCAAAACGTTATGAAGTACAAGTTGATGGAAGCAACAAAGTAAGTGCGATTAAACAAGTTGCTTCTGGGCGTTTTGGTGTAACTAGTGATTATTTACAACATGCCAAAGAAATTCAAATTAAAGTTGCGCAAGGTGCAAAGCCTGGTGAAGGTGGTCAATTACCTGGTACTAAGGTATATCCGTGGATTGCGAAGACAAGAGGGTCAACGCCAGGTATCGGTCTGATTTCACCACCGCCACATCATGATATTTATTCAATAGAAGATTTAGCGCAACTGATACATGATTTGAAAAATGCGAATAAAGATGCAGATATCGCGGTAAAATTAGTTTCGAAAACAGGTGTTGGTACCATTGCATCTGGGGTGGCAAAAGCATTTGCAGATAAAATTGTCATCAGTGGTTACGATGGTGGTACAGGGGCTTCACCCAAAACGAGTATTCAGCATGCCGGTGTTCCTTGGGAGATTGGTTTAGCAGAAACACATCAAACATTAAAACTAAATGACTTAAGAAGTCGTGTTAAGTTAGAAACAGACGGTAAGTTATTAACTGGTAAAGATGTAGCGTACGCATGTGCGCTTGGAGCGGAAGAATTTGGATTTGCAACTGCACCATTAGTGGTGTTGGGCTGTATTATGATGCGTGTATGCCATAAAGATACATGTCCAGTAGGAGTTGCAACTCAAAACAAAGATTTACGTGCTTTATATAGAGGTAAAGCACATCATGTTGTTAATTTTATGCATTTTATTGCACAAGAATTAAGAGAAATTTTAGCATCTTTAGGTTTGAAACGTGTAGAAGACTTAGTTGGAAGAACTGATTTATTACAACGATCATCAACATTAAAAGCGAATAGCAAAGCGGCTAGTATTGATGTTGAAAAACTGTTATGTCCTTTCGATGGGCCAAACACAAAAGAAATTCAACAAAATCATAATCTTGAGCATGGATTTGATTTAACAAATTTATATGAAGTAACGAAGCCATATATTGCTGAAGGGCGTCGCTATACAGGTAGCTTTACAGTAAATAATGAACAACGTGATGTAGGGGTTATTACAGGTAGTGAGATTTCGAAACAATATGGAGAAGCAGGACTTCCTGAAAATACAATTAATGTTTATACGAATGGTCATGCTGGTCAAAGTCTTGCAGCATATGCACCGAAAGGCTTAATGATTCATCATACTGGAGATGCGAATGACTATGTTGGTAAAGGATTATCTGGTGGTACGGTCATTGTCAAAGCACCTTTTGAAGAACGACAAAATGAAATTATTGCTGGTAACGTCTCATTCTATGGTGCGACAAGTGGTAAGGCATTTATTAACGGTAGTGCAGGAGAAAGATTCTGTATTAGAAATAGTGGTGTAGATGTTGTCGTTGAAGGTATCGGCGACCATGGATTAGAGTATATGACTGGTGGACATGTCATTAATTTAGGTGATGTAGGTAAGAACTTCGGTCAAGGTATGAGTGGTGGTATTGCTTACGTTATCCCGTCTGATGTAGAAGCTTTTGTTGAAAATAATCAACTAGATACGCTTTCGTTTACAAAGATTAAACACCAAGAAGAAAAAGCATTCATTAAGCAAATGCTGGAAGAACATGTGTCACACACGAATAGTACGAGAGCGATTCATGTGTTAAAACATTTTGATCGCATTGAAGATGTCGTCGTTAAAGTTATTCCTAAAGATTATCAATTAATGATGCAAAAAATTCATTTGCACAAATCATTACATGACAATGAAGATGAAGCGATGTTAGCTGCATTTTACGATGACAGTAAAACAATCGATGCTAAACATAAACCAGCCGTTGTGTATTAAGGAAAGGGGGAGATACGATGGGTGAATTTAAAGGATTTATGAAGTATGACAAACAGTACTTAGGTGAATTATCACTGGTAGACCGTTTGAAGCATCATAAAGCATATCAACAACGATTTACTAAAGAAGATGCCTCTATCCAAGGTGCACGATGTATGGATTGTGGAACGCCGTTTTGTCAAACCGGACAACAGTATGGTAGGGAAACAATAGGTTGTCCAATTGGAAACTACATTCCTGAATGGAACGACTTAGTGTATCATCAAGATTTTAAAACTGCTTATGAACGCTTAAGCGAAACAAATAACTTTCCTGACTTTACAGGGCGTGTATGTCCTGCACCATGCGAAAGTGCTTGTGTGATGAAGATTAATAGAGAATCGATTGCGATTAAAGGTATTGAACGCACAATTATTGATGAAGCTTTTGAAAATGGTTGGGTAGCGCCGAAAGTTCCGAGTCGCCGTAGAGATGAAAAAGTGGCAATCGTTGGAAGCGGTCCAGCAGGATTAGCTGCTGCTGAAGAACTTAATCTACTAGGATATCAAGTAACTATTTATGAACGTGCTAGAGAATCAGGCGGTTTATTAATGTATGGTATTCCGAATATGAAACTTGATAAAGATGTGGTTCGACGTCGTATTAAGTTAATGGAAGAAGCGGGCATTACTTTCATTAATGGTGTTGAAGTCGGCGTTGATATTGATAAAGCAACGTTAGAATCTGAGTATGATGCCATTATATTATGTACTGGTGCACAAAAAGGTAGAGATTTACCTTTAGAAGGACGCATGGGTGATGGTATACATTTCGCTATGGATTATTTAACTGAACAAACGCAGTTGTTAAATGGAGAAATTGATGATATAACAATAACTGCAAAAGATAAGAATGTCATTATCATTGGTGCTGGTGATACAGGGGCAGACTGTGTAGCGACAGCATTAAGAGAAAATTGTAAATCGATTGTTCAATTTAATAAATATACGAAATTGCCAGAAGCAATTACATTTACAGAAAATGCATCATGGCCTTTAGCAATGCCGGTGTTTAAAATGGACTATGCGCACCAAGAGTACGAAGCTAAGTTTGGTAAGGAACCACGTGCATATGGTGTTCAAACAATGCGTTACGATGTTGACGATAAAGGACACATACGTGGTTTGTATACTCAAATTTTAGAGCAAGGCGAAAATGGTATGGTCATGAAAGAAGGACCTGAAAGATTTTGGCCTGCTGACCTTGTATTATTATCAATCGGCTTCGAAGGTACAGAACCAACAGTACCGAATGCTTTTAACATTAAAACGGATAGAAATCGAATCGTGGCGGATGATACAAACTATCAAACTAATAATGAAAAGGTATTTGCTGCTGGAGATGCTAGACGTGGTCAAAGTTTAGTTGTATGGGCAATTAAAGAAGGTAGAGGCGTAGCGAAAGCAGTAGATCAGTATTTAGCTAGTAAAGTTTGTGTATAATCTTTGTATGGAAATGGTGGTTACGTTGACGTTGTGACATGCTGAATCGAGTTTGAAAAAATCTAGTATCTATCAACGTCACATGCCATCTTTGTAACCTAAAAACAAAGGTTTGTAAGACAACAAATAGATTAATTATAAGTAGTGATTTTTTACATTCGTTTATAGGTCAACTGTAGTGGAAGACAATGATTTGTGGTAATCATGTAATGCTTAAAAACAATATTGACTTTTACAGAACGTTCATATATGATAAATATTGTGTTTAGGAGGAATACCCAAGTCCGGCTGAAGGGATCGGTCTTGAAAACCGACAGGGGCTTAACGGCTCGCGGGGGTTCGAATCCCTCTTCCTCCGCCATCAATATTTATATTAAATTCTATATATAATGAAGGTAAGTGCTCAAATTTTGAGTATTTACCTTTTTTATTTGTCTTTGAATGGCTCGTAATTTTTGATAATAGAAATGATAAGGCATTGAGATTGGAAGGGCATTTGGCTTGTGCAATATACATAGCTAAATGTCTTTTTTGTTTTGTGAAATATGATGGATGGCTTGTGTGGACAAGTTTGCTATTTATAGATATGCATTTTTCAATTTAGGAGTTGGCCATGCATCTACACTTTATAATGGTGAGAGCGTGGTGAGGTATTGTTAATAACGCAATTGTAGCGAGGAGTTATTGCTACATATGTCGTTATGGCTCATTGATTTTCTGAAATGGCTACCCCAGATAATTGTGACAAAATAAAAATATTTTGTTGAAAGCCTTTACATAACTTGTCTAGACAAGTTATACTCGTTTTAAGACATTAAGGGAGTGAAATATATGGCTGTAAAAAGAGAAGATGTAAAAGCCATCGTAACCGCTATTGGGGGAAAAGAAAATCTTGAAGCTGCAACGCATTGTGTAACACGATTACGTTTAGTGCTGAAGGATGAAAGTAAAGTTGATAAAGACGCATTAAGTAATAACGCGTTGGTCAAGGGGCAGTTTAAAGCAGACCATCAATATCAAATTGTCATTGGTCCAGGAACAGTCGATGAAGTGTATAAGCAGTTTATTGATGAAACAGGTGCTCAAGAAGCTTCGAAAGATGAAGCGAAACAAGCAGCTGCACAAAAAGGGAATCCAGTACAACGTTTGATCAAATTGTTGGGGGATATTTTTATACCAATATTACCTGCGATTGTGACAGCTGGTTTGTTAATGGGAATCAATAATTTACTTACAATGAAAGGTTTATTTGGTCCAAAAGCACTTATTGAGATGTATCCACAAATTGCTGATATTTCAAACATCATTAATGTGATTGCGAGTACGGCATTTATTTTCTTACCAGCATTAATTGGTTGGAGTAGTATGCGTGTATTTGGTGGTAGTCCGATTCTAGGCATAGTCTTAGGTTTGATTTTAATGCATCCGCAATTAGTATCTCAGTATGATTTGGCAAAAGGGAATATTCCGACGTGGAACTTATTTGGCTTAGAGATTAAGCAGTTGAATTACCAAGGTCAAGTGTTGCCAGTTTTAATTGCAGCTTACGTTCTAGCTAAAATTGAAAAAGGATTAAATAAAGTCGTTCACGATTCGATAAAAATGTTGGTCGTTGGACCCGTAGCGCTTTTAGTTACTGGATTTTTAGCATTTATTATCATTGGACCAGTTGCGTTATTGATTGGTACAGGTATTACATCTGGTGTTACATTTATATTCCAACATGCAGGATGGCTTGGCGGAGCAATATATGGATTGTTATATGCACCACTTGTAATTACAGGACTACACCATATGTTTTTAGCAGTAGATTTCCAATTGATGGGTAGCAGCTTAGGCGGTACGTATTTATGGCCAATTGTTGCGATTTCCAATATTTGTCAGGGCTCTGCAGCATTTGGAGCATGGTTTGTCTATAAACGTCGTAAAATGGTTAAAGAAGAAGGCTTGGCATTAACATCTTGTATTTCTGGTATGTTAGGTGTTACTGAACCAGCCATGTTCGGTGTGAACTTACCTCTGAAATATCCATTTATCGCTGCGATATCAACGTCTTGTGTATTGGGGGCAATCGTTGGTATGAATAACGTACTTGGAAAAGTTGGTGTTGGTGGCGTGCCAGCATTCATTTCAATTCAAAAAGAATTTTGGCCAGTATATCTTATTGTGACAGCTATTGCTATTGTTGTACCATGTATACTAACAATTGTGATGTCTCATTTTAGTAAACAAAAAGCGAAAGAAATTGTTGAAGATTAATAAAATAAAAAAGGGGCGTTCGTTATTTGGACGTCCTTTATTACGTTATAAGGTGGTAATTGTGTGTCGAAAGAAATAGATTGGAGAAAATCCGTTGTATATCAAATTTATCCTAAGTCGTTTAATGATACGACGGGGAATGGTATAGGAGATATCAATGGAATTATAGAAAAATTGGATTATATCAAGTTATTGGGTGTTGATTATATTTGGTTAACACCAGTGTATGAATCACCGATGAATGATAATGGCTATGATATCAGCAATTATTTAGAAATCAATGAAGACTTTGGAACGATGGATGATTTTGAAAAGTTAATCAAAGTTGCGCATCAAAAAGACTTGAAAGTGATGTTAGATATTGTCATTAATCATACGTCGACGGAGCATGAATGGTTTAAAGAAGCCCGTAAATCTAAAGATAACCCTTATAGAGATTATTACTTTTTCAGATCATCTGAAGACGGGCCGCCAACAAATTGGCATTCTAAATTCGGTGGTAATGCATGGAAGTATGATTCTGAGACAGATGAATATTATTTACATTTATTTGATGTCAGTCAAGCTGATTTAAATTGGGATAATCCGGAAGTACGTCAATCGTTATATCGCATAGTCAATCATTGGATAGACTTCGGCGTTGATGGTTTTCGATTTGATGTCATTAACTTAATTTCTAAAGGTGAATTTAAGGACTCTGACAAAATAGGTAAAGAATTTTATACGGATGGTCCTAGAGTGCATGAGTTTCTGCATGAATTAAATCGTCAAACGTTTGGTAACACTGACATGATGACTATAGGAGAAATGTCTTCGACGACGATTGAAAATTGTATTAAGTATACACAACCAGAACGCCAAGAATTGAATAGTGTTTTTAATTTTCATCATCTAAAGGTTGATTATGTTGATGGTGAAAAGTGGACAAATGCGAAGCTTGATTTTCATAAGTTAAAGGAAATTCTGATGCAATGGCAACGAGGTATTTATGACGGTGGCGGATGGAACGCGATTTTCTGGTGTAATCATGATCAGCCACGGGTAGTGTCTAGATTTGGTGATGATACGTCGGAAGAGATGAGGATACAAAGTGCTAAAATGTTAGCTATCGCACTGCATATGTTGCAAGGGACGCCATATATTTACCAAGGTGAAGAAATTGGTATGACGGACCCACATTTTACATCAATAGCACAATATCGTGATGTTGAATCGATTAATGCCTACCATCAGTTGTTAAGTGAAGGGCATGCTGAAGCGGATGTGTTAGCGATTTTAGGACAGAAGTCACGAGACAATTCGAGAACGCCTATGCAATGGAGTGATGATGTTAATGCTGGATTTACAGCTGGTAAGCCTTGGATTGATATTTCGGAAAATTATCATCAGGTCAACGTTAGACAAGCACTTCAGAATAAAGAGTCTATTTTCTATACGTATCAAAAATTAATACAATTAAGACATACGCATGATATTATTACGTATGGAGACATTGTGCCACGTTTTATGGATCATGATCATTTATTTGTTTATGAACGTCATTATAAGAATCAACAATGGCTAGTAATTGCGAATTTCTCAGCATCGGCTGTTGATTTGCCAGAAGGATTGGCTAGAGAAGGTTGTGTTGTGATTCAAACAGGCACAGTGGAAAATAATACGATAAGCGGGTTTGGTGCAATTGTAATCGAAACAAACGCGTAAAATAAATTGAGTGGATGCGTTTATATGGCGAAACAAAAAAAGTTTATGAAGATTTATGAGGCGTTGAAAGAAGATATATTAAACGGGCAGATTCAATATGGTGAACAAATTCCGTCTGAACATGATTTGGTGCAATTGTACCAGTCATCTCGAGAGACCGTGCGTAAGGCATTAGATTTGTTGGCATTAGACGGCATGATTCAAAAGATTCATGGTAAAGGGTCACTTGTCATTTATCAGGAGGTTACAGAGTTTCCATTTTCTGAACTTGTTAGTTTTAAAGAAATGCAAGAAGAAATGGGCGTCGCATATTTAACTGAAGTTGTTGTGAATGAGGTTGTTGAAGCGCATGAAGTTCCAGAAGTTCAACATGCTTTAAACATCAATTCTAGTGAATCACTCATTCATATTGTTAGAACTCGTCGGCTTAACCAACATGTGAAGATTGTTGATGAAGATTATTTTCTAAAGTCGATTGTTTCAGATATAGGTAATGATGTTGCGAGTGATTCTATTTATGATTATTTGGAAAAGGTATTAAATCTTAATATTAGTTATTCAAGTAAGTCTATTACTTTTGAACCGTTTGATGAACAAGCATATCAATTGTTTGGTGATGTATCGGTGGCTTATTCAGCAACAGTTCGAAGTATTGTGTATTTAGAAAATACAATGCCGTTTCAATATAATATTTCAAAACATCTTGCAAATGAATTTAAATTTAATGACTTCTCAAGACGTCGTATAAAGTAAACAATGATATAAATGATTTATACTTGCAATTAACTATTAAAATATAGTAATATATATCTTGCCGTGCTAGGTGGGGAGGTAGCGGTTCCCTGTACTCGAAATCCGCTTTATGCGAGGCTTAATTCCTTTGTTGAGGCCGTATTTTTGCGAAGTCTGCCCAAAGCACGTAGTGTTTGAAGATTTCGGTCCTATGCAATATGAACCCATGAACCATGTCAGGTCCTGACGGAAGCAGCATTAAGTGGATCATCATATGTGCCGTAGGGTAGCCGAGATTTAGCTAACGACTTTGGTTACGTTCGTGAATTACGTTCGATGCTTAGGTGCACGGTTTTTTATTTTTTAAATATTAAACCGATTATTAAGAGTTGAAAATATATAATTATAGAAGCTACTTTCTTGAAGACAATTCAGCGTATTATACGTGGAACATGTTTGTGGGAAGTAGCTTTTTTATATGTGAAGTTTGATTCAAGTGAACTCGATGTGCAGTTTGAATGATTTTTGTGTCAATGAAAAGTAAGAAGTTATAATTTGATGATAAAGAAATGATGGTGAAATGAGGGGGAGTATCTTACAATAGAATTATTAATGAGATACGTTATGATTATTGACAATCAAATGCCTACGGAGGACATATGCAAATATATTTAAGTACTTTAACAGAGTTAGATTATGATAAATCTTTAAATAGTATTGAAGAAAGTTTTGATGATAATCCTGAAACGAGTTGGCAAGCACGTGCGAAAGTAAAACATTTAAGAAAATCTCCTTGCTATAATTTTGAATTAGAAGTAATAGCGAAAAATGAAAATAACGATGTCGTTGGACACGTTTTATTAATTGAAGTAGAAATTAATAGTGATGATAAGACGTATTATGGTTTGGCGATTGCCTCTTTATCAGTTCATCCTGAATTACGTGGACAAAAATTAGGTCGTGGCTTGGTTCAAGCAGTAGAAGAGCGTGCCAAAGCACAAGAGTATAGTACGGTTGTTGTAGACCATTGTTTTGACTACTTTGAAAAGTTGGGTTATCAAAATGCTGCTGAGCATGACATTAAATTAGAATCTGGTGATGCACCGTTACTTGTAAAATATTTATGGGATAATTTGACGGATGCACCACACGGAATCGTAAAATTTCCAGAACATTTTTATTAATTGTTCAATTAAGAAGTAAAGGTATTATCATGCTATAATGAGAGGTAATTGTTTATGGAGGTGCTAACTTGAATTATCAAGCCTTATATCGTATGTACAGACCCCAAAGTTTCGAGGATGTCGTCGGACAAGAACATGTCACGAAGACATTGCGCAATGCGATTTCGAAAGAAAAACAGTCGCATGCTTATATTTTTAGTGGTCCGAGAGGTACGGGGAAAACGAGTATTGCCAAAGTGTTTGCTAAAGCAATCAACTGTCTAAATAGCACTGATGGAGAACCTTGTAATGAATGTCATATTTGTAAAGGCATTACGCAGGGGACTAATTCAGATGTGATAGAAATTGATGCTGCTAGTAATAATGGCGTTGATGAAATAAGAAATATTAGAGACAAAGTTAAATATGCACCAAGTGAATCGAAATATAAAGTTTATATTATAGATGAGGTGCACATGCTAACAACAGGTGCTTTTAATGCCCTTTTAAAGACGTTAGAAGAACCTCCAGCACACGCTATTTTTATATTGGCAACGACAGAACCACATAAAATCCCTCCAACAATCATTTCTAGGGCACAACGTTTTGATTTTAAAGCAATTAGCCTAGATCAAATTGTTGAACGTTTAAAATTTGTAGCAGATGCACAACAAATTGAATGTGAAGATGAAGCCTTGGCATTTATCGCTAAAGCGTCTGAAGGGGGTATGCGTGATGCATTAAGTATTATGGATCAGGCTATTGCATTTGGTGATGGTACGTTAACATTGCAAGATGCGTTGAATGTCACAGGTAGCGTACATGATGAAGCGTTGGATCACTTGTTTGATGATATTGTACAAGGTGACGTACAAGCATCTTTTAAAAAATACCATCAGTTTATAACAGAAGGTAAAGAAGTGAATCGCCTAATAAATGATATGATTTATTTTGTCAGAGATACGATTATGAATAAAACATCTGAGAAAGATACTGAGTATCGAGCACTGATGAACTTAGAATTAGATATGTTATATCAAATGATTGATCTTATTAATGATACATTAGTGTCGATTCGTTTTAGTGTGAATCAAAACGTTCATTTTGAAGTGTTGTTAGTAAAATTAGCTGAGCAGATTAAGGGTCAACCACAAGTGATTGCGAATGTAGCTGAACCAGCACAAATTGCTTCATCGCCAAACACAGATGTATTGTTGCAACGTATGGAACAGTTAGAGCAAGAACTAAAAACACTAAAAGCACAAGGAGTGAGTGTCGCTCCTGTTCAAAAATCTTCGAAAAAGCCTGCGAGAGGCATACAAAAATCTAAAAATGCATTTTCAATGCAACAAATTGCAAAAGTGCTAGATAAAGCGAATAAGGCAGATATCAAATTGTTGAAAGATCATTGGCAAGAAGTGATTGATCATGCCAAAAATAATGATAAAAAATCACTCGTTAGTTTATTGCAAAATTCGGAACCTGTGGCGGCAAGTGAAGATCACGTACTTGTGAAATTTGAGGAAGAGATCCATTGTGAAATCGTCAATAAAGACGACGAGAAACGTAGTAGTATAGAAAGTGTTGTATGTAATATCGTTAATAAAAACGTTAAAGTTGTTGGTGTACCATCAGATCAATGGCAAAGAGTTCGAACGGAATATTTACAAAATCGTAAAAACGAAGGCGATGATATGCCAAAGCAACAAGCACAACAAACAGATATTGCTCAAAAAGCAAAAGATCTTTTCGGTGAAGAAACTGTACATGTGATAGATGAAGAGTGATACATGACAAGCGATATAATCGTATGTATAATGAAAGAAACATCATTTTATTGATAAATATTTATTGATTTTCAAGGAGGAAATGGAATATGCGCGGTGGCGGAAACATGCAACAAATGATGAAACAAATGCAAAAAATGCAAAAGAAAATGGCTCAAGAACAAGAAAAACTTAAAGAAGAGCGTATTGTAGGAACAGCTGGCGGTGGCATGGTTGCAGTTACTGTAACTGGTCATAAAGAAGTTGTCGACGTTGAAATCAAAGAAGAAGCTGTAGACCCAGACGATATTGAAATGCTACAAGACTTAGTGTTAGCAGCTACTAATGAAGCGATGAATAAAGCTGATGAGCTTACTCAAGAACGTTTAGGTAAACATACTCAAGGCTTAAACATCCCTGGAATGTGATCATAGATGCATTATCCAGAACCTATATCAAAACTTATTGATAGCTTTATGAAATTGCCAGGCATTGGTCCAAAGACAGCCCAACGTCTGGCTTTTCATACCTTAGATATGAAAGAAGACGATGTTGTTCAGTTTGCCAAAGCATTAGTAGATGTTAAGAGAGAATTAACATATTGTAGCGTATGTGGTCACATTACTGAAAATGATCCATGTTATATTTGTGAAGATAAGCAAAGAGATCGTTCAGTTATTTGTGTTGTGGAAGATGACAAAGATGTCATAGCTATGGAAAAAATGAGAGAATACAAAGGTTTATATCACGTTTTACATGGGTCTATTTCGCCTATGGATGGCATTGGACCAGAAGATATTAATATTCCTTCATTGATTGAACGCTTGAAAAACGATGAAGTTAGCGAATTAATCTTAGCTATGAACCCGAACTTAGAGGGGGAATCTACAGCCATGTATATTTCTAGATTAGTTAAGCCTATAGGTATCAAAGTGACGAGATTAGCACAAGGGTTATCGGTAGGTGGCGATTTAGAGTATGCTGACGAAGTAACATTATCTAAAGCAATCGCAGGTAGAACAGAAATGTAATGTCTTCTATTAAACATTTTTGATTTTAATACTATAGTAAGAAAAGTCACAGTGTAATCATTGTGGCTTTTTTTATGGTGTGGTGTGATGTACTACTTTATTTGCGGTGTGGCGGTGGTATGGTTTACCTAGTTTTACTGAGGGATGGGTAATCTTTAGGAAGCAAGCCGTTGGTTGTGATTTGTTACTTCTAATAGTAATGATGTGAATTGGATTATCGAATTAGATCTATGGTTATGGTGTGTTGGTGCTATTAATTTGATAAATGCGGTTAATGACTATGCAAATGAAATTCTTTTGTAATTGAAATGATAGATGCTGGCTTAGTAAGTTGTACTTCTTTGGTCTAAAGCTTATTAAATCAGCCTGTATAGCGGTGTTTTGAGAGATTATTTAAAACTTGTAAATTTATTTTTAATTTCTGGTAAAAAAATAACGTTCTGTTTTGCGTTTTTTTTGATTGATATGGTTAGAGAAAAATCTGTTTCTTGTTCTAAAAAACGTACTATTTATAAGTGGGGATTTTTTAAGTTCGATTTTTAGGATAAGGGCGTTCAGTACAGATGACAAAGGTGTAATTTTTACTGTTGTTAAGCAGTTTGAAAGCCTGTATAGTATTTATTTGTTGAGGCAAACAAAACAACTCAACTTAAGAAATAACTTGAATTACTAACGAAAATTAATTTTAAAAAGTTATTGACTTAAATGTTAATAAAATGTATAATTAATTCTTGTCGGTAAGAAAAATGAACATTGAAAACTGAATGACAATATGTCAACGTTAATTCCAAAAAACGTAACTATAAGTTACAAACATTATTTAGTATTTATGAGCTAATCAAACATCATAATTTTTATGGAGAGTTTGATCCTGGCTCAGGATGAACGCTGGCGGCGTGCCTAATACATGCAAGTCGAGCGAACGGACGAGAAGCTTGCTTCTCTGATGTTAGCGGCGGACGGGTGAGTAACACGTGGATAACCTACCTATAAGACTGGGATAACTTCGGGAAACCGTAGCTAATACCGGATAATATTTTGAACCGCATGGTTCAAAAGTGAAAGACGGTCTTGCTGTCACTTATAGATGGATCCGCGCTGCATTAGCTAGTTGGTAAGGTAACGGCTTACCAAGGCAACGATGCATAGCCGACCTGAGAGGGTGATCGGCCACACTGGAACTGAGACACGGTCCAGACTCCTACGGGAGGCAGCAGTAGGGAATCTTCCGCAATGGGCGAAAGCCTGACGGAGCAACGCCGCGTGAGTGATGAAGGTCTTCGGATCGTAAAACTCTGTTATTAGGGAAGAACATATGTGTAAGTAACTGTGCACATCTTGACGGTACCTAATCAGAAAGCCACGGCTAACTACGTGCCAGCAGCCGCGGTAATACGTAGGTGGCAAGCGTTATCCGGAATTATTGGGCGTAAAGCGCGCGTAGGCGGTTTTTTAAGTCTGATGTGAAAGCCCACGGCTCAACCGTGGAGGGTCATTGGAAACTGGAAAACTTGAGTGCAGAAGAGGAAAGTGGAATTCCATGTGTAGCGGTGAAATGCGCAGAGATATGGAGGAACACCAGTGGCGAAGGCGACTTTCTGGTCTGTAACTGACGCTGATGTGCGAAAGCGTGGGGATCAAACAGGATTAGATACCCTGGTAGTCCACGCCGTAAACGATGAGTGCTAAGTGTTAGGGGGTTTCCGCCCCTTAGTGCTGCAGCTAACGCATTAAGCACTCCGCCTGGGGAGTACGACCGCAAGGTTGAAACTCAAAGGAATTGACGGGGACCCGCACAAGCGGTGGAGCATGTGGTTTAATTCGAAGCAACGCGAAGAACCTTACCAAATCTTGACATCCTTTGACAACTCTAGAGATAGAGCCTTCCCCTTCGGGGGACAAAGTGACAGGTGGTGCATGGTTGTCGTCAGCTCGTGTCGTGAGATGTTGGGTTAAGTCCCGCAACGAGCGCAACCCTTAAGCTTAGTTGCCATCATTAAGTTGGGCACTCTAAGTTGACTGCCGGTGACAAACCGGAGGAAGGTGGGGATGACGTCAAATCATCATGCCCCTTATGATTTGGGCTACACACGTGCTACAATGGACAATACAAAGGGCAGCGAAACCGCGAGGTCAAGCAAATCCCATAAAGTTGTTCTCAGTTCGGATTGTAGTCTGCAACTCGACTACATGAAGCTGGAATCGCTAGTAATCGTAGATCAGCATGCTACGGTGAATACGTTCCCGGGTCTTGTACACACCGCCCGTCACACCACGAGAGTTTGTAACACCCGAAGCCGGTGGAGTAACCTTTTAGGAGCTAGCCGTCGAAGGTGGGACAAATGATTGGGGTGAAGTCGTAACAAGGTAGCCGTATCGGAAGGTGCGGCTGGATCACCTCCTTTCTAAGGATATATTCGGAACATCTTCTTCAGAAGATGCGGAATAACGTGACATATTGTATTCAGTTTTGAATGTTTATTTAACATTCAAATATTTTTTGGTTAAAGTGATATTGCTTATGAAAATAAAGCAGTATGCGAGCGCTTGACTAAAAAGAAATTGTACATTGAAAACTAGATAAGTAAGTAAAATATAGATTTTACCAAGCAAAACCGAGTGAATAAAGAGTTTTAAATAAGCTTGAATTCATAAGAAATAATCGCTAGTGTTCGAAAGAACACTCACAAGATTAATAACGCGTTTAAATCTTTTTATAAAAGAACGTAACTTCATGTTAACGTTTGACTTATAAAAATGGTGGAAACATAGATTAAGTTATTAAGGGCGCACGGTGGATGCCTTGGCACTAGAAGCCGATGAAGGACGTTACTAACGACGATATGCTTTGGGGAGCTGTAAGTAAGCTTTGATCCAGAGATTTCCGAATGGGGAAACCCAGCATGAGTTATGTCATGTTATCGATATGTGAATACATAGCATATCAGAAGGCACACCCGGAGAACTGAAACATCTTAGTACCCGGAGGAAGAGAAAGAAAATTCGATTCCCTTAGTAGCGGCGAGCGAAATGGGAAGAGCCCAAACCAACAAGCTTGCTTGTTGGGGTTGTAGGACACTCTATACGGAGTTACAAAGGACGACATTAGACGAATCATCTGGAAAGATGAATCAAAGAAGGTAATAATCCTGTAGTCGAAAATGTTGTCTCTCTTGAGTGGATCCTGAGTACGACGGAGCACGTGAAATTCCGTCGGAATCTGGGAGGACCATCTCCTAAGGCTAAATACTCTCTAGTGACCGATAGTGAACCAGTACCGTGAGGGAAAGGTGAAAAGCACCCCGGAAGGGGAGTGAAATAGAACCTGAAACCGTGTGCTTACAAGTAGTCAGAGCCCGTTAATGGGTGATGGCGTGCCTTTTGTAGAATGAACCGGCGAGTTACGATTTGATGCAAGGTTAAGCAGTAAATGTGGAGCCGTAGCGAAAGCGAGTCTGAATAGGGCGTTTAGTATTTGGTCGTAGACCCGAAACCAGGTGATCTACCCTTGGTCAGGTTGAAGTTCAGGTAACACTGAATGGAGGACCGAACCGACTTACGTTGAAAAGTGAGCGGATGAACTGAGGGTAGCGGAGAAATTCCAATCGAACCTGGAGATAGCTGGTTCTCTCCGAAATAGCTTTAGGGCTAGCCTCAAGTGATGATTATTGGAGGTAGAGCACTGTTTGGACGAGGGGCCCCTCTCGGGTTACCGAATTCAGACAAACTCCGAATGCCAATTAATTTAACTTGGGAGTCAGAACATGGGTGATAAGGTCCGTGTTCGAAAGGGAAACAGCCCAGACCACCAGCTAAGGTCCCAAAATATATGTTAAGTGGAAAAGGATGTGGCGTTGCCCAGACAACTAGGATGTTGGCTTAGAAGCAGCCATCATTTAAAGAGTGCGTAATAGCTCACTAGTCGAGTGACACTGCGCCGAAAATGTACCGGGGCTAAACATATTACCGAAGCTGTGGATTGTCCTTTGGACAATGGTAGGAGAGCGTTCTAAGGGCGTTGAAGCATGATCGTAAGGACATGTGGAGCGCTTAGAAGTGAGAATGCCGGTGTGAGTAGCGAAAGACGGGTGAGAATCCCGTCCACCGATTGACTAAGGTTTCCAGAGGAAGGCTCGTCCGCTCTGGGTTAGTCGGGTCCTAAGCTGAGGCCGACAGGCGTAGGCGATGGATAACAGGTTGATATTCCTGTACCACCTATAATCGTTTTAATCGATGGGGGGACGCAGTAGGATAGGCGAAGCGTGCGATTGGATTGCACGTCTAAGCAGTAAGGCTGAGTATTAGGCAAATCCGGTACTCGTTAAGGCTGAGCTGTGATGGGGAGAAGACATTGTGTCTTCGAGTCGTTGATTTCACACTGCCGAGAAAAGCCTCTAGATAGAAAATAGGTGCCCGTACCGCAAACCGACACAGGTAGTCAAGATGAGAATTCTAAGGTGAGCGAGCGAACTCTCGTTAAGGAACTCGGCAAAATGACCCCGTAACTTCGGGAGAAGGGGTGCTCTTTAGGGTTAACGCCCAGAAGAGCCGCAGTGAATAGGCCCAAGCGACTGTTTATCAAAAACACAGGTCTCTGCTAAACCGTAAGGTGATGTATAGGGGCTGACGCCTGCCCGGTGCTGGAAGGTTAAGAGGAGTGGTTAGCTTCTGCGAAGCTACGAATCGAAGCCCCAGTAAACGGCGGCCGTAACTATAACGGTCCTAAGGTAGCGAAATTCCTTGTCGGGTAAGTTCCGACCCGCACGAAAGGCGTAACGATTTGGGCACTGTCTCAACGAGAGACTCGGTGAAATCATAGTACCTGTGAAGATGCAGGTTACCCGCGACAGGACGGAAAGACCCCGTGGAGCTTTACTGTAGCCTGATATTGAAATTCGGCACAGCTTGTACAGGATAGGTAGGAGCCTTTGAAACGTGAGCGCTAGCTTACGTGGAGGCGCTGGTGGGATACTACCCTAGCTGTGTTGGCTTTCTAACCCGCACCACTTATCGTGGTGGGAGACAGTGTCAGGCGGGCAGTTTGACTGGGGCGGTCGCCTCCTAAAAGGTAACGGAGGCGCTCAAAGGTTCCCTCAGAATGGTTGGAAATCATTCATAGAGTGTAAAGGCATAAGGGAGCTTGACTGCGAGACCTACAAGTCGAGCAGGGTCGAAAGACGGACTTAGTGATCCGGTGGTTCCGCATGGAAGGGCCATCGCTCAACGGATAAAAGCTACCCCGGGGATAACAGGCTTATCTCCCCCAAGAGTTCACATCGACGGGGAGGTTTGGCACCTCGATGTCGGCTCATCGCATCCTGGGGCTGTAGTCGGTCCCAAGGGTTGGGCTGTTCGCCCATTAAAGCGGTACGCGAGCTGGGTTCAGAACGTCGTGAGACAGTTCGGTCCCTATCCGTCGTGGGCGTAGGAAATTTGAGAGGAGCTGTCCTTAGTACGAGAGGACCGGGATGGACATACCTCTGGTGTACCAGTTGTCGTGCCAACGGCATAGCTGGGTAGCTATGTGTGGACGGGATAAGTGCTGAAAGCATCTAAGCATGAAGCCCCCCTCAAGATGAGATTTCCCAACTTCGGTTATAAGATCCCTCAAAGATGATGAGGTTAATAGGTTCGAGGTGGAAGCATGGTGACATGTGGAGCTGACGAATACTAATCGATCGAAGACTTAATCAAAATAAATGTTTTGCGAAGCAAAATCACTTTTACTTACTATCTAGTTTTGAATGTATAAATTACATTCATATGTCTGGTGACTATAGCAAGGAGGTCACACCTGTTCCCATGCCGAACACAGAAGTTAAGCTCCTTAGCGTCGATGGTAGTCGAACTTACGTTCCGCTAGAGTAGAACGTTGCCAGGCAAAAAATGGATGCGATGAGCCGCATTGAGACCGCAAGGTCTCTTTTTTTTATGTCTAAAACGTCAAAATAAAAAGCAAACACAAAGAAAAATGGCTTGGCGAAGTGAAAACGTTTGAATCTGACGAAACGAGAAAAGAGCGCAACGAGTTTAGTAGAGCTAAATGAGTAAGCGAGAGCCGAAGAAGAGGAAAGAAGCAAGCGATTGTCACAAGTCAAGAAAGGTTCTTAGCGTCGATGGTAGCCAACTTACGTTCCGCTAGAGTAGAACGTTGCCAGGCAAAAAATGGATGCGATGAGCCGCATTGAGACCGCAAGGTCTCTTTTTTTTATGTCTAAAACGTCAAAATAAAAAGTAAACACAAAGAAAAATGGCTTGGCGAAGTGAAAACGTTTGAATCTGACGAAACGAGAAAAGAGCGCAACGAGTTTAGTAGAGCTAAATGAGTAAGCGAGAGCCGAAGGAGAGGAAAGAAGCAAGCGATTGTCACAAGTCAAGAAAGGTCTTTAGCGACGATGGTAGCCAACTTACGTTCCGCTAGAGTAGAACGTTGCCAGGCAAGTTGAGACCGTGAGGTCTCTTTTTTTATGTCTAAAACGTCAAAATAAAAAGTAAACACAAAGAAAAATGGCTTGGCGAAGTGAAAACGTTTGAATCTGACGAAACGAGAAAAGAGCGCAACGAGTTTAGTAGAGCTAAATGAGTAAGCGAGAGCCGAAGGAGAGGAAAGAAGCAAGCGATTGTCACAAGTCAAGAAAGGTTCTTAGCGAGGATGGTAGCTAACTTACGTTCCGCTAGAGTAGAACGTTGCTAGACAAGAAATGAATGCGATGAGCCGCATTGAGTGTGAAATTGATATTTTAATAATGTGCACTTTTGATTATTTAAATCTGTGACTAGAAGTATAAGTGAAGACATTCAGAAGTATTATAAAAAGTGAACAGCAGTAAGATAGTTTTTAATCATAAATCATCTTACTGCTGTTTTTAGATTTTATGTCTAATATCTTTTAAATCGAAGTACAAAAAGGAAATTAATTATTATACAATAGACAAGCTATTGCATAAGTAACACTAACTTTTGTCAAAGAAGTGTTACTATATAATTAATACTTTTGAAAGTAACTAATTCCAAAACAGTGTAAATAAAGGAAGCGTATATCATGAAGCAACCTATTTTAAATAAATTAGAAAGTTTAAATCAAGAAGAAGCGATTTCTTTGCATGTTCCGGGTCATAAAAATATGACTATCGGTCATTTATCTCAATTATCAATGACAATGGATAAAACTGAAATACCTGGATTAGATGATTTACATCATCCTGAAGAAGTCATTTTGGAAAGTATGAAGCAGGTGGAGAAACATTCAGATTATGATGCTTATTTCTTAGTGAATGGCACCACTTCAGGAATATTATCTGTCATCCAGTCTTTTTCACAGAAAAAAGGCGATATCTTAATGGCAAGAAATGTACATAAATCTGTGTTACATGCGCTCGATATTAGCCAACAAGAAGGGCATTTTATTGAAACGCATCAAAGTCCGTTAACGAATCATTATAATAAAGTTAATTTAAGCCGTTTGAATAATGACGGTCACAAACTTGCTGTGTTGACTTATCCTAACTATTACGGTGAAACATTTAATGTAGAAGAGGTTATCAAATCTTTGCACCAATTAAATATTCCTGTACTCATTGACGAAGCACACGGCGCGCACTTTGGATTGCAAGGATTTCCAGATTCTACATTAAATTATCAAGCTGACTATGTTGTTCAATCTTTTCATAAAACGTTACCAGCTTTAACGATGGGCTCGGTACTTTATATTCATAAAAATGCACCTTATAGAGAAACTATTATAGAATATCTAAGCTACTTCCAAACATCTAGTCCTTCGTATTTGATTATGGCTAGTTTAGAGTCAGCTGCCGAGTTCTATAAAACATATGATAGTACCGTGTTTTTTGATAAGAGAGCGCAATTAATCGAATGTTTGGAGAAGAAGGGTTTTGAAATGCTTCAAGTTGATGATCCGTTGAAGTTGCTGATAAAATATGAAGGTTTTACAGGTCATGATATTCAAAATTGGTTTATGAATGCACATATCTATTTAGAATTAGCGGACGACTATCAAGCATTAGCGATATTGCCGTTATGGCATCATGATGATACGTATTTATTTGATTCGCTTTTACGTAAAATTGAAGATATGATTTTACCGAAAAAATCAGTTTCTAAAGTTAAACAAACACAACTTTTAACAACTGAAGGTAACTATAAACCAAAACGCTTTGAATATGTTACTTGGTGTGATTTGAAAAAGGCAAAAGGTAAAGTTCTGGCGCGACATATTGTCCCGTATCCGCCAGGGATTCCTATTATTTTCAAAGGAGAAACAATAACTGAAAATATGATAGAATTGGTAAATGAATATCTGGAAACTGGAATGATAGTTGAAGGAATTAAAAATAATAAAATTTTAGTTGAGGATGAATAAAATGTCAGCTTTTATAACTTTTGAGGGCCCAGAAGGCTCTGGAAAAACAACTGTAATTAATGAAGTTTACCATAGATTAGTAAAAGATTATGATGTCATTATGACTAGAGAACCAGGTGGTGTTCCTACTGGTGAAGAAATACGTAAAATTGTATTAGAAGGCAATGATATGGACATTAGAACTGAAGCAATGTTATTTGCTGCATCTAGAAGAGAACATCTTGTATTAAAGGTCATACCAGCTTTAAAAGAAGGTAAGGTTGTGTTGTGTGATCGCTATATCGATAGTTCATTAGCTTATCAAGGTTATGCTAGAGGGATTGGCGTTGAAGAAGTAAGAGCATTAAACGAATTTGCAATAAATGGATTATATCCAGACTTGACGATTTATTTAAATGTTAGTGCTGAAGTAGGTCGCGAACGTATTATTAAAAATTCAAGAGATCAAAATAGATTAGATCAAGAAGATTTAAAGTTTCACGAAAAAGTAATTGAAGGTTACCAAGAAATCATTCATAATGAATCACAACGGTTCAAAAGCGTTAATGCAGATCAACCTCTTGAAAATGTTGTTGAAGACACGTATCAAACTATCATCAAATATTTAGAAAAGATATGATATAATTGTTAGAAGAGGTGTTATAAAATGAAAATGATTATAGCGATCGTACAAGATCAAGATAGTCAGGAACTTGCAGATCAACTTGTTAAAAATAACTTTAGAGCAACAAAATTGGCAACAACAGGTGGGTTTTTAAGAGCGGGTAATACAACATTCTTATGTGGTGTCAATGATGACCGTGTAGATGAAATATTGTCTGTGATTAATCAAACGTGTGGTAATAGAGAACAGTTGGTTTCACCTATTACACCTATGGGAGGCAGTGCGGATTCGTACATTCCATATCCAGTTGAAGTTGAAGTTGGCGGTGCTACTGTATTTGTTATGCCAGTTGATGCATTCCATCAATTTTAATTCTATAATACAATCATCAATTAGAGATACTTAAAATAGTGTATTAATAAGTTATTAACAATTTTGGGTTGCTTGACTGCGACTAGTTCAGATGCCAATAGATTTGATTTTTGTGGTTCTAAAAATAATCACAAATCATGGTCGCTATTGTTGCAGTAATTAGTTGCTCTTTGGCAACCTTTTTATATAAAAGCAAAAGGGAGTTTGTAATGAATGGATGAACAGCAACAATTGACGAATGCATATCATTCAAATAAATTATCGCATGCCTATTTATTTGAAGGTGATGATGCACAAACGATGAAACAAGTTGCGATTAATTTTGCAAAGCTTATTTTATGTCAAACAGATAGTCAATGTGAAACAAAGGTTAGTACATATAATCATCCAGACTTTATGTATATATCAACAACTGAGAATGCAATTAAGAAAGAACAAGTTGAACAACTTGTGCGTCATATGAATCAACTTCCTATAGAAAGCACAAATAAAGTGTACATCATTGAAGACTTTGAAAAGTTAACTGTTCAAGGGGAAAACAGTATCTTGAAATTTCTTGAAGAACCACCGGACAATACGATTGCTATTTTATTGTCTACAAAACCTGAGCAAATTTTAGACACAATCCATTCAAGGTGTCAGCATGTATATTTCAAGCCTATTGATAAAGAAAAGTTTATAAATAGATTAGTTGAACAAAACATGTCTAAGCCAGTAGCTGAAATGATTAGTACTTATACTACGCAAATAGATAATGCAATGGCTTTAAATGAAGAATTTGATTTATTAGCATTAAGGAAATCAGTTATACGTTGGTGTGAATTGTTGCTTACTAATAAGCCAATGGCACTTATAGGTATTATTGATTTATTGAAACAGGCTAAAAATAAAAAACTGCAATCTTTAACTATTGCAGCTGTGAATGGTTTCTTCGAAGATATCATACATACAAAGGTAAATGTAGAGGATAAACAAATATATAGTGATTTAAAAAATGATATTGATCAATATGCGCAAAAGTTGTCGTTTAATCAATTAATTTTGATGTTTGATCAACTGACGGAAGCACATAAGAAATTGAATCAAAATGTAAATCCAACGCTTGTATTTGAACAAATCGTAATTAAGGGTGTGAGTTAGATGCCAAATGTAATAGGTGTTCAGTTTCAAAAAGCGGGAAAATTAGAATATTATACACCTAATGATATACAAGTAGATATAGAAGACTGGGTAGTTGTCGAATCTAAAAGAGGCATAGAGATAGGTATTGTTAAAAATCCATTAATGGATATTGCTGAAGAGGATGTTGTGTTACCTCTTAAAAATATTATTCGCATTGCTGATGACAAAGATATTGATAAATTTAATTGTAATGAACGAGATGCTGAAAATGCATTAATACTATGTAAAGACATTGTAAGAGAACAAGGTTTGGACATGCGTTTAGTCAATTGCGAATATACATTAGATAAATCGAAAGTTATTTTTAATTTTACGGCGGATGATCGTATTGATTTTAGAAAATTAGTAAAAATATTAGCGCAACATTTAAAAACACGTATCGAGTTGAGACAAATTGGTGTAAGGGATGAAGCCAAATTGCTTGGCGGTATCGGACCTTGTGGTAGGTCGTTATGTTGTTCTACATTTTTAGGGGATTTTGAACCAGTATCGATTAAGATGGCTAAGGATCAAAATTTATCATTAAATCCAACTAAAATTTCTGGTGCATGTGGTCGTTTGATGTGTTGTTTAAAATATGAAAATGACTATTATGAGGAAGTACGTGCACAATTACCTGATATTGGTGAAGCAATTGAAACGCCTGATGGTAACGGGAAAGTAGTTGCTTTAAATATATTAGACATTTCTATGCAGGTGAAGCTTGAGGGACATGAACAGCCACTTGAATATAAATTAGAAGAAATAGAAACTATGCATTAAGGAGGCATTATTACATTTGGATCGCAATGAAATATTTGAAAAAATAATGCGTTTAGAAATGAATGTCAATCAACTTTCAAAGGAAACTTCAGAATTAAAGGCACTTGCAGTTGAATTAGTAGAAGAAAATGTAGCGCTTCAACTTGAAAATGATAATTTGAAAAAGGTGTTGGGCAATGATGAACCAACTACTATTGATACTGCGAATTCAAAACCAGCAAAAGCTGTGAAAAAGCCATTACCAAGTAAAGATAATTTGGCTATATTGTATGGAGAAGGATTTCATATTTGTAAAGGCGAATTATTTGGAAAACATCGACATGGTGAAGATTGTCTGTTCTGTTTAGAAGTTTTAAGTGATTAATCAAGCACACTCAAATAGTGTTATAATTATAAATGAATATGGTTTGGATAAGTCTGAGACAATGCATGTTTCAGGCTTTAATTGTGTATAAAGTTTTGGTGATTGCATAAGAGATGGCGGTACTAAATGTTATTATTAAGTGTGCACGCAGTATCATTAGTTATAAAATGTAGCTGTTAAAAGTCAAAAATACATCGAATGTAGTTAGGCATATAATATAAAAAGAGTTTTCAATTACTCAATAGAAAAAGGTTGTCTTCATAGGAGTTAAAAATGTTAAAAGAGAATGAACGATTTGATCAACTAATCAAAGAAGATTTTAGTATTATTCAAAATGATGATGTTTTTTCATTTTCAACGGATGCTTTGTTGTTAGGGCATTTTACAAAACCTAGAACAAAAGATATTGTGTTGGACTTATGTTCAGGCAATGGGGTGATACCCTTGTTATTGTTTGCGAAACATCCACGACATATAGAAGGTGTTGAGATTCAAAAAACACTTGTCGATATGGCGCGACGCACATTTCAATTCAATGATGTTGATGAATATTTAACAATGCATCACATGGATTTGAAAAACGTTACTAAAGTATTTAAACCTTCACAATATACTTTAGTAACGTGTAATCCGCCTTATTTTAAAGAGAATCAGCAACACCAACATCAAAAAGAAGCACATAAGATAGCGAGACATGAGATTATGTGTACACTTGAAGATTGCATGATTGCAGCCCGTCATTTATTAAAAGAAGGTGGCAGGCTAAACATGGTACATCGTGCAGAGAGACTAATGGATGTCTTGTTTGAAATGAGAAAAGTGAATATTGAACCTAAGAAAGTCGTTTTTATATATAGTAAAGTAGGGAAATCAGCACAAACGATAGTAGTAGAAGGTCGAAAAGGTGGAAATCAAGGTTTAGAAATCATGCCCCCATTTTATATTTATAATGAAGATGGTAATTATAGCGAAGAAATGAAGGAAGTATATTATGGATAGTCATTTTGTATATATTGTAAAATGTAGTGATGGAAGTTTATATACAGGATACGCTAAAGACGTTAATGCACGTGTTGAAAAACATAACCGAGGTCAAGGAGCCAAATATACGAAAGTAAGACGTCCGGTGCATTTAGTTTATCAAGAAATGTATGAGACAAAGTCTGAAGCATTGAAGCGTGAATATGAAATTAAAACTTATACCAGACAAAAGAAATTGCGATTAATTAAGGAGCGATAGTATGGCTGTATTATATTTAGTGGGCACACCAATTGGTAATTTAGCAGATATTACTTATAGAGCAGTTGATGTATTGAAACGTGTTGATATGATTGCTTGTGAAGACACTAGAGTAACTAGTAAACTGTGTAATCATTATGATATTCCAACTCCATTAAAGTCATATCACGAACATAACAAGGATAAGCAGACTGCTTTTATCATTGAACAGTTAGAATTAGGTCTTGACGTTGCGCTCGTATCTGATGCTGGATTGCCCTTAATTAGTGATCCTGGATACGAATTAGTAGTGGCAGCCAGAGAAGCTAATATTAAAGTAGAGACTGTGCCTGGACCTAATGCTGGGCTGACGGCTTTGATGGCTAGTGGATTACCTTCATATGTATATACATTTTTAGGATTTTTGCCACGAAAAGAGAAAGAAAAAAGTGCTGTATTAGAGCAACGTATGCATGAAAATAGCACATTAATTATATACGAATCACCGCATCGTGTGACAGATACATTAAAAACAATTGCAAAGATAGATGCAACACGACAAGTATCACTAGGGCGTGAATTAACTAAGAAGTTCGAACAAATTGTAACTGATGATGTAACACAATTACAAGCATTGATTCAGCAAGGCGATGTACCATTGAAAGGCGAATTCGTTATCTTAATTGAAGGTGCTAAAGCGAACAATGAGATATCGTGGTTTGATGATTTATCTATCAATGAGCATGTTGATCATTATATTCAAACTTCACAGATGAAACCAAAACAAGCTATTAAAAAAGTTGCTGAAGAACGACAACTTAAAACGAATGAAGTATATAATATTTATCATCAAATAAGTTAATCACTTTATCGATTATATGAAATTTTAAACGATTTTATAAACGCAAGCTGTAATTTTAAATGGTAAGTTATCATTTTGCATTGATACTGATAAAATGATGTTGACTATGATAAAAAAATGATGACATCGACGTTTTTTAATGTAAAATAAATACATTGAAAGTAATAAATACCTTAACATTGAATAAGATGAAAATGAGATGACGAGATAAATGTTCGCGTCCGTTGAAATGCATAGAAATCTTAGATATTATTTGAAGTGAGACATTACGAGGAGGAACAGTTATGGCTAAAGAAACATTTTATATAACAACCCCAATATACTATCCTAGTGGGAATTTACATATAGGACATGCATATTCTACAGTGGCTGGAGATGTTATTGCAAGATATAAGAGAATGCAAGGATATGATGTTCGCTATTTGACTGGAACGGATGAACACGGTCAAAAAATTCAAGAAAAAGCTCAAAAAGCTGGTAAGACAGAAATTGAATATTTGGATGAGATGATTGCTGGAATTAAACAATTGTGGGCTAAGCTTGAAATTTCAAATGATGATTTTATCAGAACAACTGAAGAACGTCATAAACATGTCGTTGAGCAAGTGTTTGAACGTTTATTAAAGCAAGGTGATATCTATTTAGGTGAATATGAAGGTTGGTATTCTGTTCCGGATGAAACATACTATACAGAGTCACAATTAGTAGACCCACAATACGAAAACGGTAAAATTATTGGTGGCAAAAGTCCAGATTCTGGACACGAAGTTGAACTAGTTAAAGAAGAAAGTTATTTCTTTAATATTAGTAAATATACAGACCGTTTATTAGAGTTCTATGACCAAAATCCAGATTTTATACAACCACCATCAAGAAAAAATGAAATGATTAACAACTTCATTAAACCAGGACTTGCTGATTTAGCTGTTTCTCGTACATCATTTAACTGGGGTGTCCATGTTCCGTCTAATCCAAAACATGTTGTTTATGTTTGGATTGATGCGTTAGTTAACTATATTTCAGCATTAGGCTATTTATCAGATGATGAGTCACTATTTAACAAATACTGGCCAGCAGATATTCATTTAATGGCTAAGGAAATTGTGCGATTCCACTCAATTATTTGGCCTATTTTATTGATGGCATTAGACTTACCGTTACCTAAAAAAGTCTTTGCACATGGTTGGATTTTGATGAAAGATGGAAAAATGAGTAAATCTAAAGGTAATGTCGTAGACCCTAATATTTTAATTGATCGCTATGGTTTAGATGCTACACGTTATTATCTAATGCGTGAATTACCATTTGGTTCAGATGGCGTATTTACACCTGAAGCATTTGTTGAGCGTACAAATTTCGATCTAGCAAATGACTTAGGTAACTTAGTAAACCGTACGATTTCTATGGTTAATAAGTACTTTGATGGCGAATTACCAGCGTATCAAGGTCCACTTCATGAATTAGATGAAGAAATGGAAGCTATGGCTTTAGAAACAGTGAAAAGCTACACTGAAAGCATGGAAAGTTTGCAATTTTCTGTGGCATTATCTACGGTATGGAAGTTTATTAGTAGAACGAATAAGTATATTGACGAAACAACGCCTTGGGTATTAGCTAAGGACGATAGCCAAAAAGATATGTTAGGCAATGTAATGGCTCACTTAGTTGAAAATATTCGTTATGCAGCTGTATTATTACGTCCATTCTTAACACATGCGCCGAAAGAGATTTTTGAACAATTGAACATTAACAATCCTCAATTTATGGAATTTAGTAGTTTAGAGCAATATGGTGTGCTTAATGAGTCAATTATGGTTACTGGGCAACCTAAACCTATTTTCCCAAGATTGGATAGCGAAGCGGAAATTGCATATATCAAAGAATCAATGCAACCGCCTGCTACTAAAGAGGAAAAAGAAGAGATTCCTAGCAAACCTCAAATTGATATTAAAGACTTTGATAAAGTTGAAATTAAGGCAGCAACGATTATTGATGCTGAACATGTTAAGAAGTCAGATAAGCTTTTAAAAATTCAAGTAGACTTAGATTCTGAACAAAGACAAATTGTATCAGGAATTGCCAAATTCTATACACCAGATGATATTATTGGTAAAAAAGTAGCAGTTGTTACTAACCTGAAACCAGCTAAATTAATGGGACAAAAATCTGAAGGTATGATATTATCTGCTGAAAAAGATGGTGTATTAACCTTAGTAAGTTTACCAAGTGCAATTCCAAATGGTGCAGTGATTAAATAACTGTATTTTTAAAAATTAGGAGAGATAATTATGTTAATCGATACACATGTCCATTTAAATGATGAGCAATACGATGATGATTTGAGTGAAGTGATTACACGTGCTAGAGAAGCAGGTGTTGATCGTATGTTTGTAGTTGGTTTTAACAAATCGACAATTGAACGCGCGATGAAATTAATCGATGAGTATGATTTTTTATATGGCATTATCGGTTGGCATCCAGTTGACGCAATTGATTTTACAGAAGAACACTTGGAATGGATTGAATCTTTAGCTCAGCATCCAAAAGTGATTGGTATTGGTGAAATGGGATTAGATTATCACTGGGATAAATCTCCTGCAGATGTTCAAAAGGAAGTTTTTAGAAAGCAAATTGCTTTAGCTAAGCGTTTGAAGTTACCAATTATCATTCATAACCGTGAAGCAACTCAAGACTGTATCGATATCTTATTGGAGGAGCATGCTGAAGAGGTAGGCGGGATTATGCATAGCTTTAGTGGTTCTCCAGAAATTGCAGATATTGTAACTAATAAGCTGAATTTTTATATTTCATTAGGTGGACCTGTGACATTTAAAAATGCTAAACAGCCTAAAGAAGTTGCTAAGCATGTGTCAATGGAGCGTTTGCTAGTTGAAACCGATGCACCGTATCTTTCGCCACATCCGTATAGAGGGAAGCGAAATGAACCGGCGAGAGTAACTTTAGTAGCTGAACAAATTGCTGAATTAAAAGGCTTATCTTATGAAGAAGTGTGCGAACAAACAACTAAAAATGCAGAGAAATTGTTTAATTTAAATTCATAAAGTTAAAAGTGAGAAAGATCACCGCCATAAATGTAAACGATGCTATATTCGTTTAATATGCTATGGTTCTTTCTCACTTTTTTAAATTAAAATATCGTGCATGTGGAATACGTGCGATAGAGATGGTTAGAGCTTTGAAATTAAGAATTGTAGGAAGGCGTTTTAAATGAAAATCAATGAGTTTATAGTTGTAGAAGGACGAGATGATACTGAGCGTGTTAAACGAGCTGTTGAATGTGATACGATTGAAACGAATGGTAGTGCCATCAACGAACAAACTTTAGAAGTAATTAGAAATGCTCAACAAAGTCGAGGCGTTATTGTATTAACAGATCCAGATTTCCCAGGAGATAAAATTAGAAGTACAATTACTGAACATGTCAAAGGTGTTAAACATGCGTATATTGATAGAGAAAAAGCTAAAAATAAAAAAGGGAAAATTGGTGTTGAACATGCCGACTTAATTGATATTAAAGAAGCGTTAATGCATGTTAGTTCACCCTTTGATGAAGCTTATGAATCAATTGATAAATCTGTGCTAATAGAGTTGGGGTTAATTGTTGGGAAAGATGCAAGGCGCCGTAGAGAAATTTTAAGTAGAAAATTGCGAATCGGCCATTCCAATGGTAAGCAGTTATTGAAAAAGTTAAATGCATTTGGTTATACCGAAGCGGATGTAAGGCAAGCTTTAGAAGATGAATGAGGAAGTGAAAATGTTGGATAATAAAGATATTGCAACACCATCAAGAACGCGAGCGTTGTTAGATAAATATGGCTTTAATTTTAAAAAAAGTTTAGGACAGAACTTTTTGATAGATGTGAATATCATTAATAATATCATTGATGCAAGTGATATTGATGCACAAACTGGGGTGATTGAAATTGGTCCAGGCATGGGGTCATTGACAGAACAATTGGCCAGACATGCTAAAAGAGTATTGGCATTTGAAATTGATCAACGTTTAATACCTGTATTAAATGATACACTATCACCTTATGATAATGTGACGGTGATTAATGAAGATATTTTAAAAGCGAATATTAAAGAAGCTGTTGAAAATCATTTACAAGATTGTGAAAAAATAATGGTTGTTGCAAACCTGCCGTACTATATTACGACGCCAATTTTATTAAATTTGATGCAACAAGATATACCAATTGATGGCTACGTGGTGATGATGCAAAAAGAAGTGGGCGAACGCTTAAATGCTGAAGTAGGTTCAAAAGCATATGGTTCGTTATCAATTGTCGTACAATACTATACAGAGACTAGTAAAGTATTAACGGTACCTAAATCTGTATTTATGCCACCACCTAATGTTGATTCAATAGTTGTAAAACTGATGCAGAGAACTGAACCGTTAGTAACAGTAGATAACGAGGAAGCATTCTTTAAGTTAGCAAAAGCAGCATTTGCACAAAGAAGAAAGACAATTAACAATAACTATCAAAATTATTTTAAAGATGGTAAACAACACAAAGAAGTGATTTTACAATGGTTGGAACAAGCAGGTATTGATCCAAGACGTCGCGGTGAAACGCTATCTATTCAAGATTTTGCTAAATTGTATGAAGAAAAGAAAAAATTCCCTCAATTAGAAAATTAAATGATTGACAAAGCAAAGCACTATTGTTAAAATTTAAATTTTGTTTGACGAAAACGTTGCAAATATGGTATTATGTAACTTGTAGCGAGGTGGAGCAATATGCCAAAATCAATTTTGGACATCAAAAATTCTATTGATTGTCATGTAGGAAATCGTATTGTACTGAAAGCCAATGGAGGCCGTAAGAAAACAATAAAACGTTCTGGAATTTTAAAAGAAACATATCCGTCAGTTTTCATTGTTGAGTTAGATCAAGACAAACACAACTTTGAGAGAGTATCTTATACATACACTGATGTGTTAACTGAAAATGTTCAAGTTTCATTTGAAGAGGATAATCATCACGAATCAATTGCACACTAAATAAGACATATAGAGATGTTAGACGTTTCTTAGTATAAGAAGTAAATATTATGATAATTATTTGAGTGTTGGGCATTATGTTCAATACTCTTTTTATTTACAAAATGTTTAACACTGATGTTTCGCTTATAGATTTTTCAGTAAATGGATAATTGTATTTATAAACACAAATACAAGTAAATACTAAGTAATTAGATGGAGAAAATTACTTTTTTATTAAAAAAACACTAAAAAACAAATTAAAATGTCAAATATTAATTCTCTTTATGTTAAAATCATCATATTAAGATAACGAAAAGAGGGCGGAAAATGATATATGAAACGGCACCAGCCAAAATTAATTTTACGCTCGATACACTTTTTAAAAGAAATGATGGCTATCATGAGATTGAAATGATAATGACAACAGTTGATTTAAATGATCGTTTAACTTTTCATAAAAGAAAAGATCGAAAGATAGTTGTTGAGATTGAACATAATTATGTGCCTTCTAATCATAAAAATCTCGCATATCGTGCAGCGCAACTATTTATTGAGCAATATCAACTAAAGCAAGGTGTAACAATTTCTATCGATAAAGAAATACCTGTTTCTGCTGGCTTAGCTGGAGGTTCGGCTGATGCAGCAGCAACGTTAAGAGGATTGAATCGACTTTTTGATATAGGGGCGAGTTTGGAAGAATTGGCTCTACTAGGCAGTAAAATCGGGACAGATATTCCGTTTTGTATTTATAATAAAACTGCACTATGTACTGGAAGAGGAGAGAAAATCGAGTTTTTAAATAAACCACCTTCAGCTTGGGTGATTCTTGCTAAACCAAACTTAGGCATATCATCACCAGATATATTTAAGTTGATTAATTTAGATAAGCGTTACGACGTACATACGAAAATGTGTTATGAGGCCTTAGAAAATCGAGATTATCAACAATTATGTCAAAGTTTGTCTAATCGATTAGAGCCAATTTCTGTTTCAAAACACCCACAAATCGATAAATTAAAAAATAATATGTTGAAAAGTGGTGCAGATGGTGCGTTAATGAGTGGAAGCGGACCTACTGTGTATGGGCTAGCACGAAAAGAAAGCCAAGCAAAAAATATTTATAATGCAGTTAACGGTTGTTGTAATGAAGTGTACTTAGTTAGACTATTAGGATAGAAGGGTTGAAAAGATGAGATATAAACGAAGCGAGAGAATTGTTTTTATGACGCAATATTTGATGAACCATCCGAATAAATTGATTCCATTAACTTTTTTTGTGAAAAAATTTAAACAGGCGAAGTCTTCAATAAGTGAAGATGTCCAAATTATAAAAAATACATTCCAAAAAGAAAAGTTAGGTACAGTAATTACTACTGCTGGCGCAAGTGGTGGTGTTACGTATAAACCAATGATGAGTAAAGAAGAGGCGACTGAAGTTGTTAATGAGGTCATTACTCTATTAGAAGAGAAAGAACGTTTGTTACCTGGCGGATATTTATTTTTATCAGATTTGGTAGGTAATCCATCGCTACTAAACAAAGTTGGTAAGTTAATTGCCAGTATTTACATGGAAGAAAAATTAGATGCTGTTGTTACCATTGCGACAAAAGGTATTTCATTGGCAAATGCGGTTGCTAATATTTTAAATTTACCAGTAGTAGTGATTAGAAAAGACAACAAGGTGACTGAAGGTTCTACAGTTTCAATTAATTACGTTTCAGGATCTTCAAGAAAAATAGAAACAATGGTACTTTCGAAGAGAACTTTAGCAGAAAATTCAAATGTTTTAGTTGTCGATGATTTTATGAGGGCTGGTGGCTCTATTAATGGTGTTATGAATTTAATGAATGAGTTTAAAGCCCATGTAAAAGGGGTATCAGTACTTGTAGAATCAAAAGAAGTTAAACAAAGATTGATTGAAGATTATACTTCCTTAGTGAAATTATCTGATGTAGATGAATATAATCAAGAGTTTAACGTAGAACCTGGCAACAGTTTATCTAAGTTTTCATAAAAGGAGTTTTAGTATTATGAAAATCATTAACACAACAAGATTACCGGAAGCACTTGGACCATATTCGCATGCAACAGTTGTGAATGGTATGGTTTATACTTCTGGTCAGATTCCATTGAATATTGATGGACATATCGTAAGCGCTGATGTTCAAGCACAGACAAAACAAGTTTTAGAAAATTTAAAGGTTGTTTTGGAAGAAGCAGGATCTGATTTGAATTCTGTTGCGAAAGCGACCATTTTCATTAAAGATATGAATGATTTCCAAAAAATAAATGAAGTGTATGGTCAATATTTTAATGAACACAAGCCAGCGCGTAGTTGTGTAGAGGTTGCGCGTTTGCCAAAAGATGTGAAAGTAGAAATTGAATTAGTAAGTAAAATTAAGGAATTATAATTTTCGATTAATATGTTTAATCAAGCTTCTAAATAAAACAGAGAGATATATACTATAGGGGGGCTCACTACATGAAAGTGACAGATGTAAGACTTAGAAAAATACAAACAGATGGACGAATGAAAGCACTCGTTTCCATTACATTAGATGAAGCTTTCGTAATTCATGATTTACGTGTAATTGAAGGAAACTCTGGCTTGTTCGTTGCAATGCCAAGTAAACGTACACCAGATGGTGAATTCCGCGACATCGCGCATCCTATTAATTCAGATATGAGACAAGAAATTCAAGATGCAGTGATGAAAGTATATGATGAAACAGATGAAGTAGTACCAGATAAAAACGCTACATCAGAAGATTCAGAAGAAGCTTAATCAATTTTATATTTAGCGATGTAATACATTTGCAATAAGTTGATTTGATACTGTCGATAAAGCATAAAGCTTTGTCGGCAGTTTTTTTAGTTTGTATTAATGTTTTTTTATTTTTAATGAAAGGCTAATAAATATATACGTTAACAGATTATGATGATATGAAAATTATTGATTCATTGCTGATAAAAATTGCGTTTGAATGATGCTCGTATTTTTGAAGTAAGAAAAAAGTTGTTTTTAAAATTACAACGAATTAAAAACAATGCCTTTTATATGTTGAAAGAGTATTGCAGATTAAATTATAATAATGACGAAGTGTAAAATTTAATGGGGGTTAATGTTCATGCGAAGACACGCGATAATTTTGGCAGCAGGTAAAGGCACAAGAATGAAATCTAAAAAGTATAAAGTGCTACACGAGGTTGCTGGGAAACCTATGGTCGAACATGTATTGGAAAGTGTGAAAGGCTCTGGTGTCGATCAAGTTGTAACCATCGTAGGACATGGTGCTGAAAGTGTAAAAGGACATTTAGGCGAGCGTTCTTTATACAGTTTTCAAGAGGAACAACTCGGTACTGCGCATGCAGTGCAAATGGCGAAATCACACTTAGAAGACAAGGAAGGTACGACAATCGTTGTATGTGGTGACACACCGCTCATCACAAAGGAAACATTAGAAACATTGATTGCGCATCACGAGGATGCTAATGCTCAAGCAACTGTATTATCTGCATCGATTCAACAACCATATGGATACGGAAGAATCGTTCGAAATGCGTCAGGTCGTTTAGAACGCATAGTTGAAGAGAAAGATGCAACGCAAGCTGAAAAGGATATTAATGAAATTAGTTCAGGTATTTTTGCGTTTAATAATAAAACGTTGTTTGAAAAATTAACACAAGTGAAAAATGATAATGCGCAAGGTGAATATTACCTCCCTGATGTATTGTCGTTAATTTTAAATGATGGCGGCATCGTAGAAGTCTATCGTACCAATGATGTTGAAGAAATCATGGGTGTAAATGATCGTGTAATGCTTAGTCAGGCTGAGAAGGCGATGCAACGTCGTACGAATCATTATCACATGCTAAATGGTGTGACAATCATCGATCCTGACAGCACTTATATTGGTCCAGACGTTACAATTGGTAGTGATACAGTCATTGAACCAGGCGTACGAATTAATGGTCGTACAGAAATTGGCGAAGATGTTGTTATTGGTCAGTACTCTGAAATTAACAATAGTACGATTGAAAATGGTGCATGTATTCAACAGTCTGTTGTTAATGATGCTAGCGTAGGAGCGAATACTAAGGTCGGACCGTTTGCGCAATTGAGACCAGGCGCGCAATTAGGTGCAGATGTTAAGGTTGGAAATTTTGTAGAAATTAAAAAAGCAGATCTTAAAGATGGTGCCAAGGTTTCACATTTAAGTTATATTGGCGATGCTGTAATTGGCGAACGTACTAATATTGGTTGCGGAACGATTACAGTTAACTATGATGGTGAAAATAAATTTAAAACTATCGTCGGCAAAGATTCATTTGTAGGTTGCAATGTTAATTTAGTAGCACCTGTAACAATTGGTGATGATGTATTGGTGGCAGCTGGTTCCACAATCACAGATGACGTACCAAATGACAGTTTAGCTGTGGCAAGAGCAAGACAAACAACAAAAGAAGGATATAGGAAATAATCATTTACGTATTTAAAATGGCTAGGATAAAAGGATAATCCTATGTAATATTAATGTAATCTTTATGATTTAATGATTCGCATAGTAATGGAGTTACATTTTATATATAATAGTAATTGCGTAAGTAAATAATTGGAGGACTATAAATGTTAAATAATGAATATAAGAATTCGTCATTAAAGATTTTTTCATTGAAAGGAAACGAAGCATTAGCGCAAGAAGTTGCTGACCAAGTAGGAATTGAACTAGGTAAATGTTCAGTTAAACGTTTTAGTGATGGAGAAATTCAAATTAATATCGAAGAGAGTATTCGTGGTTGTGACGTATTTATTATTCAACCAACATCATATCCTGTGAATCTACATTTAATGGAATTATTAATTATGATTGATGCTTGTAAACGTGCTTCTGCAGCAACAATCAATATTGTAGTGCCATATTATGGATATGCAAGACAAGATAGAAAAGCCCGTAGCCGTGAGCCAATCACTGCTAAATTAGTTGCAAACTTAATCGAAACAGCTGGCGCAACTCGTATGATTGCGTTAGACTTACATGCACCACAAATTCAAGGATTCTTTGATATTCCAATTGACCACTTAATGGGTGTGCCAATTCTTGCTAAACATTTCAAAGATGATCCGAATATTAACCCAGAAGAATGTGTCGTTGTTTCACCAGACCATGGCGGCGTTACACGTGCACGTAAATTAGCTGACATTTTAAAAACTCCAATTGCAATTATAGATAAACGTCGTCCTAGACCAAATGTTGCTGAAGTGATGAACATTGTTGGTGAGATTGAAGGACGTACGGCAATTATTATTGACGATATTATTGATACAGCAGGTACAATCACTTTAGCTGCACAAGCATTAAAAGATAAAGGTGCTAAAGAAGTATATGCTTGTTGTACACACCCTGTTTTATCAGGACCGGCTAAAGAACGTATCGAAAATTCTGCTATAAAAGAATTAATCGTAACAAACTCAATTCATTTAGATGAAGATCGCAAACCATCTAACACTAAAGAATTATCTGTTGCTGGTTTAATCGCACAAGCTATCATTCGTGTATACGAAAGAGAATCAGTTAGCGTATTATTTGACTAATATTTAAAAGGCGTTTGACGAACATATTCCAAACGTGTATAATAGTTTCGTTCGTGATTATACGAATAAATAAACACTTGCAAGCAACGATGATGTTGATGGGTAAGTGAGGTGCTCGTTTTGAGCAAAAATGAAAGGTGGAAATGAGAATGGCTTCATTAAAGTCAATCATCCGTCAAGGTAAACAAACACGTTCAGATCTTAAACAATTAAGAAAATCTGGTAAAGTACCAGCAGTAGTATACGGTTACGGTACTAAAAACGTGTCAGTTAAAGTTGATGAAGTAGAATTCATCAAAGTTATCCGTGAAGTAGGTCGTAACGGTGTTATCGAATTAGGCGTTGGTTCTAAAACTATCAAAGTTATGGTTGCAGACTACCAATTCGATCCACTTAAAAACCAAATTACTCACATTGACTTCTTAGCAATCAATATGAGTGAAGAACGTACTGTTGAAGTACCAGTTCAATTAGTTGGTGAAGCAGTAGGCGCTAAAGAAGGCGGCGTAGTTGAACAACCATTATTCAACTTAGAAGTAACTGCTACTCCAGACAATATTCCAGAAGCAATCGAAGTAGACATTACTGAATTAAACATTAACGACAGCTTAACTGTTGCTGATGTTAAAGTAACTGGCGACTTCAAAATCGAAAACGATTCAGCTGAATCAGTAGTAACAGTAGTTGCTCCAACTGAAGAACCAACTGAAGAAGAAATCGAAGCTATGGAAGGCGAACAACAAACTGAAGAACCAGAAGTTGTTGGCGAAAGCAAAGAAGACGAAGAAAAAACTGAAGAGTAATTTTAATCTGTTACATTAAAGTTTTTATACTTTGTTTAACAAGCACTGTGCTTATTTTAATATAAGCATGGTGCTTTTTGTGTTATTATAAAGCTTAATTAAACTTTATTACTTTGTACTAAAGTTTAATTAATTTTAGTGAGTAAAAGACATTAAACTCAACAATGATACATCATAAAAATTTTAATGTACTCGATTTTAAAATACATACTTACTAAGCTAAAGAATAATGATAATTGATGGCAATGGCGGAAAATGGATGTTGTCATTATAATAATAAATGAAACAATTATGTTGGAGGTAAACACGCATGAAATGTATTGTAGGTCTAGGTAATATAGGTAAACGTTTTGAACTTACAAGACATAATATCGGCTTTGAAGTCGTTGATTATATTTTAGAGAAAAATAATTTTTCATTAGATAAACAAAAGTTTAAAGGTGCATATACAATTGAACGAATGAACGGCGATAAAGTGTTATTTATCGAACCAATGACAATGATGAATTTGTCAGGTGAAGCAGTTGCACCGATTATGGATTATTACAATGTTAATCCAGAAGATTTAATTGTCTTATATGATGATTTAGATTTAGAACAAGGACAAGTTCGCTTAAGACAAAAAGGAAGTGCGGGCGGTCACAATGGTATGAAATCAATTATTAAAATGCTTGGTACAGACCAATTTAAACGTATTCGTATTGGTGTGGGAAGACCAACGAATGGTATGACGGTACCTGATTATGTTTTACAACGCTTTTCAAATGATGAAATGGTAACGATGGAAAAAGTTATCGAACACGCAGCACGCGCAATTGAAAAGTTTGTTGAAACATCACGATTTGACCATGTTATGAATGAATTTAATGGTGAAGTGAAATAATGACAATATTGACAACGCTTATAAAAGAAGATAATCATTTTCAAGACCTTAATCAGGTATTTGGACAAGCAAACACACTAGTAACTGGTCTTTCCCCGTCAGCTAAAGTGACGATGATTGCTGAAAAATATGCACAAAGTAATCAACAGTTATTATTAATTACCAATAATTTATACCAAGCAGATAAATTAGAAACAGATTTACTTCAATTTATAGATGCTGAAGAATTGTATAAGTATCCTGTGCAAGATATTATGACCGAAGAGTTTTCAACACAAAGCCCTCAACTGATGAGTGAACGTATTAGAACTTTAACTGCGTTAGCTCAAGGTAAGAAAGGGTTATTTATCGTTCCTTTAAATGGTTTGAAAAAGTGGTTAACTCCTGTTGAAATGTGGCAAAATCACCAAATGACATTGCGTGTTGGTGAGGATATCGATGTGGACCAATTTCTTAACAAATTAGTTAATATGGGGTACAAACGGGAATCCGTGGTATCGCATATTGGTGAATTCTCATTGCGAGGAGGTATTATCGATATCTTTCCGCTAATTGGGGAACCAATCAGAATTGAGCTATTTGATACCGAAATTGATTCTATTCGGGATTTTGATGTTGAAACGCAGCGTTCCAAAGATAATGTTGAAGAAGTCGATATCACAACTGCAAGTGATTATATCATTACTGAAGAAGTGATCAGCCATCTTAAAGAAGAGTTAAAAACTGCATATGAAAATACAAGACCCAAAATAGATAAATCAGTGCGCAATGATTTGAAAGAAACGTATGAAAGCTTTAAATTATTCGAAAGTACATACTTTGATCATCAAATACTACGTCGCTTAGTAGCGTTTATGTATGAAACACCTTCGACAATTATTGAGTATTTCCAAAAAGATGCAATCATTGCAGTTGATGAATTTAATCGTATTAAAGAAACTGAAGAAAGTTTAACAGTAGAGTCTGATTCGTTTATTAGCAATATTATTGAAAGTGGTAATGGATTTATAGGACAAAGTTTTATAAAATATGATGATTTTGAAACATTGATTGAAGGCTATCCTGTCACTTATTTTTCATTATTCGCTACAACAATGCCGATAAAACTAAATCATATTATTAAATTTTCATGTAAACCTGTCCAACAATTTTATGGGCAATATGACATTATGCGTTCTGAATTTCAACGATATGTTAATCAAAACTATCATATCGTGGTTTTGGTCGAAACCGAAACTAAAGTTGAACGTATGCAAGCGATGTTAAGTGAAATGCATATTCCATCAATAACAAAATTGCATCGCTCAATGTCATCGGGGCAAGCAGTGATTATTGAAGGCAGTTTATCTGAAGGATTTGAACTACCTGATATGGGATTAGTTGTCATTACTGAGCGTGAGCTTTTTAAATCAAAACAGAAAAAGCAACGAAAACGTACGAAAGCTATCTCAAATGCTGAAAAAATTAAGTCTTACCAAGATTTAAATGTGGGAGATTATATTGTTCATGTGCATCATGGTGTTGGTAGATATTTAGGTGTTGAGACGCTCGAAGTGGGGCAAACGCATCGTGATTATATTAAATTGCAATATAAAGGTACGGATCAACTATTTGTTCCAGTAGATCAAATGGATCAAGTTCAAAAATATGTAGCTTCGGAAGATAAGACGCCAAAATTAAATAAACTCGGTGGCAGTGAATGGAAAAAAACAAAAGCTAAAGTTCAACAAAGTGTTGAAGATATTGCTGAAGAGTTGATTGATTTATATAAAGAAAGAGAAATGGCAGAAGGTTATCAATATGGGGAAGACACAGCTGAGCAAACAACATTTGAATTAGATTTTCCATATGAACTTACGCCTGACCAAGCTAAATCTATCGATGAAATTAAAGATGACATGCAAAAATCGCGTCCAATGGATCGCTTGCTATGTGGTGATGTTGGTTATGGTAAAACTGAAGTTGCAGTGAGAGCAGCATTCAAAGCTGTAATGGAAGGAAAGCAGGTTGCATTTTTAGTTCCTACAACTATTTTAGCTCAGCAACATTATGAGACGTTAATTGAGCGTATGCAAGATTTTCCTGTTGAAATTCAATTAATGAGTCGTTTTAGAACGCCTAAAGAGATAAAACAAACTAAGGAAGGACTTAAAACTGGATTTGTTGACATAGTTGTTGGTACACACAAATTACTTAGTAAAGATATACAGTATAAAGATTTAGGGCTGTTGATTGTAGATGAAGAACAACGATTTGGTGTACGCCATAAAGAGCGTATTAAAACATTAAAACATAATGTAGATGTACTAACATTGACTGCAACCCCAATACCTAGAACATTGCATATGAGTATGCTAGGTGTGCGGGATTTGTCAGTGATTGAAACGCCGCCAGAAAATCGTTTCCCAGTTCAAACATATGTATTAGAACAGAACATGAGTTTTATCAAAGAAGCTTTAGAAAGAGAACTATCCCGTGATGGCCAAGTGTTTTATCTTTATAATAAAGTGCAATCCATTTATGAAAAACGAGAACAACTCCAGATGTTAATGCCAGATGCTAACATTGCAGTTGCTCATGGACAAATGACAGAGCGCGATTTAGAAGAAACGATGTTAAGTTTTATCAATAATGAATATGATATTTTAGTAACGACGACGATTATTGAAACAGGTGTCGATGTCCCAAATGCAAATACTTTGATCATTGAAGATGCAGATCGCTTTGGATTGAGTCAGTTGTATCAATTAAGAGGTCGTGTTGGTCGTTCAAGTCGTATTGGTTATGCATACTTCTTACATCCAGCAAATAAGGTACTAACTGAGACTGCAGAAGATCGATTACAAGCGATTAAAGAATTTACGGAGTTAGGCTCAGGATTTAAGATTGCGATGCGTGATTTGAACATTCGTGGTGCTGGTAATTTGTTAGGTAAACAACAGCACGGCTTTATTGATACAGTTGGATTTGATTTGTACAGTCAAATGTTAGAAGAAGCTGTAAATGAAAAACGTGGTATTAAGGAACCAGAATCTGAGGTGCCAGAAGTCGAAGTTGATTTAAACTTGGATGCATATTTGCCAACAGAATATATTGCAAATGAACAAGCTAAAATTGAAATTTATAAAAAGCTACGAAAAACTGAAACATTTGATCAAATTATCGACATTAAAGATGAATTAATTGATCGTTTCAATGATTATCCTGTTGAAGTAGCACGTTTGCTTGATATAGTGGAAATAAAAGTACACGCATTACATTCAGGTATCACGTTGATTAAAGATAAAGGGAAAATAATTGATATTCATTTATCTGTAAAAGCCACTGAAAATATTGATGGCGAAGTGCTGTTCAAAGCAACACAACCTTTAGGTAGAACAATGAAGGTTGGTGTTCAAAATAATGCAATGACAATTACTTTAACGAAACAAAATCAATGGCTTGATAGTTTGAAGTTTTTAGTTAAGTGCATTGAAGAAAGTATGAGAATCAGTGATGAAGCATAAAGAAGCATTTAATGGCGTTGTCGTGTTAACTGCTGCATTAATTGTCATTAAAATTCTGAGTGCTGTATATCGAATTCCATATCAAAATATATTAGGCGATACAGGTTTGTATGCATATCAACAAGTGTATCCAATTGTAGCATTAGGAATGATATTATCGATGAATGCCATTCCTAGTGCAATTACACAAAATATAGGGAAGTATCATAGTGACGAAGCATATGCAAAAGCAGTCGCTTATATACAATTAGTTGGTATATTATTATTTATTGCTATTTTTGTGTTTGCGAACAATATTGCACATATGATGGGTGATGGCCATTTAACACCAATGATTCAAGCTGCAAGTTTAAGCTTTATATTTATAGGTATGCTTGGCGTGTTAAGAGGTTATTATCAATCTGCAAATAATATGACAGTTCCGGCTATTTCCCAGGTTATAGAACAAGTTATACGAGTAGGTATTATCATTGTTACTATTGTTATTTTTGTAGACAGAGGTTGGACGATATATGAAGCGGGAACAATTGCTATTTTAGCATCAACGATAGGTTTTTTAGGTTCTTCAATTTATTTAGTAGCGCACCGACCTTTTAAGTTTAAAATGGTAAATAACACTGCAAAGATCGTTTGGAAACAGTTCGCACTTTCGGTTTTGATTTTCGCTATCAGTCAATTAATCGTAATTTTATGGCAAGTGATTGATAGTGTTACTATTATTAAGTCACTTCAAGCGATACGCGTGCCATTCGATGTTGCCATAACTGAAAAAGGAGTCTATGACCGTGGTGCATCATTTATTCAGATGGGATTGATTGTAACTACAACATTTAGTTTTGCGCTCATTCCTCTGTTAAGTGACGCAATCAAAATGAATAATCAGGTACTTATGAATCGTTATGCAAATGCGTCATTAAAGATTACGATTTTAATAAGTACAGCAGCGGGAATAGGATTAATTAATTTATTGCCTTTAATGAACGGTGTGTTTTTTAAGACGAATGATTTAACCTTAACGTTAAGTGTTTATATGATTACGGTCATTTGTGTATCGTTAATTATGATGGATATGGCATTATTACAAGCGCAACATGCTGTGAGACCTATTTTTGTTGGTATGACGGCAGGATTGGTTATTAAATTTATACTTAATATCATTTTGATTCGTTTAAGTGGCATTATTGGTGCGAGCATTAGTACTGTTGTATCATTAATTATATTCGGTACGATTATCCATATTGCTGTCACGAGAAAATACCACTTATATGCGATGAGACGATTTTTTATCAATGTTGTTTTAGGTATGGTATTTATGTCGATTGTTGTTCAATGCGTGTTAAACATAGTGACAACACACGGTAGAATCACTGGACTCATTGAATTATTATGTGCAGCAGTATTAGGTATCATTGCATTGTTTTTCTATATTTTTAGATTTAATGTTTTGACATATAAAGAGTTAACTTATTTACCATTTGGTTCAAAGTTGTATCAAATTAAGAAAGGAAGACGTTGATGGCACATACCATTACGATTGTTGGCTTAGGAAACTATGGCATTGATGATTTGCCGCTAGGGATATATAAATTTTTAAAGACACAAGATAAAGTTTATGCAAGAACGTTAGATCATCCAGTTATAGAATCATTGCAAGATGAATTAACATTTCAGAGTTTTGACCATGTTTATGAAGCACATAACCAATTTGAAGATGTCTATATTGATATTGTGGCGCAATTGGTTGAAGCTGCTAATGAAAAAGATATTGTCTATGCGGTTCCGGGTCATCCTAGAGTTGCTGAGACAACTACAGTGAAATTACTGGCTTTAGCAAAGGACAATACTGATATAGATGTGAAAGTTTTAGGTGGGAAAAGCTTTATTGATGATGTGTTTGAAGCAGTTAATGTAGATCCAAATGATGGCTTCACACTGTTAGATGCGACATCATTACAAGAAGTAACACTTAATGTTAGAACGCATACATTGATTACGCAAGTTTATAGTGCAATGGTTGCTGCTAATTTGAAAATCACTTTAATGGAACGATATCCTGATGATTACCCTGTTCAAATTGTCACTGGTGCACGAAGCGATGGTGCGGATAACGTTGTGACATGCCCATTATATGAATTGGATCATGATGAAAATGCATTCAATAATTTGACGAGTGTATTCGTACCAAAAATCATAACATCGACATATTTGTATCATGACTTTGATTTTGCAACGGAAGTGATTGATACTTTAGTTGATGAAGATAAAGGTTGTCCATGGGATAAAGTGCAAACGCATGAAACGCTAAAGCGTTATTTACTTGAAGAAACATTTGAATTGTTCGAAGCTATTGACAATGAAGATGATTGGCATATGATTGAAGAACTAGGAGATATTTTATTACAAGTGTTATTGCATACTAGTATTGGTAAAAAAGAAGGGTATATCGACATTAAAGAAGTGATTACAAGTCTTAATGCTAAAATGATTCGTAGACACCCACACATATTTGGTGATGCCAATGCTGAAACTATCGATGACTTAAAAGAAATTTGGTCTAAGGCGAAAGATGCTGAAGGTAAACAGCCAAGAGTTAAATTTGAAAAAGTATTTGCAGAGCATTTTTTAAATTTATATGAGAAGACGAAGGATAAGTCATTTGATGAGGCCGCGTTAAAGCAGTGGCTAGAAAAAGGGGAGAGTAATACATGAGATTAGATAAATATTTAAAAGTATCACGGTTAATAAAGCGACGTACGCTAGCAAAAGAAGTAAGTGATCAAGGTAGAATTACAATAAATGGTAATGTTGCTAAAGCTGGATCGGATGTTAAAGTTGAAGATGTGCTGACGATTCGCTTTGGTCAAAAATTAGTAACAGTTAAAGTAACTGCATTAAATGAACATGCATCTAAAGATAACGCGAAGGGTATGTATGAAATCATTGAAGAGCGTCGACTTGAAGAAGCGTAAATTGGAGGTGACAAGCAATGAAAAATAAAGTAGAACATATAGAAAATCAGTACACGTCGCAAGAGAACAAGAAAAAACAACGTCAAAAAATGAAAATGCGTGTTGTTCGTAGGCGTATTACAGTATTTGCGGGCGTATTACTTGCGATAATTGTTGTTTTATCAATCTTGCTTGTTGTCCAAAAACATCGCAATGATATTGATGCACAGGAGCGAAAAGCGAAAGAAGCACAGTTTCAAAAGCAACAAAATGAAGAAATTGCGTTAAAAGAAAAGTTGAATAATCTGAATGACAAAGATTACATTGAAAAAATTGCGCGTGATGATTATTACTTAAGCAACAAAGGTGAAGTGATTTTTAGGTTGCCAGAAGACAAAGATTCGTCTAGCTCAAAATCTTCGAAAAAATAAATCCAAATTGATTCAAAATTATCCGAGTATAGACATTGTGAAAAAATCCAAACAAGGATATAATAAGGGAAAATCGAATCAAATCGGGAGGATTTATTTAACATATGTCAATCGAAGTTGGAAATAAGCTTAAAGGTAAAGTCACTGGTATTAAAAAGTTTGGTGCATTCGTAGAATTACCTGAAGGAAAAAGTGGTTTAGTTCACATTAGTGAAGTCGCAGATAATTATGTTGAAAACGTAGAAGAGCACCTTTCTGTTGGTGATGAAGTAGACGTAAAAGTATTATCTATTGCTGATGATGGAAAAATTAGTCTTTCAATTAAGAAAGCTAAAGACCGTCCACGTAGACAACATACGAGTAAACCAAGTCATCAAAAACCAGTGCAAAAAGCCGAAGATTTTGAAAAGAAATTAAGCAATTTCTTAAAAGATAGTGAAGATAAATTAACTTCAATCAAACGTCAAACAGAATCTAGACGCGGTGGCAAAGGTTCAAGACGTTAATTAAAATAAATAAAGACTGTTTCGATAAGGAATATATTTAGAATGATGCGTATCGAATAATCGATTGCAGCGTTAGACAATCTAAGACTGTTTCTTAAATAAGGAGCAGTCTCTTTTATTTGTAATGATATAACTAAGACTTATACCATTTTTGAAAATTGTAAAAGTGAGGTGATGTTATGCAGTTAAATAGTAATGGTTGGCATGTTGATGACCATATTGTTGTCGCTGTTTCTACAGGTATTGATAGTATGTGTTTATTGTATCAACTACTAAATGATTATAAAGATAGTTATAGAAAACTAACATGCTTACATGTCAATCATGGCGTTAGGTCAGCTTCAATTGAGGAAGCCAGATTTTTAGAAGCATACTGCGAACGTCATCACATCGATTTACATATCAAAAAGTTAGATTTGTCGCATAGTCTCGACCGAAATAACAGCATTCAGAATGAAGCTCGAATTAAACGTTACGAATGGTTTGATGAAATGATGAATGTATTAGAAGCGGATGTATTGCTAACGGCGCATCATTTGGACGATCAATTAGAAACTATTATGTATCGTATTTTTAATGGGAAATCAACACGTAATAAACTAGGATTTGATGAGTTATCGAAGCGAAAAGGTTATCAGATTTATCGACCACTTTTAGCTGTCTCTAAAAAAGAAATAAAACAATTCCAAGAGAGATATCATATTCCATATTTTGAAGATGAATCTAATAAAGATAACAAATATGTTAGAAATGATATTCGTAATAGAATTATTCCAGCTATTGATGAAAATAATCAACTTAAAGTATCGCATTTATTAAAATTAAAACAATGGCATGATGAACAATATGATATTTTGCAATATTCAGCTAAACAATTTATTCAAGAATTTGTGAAGTTTGATGAACAGTCAAAATATTTAGAGGTTTCTAGACAAGCTTTTAATAACTTACCAAACTCATTAAAGATGGTTGTGTTGGACTGCCTATTATCAAAGTATTATGAGTTGTTTAATATTAGTGCTAAAACATACGAAGAGTGGTTTAAACAATTTAGTAGTAAGAAAGCACAATTCAGTATTAATCTCACGGATAAATGGATAATTCAAATCGCATATGGTAAATTAATAATAATGGCTAAAAATAATGGCGATACATATTTTAGAGTTCAAACAATTAAAAAGCCAGGTAATTATATTTTTAACAAATATCGATTAGAGATACATTCTAATTTACCAAAATGTTTATTTCCGCTTACAGTGAGAACACGACAAAGTGGCGATACATTTAAACTGAATGGGCGCGATGGTTATAAGAAAGTGAATCGCCTGTTTATAGATTGTAAAGTGCCACAGTGGGTTCGGGATCAAATGCCAATCGTATTGGATAAACAACAGCGCATTATTGCGGTAGGAGATTTATATCAACAACAAACAATAAAAAAATGGATTATAATTAGTAAAAATGGAGATGAATAGCGTTATGCATAATGATTTGAAAGAAGTATTGTTAACTGAAGAAGATATTCAAAATATCTGTAAGGAATTGGGAGCACAATTAACAAAGGATTATCAAGGTAAACCATTAGTATGCGTGGGTATCTTAAAAGGCTCAGCAATGTTTATGTCAGATTTAATTAAACGAATTGATACCCATTTATCAATTGATTTCATGGATGTTTCTAGTTATCACGGAGGCACTGAGTCAACTGGTGAAGTTCAAATCATTAAAGATTTAGGTTCTTCTATTGAAAATAAAGACGTATTAATTATTGAAGATATCTTAGAGACTGGTACTACACTTAAGTCAATTACTGAATTATTACAATCTAGAAAAGTTAATTCATTAGAAATAGTTACTTTATTAGATAAACCAAACCGTCGTAAAGCGGACATTGAAGCTAAGTATGTAGGTAAAAAAATACCAGATGAATTTGTTGTTGGTTACGGTTTAGATTATCGTGAATTATACCGAAACTTACCATATATCGGTACGTTAAAACCTGAAGTGTATTCAAATTAATTTTTTAATCAATTTCAGTTATTATTACTATGCGTTTGAGAAATAATAGTGTAGACTCAAAAATATGAAAAATGTATTTCATATATATTTAATTTTAGACAAGACATATGTCTTGAAAAGTTGAAAAATATAGAGATTGATAAAACTAATACGGGTGTGAATGACATTGATGTTAAGCTCAATTACTAGCTTATAAAACATGTCATATGTTACAATTTTTGTTAGTTTTATTATGGGAAGTAGGAGGAAATGACGCATGCAGAAAGCTTTTCGCAATGTGCTAGTTATCGTAATAATAGGCGTTATTATTTTTGGTCTATTTTCATATTTAAACGGTAATGGAAATATGCCGAAACAGCTTACATATAATCAATTTACTGAGAAGTTGGAAAAAGGTGACCTTAAAACTTTAGAAATCCAACCACAACAAAATGTCTATATGGTAAGTGGTAAAACGAAAAATGATGAAGACTATTCATCAACTATTTTATATAACAACGAAAAAGAATTACAAAAAATTACTGATGCTGCTAAAAAGCAAAACGGTGTAAAATTAACGATTAAAGAAGAAGAAAAACAAAGTGTCTTTGTGAGTATACTTTCAACATTAATTCCAGTTGTAGTCATAGCGTTATTATTTATTTTCTTCCTAAGCCAAGCACAAGGTGGCGGTAGTGGCGGTCGTATGATGAACTTTGGTAAATCTAAAGCAAAAATGTACGATAATAATAAACGTCGTGTTCGTTTCTCTGATGTAGCAGGGGCAGATGAAGAAAAACAAGAATTAATTGAAATTGTTGATTTCTTGAAAGATAATAAAAAATTCAAAGAAATGGGATCTAGGATTCCTAAAGGTGTCTTACTTGTTGGACCTCCAGGTACTGGTAAAACATTACTTGCTAGAGCGGTTGCAGGTGAAGCTGGCGCACCATTCTTCTCTATTAGTGGTTCAGACTTTGTAGAGATGTTTGTTGGTGTTGGTGCGAGCCGTGTTCGTGACTTATTCGATAATGCTAAGAAAAACGCGCCTTGTATCATCTTTATCGATGAGATTGATGCTGTTGGTCGTCAACGTGGTGCAGGTGTTGGTGGCGGTCATGATGAACGTGAACAAACCCTAAACCAATTATTAGTTGAAATGGATGGTTTCGGTGAAAATGAAGGTATCATTATGATAGCTGCTACAAACCGTCCTGATATCCTTGACCCAGCCTTATTACGTCCAGGTCGTTTTGATAGACAAATTCAAGTTGGTCGTCCAGATGTGAAAGGCCGTGAAGCAATTCTTCATGTTCATGCTAAAAACAAACCACTTGATGAAACGGTTGATTTAAAAGCAATTTCACAACGTACACCTGGTTTCTCAGGTGCTGATTTAGAGAACTTATTAAATGAAGCATCTTTAATTGCTGTACGTGAAGGTAAAAAGAAAATTGACATGAGAGATATCGAAGAGGCAACGGATAGAGTTATAGCCGGACCTGCTAAGAAATCTCGAGTTATTTCTAAGAAAGAACGTAATATTGTTGCTCATCACGAAGCTGGTCATACAATTATCGGTATGGTACTTGATGAGGCAGAAGTAGTGCATAAAGTTACTATTGTTCCACGTGGACAAGCAGGTGGTTATGCAATGATGCTACCTAAACAAGATCGTTTCTTAATGACTGAACAAGAGTTATTAGATAAAATCTGTGGTTTACTTGGTGGACGTGTATCAGAAGATATTAACTTTAACGAAGTATCAACAGGTGCTTCAAATGACTTCGAACGTGCAACACAAATCGCACGCTCAATGGTTACGCAATATGGTATGAGTAAAAAATTAGGACCATTACAGTTCGGTCATAGCAATGGTCAAGTATTCTTAGGTAAAGATATGCAAGGTGAGCCTAATTATTCAAGCCAAATCGCATATGAAATTGATAAAGAAGTTCAACGAATCGTTAAAGAACAATACGAACGTTGTAAACAAATTTTATTAGAGCACAAAGAACAATTAATTTTAATTGCTGAAACATTATTAACAGAAGAAACATTAGTTGCTGAACAAATTCAATCATTATTCTACGAAGGTAAATTACCTGAAATTGATTATGATGCAGCTAAAGTTGTTAAAGATGAAGATTCTGAATTTAATGATGGTAAATTCGGTAAATCTTATGAAGAGATTCGTAAAGAGCAATTAGAAGATGGACAACGTGACGAAAGTGAAGATCGTAAAGAAGAAAAAGATATTGCTGAGGATAAAAAAGAAGCTGATAAATCTGATGAAAAAGATGAACCAGCACATCGACAAGCCCCAAATATCGAAAAACCTTACGATCCAAATCACCCAGACAATAAATAATCGATTATATTCAGTACCTCTTTCTATGATAAAGTTATAGAAAGAGGTACTTTTATCGTTTTTGAAAATACGTATTAGATTTTAAGTCGTTGAATTGTTATAGCAGAAAATAATTGTAAAACAAGTTACTTCATTATTTAGAATGATGGGTGTAGAATAAGTACAATTGTTGCATTTTATGAAGTAAAGTAATTTTTTAAATATAGAGTAATAGAGGAGATTGAAATAATGACACACGATTATATTGTTAAAGCATTAGCATTTGATGGAGAGATTAGGGCTTATGCTGCTTTGACAACTGAAACTGTTCAAGAAGCACAAACGAGACATTATACATGGCCGACAGCATCTGCTGCAATGGGAAGAACAATGACAGCAACAGCTATGATGGGCGCAATGTTGAAAGGTGATCAAAAATTAACTGTCACTGTAGATGGCCAAGGACCTATTGGACGAATTATTGCCGATGCAAATGCTAAAGGCGAGGTGCGTGCTTATGTAGACCATCCACAAACTCATTTTCCATTAAATGAGCAAGGTAAACTTGATGTAAGACGAGCGGTAGGGACAAATGGATCTATTATGGTTGTTAAAGACGTTGGAATGAAAGACTATTTCTCTGGAGCAAGTCCAATTGTTTCAGGAGAACTTGGTGAAGATTTTACTTATTATTATGCTACAAGTGAACAAACACCTTCATCGGTAGGTCTTGGTGTATTGGTAAATCCTGATAATACGATTAAAGCAGCAGGAGGATTTATCATTCAAGTTATGCCAGGTGCCAAAGATGAAACAATTTCAAAATTAGAAAAAGCAATTAGTGAAATGACACCAGTTTCTAAATTAATTGAACAAGGATTAACGCCAGAAGGATTACTAAACGAAATCTTAGGTGAAGACCATGTGCAAATTTTAGAGAAAATGCCTGTTCAATTTGAATGTAATTGTAGTCATGAGAAATTTTTAAATGCTATTAAAGGATTGGGCGAGGCTGAGATTCAAAATATGATTAAAGAAGATCATGGTGCTGAAGCAGTATGTCATTTCTGTGGAAATAAATATAAATATACTGAAGAAGAATTAAACGTGTTGCTAGAAAGTTTAGCGTAATTTAATTTAAATCAATACGCTAAAATGTTTATTTTTAGCGGTTTAGTGAAATGTAGAACTAAATAGTTGTATAATCCTTAGTGATTTTGTTTGCTTTCTAGAATTTATTTGATAAAATAATTCTATATCCGATAAATAAACTAAGATTTCAACAACTAACTAAAAAGGAGTGTTCTTAATGGCACAAAAACCAGTAGATAATATTACTCAAATTATTGGCGGTACACCGGTAGTCAAATTGAGAAATGTAGTAGATGACAATGCAGCAGATGTTTATGTAAAATTGGAATATCAAAATCCAGGTGGTTCTGTAAAGGATAGAATTGCTTTAGCAATGATTGAAAAAGCAGAGCGAGAAGGCAAAATTAAACCTGGCGATACAATTGTAGAACCAACAAGTGGTAATACAGGTATCGGTTTAGCATTTGTATGTGCTGCTAAAGGATATAAAGCAGTATTTACTATGCCCGAAACAATGAGCCAAGAGCGTCGTAATTTATTAAAAGCATACGGTGCGGAATTAGTTTTAACGCCTGGATCAGAAGCGATGAAAGGTGCAATTAAAAAAGCTAAAGAATTGAAAGAAGAACATGGTTACTTCGAGCCACAACAATTTGAAAACCCTGCGAACCCTGAAGTTCATGAGTTAACTACAGGTCCTGAGTTATTACAACAATTTGAAGGGAAAACTATCGATGCGTTCCTAGCTGGTGTTGGTACTGGTGGTACGTTATCTGGTGTAGGTAAAGTTCTGAAAAAAGAATATCCTAACATCGAAATTGTTGCTATAGAGCCTGAGGCTTCTCCAGTATTGAGCGGTGGTGAGCCAGGTCCACATAAATTACAAGGTTTAGGTGCTGGATTTATTCCAGGCACTTTGAATACAGAAATCTATGACAGTATTATTAAAGTAGGAAATGATACAGCGATGGAAATGTCTCGTCGAGTTGCTAAAGAGGAAGGTATTTTAGCAGGTATTTCATCAGGTGCTGCGATTTATGCTGCCATTCAAAAAGCAAAAGAATTAGGAAAAGGTAAAACAGTAGTAACAGTATTGCCGAGTAATGGTGAACGCTACTTATCAACACCTTTATATTCATTCGATGACTAATTAATGTCATTTAAAAGAGTGAGTTATCTTTTTGAGATAACTTGCTCTTTTTTTCTACCATGTATATTTTTAAAAATATGAGCGTTAAATTAAACATTTTTCTGATAAAAATATCCAGTGAATGATAAGATAATAAACGTACATACTAATAACTAGTAAATAGCAGGAGTAAATTTTATTAGAGTTAAACAATACATAATTAAAGGGTGGTTAACATGACTAAAACAAAAATTATGGGCATATTAAACGTCACACCTGATTCATTCTCAGATGGTGGAAAATTTAATAATGTTGAATCAGCTATAAATAGAGTGAAAGCCATGATAGATGAAGGTGCTGACATTATAGATGTTGGAGGTGTTTCAACGAGACCCGGTCATGAAATGGTTTCATTAGAAGAAGAGATGAACAGAGTATTACCTGTTGTTGAAGCTATTGTCGGTTTTGATGTAAAAATTTCAGTCGATACATTTCGAAGTGAGGTTGCTGAAGCATGTTTAAAATTAGGCGTTGATATGATTAATGATCAATGGGCGGGTCTGTATGATCATCGTATGTTCCAAATTGTAGCTAAATATGACGCGGAAATTATTTTAATGCATAATGGAAATGGTAATCGTGATGAACCGGTTGTCGAAGAAATGTTAACATCTTTGTTAGCACAAGCACATCAAGCTAAAATAGCTGGTATACCTTCAAATAAAATTTGGCTAGATCCAGGTATAGGTTTCGCTAAAACTAGAAATGAAGAAGCCGAAGTTATGGCAAGACTGGATGAACTTGTTGCAACAGAATATCCAGTTTTATTAGCGACAAGCCGGAAACGTTTCACTAAAGAGATGATGGGTTATGATACAACACCGGTTGAAAGAGATGAAGTAACTGCAGCTACGACTGCATATGGTATTATGAAAGGCGTTAGAGCAGTACGCGTTCATAATGTCGAGTTGAATGCTAAATTAGCTAAAGGTATAGATTTTTTAAAGGAGAATGAAAATGCAAGACACAATCTTTCTTAAAGGTATGCGCTTTTATGGATATCATGGTGCTTTATCAGCTGAAAATGAAATAGGGCAAATTTTCAAAGTGGATGTAACTTTGAAAGTAGACTTAGCTGAAGCTGGGCGTACTGATAATGTTATTGATACAGTTCATTATGGTGAAGTGTTCGAAGAGGTTAAATCAATTATGGAAGGTAAGGCCGTTAATTTACTTGAGCATCTAGCTGAACGTATTGCAAATCGTATAAATTCACAATATAATCGTGTAATGGAAACGAAAGTGAGAATCACTAAAGAAAACCCACCGATTCCGGGTCATTATGATGGAGTAGGTATCGAAATAGTGAGGGAGAATAAATGATTCAAGCATACTTAGGATTAGGTAGTAATATTGGTGATAGAGAAAGCCAGTTAAACGATGCTATAAAGATTTTGAATGAATATGATGGTATTAACGTATCTAATATTTCTCCGATTTATGAAACAGCACCAGTTGGGTATACTGAGCAACCTAACTTTTTAAATTTGTGTGTTGAAATTCAAACAACACTCACAGTATTACAACTGTTGGAATGTTGTTTGAAGACAGAAGAATGTTTACACCGTATTAGAAAGGAACGATGGGGTCCTAGAACTTTAGATGTGGATATTTTGTTGTATGGAGAAGAAATGATAGATTTACCAAAACTGTCGGTGCCACATCCGAGAATGAATGAACGTGCATTTGTTTTAATCCCATTAAATGATATAGCAGCAAATGTCGTAGAACCACGTTCGAAATTGAAAGTGAAAGATTTAGTTTTTGTCGATGACAGTGTAAAGAGATATAAATAATGTATTGTTGAGAACATTCATATTTATTGGGAATAGATTATTGATTATTGGAGATGTTTCCGCATTTTGATTATCTCTAAATGCATTTGATTTCGAATTAGTATATGATGATTTAGTATGTGTTAGAATTAAGTTATTTCATAAAATCAAAGTAAGCAATATTTGATAAATTGCTGTAATTTATTTAGGCTTTTGTTGAAGTTTGTGGAAGATAATTTTTATACATTTACTTAGGGTTGTATTAATGATAATCGTATTTTAAATGAATAAGTAATTCATAAACGAAAACAGAAATTGCTTTATTACATTTACAAGCTCTTGTAAAATTAAAAAAGTGATAAAATTGATGTTATGAATATAAGAAAACATGCCACATCATAACTTTAAGGTGTAATGGTTAATGATAAAGTATTAGAAACATCGAAAGAGATGTATGTTGAGCAAAAATGTCTGATATTTTATAAAACTTTAAAGGAAAATGTTTGAGTGTACCAGTTGGAATACTAAAGGATTACAACAAGTTAAAGGAGAGAAAGTTATGTCAGAAGAAATGAATGACCAAATGTTGGTTCGACGTCAAAAATTACAAGAATTATATGATCTTGGTATAGACCCGTTTGGTTCTAAATTTGACCGTTCAGGTTTATCTAGTGATTTGAAAGAAGAGTGGGACCAGTATTCTAAAGAAGAATTGGTAGAAAAAGAAGCGGATAGTCATGTCGCTATAGCTGGACGATTAATGACTAAGCGTGGTAAAGGTAAAGCAGGATTTGCACACGTTCAGGACTTAGCTGGACAAATTCAAATTTACGTTCGTAAAGATCAAGTTGGCGATGACGAATTTGATTTATGGAAAAATGCTGATTTAGGCGATATCGTTGGTGTTGAAGGTGTAATGTTCAAAACAAATACTGGCGAATTATCGGTTAAAGCGAAGAAATTCACGCTACTAACTAAATCATTGCGACCATTACCGGATAAATTCCACGGTTTACAGGATATTGAACAGAGATATCGTCAAAGATATTTAGATTTAATTACGAACGAAGATAGCACTCGTACATTTATTAATCGTAGTAAAATCATTCAAGAAATGCGTAATTATTTAAATAATAAAGGTTTCTTGGAAGTAGAAACACCTATGATGCACCAAATTGCTGGTGGAGCAGCTGCTAGACCATTTGTAACACATCATAATGCATTAGATGCAACGTTATACATGCGTATTGCTATTGAGTTGCATTTAAAACGTTTAATTGTCGGTGGACTTGAAAAAGTATATGAAATTGGTAGAGTATTCCGTAATGAAGGTGTATCAACTAGACATAACCCTGAATTCACAATGATTGAATTATATGAAGCATATGCAGATTATCATGACATTATGGATTTAACAGAATCTATGGTGAGACATATTGCCAATGAAGTGTTAGGTTCTGCAAAAGTACAATACAATGGGGAAACGATTGATTTAGAATCTGCTTGGACTCGTTTGCATATTGTTGATGCTGTAAAAGAAGCTACTGGTGTAGATTTTTATGAAGTTAAAAGTGATGAAGAAGCTAAAGCTTTAGCTAAAGAACATGGTATTGAAATTAAAGATACAATGAAATATGGTCATATTTTAAATGAATTCTTTGAGCAAAAAGTTGAAGAAACACTTATTCAGCCAACGTTTATCTATGGTCATCCGACTGAAATTTCACCTTTAGCGAAGAAAAATCCTGAAGATCCTAGATTTACTGATCGTTTCGAATTGTTCATTGTAGGTAGAGAGCATGCAAATGCATTTACTGAATTAAATGATCCTATTGATCAAAAAGGTCGTTTTGAAGCGCAACTTGTTGAAAAAGCGCAAGGTAATGATGAAGCGCATGAAATGGATGAAGATTACATTGAAGCGTTAGAATATGGTATGCCTCCGACAGGTGGTCTTGGTATCGGTATTGACAGATTGGTTATGTTATTAACTGACTCTCCATCAATCAGAGACGTATTATTATTCCCTTATATGAGACAAAAATAAATGACGTTGATTGTTAGTAAGAGCTCTCGTGTATACAACATGTGTATGCGAGGGCTTTCTTAATTATGGTAATTAGTTCGTGTTTGAATGTTTTTGATAGTAATAGTTAACGATAGTGGTGCTATTTTTGACTGTTAAACAAGGTAGTTGGCTGATAGATGAAAATGACGATACGTATATAGAGTAGTTCGGATGAGAAATGTTAACGATAGACATTGAGATATCTTATAACAAAAATTGCTATATTAGTATAATTTATCTTAATCAGCTATAAAAGTACTTTAAAATTGTATAGAATGTGTATGGTTTTGTACATATGTGTATGATAGAATACTAAAAGTGTTATGAATTAGAGGGCACGAGAAATGTCAGTTTTGAAGAATAAAAAAGTTGATTAAAAGTGTTGACTTTATCAATTGAATGAAGTAATATATAAAAGTCGTCAAAAACAGACGAAACACACTAAAAGCTGATGTGACAAAGTTTACATCAAAGTGTAAAATTAACTATTGCACCTTATTAATTAAGCGTGTATCATGAATAAGTAAGTTATTTTGTCTGGTGACTATAGCAAGGAGGTCACACCTGTTCCCATGCCGAACACAGAAGTTAAGCTCCTTAGCGTCGATGGTAGTCGAACTTACGTTCCGCTAGAGTAGAACGTTGCCAGGCAAATGACAAATCGGAGAATTAGCTCAGCTGGGAGAGCATCTGCCTTACAAGCAGAGGGTCGGCGGTTCGAACCCGTCATTCTCCACCATTTATTCTTAGATATAGCCGGCCTAGCTCAATTGGTAGAGCAACTGACTTGTAATCAGTAGGTTGGGGGTTCAAGTCCTCTGGCCGGCACCATCTTTTGAGCCATTAGCTCAGCTGGTAGAGCATCTGACTTTTAATCAGAGGGTCAGAGGTTCGAATCCTCTATGGCTCATTACGATTTAATTTTTATATTTAGCAAAATAATGCAGAAGTAGTTCAGCGGTAGAATACAACCTTGCCAAGGTTGGGGTCGCGGGTTCGAATCCCGTCTTCTGCTCCATTATTTTGCCGGGGTGGCGGAACTGGCAGACGCACAGGACTTAAAATCCTGCGGTGAGAGATCACCGTACCGGTTCGATTCCGGTCCTCGGCACCATTTTAGCGCCCGTAGCTCAATTGGATAGAGCGTTTGACTACGGATCAAGAGGTTATGGGTTCGACTCCTATCGGGCGCGCCATTTTTAAATTAATTGAATAACGGGAAGTAGCTCAGCTTGGTAGAGCACTTGGTTTGGGACCAAGGGGTCGCAGGTTCGAATCCTGTCTTCCCGATTACTTCTTAAATTCCATTTTATGGGGGCTTAGCTCAGCTGGGAGAGCGCCTGCTTTGCACGCAGGAGGTCAGCGGTTCGATCCCGCTAGTCTCCACCATTTATTTTTTACACGATGAACATTGAAAACTGAATGACAATATGTCAACGTTAATTCCAAAAAACGTAACTATAAGTTACAAACATTATTTAGTATTTATGAGCTAATCAAACATCATAATTTTTATGGAGAGTTTGATCCTGGCTCAGGATGAACGCTGGCGGCGTGCCTAATACATGCAAGTCGAGCGAACGGACGAGAAGCTTGCTTCTCTGATGTTAGCGGCGGACGGGTGAGTAACACGTGGATAACCTACCTATAAGACTGGGATAACTTCGGGAAACCGGAGCTAATACCGGATAATATTTTGAACCGCATGGTTCAAAAGTGAAAGACGGTCTTGCTGTCACTTATAGATGGATCCGCGCTGCATTAGCTAGTTGGTAAGGTAACGGCTTACCAAGGCAACGATGCATAGCCGACCTGAGAGGGTGATCGGCCACACTGGAACTGAGACACGGTCCAGACTCCTACGGGAGGCAGCAGTAGGGAATCTTCCGCAATGGGCGAAAGCCTGACGGAGCAACGCCGCGTGAGTGATGAAGGTCTTCGGATCGTAAAACTCTGTTATTAGGGAAGAACATATGTGTAAGTAACTGTGCACATCTTGACGGTACCTAATCAGAAAGCCACGGCTAACTACGTGCCAGCAGCCGCGGTAATACGTAGGTGGCAAGCGTTATCCGGAATTATTGGGCGTAAAGCGCGCGTAGGCGGTTTTTTAAGTCTGATGTGAAAGCCCACGGCTCAACCGTGGAGGGTCATTGGAAACTGGAAAACTTGAGTGCAGAAGAGGAAAGTGGAATTCCATGTGTAGCGGTGAAATGCGCAGAGATATGGAGGAACACCAGTGGCGAAGGCGACTTTCTGGTCTGTAACTGACGCTGATGTGCGAAAGCGTGGGGATCAAACAGGATTAGATACCCTGGTAGTCCACGCCGTAAACGATGAGTGCTAAGTGTTAGGGGGTTTCCGCCCCTTAGTGCTGCAGCTAACGCATTAAGCACTCCGCCTGGGGAGTACGACCGCAAGGTTGAAACTCAAAGGAATTGACGGGGACCCGCACAAGCGGTGGAGCATGTGGTTTAATTCGAAGCAACGCGAAGAACCTTACCAAATCTTGACATCCTTTGACAACTCTAGAGATAGAGCCTTCCCCTTCGGGGGACAAAGTGACAGGTGGTGCATGGTTGTCGTCAGCTCGTGTCGTGAGATGTTGGGTTAAGTCCCGCAACGAGCGCAACCCTTAAGCTTAGTTGCCATCATTAAGTTGGGCACTCTAAGTTGACTGCCGGTGACAAACCGGAGGAAGGTGGGGATGACGTCAAATCATCATGCCCCTTATGATTTGGGCTACACACGTGCTACAATGGACAATACAAAGGGCAGCGAAACCGCGAGGTCAAGCAAATCCCATAAAGTTGTTCTCAGTTCGGATTGTAGTCTGCAACTCGACTACATGAAGCTGGAATCGCTAGTAATCGTAGATCAGCATGCTACGGTGAATACGTTCCCGGGTCTTGTACACACCGCCCGTCACACCACGAGAGTTTGTAACACCCGAAGCCGGTGGAGTAACCTTTTAGGAGCTAGCCGTCGAAGGTGGGACAAATGATTGGGGTGAAGTCGTAACAAGGTAGCCGTATCGGAAGGTGCGGCTGGATCACCTCCTTTCTAAGGATATATTCGGAACATCTTCTTCAGAAGATGCGGAATAACGTGACATATTGTATTCAGTTTTGAATGTTTATTTAACATTCAAAAAAATGGGCCTATAGCTCAGCTGGTTAGAGCGCACGCCTGATAAGCGTGAGGTCGGTGGTTCGAGTCCACTTAGGCCCACCATTATTTGTACATTGAAAACTAGATAAGTAAGTAAAATATAGATTTTACCAAGCAAAACCGAGTGAATAAAGAGTTTTAAATAAGCTTGAATTCATAAGAAATAATCGCTAGTGTTCGAAAGAACACTCACAAGATTAATAACGCGTTTAAATCTTTTTATAAAAGAAAACGTTTAGCAGACAATGAGTTAAATTATTTTAAAGCAGAGTTTACTTATGTAAATGAGCATTTAAAATAATGAAAACGAAGCCGTATGTGAGCGTTTGACTTATAAAAATGGTGGAAACATAGATTAAGTTATTAAGGGCGCACGGTGGATGCCTTGGCACTAGAAGCCGATGAAGGACGTTACTAACGACGATATGCTTTGGGGAGCTGTAAGTAAGCTTTGATCCAGAGATTTCCGAATGGGGAAACCCAGCATGAGTTATGTCATGTTATCGATATGTGAATACATAGCATATCAGAAGGCACACCCGGAGAACTGAAACATCTTAGTACCCGGAGGAAGAGAAAGAAAATTCGATTCCCTTAGTAGCGGCGAGCGAAACGGGAAGAGCCCAAACCAACAAGCTTGCTTGTTGGGGTTGTAGGACACTCTATACGGAGTTACAAAGGACGACATTAGACGAATCATCTGGAAAGATGAATCAAAGAAGGTAATAATCCTGTAGTCGAAAATGTTGTCTCTCTTGAGTGGATCCTGAGTACGACGGAGCACGTGAAATTCCGTCGGAATCTGGGAGGACCATCTCCTAAGGCTAAATACTCTCTAGTGACCGATAGTGAACCAGTACCGTGAGGGAAAGGTGAAAAGCACCCCGGAAGGGGAGTGAAATAGAACCTGAAACCGTGTGCTTACAAGTAGTCAGAGCCCGTTAATGGGTGATGGCGTGCCTTTTGTAGAATGAACCGGCGAGTTACGATTTGATGCAAGGTTAAGCAGTAAATGTGGAGCCGTAGCGAAAGCGAGTCTGAATAGGGCGTTTAGTATTTGGTCGTAGACCCGAAACCAGGTGATCTACCCTTGGTCAGGTTGAAGTTCAGGTAACACTGAATGGAGGACCGAACCGACTTACGTTGAAAAGTGAGCGGATGAACTGAGGGTAGCGGAGAAATTCCAATCGAACCTGGAGATAGCTGGTTCTCTCCGAAATAGCTTTAGGGCTAGCCTCAAGTGATGATTATTGGAGGTAGAGCACTGTTTGGACGAGGGGCCCCTCTCGGGTTACCGAATTCAGACAAACTCCGAATGCCAATTAATTTAACTTGGGAGTCAGAACATGGGTGATAAGGTCCGTGTTCGAAAGGGAAACAGCCCAGACCACCAGCTAAGGTCCCAAAATATATGTTAAGTGGAAAAGGATGTGGCGTTGCCCAGACAACTAGGATGTTGGCTTAGAAGCAGCCATCATTTAAAGAGTGCGTAATAGCTCACTAGTCGAGTGACACTGCGCCGAAAATGTACCGGGGCTAAACATATTACCGAAGCTGTGGATTGTCCTTTGGACAATGGTAGGAGAGCGTTCTAAGGGCGTTGAAGCATGATCGTAAGGACATGTGGAGCGCTTAGAAGTGAGAATGCCGGTGTGAGTAGCGAAAGACGGGTGAGAATCCCGTCCACCGATTGACTAAGGTTTCCAGAGGAAGGCTCGTCCGCTCTGGGTTAGTCGGGTCCTAAGCTGAGGCCGACAGGCGTAGGCGATGGATAACAGGTTGATATTCCTGTACCACCTATAATCGTTTTAATCGATGGGGGGACGCAGTAGGATAGGCGAAGCGTGCGATTGGATTGCACGTCTAAGCAGTAAGGCTGAGTATTAGGCAAATCCGGTACTCGTTAAGGCTGAGCTGTGATGGGGAGAAGACATTGTGTCTTCGAGTCGTTGATTTCACACTGCCGAGAAAAGCCTCTAGATAGAAAATAGGTGCCCGTACCGCAAACCGACACAGGTAGTCAAGATGAGAATTCTAAGGTGAGCGAGCGAACTCTCGTTAAGGAACTCGGCAAAATGACCCCGTAACTTCGGGAGAAGGGGTGCTCTTTAGGGTTAACGCCCAGAAGAGCCGCAGTGAATAGGCCCAAGCGACTGTTTATCAAAAACACAGGTCTCTGCTAAACCGTAAGGTGATGTATAGGGGCTGACGCCTGCCCGGTGCTGGAAGGTTAAGAGGAGTGGTTAGCTTCTGCGAAGCTACGAATCGAAGCCCCAGTAAACGGCGGCCGTAACTATAACGGTCCTAAGGTAGCGAAATTCCTTGTCGGGTAAGTTCCGACCCGCACGAAAGGCGTAACGATTTGGGCACTGTCTCAACGAGAGACTCGGTGAAATCATAGTACCTGTGAAGATGCAGGTTACCCGCGACAGGACGGAAAGACCCCGTGGAGCTTTACTGTAGCCTGATATTGAAATTCGGCACAGCTTGTACAGGATAGGTAGGAGCCTTTGAAACGTGAGCGCTAGCTTACGTGGAGGCGCTGGTGGGATACTACCCTAGCTGTGTTGGCTTTCTAACCCGCACCACTTATCGTGGTGGGAGAGAGTGTCAGGCGGGCAGTTTGACTGGGGCGGTCGCCTCCTAAAAGGTAACGGAGGCGCTCAAAGGTTCCCTCAGAATGGTTGGAAATCATTCATAGAGTGTAAAGGCATAAGGGAGCTTGACTGCGAGACCTACAAGTCGAGCAGGGTCGAAAGACGGACTTAGTGATCCGGTGGTTCCGCATGGAAGGGCCATCGCTCAACGGATAAAAGCTACCCCGGGGATAACAGGCTTATCTCCCCCAAGAGTTCACATCGACGGGGAGGTTTGGCACCTCGATGTCGGCTCATCGCATCCTGGGGCTGTAGTCGGTCCCAAGGGTTGGGCTGTTCGCCCATTAAAGCGGTACGCGAGCTGGGTTCAGAACGTCGTGAGACAGTTCGGTCCCTATCCGTCGTGGGCGTAGGAAATTTGAGAGGAGCTGTCCTTAGTACGAGAGGACCGGGATGGACATACCTCTGGTGTACCAGTTGTCGTGCCAACGGCATAGCTGGGTAGCTATGTGTGGACGGGATAAGTGCTGAAAGCATCTAAGCATGAAGCCCCCCTCAAGATGAGATTTCCCAACTTCGGTTATAAGATCCCTCAAAGATGATGAGGTTAATAGGTTCGAGGTGGAAGCATGGTGACATGTGGAGCTGACGAATACTAATCGATCGAAGACTTAATCAAAATAAATGTTTTGCGAAGCAAAATCACTTTTACTTACTATCTAGTTTTGAATGTATAAATTACATTCATATGTCTGGTGACTATAGCAAGGAGGTCACACCTGTTCCCATGCCGAACACAGAAGTTAAGCTCCTTAGCGTCGATGGTAGTCGAACTTACGTTCCGCTAGAGTAGAACGTTGCCAGGCAGTTTTTTAATCAAATTTTGGTTAAAAAATAAAATGGACAAGATAAAAAAAGTTATTGACTTAAATGTTAATAAAATGTATAATTAATTCTTGTCGGTAAGAAAAATGAACATTGAAAACTGAATGACAATATGTCAACGTTAATTCCAAAAAACGTAACTATAAGTTACAAACATTATTTAGTATTTATGAGCTAATCAAACATCATAATTTTTATGGAGAGTTTGATCCTGGCTCAGGATGAACGCTGGCGGCGTGCCTAATACATGCAAGTCGAGCGAACGGACGAGAAGCTTGCTTCTCTGATGTTAGCGGCGGACGGGTGAGTAACACGTGGATAACCTACCTATAAGACTGGGATAACTTCGGGAAACCGGAGCTAATACCGGATAATATTTTGAACCGCATGGTTCAAAAGTGAAAGACGGTCTTGCTGTCACTTATAGATGGATCCGCGCTGCATTAGCTAGTTGGTAAGGTAACGGCTTACCAAGGCAACGATGCATAGCCGACCTGAGAGGGTGATCGGCCACACTGGAACTGAGACACGGTCCAGACTCCTACGGGAGGCAGCAGTAGGGAATCTTCCGCAATGGGCGAAAGCCTGACGGAGCAACGCCGCGTGAGTGATGAAGGTCTTCGGATCGTAAAACTCTGTTATTAGGGAAGAACATATGTGTAAGTAACTGTGCACATCTTGACGGTACCTAATCAGAAAGCCACGGCTAACTACGTGCCAGCAGCCGCGGTAATACGTAGGTGGCAAGCGTTATCCGGAATTATTGGGCGTAAAGCGCGCGTAGGCGGTTTTTTAAGTCTGATGTGAAAGCCCACGGCTCAACCGTGGAGGGTCATTGGAAACTGGAAAACTTGAGTGCAGAAGAGGAAAGTGGAATTCCATGTGTAGCGGTGAAATGCGCAGAGATATGGAGGAACACCAGTGGCGAAGGCGACTTTCTGGTCTGTAACTGACGCTGATGTGCGAAAGCGTGGGGATCAAACAGGATTAGATACCCTGGTAGTCCACGCCGTAAACGATGAGTGCTAAGTGTTAGGGGGTTTCCGCCCCTTAGTGCTGCAGCTAACGCATTAAGCACTCCGCCTGGGGAGTACGACCGCAAGGTTGAAACTCAAAGGAATTGACGGGGACCCGCACAAGCGGTGGAGCATGTGGTTTAATTCGAAGCAACGCGAAGAACCTTACCAAATCTTGACATCCTTTGACAACTCTAGAGATAGAGCCTTCCCCTTCGGGGGACAAAGTGACAGGTGGTGCATGGTTGTCGTCAGCTCGTGTCGTGAGATGTTGGGTTAAGTCCCGCAACGAGCGCAACCCTTAAGCTTAGTTGCCATCATTAAGTTGGGCACTCTAAGTTGACTGCCGGTGACAAACCGGAGGAAGGTGGGGATGACGTCAAATCATCATGCCCCTTATGATTTGGGCTACACACGTGCTACAATGGACAATACAAAGGGCAGCGAAACCGCGAGGTCAAGCAAATCCCATAAAGTTGTTCTCAGTTCGGATTGTAGTCTGCAACTCGACTACATGAAGCTGGAATCGCTAGTAATCGTAGATCAGCATGCTACGGTGAATACGTTCCCGGGTCTTGTACACACCGCCCGTCACACCACGAGAGTTTGTAACACCCGAAGCCGGTGGAGTAACCTTTTAGGAGCTAGCCGTCGAAGGTGGGACAAATGATTGGGGTGAAGTCGTAACAAGGTAGCCGTATCGGAAGGTGCGGCTGGATCACCTCCTTTCTAAGGATATATTCGGAACATCTTCTTCAGAAGATGCGGAATAATGTGACATATTGTATTCAGTTTTGAATGTTTATTTAACATTCAAATATTTTTTGGTTAAAGTGATATTGCTTATGCGAGCGCTTGACTAAAAAGAAATTGTACATTGAAAACTAGATAAGTAAGTAAAATATAGATTTTACCAAGCAAAACCGAGTGAATAAAGAGTTTTAAATAAGCTTGAATTCATAAGAAATAATCGCTAGTGTTCGAAAGAACACTCACAAGATTAATAACGCGTTTCCTGTAGGATGGAAACATAGATTAAGTTATTAAGGGCGCACGGTGGATGCCTTGGCACTAGAAGCCGATGAAGGACGTTACTAACGACGATATGCTTTGGGGAGCTGTAAGTAAGCTTTGATCCAGAGATTTCCGAATGGGGAAACCCAGCATGAGTTATGTCATGTTATCGATATGTGAATACATAGCATATCAGAAGGCACACCCGGAGAACTGAAACATCTTAGTACCCGGAGGAAGAGAAAGAAAATTCGATTCCCTTAGTAGCGGCGAGCGAAACGGGAAGAGCCCAAACCAACAAGCTTGCTTGTTGGGGTTGTAGGACACTCTATACGGAGTTACAAAGGACGACATTAGACGAATCATCTGGAAAGATGAATCAAAGAAGGTAATAATCCTGTAGTCGAAAATGTTGTCTCTCTTGAGTGGATCCTGAGTACGACGGAGCACGTGAAATTCCGTCGGAATCTGGGAGGACCATCTCCTAAGGCTAAATACTCTCTAGTGACCGATAGTGAACCAGTACCGTGAGGGAAAGGTGAAAAGCACCCCGGAAGGGGAGTGAAATAGAACCTGAAACCGTGTGCTTACAAGTAGTCAGAGCCCGTTAATGGGTGATGGCGTGCCTTTTGTAGAATGAACCGGCGAGTTACGATTTGATGCAAGGTTAAGCAGTAAATGTGGAGCCGTAGCGAAAGCGAGTCTGAATAGGGCGTTTAGTATTTGGTCGTAGACCCGAAACCAGGTGATCTACCCTTGGTCAGGTTGAAGTTCAGGTAACACTGAATGGAGGACCGAACCGACTTACGTTGAAAAGTGAGCGGATGAACTGAGGGTAGCGGAGAAATTCCAATCGAACCTGGAGATAGCTGGTTCTCTCCGAAATAGCTTTAGGGCTAGCCTCAAGTGATGATTATTGGAGGTAGAGCACTGTTTGGACGAGGGGCCCCTCTCGGGTTACCGAATTCAGACAAACTCCGAATGCCAATTAATTTAACTTGGGAGTCAGAACATGGGTGATAAGGTCCGTGTTCGAAAGGGAAACAGCCCAGACCACCAGCTAAGGTCCCAAAATATATGTTAAGTGGAAAAGGATGTGGCGTTGCCCAGACAACTAGGATGTTGGCTTAGAAGCAGCCATCATTTAAAGAGTGCGTAATAGCTCACTAGTCGAGTGACACTGCGCCGAAAATGTACCGGGGCTAAACATATTACCGAAGCTGTGGATTGTCCTTTGGACAATGGTAGGAGAGCGTTCTAAGGGCGTTGAAGCATGATCGTAAGGACATGTGGAGCGCTTAGAAGTGAGAATGCCGGTGTGAGTAGCGAAAGACGGGTGAGAATCCCGTCCACCGATTGACTAAGGTTTCCAGAGGAAGGCTCGTCCGCTCTGGGTTAGTCGGGTCCTAAGCTGAGGCCGACAGGCGTAGGCGATGGATAACAGGTTGATATTCCTGTACCACCTATAATCGTTTTAATCGATGGGGGGACGCAGTAGGATAGGCGAAGCGTGCGATTGGATTGCACGTCTAAGCAGTAAGGCTGAGTATTAGGCAAATCCGGTACTCGTTAAGGCTGAGCTGTGATGGGGAGAAGACATTGTGTCTTCGAGTCGTTGATTTCACACTGCCGAGAAAAGCCTCTAGATAGAAAATAGGTGCCCGTACCGCAAACCGACACAGGTAGTCAAGATGAGAATTCTAAGGTGAGCGAGCGAACTCTCGTTAAGGAACTCGGCAAAATGACCCCGTAACTTCGGGAGAAGGGGTGCTCTTTAGGGTTAACGCCCAGAAGAGCCGCAGTGAATAGGCCCAAGCGACTGTTTATCAAAAACACAGGTCTCTGCTAAACCGTAAGGTGATGTATAGGGGCTGACGCCTGCCCGGTGCTGGAAGGTTAAGAGGAGTGGTTAGCTTCTGCGAAGCTACGAATCGAAGCCCCAGTAAACGGCGGCCGTAACTATAACGGTCCTAAGGTAGCGAAATTCCTTGTCGGGTAAGTTCCGACCCGCACGAAAGGCGTAACGATTTGGGCACTGTCTCAACGAGAGACTCGGTGAAATCATAGTACCTGTGAAGATGCAGGTTACCCGCGACAGGACGGAAAGACCCCGTGGAGCTTTACTGTAGCCTGATATTGAAATTCGGCACAGCTTGTACAGGATAGGTAGGAGCCTTTGAAACGTGAGCGCTAGCTTACGTGGAGGCGCTGGTGGGATACTACCCTAGCTGTGTTGGCTTTCTAACCCGCACCACTTATCGTGGTGGGAGACAGTGTCAGGCGGGCAGTTTGACTGGGGCGGTCGCCTCCTAAAAGGTAACGGAGGCGCTCAAAGGTTCCCTCAGAATGGTTGGAAATCATTCATAGAGTGTAAAGGCATAAGGGAGCTTGACTGCGAGACCTACAAGTCGAGCAGGGTCGAAAGACGGACTTAGTGATCCGGTGGTTCCGCATGGAAGGGCCATCGCTCAACGGATAAAAGCTACCCCGGGGATAACAGGCTTATCTCCCCCAAGAGTTCACATCGACGGGGAGGTTTGGCACCTCGATGTCGGCTCATCGCATCCTGGGGCTGTAGTCGGTCCCAAGGGTTGGGCTGTTCGCCCATTAAAGCGGTACGCGAGCTGGGTTCAGAACGTCGTGAGACAGTTCGGTCCCTATCCGTCGTGGGCGTAGGAAATTTGAGAGGAGCTGTCCTTAGTACGAGAGGACCGGGATGGACATACCTCTGGTGTACCAGTTGTCGTGCCAACGGCATAGCTGGGTAGCTATGTGTGGACGGGATAAGTGCTGAAAGCATCTAAGCATGAAGCCCCCCTCAAGATGAGATTTCCCAACTTCGGTTATAAGATCCCTCAAAGATGATGAGGTTAATAGGTTCGAGGTGGAAGCATGGTGACATGTGGAGCTGACGAATACTAATCGATCGAAGACTTAATCAAAATAAATGTTTTGCGAAGCAAAATCACTTTTACTTACTATCTAGTTTTGAATGTATAAATTACATTCATATGTCTGGTGACTATAGCAAGGAGGTCACACCTGTTCCCATGCCGAACACAGAAGTTAAGCTCCTTAGCGTCGATGGTAGTCGAACTTACGTTCCGCTAGAGTAGAACGTTGCCAGGCAAAAAATGGATGCGATGAGCCGCATTGAGACCGCAAGGTCTCTTTTTTTTATGTCTAAAACGTCAAAATAAAAAGCAAACACAAAGAAAAATGGCTTGGCGAAGTGAAAACGTTTGAATCTGACGAAACGAGAAAAGAACGCAACGAGTTTAGTAGAGCTAAATGAGTAAGTGAGAGCCGAAGGAGAGGAAAGAAGCAAGCGATTGTCACAAGTCAAGAAAGGTTCTTAGCGAGGATGGTAGCCAACTTACGTTCCGCTAGAGTAGAACTGGAAATGATAATTTAATAATGTACACTTTCGATTGTCTAAGTATGTACAACTTTAATTTTGTGTTTATATAAATTTAAAATGATATCATCGAAAACAAAATATTGTATAAATAGAGAAGAGCAGTAAGACGGTATCTAATTGAAAATGATCTTACTGCTCTTTTATATACTTTATTGAAATACAAAAAGGAAATTAATTATTATACAATAGACAAGCTATTGCATAAGTAACACTAACTTTTATCAAAGAAGTGTTACTTTATAATTAATGATTTTATTAGAGCGTCTACATGCGGTTTTAAAGCATCATCGTCTATACCGCCAAAGCCTAATATAAATTTAGGGGTTTTCTTATAGTCTTGATCATCATCAAAATTATAAACTTGTAATTTTAACTTTACTTTGTTTGCTCTATCAAGACACTCTTGTAATGTTAATCCATTTTTTACTGTAATTGTAAAATGCATACCCGTTTCAGCACCTTGAATATCAAGCTGCTCTTTGTAAGGTTTCAATCTTTTTAAAATATAGGTTAGTTTTCTACGATAAATTCGTCTCATTTTATTTAAATGCCTTTCAAAACCACCGGAAGATATAAACGTTGCAATAAGGTTTTGCATATGAACAGGTACAGTGTTGCCTTCAATGTGATTTTGAGAATGATATTTTTTCATTATAGAATAGGGTAACACCATATATGCAACTCGACAGCTAGGAAAAATAGACTTTGAAAATGTACTGATATAAATCACTTTTTCTCCTCTTGAATATAGACCTTGAATTGCTGGAATGGGTTTGCCGAAATATCTAAACTCGGAATCATAATCATCTTCTATAATAAATCGTTCTTCTTTTTCTTGAGCCCATTGTATTAATTGAGTTCGTTTTTTTAAGTCCATCACATATCCAGTTGGAAATTGATGGGAAGGCGTTATATATACTATATTTTTTTGTGATTTAATAACTTCATCTACGTTTATTCCATTATCTTCAACTTCAATTTGTTCATATTCAACTTGTTTTTTATCTAAAATATTTTTGATTGGTGGATAACTAGGTTTTTCGATAATAAATGTTGAAGTATAAAGTAAATCGACTAATTGATTTACTAATTGTTCGGTAGATGAGCCAATTATAATTTGATTAGGATCACAAATTACGCCACGATTAGTAAATAAATAAAATGCCAGTTGAAACCGCAAATGTAATTCTCCTTGAAAATGTCCTCTACGTAATTGATTTAAATGATTTGTATCATAAAGATCTTTGGAATACTTTCTGAAAAGTTCTATAGGGAAATGTTTCGTATCTATTTCATCCAAATTAAAAGCATAATCATAAGCTTCATCACTCGCTTTTGGTTTATATGAATCATCATCAAAAAGAGAGGGGATAGGTTGATTGTTTAAAATTGTTAAAGATTCAATTTCGGACACAAAATATCCAGAGCGAGGTCTTGAATAAATGTAACCTTCGTCTAATAGAAGTTGATATGCATGCTCTACGGTTGTTTGGCTAATAGATAAATGTTTGCTTAATTGTCTTTTAGAATAAAATTTATCGCCTTCTTTAAATTGACCTTCAATTATTTGTTTTTTTAATTTTTCATAAAGTTGATGGTATAAAGTGTTTTTCAATTTTATAACTGACCTCCTAAATTTATCTTATTTTGTACCTTTTTAAATATCAGTTTATACATTACAATGTATTTAATCAACTTGAAAAGGGGTTTTATGTATAATGAGTAAAATTATTGGATCAGACAGAGTCAAAAGAGGTATGGCTGAAATGCAAAAAGGCGGCGTTATTATGGATGTCGTTAATGCTGAGCAAGCAAGAATTGCAGAAGAAGCTGGCGCGGTAGCAGTTATGGCATTAGAACGAGTACCTTCTGATATTAGAGCTGCTGGTGGTGTTGCACGTATGGCAAACCCTAAAATTGTAGAAGAAGTAATGAATGCTGTTTCTATTCCAGTCATGGCTAAAGCACGTATTGGTCATATCACTGAAGCAAGAGTATTAGAGGCGATGGGTGTTGACTATATTGATGAATCAGAAGTGTTAACACCAGCAGATGAGGAATATCACTTAAGAAAAGATCAATTTACAGTACCATTTGTATGTGGATGTCGTAATTTAGGTGAAGCTGCGCGTAGAATTGGTGAAGGTGCTGCTATGTTACGTACTAAAGGTGAACCAGGTACAGGTAATATTGTTGAAGCTGTAAGACATATGAGACAAGTTAATTCAGAAGTTAGTCGATTGACTGTAATGAATGATGATGAGATTATGACTTTTGCGAAAGATATCGGTGCGCCTTATGAAATTTTAAAACAAATTAAAGACAATGGTCGTTTACCGGTAGTTAACTTTGCAGCTGGTGGCGTTGCGACTCCTCAAGATGCTGCTTTAATGATGGAATTAGGTGCTGACGGTGTATTCGTTGGATCAGGTATTTTTAAATCAGAAGATCCAGAAAAATTTGCTAAAGCAATTGTTCAAGCAACAACACATTACCAAGACTATGAACTAATTGGAAGATTAGCAAGTGAACTTGGCACTGCTATGAAAGGTTTAGATATCAATCAATTATCATTAGAAGAACGTATGCAAGAGCGTGGTTGGTAAGATATGAAAATAGGTGTATTAGCATTACAAGGTGCAGTACGTGAACATATTAGACATATTGAATTAAGTGGTCATGAAGGTATTGCAGTTAAAAAAGTTGAACAATTAGAAGAAATCGAGGGCTTAATATTACCTGGTGGCGAGTCTACAACGTTACGTCGATTAATGAATTTATATGGATTTAAAGAGGCTTTACAAAATTCAACTTTACCTATGTTTGGTACATGCGCAGGATTAATAGTTCTAGCGCAAGATATAGTTGGTGAAGAAGGATACCTTAACAAGTTGAATATTACTGTACAACGAAACTCATTCGGTAGACAAGTTGACAGCTTTGAAACAGAATTAGATATTAAAGGTATCGCTACAGATATTGAAGGTGTCTTTATAAGAGCCCCACATATTGAAAAAGTAGGTCAAGGCGTAGATATCCTATGTAAGGTTAATGAGAAAATTGTAGCTGTTCAGCAAGGTAAATATTTAGGCGTATCATTCCATCCTGAATTAACAGATGACTATAGAGTAACTGATTACTTTATTAATCATATTGTAAAAAAAGCATAGCTTAATGTATGCTAAATCAACGAATTATTGATATTTATAGATTTGTTGAGAAGAAAATATCTCCTTCAAACTTAGCTTTGGAGGAGTTATTTTTTATGTCAAAATTAAAAATGATAAAAAATAAAGCTATACATAAGAAAAAAACCCTTCAAAGAGACTGAGAATAGTCAAAATTTTGAAGGGGTTAATTCGATGTTGATGTATTTGTTAAATAAAGAATCCAGCGATTGCAGCTGAAATGAAAGATACTAGTGTTGCACCGAATAATAATTTCAAACCAAAGCGGGCAACTGTATCTCCTTTTTTGTCATTAAGTGATTTAATCGCACCTGAAATAATACCGATAGAGCTAAAGTTAGCAAATGATACTAAGAATACAGATGTAACACCTTTTGCGTGTTCAGATAAATCACTAAGTTTACCAAGTGCTTGCATTGCTACAAATTCGTTAGATAATAGTTTTGTCGCCATAACTGAACCGGCTTGAACTGCATCTTGCCATGGCACACCGACTAAGAATGCAAATGGTGCAAAGACAAAACCAATTAATGTTTGGAAATCCCAAGAAATAGCGCCACCTGAAACTGTACTAAAGATATTGCTTACAATTCCATTTAATAGAGCGATAATGGCAATGTATCCGATTAACATTGCGCCTACAATGACAGCTACTTTAAATCCATCTAAAATATATTCTCCTAGCATTTCGAAGAATGATTGTTGTCTTTCTTCAGTTTCTTCAACTAATAATTTGTCATCTTCTTCATTAACTTTATAAGGGTTAATAATTGAAGCGATGATGAAACCACCAAATAAGTTTAAGACAACAGCCGTTACAACATATTTAGGTTCAATTAAGGTAAAGTATGCACCGATAATTGAAGCAGAAACAGTCGACATTGCTGAAGCTGTTAATGTGTATAAACGTTGCTTAGGTATGTATGGTAATTGTTTTTTAATTGAAATAAATACTTCAGATTGTCCCAAAATTGCTGCAGCAACTGCATTGTATGATTCTAAACGTCCCATACCATTAATTTTAGAAATTAAGAATCCTAAAACATTAATGATTAAAGGTAAAATCTTTGTGTATTGAAGGATACCGATAATCGCTGAAATAAATACGATAGGTAATAATACACTGAAGAAGAATGGTGGTTGCTTAGGATCGATATATTGAATACCACCGAATACAAAGTTAACACCATCTGCTGCTTTTAATAATAAGTAGTTAAAACCGTTTGAAATACCACCAATAACCTTGATTCCCATTGTAGTTTTAAGCAAGATAAATGCAAAGATAAGCTGAATTGCAAGTAAAATTCCTACATATTTCCAGCGAATATTTTTCCTGTCTGAGCTAAATAGAAACGCAAGTGCTAAAAAGAAGATAATTCCGATAATCCCAATTAGAATATGCATATATTTCTCATTCCTTTAGTTTTTTCTACAATCTATCATACAATAAAATGGAAGGGCTAACATCATAAATTTTTGAAAATATAAAAACAAATTAATTGAAAAAGGTCAAAATAGGTCATATAATATAGTCAAAGAAGGTCAAAAAGGGGTGATATACATGCACAATATGTCTGACATCATAGAACAATACATCAAACGTTTATTTGAAGAGTCGAATGAAGATGTCGTTGAAATTCAGAGAGCGAATATCGCACAGCGTTTTGATTGCGTACCATCACAATTAAATTATGTAATCAAAACACGATTCACTAATGAACATGGTTATGAAATCGAAAGTAAACGTGGTGGTGGTGGTTACATCCGAATCACTAAAATTGAAAATAAAGATGCAACAGGTTATATTAATCATTTGCTTCAGCTGATTGGACCTTCTATTTCTCAACAACAAGCTTATTATATTATTGATGGGCTTTTAGATAAAATGTTAATAAATGAACGTGAAGCTAAAATGATTCAAGCAGTTATTGATAGAGAAACGCTATCAATGGATATGGTTTCTAGAGATATTATTAGAGCAAATATTTTAAAACGTTTGTTACCAGTTATAAATTATTACTAAATGAAATGAGGTGTTGAAGTGCTTTGTGAAAATTGTCAACTTAATGAAGCGGAATTAAAAGTTAAAGTTACAAGTAAAAATAAAACAGAAGAAAAAATGGTGTGTCAAACTTGTGCTGAGGGGCACCATCCGTGGAATCAAGCTAATGAACAACCTGAATATCAAGAACATCAAGATAATTTCGAAGAAGCATTTGTTGTTAAGCAAATTTTACAACATTTAGCTACGAAACATGGAATTAATTTTCAAGAAGTAGCGTTTAAAGAAGAAAAACGTTGCCCATCATGTCATATGACTTTGAAAGATATTGCACATGTTGGTAAATTTGGGTGTGCTAATTGTTATGCAACATTTAAAGATGACATCATTGATATCGTCCGCAGAGTTCAAGGTGGACAATTTGAGCACGTTGGAAAGACACCACATTCTTCACATAAAAAGATAGCTTTAAAGCGAAAAATCGAAGAAAAGAATGAATATTTGAAAAAACTTATTGAAATCCAAGATTTTGAGGAAGCAGCCATTGTTAGAGATGAAATTAAAGCACTAAAAGCTGAGAGTGAGGTGCAACATGATGACGCATAATATTCATGATAATATCAGCCAATGGATGAAAAGTAATGAAGAAACACCAATTGTTATGTCTTCTAGAATTCGGTTAGCGCGTAATTTAGAAAATCATGTGCATCCACTAATGTATGCTACTGAAAATGATGGATTTAGAGTTATAAATGAGGTACAAGATGCCTTGCCAAACTTTGAATTAATGCGTCTTGATCAAATGGATCAACAAAGTAAAATGAAAATGGTTGCAAAGCATTTGATTAGTCCTGAACTAATAAAACAACCAGCAGCCGCAGTATTAGTGAATGACGATGAATCTTTAAGTGTCATGATAAATGAAGAGGACCATATTCGTATTCAAGCTATGGGAACTGACACGACATTACAGGCTTTATATAATCAAGCTTCATCAATTGATGATGAATTAGATCGAAGCCTTGATATAAGTTATGATGAACAACTTGGTTATTTAACTACATGTCCTACCAATATAGGTACTGGTATGAGAGCAAGCGTGATGCTACATTTGCCAGGTCTATCTATTATGAAAAGAATGACACGGATTGCTCAAACCATTAATCGTTTTGGATATACAATCAGAGGTATTTACGGTGAAGGTTCGCAAGTTTATGGACATACTTATCAAGTATCCAACCAACTTACACTTGGTAAATCTGAGTTAGAAATCATAGAAACATTAACAGAAGTTGTTAATCAAATCATTCATGAAGAAAAACAAATACGACAAAAGTTAGACACTTATAATCAATTAGAAACACAAGACCGTGTTTTTCGCTCGCTAGGTATTTTACAAAACTGTAGAATGATAACTATGGAAGAGGCTTCTTATAGATTAAGCGAAGTTAAACTTGGTATAGATTTAAATTACATTGAATTACAAAACTTTAAATTTAATGAATTGATGGTAGCTATACAGTCACCATTTTTATTAGATGAAGAAGATGACAAATCTGTAAAAGAAAAACGAGCAGATATACTAAGAGAACATATAAAGTAGGAGGTCATTATTTATGTTATTTGGTAGATTAACTGAGCGTGCACAGCGCGTATTAGCACATGCCCAAGAAGAAGCAATTCGTTTAAATCATTCAAATATAGGAACAGAACACCTATTATTGGGGTTAATGAAAGAACCTGAAGGAATTGCTGCAAAAGTATTAGAAAGTTTTAATATCACTGAAGATAAAGTAATTGAAGAAGTTGAAAAATTAATCGGACATGGTCAAGATCATGTTGGTACATTGCATTATACACCTAGAGCTAAAAAAGTCATTGAATTATCGATGGATGAAGCTAGAAAATTACATCACAATTTTGTTGGAACGGAACATATTTTATTAGGCTTGATTCGTGAAAATGAAGGTGTTGCAGCAAGAGTTTTTGCAAATCTAGATTTAAATATTACTAAAGCACGTGCACAAGTTGTGAAAGCTTTAGGAAACCCTGAAATGAGTAATAAAAATGCACAAGCTAGTAAGTCAAATAATACTCCAACTTTAGATAGTTTAGCTCGTGACTTAACAGTCATTGCCAAAGACGGTACATTAGATCCTGTTATAGGACGTGATAAAGAAATTACACGTGTAATTGAAGTATTAAGTAGACGTACGAAAAACAATCCTGTGCTTATTGGAGAGCCAGGTGTTGGTAAAACTGCTATTGCTGAAGGTTTAGCGCAAGCCATAGTGAATAATGAGGTACCAGAGACATTAAAAGATAAGCGTGTTATGTCTTTAGATATGGGAACAGTAGTTGCAGGTACTAAATATCGTGGTGAATTTGAAGAGCGTCTGAAAAAGGTTATGGAAGAAATCCAACAAGCAGGTAATGTCATCCTATTTATTGATGAGTTGCATACTTTAGTTGGTGCTGGTGGTGCTGAAGGTGCTATCGATGCTTCGAATATTTTGAAGCCGGCATTAGCACGTGGTGAATTACAATGTATTGGTGCTACTACATTAGATGAATATCGCAAAAATATTGAAAAAGACGCGGCTTTAGAACGTCGTTTCCAACCTGTACAAGTTGATGAACCTTCAGTAGTAGATACAGTTGCTATTTTAAAAGGATTAAGAGATCGTTACGAAGCACACCATCGTATTAATATTTCAGACGAAGCTATTGAAGCAGCTGTTAAATTAAGTAACAGATACGTTTCAGATCGTTTCTTACCAGATAAAGCAATTGATTTAATTGATGAAGCAAGTTCTAAAGTAAGACTTAAGAGTCATACGACACCTAATAATTTAAAAGAAATTGAACAAGAAATTGAAAAAGTTAAAAATGAAAAAGATGCCGCAGTACATGCTCAAGAGTTTGAAAATGCTGCTAACCTGCGTGATAAACAAACAAAACTTGAAAAGCAATATGAAGAAGCTAAAAATGAATGGAAGAATGCACAAAATGGTATGTCAACTTCATTGTCAGAAGAAGATATTGCTGAAGTTATTGCAGGATGGACAGGTATCCCATTAACTAAAATCAATGAAACAGAATCTGAAAAACTTCTTAGTCTAGAAGATACATTACATGAGAGAGTTATTGGGCAAAAAGATGCTGTTAATTCAATCAGTAAAGCGGTTAGACGTGCCCGTGCAGGGTTAAAAGATCCTAAACGACCAATTGGTAGCTTTATCTTCCTTGGACCAACTGGTGTTGGTAAAACTGAATTAGCTAGAGCTTTAGCTGAATCAATGTTTGGCGATGATGATGCGATGATCCGTGTAGACATGAGTGAATTTATGGAAAAACACGCAGTGAGCCGATTAGTTGGTGCTCCTCCAGGATATGTTGGTCATGATGATGGTGGACAATTAACTGAAAAAGTTAGACGTAAACCATATTCTGTAATTTTATTTGATGAAATTGAAAAAGCTCATCCAGATGTATTTAATATTCTATTACAAGTTTTAGATGATGGACATTTGACAGATACAAAAGGACGTACAGTTGATTTCAGAAATACAATTATCATAATGACATCAAACGTTGGGGCACAAGAATTACAAGATCAACGATTTGCTGGATTCGGTGGTTCAAGTGATGGACAAGATTATGAAACAATTCGAAAAACGATGTTAAAAGAATTAAAAAATTCATTCCGTCCAGAATTTTTAAACCGTGTAGATGATATCATTGTATTCCATAAACTAACAAAAGAAGAATTAAAAGAAATTGTAACAATGATGGTTAATAAATTAACAAATCGATTATCTGAACAAAACATAAATATTATTGTAACTGATAAAGCGAAAGACAAAATCGCAGAAGAAGGATATGATCCAGAATATGGTGCAAGACCATTAATTAGAGCGATACAAAAAACTATCGAAGATAATTTAAGTGAATTAATATTAGATGGTAATCAAATTGAAGGTAAGAAAGTTACAGTAGATCATGATGGTAAAGAGTTTAAATATGACATTGCTGAACAAACTTCAGAAACTAAAACACCATCGCAAGCATAATTATAAAACAGTCCAAAACAAATTAAAGTTTTGGGCTGTTTTTTTAGTAGCATTGAACTATAGAAATTCGTGAAAGTATCCATCAACGAAACAATCTAATAAAACAATCATCAAAGGATAGTTAAGAATTATATGTAACAAGTTAATGAGCCTACAGCGATAGCATAAAGGTATGAATTTTTATAAAGGTTTTTTGTTTGAAGATACTAGCAACTTACGTCAAAATAAAATAGGTCTATATAATATTGTGATAAATCTAGAGAAAAGAGTTTACTAAGAAATTATTAAGATTTTATCTTTGAAAGATACCGACTATCAACATGATGTAAGTTTATTTTATAATATTCATAAAAAATAAATCTGGTAAAACAGTTTGCGTTAGTAGTCATGTTAAAATACAAACAAATGTAACTCACATTTAATTTGTCATAATGGGAATGTGCGTTTAAAATAGATTTGTTCAAAGGAAAGTGGAGGTGCAATTTTGGCCAAGAAAAAAGTGATTTTTGAATGTATGGCTTGTGGTTATCAATCTCCTAAATGGATGGGGAAATGTCCTAATTGTGGCGCTTGGAATCAAATGGAGGAAATTGTTGAAAAAGCAGCCAATCCTAAACATGGAGTTAAAACCAAGGAATTAGCAGGTAAAGTACAAAAATTAAATAGTATTAAACATGAAACAACGCCGAGAGTGTTAACAGATTCAGCAGAATTCAACCGTGTATTAGGTGGAGGTATTGTGAGCGGATCGTTAGTACTTATTGGTGGGGATCCAGGTATTGGTAAGTCAACGTTACTTTTACAAATTTGTGCATCGTTATCTCAAAAGAAAAAAGTACTATATATTACTGGAGAAGAATCGCTTAGTCAGACTAAATTACGTGCAGAGCGATTAGATGAAGATTCAAGTGAATTGCAAGTATTAGCTGAAACAGATCTTGAAGTTATTTATCAAACAGTAAAAGAAGAACAACCTGATTTATTAGTAGTGGATTCGATTCAAACAATATATCATCCTGAAATCAGCTCTGCGCCAGGTTCTGTTTCACAAGTTCGTGAAAGTACACAAAGTTTAATGAATATTGCTAAACAAATGAACATTGCAACTTTTATAGTGGGTCATGTAACGAAAGAAGGTCAAATTGCTGGCCCAAGATTGCTAGAACACATGGTTGATACTGTGCTTTATTTTGAAGGCGATGAACACCACGCATATCGAATTTTGCGAGCTGTTAAAAACCGTTTTGGTTCAACGAATGAAATGGGAATCTTCGAAATGAAGCAAAGTGGATTAAAAGGTGTAAATAATCCATCTGAAATGTTTTTAGAAGAACGTTCAACAAATGTTCCAGGTTCAACAATTGTTGCAACCATGGAGGGAACCAGACCACTTTTAATAGAAGTTCAAGCGCTGGTAACTCCAACGACTTTTAACAATCCGAGACGAATGGCAACAGGGATTGATCATAATCGATTAAGTTTGTTGATGGCTGTTTTGGAAAAGAAAGAAAATTATCTATTACAACAACAAGATGCTTATATCAAAGTAGCTGGCGGTGTAAAGTTAACGGAGCCAGCAGTTGATTTAAGTGTAATTGTAGCAACTGCATCTAGCTTTAAAGATAAAGCTGTCGACGGATTAGATTGCTATATTGGAGAAGTTGGTTTAACGGGTGAGGTACGTCGTGTATCTCGGATAGAACAACGCGTGCAAGAGGCTGCAAAACTAGGTTTCAAACGTGTAATTATTCCTAAAAATAATATAGGCGGATGGACATATCCTGAAGGTATACAAGTAATAGGTGTAACTACTGTACATGAAGTATTGTCATTTGCTCTTCATTCATAAAACATCAAGAAAGGAGGACATTGTGTGAATATCGTTAAACTAATGGTTATTATTATTTACTTAATTATTGGGAGCGCATTAGGAATAATTATTATTCCTGAAATTGCAAATGATCTTGGATTACAAAACTCCAGCTTTTTAAAAAATCACTATGTAGATGGCATTATCGGTAGTATTTTTATGTTCTTAATTTTTGGTGTATTTATTAGACGAGTTACTAACGCTATAAAAGGTTTAGAACATTTTATTATGCGTAGAAGTGCTGTTGAAATACTATTCGCAACAATAGGTTTAATAATCGGATTACTTATTTCTGTTATGGTGTCGTTTATATTAGAATCAATTGGCAACTCTATTTTTAATCATTTCATTCCTGTCATAATTACGATATTACTATGTTATTTCGGTTTCCAATTTGGCCTTAAAAAACGAGATGAAATGTTAATGTTTTTACCTGAGAATATAGCGCGTTCCATGTCACAACATACTAAAAGTGCTACGCCAAAAATTATCGACACAAGCGCAATTATTGATGGTCGTATTTTAGAAGTCATTCGTTGCGGTTTTATCGATGGCAATATTTTAATTCCACAAGGTGTTATTAATGAATTACAAATTGTTGCAGATTCAAATGACAGTGTTAAACGTGAAAAGGGTAAAAGAGGCTTAGATATTTTAAATGAATTGTATGATTTAGACTATCCTACAAAGGTTATACATCCAACTAAAACACATAGTGATATTGATACGATGTTATTAAAATTAGCAAAACAATATCATGCAAGTATTATAACGACAGATTTCAACCTAAATAAAGTTTGTCATGTACATGGTATCAAAGCATTAAATGTTAATGATTTATCAGAAGCAATCAAACCTAATGTACATCAAGGTGATCAACTGCATATTTTACTGACAAAAATGGGTAAGGAGCCTGGTCAGGCAGTAGGATATCTAGATGATGGTACGATGGTAGTTGTTGATAATGCTAAAAATCTTATTGGCAGTCATGTCAATTTAGAAGTAGTCAGCTTATTGCAAACATCTTCAGGAAGAATTGTTTTTGCTAAAAAAATCGAAGATACAGTATCATTATAAAAACTGTAGTTGACGAAAACAAAATAGATATTAAAAGGTATATGAAATGGCGAAGTTTGTAATTTGAAGTATAACTATAAATAAATGCAAAACATATTAGTTATCAAAAAATACAAATAGTGCTAATATATCATTGAAACAAGTTCATTAAGTGTTAAATTTTAGATATTAATAAAGTTATTCTTATAGCAATCAAGACATACAAAATTAGAATCAATTTTAACGTATTTGAATAGTTAATTTGAAGTTTAATTTCACAGTACATAATATTCATTTTTAAGTCGTTGAAATGTTTATGTAGTGCAGTCTTGATTCTTAGGGATAGCTTTTTTAAAGTGTTGAAAAAACAACAGCTTTCTATTTAAAATTTAAGCATATTACCCAGGGAATTATGTTATGATTAAACAATGAAATTATTTTAAGGTCATGTTAAAAAGCATTGTTTCGTTTTAACAATAAGACGAGTTAGACATTTGTTATGACGGTCGAAGATAGCAAATGAACAATTTATATGAACTAACTTGAAAATCTGATATTTAATTTAGGAGTGAAAAAAATGAGCGATCGTATAAGAGTAAGATATGCACCAAGTCCAACTGGGTATCTTCATATTGGTAATGCAAGAACAGCATTATTCAATTACTTGTATGCTAAACATTACAACGGAGATTTTGTGATTCGAATTGAAGATACTGATAAAAAACGTAATTTAGAAGATGGAGAAACATCACAATTTGATAATCTTAAATGGTTAGGATTAGATTGGGATGAGTCTGTAGATAAAGACAATGGCTACGGACCATATCGTCAATCTGAACGTCAACATATCTACCAACCATTAATAGATCAGTTACTAGCAGAAGATAAAGCATATAAATGCTATATGACAGAAGAAGAATTAGAAGCTGAACGTGAAGCGCAAATCGCTCGTGGTGAAATGCCTCGCTATGGTGGTCAACATGCGCATTTGACTGAAGAACAACGTCAACAATTTGAAGCAGAAGGACGCCAACCATCAATTCGTTTCCGAGTACCTCAAAACCAAACGTATTCATTTGATGATATGGTAAAAGGAAATATTTCATTTGATTCAAATGGTATTGGTGACTGGGTTATCGTAAAAAAAGATGGCATTCCAACGTACAATTTTGCAGTAGCTATAGATGATCATTACATGCAAATTTCAGATGTAATTCGTGGTGATGATCATATTTCAAACACGCCTAAACAAATTATGATTTATGAAGCATTTGGCTGGGAGCCACCTCGTTTTGGTCATATGTCATTAATTGTTAATGAAGAACGTAAAAAGTTAAGTAAACGTGATGGGCAAATTTTACAATTTATTGAGCAATATCGTGACTTAGGTTATTTACCTGAAGCGTTATTTAATTTTATTGCGTTATTAGGTTGGTCTCCTGAAGGTGAAGAAGAAATCTTTTCTAAAGAAGAATTTATCAAAATCTTTGATGAAAAGCGTTTGTCAAAATCACCAGCATTTTTCGATAAGCAAAAATTAGCATGGGTTAATAACCAATATATGAAACAAAAAAATACTGAAACAGTATTCCAATTAGCATTACCTCATTTAATTAAAGCAAATTTGATTCCTGAGGTGCCGTCAGAAGAGGATTTATCTTGGGGACGCAAATTAATTGCGCTTTATCAAAAAGAAATGAGTTATGCCGGTGAAATTGTACCTTTATCAGAAATGTTCTTTAAAGAAATGCCAGCTCTTGGTGAAGAAGAACAACAAGTGATTAATGGAGAGCAAGTACCAGAGTTAATGACGCACTTATTCAGTAAATTAGAAGCACTTGAACCATTTGAAGCGGCTGAAATTAAAAAGACAATTAAAGAAGTTCAAAAAGAAACAGGAATAAAAGGCAAGCAATTATTTATGCCTATTCGTGTTGCTGTAACAGGCCAAATGCATGGTCCTGAATTACCAAATACAATTGAAGTACTTGGTAAAGAAAAAGTGCTAAACCGTTTAAAACAATATAAGTAATGAAATAGACAAGATCAAGGTAGTATATACTTGAATTTTATAACGTAACCACATATGATAAAGTTGTATTAACAAATTACAACAATATGAATAAAGTATTTTATATAAAACGAAGGATTAGTAATTAAATTTATACGATGCAGAGAGTGTACGGTTGCTGTGAGTACAACGTAGAAATTAATGAATGCACCTTCGTAAAATGAATTAAATATATAATGAGAGTGATGAGCATTAAGTTGACTTAGTTTCCTTGATAATTTGGAAGCGCCCGCAATATTATTAATGTTATTCGCTAAATTCAGAGTGGAACCGTGCGGAAGCGCCTCTAACAATACAATTTGTATGTTAGTGGTGCTTTTTTGATATTTAATTTCGCAGGTACTTCAATTATGTATTTACGTAGTTCAATCATTGAGGAGGAAATGATCTTGTTAAAAAGAATGAGAGACGATATAAAAATGGTATTTGAGCAGGATCCAGCGGCACGTTCAACATTAGAAGTCATTACAACGTATGCAGGTTTACATGCAGTTTGGAGTCATTTGATTGCACATAAGTTATACAACCAAAAAAAATATGTTGCAGCACGCGCGATATCTCAAATTTCAAGATTTTTCACAGGTATAGAAATCCATCCAGGTGCTAAAATTGGAAAGCGTCTATTTATAGATCATGGTATGGGCGTTGTAATAGGAGAAACATGTACAATTGGTGATAATGTGACAATCTATCAAGGCGTGACACTTGGTGGGACAGGGAAAGAAAGAGGGAAAAGACACCCAGATATAGGAGACAATGTTTTAATAGCAGCCGGTGCGAAAGTTTTAGGAAATATTAAAATAAATTCAAATGTAAATATTGGTGCAAATTCAGTTGTTTTACAATCAGTTCCAAGTTATTCAACGGTTGTTGGTATACCAGGACATATTGTTAAGCAAGATGGTGTTCGAGTTGGAAAAACATTTGATCATCGCCATCTACCTGATCCAATTTATGAACAAATTAAGCATTTAGAACGACAACTTGAAAAGACTAGGAATGGAGAGATTCAAGATGATTACATTATATAATACGCTTACACGTCAAAAAGAAGTGTTCAAGCCTATAGAACCAGGGAAAGTAAAAATGTATGTATGTGGTCCTACTGTATATAACTACATTCATATTGGTAACGCAAGACCAGCAATTAATTATGACGTAGTGAGACGTTACTTTGAATACCAAGGATATAATGTAGAATATGTATCAAATTTTACAGACGTAGATGATAAATTAATTAAACGTTCTCAAGAATTAAATCAGTCTGTTCCCGAAATTGCAGAAAAATATATCGCTGCTTTTCATGAAGATGTTGGTGCGTTAAATGTTAGAAAAGCGACTTCAAATCCAAGGGTAATGGACCATATGGATGACATTATTCAATTTATTAAAGATTTGGTGGATCAAGGTTATGCATATGAAAGTGGTGGCGATGTTTACTTTAGAACACGTAAATTTGAAGGTTATGGTAAATTAAGTCATCAATCCATAGATGACTTAAAAGTGGGTGCTCGTATAGATGCAGGAGAGCATAAAGAAGATGCACTTGATTTTACATTGTGGAAAAAAGCGAAGCCTGGCGAGATTAGTTGGGATAGCCCATTTGGTGAAGGTAGACCAGGATGGCATATAGAATGTTCTGTAATGGCATTTCATGAGCTAGGACCTACAATTGATATACATGCGGGTGGTTCAGATTTACAATTTCCACATCATGAAAATGAAATAGCACAATCAGAAGCACATAATCATGCGCCATTTGCTAATTATTGGATGCATAATGGTTTCATTAATATTGATAATGAAAAAATGAGTAAATCACTAGGCAACTTTATTTTAGTTCACGATATTATTAAAGAAGTTGATCCAGATGTACTAAGATTCTTTATGATTAGCGTACATTATAGAAGCCCAATTAACTATAATCTAGAATTGGTAGAATCAGCACGTAGTGGACTAGAGCGTATTCGCAATAGTTATCAATTAATTGAAGAGCGCGCACAAATTGCTACTAATATTGAAAATCAACAGACATATATTGATCAAATTGATGCGATTTTAAATCGTTTTGAAACAGTTATGAATGATGATTTTAATACAGCTAATGCAATTACAGCTTGGTATGATTTAGCAAAACTTGCGAATAAATATGTACTAGAGAACACAACATCAACAGAAGTAATTGATAAATTTAAAGCAGTTTATCAAATTTTCAGCGATGTTTTAGGTGTACCGTTAAAATCTAAAAATGCAGATGAATTATTGGATGAAGATGTTGAAAAATTAATCGAAGAGCGTAATGAAGCAAGGAAAAACAAAGATTTTGCACGAGCAGATGAAATTCGAGACATGCTGAAATCACAAAACATTATATTAGAAGACACACCTCAAGGGGTTAGATTTAAACGTGGATAATCAACAAGATAATCACATTAAATTATTGAATCCATTGACCTTAGCATATATGGGAGACGCAGTCTTAGATCAATATGTACGTACCTATATCGTTTTAAAGCTTAAAAGTAAGCCTAATAAACTACATCAAATGTCTAAAAAATATGTATCTGCCAAAAGTCAGGCGCAAACGTTAGAATATTTAATGGAGCAAGAATGGTTTACAGACGAAGAAATGGATATTTTGAAGCGAGGGCGTAACGCGAAAAGTCATACTAAAGCTAAAAACACTGATGTTCAAACATATCGTAAAAGTTCAGCGATAGAAGCAGTGATAGGTTTTCTTTATTTAGAAAAAAGAGAAGAACGATTAGAGGCATTATTAAATAAAATAATAACAATAGTAAACGAAAGGTAGTGACGATGTGGAAGATACGGTTATTGTTGGTAGGCATGCTGTTAGAGAAGCGATTATTACTGGGCATCCGATAAATAAGATATTGATTCAAGAAGGTATTAAAAAGCAACAAATTAATGAAATTTTAAAAAATGCAAAAGATCAAAAAATCATTGTTCAAACTGTACCAAAATCTAAATTAGATTTTTTAGCAAATGCACCACATCAGGGTGTTGCAGCGCTTATTGCACCATATGAATATGCTGACTTCGATCAATTTTTAAAACAGCAAAAAGAAAAAGAAGGTTTATTGACAGTACTTATATTAGACGGCTTAGAAGACCCACATAACTTGGGATCAATTTTAAGAACAGCCGATGCAACGGGAGTTGATGGTGTTATTATTCCTAAACGTCGTTCAGTTACACTAACGCAAACAGTTGCAAAAGCCTCAACAGGTGCAATTGAACATGTACCAGTTATTCGAGTGACAAATTTAGCTAAAACTATCGATGAACTAAAAGATAATGGCTTTTGGGTAGCTGGCACTGAAGCTAATAATGCAACAGATTATAGAAATCTAGAAGCGGACATGTCATTGGCTATTGTAATTGGTAGCGAAGGACAGGGTATGAGTCGCCTAGTAAGTGATAAATGCGATTTTTATATTAAGATTCCAATGGTTGGACATGTAAACAGTTTGAATGCTTCGGTTGCAGCAAGTTTAATGATGTACGAAGTATTTCGAAAAAGACATGATGTTGGAGAAATATAATGAAAGAACGTTACTTAATCATTGATGGATACAATATGATAGGACAATCACCAACGCTAAGCGCCATTGCAAAAGAGAATTTAGAAGAAGCTAGAATGCAATTAATAGATGCAATTGCAAATTATAATGCAGTTATTTCAGATGAAATTATTTGTGTTTTCGATGCTTATGACCAATCGGGTGTTGAAAGAGAATACATGTATCATGGCGTTAAAACGATTTTTACCAAGGAAAAAGAAACAGCTGATAGTTTCATAGAACGTTATGTTTATGAACTTTATGACAAGCATACTAAGCATATTACAGTTGTAACAAGTGATATGAGTGAGCAACATGCTATCTTTGGATCAGGTGCATATAGAATATCATCTCGCGAAATGTGGAGAGATTTAAAAGAAAATGAAATTGATGTGAGTAAATCATTAGATGATATAAGTGAAAACAAGCCAAGAACTCGAATTCCGTTATCTTCTGAAATCCTTGCAGAATTTGAAAAAATACGAAGAGGACATCATAAGAAATGACATTTCCGTCATCTTGAAATTTTGAATGTAACAATATTAAACTAACCTTAAATTTTAGATAGAAGGGGTTAGTTTAATATTTGAAATACGATTTGACAACTCAAGACAGTACAATCAAACGTAACAATGCAATAAATGATAAAGACTTCGAAAAGTTAGTAATGGATCTACAACCATTAATTATTCGACGCATCAAAACATTTGGATTTAATCATTATGATTTAGAAGACTTATATCAAGAAATACTTATACGGATGTATAGGTCGGTCCAAACATTTGATTTTAGTGGAGAGCAGCCTTTCACAAATTATGTTCAATGTTTAATTACGTCTGTAAAGTATGATTATTTGAGAAAATATTTAGCTACAAATAAAAGAATGGATAATTTGATTAATGAATATAGAGTTACGTATCCATGTGTAATAAAGCGTTTTGATGTTGAAAACAATTATTTGAATAAATTAGCAATTAAAGAGTTGATTTGTCAGTTTAAGTATTTGAGTGCATTTGAAAAAGATGTCATGTATTTAATGTGTGAACAATATAAGCCGAGAGAAATTGCTCAATTGATGCATGTAAAAGAGAAAGTGATTTATAATGCCATACAACGATGTAAAAATAAAATAAAACGTTATTTCAAAATGATTTGAAAAGCGCCTTAGGACGTGAATTGAATTATAACGTGTTACTTACTGATGGTTTGACATTTGTTATAAATTTTATGTATAGTATACTGGTATTATAATGAATAAAGGTGAATTATTGTGAGAAAAATACCTTTAAATTGTGAAGCTTGTGGCAATAGAAATTATAATGTTCCTAAGCAAGAAGGCTCGGCAACAAGATTAACCTTAAAGAAATATTGTCCAAAATGTAACGCGCACACAATTCATAAAGAATCGAAATAAATACATTCGAAATAATACTTTGATAATATGTTCAAAGGATTTGGAGGTTGAGCAGATGGCTAAAAAAGAAAGTTTCTTTAAAGGCGTTAAGTCTGAAATGGAAAAAACAAGTTGGCCGACGAAAGAAGAGCTATTTAAATATACTGTAATTGTAGTTTCTACTGTTATATTCTTCTTAGTCTTTTTCTATGCCTTAGATTTAGGAATTACAGCATTGAAAAATTTATTATTTGGTTAGAGGAGTGAAGACATGTCTGAAGAAGTTGGCGCAAAGCGTTGGTATGCAGTGCATACATATTCTGGATATGAAAATAAAGTTAAAAAGAATTTAGAAAAAAGAGTAGAATCTATGAATATGACTGAACAAATCTTTAGAGTAGTCATACCGGAAGAAGAAGAAACTCAAGTAAAAGATGGCAAAGCTAAAACGACTGTTAAAAAAACATTCCCTGGATATGTTTTAGTGGAATTAATCATGACAGATGAATCATGGTATGTGGTAAGAAATACACCAGGCGTTACTGGTTTTGTAGGTTCTGCAGGTGCAGGGTCTAAGCCAAATCCATTGTTACCAGAAGAAGTTCGCTTCATCTTAAAACAAATGGGTCTTAAAGAAAAGACTATCGATGTTGAACTCGAAGTTGGCGAGCAAGTTCGTATTAAATCAGGTCCATTTGCGAATCAAGTTGGTGAAGTTCAAGAAATTGAAACAGATAAGTTTAAGCTAACAGTATTAGTAGATATGTTTGGCCGAGAAACACCAGTAGAAGTTGAATTCGATCAAATAGAAAAGCTTTAATTAACAATTAAAGTTATTAAACTAACCAAAAGATAAAAAAGAGTATTGATTTTTTAATTAGAAAAGTGTTAAAATTATGTGGTCGCGCTTTTAGAGCGCCCATTTCGTCACGAAATGTTAAGAGTGGGAGGGCAAAACTGAGCCCTGTGACCACATCACGATATCAAGGAGGTGCACATCGTGGCTAAAAAAGTAGATAAAGTTGTTAAATTACAAATTCCTGCAGGTAAAGCGAATCCAGCACCACCAGTTGGTCCAGCATTAGGTCAAGCAGGTGTGAACATCATGGGATTCTGTAAAGAGTTCAATGCACGTACTCAAGATCAAGCAGGTTTAATTATTCCGGTAGAAATCAGTGTTTATGAAGATCGTTCATTTACATTTATTACAAAAACTCCACCGGCTCCAGTATTACTTAAAAAAGCAGCTGGTATTGAAAAAGGTTCAGGCGAACCAAACAAAACTAAAGTTGCTACAGTAACTAAAGATCAAGTACGCGAAATTGCTAACAGCAAAATGCAAGACTTAAACGCTGCTGACGAAGAAGCAGCTATGCGTATTATCGAAGGTACTGCACGTAGTATGGGTATCGTTGTAGAATAATTTTACGAATATTAAATTTGATTACATGATTTAAACGATGAAGCAGATAACAGAGATAATAATGATGAATTATAAATATAATCTGAATGACTAGATTAATGATTGATTTATTCATAAGATTAATTCTTCTGTTGTCTGCTCTTAACTTGCATATAGCAAGTAATGTGGGAGGAAATTCCGCTAAAACCACTAAAGGAGGAACTATAAATGGCTAAAAAAGGTAAAAAGTATCAAGAAGCAGCTAGTAAAGTTGACCGTACTCAGCACTACAGTGTTGAAGAAGCAATTAAATTAGCTAAAGAAACAAGCATTGCTAACTTTGACGCTTCTGTTGAAGTTGCATTCCGTTTAGGAATTGATACACGTAAAAATGACCAACAAATCCGTGGTGCAGTTGTATTACCAAACGGAACTGGTAAATCACAAAGTGTATTAGTATTCGCTAAAGGTGACAAAATTGCTGAAGCTGAAGCAGCAGGTGCTGACTATGTAGGTGAAGCAGAATACGTTCAAAAAATCCAACAAGGTTGGTTCGACTTCGATGTAGTAGTTGCTACACCAGACATGATGGGTGAAGTTGGTAAATTAGGTCGTGTATTAGGACCAAAAGGTTTAATGCCAAACCCTAAAACTGGAACTGTAACAATGGATGTTAAAAAAGCTGTTGAAGAAATCAAAGCTGGTAAAGTAGAATATCGTGCTGAAAAAGCTGGTATCGTACATGCATCAATTGGTAAAGTTTCATTTACTGATGAACAATTAATTGAAAACTTCAATACTTTACAAGATGTATTAGCTAAAGCTAAACCATCATCTGCTAAAGGTACATACTTCAAATCTGTTGCTGTAACTACAACAATGGGTCCTGGAGTTAAAATTGATACTGCAAGTTTCAAATAATAAATGATATAAACAATTACAGGCTGAAAGAAATATCTTTCAGTCTGTAAAAATATATTGACAATAAGTAATTTCCAAGTTATATTACTTATTGTGATTATTTTACCTAAGACAGTAGGAGTTATTTATAACTTAAAATTTATCCTGCCGAGGCTAAAATTGACTTGAACGTGATGATCTATGATCTTTCAAGCACTTTTTGCCGTGGGTAGAAAGTGCTTTTTTTATTAATTTTAAAAAAAGCACCAAAAATTTAAATGGAGGTGTCTGAATGTCTGCTATCATTGAAGCTAAAAAACAACTAGTTGATGAAATTGCTGAGGTACTATCAAATTCAGTTTCAACAGTAATCGTTGACTACCGTGGATTAACAGTAGCTGAAGTTACTGACTTACGTTCACAATTACGTGAAGCTGGTGTTGAGTATAAAGTATACAAAAACACTATGGTACGTCGTGCAGCTGAAAAAGCTGGTATCGAAGGCTTAGATGAATTCTTAACAGGTCCTACTGCTATTGCAACTTCAAGTGAAGATGCTGTAGCTGCAGCGAAAGTAATTTCTGGATTTGCTAAAGATCATGAAGCATTAGAAATTAAATCAGGCGTTATGGAAGGCAATGTTATTACAGCAGAAGAAGTTAAAACTGTTGGTTCATTACCTTCACACGATGGTCTTGTATCTATGCTTTTATCAGTATTACAAGCTCCTGTACGCAACTTCGCTTATGCGGTTAAAGCTATTGGAGAACAAAAAGAAGAAAACGCTGAATAATTTTTAGCGTAAAAAAATTAAAAATAATGGAGGAATTATAAAATGGCTAATCATGAACAAATCATTGAAGCGATTAAAGAAATGTCAGTATTAGAATTAAACGACTTAGTAAAAGCAATTGAAGAAGAATTTGGTGTAACTGCAGCTGCTCCAGTAGCAGTAGCAGGTGCAGCTGGTGGCGCTGACGCTGCAGCAGAAAAAACTGAATTTGACGTTGAGTTAACTTCAGCTGGTTCATCTAAAATCAAAGTTGTTAAAGCTGTTAAAGAAGCAACTGGTTTAGGATTAAAAGATGCTAAAGAATTAGTAGACGGAGCTCCTAAAGTAATCAAAGAAGCTTTACCTAAAGAAGAAGCTGAAAAACTTAAAGAACAATTAGAAGAAGTTGGAGCTACTGTAGAATTAAAATAATTCAAGTATCTTAAACTTAATAATCAAAGTTTTATAGCAAGTATTGCTATAATATAATGATTCTTTGAGAAGTTAAAACCCCGTTATTTTGATAACGGGGTTTTATTCATTTAAAGACTGAGTGAAATGTTATAATTATAATGACGAGTTACAAAGTGAAGATGAGGTGGAATAATGAGTCATTATTACGATGAAGATCCAAGTGTAATTAGCAATGAACAACGTATTCAATATCAATTAAACCATCATAAAATTGATTTAATAACTGATAACGGAGTGTTTTCGAAAGATAAAGTAGATTATGGTTCAGATGTTCTTGTTCAAACTTTTTTAAAAGCGCATCCACCTGGTCCAAGTAAGCGAATTGCCGATGTTGGTTGTGGTTACGGACCAATTGGTTTGATGATTGCTAAAGTATCACCACATCATTCAATTACAATGCTAGATGTTAATCACAGAGCGCTAGCCTTAGTTGAAAAAAACAAAAAATTAAATGGTATTGATAATGTGATCGTAAAGGAAAGTGATGCTTTGTCTGCTGTGGAAGACAAAAGTTTTGATTTTATTTTAACCAATCCACCAATAAGAGCAGGGAAAGAAACCGTGCATCGTATATTCGAGCAAGCATTACATAGATTAGACTCGAACGGTGAACTATTCGTTGTAATTCAGAAGAAGCAAGGTATGCCATCTGCAAAGAAAAGAATGAATGAACTTTTTGGAAATGTAGAAGTGGTAAATAAAGATAAAGGATATTACATTCTGAGAAGTATAAAAGCTTGAAATGAAATGGATATTCTGTTATAGTTATATAATGTAAAAATTTATGTTCAATAAGTGTGTACTTTTACGTTAAATAGATAAGTTAATTAAGAATAAATATAGAATCGAAAATGGTGTCATCATTAGTGTTGCCGTTTTCTTTTTGTCTTTTTATTAATATGCTTATGGTATTTAGCTAAAAGCGGATCACATAATTTTTGAGGGGTGAATCTGTTTGGCAGGTCAAGTTGTCCAATATGGAAGACATCGTAAACGTAGAAACTACGCGAGAATTTCAGAAGTATTAGAATTACCAAACTTAATAGAAATTCAAACTAAATCTTACGAGTGGTTCCTAAGAGAAGGTTTAATCGAAATGTTTAGAGACATTTCTCCAATTGAAGATTTTACTGGTAATTTGTCATTAGAGTTTGTGGATTACCGTTTAGGAGAACCAAAATATGATTTAGAAGAATCTAAAAACCGTGACGCTACTTATGCTGCACCTCTTCGTGTAAAAGTGCGTCTAATCATTAAAGAAACAGGAGAAGTTAAAGAACAAGAAGTCTTTATGGGTGATTTCCCATTAATGACTGATACAGGTACGTTCGTTATCAATGGTGCAGAACGTGTAATCGTATCTCAATTAGTTCGTTCACCATCCGTTTATTTCAATGAAAAAATCGACAAAAATGGTCGTGAAAACTATGATGCAACAATTATTCCAAACCGTGGTGCATGGTTAGAATATGAAACAGATGCTAAAGATGTTGTATACGTACGTATTGATAGAACACGTAAACTACCATTAACAGTATTGTTACGTGCATTAGGTTTCTCAAGCGACCAAGAAATTGTTGACCTTTTAGGTGACAATGAATATTTACGTAATACTTTAGAGAAAGACGGCACTGAAAACACTGAACAAGCGTTATTAGAAATCTATGAACGTTTACGTCCAGGTGAACCACCAACTGTTGAAAATGCTAAAAGTCTATTGTATTCACGTTTCTTTGATCCAAAACGCTATGACTTAGCAAGCGTGGGTCGTTATAAAACAAACAAAAAATTACATTTAAAACATCGTTTATTTAATCAAAAATTAGCTGAGCCAATTGTAAATACTGAAACTGGTGAAATTGTAGTTGAAGAAGGTACAGTGCTTGATCGTCGTAAAATCGACGAAATCATGGATGTACTTGAATCAAATGCAAACAGCGAAGTGTTTGAATTGCATGGTAGCGTTATAGACGAGCCAGTAGAAATTCAATCAATTAAAGTATATGTTCCTAACGATGATGAAGGTCGTACGACAACTGTAATTGGTAATGCTTTCCCTGACTCAGAAGTTAAATGCATTACACCAGCAGATATCATTGCTTCAATGAGTTACTTCTTTAACTTATTAAGCGGTATTGGATATACAGATGATATTGACCATTTAGGTAACCGTCGTTTACGTTCTGTAGGTGAATTACTACAAAACCAATTCCGTATCGGTTTATCAAGAATGGAAAGAGTTGTACGTGAAAGAATGTCAATTCAAGATACTGAGTCTATCACACCTCAACAATTAATTAATATTCGACCTGTTATTGCATCTATTAAAGAATTCTTTGGTAGCTCTCAATTATCACAATTCATGGACCAAGCAAACCCATTAGCTGAGTTAACGCATAAACGTCGTCTATCAGCATTAGGACCTGGTGGTTTAACACGTGAACGTGCTCAAATGGAAGTACGTGACGTTCACTACTCTCACTATGGCCGTATGTGTCCAATTGAAACACCTGAGGGGCCAAACATTGGATTGATTAACTCATTATCAAGTTATGCACGTGTAAATGAATTCGGCTTTATTGAAACACCATATCGTAAAGTTGATTTAGATACACATGCTATCACTGATCAAATTGACTATTTAACAGCTGACGAAGAAGATAGCTATGTTGTAGCACAAGCAAACTCTAAATTAGATGAAAATGGTCGTTTCATGGATGATGAAGTTGTATGTCGTTTCCGTGGTAACAATACAGTTATGGCTAAAGAAAAAATGGATTATATGGATGTATCGCCGAAGCAAGTTGTTTCAGCAGCGACAGCATGTATTCCATTCTTAGAAAATGATGACTCAAACCGTGCATTGATGGGTGCGAACATGCAACGTCAAGCAGTGCCTTTGATGAATCCAGAAGCACCATTTGTTGGTACAGGTATGGAACACGTTGCAGCACGTGATTCTGGTGCGGCTATTACAGCTAAGCACAGAGGTCGTGTTGAACATGTTGAATCTAATGAAATTCTTGTTCGTCGTCTAGTTGAAGAGAACGGCGTTGAGCATGAAGGTGAATTAGATCGCTATCCATTAGCTAAATTTAAACGTTCAAACTCAGGTACATGTTACAACCAACGTCCAATCGTTGCAGTTGGAGATGTTGTTGAGTATAACGAGATTTTAGCAGATGGACCATCTATGGAATTAGGAGAAATGGCATTAGGTAGAAACGTAGTAGTTGGTTTCATGACTTGGGACGGTTACAACTATGAGGATGCCGTTATCATGAGTGAAAGACTTGTGAAAGATGACGTGTATACTTCTATTCATATTGAAGAGTATGAATCAGAAGCACGTGATACTAAGTTAGGACCTGAAGAAATCACAAGAGATATTCCTAATGTTTCTGAAAGTGCACTTAAGAACTTAGACGATCGTGGTATCGTTTATATTGGTGCAGAAGTAAAAGATGGAGATATTTTAGTTGGTAAAGTAACGCCTAAAGGTGTAACTGAGTTAACTGCCGAAGAAAGATTGTTACATGCAATCTTTGGTGAAAAAGCACGTGAAGTTAGAGATACTTCATTACGTGTACCTCACGGCGCTGGCGGTATCGTTCTTGATGTAAAAGTATTCAATCGTGAAGAAGGCGACGATACATTATCACCTGGTGTAAACCAATTAGTACGTGTATATATCGTTCAAAAACGTAAAATTCATGTTGGTGATAAGATGTGTGGTCGACATGGTAACAAAGGTGTCATTTCTAAGATTGTTCCTGAAGAAGATATGCCTTACTTACCAGATGGACGTCCGATCGATATCATGTTAAATCCTCTTGGTGTACCATCTCGTATGAACATCGGACAAGTATTAGAGCTACACTTAGGTATGGCTGCTAAAAATCTTGGTATTCACGTTGCATCACCAGTATTTGACGGTGCAAACGATGACGATGTATGGTCAACAATTGAAGAAGCTGGTATGGCTCGTGATGGTAAAACTGTACTTTATGATGGACGTACAGGTGAACCATTCGATAACCGTATTTCAGTAGGTGTAATGTACATGTTGAAACTTGCGCACATGGTTGATGATAAATTACATGCGCGTTCAACAGGACCATATTCACTTGTTACACAACAACCACTTGGCGGTAAAGCGCAATTCGGTGGACAACGTTTTGGTGAGATGGAGGTATGGGCACTTGAAGCATATGGTGCTGCATACACATTACAAGAAATCTTAACTTACAAATCCGATGATACAGTAGGACGTGTGAAAACATACGAGGCTATTGTTAAAGGTGAAAACATCTCTAGACCAAGTGTTCCAGAATCATTCCGAGTATTGATGAAAGAATTACAAAGTTTAGGTTTAGATGTAAAAGTTATGGATGAGCAAGATAATGAAATCGAAATGACAGACGTTGATGACGATGATGTTGTAGAACGCAAAGTAGATTTACAACAAAATGATGCTCCTGAAACACAAAAAGAAGTTACTGATTAATACGCAATTTACAAAACAGGCAAAAAGATACTAAGCTGAATTTTATTGATGATTCAGTTTAGTACTTTAAGCCATTTTAAATAAATGCAAATCAATCAAATAGCACAGCTAATCTAAATTGAAGGAGGTAGGCTCCTTGATTGATGTAAATAATTTCCATTATATGAAAATAGGATTGGCTTCACCTGAAAAAATCCGTTCTTGGTCTTTTGGTGAAGTTAAAAAACCTGAAACAATCAACTACCGTACATTAAAACCTGAAAAAGATGGTCTATTCTGTGAAAGAATTTTCGGACCTACAAAAGACTGGGAATGTAGTTGTGGTAAATACAAACGTGTTCGCTACAAAGGCATGGTCTGTGACAGATGTGGAGTTGAAGTAACTAAATCTAAAGTACGTCGTGAAAGAATGGGTCACATTGAACTTGCTGCTCCAGTTTCTCACATTTGGTATTTCAAAGGTATACCAAGTCGTATGGGATTATTACTTGACATGTCACCAAGAGCATTAGAAGAAGTTATTTACTTTGCTTCTTATGTTGTTGTAGATCCAGGTCCAACTGGTTTAGAAAAGAAAACTTTATTATCTGAAGCTGAATTCAGAGATTATTATGATAAATACCCAGGTCAATTCGTTGCAAAAATGGGTGCAGAAGGTATTAAAGATTTACTTGAAGAGATTGATCTTGACGAAGAACTTAAATTGTTACGCGATGAGTTGGAATCAGCTACTGGTCAAAGACTTACTCGTGCAATTAAACGTTTAGAAGTTGTTGAATCATTCCGTAATTCAGGTAACAAACCTTCATGGATGATTTTAGATGTACTTCCAATCATCCCACCAGAAATTCGTCCAATGGTTCAATTAGATGGTGGACGATTTGCAACAAGTGACTTAAACGACTTATACCGTCGTGTAATTAATCGAAATAATCGTTTGAAACGTTTATTAGATTTAGGTGCACCTGGTATCATCGTTCAAAACGAAAAACGTATGTTACAAGAAGCCGTTGACGCTTTAATTGATAATGGTCGTCGTGGTCGTCCAGTTACTGGCCCAGGTAACCGTCCATTAAAATCTTTATCTCATATGTTAAAAGGTAAACAAGGTCGTTTCCGTCAAAACTTACTTGGTAAACGTGTTGACTATTCAGGACGTTCAGTTATTGCAGTAGGTCCAAGCTTGAAAATGTACCAATGTGGTTTACCAAAAGAAATGGCACTTGAACTATTTAAACCATTCGTAATGAAAGAATTAGTTCAACGTGAAATTGCAACTAACATTAAAAATGCGAAGAGTAAAATCGAACGTATGGATGATGAAGTTTGGGACGTATTGGAAGAAGTAATTAGAGAACATCCTGTATTACTTAACCGTGCACCAACACTTCATAGACTTGGTATTCAAGCATTTGAACCAACTTTAGTTGAAGGTCGTGCGATTCGTCTACATCCACTTGTAACAACAGCTTATAACGCTGACTTTGACGGTGACCAAATGGCGGTTCACGTTCCTTTATCAAAAGAGGCACAAGCTGAAGCAAGAATGTTGATGTTAGCAGCACAAAACATCTTGAACCCTAAAGATGGTAAACCTGTAGTTACACCATCACAAGATATGGTACTTGGTAACTATTACCTTACTTTAGAAAGAAAAGATGCAGTAAATACAGGCGCAATCTTTAATAATACAAATGAAGTATTAAAAGCATATGCAAATGGCTTTGTACATTTACACACTAGAATTGGTGTACATGCAAGTTCGTTCAATAATCCAACATTTACTGAAGAACAAAACAAAAAGATTCTTGCTACGTCAGTAGGTAAAATTATATTCAATGAAATCATTCCAGATTCATTTGCTTATATTAATGAACCTACGCAAGAAAACTTAGAAAGAAAGACACCAAACAGATATTTCATCGATCCTACAACTTTAGGTGAAGGTGGATTAAAAGAATACTTTGAAAATGAAGAATTAATTGAACCTTTCAACAAAAAATTCTTAGGTAATATTATTGCAGAAGTATTCAACAGATTTAGCATCACTGATACATCAATGATGTTAGACCGTATGAAAGACTTAGGATTCAAATTCTCATCTAAAGCTGGTATTACAGTAGGTGTTGCTGATATCGTAGTATTACCTGATAAGCAACAAATACTTGATGAGCATGAAAAATTAGTCGACAGAATTACAAAACAATTCAACCGTGGTTTAATCACTGAAGAAGAAAGATATAATGCAGTTGTTGAAATTTGGACAGATGCAAAAGATCAAATTCAAGGTGAATTGATGCAATCACTTGATAAAACTAACCCAATCTTCATGATGAGTGATTCAGGTGCCCGTGGTAACGCATCTAACTTTACACAGTTAGCAGGTATGCGTGGATTGATGGCCGCACCATCTGGTAAGATTATCGAATTACCAATCACATCTTCATTCCGTGAAGGTTTAACAGTACTTGAATACTTCATCTCAACTCACGGTGCACGTAAAGGTCTTGCCGATACAGCACTTAAAACAGCTGACTCAGGATATCTTACTCGTCGTCTTGTTGACGTGGCACAAGATGTTATTGTTCGTGAAGAAGACTGTGGTACTGATAGAGGTTTATTAGTTTCTGATATTAAAGAAGGTACAGAAATGATTGAACCATTTATCGAACGTATTGAAGGTCGTTATTCTAAAGAAACAATTCGTCATCCTGAAACTGATGAAATAATCATTCGTCCTGATGAATTAATTACACCTGAAATTGCTAAGAAAATTACAGATGCTGGTATTGAACAAATGTATATTCGCTCAGCATTTACTTGTAACGCACGACATGGTGTTTGTGAAAAATGTTACGGTAAAAACCTTGCTACTGGTGAAAAAGTTGAAGTTGGTGAAGCAGTTGGTACAATTGCAGCCCAATCTATCGGTGAACCAGGTACACAGCTTACAATGCGTACATTCCATACAGGTGGGGTAGCAGGTAGCGATATCACACAAGGTCTTCCTCGTATTCAAGAGATTTTCGAAGCACGTAACCCTAAAGGTCAAGCGGTAATTACGGAAATCGAAGGTGTCGTAGAAGATATTAAATTAGCAAAAGATAGACAACAAGAAATTGTTGTTAAAGGTGCTAATGAAACAAGATCATACCTTGCTTCAGGTACTTCAAGAATTATTGTAGAAATCGGTCAACCAGTTCAACGTGGTGAAGTATTAACTGAAGGTTCTATTGAACCTAAGAATTACTTATCTGTTGCTGGATTAAACGCGACTGAAAGCTACTTATTAAAAGAAGTACAAAAAGTTTACCGTATGCAAGGTGTAGAAATCGACGATAAACACGTTGAGGTTATGGTTCGACAAATGTTACGTAAAGTTAGAATTATCGAAGCAGGTGATACGAAGTTATTACCAGGTTCATTAGTTGATATTCATAACTTTACAGATGCAAATAGAGAAGCATTTAAACACCGTAAGCGTCCTGCAACAGCTAAACCAGTATTACTTGGTATTACTAAAGCATCACTTGAAACAGAAAGTTTCTTATCTGCAGCATCATTCCAAGAAACAACAAGAGTTCTTACAGATGCAGCAATTAAAGGTAAGCGTGATGACTTATTAGGTCTTAAAGAAAACGTAATTATTGGTAAGTTAATTCCAGCTGGTACTGGTATGAGACGTTATAGCGACGTAAAATACGAAAAAACAGCTAAACCAGTTGCAGAAGTTGAATCTCAAACTGAAGTAACGGAATAACAAGTATATAACAGAGGCTAATGCTTTAGCCTCTTGTTATTTTTATGTAAATTATTTGATTTAATGTTGACGAATTCTCTTGTTCAATGTTAATATATTAAAGGTTGATGCAAGCAGAACTTTGGAGGATAAATTATTGTCTAAGGAAAAAGTTGCACGCTTTAACAAACAACATTTTGTAGTTGGTCTTAAAGAAACGCTTAAAGCGTTAAAGAAAGATCAAGTTACATCTTTGATTATTGCTGAAGACGTTGAAGTATATTTAATGACTCGCGTGTTAAGCCAAATCAATCAGAAAAATATACCTGTATCTTTTTTCAAAAGCAAACATGCTTTGGGTAAACATGTAGGTATTAACGTCAATGCGACAATAGTAGCATTGATTAAATGAGAATTAGTAAGTGTTTTACTTACTAAATTTTATTTAACCTAAAAATGAACCACCTGGATGTGTGGGATTAAAAAGTGAAGAGAGGAGGACATATCACATGCCAACTATTAACCAATTAGTACGTAAACCAAGACAAAGCAAAATCAAAAAATCAGATTCTCCAGCTTTAAATAAAGGTTTCAACAGTAAAAAGAAAAAATTTACTGACTTAAACTCACCACAAAAACGTGGTGTATGTACTCGTGTAGGTACAATGACACCTAAAAAACCTAACTCAGCGTTACGTAAATATGCACGTGTGCGTTTATCAAACAACATCGAAATTAACGCATACATCCCTGGTATCGGACATAACTTACAAGAACACAGTGTTGTACTTGTACGTGGTGGACGTGTAAAAGACTTACCAGGTGTGCGTTACCATATTGTACGTGGAGCACTTGATACTTCAGGTGTTGACGGACGTAGACAAGGTCGTTCATTATACGGAACTAAGAAACCTAAAAACTAAGAATTTAGTTTTTAATTAAATCTTAAACTTAAAATATTTAATATAAGGAAGGGAGGATTTACATTATGCCTCGTAAAGGATCAGTACCTAAAAGAGACGTATTACCAGATCCAATTCATAACTCTAAGTTAGTAACTAAATTAATTAACAAAATTATGTTAGATGGTAAACGTGGAACAGCACAAAGAATTCTTTATTCAGCATTCGACCTAGTTGAACAACGCAGTGGTCGTGATGCATTAGAAGTATTCGAAGAAGCAATCAACAACATTATGCCAGTATTAGAAGTTAAAGCTCGTCGCGTAGGTGGTTCTAACTATCAAGTACCAGTAGAAGTTCGTCCAGAGCGTCGTACTACTTTAGGTTTACGTTGGTTAGTTAACTATGCACGTCTTCGTGGTGAAAAAACGATGGAAGATCGTTTAGCTAACGAAATTTTAGATGCAGCAAATAATACAGGTGGTGCCGTTAAGAAACGTGAGGACACTCACAAAATGGCTGAAGCAAACAAAGCATTTGCTCACTACCGTTGGTAAGATAAAAGCTTTTACCCTGAGTGTGTTCTATATTAATGAATTTTCATTAAGCGTTCATGCTTAGGGCATCGCCATATCTATCGTATTTATTCAGTAATATAAACTGGAAGGAGAAAAAATACATGGCTAGAGAATTTTCATTAGAAAAAACTCGTAATATCGGTATCATGGCTCACATTGATGCTGGTAAAACGACTACGACTGAACGTATTCTTTATTACACTGGCCGTATCCACAAAATTGGTGAAACACACGAAGGTGCTTCACAAATGGACTGGATGGAGCAAGAACAAGACCGTGGTATTACTATCACATCTGCTGCAACAACAGCAGCTTGGGAAGGTCACCGTGTAAACATTATCGATACACCTGGACACGTAGACTTCACTGTAGAAGTTGAACGTTCATTACGTGTACTTGACGGAGCAGTTACAGTACTTGATGCACAATCAGGTGTTGAACCTCAAACTGAAACAGTTTGGCGTCAGGCTACAACTTATGGTGTTCCACGTATCGTATTTGTAAACAAAATGGACAAATTAGGTGCTAACTTCGAATACTCTGTAAGTACATTACATGATCGTTTACAAGCTAACGCTGCTCCAATCCAATTACCAATTGGTGCGGAAGACGAATTCGAAGCAATCATTGACTTAGTTGAAATGAAATGTTTCAAATATACAAATGATTTAGGTACTGAAATTGAAGAAATTGAAATTCCTGAAGACCACTTAGATAGAGCTGAAGAAGCTCGTGCTAGCTTAATCGAAGCAGTTGCAGAAACTAGCGACGAATTAATGGAAAAATATCTTGGTGACGAAGAAATTTCAGTTTCTGAATTAAAAGAAGCTATCCGCCAAGCTACTACTAACGTAGAATTCTACCCAGTACTTTGTGGTACAGCTTTCAAAAACAAAGGTGTTCAATTAATGCTTGACGCTGTAATTGATTACTTACCTTCACCACTAGACGTTAAACCAATTATTGGTCACCGTGCTAGCAACCCTGAAGAAGAAGTAATCGCGAAAGCAGACGATTCAGCTGAATTCGCTGCATTAGCGTTCAAAGTTATGACTGACCCTTATGTTGGTAAATTAACATTCTTCCGTGTGTATTCAGGTACAATGACATCTGGTTCATACGTTAAGAACTCTACTAAAGGTAAACGTGAACGTGTAGGTCGTTTATTACAAATGCACGCTAACTCACGTCAAGAAATCGATACTGTATACTCTGGAGATATCGCTGCTGCGGTAGGTCTTAAAGATACAGGTACTGGTGATACTTTATGTGGTGAGAAAAATGACATTATCTTGGAATCAATGGAATTCCCAGAGCCAGTTATTCACTTATCAGTAGAGCCAAAATCTAAAGCTGACCAAGATAAAATGACTCAAGCTTTAGTTAAATTACAAGAAGAAGACCCAACATTCCATGCACACACTGACGAAGAAACTGGACAAGTTATCATCGGTGGTATGGGTGAGCTTCACTTAGACATCTTAGTAGACCGTATGAAGAAAGAATTCAACGTTGAATGTAACGTAGGTGCTCCAATGGTTTCATATCGTGAAACATTCAAATCATCTGCACAAGTTCAAGGTAAATTCTCTCGTCAATCTGGTGGTCGTGGTCAATACGGTGATGTTCACATTGAATTCACACCAAACGAAACAGGCGCAGGTTTCGAATTCGAAAACGCTATCGTTGGTGGTGTAGTTCCTCGTGAATACATTCCATCAGTAGAAGCTGGTCTTAAAGATGCTATGGAAAATGGTGTTTTAGCAGGTTATCCTTTAATTGATGTTAAAGCTAAATTATATGATGGTTCATACCATGATGTCGATTCATCTGAAATGGCCTTCAAAATTGCTGCATCATTAGCACTTAAAGAAGCTGCTAAAAAATGTGATCCTGTAATCTTAGAACCAATGATGAAAGTAACTATTGAAATGCCTGAAGAGTACATGGGTGATATCATGGGTGACGTAACATCTCGTCGTGGACGTGTTGATGGTATGGAACCTCGTGGTAATGCACAAGTTGTTAATGCTTATGTACCACTTTCAGAAATGTTCGGTTATGCAACATCATTACGTTCAAACACTCAAGGTCGCGGTACTTACACTATGTACTTCGATCACTATGCTGAAGTTCCAAAATCAATCGCTGAAGATATTATCAAGAAAAATAAAGGTGAATAATATAACTTGTTTTGACTAGCTAGCCTAGGTTAAAATACAAGGTGAGCTTAAATGTAAGCTATCATCTTTATAGTTTGATTTTTGGGGTGAATGCATTATAATAGAATTGTAAAATTCTTTTTGCATCGCTATAAATAATTTCTCATGATGGTGAGAAACTATCATGAGAGATAAATTTAAATATTATTTTTAATTAGAATAGGAGAGATTTTATAATGGCAAAAGAAAAATTCGATCGTTCTAAAGAACATGCCAATATCGGTACTATCGGTCACGTTGACCATGGTAAAACAACATTAACAGCAGCAATCGCTACTGTATTAGCAAAAAATGGTGACTCAGTTGCACAATCATATGACATGATTGACAACGCTCCAGAAGAAAAAGAACGTGGTATCACAATCAATACTTCTCACATTGAGTACCAAACTGACAAACGTCACTACGCTCACGTTGACTGCCCAGGACACGCTGACTACGTTAAAAACATGATCACTGGTGCTGCTCAAATGGACGGCGGTATCTTAGTAGTATCTGCTGCTGACGGTCCAATGCCACAAACTCGTGAACACATTCTTTTATCACGTAACGTTGGTGTACCAGCATTAGTAGTATTCTTAAACAAAGTTGACATGGTTGACGATGAAGAATTATTAGAATTAGTAGAAATGGAAGTTCGTGACTTATTAAGCGAATATGACTTCCCAGGTGACGATGTACCTGTAATCGCTGGTTCAGCATTAAAAGCTTTAGAAGGCGATGCTCAATACGAAGAAAAAATCTTAGAATTAATGGAAGCTGTAGATACTTACATTCCAACTCCAGAACGTGATTCTGACAAACCATTCATGATGCCAGTTGAGGACGTATTCTCAATCACTGGTCGTGGTACTGTTGCTACAGGCCGTGTTGAACGTGGTCAAATCAAAGTTGGTGAAGAAGTTGAAATCATCGGTTTACATGACACATCTAAAACAACTGTTACAGGTGTTGAAATGTTCCGTAAATTATTAGACTACGCTGAAGCTGGTGACAACATTGGTGCATTATTACGTGGTGTTGCTCGTGAAGACGTACAACGTGGTCAAGTATTAGCTGCTCCTGGTTCAATTACACCACATACTGAATTCAAAGCAGAAGTATACGTATTATCAAAAGACGAAGGTGGACGTCACACTCCATTCTTCTCAAACTATCGTCCACAATTCTATTTCCGTACTACTGACGTAACTGGTGTTGTTCACTTACCAGAAGGTACTGAAATGGTAATGCCTGGTGATAACGTTGAAATGACAGTAGAATTAATCGCTCCAATCGCGATTGAAGACGGTACTCGTTTCTCAATCCGTGAAGGTGGACGTACTGTAGGATCAGGCGTTGTTACTGAAATCATTAAATAATTTCTAATTTCTTAGATTTTATATAAAAAGAAGATCCCTCAATCGAGGGGTCTTTTTTTAATGTGTAAATTTTGTAATGGCTATTCGATTTAGAAGAACAATAATTGATGAAAGACTGACTAATAAAACTTATAACTGATAATACTGTTTAAATAAAATTGTTGAGTCTTGGACATTGTAAAATGCTCCCTTCAAAGTTTTCATTTTTTCAATGTCTACTTTGAAGGGAGCATTTCATTAGTTTATGTCTCAGATTCATATCTTTCAATTAATTTAAATGCTTAATTTGTTTTAAATACTTGCTCTAATTCTATGATTTTTAAAAATACAGCTACAGCGTATTTTAATGATTTTTCATCAATATCAAATTTGGGATTATGGTGTGGCGCTGTAATACCTTTACTTTCATTACCACAACCAGTCAGAAAGAATGCACCTGGTCGTACTTTCAAATAATGTGAAAAATCTTCTCCAATCATCATTAAATCTGATTCATTAAAGCGTACATGTAAGTCATTTGTTGCTTCTTTAATAACTTGATATGCTTTCTCGTTATTATGGACAGGCAAATACCCTTTAATATAATTCAAATCATAGTTAATATCATTTGCTATTGCTAAACCTTGTAGAAGCTTATCCATTTTGTCCATTACATGATTCTGTATATCTGAATCGAAAGTTCTAACTGTACCTTTACAAAATGCTTGATCAGGAATAACGCTATCTGTGGTGCCTGCTTGAATCATTCCAAATGAAAGTACAGCTTGTTTAACTGGATCGATCGTACGTGAAATTATTTTTTGTGCACTTAAAATGAACTCTGCCATGATTACTATTGGGTCAATGGTTTCATGAGGTTTGGCACCATGACCACCACGACCTTTAAATGTGACGCTAAATTCATCTGGAGAGGCCATGATTGCCCCCGCACGTGAATGAATAGTTCCAGTAGGATAACCACTCCATAAATGTGTACCGTAAATTCTATCTACATTTTCCAGACATCCAGCATCTATCATTTCTTGAGAACCACCTGGCATGATTTCTTCACCGTACTGGAATATTAATACAACATTACCTTCTAATAAATGTTTATGTTCATCTAAAATCTCTGCTACAGTAAGTAAAATTGCTGTATGACCATCATGCCCACACGCATGCATACATCCTGGATTTTTAGACTTATAAGGCACATCGTTTAATTCCTCGACAGGTAACGCATCAAAGTCAGCTCTTAATGCAATGGTAGGTCCTGTGCCCAAGCCTTTAAATGTGGCTTTGATACCATTGCGGCCGATAGGAGTTTCAATATCACAAGATAACTGGCTTAATTGGTTAACAATATAATCATGTGTTTGAAATTCTTCAAAAGATAACTCAGGATATTGGTGTAAATAACGTCTGAGTTGAATTGTTTTATTTTCTTTATTATTTGCTAGTTGGAACCAATCTAACACCCTTATCACTACTTTCTAAAATAATGTTTATAGTATAACATTTTATGAAATTATCGTACTAAATGATTGCTTTGAGATATTTTATCTATGAATGATAAGGCTTTCAAGTTATGTAGAATTACTGTATGATAAAGGTATTACCAAACAATACTTAAGGGGGATTATATACTGTGGTTCAATCATTACATGAGTTTTTAGAGGAAAATATAAATTATCTAAAAGAAAATGGTTTGTATAATGAAATAGATACAATTGAAGGTGCAAACGGACCAGAAATCAAAATCAATGGGAAATCATACATTAACTTATCTTCAAATAATTATTTAGGACTAGCAACAAATGAAGATTTGAAATCAGCTGCAAAAGCAGCTATTGATACACATGGTGTAGGTGCAGGCGCTGTTCGTACAATCAATGGTACATTAGATTTACACGACGAATTAGAAGAAACACTAGCAAAATTTAAAGGAACAGAAGCTGCAATAGCTTATCAATCAGGATTTAATTGTAATATGGCTGCTATTTCAGCTGTCATGAATAAAAATGATGCTATTTTATCAGATGAGCTTAATCATGCATCAATTATTGATGGATGTCGCTTATCTAAAGCTAAAATTATTCGAGTTAACCATTCAGACATGGATGATTTACGTGCGAAAGCAAAAGAAGCAGTTGAATCAGGTCAATACAATAAAGTGATGTATATCACTGATGGCGTTTTTAGTATGGATGGTGATGTGGCTAAATTACCTGAAATTGTAGAAATTGCAGAAGAATTTGGTTTATTAACTTATGTTGACGACGCTCATGGTTCAGGTGTTATGGGTAAAGGCGCTGGTACGGTTAAACATTTTGGTTTACAAGATAAAATCGATTTCCAAATAGGTACGCTTTCTAAAGCAATTGGTGTCGTTGGCGGTTATGTAGCAGGTACAAAAGAGTTAATAGATTGGTTAAAAGCACAATCACGACCATTCTTATTCTCTACATCATTAGCACCTGGGGATACCAAAGCAATAACTGAAGCAGTTAAAAAGTTAATGGATTCAACTGAATTACATGATAAATTATGGAACAATGCACAATATTTAAAAAATGGATTGTCAAAATTAGGATATGATACAGGTGAGTCAGAAACTCCAATTACACCAGTAATTATTGGTGATGAAAAAACAACTCAAGAATTTAGTAAGCGTTTAAAAGACGAAGGTGTCTATGTGAAATCTATCGTTTTCCCAACAGTACCAAGAGGTACAGGACGTGTAAGAAATATGCCTACAGCTGCACATACAAAAGACATGTTAGATGAAGCAATTGCGGCTTATGAAAAAGTAGGAAAAGAAATGAAGTTGATTTAATATTTATTTATTCCCACGGCAAATATTGTCGTGGGCTTTTTTTAATGTTTAGTTTATTAACAGTAAGTTCGTATATCAATGTTTAGTGCTCCCCAAAATTGAAGTTTGAATTTTAAAAGCATCTTGTAGAATTTAGTTGTATTTTTTTCAAAGAAATTCATTTTGATTATTTTTGATAATGAGCATTTTAATAGTAATACATGTTTATAGTGTGTAGTATATGTCTATACTAGTAGTAACTATATAGAGAAAGTAGGAATAAACTATGTCACAAGATGTAAATGAATTAAGTAAGCAACCAACGCCAGATAAAGCAGAAGATAACGCATTTTTCCCATCACCATATTCCCTTAGTCAATATACAGCACCTAAAACAGATTTTGATGGTGTTGAACACAAAGGTGCCTATAAAGATGGTAAATGGAAAGTATTGATGATTGCTGCTGAAGAGCGATATGTATTATTGGAAAATGGAAAAATGTTCTCTACGGGTAATCATCCTGTTGAAATGTTATTACCTTTACATCATTTAATGGAAGCAGGTTTTGACGTTGATGTTGCGACATTATCTGGTTATCCAGTTAAATTAGAATTATGGGCTATGCCAACTGAAGACGAGGCAGTTATAAGTACTTATAATAAATTGAAAGAAAAATTAAAACAGCCAAAAAAATTAGCAGATGTGATTAAAAATGAATTAGGACCTGATTCAGACTATTTATCTGTCTTTATCCCAGGCGGACATGCTGCAGTTGTTGGTATTTCTGAAAGTGAGGACGTTCAACAAACATTAGATTGGGCATTAGACAATGACCGCTTTATAGTTACATTATGTCATGGACCAGCAGCACTACTTTCAGCAGGGCTTAACAGAGAAAAATCTCCATTAGAAGGATACTCTGTTTGTGTCTTCCCTGACTCATTAGATGAAGGTGCAAATATTGAAATAGGTTATTTACCTGGACGCTTGAAATGGTTAGTTGCTGATTTATTAACTAAACAAGGATTAAAAGTAGTTAACGACGATATGACAGGAAGAACGTTAAAAGATCGTAAATTATTAACAGGTGACAGTCCTTTAGCTTCAAATGAGTTAGGAAAATTAGCAGTTAATGAAATGTTAAATGCAATACAAAATAAATAATTAAATATTAATTAGAGGAGCCTCATATGTAAATGTATGAGGGCTCTTTTTTTTTGGCAAAATTTAAGTGATACTTGTAAAATAGAACCTATTATGAGTATGATTTAAGAAAACGCTTGCAAAACTAATAACCGCAACTAGCGATATGGAGGAAACATGATGTCTTATAGCATTGGAATTGATTATGGAACTGCTTCAGGCCGTGTGTTTTTAATTAATACAACTAACGGTCAAGTAGTATCAAAATTTGTGAAACCATATACACATGGTGTCATTGAGAGTGAATTAAATGGTTTGAAAATACCACATACATATGCACTTCAAAATAGTAATGATTATTTAGAAATTATGGAAGAAGGAATATCATATATAGTACGTGAATCAAAAATAGATCCAGACAATATAGTAGGTATTGGTATAGACTTTACTTCATCTACTATTATTTTTACTGACGAAAACCTTAACCCGGTACATAACTTAAAACAATTTAAAAACAATCCACATGCGTATGTGAAACTTTGGAAACATCATGGTGCATATAAAGAGGCAGAGAAATTATATCAAACTGCTATTGAAAATAATAATAAGTGGTTAGGCCATTATGGATATAATGTTAGTAGTGAATGGATGATTCCCAAAATAATGGAGGTCATGAATCGAGCACCAGAAATTATGGAAAAAACGGCTTATATTATGGAAGCGGGCGATTGGATTGTAAATAAATTAACTAATAAAAATGTACGCTCGAATTGTGGATTAGGTTTCAAAGCATTTTGGGAAGAAGAAACAGGGTTTCATTATGATTTATTTGATAAAATAGACCCCAAATTATCAAAAGTAATTCAAGATAAAGTATCTGCACCGGTTGTTAATATTGGTGAAGCAGTAGGGAAACTGGATGATAAAATGGCACAGAAATTAGGATTATCAAAAGAAACTATGGTAAGTCCTTTTATTATTGATGCCCATGCTAGTTTATTAGGTATTGGGTCTGAAAAAGATAAAGAAATGACTATGGTGATGGGAACAAGCACATGCCATCTTATGTTAAATGAAAAGCAACATCAAGTGCCAGGTATATCAGGTTCTGTAAAAGGAGCAATTATTCCAGAATTATTTGCTTATGAAGCGGGGCAATCAGCAGTAGGTGATTTGTTTGAGTATGTCGCTAAGCAAGCACCAAAGTCATATGTAGATGAAGCAGAAAATAGAAATATGACTGTATTTGAATTAATGAATGAAAAGATAAAACATCAAATGCCAGGTGAAAGTGGGCTCATTGCTCTTGATTGGCATAATGGAAATCGAAGTGTATTAAGTGATAGCAATTTAACAGGTTGTATCTTTGGATTAACTTTACAAACTAAGCATGAGGATATTTATAGAGCATATTTAGAAGCTACAGCATTTGGTACTAAGATGATTATGCAACAGTATCAAGATTGGCATATGGAAGTAGAAAAGGTATTTGCATGTGGCGGTATACCTAAAAAGAATGCTGTTATGATGGATATCTATGCGAATGTACTGAATAAAAAACTAATTGTTATGGATAGTGAGTATGCACCAGCAATAGGCGCAGCAATATTAGGTGCAGTCAGTGGTGGCGCACATAATTCAATTAATGACGCAGTTGATGCTATGAAAGAGCCAATTTTATACGAAATTAATCCAGAAGCGGAAAAAGTACAAAGGTATGAAACATTATTTAAAGCTTATAAGGCTTTACATGATATCCATGGTTATAAAAAAGCTAATATAATGAAAGATATCCAGAGTTTAAGAGTTGAGGGATAAAAAATTTAATTTGACAGTAATTAGCAATAATAAACGCTATAAATTACTAAAATCAATTAATACAACTAGAATTTCCATTTACAGAAATATCAGCAACATGTACATGTCATATATACAAGAAAGCGCTTTTATATTATAATTATTATGAAAATGAATATTATGTCCGCTTGTGATGGACTATAGCTATATAGAAGAGACAAAGGAGATATTTCTATGAAAAAAATTATGATTACTGGTGCATTAGGACAAATTGGTACAGAATTAGTTGTTAAGTGCAGAGAAATTTATGGGACAGATAATGTTCTTGCTACAGATATTAGGGAACCTGAAGCAGACTCACCTGTACAAAATGGACCATTTGAAATCTTAGACGTAACAGATCGTGACCGTATGTTTGAGTTAGTTAGGGACTTTGAAGCGGATAGTCTAATGCATATGGCAGCATTATTATCAGCAACTGCTGAGAAAAATCCAATTCTAGCTTGGGATTTAAATATGGGTGGATTAATGAATGCATTAGAAGCTGCAAGAACTTATAATTTGCACTTTTTCACACCAAGTTCAATTGGTGCATTTGGAGACTCAACTCCTAAAGTTAATACGCCACAAGTAACGATTCAGCAACCTACGACAATGTATGGTGTAAATAAAGTAGCTGGAGAATTATTGTGTCAATACTATTTCAAACGTTTTGGTGTAGATACAAGAAGTGTTAGATTCCCAGGTTTAATCTCGCATGTTAAAGAGCCAGGTGGCGGTACTACAGACTATGCTGTTGAAATATACTTCAAAGCAGTAAGAGAGGGTCATTATACAAGCTTCATAGATAAAGGCACGTATATGGATATGATGTATATGGATGATGCAATTGAAGCAATTATTAAACTTATGGAAGCAGACGACGCTAAATTAGAAACTAGAAATGGTTATAATTTGAGCGCAATGAGTTTTGATCCAGAGATGGTAAAAGAAGCAATTCAAGAATACTATCCCAATTTTACATTAGATTACGATGTTGATCCTATTAGACAAGGTATCGCTAATAGTTGGCCGGATTCTATTGATACAAGCTGTTCACGTGGCGAATGGGGATTTGATCCTAAATATGATTTAGCGAGCATGACTAAATTAATGTTAGAAGCTATTGAACAAAAAGATACTGTTAAAAATAATAACTAATCATTTCCATTCACTTTAATACACGGAATGATATTTTAAATTACTCTTTATTTTAATAAACTAGTGCATGAATTCTAATATTATTCATTATACTTATTGAATTCGCGAGCTTAGTTCATTTTAAAGTAAAGAGTTTTTTGTATGTAAAGTATATTAGTAAAACACAGATTACTTGTCTCTGTGAAATTAATACGTTTATACTAAAAGATATAGTCTTTCTAGAAATCTGTTAATTAATTTTGAATTTTTAGAAAATTTGTTGAACAGCAAAATATGGATTGTTATAATTTAAGTTAAACAAATTCTTATACAATATTATTAGGAGGCAATCACCATGTCACAAGCAGTTAAAGTTGAACGACGAGAAACATTAAAACAAAAACCAAATACATCTCAACTAGGTTTTGGTAAATATTTTACTGATTATATGTTGAGTTATGATTATGATGCAGATAAAGGATGGCATGATTTGAAGATAGTACCTTATGGTCCTATTGAAATTTCACCTGCTGCACAAGGTGTTCATTATGGTCAATCGGTATTCGAAGGATTAAAAGCATATAAAAGAGATGGGGAAGTTGCACTTTTCCGTCCTGAAGAAAATTTTAAGCGTCTTAATAACTCGTTAGCACGATTAGAAATGCCTCAAGTAGACGAAGCAGAATTGTTAGAGGGGCTAAAACAATTAGTTGATATTGAAAGAGATTGGATTCCTGAAGGGGAAGGTCAATCATTATATATTCGTCCATTTGTTTTTGCAACAGAAGGGGCACTTGGCGTTGGTGCATCACATCAGTATAAATTATTAATTATTTTATCTCCTTCAGGTGCATATTATGGTGGTGAAACTTTAAAACCAACTAAAATCTATGTAGAAGATGAATATGTGCGTGCTGTTCGTGGCGGTGTAGGCTTTGCAAAAGTTGCAGGTAACTATGCGGCAAGTTTATTAGCACAAACTAATGCAAATAAATTAGGTTATGACCAAGTATTATGGCTTGATGGTGTTGAACAGAAATATATCGAAGAAGTTGGTAGCATGAACATTTTCTTCGTTGAAAATGGCAAAGTAATTACACCAGAGTTGAATGGCAGTATTTTACCTGGTATTACACGTAAATCTATTATCGAATTAGCTAAAAACTTAGGATATGAAGTCGAAGAGCGCCGCGTTTCAATCGATGAATTATTCGAATCATATGATAAAGGTGAGTTAACAGAAGTATTTGGTAGTGGTACTGCAGCAGTTATTTCACCTGTGGGTACATTGAGATACGAAGATCGTGAAATCGTTATTAATAATAATGAGACTGGTGAAATTACTCAAAAATTATACGACGTCTATACTGGTATTCAAAATGGTACTTTAGAAGATAAAAATGGTTGGAGAGTCGTTGTACCAAAATATTAATAAAAATTGAATATAATCATGAAAACAATATGCAAAAGTTAATCATGACTAAAATCCCTTTCAATGAAGCGAAGCATGGTAATAAATTAAGTTTACAATGTTTATTGTTAAGTATTGAAGGGGATTTCACTTATTATTATATTTAATTCAATATTTAAATAGAACAATACTACGAGTTCATTTTCAGGGGATAACGAATATCATAGAATCAGCATAATACGAAATAAATAAATAGGAGTATTGATATCAATGGAATGGATATTATTTGATAAAGATGGTACGTTAATTGAATTTGATAGAAGTTGGGAAAAAATAGGGGTACGATTTGTACAATCATTGCTTGAGACTTTCCCAGTACATAATAAAGAAGCTGCTTTAAGACAACTCGGTGTCATTAAAGAATCTATTGATCCAAAATCAGTGATGGGTTCAGGATCTTTACAACAAATTATCCAGGCATTTAATGATGTGACGGGACAAGATACAACCGACTGGTCCAAGTCAACAAGTCAAAAGCTGGTAGATGAACGTATTCCTGAAATTAATTGGGTAGAAGGTGTTAAAGAAGCACTTATCGATTTGAAAGCAAAAGGCTATCAACTTGGTATTGTTACGAGTGATACTAAAAAAGGTGTAGAACAATTTTTAGCACATACCAATGCTACCTCGTTGTTCGATTTGATCATTTCTACCGAAGCGGATGCCTATGAGAAGCCAAATCCTAAAGTATTATCGCCTTTATTTGAGCAATATAATGTAGATCCTCAGAAAGTAGCTATAGTAGGAGACACTGCTAATGATATGAAGACAGCAAGTAATGCAAATTTAGGTATGGCAATAGGTGTATTAACAGGTATTGCAACAAAAGAAGAATTACATGAAGCTGATATTATTTTAAATAGTGCGGCAGATATTTTAGAAGCTTTAAATTAAAAAGAAAGACATAGTGTATATGTGAATTAATGTATTCGATAGAATTGATAAAATAATCGATAATATCTATGGAATATACATTGAATATAAACATATACGCTATGTCTTTAGTCTTTTATCGTGTATCTACTTGTCGATATGTTTGAATAATTCGAGCAATTTTGTTTATCATAGGATTTAAAGATTCGGGGTCCTTATGGATATCATATTCATTAATATTGATACGTACAACTGGACATGCATTAAAGCTATTAATCCAATCGTCATAGCGTTTAAATAGCTTTTTCCAGTATTCAGGGTCTGTATTAATTTCCATTTCGCGACCACGTTCAATAATACGATCAATGACCTCATCATAGTTACATTCTAAATAAATCATTACATCAGGTTTAGGAAAATAAGGTGTCATGACCATGGCATTAAATAAGTCTGAATATGTTTTGAAATCTTCTTTACTCATTGTGCCTTCTTCTTCATGCATTTTTGCAAAAATATCAACATCTTCATAAATTGATCGATCTTGGACAAAGCCACCACCATATTCAAACATACGCTTTTGTTCTTTAAAACGTTCAGCTAAGAAGTAAATTTGCAAATGGAAACTCCATCGTTCAAAATCGCTGTAAAATTTATCTAAATATGGATTATGTTCGACATTTTCAAAAGACGTTTTAAAGTTTAATTTATCTGCAAGTGCTTGCGTTAGTGTTGATTTTCCAACACCAACTGTACCTGCAATGGTTATAATGGCATTTTGTGGAATACCGTAATTATTCATTGGTAATATCTCCTATCATAGGTAATATAATATGTAATATATCTTCGTAATCTTGTTCATTTTTAAGAAAATCAATAGAAGTTGTATCGATTAAAACTACATTTGAACCATTACTTTGTAAGGACTCATAATACTCACGATAATCTTTTTTTAACTTTAACAGATATTCATCTTCTATTTGATGCTCAAAACTACGGTTACGTTTAGCAATTCTAGATTTTAACACATCAAGGTCTGCATCTAAAAAGATAATCATATTCGGCATAATCATATCTTCAGTTAAAATATCATAAATTTTACTGAATTTCTGAAATTCAACAGAACTCAAAGTATTTTTAGCAAATATCTTATTTTTATGTATATGATAATCACTAACTACACCTTGATTTAGTTGTGTTACATCTTGAAATTGCTTATATCTATTGCATAAAAAGAACATTTCAGTTTGAAAACTCCATTTAGAGATATCTTCATAAAAGTCTGATAAAAATGGATTTTCTGTGATGATTTCTTTTTCTTCATAAAAATCTAAAGTTTGACTTAATTTGTGTGCAAGTGAAGATTTACCTACGCCAATAGGACCTTCAATTGCTATAAAAGGTTTGTTCATATTCACATCTCCAAATGTTAAAATAGACATTGAGTATTGTACCATAAGTGAGGTATCTGGACATAAATGACAAATGATATATATTTTATGACATTAGCGATTGAAGAAGCTAAAAAAGCAGCTCAACTAGGCGAAGTACCTATAGGTGCTATCATCACTAAAGATGATGAAGTTATCGCTAGAGCACATAATTTAAGAGAAACACTACAACAACCAACGGCGCATGCTGAACATATTGCAATTGAACGTGCAGCCAAAGTGTTAGGTAGTTGGCGTTTAGAAGGTTGCACATTATATGTAACCTTAGAACCATGTGTCATGTGCGCAGGAACAATTGTAATGAGTCGCATTCCAAGAGTCGTCTATGGCGCAGATGATCCTAAAGGTGGTTGTAGTGGCAGTTTAATGAATTTATTGCAACAATCTAATTTTAATCATCGTGCAATTGTTGATAAAGGTGTACTTAAAGAAGCATGTAGCACATTATTAACAACATTTTTTAAAAACTTAAGAGCCAATAAGAAATCCACCAATTAGACGATAGTACATACTAATTAAAATTTGTTAGAATTACATTATATGATAAATTAATGACAATATAAATGTTAATAGAAAAGTATGTGCGCTGAGTATATATTCTTATTTAAGAACAAGATTTTAAATTTACGAAACGAGGTAACATAATGATAAAACTAATAGCCACTGATATGGATGGCACGCTACTTAATGCAGCACATGAAATTTCTCAACCTAATATTGATGCGATTAAATACGCTCAAGAACAAGGGATAACGGTTGTTATCGCGACAGGTCGAGCATTTTATGAAGCACAAGCACCAGTTGCTGACACAGATTTAACAGTACCATATATTTGTTTGAATGGTGCTGAAGTACGTGATGAAACTTTCAATGTAATGAGCACTTCACACCTTAATAAATCGTTAGTACACAAAATTACAAATGTTTTAAAAGATGCAGGTATTTATTATCAAGTATACACGAGTCGTGCGATTTATACTGAAGATCCACAAAGAGATTTAGACATTTACATAGATATTGCTGAGCGTGCAGGTCAACATGCAAACGTTGAGCGTATTAAAAATGGTATTCAAAGACGCATAGATAATGGTACGTTGAAAGTTGTTGATAATTATGATGCTATTGAAAACATACCTGGTGAATTAATTATGAAAATATTAGCATTTGATGGAAATTTAGAAAAAATTGACAAAGCTAGTAAAATTTTAGCTGAATCTCCGAATTTAGCTATATCATCATCTTCGAGAGGAAATATAGAAATAACGCATTCAGATGCACAAAAAGGTATTGCGCTAGAAACAATTGCCGAAAGATTAGGGATTGAAATGAAAGAAGTCATGTCAATAGGTGACAATTTAAATGACTTATCAATGTTAGAGAAAGTTGGCTATCCAGTTGCGATGGAAAATGGTGCAGAAGAAGTTAAAAAAATAGCGAAATATGTCACAGATACGAATGAAAATAGTGGTGTTGGAAAAGCTATTATGAAATTATTACGTGAACAACAAGTTTAATAAAAAAAGAGGGGTCAAATATGAAAGGATTAATTATTATTGGCAGTGCACAAGTGAATTCACATACAAGTGCACTAGCAAGATACTTAACTGAGCATTTTAAAACACATGATATTGAAGCGGAAATATTCGATTTAGCAGAAAAACCGTTAAATCAATTAGATTTTTCAGGAACAACACCGTCTATTGATGAAATCAAACAAAATATGAAAGATTTAAAAGAGAAAGCAATGGCGGCGGACTTTTTAATATTAGGAACGCCAAACTATCATGGTTCATATTCTGGAATATTGAAAAATGCATTAGATCATCTAAATATGGATTATTTTAAAATGAAACCTGTAGGCTTAATAGGAAATAGTGGTGGTATTGTTAGTTCAGAGCCATTGTCACATTTAAGAGTAATCGTCAGAAGTTTACTAGGCATTGCTGTACCAACTCAAATAGCAACACATGATTCTGATTTTGCTAAAAATGAAGATGGTTCATATTACTTAAATGATAGTGAATTCCAATTACGAGCAAGATTATTTGTCGATCAAATTGTATCTTTTGTGAATAATAGTCCATATGAACATTTAAAATAATATTAAAAAATATGTAAATATACATTAAAAATAGGTATGTAGCTTAAGGTATTTCATTGAGAATGCTTTTAAGTCACATGCCTATTTTTTGTTCTAATGCACCAATAGTAAGCCTTTGATATTACTGTTGTGAGCAATGTTATTAATTAAAATAAGATGTAATAGCGAATTGAAAACAAGCTTAGATTAAAAGTGAGTTTTAAAAATATAGATAAATAATTTAAAGCAATTAAAGAAAAAAAGTATTAAAAATTGCAATTCTTAAACTGTGATTCATATTAATATTTCTAGCAAATAACATTGTAAAATAAAGAAAAATAATTAAAGTATTGCACTTTATTGAAATTTATATTACGATAGTAATGCAGAAATTTATATATGCAAAATATTATATTTATCAAATTTTGATATTTTAAAGGAGTATTATTAAATGAATAATAAAAAGACAGCAACAAATAGAAAAGGCATGATACCAAATCGATTAAACAAATTTTCGATAAGAAAGTATTCTGTAGGTACTGCTTCAATTTTAGTAGGGACAACATTGATTTTTGGGTTAAGTGGTCATGAAGCTAAAGCGGCAGAACATACGAATGGAGAATTAAATCAATCAAAAAATGAAACGACAGCCCCAAGTGAGAATAAAACAACTAAAAAAGTTGATAGTCGTCAACTAAAAGACAATACGCAAACTGCAACTGCAGATCAGCCTAAAGTGACAATGAGTGATAGTGCAACAGTTAAAGAAACTAGTAGTAACATGCAATCACCACAAAACGCTACAGCTAATCAATCTACTACAAAAACTAGCAATGTAACAACAAATGATAAATCATCAACTACATATAGTAATGAAACTGATAAAAGTAATTTAACACAAGCAAAAGATGTTTCAACTACACCTAAAACAACGACTATTAAACCAAGAACTTTAAATCGCATGGCAGTGAATACTGTTGCAGCTCCACAACAAGGAACAAATGTTAATGATAAAGTACATTTTTCAAATATTGACATTGCGATTGATAAAGGACATGTTAATCAGACTACTGGTAAAACTGAATTTTGGGCAACTTCAAGTGATGTTTTAAAATTAAAAGCAAATTACACAATCGATGATTCTGTTAAAGAGGGCGATACATTTACTTTTAAATATGGTCAATATTTCCGTCCAGGATCAGTAAGATTACCTTCACAAACTCAAAATTTATATAATGCCCAAGGTAATATTATTGCAAAAGGTATTTATGATAGTACAACAAACACAACAACATATACTTTTACGAACTATGTAGATCAATATACAAATGTTAGAGGTAGCTTTGAACAAGTTGCATTTGCGAAACGTAAAAATGCAACAACTGATAAAACAGCTTATAAAATGGAAGTAACTTTAGGTAATGATACATATAGCGAAGAAATCATTGTCGATTATGGTAATAAAAAAGCACAACCGCTTATTTCAAGTACAAACTATATTAACAATGAAGATTTATCGCGTAATATGACTGCATATGTAAATCAACCTAAAAATACATATACTAAACAAACGTTTGTTACTAATTTAACTGGATATAAATTTAATCCAAATGCAAAAAACTTCAAAATTTACGAAGTGACAGATCAAAATCAATTTGTGGATAGTTTCACCCCTGATACTTCAAAACTTAAAGATGTTACTGATCAATTCGATGTTATTTATAGTAATGATAATAAAACAGCTACAGTCGATTTAATGAAAGGCCAAACAAGCAGCAATAAACAATACATCATTCAACAAGTTGCTTATCCAGATAATAGTTCAACAGATAATGGAAAAATTGATTATACTTTAGACACTGACAAAACTAAATATAGTTGGTCAAATAGTTATTCAAATGTGAATGGCTCATCAACTGCTAATGGCGACCAAAAGAAATATAATCTAGGTGACTATGTATGGGAAGATACAAATAAAGATGGTAAACAAGATGCCAATGAAAAAGGGATTAAAGGTGTTTATGTCATTCTTAAAGATAGTAACGGTAAAGAATTAGATCGTACGACAACAGATGAAAATGGTAAATATCAGTTCACTGGTTTAAGCAATGGAACTTATAGTGTAGAGTTTTCAACACCAGCCGGTTATACACCGACAACTGCAAATGTAGGTACAGATGATGCTGTAGATTCTGATGGACTAACTACAACAGGTGTCATTAAAGACGCTGACAACATGACATTAGATAGTGGATTCTACAAAACACCAAAATATAGTTTAGGTGATTATGTTTGGTACGACAGTAATAAAGATGGTAAACAAGATTCGACTGAAAAAGGAATTAAAGGTGTTAAAGTTACTTTGCAAAACGAAAAAGGCGAAGTAATTGGTACAACTGAAACAGATGAAAATGGTAAATACCGCTTTGATAATTTAGATAGTGGTAAATACAAAGTTATCTTTGAAAAACCTGCTGGCTTAACTCAAACAGGTACAAATACAACTGAAGATGATAAAGATGCCGATGGTGGCGAAGTTGATGTAACAATTACGGATCATGATGATTTCACACTTGATAATGGCTACTACGAAGAAGAAACATCAGATAGCGACTCAGATTCTGACAGCGATTCAGACTCAGATAGCGACTCAGATTCAGATAGCGACTCAGATTCAGACAGCGATTCAGACAGCGACTCAGACTCAGATAGCGATTCAGATTCAGACAGCGACTCAGACTCAGACAGCGATTCAGACTCGGATAGCGACTCAGACTCAGATAGCGACTCAGATTCGGATAGCGACTCAGACTCAGATAGCGATTCAGATTCAGATAGCGATTCGGACTCAGACAGTGATTCAGATTCAGACTCAGATAGCGACTCAGATTCTGACAGCGATTCAGACTCAGACAGCGACTCAGACTCAGACAGTGATTCAGATTCAGACAGCGACTCAGATTCAGATAGCGACTCAGACTCAGATAGCGACTCAGATTCAGATAGCGATTCGGACTCAGACAACGACTCAGATTCAGATAGCGATTCAGATTCAGATAGCGACTCAGATTCGGACAGCGATTCAGACTCAGATAGCGATTCAGACTCAGACAGCGATTCAGATTCAGATAGCGACTCAGACTCAGATAGCGACTCAGACTCGGATAGCGATTCAGATTCAGACAGCGACTCAGATTCAGATAGCGATTCGGACTCAGACAACGACTCAGATTCAGATAGCGATTCAGATTCAGATGCAGGTAAACATACTCCGGCTAAACCAATGAGTACGGTTAAAGATCAGCATAAAACAGCTAAAGCATTACCAGAAACAGGTAGTGAAAATAATAATTCAAATAATGGCACATTATTCGGTGGATTATTCGCGGCATTAGGATCATTATTGTTATTCGGTCGTCGTAAAAAACAAAATAAATAATATGATTAACTTAACCAGGTCCATGTGGCCTGGTTTTTTCTGTTTAGAAATTCCCAGATATAAAACAAAAAATCTTTAAGGAATAGATACAATTTAATTTGTTACAGAAATGTAATTGTCTATGAATTAGAAAAGCTAAGATATTAATTTCAAGGGCAAATAATACTATTTTTTATGATGATTAAATAAAGATTACAAAACTCATAAAAACTTTTATTTAAACACAAATGTTAAATAACGTTTTACGATAAAGAAAAATAATTAAAGTATTGTGCTTTATCTAAAAATGTAATACTATATTGATATACATTTTTGTATTTAAAACAATTGTATTATTTAAAAATTTGATGAATTAGGAGTAATCTAATGCTAAACAGAGAAAATAAAACGGCAATAACAAGGAAAGGCATGGTATCCAATCGATTAAATAAATTTTCGATTAGAAAGTACACAGTGGGAACAGCATCAATTTTAGTAGGTACAACATTAATTTTTGGTCTGGGGAACCAAGAAGCAAAGGCTGCAGAAAGTACTAATAAAGAATTGAACGAAGCGACAACTTCAGCAAGTGATAATCAATCGAGTGATAAAGTTGATATGCAGCAACTAAATCAAGAAGACAATACTAAAAATGATAATCAAAAAGAAATGGTATCATCTCAAGGTAATGAAACGACTTCAAATGGGAATAAATTAATAGAAAAAGAAAGTGTACAATCTACCACTGGAAATAAAGTTGAAGTTTCAACTGCCAAATCAGATGAGCAAGCTTCACCAAAATCTACGAATGAAGATTTAAACACTAAACAAACTATAAGTAATCAAGAAGCGTTACAACCTGATTTGCAAGAGAATAAATCAGTGGTAAATGTTCAACCAACTAATGAGGAAAACAAAAAGGTAGATGCCAAAACTGAATCAACTACATTAAATGTTAAAAGTGATGCTATCAAGAGTAATGATGAAACTCTTGTTGATAACAATAGTAATTCAAATAATGAAAATAATGCAGATATCATTTTGCCAAAAAGTACAGCACCTAAACGTTTGAATACAAGAATGCGTATAGCAGCAGTACAGCCATCATCAACAGAGGCTAAAAATGTTAATGATTTAATCACATCAAATACAACATTAACTGTCGTTGATGCAGATAAAAACAATAAAATCGTACCAGCCCAAGATTATTTATCATTAAAATCACAAATTACAGTTGATGACAAAGTTAAATCAGGTGATTATTTCACAATTAAATACTCAGATACAGTACAAGTATATGGATTGAATCCGGAAGATATTAAAAATATTGGTGATATTAAAGATCCAAATAATGGTGAAACAATTGCGACTGCAAAACATGATACTGCAAATAATTTAATTACATATACATTTACAGATTATGTTGATCGATTTAATTCTGTACAAATGGGAATTAATTATTCAATTTATATGGATGCTGATACAATTCCTGTTAGTAAAAACGATGTTGAGTTTAATGTTACGATAGGTAATACTACAACAAAAACAACTGCTAACATTCAATATCCAGATTATGTTGTAAATGAGAAAAATTCAATTGGATCAGCGTTCACTGAAACAGTTTCACATGTTGGAAATAAAGAAAATCCAGGGTACTATAAACAAACGATTTATGTAAATCCATCGGAAAATTCTTTAACAAATGCCAAACTAAAAGTTCAAGCTTACCACTCAAGTTATCCTAATAATATCGGGCAAATAAATAAAGATGTAACAGATATAAAAATATATCAAGTTCCTAAAGGTTATACATTAAATAAAGGATACGATGTGAATACTAAAGAGCTTACAGATGTAACAAATCAATACTTGCAGAAAATTACATATGGCGACAACAATAGCGCTGTTATTGATTTTGGAAATGCAGATTCTGCTTATGTTGTAATGGTTAATACAAAATTCCAATATACAAATAGCGAAAGCCCAACACTTGTTCAAATGGCTACTTTATCTTCAACAGGTAATAAATCCGTTTCTACTGGCAATGCTTTAGGATTTACTAATAACCAAAGTGGCGGAGCTGGTCAAGAAGTATATAAAATTGGTAACTACGTATGGGAAGATACTAATAAAAACGGTGTTCAAGAATTAGGAGAAAAAGGCGTTGGCAATGTAACTGTAACTGTATTTGATAATAATACAAATACAAAAGTAGGAGAAGCAGTTACTAAAGAAGATGGGTCATACTTGATTCCAAACTTACCTAATGGAGATTACCGTGTAGAATTTTCAAACTTACCAAAAGGTTATGAAGTAACCCCTTCAAAACAAGGTAATAACGAAGAATTAGATTCAAACGGCTTATCTTCAGTTATTACAGTTAATGGCAAAGATAACTTATCTGCAGACTTAGGTATTTACAAACCTAAATACAACTTAGGTGACTATGTCTGGGAAGATACAAATAAAAATGGTATCCAAGACCAAGATGAAAAAGGTATATCTGGCGTAACGGTAACATTAAAAGATGAAAACGGTAACGTGTTAAAAACAGTTACAACAGACGCTGATGGCAAATATAAATTTACTGATTTAGATAATGGTAATTATAAAGTTGAATTTACTACACCAGAAGGCTATACACCGACTACAGTAACATCTGGTAGCGACATTGAAAAAGACTCTAATGGTTTAACAACAACAGGTGTTATTAATGGTGCTGATAACATGACATTAGATAGTGGATTCTACAAAACACCAAAATATAATTTAGGTAATTATGTATGGGAAGATACAAATAAAGATGGTAAGCAGGATTCAACTGAAAAAGGTATTTCAGGCGTAACAGTTACATTGAAAAATGAAAACGGTGAAGTTTTACAAACAACTAAAACAGATAAAGATGGTAAATATCAATTTACTGGATTAGAAAATGGAACTTATAAAGTTGAATTCGAAACACCATCAGGTTACACACCAACACAAGTAGGTTCAGGAACTGATGAAGGTATAGATTCAAATGGTACATCAACAACAGGTGTCATTAAAGATAAAGATAACGATACTATTGACTCTGGTTTCTACAAACCGACTTACAACTTAGGTGACTATGTATGGGAAGATACAAATAAAAACGGTGTTCAAGATAAAGATGAAAAGGGCATTTCAGGTGTAACAGTTACGTTAAAAGATGAAAACGACAAAGTTTTAAAAACAGTTACAACAGATGAAAATGGTAAATATCAATTCACTGATTTAAACAATGGAACTTATAAAGTTGAATTCGAGACACCATCAGGTTATACACCAACTTCAGTAACTTCTGGAAATGATACTGAAAAAGATTCTAATGGTTTAACAACAACAGGTGTCATTAAAGATGCAGATAACATGACATTAGACAGTGGTTTCTATAAAACACCAAAATATAGTTTAGGTGATTATGTTTGGTACGACAGTAATAAAGACGGCAAACAAGATTCAACTGAAAAAGGTATCAAAGATGTTAAAGTTACTTTATTAAATGAAAAAGGCGAAGTAATTGGAACAACTAAAACAGATGAAAATGGTAAATACTGCTTTGATAATTTAGATAGCGGTAAATACAAAGTTATTTTTGAAAAGCCTGCTGGCTTAACACAAACAGGTACAAATACAACTGAAGATGATAAAGATGCAGATGGTGGCGAAGTTGACGTAACAATTACGGATCATGATGATTTCACACTTGATAATGGCTACTACGAAGAAGAAACATCAGATAGCGACTCAGATTCGGACAGCGACTCAGATTCAGACAGAGACTCAGACTCAGATAGTGATTCAGACTCGGATAGCGATTCAGATTCAGACAGCGATTCAGATTCAGATAGCGATTCAGATTCAGACAGAGACTCAGATAGTGATTCAGACTCAGATAGCGACTCAGATTCAGACAGCGACTCAGATTCAGACAGCGACTCAGACTCAGATAGTGATTCAGACTCAGATAGCGACTCAGATTCAGACAGCGACTCAGACTCAGACAGCGACTCAGACTCAGATAGTGACTCAGATTCAGATAGCGACTCAGATTCGGACAGCGATTCAGACTCAGATAGCGACTCAGATTCAGATAGCGATTCGGACTCAGATAGCGACTCAGATTCAGATAGTGATTCAGACTCAGATAGCGACTCAGATTCAGACAGCGACTCAGATTCGGATAGCGACTCAGATTCAGACAGCGACTCAGACTCAGATAGCGATTCAGATTCAGATAGCGACTCAGACTCAGACAGCGATTCAGACTCAGACAGCGACTCAGACTCAGATGCAGGTAAGCACACACCTGTTAAACCAATGAGTACTACTAAAGACCATCACAATAAAGCAAAAGCATTACCAGAAACAGGTAATGAAAATAGCGGCTCAAATAACGCAACGTTATTTGGCGGATTATTCGCAGCATTAGGATCATTATTGTTATTCGGTCGTCGTAAAAAACAAAATAAATAATACAGCTTATACCAGGTCCGTGAGGCCTGGTTTTTTATTTCAAAATTTATGAAATGTATCTTATGTTTGAGATTAAATAGTGCAATTTTTTAAAAAATATAACATAAATCAACATAAATTTAATTCATCTTTACATTAAAAGTACAAACGAATAAGAAAAGCAATTAAACACAGTATCAAACCATTTAAAACAATTGATATAAAAAACAAACGAATAATTAAAAAGTACTAGAATTAATTTATTCAAACCAAAGTGTAAAATAACAGTCTTAGATAAATAAATTTATTTAAAGTATTGTGCTTTATCTAAAAATGTATTACGATGGGAATACAAATTTTTATATGTAAAAATATTAATTTTTTGCAAATATTGATATTTTAAAGGAGATTTATATGATTAACAGGGATAATAAAAAGGCAATAACAAAAAAGGGTATGATTTCAAATCGCTTAAACAAATTTTCGATTAGAAAGTATACTGTAGGAACTGCATCGATTTTAGTAGGTACGACATTGATTTTTGGTCTAGGGAACCAAGAAGCTAAAGCTGCTGAAAACACTAGTACAGAAAATGCAAAACAAGATGATGCAACGACTAGTGATAATAAAGAAGTAGTGTCGGAAACTGAAAATAATTCGACAACAGAAAATAATTCAACAAATCCAATTAAGAAAGAAACAAATACTGATTCACAACCAGAAGCTAAAAAAGAATCAACTTCATCAAGTACTCAAAAACAGCAAAATAACGTTACAGCTACAACTGAAACTAAGCCTCAAAACATTGAAAAAGAAAATGTTAAACCTTCAACTGATAAAACTGCGACAGAAGATACATCTGTTATTTTAGAAGAGAAGAAAGCACCAAATAATACAAATAACGATGTAACTACAAAACCATCTACAAGTGAACCATCTACAAGTGAAATTCAAACAAAACCAACTACACCTCAAGAATCTACAAATATTGAAAATTCACAACCGCAACCAACGCCTTCAAAAGTAGACAATCAAGTTACAGATGCAACTAATCCAAAAGAACCAGTAAATGTGTCAAAAGAAGAACTTAAAAATAATCCTGAGAAATTAAAAGAATTGGTTAGAAATGATAGCAATACAGATCATTCAACTAAACCAGTTGCTACAGCTCCAACAAGTGTTGCACCAAAACGTGTAAACGCAAAAATGCGCTTTGCAGTTGCACAACCAGCAGCAGTTGCTTCAAACAATGTAAATGATTTAATTAAAGTGACGAAGCAAACAATCAAAGTTGGCGATGGTAAAGATAATGTGGCAGCAGCGCATGACGGTAAAGATATTGAATATGATACAGAGTTTACAATTGACAATAAAGTCAAAAAAGGCGATACAATGACGATTAATTATGATAAGAATGTAATTCCTTCGGATTTAACAGATAAAAATGATCCTATCGATATTACTGATCCATCAGGAGAGGTCATTGCTAAAGGAACATTTGATAAAGCAACTAAGCAAATCACATATACATTTACAGACTATGTAGATAAATATGAAGATATAAAATCACGCTTAACTCTATATTCGTATATTGATAAAAAAACAGTTCCAAATGAGACAAGTTTGAATTTAACATTTGCTACAGCAGGTAAAGAAACAAGCCAAAATGTCACTGTTGATTATCAAGATCCAATGGTCCATGGTGATTCAAACATTCAATCTATCTTTACAAAATTAGATGAAGATAAGCAAACTATTGAACAACAAATTTATGTTAACCCATTGAAAAAATCAGCAACCAACACTAAAGTTGATATAGCTGGTAGTCAAGTAGATGATTATGGAAATATTAAACTAGGAAATGGTAGCACCATTATTGACCAAAATACAGAAATAAAGGTTTATAAAGTTAACTCTGATCAACAATTGCCTCAAAGTAATAGAATCTATGATTTTAGTCAATACGAAGATGTAACAAGTCAATTTGATAATAAAAAATCATTTAGTAATAATGTAGCAACATTGGATTTTGGTGATATTAATTCAGCCTATATTATCAAAGTTGTTAGTAAATATACACCTACATCAGATGGCGAACTAGATATTGCCCAAGGTACTAGTATGAGAACAACTGATAAATATGGTTATTATAATTATGCAGGATATTCAAACTTCATCGTAACTTCTAATGACACTGGCGGTGGCGACGGTACTGTTAAACCTGAAGAAAAGTTATACAAAATTGGTGACTATGTATGGGAAGACGTTGATAAAGACGGTGTTCAAGGTACAGATTCAAAAGAAAAACCAATGGCAAACGTTTTAGTTACATTAACTTACCCGGACGGTACTACAAAATCAGTAAGAACAGATGCTAATGGTCATTATGAATTCGGTGGTTTGAAAGACGGAGAAACTTATACAGTTAAATTCGAAACGCCAACTGGATATCTTCCAACAAAAGTAAATGGAACAACTGATGGTGAAAAAGACTCAAATGGTAGTTCGGTTACTGTTAAAATTAATGGTAAAGATGATATGTCTTTAGATACTGGTTTTTACAAAGAACCTAAATACAACTTAGGTGACTATGTATGGGAAGATACTAATAAAGATGGTATCCAAGATGCAAATGAGCCAGGAATCAAAGATGTTAAGGTTACATTAAAAGATAGTACTGGAAAAGTTATTGGTACAACTACTACTGATGCCTCGGGTAAATATAAATTTACAGATTTAGATAATGGTAACTATACAGTAGAATTTGAAACACCAGCAGGTTACACGCCAACGGTTAAAAATACTACAGCTGATGATAAAGATTCTAATGGTTTAACAACAACAGGTGTCATTAAAGATGCAGATAATATGACATTAGACAGTGGTTTCTATAAAACACCAAAATACAGTTTAGGTGATTATGTTTGGTACGACAGTAATAAAGACGGCAAACAAGATTCAACTGAAAAAGGTATCAAAGATGTGACAGTTACATTGCAAAACGAAAAAGGCGAAGTAATTGGAACAACTAAAACAGATGAAAATGGTAAATATCGTTTCGATAATTTAGATAGCGGTAAATACAAAGTTATTTTTGAAAAGCCTGCTGGCTTAACACAAACAGTTACAAATACAACTGAAGATGATAAAGATGCAGATGGTGGCGAAGTTGACGTAACAATTACGGATCATGATGATTTCACACTTGATAACGGATACTTCGAAGAAGATACATCAGACAGCGATTCAGACTCAGATAGTGACTCAGACAGCGACTCAGACTCAGACAGCGACTCAGACTCAGACAGTGATTCAGATTCAGACAGCGACTCAGATTCAGATAGCGACTCAGATTCGGACAGCGATTCAGACTCAGATAGCGACTCAGATTCAGATAGCGATTCAGACTCAGACAGCGACTCAGATTCAGATAGCGATTCGGACTCAGACAGCGATTCAGACTCAGATAGCGACTCAGACTCAGACAGCGACTCAGATTCAGATAGCGATTCGGACTCAGATAGCGACTCAGATTCAGACAGCGATTCAGACTCAGATAGCGACTCAGATTCAGACAGCGATTCAGACTCAGATAGCGACTCAGACTCAGACAGTGATTCAGATTCAGACAGCGACTCAGACTCAGATAGCGACTCAGATTCGGACAGCGACTCAGACTCTGATAGCGACTCAGACTCAGACAGTGATTCAGACAGCGATTCAGACTCGGATGCAGGAAAACATACACCTGTTAAACCAATGAGTACTACTAAAGACCATCACAATAAAGCAAAAGCATTACCAGAAACAGGTAGTGAAAATAACGGCTCAAATAACGCAACGTTATTTGGTGGATTATTTGCAGCATTAGGTTCATTATTGTTATTCGGTCGTCGCAAAAAACAAAACAAATAATACAATATGACCCAGGTCCTTGTGGCCTGGTTTTTTTATAATTACACATGCAATAGATGTATTTTTCATATAAAATAAACAATAAAGATACGGAATAAAACTTATATGAGGCGATAATATGAATTACATTTTAGGAACAATTTTAGAAAGTAAAATTACAGGTGTAGAAAAAGCGCAAATAAATAGATTGAAGTTGTTCAAACAACACGGCATATCTTCAAAATGTGTATATGTTAAATGGAATCCTTATTCATACACATATGCGAAGCAACATCAGATTGAAAATGATGTATTTACAATGTATGACTATTTTCAAAAAGCAATCAATTATAAAAAGACAAAGCAAGTTAACTGGATACAGTATTGGGAAAAGTCATGTAGGTACACATTGAAATTTGTGGAAAATTCAAATGATGTCAGAATATATGATGAAGAGCAATTTGTAATGTATGCTCATTTTTTAGATAAACAGTATCATCAATTAAATTATGTGAATTATTTTGATCATAAAAGAAGAAAAGTAAAACGCGAATTGTATGATGGAAGAGGCTTTTTAAGTTGTTCTCGAATTTTAGGTGAAGGACAACGGATTGTACTCGAAAATTACTATACACCTAATGGGGAAATCGTCATCCAAAAATATTTTGACGATATAAAAGGGAAAAACACGCTCACAAAGGTTATCTTAAATGAAGACCAGCATCAACAATTTTTTGATACAGAAGATGAATTAGTTCAATATTTTCTCCATCAATTATGTAAAAATAATGATCAAATCATATTAGATCGTCCTCATGAATTAGGAAATGTTATAGCGGGATTAAATCAAAGTATTCCAGTTATTGTTGTGCTCCATAGTACACATTTATCCGGTGCCGGTAATGGTATAAAAAGTTTTTATAAAACAGTGTTTAATAATTTAACACGTTATAAAGCGATTGTTGTATCAACAGAAAAGCAATGCCAAGATATTTCACAATATATTGAAAATAAAATACCAGTTATCAATATTCCGGTTGGCTACGTGGCAAATTTAAAGTATCAATTTGACATCAATCAAAAGGAGAAAAATCATATCATATCAATTGCTCGCCTCGTTGAAAATAAACAAATTAAACATCAAATTGAAGTAATCAAGCAATTAGTAACAAAACATCCCAATATTCAATTGAATATTTATGGACATGGAAATGGTTTGTCAGAATATCGACAACTTGTAGAAGATTATCATTTATCGGAACATGTTAAATTTCATGGTTTTAAGACGCATATTAATGAAGAGATTGCTAAAGCAGAACTGATGTTATCGACAAGTAAAATGGAAGGTTTTGGCTTAGCAATTTTAGAGTCGCTTTCAGTAGGTACACCAGTGATCAGTTATGATGTAGATTATGGTCCATCAGAACTGATTCAAGATGGATTTAATGGCTATTTAGTACCTCAAGGTGACATCAATCAAATGGTTGAAAAGGTCGACCAATTACTAAATAATACTCAAAAATTGCAACAGTTTTCAATTAATAGCATAGAATCTGCACAACAGTACAATGCAACTACTATCAGTACAAAGTGGCAAAATATTTTAAACTAAGTCAAAAGAAAAAAGCATTTTCCTAGAATCATCTATTTAACAAACCTCGTTCATACGAACTTACATGTTTAGTTAAATGACATAGGAAAATGCTATTTTTGTAAAAATAAAGGTAAAGTACATTTATATAAGACGAACAAATTGGTCCCATTGTTTAATTAACGACGCTTTACTATATTGTTGTGCTTTTGCCAAACTACCTTTTGACAGTCGTTGCTGTACTTCAGGATGATCAATCACATATTTTACTTTATCAAATAGGGCATCTTCATCATTTTTAGTAATTAAATAACCATTGAAATCTGAAGTAATCAGTTCGTTAGGTCCATATTTAATATCATAACTAATAACTGGAACACCATGTGCTAAAGATTCAAGTAGCGCTAAAGAGAAACCTTCCATGTTACTTGTTATTAAACTCAAATAGGCATCGCTATATTCTTGGTCTAGATTGCTTAAAAAGCCGCGTAAGTAAACATGATTTTCCAATCCATATTTTTGTATCAATTCATTTAATTTTTTACTTTCAGAACCAAAACCATACATATGAAGCTCTATTTTTGGGACATACGATACTAAGCGTTTAATTAATTCAATTTGTTGATGTAATTGTTTTTCAGGTGAATAACGAGCAACGGAAATTAATTTAACACTGCGCTGATCTAATGTTTGGACTGGTGTATCAATTGTTTCACTATAGCCGACAGGAATATTAACAACTGGAATAGTATGGTTAATACGTTTTTCAACATCTAATTTTTGCTGCTCAGTAGAAACGATAATTGCACGATATCGAGATAAATTTTCAAACATCGCTTTATATACATTTTTAAATGGCGATGAATCTAATGCATCAATATTTTTAATGTGTGTACTGTGAAGCACAGCTACTACTGGGATTGACTCAGGCGTTAAGTTGAAAATAGGTGCTGTGTACACATTACGATCACTGAAAAATAAATCCCCATGTTGATATAGTTGTTTAATGAAAAATGCGCCTAATTCCGTTTCATTATTAAAGAAATATTGTTTGTTAGCATAGTAAACAATAATTTTTTGTACTTCTGGTTTGCCATCCTTGTAAGAAAAATACTTTTCTAATTTTGTGTCACCTTCTGGATTATAGAAAAATTCACATAATGTTTGTTGTTTATCAACAAGAATCCTACTACAACTTAAAAAGCCACGCACATCATAAAAATCACGTTTTACTTTTCGTCTTTGACTATCAAAATGATTTACATAATCTAATATACGATATTTAGGATCTTGAAAATGGGCATACATTAAGAAACGCTCTTGATCATATATTCTAAAGTCATGACTATTTTCAACATGTTTTAAAGTATAATGACATTCATCAGTCCAATACGACAACCAGTCAAATGGTTCATTGCGTTCTAAATATGTTGCTTCTTGGAAGAAATCATACATATTAATATAGTCAGAACTAGTAATATAATTTTGGGCATTTCTATATAAATATCTATTCCATGACAGAAATACACATTGCGCTGGTCTTCCCATTTCTTTAAATAAATTTAAACGATTAATAATTGCTTTCTCTATCCCAGTTAAATTAACACCTAAACTATTACCTACAAAATAATTCATTTACAACACCACTTATATCTATTTTTTATAATTATATCACATAATATTTAATTACTTCTTTTAACTGGAAGATGTGTTTATTTATAAAACAACAAATTTTGATATTTATAATGATAGTAGTTATTCAATCAACTACGACCAATATATCATTGTAGAGCTTAGGATATTGATTTATGACTCAGGCACATCAAATGAGAAGATTTATAAAAGAGATATACAACTCTAGAAGGTATAATAAAAACGCGCAACTAATGTTACGCGTTTGAATTAATCATATGATATTATTTGCGATACTTTAATTTAGCGAAAGCATCATGTTGATGGATAGACTCTTCATTACGACATTCGATATCGAAACCGTCTAACCAATCAAATTCAACTAAGTCCGCGGCAATTAAACGAATTAAGTCTTCGACAAAACGTGGATTTTCATATGCACGCTCTGTCACACGTTTTTCATCAGGACGTTTTAAAATAGGGTATAGAATTGAACTTGCATTAGCTTCCATTGCATCTAAAATTTTATTTTTATAGTCATCAACTATGTCTTGATCTTTATTAATATATGTTTTAACAGTGACAACACCACGTTGGTTGTGCGCTGAATACTCACTTATTTCTTTTGAACAAGGGCATAGCGTTGTGACAGTTGCTTCAATAGTAAGTTCTTTACGTGTAACTTTATCACCGTCAATTGCTAATCCATAAGTGACATCGGCATTACCAACTGCTTTAATATTTGTGGTTGGACTATAGCGATCAAAGAACCATTTCCCAGAAACATCAACGCCTGCCGCATTTTGTTTCATATTCGTTTGTAAAGTGCGTAACACCTGATAAAGTGTATTAAATTCAAGTTCAATACCATTATCATAGTGCTTTTCAACACTTTCGATTATACGGCTCATATTAATACCTTTTTCGTCTTTTGTTAAACTTGTTGAAAAACTAAATGTGCCAGCTGTTTGATACTGGTCAACAAGTACAGGGTACACTAAGTTTTTAATACCAACTTCTTCTATTTCAAATAAAAAATCTTTATGTGTACTTTGTAAATCTGTCATTTCGTTCTTAGTAGTAGGTTTCGTGCCTTCAATAGGATCTACGGAACCAAAGTGTTTCCAACGACCTTCTCGTGTCGATAAATCAAATTCAGTCATTTTTTTCCTCCGTTAAGATTTAAAGTGATATGTCCAATATGGTTCGACTGTTAAAAAGCTGTGTTGTTTACCATCGATTTCAGGACTTGCTAATTGTTTTAAAAATGGACCTGTTTGAGAAGCATGTGCTTCAAATGCCTTAATTTTAAGTTCTTTAAAATCTGTAATATAATTTTGAATATCAGGTTCTCCAAGAGCTTCGGTTGCATCATTACTGAACGCAACTAAAGTTAAACGAGGGCGTTCTTCTTTAGGCATGCGTTCAACCGTTCGAATTACAGCGTCTGCTGTTGCTTCGTGATCAGGATGTACTGCATATCCAGGATAAAATGAAATAATCAATGATGGATTTGTATCATCGATTAAAGATTTAATCATACCATCTATATGTTCATAGGGTTCAAATTCGACAGTTTTGTCACGTAAACCCATTTTTCTTAAATCAGTAATACCGATAACTTTACAAGCTTCTTCTAGTTCACGCTCACGAATACTTGGTAATGATTCGCGTGTTGCAAATGGGGGATTACCTAAATTTCTGCCCATTTGTCCTAGGGTTAAACATGCATATGTTACAGGTATGCCTTTTTGGATATAATTTGCTAATGTGCCTGCAGATGAGAAGGTTTCATCATCAGGATGTGGAAATATTACTAATACATGTCTTTCGTCAGTCATGTTGATGCCTCCTCTATAAATTAAATGGTCGCTCACTAATTTGAAGTGCTGCAGCGAGTTGACCTTCGTAATTAAAACCTGCAATTAAAAATTCATCATGCTCATTGACCTCAAAATGCGTTAGACCTTGTACATAAACCCAACCACCATTTGATAGTTTAAGACCAATGCGATAAGGTTCTTTATTACCACCTTTTAGTTGTGCATGCGTATATGTTATTTGTATGTTTCTTAAAAAAGTACCAGCATTAAAAACACGTTGATCGAAATGGTTCGCATAGGCCCCATTTGTCGTTTCAACATGCAGATACACAGGTTTATGTTCAAAAGAAGCAAGTAAATCTATAACTTCTTGTTCTTTAATTGGTTCCAACACGTTCACTCCTTACACTATCAATGTGTTTATCTTTCTATTTTACTAAAAACTATTCGATAATTGTATACGATTGCTCAATTATTTATAAATTAATTTTCATGAAGGGTAATTACTCAGGATTACGTAATCATACAGCATTAGTTTTTTACTTTTAAAAATCAAAAATTTGTTGGAATTTGAAAAGTGTTAAACATTAAAAATGATGCTATATTAATGGTGTATGAATGAATTCATAAGTTTTTAAAATGTATTAAATTTGTGGAGGCATGTAAACAATGAAAGTATTAAACTTAGGATCGAAAAAACAAGCATCATTCTATGTTGCATGTGAGTTATATAAAGAGATGGCATTTAATCAGCACTGTAAACTAGGTTTAGCAACTGGTGGTACAATGACAGATTTGTATGAACAACTTGTTAAGTTATTAAATAAAAATCAGTTAAACGTAGACAATGTATCCACGTTTAATTTAGACGAATATGTAGGTTTAACCGCATCACATCCGCAAAGTTATCACTATTATATGGATGACATGCTTTTCAAACAATATCCTTATTTTAATAGAAAGAACATTCATATTCCAAATGGAGATGCCGATGATATGAATGCGGAAGCGTCAAAATATAATGACGTTTTAGAACAACAAGGTCAACGTGATATTCAAATTTTAGGTATTGGTGAAAATGGTCATATTGGATTTAATGAACCTGGTACGCCGTTTGATAGCGTTACTCATATCGTTGATTTGACTGAAAGTACTATTAAGGCTAATAGTCGATATTTTAAAAACGAAGATGATGTTCCAAAGCAAGCCATTTCGATGGGACTTGCTAATATTCTTCAAGCCAAACGTATCATTTTACTCGCATTTGGTGAAAAGAAACGTGCTGCTATTACACATTTATTAAATCAGGAAATTTCTGTTGATGTTCCAGCCACATTACTTCACAAACACCCGAATGTTGAGATATATTTAGACGACGAAGCTTGCCCGAAAAATGTTGCGAAAATTCATGTCGATGAAATGGATTGATTGCAATGTTTAATTAAGAAATGCCTCGGGAAAGGTTCCAATAGAAAGATAAAAAGCATTGGAAGGATGATTTTTAGTGGAATTACAATTAGCAATTGATTTATTAAACAAAGAAGACGCGGCTGAGTTAGCAAATAAAGTAAAAGATTATGTAGATATCGTAGAAATCGGTACGCCAATCATTTACAACGAAGGTTTACCAGCAGTTAAACATATGGCAGACAACATTAGTAATGTAAAAGTATTAGCAGACATGAAAATTATGGATGCAGCTGATTATGAAGTTAGCCAAGCAATTAAATTTGGCGCGGATGTAATTACAATACTAGGTGTTGCAGAAGATGCATCAATTAAAGCAGCTATTGAAGAAGCTCATAAAAATAATAAACAATTACTAGTTGATATGATTGCTGTTCAAGATTTAGAAAAACGTGCAAAAGAACTAGATGAAATGGGTGCTGATTATATTGCAGTACACACTGGTTATGATTTACAAGCAGAAGGGCAATCACCATTAGAAAGTTTAAGAACCGTTAAATCTGTTATTAAAAATTCTAAAGTTGCAGTAGCAGGTGGAATTAAACCAGATACAATTAAAGATATTGTCGCTGAAAGTCCTGATCTTGTTATTGTTGGTGGCGGAATCGCAAATGCAGATGATCCAGTAGAAGCTGCGAAACAATGTCGCGCTGCAATCGAAGGTAAGTAATATGGCTAAATTTAGTGACTATCAATTAATTCTAGATGAATTAAAGATGACTTTGTCACATGTTGAAGCGGATGAGTTTTCAACTTTTGCATCCAAAATACTACATGCTGAACATATATTTGTAGCTGGCAAAGGACGTTCAGGATTCGTGGCGAATAGTTTTGCAATGCGCTTAAATCAGCTCGGCAAACAGGCACATGTTGTTGGAGAATCAACGACACCTGCGATTAAGTCGAATGATGTATTTGTAATTATCTCTGGTTCAGGTTCCACGGAACATTTAAGATTATTAGCAGACAAAGCAAAATCAGTAGGTGCTGACATCGTATTAATTACTACAAATAAAGATTCTGCAATAGGCAATCTAGCTGGGACGAACATCGTTTTGCCTGCAGGTACAAAATATGATGAACAAGGCTCGGCACAACCATTAGGAAGTTTGTTTGAACAAGCATCTCAATTATTTTTAGATAGTGTTGTAATGGGATTGATGACTGAAATGAATGTTACGGAACAAACGATGCAACAAAATCATGCTAATTTAGAATAAAATAAAGATAGTCGATAATATGATGCCTAGGCAGAAATATTATCGATTATTTTTTTATTTAAATAATAAATTATAGTATAATATCAATAATAAACGAATAGGGGTGTTAATATTGAAGTTTGACAATTATATTTTTGATTTTGATGGTACGTTGGCAGACACGAAAAAATGTGGTGAAGTAGCAACACAAAGTGCATTTAAAGCATGTGGCTTAACGGAACCATCATCTAAAGAAATAACGCATTATATGGGAATACCTATTGAAGAATCATTTTTAAAATTAGCAGACCGACCATTAGATGAAGCAGCATTAGCAAAGTTAATCGATACATTTAGATATACATATCAATCTATTGAAAAGGACTATATTTATGAATTTGCGGGTATAACTGAAGCCATTACAAGTTTGTATAACCAAGGGAAAAAACTTTTCGTGGTGTCTAGTAAGAAGAGTGATGTATTAGAAAGAAATTTATCGGCTATTGGATTAAATCACTTGATTACCGAAGCTGTTGGATCCGATCAAGTAAGTGCATATAAACCAAATCCTGAAGGCATACACACAATTGTGCAACGCTACAATTTAAATAGCCAACAAACGGTGTATATTGGTGATTCAACGTTTGATGTTGAGATGGCACAACGTGCTGGTATGCAATCTGCAGCTGTCACTTGGGGTGCACATGATGCAAGGTCATTACTTCATTCAAATCCGGATTTTATTATTAATGATCCATCAGAAATTAATACCGTATTATAAAACTTGTTAAAACAGAGAATACCATGGTTAAAATGCATATTCATAAATATTAGATTATACTTAGAAATATTTCGCTTTAGATTAGGAATTTAAAATAAATATTTATTAAACATTATGAATTTTTAAAGAGTAATGTCTGACTCGTTGATAATTTATTTTTGTAAAAATAAATTAAAGTAATGACAAAGTTATTGAAGTAAATTGAGTATAAACATTTAAATACGATGTCGAAAATGGCGATAGCATATCACTTACATGAAGTTGTGTGCTATCGCTATTTTTAGTTATAATTCCAAAAAGTTAATCGTTCGATGATTTAAGAATTATTATTGTTTAATTCAAATGTATGAGGGTATAAAATCATTGAATTTAATTCGATAAAGCGAAATTTTTGAACAAACATACTTTTGTATTTATATAAAAGTTTAAATTCTTATAAATTTGACAAAACTAATTAACTCCGTATAATTATGAAACATACAAGAGGGAGTGTATGAATTCATGGATTTTAATAAAGAGAATATTAACATGGTGGATGCAAAGAAAGCTAAAAAAACCGTTGTTGCAACCGGTATCGGTAATGCAATGGAATGGTTCGATTTTGGTGTCTATGCATATACAACTGCGTACATTGGAGCGAACTTCTTCTCTCCAGTAGAGAATGCAGACATTCGACAAATGTTGACTTTCGCAGCATTAGCCATTGCGTTTTTATTAAGACCAATTGGTGGTGTCGTATTTGGTATTATTGGTGACAAATATGGACGTAAAGTTGTATTAACATCTACAATTATTTTAATGGCATTTTCAACATTAACCATTGGATTATTGCCAAGCTATGATCAAATTGGACTTTGGGCACCAATACTATTATTGCTTGCAAGAGTACTACAAGGGTTTTCAACAGGTGGAGAGTATGCGGGGGCAATGACATATGTTGCCGAATCATCTCCAGATAAGCGTCGTAACTCATTAGGTAGTGGACTAGAAATTGGGACATTATCAGGTTACATAGCTGCTTCAATTATGATTGCTGTATTAACATTCTTTTTAACAGATGAACAAATGGCATCATTTGGTTGGAGAATCCCATTCTTACTCGGTTTATTCCTAGGATTATTCGGCTTATATTTACGTCGTAAGCTGGAAGAATCACCAGTTTTCGAAAATGATGTTGCAACACAACCAGAAAGAGATAACATTAACTTTTTACAAATCATCAGATTTTATTACAAAGATATATTTGTATGTTTTGTAGCTGTTGTATTCTTCAATGTTACAAACTATATGGTAACTGCATATTTACCAACCTATTTAGAACAAGTTATTAAATTAGATGCAACGACAACAAGTGTATTAATTACTTGTGTCATGGCAATAATGATTCCATTAGCATTAATGTTTGGTAAGTTAGCGGATAAAATAGGTGAAAAGAAAGTATTTCTAATTGGTACTGGTGGGCTAACATTATTCAGTATCATCGCATTTATGTTATTACATTCACAATCATTTGTTGTAATAGTAATCGGTATATTTATATTAGGATTTTTCTTATCAACTTACGAAGCGACAATGCCAGGGTCGTTACCAACGATGTTTTACAGTCATATAAGATATCGAACTTTATCAGTAACATTTAATATCTCTGTTTCGATATTTGGTGGTACGACGCCATTAGTTGCAACATGGTTAGTTACGAAAACTGGAGATCCATTAGCACCTGCGTATTATTTAACAGCAATCAGTGTTATTGGCTTTTTAGTTATTACATTCTTACATTTAAGTACAGCAGGAAAATCTCTAAAAGGTTCGTATCCAAATGTAGATAACGAGCAAGATAGAGCTTATTATGCAGAACATCCAAAAGAAGCATTATGGTGGGTTAAAGAACGTAAGAATTAGAGATTTTAATAAAAAGTATAAATCAATCGTATATAAGCACTTTAAAGCTAGTAGGTTCTGCTAACTTTAAAGTGCTTTTTAAATTGAGAACTGTAATTAGCCGTAATAAAGTTTTTGTATATACATAAACCCCCACTGCAATGATTATCGCAATGGGGGAAAGAGGGGACTTAAAGCATATGTTTAGCTTTGAATACTTAAAATTCTCTTGCTATTGAAATGTTAGGATGTAAATATGTCTTAGAGTATTTTGTCCAACGCAATTAATATTGAGACTCTAACCTTCAATATTATTATAGAGAACACAAACTTAAATAGATTGGGTGACTTATTTGTGTCAGTTATTGCGATTGCGATAACTTCTTTTCTCTATATACATATAGTAACGTCTTATCTAATAAAAAACATGGTACTACAGTATCAAATTTATCTAGGGCTTAAGTTTGATTTTTATAATAGGCAGGTTTACCTGATAAAAATACTTATTCATTATATAATGTTAACAATATGTATTTTAAAGTTTACATTGAGTGAGGGATATTGATGAACGTAATTTTAGAACAGTTGAAAACACATACTCAAAATAAACCTAATGACATAGCATTACATATCGATGATGAAACAATTACATATAGTCAACTAAATGCCCGCATCACTAGCGCAGTTGAATCTTTGCAGAAATATTCACTTAACCCTGTCGTTGCTATTAATATGAAATCACCGGTGCAAAGTATTATTTGTTATTTAGCTTTGCATCGTTTACATAAAGTGCCTATGATGATGGAAGGTAAATGGCAAAGTACTATACATCGTCAATTGATTGAAAAATATGGTATTAAAGATGTAATTGGAGATACAGGTCTCATGCAGAATATAGACTCACCGATGTTTATTGATTCAACGCAATTACAGCACTACCCCAATTTATTACATATTGGTTTTACTTCAGGGACAACTGGACTGCCAAAAGCATATTATCGTGATGAAGATTCATGGTTGGCTTCTTTTGAAGTTAATGAAATGTTGATGTTAAAAAATGAAAATGCAATAGCAGCCCCTGGACCACTATCGCACTCGTTAACATTATATGCGTTATTGTTTGCTTTAAGTTCCGGTCGTACTTTTATAGGACAGACCACTTTTCATCCTGAAAAGTTACTTAATCAATGTCATAAAATATCATCATACAAAGTTGCTATGTTTCTTGTTCCAACGATGATTAAATCATTATTGTTAGTTTACAACAATGAACATACAATCCAATCATTTTTTAGCAGTGGAGATAAGCTGCATTCTTCTATTTTTAAAAAGATAAAAAATCAAGCAAATGACATAAATTTGATTGAATTTTTTGGTACATCGGAAACCAGTTTTATCAGCTATAACTTGAATCAGCAAGCACCAGTTGAATCAGTAGGTGTGCTATTTCCAAATGTGGAATTGAAAACAACGAATCACGATCACAATGGTATAGGAACTATTTGTATAAAAAGTAATATGATGTTTAGTGGCTATGTAAGTGAACAATGTATAAATAATGATGAATGGTTTGTTACTAATGATAATGGCTATGTAAAAGAGCAGTATTTATATTTAACGGGACGTCAACAGGATATGTTAATTATTGGTGGTCAAAATATATATCCAGCACATGTTGAACGCCTTTTAACGCAATCTTCGAGCATTGATGAAGCAATTATCATCGGTATTCCAAATGAGCGTTTTGGTCAAATAGGCGTATTGCTTTATTCTGGTGATGTGACACTTACACATAAAAATGTAAAACAATTTTTAAAAAAGAAAGTGAAACGCTATGAAATTCCATCGATGATTCATCATGTAGAAAAGATGTATTACACTGCAAGTGGTAAAATTGCTAGAGAAAAAATGATGTCGATGTATTTGAGAGGTGAATTATAATATGAATCAAGCAGTCATAGTTGCAGCTAAACGAACTGCATTTGGGAAATATGGTGGCACTTTAAAACATTTAGAGCCAGAACAATTGCTTAAACCTTTATTCCAACATTTTAAAGAGAAGTATCCAGAGGTAATATCTAAAATAGATGATGTAGTTTTAGGTAATGTTGTTGGGAATGGTGGCAATATTGCAAGAAAAGCATTGCTTGAAGCGGGGCTTAAAGATTCAATACCTGGCGTCACAATCGATCGGCAATGTGGGTCTGGACTTGAAAGTGTTCAATATGCATGTCGCATGATCCAAGCCGGAGCTGGCAAGGTATATATTGCAGGTGGTGTTGAAAGTACAAGTCGAGCACCTTGGAAAATCAAACGACCGCATTCTGTGTACGAAACAGCATTACCTGAGTTTTATGAGCGTGCATCATTTGCACCTGAAATGAGCGACCCATCAATGATTCAAGGTGCTGAAAATGTGGCCAAGATGTATGATGTTTCAAGAGAATTACAAGATGAATTTGCTTATCGAAGTCATCAATTGACAGCGGAAAATGTAAAGAATGGAAATATTTCTCAGGAAATATTACCTATAACCGTTAAAGGAGAAATATTCAACACTGATGAAAGTCTAAAATCACATATTCCGAAAGATAACTTTGGCCGATTTAAGCCCGTGATCAAAGGTGGGACCGTTACCGCTGCGAATAGTTGTATGAAAAATGATGGTGCAGTTTTATTGCTTATTATGGAAAAAGATATGGCATACGAATTAGGTTTCGAGCATGGTTTATTATTTAAAGATGGTGTTACGGTAGGTGTTGATTCTAATTTTCCTGGCATTGGTCCAGTACCAGCCATTTCCAACTTACTAAAAAGAAATCAATTAACGATAGAAAATATTGAAGTCATTGAAATTAACGAAGCGTTCAGTGCACAGGTAGTTGCCTGCCAACAAGCTTTAAATATTTCAAATACGCAATTAAATATATGGGGTGGTGCATTAGCATCAGGTCATCCATACGGTGCAAGCGGTGCCCAATTAGTGACTCGATTATTTTATATGTTTGACAAAGAGACTATGATTGCATCTATGGGGATAGGGGGAGGTCTAGGAAATGCAGCATTATTTACTCGATTCTAACCAGCGATTAAATGTGTCATTTTCTAAGGATAGTGTGGCTGCATATTATCAGTGTTTTAACCAACCTTATAGAAAAGAAGTACCACCATTAATGTGTGCGTCATTATGGCCAAAATTTGATTTATTTAAAAAATATGCAAATAGCGAACTGATTTTAACAAAATCAGCAATTAATCAAACTCAAAAGATAGAAGTAGACACAATATATGTAGGGCATTTAGAAGATATTGAATGCCGACAGACTCGCAATATCACACGTTATACAATGGCTTTAACATTAACTAAAAATGATCAACATGTCATAACGGTTACACAAACTTTTATTAAGGCGATGAAGTAGAGATGAAGTTTAATGAGATATGGATAAATGAATATTTGGCGCTCGTAAATGATGATAATCCAATACATAATGAGATTGTGCCAGGACAATTAGTGAGTCAAATGATGCTGATGGCTATGTCATTAGAGACAAACCAGTGTCAAATTAACTACGTTAAACCTATTTTAATAAATGAAAATATCGAATTCATTGAACAACACGAACACGAAATTATAGCAATTAATGACGATGGAGAGATTAAAATAAAAATTTCTTTGAGCACAAAAAAATAACCGATATTAGCTGCATGAACGCATATTAATTAGGAGATGAAAGGACAGCTAATATCAGTTATGTATTGTTATTATTATTGGGAACAGAGATGAATATAGGTTACGTTTCTTTCTTTGCACGGGGATGCATTAATCTAAAATAATAATAACAACTATATCAATGTTTAATAAATTCTGGATTATTGGAACGATTAGTCAATTTAACTAACTTTCATATGATCTATATCGTCTTGTAATAAAGAGAGCAATTTGAATATTTCAGTATCACTAAATGAATCGTCACATTTAATTGAAACATGCTGAAACGTTTTGGTTATAATTTCATAAACTGGTGCGCCTTCATGGTGATACTGTCGATAAATAATCATAACCTATATTACCTCCTTTGCTACTCTATGGTTATATTATAAATAACATTTTTATGTGTGACATCAACCTTAAGTATCAACTTTTTATCAGACATAGAACGTATGATTTACTAAGACTATTTATGTATAAAAGTTCTAAATAAATATATATTTATAGAGTCGCCTGGCAGTCATTTGGGAAATATAACATATATGATTAGAGAGGCATCTATCGCAAAAGAATGATAATGATAGAGGTATTGAGCATATAGATGAGTTTAAGTTCATCTTGAAAATAAAGGGTTATTTAGTCATAGATGTAGATGTATAGGAAATATTTGTATGTATTGTTCGATATGTATGAAATTTTCAATAAAAGCTAATAACGCTTATATGTAACTTTCAAATTTAAATTATATACAGAGCATGATGATTATAAAAAAATAACCACATCACATAAATTGAGTTCATACCCAATTTAAGTGGTGTGGCTAATAATGTTGATTTATAGATGAACCGCCTAATCGTTAAACCTCTGTTACTTCAACATCGATATGTTCAATACGGTTGTATGCACCGTGATCCACAGGACCAACAAAATCATTCATTTTCCAACCGTTTTTAATAGCAGAAGCGACGAAAGCTTTCGCGCTAATCACAGCTTCTTTCGGTGACTTACCGTTAGCTAAATATGCAGTTGTTGCCGCAGCAAATGTACAACCAGCACCATGGTTATAACTTTGTTGGAACATGTCTGTTGTTAGTTGATAAAATGTTTGACCATCATAGTATAAGTCATACGATTTATCTTGATCTAAAGCTTTGCCACCTTTAATGATGACATGCTGTGCGCCTTTATCAAAGATAATTGTTGCAGCCTTTTTCATATCTTCAATTGAATTTAATTTACCTAATCCTGATAATTGACCCGCTTCAAATAAGTTTGGTGTCACTACCGTTGCTTTAGGTAGTAAATATTTAATCATCGCCTCAGTATTTCCAGGATTAAGCACTTCATCTTCGCCTTTACAAACCATGACAGGATCTACTACAAAATATTGTGCATTAGATGCCTCATATACTTCTCCAGCACGTTTGATTATCTCCTCAGTACCTAACATACCTGTTTTAATAGCATCAGGTCCGATTGATAAAGCCGTTTCAAGTTGTTTTTCAAATACATCCATTGGTAATGGTGTAACATCGTGTGACCATGTATCTTTATCCATAGTAACGATGGCAGTTAAAGCGACCATGCCATACGTATCTAATTCTTGGAACGTTTTCAAATCTGCTTGCATACCTGCGCCAGCACTTGTGTCAGAACCGGCAATTGTTAAAACTTTCTTTAAAGCCATTGAGCTTCACTCCTACATAATAATATTGTATTCATCATATCATTTTTAACCTAATTGAAAAATATTAAGCATTCAATATTTGATGATTGTTGAAATGAATCATTCATACTATTGTAACTTTTGAAAATGTCATTCACTTTAGATAAGTGTGATATGTTAAAATATGTCCTGAGGTGAGATTGAATGGAATGGTCGCAAATTTTTCATGACATAACAACGAAACATGACTTTAAAGCTATGCATGATTTTTTAGAAAAAGAATATTCGACTGCAATCGTATACCCTGATAGGGAAAATATATATCAAGCGTTTGATTTAACACCGTTTGAAAATATCAAAGTTGTTATATTAGGACAAGACCCGTATCATGGTCCAAACCAAGCACATGGATTAGCATTTTCAGTGCAACCTAACGCAAAATTCCCTCCATCTTTACGTAATATGTATAAAGAATTAGCAGATGATATTGGATGCGTTAGACAAACACCGCATTTACAAGATTGGGCAAGAGAAGGCGTCTTGTTATTGAATACAGTTTTAACCGTAAGACAGGGTGAAGCAAATTCTCATCGTGATATTGGTTGGGAAACATTTACTGATGAAATTATTAAAGCAGTGTCTGATTATAAAGAACATGTTGTCTTTATTTTGTGGGGGAAACCTGCACAGCAAAAAATAAAGCTTATCGATACATCTAAACATTGTATTATAAAATCAGTGCATCCTAGTCCACTGTCTGCATATAGAGGATTCTTTGGATCAAAACCGTATTCCAAAGCGAATGCCTATTTAGAGTCAGTAGGAAAATCACCAATTAATTGGTGTGAAAGTGAGGCGTAGATGTTGAATAGAGAAACTTTAATAGCACGAATTGAGCAAGAATTAGTACAAGCAGAGCAGGCACAGCATGACCATGACTTTGAAAAACATATGTATGCCATACATATATTAACATCTTTATATGCTTCAACATCAAATACACCACATATTGGTGAACAACAAATGAATCGTCGTATTGCTAACCATAATCAAATGCCACAATCACAAATAACGCAGCCAACTCATCAAGTGACAGTTGCTGAAATTGAAGCGATGGGTGGTAAAGTAAATACGCATTCAGCACATCATCATAATAAGTCATATTCACAACCTTCAAACCAACAACAAAGATTAGCGACAGATGATGACATTGGCAATGGTGAATCCATATTTGATTTTTAAAAAGCAACAATGAAACATAATTACTTAATAGCTTGTTAAGTATGTAGGTTAATAATCAAGACGCATATACTTTTATTCGAGTGTTCGGATTTAAACATTTATTAATACTGAATTATATAAGGAGAGGTAGCAATGAAATTATTTATTATTTTAGGTGCATTAAACGCGATGATGGCTGTCGGTACAGGTGCATTTGGTGCGCATGGTTTACAAGGAAAAATAAGTGATCACTATTTATCAGTATGGGAAAAAGCAACGACGTATCAAATGTACCATGGCTTAGCATTATTAATTATAGGTGTAATTAGTGGTACAACTTCAATCAATGTTAACTGGGCTGGCTGGTTAATATTTGCTGGTATTATTTTCTTTAGTGGATCATTATATATTTTAGTATTAACTCAAATTAAAGTTTTAGGTGCGATTACGCCAATTGGTGGCGTATTGTTCATCATTGGATGGATAATGTTAATCATTGCGACATTCAAATTTGCTGGTTAAATTTTAAAACTTTAGATTACCTATGTAACTAAACATTAAATTTTTAATAAAAATAATCAAGAAAAAGAGTTACAAACTCATCTTTTGGGTATAGAATACCTTCGAGGTGAGTTTTTATTTATGGAAAAAAAGAATAAGCAAATAGATAGAGGCGATTTAAAACAAAACCTATCTGAAAAGTTTGTATGGGCGATTGCATATGGTTCATGTATCGGATGGGGCGCATTCATCTTACCAGGAGACTGGATTAAGCAGTCAGGTCCGATTGCAGCATCAATTGGTATAGTTATTGGTGCATTATTAATGATATTAATTGCGGTTAGTTATGGCGCATTAGTAGAGAGATTTCCAGTATCAGGGGGCGCGTTTGCCTTTAGTTTCTTAAGTTTCGGCAGATATGTGAGTTTCTTCTCATCATGGTTTTTAACTTTTGGTTATGTCTGTGTCGTTGCTTTAAATGCGACCGCATTCAGTTTACTAGTTAAATTCTTATTGCCAGATGTCTTAAATAATGGGAAACTATACACCATTGCGGGCTGGGACGTTTATATTACGGAAATCATTATTGCGACCGTATTACTACTTGTATTCATGCTAGTAACGATTCGTGGCGCAAGTGTATCTGGATCATTACAATATTATTTCTGTGTGGCGATGGTAATCGTCGTATTATTGATGTTCTTTGGTTCATTCTTTGGTAATAATTTTGCACTTGAAAATTTACAACCGTTAGCTGAACCTAGCAAAGGATGGTTAGTGTCTATTGTGGTTATTGTATCCGTGGCACCATGGGCATATGTTGGATTTGATAATATTCCACAAACAGCAGAAGAGTTTAACTTTGCACCAAACAAGACATTTAAGCTTATCGTGTACAGTTTATTAGCAGCATCATTAACTTATGTTGTCATGATTTTATACACTGGTTGGTTATCAACAAGTCATCAAAGTTTAAATGGGCAGTTGTGGTTAACAGGTGCTGTTACACAAACAGCATTTGGTTATATTGGATTAGGTGTATTAGCAATTGCAATTATGATGGGTATATTTACTGGTTTAAATGGATTCTTGATGAGTTCAAGTCGCTTGTTATTTTCTATGGGACGTTCAGGTATTATGCCAACAATGTTTAGTAAATTACATAGTAAATACAAAACACCATATGTCGCAATCATATTCCTAGTAGGAGTGTCGTTAATTGCACCTTGGCTAGGAAGAACTGCATTGACTTGGATTGTAGATATGTCATCTACTGGTGTATCCATTGCCTACTTTATTACATGTTTGTCTGCAGCGAAATTATTCAGTTATAACAAACAAAGTAATACGTATGCACCGGTTTACAAAACGTTTGCTATTATCGGCTCATTTGTATCATTCATTTTCTTAGCGTTGTTATTAGTGCCAGGTTCTCCTGCAGCACTGACTGCACCGTCTTATATTGCATTACTTGGATGGTTAATCATCGGTTTAATATTCTTTGTGATTCGATATCCTAAATTGAAAAATATGGATAATGATGAATTAAGTCGCTTGATTTTAAATAGAAGTGAAAATGAAGTTGATGATATGATTGAAGAACCTGAAAAAGAAAAAACTAAATAATAAAAGAATCGCACAATAAACCTTCTTCATTCGGAGGCGTATCGTGCGATTTTTTGTATTATAAATTGACATTTAAGACGAGGCAGCTGAACCTTATATATAATTGCTAAGAGTTAGGGCTGAGCCATTTCTAACAAATATTTATAATCGTTTAAAAGATTTCACGAACCCAGAAACAATTAATTTGGAAATTTGGTCGGCGAATAATAAACCTAATGCGATGGCGCCTGCAATAAGTGTAACCTCTAGCATGGTATTGATTGCTGTACTGAAATTTAATAAGACTAAATTTTTTGTAGCATCGTATGCTAAGCCACCAGGTACTAATGGAATGATACCCGTTACCATAAAAATGATGGCAGGTTCTTTTTGTTTACGAGCCATATAATGACTTAACAAGCCTAATGCTAAACTACCAAAGAAACTAGAGTATATAGTGTGCACATTAAAGCCGTTGAAGAATAAGGTGTAAACCATCCATCCACACGTACCAACGAAACCACATGATAGATATAATTTTCTAGGTGCATCAAAAATGACGCAGAAGAACATTGAAGCTAAAAAGCTAAAGATAAAGTTTAAGATCCAAAACATAGTCTGATACTCCTATACTAAAATTAATACGCTACCAACGCCAGCACCGATGCCAAACGCAGTAACCAATGCTTCTAATGATTTCGTTGTGAACATCAACATGTGTCCACCAAATAAATCTTGTATTGCGTTTGTTATTAATACACCAGGAACAATAGGCATGACTGCCGCAATGATAATAGTTGCCAAGTCACCTGTTGGAATAAGTGTATGTCCAATAACGGCGATAATCCCAATAACTAATGAACCAATGAATTCTGGGATAAACTGTGCGTGTAACTTACGATCTAAAATCTCAGTGACTAGGTATCCTAGACTACCTGCTAATATCGCAGTTAAAACATCAATCAATCTACCACCTTGTAAATATAAGAAACTCATTGCAATCATTGCTGCAGCAAAACCTTTAAAGGGAAGACTGCTGTCACGCTTAGCAACATATATTTTTTCAAGTTGCGTTTTTGCTTCGGCTAAAGAAATTTCATTGTTTGTAATTTGACGCGAAATTTTATTAGCTTGAGAAATTTTTATTAAGTTTGTATCTCGAGAGGTAATTCTAAATATTCTAGGAAACGATTCCGAATGTAACGTAAACTGGATGACAGTGTTTGTAACAAAGCTGTTACTTTCACTGTAACCAAGTTTTTTTGCAATACGTGTCATGGTATCTTCTACACGCGTACCTTCTGCACCAGATTCTAATAGTATGCGAGCAGCAAGCATGACAACGTCTTTGATAAGTACCTCTTGTTTGTATTCTTCTGAATTTATGTCCATTTCATCACCATTGTTTATAAGAATTTAATACTCATTATAGTTTATACACTATAAAATAACCACATGAGCTTTTTGATAAGTTGTTATTGATTTTAAAAAACTAATATTTGATACTATTGTAATAATAATCATCGGAATTTTTAGTAGTTAAAATTCTCTTGAAGTATAAAAAGGAAAAATTATTGAAAAAAATTCGACAAAAATATGTTTCAAATATTTCAAATAGGTTAAAATAATATTAGTTAACCATTACAAAAATTGTATAGAGTAGCGACTGTATAATTTCTATTGAGGTTAACGTTTATATGTAGTGATAGTAGTTAAAGTTCTCCCAAGGAAGACTACTCGGGTACACTTTGCTATGAGCAAAGTGTACTTTGTTATTGATAATACATTAGCACATATATATAAGTTTAAACATACAGATTTCAACTATTTACCAAATCACGTCTTATGTATACGGGAATATACTGAAGATAAACGAAAAATTCCAAGCTTAAACCGATAAGCTTGGAATTTTTTTATTAATTTATAAACGTACCAATGTATTAAGAAATCGCAAAGAATTGATCGAATTCGTTTGTGTTAATAATATGTCCTACAAAGAAACTACCGAATTCACCGTATCGTGCTGTTGTTTCATCAAAGCGCATTTCGTATACAATTTTTTTGAATTGTAATACGTCATCTGAGAACAATGTTACGCCCCATTCGAAATCATCAAACCCTACAGAACCAGTAATAAATTGTTTGATTTTGCCAGCATATTTTCTACCAATCATACCATGGTCATACATTAATTTTTGGCGTTCTTCCATAGTTAACATGTACCAGTTATAAGTTTCATTACGACGTTTGTTCATTGGATAGAAACAAATATAATCAGAATGTGGTAATTCTGGGTATAATCTTGCTTTGATATGAGGGTTCTCATAAGGATCTTCATCAGATTTACCAGCTAAATAATTGCTCAATTCAATGACTGATACATATGAATATGTAGGGATTAGGAAGTCAGCAATGCGCAATTTGTTAAATTCATTTTCAATATGATTTAAAGACTTCATTTCAGGACGTAAGAACCATAATAACAAATCTGCTTTTTGACCAGTTATATTATAAATAGCTTGATCACCAGATTTTGATGATCTTACAGTTGCTGTATTTTCTAAAAATGATTGAAATTCAGTGACAAGTGCATCGCGTTCGTCCTTTGGAACTATACGTAATGATGCCCAATCAACTGCATAAAATAAATGTAGACTATACCAACCATCTAATGTTTCGGCTGCTTGACTCATGTTTATCGCTCCTTTTCAAAAATCATCAGTTCTTTATAAATTTTATCATAAAGCAAAGGGGTAACGATAAAATTATGATTACAAATTGGTGACGTGGCATTATGAAATAAAATGGCGTATAATTATACCGTGAATGATTAATAAGATTTATATTACAGGAGGACATTATGGCTGATTTATTAAATGTATTAAAAGACAAACTTTCTGGTAAAAACGTTAAAATCGTATTACCTGAAGGAGAGGACGAACGTGTTCTAACAGCTGCAACACAATTACAAGCAACAGATTATGTTACACCAATCGTGTTAGGTGATGAGACTAAGGTTCAATCTTTAGCGCAAAAACTTGATCTTGATATTTCTAATATTGAATTAATTAATCCTGCGACAAGTGAATTGAAAGCTGAATTAGTTCAATCATTTGTTGAACGACGTAAAGGTAAAGCGACTGAAGAACAAGCACAAGAATTATTAAACAATGTGAACTACTTCGGTACAATGCTTGTTTATGCTGGTAAAGCAGATGGTTTAGTTAGTGGTGCAGCACATTCAACAGGCGACACTGTGCGTCCAGCTTTACAAATCATCAAAACGAAACCAGGTGTATCAAGAACATCAGGTATCTTCTTTATGATTAAAGGTGATGAACAATACATCTTTGGTGATTGTGCAATCAATCCAGAACTTGATTCACAAGGACTTGCAGAAATTGCAGTAGAAAGTGCAAAATCAGCATTAAGCTTTGGCATGGATCCAAAAGTTGCAATGTTAAGCTTTTCAACAAAAGGGTCTGCTAAATCAGACGACGTGACAAAAGTTCAAGAAGCTGTCAAATTAGCACAACAAAAAGCTGAAGAAGAAAAATTAGAAGCAATCATTGATGGCGAATTCCAATTTGATGCTGCGATTGTACCAGGTGTTGCTGAGAAAAAAGCGCCAGGTGCTAAATTACAAGGTGATGCAAATGTCTTTGTATTCCCAAGTTTAGAAGCTGGTAATATTGGTTACAAAATTGCACAACGTTTAGGTGGATATGATGCAGTTGGTCCAGTATTACAAGGTTTAAATTCTCCAGTAAATGACTTATCACGTGGCTGCTCAATTGAAGATGTATACAATCTTTCAATTATTACAGCAGCGCAAGCCTTACAATAACGATGGATTTAGCGAGTAAATATTTTAATGGCGTCAACTGGCGATATATCGATCATTCTTCTGGATTAGAACCTATGCAATCTTTCGCATTCGATGATACATTTTGCGAAAGTGTGGGCAAAGATATATCAGATAATGTTGTGCGTACTTGGATTCATCAACATACTGTTATTCTTGGTATTCATGATTCAAGATTGCCGTTTTTAAAAGATGGCATTGATTATTTAACGAATGAGATTGGTTATAATGCCATTGTTAGAAATTCTGGTGGCTTAGGTGTCGTTCTAGATCAAGGTGTATTAAATATATCGCTGATGTTCAAAGGACAAACAGAAACAACGATTGATGAAGCGTTTACTGTGATGTACCTCTTAATTAGCAAAATGTTCGAAAATGAGAATGTTGATATTGATACGATGGAAATTGAACATTCTTATTGCCCAGGAAAATTTGACTTAAGTATCGATGGTAAGAAATTTGCAGGCATATCGCAACGAAGAGTTAGAGGCGGTATTGCTGTACAAATTTATCTTTGTGTTGAAGGCTCTGGTTCAGAACGTGCATTGATGATGCAAACATTTTATGAACATGCTTTAAAAGGTGAAGTGACTAAATTTAAATATCCTGAAATTGAACCATCTTGTATGGCCTCATTAGAGACATTGCTTAACAAAACGATTACTGTTCAAGATGTAATGTTTTTACTATTATATGCAATCAAAGATCTTGGCGGTGTATTAAATATGACGCCAATTACTCAAGAAGAATGGCAAAGATACGATACGTATTTTGATAAAATGATTGAAAGAAACAAGAAAATGATAGATCAAATGCAATAGTTAAATATTTAACAGCCCCTTTCAAGTTATCGTTTGGGGCTGTTATTTTTGAAAGTATCCATAAAAAGCATAAATATGTTATTGACCTAATATTTAAATTGAACATCATTAAATTAAAAGTAATGATATGATGGAAATAATAAATTTAATAAGAAAATTTCATGTTTTACGTATTAAATAGATTGAGAATAGGGTATATATAATGCGTATGACTATGAAAGAAACGACCTTCTATTGAAATGTTCTAATACTTTAGTAGTAAATCTATATATTCCAATTATTATTTGTAGTATTATAGTTAGGGTGGAAAATTATAAATTGTAGGGCTATTTTATAAAAAGATAAAGAATCTGAAATATCACTCGATAAGATTTAAACTTTGAAGTAAACGAAAGTTAGTTTTATACTAATCAAGTTAAGTCAAATATAAATTCAAAATAAAGATTATACATAATATGAATAATGTGAGATAAAGACTGCAATGAAATTTAACGCGAATGCGTATGCAACTTAGAATATGATGTCTTTTACTAATAAATAAAAATAATGAATCAAGTATAGGATAAATATAAAAGGTGATATTGACATGACAAGAAAAGGATATGGGGAATCGACAGGTAAGATTATTTTAATAGGAGAACATGCTGTTACATTTGGAGAGCCTGCTATTGCAGTACCGTTTAACGCAGGTAAAATCAAAGTTTTAATAGAAGCCTTAGAGAGCGGGAACTATTCGTCTATTAAAAGCGATGTTTACGATGGTATGTTATATGATGCGCCTGACCATCTTAAGTCTTTGGTGAACCGTTTTGTAGAATTAAATAATATTACAGAGCCGCTAGCAGTAACGATCCAAACGAATTTACCACCATCACGTGGATTAGGATCGAGTGCAGCTGTCGCGGTTGCTTTTGTTCGTGCAAGTTATGATTTTTTAGGGAAATCATTAACGAAAGAAGAACTCATTGAAAAGGCTAATTGGGCAGAGCAAATTGCACATGGTAAACCAAGTGGTATTGATACGCAAACGATTGTATCAGGCAAACCAGTTTGGTTCCAAAAAGGTCATGCTGAAACGTTGAAAACGTTAAGTTTAGACGGCTATATGGTTGTTATAGATACTGGTGTGAAAGGTTCAACAAGACAAGCAGTAGAAGATGTTCATAAACTTTGTGAGGACCCTCAGTACATGTCACATGTAAAACATATCGGTAAGTTAGTTTTACGTGCGAGTGATGTGATTGAACATCATAACTTTGAAGCCTTAGCGGATATTTTTAATGAATGTCATGCGGATTTAAAGGCGTTGACAGTTAGTCATGATAAAATAGAACAATTAATGAAAATTGGTAAAGAAAATGGTGCGATTGCTGGAAAACTTACTGGCGCTGGTCGTGGTGGAAGTATGTTATTGCTTGCCAAAGATTTACCAACAGCGAAAAATATTGTAAAAGCTGTAGAAAAAGCTGGTGCAGCACATACTTGGATTGAGAATTTAGGAGGTTAATGCGTTGATTAAAAGTGGCAAAGCACGTGCACATACGAATATTGCACTTATAAAATATTGGGGTAAAAAAGATGAAGCACTAATCATTCCAATGAATAATAGCATATCTGTTACATTAGAAAAATTTTACACTGAAACGAAAGTCACTTTTAACGACCAGTTAACACAGGATCAATTTTGGTTGAATGGTGAAAAGGTTAGTGGCAAAGAATTAGAGAAAATTTCAAAATATATGGATATTGTCAGAAATAGAGCTGGCATCGATTGGTATGCAGAAATTGAAAGCGACAATTTTGTACCAACAGCAGCAGGGTTGGCTTCATCGGCAAGCGCATATGCAGCTTTAGCAGCAGCTTGTAATCAAGCGCTAGACATGCAGCTGTCAGATAAGGATTTATCGAGATTGGCGCGAATTGGTTCGGGTTCTGCGTCGCGTAGTATTTATGGTGGATTTGCAGAATGGGAAAAAGGGTATAGTGATGAGACGTCATATGCCGTTCCACTTGAATCGAATCATTTTGAAGATGACCTTGCCATGATATTTGTTGTGATTAATCAACATTCTAAAAAGGTACCTAGTCGATATGGTATGTCATTGACACGAAACACATCAAGGTTTTATCAATATTGGTTAGATCATATTGATGAAGATTTAGCTGAAGCAAAAGCAGCGATTCAAGACAAAGATTTTAAACGCCTTGGTGAAGTAATTGAAGAAAATGGTTTGCGTATGCATGCCACGAATCTAGGATCAACACCGCCGTTCACATATCTTGTGCAAGAAAGTTATGATGTCATGGCGCTTGTTCACGAATGCCGAGAAGCGGGGTATCCGTGTTATTTTACAATGGATGCGGGACCTAATGTGAAAATACTTGTAGAAAAGAAAAACAAGCAACAGATTATAGATAAATTATTAACACAGTTTGATAATAACCAAATTATTGATAGTGACATTATTGCCACAGGAATTGAAATAATTGAGTAAGGAAGAGATAAAATGATTCAGGTCAAAGCACCCGGAAAACTTTATATTGCTGGAGAATATGCTGTAACAGAACCAGGATATAAATCTGTACTTATTGCGTTAGATCGTTTTGTAACTGCTACTATTGAAGAAGCAGACCAATATAAAGGTACCATTCATTCAAAAGCATTACATCATAACCCAGTTACATTTAGTAGAGATGAAGATAGTATTGTCATTTCAGATCCACATGCAGCAAAACAATTAAATTATGTGGTCACAGCTATTGAAATATTTGAACAATACGCGAAAAGTTGCGATATAGCGATGAAGCATTTTCATCTGACTATTGATAGTAATTTAGATGATTCAAATGGTCATAAATATGGATTAGGTTCAAGTGCAGCAGTACTTGTGTCAGTTATAAAAGTATTAAATGAATTTTATGATATGAAGTTATCTAATTTATACATTTATAAACTAGCAGTGATTGCAAATATGAAGTTACAAAGTTTAAGTTCATGCGGAGATATTGCTGTGAGTGTATATAGTGGATGGCTAGCGTATAGTACTTTTGATCATGAATGGGTTAAGCATCAAATTGAAGATACTACGGTTGAAGAAGTTTTAATCAAAAACTGGCCTGGATTGCACATCGAACCATTACAAGCACCTGAAAATATGGAAGTACTTATCGGTTGGACTGGCTCACCGGCGTCATCACCACACTTTGTTAGCGAAGTGAAACGTTTGAAATCAGATCCTTCATTTTACGGTGACTTCTTAGAAGATTCACATCGTTGTGTTGAAAAACTTATTCATGCTTTTAAAACAAATAACATTAAAGGTGTGCAAAAGATGGTGCGTCAGAATCGTACAATTATTCAACGTATGGATAAAGAAGCTACAGTTGATATAGAAACTGAAAAGCTAAAATATTTGTGTGATATTGCTGAAAAGTATCACGGCGCATCTAAAACATCAGGCGCTGGTGGTGGAGACTGTGGTATTACAATTATCAATAAAGATGTAGATAAAGAAAAAATTTATGATGAATGGACAAAACATGGTATTAAACCATTAAAATTTAATATTTATCATGGGCAATAAATGATTTGATAGGGGAGCAATCATCTAATTTAATTAGAAGATAAATGCTCCATTTTTTATTGTCAGCCGTGTTACGTATCTTGAAAAAAATATTAAAAAGAGTAAAATAGATAGAGTTAACGAAAAAATTAATGAAATCGACGATATAGATATGATAAAGAAAGGTGGGTAGCAATATGAAAAATACATTCCTTATTTGTGATGAATGTCAGGCAGTCAATATAAGAACGTTACAAAAGAAGTTGGAAAAATTAGATCCCGATGCTGAAATCGTGATAGGTTGTCAATCTTATTGTGGACCTGGACGCCGAAAAACATTCACTTTTGTTAATAACCGCCCACTGGCTGCGCTTACTGAAGAAGAATTAATCGAAAAAGTTTCTCAACAATTAAAGAAACCACGTGATCCTGAAGAAGAAGAGCGTTTAAGAAAACGACATGAAGAACGTAAACGTCGTAAAGAAGAACAAGATAGAAAGCTTAAAGAAAAATTAGAAAAGCGAAAAGCACAACAATAAAGCCTGATGGCAGCATCATTCAATGCGTGCCACCAGGTTTTTATGTTTTGTCTAGAAATTAAATAAATCATTAAATGATTCGGCCATCGTAGGATGCGTATAAATATTATCTCGTAATACGGTATATGGAATGTTTTGATCAATCGCAAGTTTAATTATATTAATTAATTCTTCAGATTGCTTACCATATAATGTAGCACCTAAAATCATATTATTTTCATTATTAATGACTACTTTAAATAAACCTCTTGGATCATTGTTAATTTTATGACGAGGTATAGCACTTACTAAAAGTTGATGTTCAGTGTAATCATAATGTTGAGCGGCAGCTTCTTTACTAGTTAATCCAACACGTGATAATGGTGGATCTATAAATACTGTATAAGGCACGCTGCCTCTATTGTCAGTCGTACGTGACTGATTACCATATAACGCTGATTTGATAATTCGATAATCATCTAAAGATATATACGTAAATTGAAGTCCGCCTTTAACATCACCTGCAGCATAAATATGCGGCACAGTTGTTTGAAGATGAGCATTGACTTTAATTTCGCCTCTGTCGCCTAATTCGATATCAGTATTTTCTAAAGCTAAATCCGTATTCGGTTTGCGCCCGATAGCCAAAAGTACTGCATCAGCCTCAAAGTTACCAACGTTGGTATGGACTGTTGTATGATGATTGTCAGATGACAATTCAGTCGTTTCAACATTTGTATGCAATGCAATGCCTTTATTTTCTAAGTCAGTAATACCATATGCAACGACATCTTGATCTTCGCGTGGCATAAATGATTCGCCACGTTCTAATACTGTTACCTTACTACCTAAATTCGCAAACATTGAAGCAAATTCTAAGGCGATATAACCGCCACCTACAATAACGAGGTGCTTAGGTTGATAGCTAATGTTTAATAAACCTGTCGAATCGAAGACGTGTTTAGCTTGATCAAGGCCTTTAATGTTAGGAATGACAGAGGTAGCACCGGTATTAATAATGATATGAGGTGCAGTAATACTATCGACGATATCGTCATGTTGATCTAATAAATTCACTTCAGTATTAGATTTAAACTGCGCTTTAAAATCCAGTACATCAATGTTGTTATCGTCTGCTAATAAGTGGTAATTTTTATTGTTTAGCGCATTGACAACATCGTTTTTACGGTTATAACTTGCTTCAAAAGATTTGCCTTCTAATCCATCATGTACAAGTGTCTTCGAAGGTATACATCCTATGTTTATACAAGTGCCTCCATACATTTTCGGAGATTGTTCGATAACTGCGACGTGTTGACCTGTTGATGCAGCGTATTTCGCTAAAGTTTTACCAGCTTTCCCAAATCCTATTACAATTAAATCATATGTTTTCATGACATAAATCCTCCTTTTGAATGTCTTCAATGACATCTTTGATTGTTTTTCCATTATAAAAATTAATAATGATATTCTGTTCGTCTTGCTGATAATGTGACATGGTAGTTGCAATATTACGAGCAATTTGACAGTGACTGCCTTCGTCGCCAGTAAATAGACGTGTGTGGTGTTCTTTCTCTAAGACAAAATGTTTATATAATGTTGCTAGAGAGACATCAGCACTTTGATCATTTGCTAAATAACCGCCATCTTTACCTCGTATTGTGTCAATCATTTTTAAATCGACAAGTTGAGTCGTCACGCGTCGTAATTGAACAGGATTTAAACAAGTTAATTCTGCTAATGAACTACTATTGAATTTTTCTGAATGATGCTTAGTTAAAAAAGCTAATACATGCACGGCAATGTTAAATTCTAAATTCAATGTTTCTCACCTCATAATTATAACTGTATTAGTTACAATTAAAAATCATTTTGCTCAATGTGTCAATACTTATGTTTGAAAAGTGTTGAATTAGGTGTGGTTATTGTGATGATTTATTGTTTGAAAGTTGATGCATTAACGGTGAGATTGCACAATTGAAATTTTAATTATGTATGAACTGATAGATATGAAATGAATATTGAAAATGAGAGCAATAAAATTTTGAATGATGATGTTGTGTGATTGTATAAACTTATTCGTATTTTAGATACGTTTTGATATTTCGCATGATGAGGAAATACTTTTAACAACTGATGACATATTTTAATAGTGAATATATTTTGAGATATTAATATATTTAATGTTAAGGATGTTGTCGCAATAAAATTAAAATATTGAAAGATAATTTTTATTGATTAATTGCGAATATACAAAGACACCATTATATCCATATGCTAAAATAAGAAAAAAGGCGACATGTTATCTCAATTTACCTGCATCTAGACTCCTTTACATAAGAAATAATCATCGCCGAGTTTTAAAATTTTACAACTTTGTAGATGTAAAAAGCATTTGATTTTAAATAGTTTGAAAATCATATATTTTTGAAAAAGGAGCATGCCGATGAGTATTGACATGTATTTAGACAGATCTCGAAACCAAGCTTCAAGTGTGGGGAATTTGAGTCAAACAATGAATTCAAATTATGATGCGTTGGAAAAAGCAATTACTCAATTTATTAATGATGATGCGCTTAAAGGGAAAGCGTATACGTCAGCTAAGCAATTTTTTAGTACGGTGTTAATTCCATTATCAACAAGTATGAAAACATTGAGTGATTTAACGAAGCAAGCTTGCGATAATTTTGTGTCACGTTATACGAGTGAGGTTGATAGCATATCTTTAAAAGAATCAGAGCTTGAAGAAGATATCAGATCATTAAGTCAACAAATTACGCGATATGAAAATTTGAATAACAATTTGAAAAAGCATGCTTCCGATAATCAGCAAGCCATTTCATCGAACCAACAAATAATACGAACATTAGGTCAACAAAAACATGAATTAGAAGAGAAGCTACGCAAATTGCGTGAGTTTAATCAAAAATCACCAGAAATATTTAAAGAAGTTGAAGAATTTCAAAAAATTGTCCAACAAGGACTTACCCAAGCGCAGAATTTTTGGAACTTTTCAACAAATCAATTTAATATTCCTTCAGGTAAAGAACTTGATTGGGCCAAAGCAAGTCATGAAAAATATTTGAAAGTTGCTATGGGGAAAATTGAACATAAAGCAGAGAAAGAAACTTTAAATAAAGCAGACTTTGCTGTTATAAAGGCATATGCCAAAGAACATCCAGAAGACGATATCCCGAAAAGTATATTGAAATATATAAATGACAATAAAGACAGTATTAAAAGAGATATAGGATTAGATATTACGTCAACACTTTTAGAGCAAGACGGTATAAATGCAAGTAAATTCGGTGTATTTATCAATACAGCAGGTGGAGTGAAAGGCCCAGCAGGTCCAAATTCATTTGTGGAAGTCAAACGTACATCAGGTAATGTGTTTATAGAAAATGGTAGTAAATTTGCAAAAGGCGGAAAATACCTAGGTAAAGGTGTTGCTGGTGTAGGATTTGGTATAGGTATGTATGATGACCTTGCAAATGATGATAAAACATTTGGAGAGGCGTTGTCGCATAATGGTATGACGCTTGCAGCTGGATCTGCAGGGACAGCAGTTGGAGCTGGATTAGCGACTTTTGTTTTAGGAAGTAATCCAGTAGGATGGGTGATTTTAGCAGGTTTGGCTATGAGTACAGTATTTGCATTAGGAACAGATTTAATTTATCAAAATAATATTTTTGGATTAAAAGATAAAGTAGACTGGGTAGGGCATAAAATCGATAATAGTATAGATGTTGTTAAAAAAACTACAGAAAAATCCATGGATAGTGTTGGGAATGCTGTTAGTGAAGCTAAAAATATTATTAGCAATCATATAAATCCAATGAAATGGGCGTGGTGAGTTTTGCTTTTTAATATTAAGGTTATTAATAAAAATCCGAGATATAAAGTCGTTCAATATAATGATGAGTATTTGTTAATTGATTTAGTAAGCACTTGGCTTGTATACTTTTTTCCTTTTATTAATTGGTTCATTCCCAAAAGGTATGCAAAACTTAGTGAGAAGGAACTTGAAAATTTAAATGTTGATAAACAAAATAAAAATAATATTTTCTGGCCAGTTACTGGTAGTTCGTTTTTATTTGTAGTTATTTTACGGAAATATGTACATACGTTTGAAGTTCAATTAGATAATAAGAGTTTAATATCTTTATGTTTTATAGGATTTATAGGTATTGCAGCATTTTACATTTACTTAAATAAAAAGCTTAAACTAAAGATATATGATGATAATCTAGATAATGAAAATAGGGTTATATTAGTGCCTACTTTTAAAGATGGAAGTTTTATAGTTTTCACATATCTATTATTAGGAGGTTGTTCTATATTATTTTTAATATGGCTAATGACTATAAAACCTCAAAATCTACTGGTATTTATTATGTGGATTATTATTACAATTTTTTTCTTTCTAATAAGCATGGGCTCAATTAGTAATAAAAAGGTTTATGCCAAACTTAAAAAGCAATAGAAATTACTAAACTTAGATTGTAGTTCGTAAGTTAAGTAATAAACAGGAAAATAGTATGTTACTAAAATACAAAACACTTATAAAGTATCTGAAAGTGTATTAGATATAAAACCAACGAGACGGAAGTGGAGATATTGCTTTGCGAGGTTAGAGTTGTAAACAAAAATCCCAGATATAGAATTATTAAATATAAAAACGACTATCTGATGATTGATTTAGTAAGCACCTGGTTAGTTTTGTTCTTTCCGTTTATTAATTGGTTAATACCAAAAAAATATGTCCAAATCAGCAGAGAAGATTTTGATAATTTAAATATTGTCAAACCAGTTAAAAATAAAGCTTTATGGCCAGCTATAGGTAGCATACTTTTATTTGGCACTATGTTTAGAGATAAAATATATATACCTGATTCTCATTTAGAAAAAAATTGCGTTATTATCATTTGTTCGGTTTTATTATTAAGTATTCTAGTGTTTTATATATATTTAAATCAGAAAGTAAAGTTATCTATCTATAATGATCGGAGTAGCAATGGAAAAATTATGATTTTTCCATCATTCAAGAATCTTTGCTTTGTACTATTTTCTTATTTTTTCTGTGGTGGATTATCAATCATGTTCTTAGATGTTTTGATTAGTTTATCTATCCAAAATATTATAGTATTTATTGCTTGGGTTATTATGACAATGCTATTTTTCTTTATAAATATGTCTTCAATAATAGACAAAAAGATTCATGTTATATATTTAAGGTCATATAAATATTAATTTTGATACAAAAGGGCACAAGTGTTTTGAGAAACAGAAACGATAATATAGCTGTGTGAATTTGTTATTAATAGGAAGTGATAATTATTGCTTTGTGAAACCGAAATTATCAATAAAAATCCGAAATACAGAGTTATTAAGTATGATGATGAGTATTTAATGGTCGATGTAATAAGAACTTGGCTTGTATACTTTTTTCCATTTATTAATTGGTTCATTCCAAAAAGGTGCGCCAAAATTAGTAGAGAAGAGTATGAAAAACTGAACACTGTTAAGCCAGTTAAAAATAAAAATTTTTGGCCTGTTGTAGGAGGAACAATCCTACTAGGTGCTACTTCCAGAAAGTACATACACTTACTTAATATTCAATTAGAAAAAAGATCGGTTATATTTATATGCTTCGTTGTATTTCTATGTATTTTAATCTTTTTTGTGCTTCTGAATCGAAAATTAAAATTGAAAGTTTTCGATAATAAAAAAGAAGAACAAAAAATAATTTTAGTACCAACATTAAAAAATGCTGTTCTTATATTATATGGCTATTTGTTGATTGGAGGCATGTCAATATTAGCTTTAAGCATGTTGCTGACATTAGAAAACCAGAATTTAATAACTTTTATAGCTTGGGGTATGGGGTTAATGTTGTTTTTCTTGATGAATATAACACTCATTGTCAATAAAACAGTCAAAGTTATAAAAAGGTGAATAAATAACTAATTATATTGTATTGGCCGTTCTTCAAATAAAAAATAATTTGAATAAGGTGGAAGTGATAAACAGTGCTTTGCGAATCTAGAGTCATTAATCAAAACCCTAAATATAGAATTATTAAATACAATAATGAATATTTCATGGTTGATTTAGTAAGTACTTGGATTGCTTATTTTTTGCCCATGATTAATTGGTTTATTCCCAAAAAGTACGCGAAAATTAGTAGAGAAGAATTTGAAAGTTTAAATATTGTCAAACCCGCTAAAAATAATACTTTCTGGCCTGTTGCAGGATTTGCAGTGTTATTAACAACCTTAACAAGAAAATATATCTATTTGCTTAACATCCATTTAGAAAAAGAAATAGTTATATTAACATGCTGTATGATACTTCTAGGTGTTTTCGCATTGTTTATATATATAAATACAAAATTGAAGTTACATATTTTTGATAAAAATAAAAGTAATAACGAAAAGATCATATTAATACCTACATTTAAAAATATTTGTTTATCCTTATTTGCTTATATATTATTTGGTGGATTGTCAACAATGGCTCTGAGTATGTTAGTAACTTCATCCCCTCAAAATATAATAGAATTTCTTGCTTTAATTGGCATGACTGCATGCTTCTTTCTACTGAATATGTCATCGGTTCTAGATAAAAAAATTCATGTTATTTTAAAAACAAATAAGTAGTAAAATTGATTAACTTAGGTAGTATCGGATACTTAAATGTTGGTTCATAAAAAGCAATGATTTTAAATCGAGGAGCTATCTTAGAACAGGGAAATAAAACAGCCAAAGTTATAAAAAGTGAATTAATAACTAATTATATTATGTTAGCCACGCTTCAAATAAAAAATAATTAGAATAAGGTGGGATTGATAATCAATGCTATGCGAATCTAAAATCATCAATAAAAACCCCAAATATAGAATTATTAAATATAATGATGAGTACTTAATGATCGATATAATAAGCACTTGGATTAGTTTGTTTTTTCCTTTTATTAATTGGTTCATCCCCAAAAGATACGTCAAAATTAGTAGAGAAGAGTTTGAAAATTTAAATATTGTGAAACCTGCTAAAAAGAATGTTTTTTGGCCAGTTGCAGGTATCTCTACTTTATTCGCAGTTACATTAAGAAAGTATACACATTTACTTGACACTCAACTTGATAGAAAATTAGTTATTGCTATATGTTGTATCACATTTATAGGGATTTTAACATTTTATGTACGCCTAATTAAAAAATCATCTTTAAATATTTATAATACTAAAAATAAAAGGTCAAAAATTATCTTAATACCAACACTAAAAAATTTTTGTTTAACATTGTTTAGATATGCTTTTTTTATTTTATGGACAGTGATTTTCTCATATGCTCTATTATCAATGAGTTATCAAAACATAATAGTATATTTTGCTTGGATTACAGCAATAATGGGTTTTTTTCTAGTGAATATAGCTTTAATTATAGATAAAAACATTCATGTCATACTTAAAAATTAAGTGAAAGTACTAAATTCAGATTAAAAATATGAAAATATCAGTTAATAAAACCTTTGATGACAGTAACTTGATAGTATTTGAATGTCTTTTGAAGTATCGAAAAATGTATTACACATAAAATTAAAGGGATGTGGAGACATTGCTTTGCGAATCTAAAGTTATTAATAAAAACCCTAAATATCGAATAATCAAATACGATAGTGAATATTTAATGATTGATTTGGCAAGTAATTGGATTGTCTTCTTCTTTCCATTTATTAACTGGCTCATACCGAAAACATATGTCAAAATCACTAAGAATGATTATGAAAAATTAAATATTGTCAAACCAGTTAAAAATAAATCGATAGGATGGACCATATTCGCGGGTATTGTGTTACTTGGTGGTACTGTAAGAAGAAATACTTATTTATTTGATTTTCAATTAGAAGAACTAATTGTTTGGAGCAGCTGTTTCATTGGGTTTTTAGAGATTATATTTTTTTATTGTTATCTAAATAAGAAATTAACATTAAATATTTATAATGAAAGTAAAAATAATGAACTTAAATTAAGATTATTACCCTCCTTTAAAAATATTTGTTTCACAATTTTTTATTACCTATTTACTGGTTTCATGTCTTATGGGGCATTTTACTTGTTGGTATTTGAAAATGTGCAAAATTTAATCTTATATGTTTCTTGGCTTTTCATGACTATGCTATTTATGTTTATGAATATGCATTCAATTATAGATAAAAAAGTACATATATTCTTAAAGTCTAATAAATAGTTACAAATTTAGTTAGTTTTCAATTGTTAATTAGGGGTGGTAAACAGTGCTTTGTGAATCTAGACAAATTTATAAAAATCCTAAATATCGAGTTATTAGATATAATAATGAATATTTCATGGTCGATTTAGTAAGTACTTGGATTACTTATTTTTTCCCTATGATTAATTGGTTTTTGCCCAAAAAATACGCAAAAATTAGCGAAAATGAATTTGAAAGGTTAAATATAGTCGAGCCTGTTAAAAATAATGTTTTTTGGCCGGTTGCAGGAAGTTCAGTTCTATTTGGAATTATATTGAGAAAGTACGGTAACTTCTTTAATGTTCAGTTTGAAAAACAACTAGCAATCACTGTATTTTTTATCATGTTAATAGGGATGTTAATTTTTTATTTTTATCTAAATAAAAAATTAACATTAAAAATTTTTAATACCAACGTGGTTAATAAGAATAGAGTTGTATTAATACCGACTTTCAAACAAGGATTGTTAATAGTTTTTGCGTACTTTTTTTTAGGAAGCGCTTCAATATTTACTTTAACCATTCTTTTGACGACAGAGTCACAAAATATAATAATATTTTTAACTTGGGTTATTATCACGATGTTTTTCTTTTTAGTGAATATGGCTTCGATAGGTAATAAAAATGTTCATGTTATTTTAAGAATAAACGAGTAGTAAAAATGATCGAAATTGGTAGTATCGCATATTTAAACGGTGGTTCAAAAAAATATAATCATATCTTAAATCAGGAAAATAGATAGTAATGTTTGAATATACCAAGTGAAAATGCCCATTGTGATTGATAAAGGAAAAAACTGTTTTAATTTAAAAATGAAATATAGAGCGTGTTATTTTGTATGATAGCTCTTATAACATTGGCGTTTTTAATCCAATAGTATGGACGGTTTTAGCTGGTTTTGTTGCGGAATCTGTTTAGACAATTCTTAAAAATTGGACTTTTCATACTAATAAATTTGGATTAAGAGATAAAACTAATTGGATAAGACATTAAATAGACGCTGTTTAAAAATACCACAGAAAAAGCTGTAGATAGTGTTGGAACGATAGTTGGTGAAGGTACAAAAAGTATTGGGGATCATTTAAAACTAATGAAACGGGAGTGGTAAATGTTGCTTTGCGATGTCAGAGTCATTTATAAAAATCCGAAATACAAAGTCATTCAACATAACGGTGAATACTTATTAGTCGATTTAGTAAGCACTTGGTTCGTGTACTTTTTTCCTTTCATTAATTGGTTCATTCCAAAAAAGTACGCGATAATTAGCGAAGAAGAATTTGAAAATTTAAATGTTGTTAAACCAAATAAAAATAATGTTTTCTGGTCAGTTATAGGAAGTTCGGTTTTGTTTGGAGTTACTTTAAGGAAATACATACATGTTTTTGATGTTCAATTAGATAAGCTAGTTGTAATGATATTGTGTGCTCTCGCTTTAATTTGTGTTATAGTTTTTTATTTTAACTTAAATAGAAAGCTTAAGTTAAAAGTGTTTGATACAAATATTGAAAAAAATAAGAGAGTTATATTAATACCAACGTTTAAACTTGGCTGTTTTTTAGTTTTCGGATATATTTTCGCTGGAAGTTTTTCAATATTTTCATTAATTGCCCTTATGACAATCGAACCTCAAAATATAATAATATTTATTTATTGGATTATGATGACAATGCTTTTCTTTTTGTTAAATATGACTTCGATAGGTAATGAAAAAGTTCGCGTTATAATGAAAAATAATTGATTACATTTAAAATATTCTAAATGTTGTCGACACAATCCTTTTAAGACGCTAGTAGAATTTAAATGACTTCTAATGTATATGAAAGTGTATCAATATAAAACCAATTGAAAAGAAGTGGAGACATTGCTTTGTGAAACTGAAAATATTAATAAGAATCCCAAATATAGAATTATCAAATACAAAGATGAATATTTGATGATTGATTTAGTAAGTACATGGTTAGCACTCTTTTTCCCAATGATTAATTGGCTGATTCCAAAAAAGTACGTCAAAATCAGCGAAAAAGATTTTGAAACTTTAAACATTGTGAAGACAGCTAAAATCAATTCTTTTTGGCCAGTGGCAGGAAGTACGGTCTTATTTGGTGTTATGTTAAGAAGGTATTCCCATTTATTTATCGTTAAATATGAATATAGTATAGTAATTTTAATTTGTTGCATCATAATACTAGGTATTTTTCTGTTTTTTTTATATTTAAATCAAAAGTTAAAGTTACAAATCTATAATGAAAACAAAAATAAAAGCAATAAGATAATCATATTTCCCACTTTAAAGAGTCTTTGTTTATCAATAGTTTTATATATTTATTTAGGTGGTGGTTCATTCTTTACTATTTATATGTTATTGACGATTGAAGTTCAAAATATAATATTATTTATAACTTTGTTTGTAATATTTTTGTTTTTCTTATTTTTAAATATGTGCTCACTATATGACAATAAAGTTCATGTATTATTTAAATCAAATGGAATTGAAAAGTTTTAATAGGAATAATAAACAAAGGAATGGTAGTGATAAATATTGCTATGTGAATCTAAAGTTATCAACAAAAATCCTAAGTATAGAGTTATTAAATATGGTGATGAATATTTAATGATTGATTTAGTAAGTACCTGGTTAACTTTATTTCTTCCTATGATTAATTGGTTAATTCCAAAAAAATATGTCAAAATCAGTAAAAAAGAATTTGACGATTTAAACATTGTCAAACCTGTTAAAAATAAAGCTTTTTGGCCAGTTGCAGGTAGTACTATTTTGTTCGGAGTTACGTTTAGAAAATATATTCCTTCACTTAATATTCAATTAGAGAAAAACATGGTGATTGTAATATGTTGTGCAATATTTCTGGGTGTTTTAATACTTTTTTTATTTCTGAATCGTAAGCTAAGGTTGGAAATTTATAATAATAACTCTAGTAAAGGGAAAATAATTTTATTTCCTTCATTAAAAAACTTTTGTTTCACAATATTTTATTATTTTTTATTTGGCGGTCTTTCAATAATGGCTCTAAGTATGTTATTAACTTTAAATCCTCAAAATATAATAGGCTTTATTGGTTGGTTGGTAATGACTGCAGGTTTCTTTCTGTTAAACATGTCATCGATTATTGACAAAAAAATTTATGTATTATCTAAAACTAACACGGTGGAAAAATGATGGTTTAGCTGGATTTACTGCAGGTTCTATTTCGGCAATACTTGTATATTGGACCAATCAAAAAAATGAATTTGGAATAAAAGATAAAAACGATTGGATAGGACATAAACTAGACGTTGGTATAGATGCTGTAGAAAAATCTGCAGAAAAAACAGTAGATGGTGTTGAAAATGTCATGGTGAAGCTTCAAAAAGTATTTCTAATCATATAAGCCCTAAGAAATGGAGCTGGTAAATGTTGCTATGCGAATCTAAAATCATCAATAAAAACCCAAAATATAGAATTATTAAATATAATGATGAATACTTAATGGTCGATATAATAAGCACTTGGATTAGTTTATTTTTTCCTTTTATTAATTGGTTCATCCCAAAAGAATACGTCAAAATTAGTAGAGAAGAGTTTGAAAACTTAAATATTGTTAAACCTGCTAAAAAGAATGTTTTTTGGCCAGTTGCAGGTAGCTCTGCTTTGCTGGGAGTTGCATTAAGAAAATATACACATTTACTTGACATTCAACTTGATAAAAAATTAGTTATTGCCATATGTTGCATCACATTTATAGGGATTTTAATATTTTATGTACGCCTAATTAAAAAATCATCTTTAAATATTTATAATACTAAAAATAAAAGGTCAAAAATTTTTTTAATACCTACACTAAAAAATGTTTGTTTCACATTATTTGGATATATTTTATTTGGCGGATTGACTATGCTATTCCTAGATGCACTATTATCAATGAGTTATCAAAACATAATAGTATATTTTGTTTGGATTGCAGTTATAATGGGTTTTTTTCTAGTTAATATAGCTTTAATTATAGATAAAAACATTCATGTCATACTTAAAAACCAATAGAAATTACCAAATTAAATTTGCAATGGCTTTAATATTGTCGTTCTTAAATGTTTTTCAATTTCTGATTCAAAAGTACATGTAATTTAAAGGTCAACGAGCAATCGCGCTATATGCATATCAATTTAAGCAATACTTATTTTAACTGAGTTTTATATAACGTTTTCCTATTACACCGCTTAAATTCAAGCTCTAATTCTAACATTTGGAAGTTGTATTAAATCATGATAGTGTGATAGTGGAAAAGTTATAAAGATAAGGAGCTGGGTCTAATGAAGCAATTTGTAAACTTAGGTAAATCTGATGTTGAAGTGTTTCCAATCGCACTTGGGACGAACGCAGTAGGTGGGCATAATTTATATCCGAACTTAGATGAAGAACAAGGAAAAGATGTTGTTCGTCAAGCCATTAATCATGGTATTAATTTATTAGATACGGCATATATTTATGGGCCAGAACGATCAGAAGAATTGGTTGGAGAAGTTGTTAAAGAATATCCGCGAGAGCAAATTAAAATTGCTACGAAAGGGTCTCATGAATTTGATGAAAATCAAGAAGTACATCAGAACAATCAACCGGAATATTTAAAACAACAAGTTGAGAATAGTTTGAAACGTCTACAAACTGATTATATCGATTTATATTATATTCATTTTCCGGATAACAACACTCCGAAAGATCAAGCAGTTGCAGCATTACAAGAGCTTAAGGAACAAGGGAAGATTAAAGCAATTGGTGTATCAAATTTCACATTAGATCAACTTAAAGAAGCAAATAAAGATGGTTACGTTGATGTTGTACAGTTAGAATATAATTTATTGCATCGCGAAAATGAGGCAGTATTACAATATTGTGTTGATCACCAAATCACATTTATTCCATATTTCCCATTAGCATCCGGTATTTTAGCTGGAAAATATGATGAGAACACTAAATTTAGTGACCATCGTACTACACGTCGTGATTTTAAACCAGGTGTATTTGAAGAAAATGTGCGTCGCGTAAAAGCTTTGGAAAGCATAGCTGCAGCACATCAAACTTCAATTGCGAACATTGTATTAGCATTTTATTTAACGAGACCAGCTATCGATGTGATTATTCCTGGTGCAAAACGTGCAGAACAAGTCGTTGAAAATATTAAAGCTGCAGATATCGTTTTATCAGATGATGAGATTCAATATATCGATGAACTGTTTCCGATTGAAGACTAAATGAATTGTATTTAATGGTGATATATGTATCTAATTTCATCATGAATTAGCCCCGTATCACAAACGACGTTATATAAGGCATGACGAAATTTCGTCAAATTTATATAAAAGTTGTAAGCGTTTTACTATTCGGTAGGCAAAGCTTATGATAGTATAATTAGGTAACGAAAAACACAGATATTTATTAATCAAAAGTGAGGTTAGGCTAAAATGATTACTGTTTTGTTTGGTGGGAGTAGACCAAACGGTAATACTGCACAATTAACAAAATTCGCTTTGCAAGATTTAGAGTATCAATGGATTGACGTGACACAACATCAGTTTAAACCGATACGTGACGTGAGACATACAGCAGAGACTATTACTTCATATGACGATGACTATTTGCCGATTCTAGATAAAATATTGGCTAGTGATACAATTATTTTTGCATCACCAGTGTATTGGTATAGCATTTCAGCACCATTGAAAGCATTTATCGAACATTGGTCAGAAACATTACAAGATAAACGATATCCTAATTTTAAGGCACAAATGGCCGAAAAGGATTTTAGAGTTATTTTAGTTGGTGGAGATTGTCCAAAAATAAAAGCGAAGCCAGCAATTACGCAAATGAAATATAGTTTAGACTTTTTAGGTGCCACTTTAAATGGTTATATTATTGGAACTGCTGAAAAGCCTGGTGACATCATGAAAGACAACTATGCCTTAGCACGTGCAACTGAGTGGAATAGTATATTGCAATAAGACATACCTCATACTAAACGAAGTGATTTTTTGCTTCGTTATTTTTTATTTTTAATTTTAACGGAAAATATAAATATATAAATTGAATAGACAATCATTGTTTATTAAGTATTGAGCAAGTTGTGGTATAATGCCGTTATTAAAACTTGTTAATAAGGGGAGAAAGTCATGTTCAAGGTAAGACAAGCAACTGAAAAAGATGTTGTTCAAATTAGAGATGTCGCAACTAAAGCTTGGTTTAATACATACTTAAATATATACGCTGCGACAACAGTTAATCACTTGTTAGAAGCTTCATATAATGAACATCATTTAAAGAAAAGACTTCAAGAACAATTATTCTTAGTCGTTGAAGAAGGTAATGACATCGTTGGCTTTGCTAACTTTATTTACGGTGAAGAATTATATTTATCAGCTCATTATGTTAAACCAGAATCGCAACATACAGGTTATGGTACAGCATTGTTAAATGAAGGATTATCACGTTTTGAAGATAAATTTGAAGGTGTTTACTTAGAAGTAGATAATAAAAATGAAGAAGCAGTAGCTTACTATAAAGAGCAAGGTTTTACAATCTTACGCTCTTATGAGCCAGAAATGTATGGCGAAAAGTTAGACTTAGCACTTATGTACAAAGCATTTTAAGTAAATTAAATATTATATTAAACGAAAAGGAGGGGAATAATGACTAACGCATATGTAGATTTAAAATTAGTAGAAGAAAAAGTTTTTAAAGACCCGATACATCGATATATTCATGTTGAAGATCAATTGATATGGGATTTAATTAAAACTAAGGAATTCCAAAGGTTACGTCGAATTAGACAACTAGGAACACTGTACCTATCTTTTCACACAGCAGAACATAGTCGCTTTGGACATTCTTTAGGTGTGTATGAAATAGTTAGACGATTAATTGATGAGTCATTTATTGGTCATGATGCATGGGACAATAAAGATAGACCGTTGGCATTATGTGCTGCATTATTACATGATTTAGGACATGGTCCATTTTCACATAGTTTTGAAAAAATATTTAATACAGACCATGAAGCATACACACAAGCGATTATTACTGGAGATACTGAGGTGAATGCTGTATTACGTAAAGTGGCGCCTGAGTTTCCAAGAGAAGTTGCGGAAGTAATTAATAAAACGCATCATAATAAATTGGTCATTTCGATGATTTCGTCACAAATCGATGCGGATAGAATGGATTATTTACAACGTGATGCGTATTTCACAGGTGTATCATATGGTGCTTTTGATATGGAGCGTATTTTAAGATTAATGCGACCTTCTAAAGATGAAGTACTAATCAAAGAAAGTGGTATGCATGCAGTTGAAAACTTTATTATGAGTCGTTATCAAATGTATTGGCAAATTTACTTCCACCCAGTTAGTCGTGGTGGAGAAGTGCTGCTTAATAATTGTTTGAAACGCGCAAAACAGCTTTATAATGAAGGCTATGAATTTAAGTTGCATCCACATGATTTTATTCCATTTTTTGAAGAGACAGTTACGATTGAACAATATGTTGAACTCGATGAAGCGGTAGTTACGTATTATTTGGAAAAATGGACAAAAGAAGATGATGCTATTTTAAGTGATTTAGCAAGTCGATTTATTAATCGAGACTTATTTAAATATATTCCATTTGATGGCTCAATTATTACAATATCAGAACTGCAAGAACTGTTTGAAGCAGGTGGTATTAATCCAGATTATTATTTTGTGAGTGAAGCATTTTCTGATTTGCCATATGACTATGATCGACCGGGGTCAAATCGCAAACCGATTCATTTATTAAGACAAGATGGTACGATTAGAGAAATAAGCAATCAATCATTAGTCATTCATAGTATTACAGGCATTAATCGCCAAGACTATAAATTATATTATCCTAGAGAAATGGTTGCAAAGATTAAAGATAAGACAATTAGAGAAGCTATTGAAAATTTGATTAATGAGCTTAATTAAACAGGGCTAAAATTGTTATCGTTAAATATGGAGGTTATATCATTGTCTGAGAAAAAAGGCTTTAATTTTAATATCATAAAAAATGACCCTCTAGATGGTCATAAAGGTACAAATATTGGTTCAATTAGCTTAGACAATATTGCACCAGTTTTTATCGATGTTGCTAACAAAGAAGCATTTATTGATATTGGAGGCATGCATGCTCGTGCCAAAGTTGAAAAAGGTGTGAAATGGATTACTGATAAAGCTGCTGTTGAAGGCGATGAAGCTAAAGAATATTGGTTGTGTTGGGTAACAACAGAACGTAATGAACAAGGACCATATTACGCTGGTTTAACAGCGTGCTATTTATTAGTGAATAAAGCAATTCGTCGTGGTTATAAAAGTATGCCTGAACATGTTAATATGATGGATAAATCAATGAAACATCATATTATCATAGATCAAATTGGTGACGAGAATAAAGCTATTTTAAAAGACTTTTTAATGAACCATGATGAAGGTATGTGGAAGCATTCTTCTGATGCTTTACATCAAGCATTTAATTAAATATTAGAAACTAAAATTTCCCAATTAATCTATAAAGATATGATTCATTTCTCAATGACGACGTAAATCGTGAGGTGAAAATAATGTCTTAGATTGATTGGGAGTTTTTTTAATTTTTTTGAAATTAAATTAATCTGTAGTTAATAAAAAATTTGAATAACTGACACATTTTTTTGATCATAGCTATATACTTTGTGAATTAATTCACATTATAATAAGAGTGAAGATAAGAGTATTATAAATTATCTTTAAATAAATATATGTGAAGTAAAAATTACACGTTAGCATATCGATTATGTCATTTCTTTTAACATATTAACTAGGGAAACGTTAAAAGTTAACGGTTGATATCTAACTAAAAACAAGGTCACAGTAGTATGTTTTAATCTGGCGTCTATTACAAATAAAAATTACATCTATAATTATTCGTTTTCTTTTTTGAAAGTAATAGCCAATTAATATCATACATACTGGAGTGACTATAAGGAGGACATTATTATGAGAGCAGCAGTTGTAACGAAAGATCACAAAGTAAGTATTGAGGACAAAAAGTTAAGAGCTTTAAAACCTGGTGAAGCGTTGGTACAAACGGAATATTGTGGCGTTTGTCATACCGATTTACATGTTAAGAATGCTGATTTTGGTGATGTTACAGGCGTTACTTTAGGTCATGAAGGTATTGGTAAAGTCATCGAAGTTGCGGAAGATGTAGAATCATTAAAAATTGGAGACCGTGTGTCTATCGCTTGGATGTTCGAAAGCTGTGGAAGATGTGAATATTGTACAACAGGTCGTGAAACACTTTGCCGTAGTGTGAAAAATGCTGGTTATACAGTAGATGGTGCAATGGCTGAACAAGTTATTGTTACTGCAGACTATGCTGTGAAAGTACCTGAAAAATTAGATCCAGCAGCAGCGTCTTCTATTACATGCGCAGGTGTGACAACTTATAAAGCTGTAAAAGTAAGTAATGTAAAACCTGGACAATGGTTAGGTGTTTTTGGTATAGGTGGTTTAGGTAACCTAGCTTTACAATATGCTAAAAACGTTATGGGGGCTAAAATTGTTGCCTTCGACATCAATGATGATAAATTAGCATTCGCGAAAGAATTAGGTGCTGATGCTATTATTAATTCTAAAGATGTTGATCCAGTTGCAGAAGTTATGAAATTAACTGATAACAAAGGATTAGATGCAACAGTGGTAACTTCAGTTGCTAAGACGCCATTTAACCAAGCGGTTGATGTTGTAAAAGCTGGTGCAAGAGTTGTTGCCGTTGGTTTACCTGTTGATAAAATGAACTTAGATATCCCAAGATTAGTGCTTGATGGTATTGAAGTAGTAGGTTCACTTGTTGGTACAAGACAAGACTTACGTGAAGCGTTTGAATTTGCTGCTGAAAATAAAGTAACACCTAAAGTTCAATTAAGAAAATTAGAAGAAATCAATGATATTTTTGAAGAAATGGAAAATGGTACTATAACTGGTAGAATGGTTATTAAATTTTAAAAATATCAACTGACTATATAGATAAAGAAGGTAGTGCTCTGAACACTATCATTATAATCAAACACGAGGTTTTCATGAAAGATAGTGAAAATCTCGTGTTTTTTGGTTTTGAGGTGTTGTTTGTATTTTATAAAATGGCTTACATATATGAAGCGTTGATTAAGTATGGAATTGTTAATTAATTGAACCTATTTAGCTTTAAGAAGGCATAACAAGATGACCTTATTTTATGCTATAATATTTCTATTATGCGAAGATTAAGGTGAGTAGTAAATTGGATAAAAAAGTAAGTATTCAAACAAAGCAAGTGTTGAAACAGCACAACGAAAAAGAAAAATTTGAATTTACTACTGAAGGAACTTGGCAACAAAGGCAATCTAACTTTATTCGGTATGTAGAACAAATTGAGGATGCAACAGTTAATGTTACAATAAAAGTGGATGATGATAGCGTTAAGTTGATTCGTAAAGGCGACATTAATATGAATTTGCATTTTGTTGAAGGACAAACGACAACAACTTTTTACGATATATCGGCTGGACGAATTCCACTAGAAGTTAAAACATTACGCATTTTACATTTCGTAAGTGGAGACGGTGGCAAGCTAAAGATTCATTATGAATTATATCAAGATAATGAAAAAATGGGTTCTTATCAATATGAAATTAACTATAAGGAGATAGGCGAATGAATATTATTGATCAAGTGAAACAAACATTAGTAGAAGAAATTGCAGCAAGTATTAACAAAGCAGGATTAGCAGATGAGATTCCTGATATTAAAATTGAAGTTCCTAAAGATACAAAAAATGGAGATTATGCTACTAATATTGCGATGGTACTGACTAAGATTGCAAAGCGTAATCCTCGTGAAATTGCTCAAGCGATTGTTGATAACTTAGATACTGAAAAAGCACATGTAAAACAAATTGACATTGCTGGTCCAGGATTCATTAATTTTTACTTAGATAATCAGTATTTAACAGCAATTATTCCTGAAGCAATTGAAAAAGGTGATCAATTTGGACATGTAAATGAATCAAAAGGTCAAAATGTATTGCTTGAGTATGTTTCAGCTAACCCTACAGGAGATTTACATATTGGTCATGCTAGAAATGCAGCAGTTGGTGATGCTTTAGCTAATATTTTAACTGCAGCTGGCTATAATGTAACACGTGAATATTATATTAATGATGCTGGTAATCAAATTACTAACTTAGCGCGTTCGATTGAAACACGTTTCTTTGAAGCTTTAGGTGACAATAGTTATTCAATGCCAGAAGATGGCTATAATGGAAAAGATATTATTGAAATAGGTAAAGATTTAGCAGAGAAACACCCTGAAATTAAAGATTATTCTGAAGAAGCACGTTTGAAAGAATTTAGAAAATTAGGCGTAGAATACGAAATGGCTAAATTGAAAAATGATTTAGCAGAGTTCAATACGCATTTTGATAATTGGTTTAGTGAAACATCTTTATATGAAAAAGGAGAAATTCTTGAAGTTTTAGCAAAAATGAAAGAATTAGGTTATACGTATGAAGCTGATGGCGCTACATGGTTACGTACAACTGATTTTAAAGACGACAAAGACAGAGTATTAATTAAAAATGACGGTACATATACGTATTTCTTACCAGATATTGCGTACCACTTCGATAAAGTAAAACGTGGTAATGACATTTTAATCGATTTATTTGGTGCTGATCATCATGGTTATATTAATCGTTTGAAAGCATCTCTTGAAACGTTTGGTGTAGATAGTAATCGTTTAGAAATTCAAATCATGCAAATGGTTCGTTTAATGGAAAATGGTAAAGAAGTGAAGATGAGTAAACGTACTGGTAATGCGATTACATTAAGAGAAATTATGGACGAAGTTGGCGTTGACGCTGCACGTTATTTCTTAACTATGCGTAGTCCTGATAGTCACTTTGATTTTGATATGGAATTAGCGAAAGAGCAATCTCAAGACAATCCAGTTTACTATGCTCAATATGCACATGCGCGTATTTGTTCAATTTTAAAACAAGCGAAAGAGCAAGGTATTGAAGTGACTGCTGCGAATGATTTTACAACGATTACTAATGAAAAAGCGATTGAATTGTTGAAAAAAGTAGCTGATTTCGAACCTACAATTGAAAGTGCTGCTGAGCATAGATCGGCACATAGAATTACTAATTATATTCAAGATTTAGCTTCTCATTTCCATAAATTCTATAATGCTGAAAAAGTGTTAACAGATGATATTGAAAAAACAAAAGCACATGTTGCTATGATTGAAGCGGTCAGAATTACATTGAAAAATGCATTGGCAATGGTCGGTGTAAGCGCACCTGAATCAATGTAAGAACATTTATATACACTCCAACGTAGAGTTTCTCGAAAGATACTTTGTGTTGGAGTGTTTTTTTTAGGTATGTGACATATTGGGGAATGCTTAGTATGTGAATAAGGTTAAGAGGAACACAGTTGGATGCTCTGCACAACTGCATAAGAGAGCCTGAGACATAAATCAATGTTCTATGCTCTACAAAGTTATAATGGCAGTAGTTGACTGAACGAAAATTCGCTTGTAACAAGCTTTTTTCAATTCTAGTCAACCTTGCCGGCGGGGCCCCAACAAAGAGAAATTGGATTCCCAATTTCTACAGACAATGCAAGTTGGGGTGGGACGACGAAATAAATTTTACGATAATATCATTTCTGTCCCACTCCCTCTAAAATGGAGGGTGTAAATGTTAGGAACTGATGAATTATATAAAGTTTTATATGAACATCTCGGACCACAATTTTGGTGGCCTGCTGATAATGACATTGAAATGATGTTAGGTGCAATTTTAGTTCAAAATACTAGATGGCGAAATGCAGAAATTGCATTGAATCAGATTAAAGAACATACGCATTTTAATCCAAATCATATATTAGAACTACCTATTGAAACGTTACAATCATTGATACATTCAAGTGGCTTTTATAAAAGTAAATCACTGACGATTAAAACATTATTAACATGGTTAGCACGACATCATTTCAATTATCAAGAGATTAATGAGCGATATAAAGGTGGATTAAGAAAAGAATTATTATCTTTGAAAGGTATTGGAAGTGAAACAGCAGATGTCTTACTTGTTTATATATTCGGACGTATTGAATTTATTCCAGATAGCTATACAAGAAAAATATATGATAAATTAGGATATGAAAACACTAAAAATTATGATCAATTAAAAAAAGTAGTCACATTACCAAATCATTTTACAAATCAAGATGCTAATGAATTTCATGCTCTGTTAGATGTATTTGGTAAACATTACTTTAGAGACAAAGATATAAAGAATTATGATTTTTTAGAACCTTACTTTAAAAAGTAAACGCTGTGAAGTTAGATAGATGAGTTTATATGAAATATAAAAAATAATTTACTATTTTCTTTTAGTATGTGGACTTATATAATAAATAGAAGCATATAAAGAAAAAAACAGTTGTTTGTTTGTGCAGCAACTGCATAAGAGCCCCTAATCGCTAAAGCTCAAGGGGAGTAAAGGAATACAGTTGTTTGTGCAGCAACTGCATAAAAGCCTCTAATCACTAAAGGTGAAGAGGAACGCAGTTGGATGCTAAGGCACAACTGCATAAAAGCCTCTAATCGCTAAAGATGAAGAGGAACGCAGTTGGATGCTACCGCACAACTGCATAAATCCCTCTAATCGCTAAAGCGAAAAGTGGGATTAAAAAGGAGATGTGATAGTGTGAAGAAATCGTTAATTGCTTTTATTTTGATTTTTATGCTTGTCCTGAGTGGCTGTGGTATGAAAGATAATGATAAACAAGGTAGCAATGATAATGGCTCGTCTAAATCGCCGTACCATAGAATTGTTTCGTTAATGCCTAGTAATACTGAAATTTTATATGAATTAGGATTAGGTAAATACATAGTTGGTGTTTCAACGGTTGATGATTATCCAAAAGATGTGAAAAAGGGTAAGAAACAATTTGATGCTTTGAATCTAAATAAAGAGGAACTTTTAAAGGCAAAGCCAGATCTAATTCTTGCGCATGAGTCGCAAAAGGCAACTGCTAATAAAGTATTGTCATCATTAGAGAAACAAGGCATCAAAGTAGTGTATGTTAAAGATGCACAATCAATTGATGAAACTTACAACACATTTAAGCAAATTGGGAAATTAACGCATCATGATAAGCAGGCTGAACAACTTGTTGAGGAAACTAAAGATAATATCGATAAAGTCATAGATTCAATTCCTGCTCATCATAAAAAATCAAAAGTATTTATTGAGGTTTCATCAAAGCCTGAAATATATACAGCAGGGAAGCATACATTTTTTAATGATATGTTAGAAAAATTAGAAGCCCAAAATGTGTATAGTGACATTAATGGTTGGAACCCTGTAACGAAGGAAAGTATTATTAAAAAGAACCCAGATATATTAATTTCGACGGAAGCTAAGACAAGATCAGATTATATGGATATCATCAAAAAAAGAGGTGGATTCAATAAAATTAATGCTGTCAAGAATACACGTATTGAAGTTGTAAATGGTGATGAAGTATCAAGACCAGGTCCACGTATTGATGAAGGATTAAAAGAATTAAGAGATGCAATTTATAGAAAATAAACCATTCTAATTATGCCCCTTATTGCTACATGTAAAAAATACATGTTTGAGATAAGGGGTTTTTAAAATATATTTAGTGAATGATAGCAACGCGAGTATGTGATTGCTATAATGAATGTAATTATCGATGAAAGAAAAGAGAATGCTATGACATTTAATAAAGTATTATTGAGCTGGATAGTCATATTGATTATAACAACTAGCATATATCTATTTTGGCAGTTGGGCGATATCAATGATGTATTTAACCAGTCTATTTTAATCAATGTTAGATTACCGAGATTATTAGAAGCATTGTTGACAGGTATGATATTAACTGTTGCAGGCCTTATATTTCAAACAGTTTTAAATAATGCATTGGCAGATAGCTTTACATTAGGATTGGCAAGCGGCGCTACATTTGGTTCAGGATTAGCATTATTTTTAGGTTTAACAACGTTATGGATTCCTGTATTTTCAATAACATTTAGTTTGATAACATTAATAACTGTATTAGTCATTACGTCGGTATTGAGCCAAGGCTATCCAGTTAGAATCTTAATATTAAGTGGTTTAATGATTGGTGCGTTATTCAATTCACTTCTATATTTTTTGATTTTATTAAAACCTCGCAAATTAAATACAATTGCCAATTATCTGTTTGGTGGTTTTGGTGATGCAGAATACTCAAATGTATCTATAATAGCAATCACATTTATCATTGCATTGTTTGGTATATTTATCATTCTTAATCAACTAAAGTTATTGCAATTAGGAGAACTAAAAAGTCAGTCACTAGGCTTAAATGTTCAATTGATTACATATATCGCGTTATGTATAGCTTCTATGATAACGGCGATAAATGTCGCATATGTTGGCATCATTGGATTCATTGGTATGGTGATACCGCAACTCATTAGAAAATGGCAGTGGAAACAATCATTAGGAAGACAATTGGCTTTAAATATTGTAACTGGAGGACAAATAATGGTTATGGCAGATTTTATTGGTAGCCATATATTGTCACCAGTACAAATACCGGCAAGTATTATCATTGCATTAATTGGTATACCAGTGTTATTTTACATGCTAATATCTCAGTCGAAACGGTTACACTAGCACACGACATTTGCTAAAATAAAAATAACTATAAACATAAAGAGGGCATAAGCGATGGATTTGAATCAAATTAAAGCAGTTGTATTTGATTTAGAAGGTACGTTGTTGGACAGAGTTAAATCTCGAGAGAAATTTATCGAAGAGCAATATGAACGATTTCATGACTACTTAATTCATGTTCAACTGGCAGATTTTAAAAAAGCATTTATTGAGCTAGATGACGATGAAGATAATGATAAACCTGATTTATATAAAGAAATCATTAAACGTTTCCATGTAGATAGGTTAACTTGGAAAGACTTATTTAATGATTTTGAAATGCATTTTTATCGTTATGTATTTCCTTATTACGATACTTTGTATACACTAGAAAAGCTATCGCAAAAAGGCTTTCAAATTGGTGTTATCGCAAATGGTAAATCTAAGATTAAACAATTTCGATTACATTCACTTGGTTTGATGCATGTTATTAATTATTTATCAACATCAGAAACAGTTGGTTTTCGTAAACCACATCCTAAAATTTTTGAAGATATGATTGATCAACTAGGGGTATTACCTGAGCAAATTATGTATGTTGGCGATGATGCGTTAAATGATGTAGCTCCAGCACGAGCTATGGGCATGGTTAGTGTATGGTATAAACAAGAAGATGCTGAAATTGAACCACTCGAAGAAGAAGTTGATTTTACAATTACAACAGTGGAAGAATTATTAACCATTTTACCAATAAAAAATGATAATAAAGGAGAAAATTATGGATCTATTTACTAGAAAAGATGGAACATCGATACATTACAGTACATTAGGTGAAGGCTATCCTATCGTATTGATTCATACTGTACTTGATAATTATTCTGTGTTTAATAAATTAGCAGCAGAATTAGCAAAATCATTTCAAGTTGTGTTAATTGATTTACGTGGACATGGCTATTCTGATAAACCTCGTCACATTGAAATAAAAGATTTTTCTGATGACATTGTTGAATTACTTAAATATTTATATATTGAAGAAGTTGCATTTGTATGCCATGAAATGGGTGGAATCATTGGTGCGGATATTTCAGTACGTTATCCTGAATTTACATCATCACTTACGTTGGTAAATCCAACATCTATTGAAGGTGAATTACCGGAAGAACGTTTATTTAGAAAATATGCCCATATTATTCGAAACTGGGATCCTGAAAAACAAGATAAATTTTTAAATAAGCGTAAGTATTATCGTCCGAGAAAAATGAATCGATTCCTCAAACATGTCGTAGATACAAATGAAATATCAACTAAAGAAGAAATTCAAGCAGTTAAAGAGGTATTCAAAAACGCTGATATTTCTCAAACTTATAGAAATGTCGTAGTACCGACAAAAATTATTGCAGGAGAATTCGGTGAAAGAACAACAAGATTAGAAGCTAAAGAAGTAGCTGATTTAATCCAAAATGCGGACTTTGAAGTATATCAAGAATCAAGTGCATTCCCATTTGTTGAAGAGCAAGAAAGATTCGTCGAAGATACAGCTGCATTTATCAACAAACATCACGATGAAAAGCATGTTTAATTTTTAGTGATAAGTGAAATATAAAAGTAGTAATTATTATTTGTAATATAATTGTAATATGACTGTTGTTTTAGAAATGATTGTTGTATAATGGTTGTGAGCACAAGACGATATAAATAAAAGGAGAGAGTGCTTATGAAAAAGCTACTAACGGCAAGTATAATTGCATGTTCTGTTGTAATGGGAGTAGGCTTAGTGAACACTAGTGCCGAAGCAGCAAGTGGCAACTCTATTGATACTGTTAAACAATTAATTAAGGGTGATCAGTCATTAGAAAATGTGAAAATTGGCGAATCTATTAAAGATGTTTTAACTAAGTACAAAAATCCGATGTATTCTTACAATGAAGATGGAACTGAACATTATTACGAATTCCATACTAAAAAAGGTATGTTATTAGTAACTACTGATGGTAAGAAAAACAATGGTAAAGTAACTCATATTTCAATGATGTATAATGATGCTAATGGTCCAACATATCAAGCTGTTAAAAATTATGTTGGCAAAGCAGTAACACATACGGAATATAGCAAAGTTGCTGGTAATTTTGGATATATTGAAAAAGGCAAAACGACTTATCAATTTGCCTCAGCACCAAAAGATAAAAACATAAAATTATATCGTATTGATTTGGAAAAATAATAATTAAATTAATCGTGCTTAACCGACAAGTTAAATCGCAATACTTGTCGGTTATTTTATTACATGGCATAATACAGTGAATATTAATTTTTATGATTTGCGAAGGGGAAATTAAACCAATACAATAAATAAAGATGTTTCATTTTAAAGGAGTACTACCAATGCGTATTAACGATAAAATTTTACTAGAAAATATAGAAGATTACTTTAATCATAAAGGTTTATCACCGCATTTGATTGATGATATTAAAGAGAAAGTAATTACTGATATAAAAAATTCTGAAAAGAAAGATCAAGATTATATTGAATATAAAAGAAAATCTCCAGCACAAATCATATTAATGATTCAAAGGAATTTGTTTGCTTTACAAATGAATCCAGTTATTTTCTTTATTATAAACTTCATTCTCATATCCTATTTATATGATAAACAGTATGTTCAGTTTCAAGCTATTACTGGAATGAGTCTATTTTATTGTTTAGTGATTTTTCCAATGACTATTGTTGTATACCTAAGGGTGTCTCAAAAGAATTACTTGCGTAGTAATAAAATAGAAATGATTATGGGTACAATTATCGCTATCATATCCTTGTTATTAATTATATTACAAGCATTTAATATTACTTGGGGCGTTATACCAATTACAAATTTTGGACATCAATTTTTCTTTTTCATTGGTATTATTTTAGTAATTGCCGGCATATTTTATAAGCGACTTGAGTTTTCGGGAATCGGGTTATTATTTTGTCAAAAAACCGTCGATGCAATGATTCATAATCCACAATCAGCCCAGATTTTTTCATTAATTATATGGATATTATTAGTAGTTCTAGTTATATATTTCACAATTAGATTATCTTCACGTACAAGATTATAAATATGATAAAACTATTCACTTGATTAATTGTATTAATTGAGATGAATAGTTTTTTTATTGTTGGAATAACTTTTGGTAATTTATAAATAATTTAAAAAAATTGTTTATAAAATGGAAGCGTATATAGAATGAAGGTTGGGTATATAGTTTATTGAGGGAGGTGTCACAATGAATAAAGTCACAATTAATCCTCAAATCCAATTAACTTATCAAATTGAAGGTAAAGGGGATCCTATAATATTACTTCATGGATTGGATGGTAATTTAGCTGGATTTGAAGATTTGCAACATCAACTAGCATCATCATATAAAGTACTTACTTACGATTTAAGAGGTCATGGCAAGTCTTCTAAAAGTGAATCATACGATTTAAACGATCACGTTGAGGATTTAAAAATTCTAATGGAGAAGTTAAATATTCATGAGGCACATATTCTAGGACATGATTTAGGTGGGGTAGTTGCTAAGTTATTTACAGATAAATATGCTTATCGTGTAAAATCATTAACTACCATTGCATCGAAGAAAGATGACTTAATACACAGCTTTACTCAATTGTTAATACAATATCAAGATGATATAGCGGGTTTTAATAAGTCTGAAGCGTATATTCTTTTATTTTCTAAATTGTTTAGAAATCAAGAGAAGACGATGAAATGGTATCAAAAACAAAGAATATATAGCATTAAGTCTGAGGATGATAGTGCGGTGGCAATTCGTTCATTAATTTTGCATAAAGATGAACCTATGTATTTAAAAAAACGTACATGTGTACCTACTTTGTTAATTAATGGGGAACATGATCCTTTGATTAAAGATAAGAATCATTTTAAATTGGAAGCGCATTTTTTAAATGTTACGAAAAAAATCTTCGAACATTCAGGACATGCACCGCATATTGAAGAACCAGAAGCATTTATGAATTATTATTTAAAATTTTTAAAAAGCGTATCATAATATGTGATATATAAACCTAGGGCATAAAGTCCTTAGGCAATGTGAAAAAGCTGATTACTATTCATTATTTGATAGAAATCAGCTTTTTTTGAAATGTATTTGATATATACTGCTCGTTATGCGGCTATCTTCCTTATATTAAGTGCCATTAGTGCAAAACCTCTTAACAATTAGGTAAAAAGAGCATAAAAAAAGGAAGTTTAATAGAATGTATCATCTATCAAACTTCACCAAATTGCGCTAAACAAAATTATAGTTCAATTTCGTTGTTTGCTTCAGTGATTCGTTTATTTACTCGACTCAATAATGATTCGATTTTTTTACGTTGTTGTGCATTAACAAGAATTAATACAGTTCTTTCATCATGCTCATTACGTTTTTTATCGAAGTAATCTTCTTGAGATAAAATTTTAACTGCTTTAACAACTTGTGGTTGTTTGTAGTTTAAATGATTAATAATATCTTTAAGATAGTATTCTTTCTCTTTGTTTTCGCTGATGTATGTCAATACAGCGAATTCTTCAAAGCTAATTGAAAATTCCTTTTTAATTAAACTTTTTAATTTGTCAGCATAAGTGACCATTGATAACAACTCAAAGCAATCATTGATTTTTGTAATTGCCATGTTTAAAACCTCCCTATTTGATGCATCTTGCTCGATACATTTGCCCGATAATATATTGATATCTAATCTTTATTTATTATAGATATGTTAGTCATAATTTTGCATTAAATAAGTTTTATTAAATATATTTAATGCTCTATTATTTAGTTAATTATAACTAATTAAAAATGAGAAGTAAACAAAAAAGTGTTTATAAAACAAATTATTCATTAGACACAGTGATTGTATTTCTGGGTTAGCATTTGGTTTAGTCAAAAATATCAGCATTTTTTATAATTTACCTTAATTTAATCGACAATACAAGGTAATTTATTTAATGAAACGATTTAGCGCAATTAAATGTTTCGATATTCAATGTGTGTCTAAAGAGATTCTTTGTTATAGCTTAACTCTTCCAAGTTAACTTCTTCTACTATTTATACCCATTTTTCAGAATTTTATCACTAAAAATGAAAAATTTTTATAATTTTTTTAATTTAGTAATTCTCAGTGCAGTTTTAATGATAAGAAAAACACATTAATTTAGTGATTAAAACCAATCTATAGCACGTTAAAGTGTCTATACGTTATTCCGATTGATAACGGGTAACAAATAATAGAAAGTACGATAATTGATCATGCATTAAAGCACTTTTATTTTTCAAACTCGACTCAATGAATTATAAAAAGTTGTGCATTTTGACTTATTTTTAATTAATTGAATAACCAACTATGAAATATTAGCACGAATAACATAATTTTTGCTATTAATTTGGTGTAAATTATTAAAAAATAACATTAATTTAGGTCTTAAGAATGAGTTGACTATCGAATTTGCTAAATTAAAATTTGTTGTGTCAAAGCATACTACCCAAATCAACGCTTTTCTAAAGATTTTTAGACCACAAAAAAATAGCTTATCACTTTTAAAAATAATTACAAGTTAAAATGATAAGCTAAAAGTTAATTTAAAATAATCTTAAAAGTATAATGCCTGTCAAAATACATAATAGACCAATAGTTTTTCTGGATGTCATTGCTATTTTAGGTGAACCAAATAATCCAAAGTGATCTATCAATATGCCCATTAGAATCTGGCCAAACATCCCAATAAGTGTTGTTAATGCTGCACCCATATGAGGCATTAAGATAATGTTAGCTGTTACAAAAGCCATGCCAAGTATACCGCCAGTAAAATAGATAGGCTTTAATTTACCGAATTTTAAATGACTTGTTTTTAGTTTTAAAGAACGATTAAAAATAGCGGTTAAAATCAATAGCGCTATTGACCCAATTGTAAATGATACTAATGATGCAAAGGCTGGTGAATGAGTATGACTAGCTAAAGCACTATTAATTGTCGTTTGAATAGGTGGAAAGAAACCAAAAATAAATCCTAATAGAAGCCAAAACAGTAAATACTTTTGATCAGTTAGTAATAAATTATTCTTGTTAAATTGATTCATTATGACGATGCCGACAATGAGTAACAATACTCCAATTGCTTTAATTAAATTAAAATCATGAATTGTAGCGCCAAATAATCCAAATGTATCAATAATGACACCCATAATAATTTGACCCGCAACTGTTGCAATTACAGTTAATGTTGCACCTAATTTTGGCAATAACAATAAATTGCCAGTTAAAAAGCTAACCCCAAGCAAACCACCGACTACCCATGTGTAGTTAAATGATTGATTATTGTAAAAGTGAATAGTAAATACTTCTGGATTGATAATGATATTTAAAATAATTAAACAAATTGTTCCAACTGAAAATGAAATGAATGAAGTATAGAAAGGCGATTTAGTATACAGTGATAGTCTTGAATTGACAGATGTTTGGATAGGAATAAGCATTCCAACTAGGACACCAATGATATAGAAAAGAAGCATATGAATAAAGTCTCACTTTCCAAAGTTAATAATAAAATCATATATTTACATTATCATTATAGAGAAAATATACAACTCATTTACAATAATGTTGAAAAAAACAGGACATTATTACAACAAAATCACCCTAGACAATCATGATGAAAGTCTAGGGTGTTAGTATTTATACTAAATTAATTGCGCTTTCTTTATATCTATTTCTTATCTTCAAATAAAACAGTTGTTGTTTTATCAATAATTTGAGCAGAATGTACTTTGGTGATAGTACCACTATTTGACTTTATAATATTTAAATCTACTAATGCATTCATACTATCACGTGCAACTTGCTCGGTCACTACGTTGTTTAATTGTGGTAATTGCAGTTTTACAGGCTTGTCTAGTGAAGATTTAAAACTTAATTCAAGTGTTTTAGTCATGAATATGTCCTCCTGATTAAATTGATAAAGATTTGATGAGTTCGATATTGCTATATGTTTCTCCAGTAAGTCGCTCAATAAGTTTGCTGAATGTTTTAATTTGGTCGTTTGATGCATCAGGGTTAATGTTAGCGAATCGACGCTTAAATTCTGTTTGTTTGCCGTTAGCGTCTACTTTAGTAAATGATAATACAATAGTGATGTGGTTTATTTTACTCATATTTTAAAACCTCCTTTCACACTATATATCGAAACAAAATAATAAAATGGCTAATTTTATTTTCTATGTTTAAAATCTATAAAAAAGGCAATAGATATATGTAACTAAAATATAATATAGCTATGATTAAGACACTTAAAGCAAGGGGAGGTTGAGTAATGAATAAAGTAGAAGCGATTAAATTTAATGATGATATTGTTAAAATGTATGAAGCGCTCAAGATAAAATCTGAACGTGACTATTTATTCTTTAAGTTAGCTATACATAGTGGATTGAAAGTATCAGAATTATTAACAATTACAGTCTCTCAAGTTAAGAGACTAATTGAAAAGTGTACGTTATCAGAAATGTGTAAAGCACATTTTCATTCGTTGATTAAAATTAGGTTACCAGAAACATTATCGAAAGAACTACTTCAATATATAGAGGACAGGAGTCTTTCGAATGAAGACGTTCTTTTTCAATCACTACGAACAAATCAAGTATTATCTAGACAGCAAGCATATCGAATAATTCACCAAGCATCAATTGAAGCTGGTATAGATAATGTAGGACTAACGACATTGCGTAAGACATTTGCATATCATGCTTATCAAAAAGGTATACTTATACCAGTCATTCAAAAGTATTTAGGGCATCAATCTGCTATTGAAACACTAAATTTTATCGGTTTAGAAAATGAGTGTGAACATAGTATTTATATTTCATTACAATTATAGAAACAAAGGAGGCTAATAATGAGTTTGGTTTATTTATTAATTGCTATACTTGTGATTATGGCGATGATACTTCTAATGTCTAAACGTAGAGCATTGGCTAAATATGCCGGGTACATAGCGTTGGTTGCACCTGTAATTTCATCTATCTATTTTTTGATTCAAATACCATCAGTAGCTAAACTGCAATATCTTTCTACCTCTATTCCATGGATTAAGACATTAGATATTAATTTAGATTTACGTTTAGATGGTTTAAGTTTAATGTTTTCTCTTATTATTTCACTTATTGGAATTGCAGTATTCTTCTATGCAACTCAATATTTATCCTCTCGAAAAGACAATTTACCAAGGTTTTATTTTTATTTAACGTTATTTATGTTCAGTATGATTGGTATTGTATTATCAGACAATACGATATTGATGTACATTTTTTGGGAATTAACGAGTGTATCATCATTTTTATTGATTTCATATTGGTATAACAATGGTGACAGTCAATTTGGTGCGATTCAATCATTTATGATTACAGTATTTGGTGGATTGGCGTTATTAGTTGGTTTTATTATGCTGTATATCATGACAGGAACGAATAACATCACAGAGATATTAGGACAAGCAGATCATATTAAGAATCATGGATTGTTTATCCCTATGATTTTTATGTTTTTATTAGGTGCATTTACAAAATCAGCACAATTTCCATTTCATATTTGGCTACCTAGAGCAATGGCTGCACCTACACCTGTAAGTGCTTATTTACATTCAGCCACGATGGTAAAAGCTGGTATCTTTTTATTACTTCGATTTACACCATTATTAGGTCTTAGCAATATGTACGTATATATCGTTACGTTTGTTGGTTTAATAACAATGTTATTTGGTTCAATTACAGCTTTAAAACAATGGGATTTAAAAGGTATCCTAGCGTACTCTACAATCAGTCAACTTGGGATGATTATGGCTATGGTGGGTATAGGTGGCGGATATGCTCAACACCAACAAGACGCAATAGCATCTATTTATGTATTTGTATTATTTGGTGCGCTATTTCATCTAATGAATCATGCCATCTTTAAATGTGCGCTTTTCATGGGAGTAGGTATTTTAGATCATGAAGCAGGTTCAAGGGATATACGAATTTTAAGTGGAATGCGTCAACTATTTCCTAAAATGAATCTAGTCATGACGATAGCGGCTCTATCTATGGCTGGAGTACCATTTTTAAATGGATTTTTAAGTAAAGAAATGTTTTTAGATGCATTAACACAAACTGGACAATTATCCCAATTTAGTTTGATTTCAATGATAGCTATCGTGTTTGTTGGTGTTATTGCGAGTGTTTTTACATTCACATATGCACTATACATGGTAAAAGAAGTATTTTGGACAAAATATGATTCTAAGGTTTTTACTAAAAAAAATATCCACGAACCATGGTTGTTTAGTTTACCATCTCTTATATTAATGGTGCTAGTACCTGTAATCTTTTTTGTACCAAATATATTTGGGAAGGGGATTATCGTTCTAGCATTAAGAGCTGTATCAGGTGGTAATCATCAAATTGATCAATTGGCACCACATGTTTCGCAATGGCATGGATTTAACATACCGCTTCTTTTAACCATCATCATTATTTTATTGGGTAGTGTACTAGCAATCAAAGTAGATTGGAAAAAAGTGTTCACAGGTAAAATTAGACAGATTTCAGTTTCAAAAAGCTATGAGATGGTATATCGACATTTTGAAAAGTTTGCTACGAAGCGATTTAAACGTGTTATGCAAGATCGTTTAAACCAATACATTATTATGACCTTAGGCATATTTATGATTATCATTGGATATGGTTATATTCGAATTGGACTTCCTAAAGTACATCAGTTACATGTTTCTGAATTTGGGGCATTAGAAATTATATTAGCAATCGTAACTGTCACAATTGGTATTTCTTTAATTTTTATACGTCAACGACTGACAATGGTCATTTTAAATGGAGTCATCGGATTTGTTGTGACCTTATTCTTTATAGCAATGAAAGCCCCTGATCTAGCATTGACTCAGCTAGTAGTTGAAACAATAACGACGATACTATTTATTGTCAGTTTTTCAAGATTACCAAACGTGCCAAGATCTAACGCTAACAAAAAAAGAGAAATAATTAAAATTTCTGTATCACTCTTGATGGCACTTATTGTTGTATCATTAATTTTTATTACACAACAAACAGATGGTTTATCATCAATATCAGACTTTTATTTAAAAGCTGACAAACTAACAGGTGGTAAAAATATTGTAAATGCGATACTTGGTGACTTTAGAGCATTAGATACATTATTTGAAGGATTAGTGTTAATTATTACTGGGCTAGGTATTTACACATTATTAAATTATCAAGATCGGAGGGGACAAGATGAAAGAGAATGATGTCGTGTTAAGAACGGTCACGAAACTTGTTGTATTTATTTTATTGACTTTCGGATTCTATGTCTTCTTCGCAGGTCATAATAATCCTGGTGGTGGGTTTATTGGTGGTTTAATATTTAGTTCAGCGTTTATTTTAATGTTTCTGGCTTTTAATGTTGAAGAGGTTTTAGAAAGTTTACCGATTGATTTTAGAATTTTAATGATTATTGGAGCATTGGTATCATCTATTACTGCGATAATACCTATGTTTTTTGGAAAACCATTTTTGTCTCAATATGAAACAACTTGGATACTTCCAATTTTAGGACAAATTCATGTAAGTACAATAACACTTTTTGAATTAGGTATTTTATTCTCAGTTGTTGGTGTTATTGTCACAGTGATGTTGTCGCTTAGCGGAGGTCGATCATGAATTTAATATTATTACTAGTTATAGGATTTTTAGTGTTTATAGGAACATATATGATTTTATCAATCAATTTAATTCGTATTGTAATCGGAATTTCAATATATACTCATGCTGGTAATCTCATTATTATGAGTATGGGAACGTATGGTTCTAGTAGATCAGAACCACTAATAACTGGTGGAAACCAATTGTTTGTTGATCCCTTGTTACAAGCTATTGTACTAACTGCAATAGTTATAGGGTTTGGGATGACTGCGTTTTTACTTGTACTTGTTTATAGAACTTATAAAGTAACAAAAGAAGATGAAATTGAAGGCCTAAGGGGGGAAGATGATGCTAAGTAACTTATTGATTTTACCAATGTTATTACCATTCCTTTGTGCCTTAATCCTTGTATTTTTAAAAAATAATGATCGTATTTCTAAATATTTATACTTAGGTACAATGACTATCACCACAATTATTTCATTAATGCTATTAATTTATGTTCAGCGTCACCGTCCAATTACGCTAGACTTTGGAGGATGGTCAGCGCCCTTTGGTATACAGTTTTTAGGAGATTCTTTAAGTTTAATTATGGTTACAACCGCTTCGTTTGTGATTACTTTAATTATGGCATACGGATTTGGGCGTGGCGAACATAAAGCAAATCGTTATCACTTGCCATCGTTCATATTATTTTTAAGTGTTGGCGTGATAGGCTCTTTTCTAACATCAGATTTATTTAATTTATACGTCATGTTTGAAATTATGTTACTAGCGTCATTTGTACTCATTACACTTGGACAATCTGTAGAACAATTACGTGCTGCAATTATTTATGTTGTCTTGAATATTATTGGTTCATGGCTATTCTTATTAGGTATAGGTTTACTTTATAAAACAGTAGGTACATTAAACTTTTCACATATTGCAATGCGTTTGAATGACATGGGAGATAATCGCACTGTTACAATGATTTCATTAATCTTCTTAGTCGCATTTAGTGCGAAAGCAGCGCTGGTCCTTTTTATGTGGCTACCCAAAGCCTACGCTGTGTTAAATACTGAGCTTGCAGCATTATTTGCAGCGTTAATGACCAAAGTAGGGGCCTATGCATTAATTCGATTCTTCACTTTACTATTTGATCAACATAATGATCTCATACATCCATTGCTAGCAACTATGGCTGCTATAACTATGGTCATCGGCGCTATAGGTGTCATTGCTTATAAAGATATTAAAAAGATTGCAGCTTACCAAGTCATAATCTCAATAGGATTTATCATTTTAGGTTTAGGAACAAACACGTTTGCAGGTATTAATGGTGCAATATTTTATTTGGTAAATGACATTGTTGTAAAAACATTGCTATTTTTTATTATTGGTAGTTTAGTTTACATTACAGGCTATCGACAATATCAATATTTGAATGGCTTAGCTAAAAAAGAACCTTTATTTGGAGTTGCGTTTATTATAATGATTTTTGCTATTGGCGGCGTGCCTCCATTTAGTGGCTTTCCGGGGAAAGTACTTATTTTCCAAGGTGCATTGCAAAATGGCAATTATATTGGACTAGCGTTAATGATTATTACTAGTCTAATTGCAATGTACAGTTTATTTAGGATACTTTTTTATATGTATTTTGGAGATAAAGATGGGGAGGAAGTTAATTTTAAGAAAATCCCGCTATATCGAAAAAGAATTTTAAGTATTTTAGTAGTTGTGGTTATCGCAATCGGAATTGCTGCACCTGTTGTGTTAAATGTTACAAGTGATGCAACTGAGTTGAACACGAGTGATCAATTATATCAAAAACTTGTAAATCCGCATTTGAAAGGAGAGGACTAAATGAATCAAATAGTTTTAAATATTATCATTGCATTCTTATGGGTATTATTTCAAGATGAAGATCATTTTAAATTCTCGACTTTCTTTTCTGGATATCTAATTGGTTTAATTGTCATTTATATATTACACAGGTTTTTCAGCGATGATTTTTATGTTAGAAAAATATGGGTAGCTATTAAATTTTTAGGTGTTTATTTATATCAATTAATAACATCTAGCATTAGCACGATTAATTATATTCTTTTTAAAACAAAAGATATGAACCCTGGATTACTTTCATATGAAACAAGACTAACAAGTGATTGGTCAATAACATTTTTAACAATTTTAATTATTATAACTCCAGGGTCTACAGTAATACGAATTTCTCAAGACTCTAAAAAGTTTTTTATTCATAGTATCGACGTGTCAGAAAAAGAAAAAGATAGTTTGTTAAGAAGTATTAAGCATTATGAAGACTTAATATTGGAGGTGTCGCGATGATACAAACAATAACACATATTATGATTATTAGTTCACTCATTATTTTTGGAATTGCATTAATCATCTGTTTATTTAGATTAATCAAGGGACCTACAACAGCAGATCGTGTCGTTACATTTGATACAACAAGTGCTGTCGTAATGTCAATTGTGGGTGTGTTAAGTGTACTTATGGGCACCGTTTCTTTCTTAGATTCAATCATGCTCATTGCCATTATATCTTTTGTAAGTTCTGTTTCAATATCACGCTTTATTGGTGGGGGGCATGTGTTTAATGGAAATAACAAAAGAAATCTTTAGTCTTATTGCTGCTGTGATGTTGTTGTTAGGTAGTTTTATTGCTCTTATTAGTGCAATAGGTATCGTGAAATTCCAAGATGTTTTCTTAAGAAGTCACGCTGCGACAAAAAGTTCAACTTTATCCGTGTTATTAACTTTAATCGGTGTATTAATTTATTTTATTGTGAATACAGGATTTTTCAGTGTGCGTTTATTACTGTCACTTGTTTTTATTAATTTAACTTCACCAGTCGGCATGCACTTAGTCGCTCGCGCTGCTTATCGCAACGGCGCTTATATGTATCGAAAAAATGATGCTCACACACATGCATCAATATTATTAAGTTCAAATGAACAAAACTCTACAGAAGCATTACAATTACGTGCTGAAAAACGAGAAGAGCATCGTAAGAAATGGTATCAAAACGATTGAAGTGTTGGCTAAATTGTTAAGCATAACAATGCTTTTGAAAATCTGTTTTCAAAATTAATCATTAAAAGAGTACTTTGAAATTGGTTAGTCGATTTTAAGGTGCTCATTTTTTGTATTATAAGTTAATGTTGTTATGTGAAAGCAAGTTGTTTATTTATACAAACAATTAGTGATAAAATAAAATTAAATAATTGCAAATTTAAGTACTGCAATCGTAGACATATATCTATATTAAAGTGCTTTTGTGGTCGCTAACTCAATTTATCCTCTAAAGTATAATTACAACGAGATGTGATACTTAATTTTCAATTAAACAATACTTTTTAGAGAGGTGAAAGTTTGGAAATATTTGAAACAATTCTTATATTTATAGCTGTTGTGATACTAAGTTCGTTTGTCCATACTTTCATACCTAAAGTACCCCTAGCATTTATACAAATTTTCTTGGGCATGTTACTATTTATTACCCCAATCCCTGTTCAATTTAATTTTGATTCTGAATTGTTTATGGTAACAATGATTGCGCCTTTGTTATTTGTAGAAGGTGTTAATGTTTCTAGAGTCCATTTAAGGAAATATATTAAGCCAGTGATGATGATGGCATTAGGATTAGTCATTACTACTGTGATAGGTGTAGGTTTATTTATTCATTGGATTTGGCCAGATTTACCTATTGGAGCAGCATTTGCAATTGCTGCCATTCTTTGTCCTACTGATGCAGTAGCAGTGCAAGCAATCACTAAAGGAAAGGTCTTGCCAAAAGGAGCAATGACAATTCTTGAAGGTGAGTCATTATTGAATGATGCTGCTGGTATTATTTCATTTAAAATAGCTGTTGGAGTATTAGTTACAGGTGCTTTTTCACTTGTTGATGCTGTTCAGTTGTTTTTAATTGCATCAATTGGTGGCGCAGTGGTTGGTTTACTTATAGGTATGGCATTAGTAAGGTTCCGATTAACATTGATGCGTCGAGGATATGAAAACATTAATATGTTTACAATTATTCAATTGTTAACACCATTTGTTACGTATTTAATTGCTGAATTGTTTCACGCATCAGGAATCATTGCAGCAGTAGTTGCAGGACTTGTACATGGTTTCGAACGTGACAGAATTATGCAAGTACGTACACAACTGCAAATGAGTTACAATCATACATGGAATATACTAGGTTATGTTTTAAATGGCTTTGTTTTTTCAATATTAGGATTTTTAGTACCTGAAGTTATTATTAAAATTATCAAAACAGAACCGCACAATTTAATCTTTTTAATAGGCATCACTATTGTTGTTGCTTTAGCTGTCTATCTATTTAGATTTGTTTGGGTTTATGTCTTATATCCTTATTTTTATTTAGCCATCAGTCCATTCCAAAAAATGATGACTAAAAATGATGATGATAATCCAACGACTGAGAAACCACCAAAGCGAAGTTTATACGCTTTAATTATGACGTTATGTGGTGTGCATGGAACAATTTCTTTAGCAATCGCATTAACGTTACCGTATTTTTTAGCAGGGCATCATGCTTTTACGTATAGAAACGACTTATTATTTATTGCATCTGGTATGGTTATTATTAGTTTGGTAGTTGCGCAAGTATTATTGCCATTATTAACGAAACCTGCACCTAAAACAGTAATTGGCAATATGTCGTTTAAAGTTGCTAGAATTTATATATTAGAACAAGTTATTGATTATCTAAATCAAAAATCTACTTTCGAAACAAGTTTTAAATATGGTAACGTGATTAAAGAATATCATGATAAATTAGCATTTTTAAAAACTGTAGAGAAAGATGATGAAAACTCTAAAGAATTAGAACGTCTACAAAAAATTGCTTTTAATGTAGAAACAAAAACATTAGAGTCTTTAGTAGATGAAGGACAAATAACGAATAGTGTACTTGAAAACTATATGCGTTATGCTGAAAGAACACAGGTATATAGACAAGCATCATTAATAAGAAGAATGATTGTATTATTACGAGGTGCTTTATTAAAACGAAGAGTACAAACGAGAGTGAACTCCGCATCTTCACTTAGTGTTACGGATAACTTAATGGAATTAAATAAAATTAATAAATTAGTCCATTATAATGTGGTTAGTCGTTTGTCTAAGGAAACAACAAAAGATAATACACTTGAAGTTGGAATGGTTTGTGACGGTTATTTAATGCGAATTGAAAACTTAACACCATCAAATTTCTTCAACTCAGCAAGTGAAGATACGATTACTAAAATTAAATTAAATGCATTGAGAGAACAACGTCGCATTTTACGTGAGTTGATTGATACAGATGAAGTATCAGAAGGTACAGCGTTAAAACTAAGAGAAGCCATCAATTATGATGAAATGGTTATTGTAGATAGTATGACGTAGTTCCTAATTATGCTAAAAGGGATTGATGAAAAACTGAAGGGCTTTTCATCAATCCCTTTTATTTTAGGGGAATTGAATAGATAGTTTTAAACTATACGAATTATTAATATTTGAGATTTAATTGAAATAAGTTTTAAAAATTGGAGGAGATAGATTAAGCGAAGTCATTTAAAGGTGAAGTTAAGTGTATTCACAAAAAATAGCCACACTCATATGACATCGGATGAGTGTGGCTTAAGGATCTATGGGGGGAGGAAACCATAGATGTTTACTTTGATAGGCCAGATTAAATATCAAAGTATGCGATTATTTATAGCTTGATGCAAAAGTGGTATGCCTATTAAAAGTTACTGCACATAGCTTTTAATATTCCGTTCAAAGGAAAGGGGCATACAATTGAACAATCTGTAATAGTACTTTTAACCAGCTATGCTAAAAGTCTAGTAGGGAGAACAGTTGTCCAATCACATAAGAACCTCTAACTTCGTTAGTACGATTAAGAAAAGCTTTTTAGTTAGTATGTAATACAATTTATTGACGCGCGTGAATCTCTTTTATAAGAGTGTGTAGGGAATGGCGTTGTATAAATTGTATTAGAAGAACTTCTAACGCATCTCTGTGGTTAAAAGAGATGAAGGGAACGACAGTTTAATTAAAACTGCATAAGAACTTCTAGCTTTTCTCTCTCGTTCAAAGAGAAGCAGCTGTTCGCAGTTTAATCAAAACCACATAAAGCTTTTAACTTTACTCTTTGATTTAAAGAGTGATAAATGTTTACAGTTTAATTAAAACTGCATAAGAACTTCTAGCTTTTCTCTTTCGTTCAAAGAGAAGCAGCTGTTCGCAGTTTAATCAAAACCACATAAAGCTTTTAACTTTACTCTTTGATTTAAAGAGTGACAAATGTTTACAGTTTAATTAAAACTGCATAAGAACTTCTAGCTTTTCTCTTTCGTTCAAAGAGAAGTTCTAATACCACCATATCGTGCGATCGGGAACGGTATATATATTAATAGGAGGGTAATATATATTTAACGCACGATATGGGACTATTAGCCTTCGACTTTGTTATGTTGATGTGTGGCCTAAAATATTGGAGATACCAATATTTTAGGTTGCATCAACATCAATTCATCTTACTTCATTAAAACACAGCGTGTTATTTCATGCTTCCGTGTACAGTTTCAATATTTGATTTCATCATTTTGTAGTAAGAGTCACCTTTAGTGCCTTCTTTACCGATTGAATCTGTGTACACTTCACCAAAGATATCTTTCTTCGTTTCTTCAGATAAACTTTCCATTGCTTTCTTATCAACACTTGTTTCTACTAATAAGTGTTTTAATTTGTGCTTTTTAACAAACTCAATAGCTTGTCTCATTTGTTCAGGTGTACCTTGTTTTTCAGTGTTAATTTCCCAAATATAACCTGGTGTAATACCGTATTGTTTTGAGAAGTACTTGAAGGCACCTTCACTTGTAATCATGGCACGTTGTTCTTTTGGAATGTCATTAAATTTGTCTTTACTGTCATTATTTAATTTTTCCAATTGAGCAATGTATTTGTTACCTTGCTTTTCATAATCTGCTTTATGTTTTTTGTCGTTATCGATAAATGTTTGTTGAATTGTTTTTACGTATTTAATACCGTTATCTAAACTTAACCATGCGTGTGGATCTTGTTTATCTTTGTTGCCTTCTTCACCGTTTAAATAGATAGGTTTAACATCTTTTGATACTGCGATAACTTTTTTATCTTTTAATGATTTACCAGCCTGTTCTAAGGCTTTTTCAAACCAACCGTTACCAGTCTCTAAATTTAATCCGTTGTATAAAATAACGTCAGCGTCAGTTAACTTTTTAATATCTTTAGGTTTAACTTCATATTCATGAGGATCTTGACCAACAGGTACAATACTATGAATATCGACGTTGTCTCCACCAACATTTTTAGCCATATCATATAAAATTGAATTCGTCGTTACTACTTTTAATTTGCCATTTGACTTATCACTGCTTTGTTTACCACCAGTACCACATGCAGCAACTAGAAGTAATAAGGCTAATAATAAAGGTACTAATTTTTTCATGTTAAACTTCCTCGTTTCTTTCTATTCGTAAATTTTGTGAAAAATAATGTGATGATATAAATTACAAACGTACAAAGTACGATTGTCGCACCACTAGGAATGTTGTAAATATAGCTGTAATAAAGTCCGACAATTGAACTTATGACACTTATTAAACTTGCTATAATCATCATTGAGTATAGTTTTTTACTAATTAAAAATGCTGTAGATGCAGGTGTAATTAATAATGCAACTACAAGAATAATACCTACCGTTTGAATACTTGCTACTGTTACTAATGAGAGTAACAACATCACAAAGTAATGTAATAACGTCGTATTTAGACCACTCATTCTACTAAACGTTGGATCGAATGTAGAAATCATTAATGGACGATAGAAAATAATGATTAGAATAAGGACGATTGAACCAATCACAATAGTTGTTAAAAATGCACTATTTGTGATTGCCAGTAAATTACCAAACAGAATATGGTACAAATCTGTCGTAGTGTTTATTAAGCTAATAATAATAATCCCCGAAGCTAAGAAAGCGGTAAAACTAATTCCAATAGCGGCGTCAGGTTTCGTTTTACTACTAGATGTGATATAACCGATAAAAATACTTGCGATCATACCAGTTATAAGTGCGCCTACAAACATTGGAATACCAAATAAGAATGATAGGGCAACACCAGGTAATACTGCGTGACTCATTGCATCTCCCATTAATGAAAGACCACGTAATACAATTAAACTACCAACTGTACCACAAACTATCCCTACAATAATTGAAGTTATCAATGCTCGATTCAAGAATTGATATGTAAATAAATGTTCGACAAACTCTAACATGTTATATTGCTCCTTTGACTAGGGTCACTACAGTCAGTGCTACTCATAAATGTTTCGTTTAAGCGAGTGACACTCATAGCCTCTTCACTATCACCAAAGTATCGTAATGTTTGATTTAATAGAATAATGCGATCAAAGTATTGCTTTGCTTTTGATAGATCATGGTGGATGATAAGAATAAGTTTTCCTTGTTGTTTTAAGTTCTCGATTTTTGTCATGATTAATTTTTCGCTACTAAAATCAATTCCGACAAACGGCTCATCTAGAAAATAAACTTCACTTTCGGACATCAATGCTCTTGCTACTAGCACACGTTGTAATTGTCCACCACTTAATTCTGAAATTTGTCGATGACGTAAAGATTCTAATTCTAAATCGCTTAATAACTGTTTGAGTTTATCCCTTGCTGATTTATTAGGTCGTCTAAACCATCCAATTTCTTTGTAGCAACCTGATAAAATCACTTGTTCCACACTTATAGGAAAATCTAAATCAATATGTGCTTTTTGTGGAATATATGTAATATGTTGCAGTTGTTGTTGTATAGGTTTGTTATATAACAATTTAGTACCGGTAGCATTAAATTCACCAATTAAAGACTTGATAAGGGAAGATTTACCAGCACCATTCGGGCCCATGATACCAATTATTTCGCCGCGTACTGGTATCGATAAGGAAATGTTTTTAAGTACATGCTTATTACCTAAAAACAGATTTAAATCTTTTGTTTCTAACAAACGTTTATACCTCCTAATTAAAAGTTTAGGCTAACCTAATTAATTGTATAATAAACTGAGAATATTTATCATGTCAAGTAAATTCGTGATATAATATAGACAATGTATGTGAGGTGAAAGTATGTTAACTGAAGAAAAAGAGGACTATTTAAAGGCAATCCTTACGAATAATGGCGATAAAAACTTTGTGACAAATAAAATCTTATCTCAATTTTTAAATATTAAGCCTCCATCTGTAAGTGAAATGGTAGGACGTCTTGAAAAAGCAGGCTATGTTGAAACAAAACCATACAAAGGTGTTAGATTAACAGAGGATGGTTTAACGCATACGCTTGATATCATTAAGAGACATCGACTATTAGAATTATTTTTAATAGAAATATTGAAATATAATTGGGAAGAAGTACATCAAGAAGCAGAAATTTTAGAACATCGAATTTCAGATTTATTTGTTGAAAGGCTGGATAGCCTGTTAAATTTCCCAGAAACTTGCCCGCACGGCGGTGTGATTCCTAGAAATAATGAATATAAAGAGAAATATATAACAACGATTTTGAATTATGAACCTGGTGATATCGTTACAATCAAACGTGTGAGAGATAAGACCGATTTGCTAATATATTTGTCTAGTAAAGATATTTCTATTGGTAATGAAGTGGAAATTGTATCGAAAGATGAAATGAATAAAGTAATTATCATTAAACGTAATGATAATGTAATTATTGTCAGTTACGAAAATGCAATGAACATGTTTGCTGAAAAATAAAATAAAGAAGCCATAAAGATATCCATGATTGAACTGATAAAGACATATGGATAATTGCTTTAGGCTTCTTTTTTATTAGTTAATTTATCAAGTGAGTATATTTGAGTAAAATATTCACTGCATAAAGATTGAAGATAATCCAGATTGTACTATAAATGAAGATAGGTACATGACTGAGTTCTTTAAGTGCACTACCATCCCACTGTGGACTCGGACGCTGGAAAGTCAATTTAGCAATCGTCCAACTAGATTGTAGAACTTCGCCTAATAATACACCTAAAATATATTGATAACTCATTGTGACAAGTAGTTGAATTTCTACTATATTTTCATCTTTTAATATAAAATACAACATGATAGAAATTAAAGTTATAACAACAATGGGTGAGCCTTTTCTAGATGTTAAAATTAAAAAATAAATAAATATCAATAAATAGGTAAATATAAAGAAACTAGGTATCTGATAATGGCTCGACGCTAAACCTATCAATAACATAATAGGTGGCATAAAATAACCACCAATCGTTGTAAGCCATTGGCCTGCTAGATGTCTAGATTGTGTAATTGCGAATCCTTGTTGTAATGTCTGTTGTCGCTCTCGTGGACTTGTTACAATGACTAAATCTTTTGCACGGCCACCAGCGAGTTTATTAAACAGTACATGACCAAATTCATGTGTTAAAACAGGGATATAGTTTAAAATGACATCTAAATAGTTCAAAACAGGCTTATGTCTATATTGATGAATAGCAATATAACAAGCTGCAACAATAACGATAATGTATATATTAAGTTGAATTGTCGTATTAAAAAAGTTTGATAAATAATTCATTGTTAACCTCATATAAGATATTAATTTAAAGTTTGCTTATCACTTATTATAAATGATATTGGCATCAATAGCGTTAGACTTTAGACTTACCTTAGTTAAACTAATTTTAATTTTTGAAAAGGTGAATATGTGTTAAAATAAAGCAAAATCATTTCGATATAAATAGGATGAATATAAATACTGTTAATATTGATTACACTAACATAATAATGAAATAAGATAGGAGATTCCTGTTATGACTGTTGAAGAAAGATCCAATACAGCCAAAGTTGACATTTTAGGGGTCGATTTTGATAATACAACAATGTTGCAAATGGTTGAAAATATTAAAACCTTTTTTGCAAATCAATCAACGAATAATCTTTTTATAGTAACAGCCAACCCTGAAATAGTGAATTACGCGACGACACATCAAGCGTATTTAGAGTTAATAAATCAAGCGAGCTATATTGTTGCTGATGGGACAGGAGTAGTCAAAGCTTCGCATCGTTTAAAGCAACCTCTAGCGCATCGTATACCTGGTATTGAGTTGATGGATGAATGTTTGAAAATTGCTCATGTAAATCATCAAAAAGTATTTTTGCTAGGGGCAACTAATGAAGTTGTAGAAGCGGCACAATATGCATTGCAACAAAGATATCCAAACATATCGTTTGCACATCATCACGGTTATATTGATTTAGAAGATGAGACAGTAGTGAAACGAATTAAACTGTTTAAACCTGATTACATATTTGTAGGTATGGGATTCCCTAAACAAGAAGAATGGATTATGACACATGAAAACCAATTTGAATCTACAGTGATGATGGGCGTAGGTGGTTCTCTTGAAGTATTTGCTGGGGCTAAAAAGAGAGCGCCTTATATCTTTAGAAAATTAAACATTGAATGGATATATAGAGCATTAATAGATTGGAAACGTATTGGTAGATTAAAGAGTATTCCAATATTTATGTATAAAATAGCCAAAGCAAAAAGAAAAATAAAAAAGGCGAAATAATCATGATGACAAAAATAAAACCGAGGAAATCCTTAAATGGAGATTCTCGGTTTTTTCGGTTTATTTAATAACGAAGCGGGACTCATCGAGTTTGTTTCTAAATTCTTTTTGTTCGGCTTTGGATTTCTTTTTAAAATCGTTAAGGAAAGCTTCATATTTAGGTAATACATCATCAAGTTCACCGTAATCTTTTAACTTTCCGCCTTCAATCCAAGCAATCTTAGTACAAAATTGTCTCACTTGTCCTAAGTTATGACTAACGAAAAAGATGGTTTTGTTTTGCTCTTTAAACTCGTAAATTTTATCTAAACATTTTTGTGCAAAAGTTTGGTCACCTACAGATAAAGCTTCGTCAATGACTAAGATATCTGGATTAACTGTGATATTAATTGAAAAACCAAGTTTTGCACGCATACCACTTGAATACTTTTTAACTGGTTGATAAATAAACTCACCAAGTTCACTAAATTCAATAATCTTAGGTGTCATCGCTTTAATTTCTTTTCGCTTAAAGCCCATACATAACATTTTAAATTCGATATTTTCAATCCCTGTAAGTTGTCCACTCAAGCCAGCACTAATTGCGATAACGCTGACTTCACCATTACGATCCACTTTGCCAACAGTAGGCGACAAAGAACCGCCAATGATATTGCTCAACGTTGATTTGCCGGAACCATTGATGCCAACAAGCCCTATGACGTCACCTTCATATGCTTTTAAACTAATGTCATCTAAAGCGAAAAATGTTTTGTTTTTATGTTTGGGAATGAGCGCATCTTTCATACGTTCTTTATTTGTACGATAAATACGATATTCTTTTGTTACATTTTTAATGTTTACCGAAACGTTCATTTGTAGACCTTCCTTATTCACATTTATCTAGATTATAATATACTACTCAACAGTTGTTAAATTTTAAAACCTGTTGTAAAGTGTATAGAAGATTTTGTTATTATCAGAGTGGGTGTTTTGACACAAAATGTTAATCATCAATGATAACAATGATATTTAAAAACTAAACTTATTTCAACTTACATGATTGTATACTATAATGTATTTGTAATAAACTAATATTTTAAAGAACTAGACAATAATTTTGATAGCATCCATGTATAGTGATAGTATTTACAACAATTATTATAATACTATTTAGTTAAGTAGAGAAATAGTTAAACATTTGAAAGTGTGGTTTAATGGAATGTCAGCAATAGGAACAGTTTTTAAAGAACATGTAAAGAACTTTTATTTAATTCAAAGACTGGCTCAGTTTCAAGTTAAAATTATCAATCATAGTAACTATTTAGGTGTGGCTTGGGAATTAATTAACCCTGTTATGCAAATTATGGTTTACTGGATGGTTTTTGGATTAGGAATAAGAAGTAATGCACCAATTCATGGTGTACCTTTTGTTTATTGGTTATTGGTTGGTATCAGTATGTGGTTCTTCATCAACCAAGGTATTTTAGAAGGTACTAAAGCAATTACACAAAAGTTTAATCAAGTATCGAAAATGAACTTCCCGTTATCGATAATACCGACATATATTGTGACAAGTAGATTTTATGGACATTTAGGCTTACTTTTACTTGTGATAATTGCATGTATGTTTACTGGTATTTATCCATCAATACATATCATTCAATTATTGATATATGTACCGTTTTGTTTTTTCTTAACTGCCTCGGTGACGTTATTAACATCAACACTCGGTGTGTTAGTTAGAGATACACAAATGTTAATGCAAGCAATATTAAGAATATTATTTTACTTTTCACCAATTTTGTGGCTACCAAAGAACCATGGTATCAGTGGTTTAATTCATGAAATGATGAAATATAATCCAGTTTACTTTATTGCTGAATCATACCGTGCAGCAATTTTATATCACGAATGGTATTTCATGGATCATTGGAAATTAATGTTATACAATTTCGGTATTGTTGCCATTTTCTTTGCAATTGGTGCGTACTTACACATGAAATATAGAGATCAATTTGCAGACTTCTTGTAATATATTTATATGACGAAACCCCGCTAACCATTAATAAATGGAAGTGGGGTTCATTTTTGTTTATAATTTAAGTAAATAACATATTAAGTTGGTGTATTATGAACGTTTTAATAAAGAAATTTTATCATTTGGTAGTTCGAATACTTTCTAAAATGATTACGCCTCAAGTGATTGATAAACCGCATATCGTATTTATGATGACTTTTCCAGAAGATATTAAGCCTATCATCAAAGCATTAAATAATTCGTCGTATCAGAAAACTGTTTTAACAACACCAAAACAAGCGCCTTATTTATCTGAACTTAGCGACGATGTTGATGTGATAGAAATGACTAATCGAACATTGGTAAAACAAATTAAGGCTTTGAAAAGCGCGCAGATGATTATTATCGATAATTATTACCTATTACTAGGTGGATATAATAAGACTTCTAATCAACACATTGTTCAAACGTGGCATGCAAGTGGTGCATTAAAAAACTTTGGCTTAACAGATCATCAAGTCGATGTGTCTGACAAGGCAATGGTTCAGCAGTACCGTAAAGTTTATCAAGCGACGGATTTTTACTTAGTGGGTTGTGAACAAATGTCACAATGTTTTAAACAGTCTTTAGGTGCAACAGAAGAGCAAATGCTGTATTTTGGGCTTCCGAGAATTAATAAATATTACACAGCTGATAGAGCAACGGTTAAGGCAGAGTTAAAGGATAAATATGGAATTACAAATAAGTTGGTATTATATGTACCAACATATAGAGAAGATAAAGCAGATAATAGGGCTATTGATAAAGCTTATTTTGAAAAATGTTTACCAGGATATACACTGATTAATAAATTACATCCATCAATTGAAGATTCAGACATTGATGACGTATCTTCAATCGACACGTCTACATTAATGCTAATGTCAGATATAATTATTAGCGACTATAGTTCGCTGCCAATAGAAGCTAGCTTGTTAGATATTCCAACTATATTTTATGTGTATGATGAAGGAACATATGATCAGGTGAGAGGCCTGAATCAATTTTACAAAGCAATACCGGATAGCTACAAAGTGTATACTGAAGAAGATTTAATAATGACGATACAAGAAAAAGAACATCTATTAAGTCCGTTATTTAAAGATTGGCATAAGTATAATACTGATAAAAGTTTACATCAGCTCACAGAATATATAGATAAGATGGTGACAAAATGAGGTTTACGATAATCATACCTACATGTAATAATGAGGCAACAATTCGACAATTGTTAATATCTATTGAGAGTAAAGAACACTATAGAATCCTTTGTATTGATGGTGGTTCTACTGATCAAACAATTCCTATGATTGAACGGTTACAAAGAGAACTCAAGCATATTTCATTAATACAATTACAAAATGCTTCGATAGCTACGTGTATTAATAAAGGTTTGATGGATATCAAAATGACAGATCCACATGATAGTGACGCATTTATGGTCATAAAACCAACATCAATCGTATTGCCAGGTAAATTAGATAGGTTAACTGCTGCTTTCAAAAATAATGATAATATTGATATGGTAATAGGGCAGCGAGCTTACAATTACCATGGTGAATGGAAATTGAAAAGTGCTGATGAGTTTATTAAAGACAATCGAATCGTTACATTAACGGAACAACCAGATTTGTTATCAATGATGTCTTTTGACGGAAAGTTATTCAGTGCTAAATTTGCTGAATTACAGTGTGACGAAACTTTAGCTAACACATACAATCACGCAATACTTGTCAAGGCGATGCAAAAAGCTACGGATATACATTTAGTTTCACAGATGATTGTCGGAGATAACGATATAGATACACATGCTACAAGTAACGATGAAGATTTTAATAGATATATCACAGAAATTATGAAAATAAGACAACGAGTCATGGAAATGTTACTATTACCTGAACAAAGGCTATTATATAGTGATATGGTTGATCGTATTTTATTCAATAATTCATTAAAATATTATATGAACGAACACCCAGCAGTAACGCACACGACAATTCAACTCGTAAAAGACTATATTATGTCTATGCAGCATTCTGATTATGTATCGCAAAACATGTTTGACATTATAAATACAGTTGAATTTATTGGTGAGAATTGGGATAGAGAAATATACGAATTGTGGCGACAAACATTAATTCAAGTGGGCATTAATAGGCCGACTTATAAAAAATTCTTGATACAACTTAAAGGGAGAAAGTTTGCACATCGAACAAAATCAATGTTAAAACGATAACGTGTACATTGATGACCATAAACTGCAATCCTATGATGTGACAATATGAGGAGGATAACTTAATGAAACGTGTAATAACATATGGCACATATGACTTACTTCACTATGGTCATATCGAATTGCTTCGTCGTGCAAGAGAGATGGGCGATTATTTAATAGTAGCATTATCAACAGATGAATTTAATCAAATTAAACATAAAAAATCTTATTATGATTATGAACAACGAAAAATGATGCTTGAATCAATACGCTATGTCGATTTAGTCATTCCAGAAAAGGGCTGGGGACAAAAAGAAGACGATGTCGAAAAATTTGATGTAGATGTTTTTGTTATGGGACATGACTGGGAAGGTGAATTCGACTTCTTAAAGGATAAATGTGAAGTCATTTATTTAAAACGTACAGAAGGCATTTCGACGACTAAAATCAAACAAGAATTATATGGTAAAGATGCTAAATAAATTATATAGAACTATCGATACTAAACGATAAATTAACTTAGGTTATTATAAAATAAATATAAAACGGACAAGTTTCGCAGCTTTATAATGTGCAACTTGTCCGTTTTTAGTATGTTTTATTTTCTTTTTCTAAATAAACGATTGATTATCATATGAACAATAAGTGCTAATCCAGCGACAAGGCATGTACCACCAATGATAGTGAATAATGGATGTTCTTCCCACATACTTTTAGCAACAGTATTTGCCTTTTGAATAATTGGCTGATGAACTTCTACAGTTGGAGGTCCATAATCTTTATTAATAAATTCTCTTGGATAGTCCGCGTGTACTTTACCATCTTCGACTACAAGTTTATAATCTTTTTTACTAAAATCACTTGGTAAAACATCGTAAAGATCATTTTCAACATAATATTTCTTACCATTTATCCTTTGCTCACCTTTAGACAATATTTTTACATATTTATACTGATCAAATGAGCGTTCCATTAATGCATTCCCCATCATATTACGTTGCTTCTCGCCACCAAGGTTTTTATAGTCTCCTGCACCCATGATAACTTGATTAATTCTAAATTTACCTCGTTTGGTAGTAATCGTATGGTTGTAATTTGCTGTATCACTTGATCCAGTTTTTAAACCATCTGTACCCGGCAAACTCATTTTTGCACCTTCCAATGAAAAGTTGAATGTGTAATACGTAACTGCATGCGTTGTTGGTGCTAACTGCTTTGTAAAGTCTAATATTTTAGGTGTCTCTTTAATCACGTGTAAATCTAAAATGGCATAGTCTCTAGCAGTCGTTACAGTACGTTCTTGGTCTTTATACTTTGTTGGTGCAAATGTACGTAATCTTGAATTTTCAGCACCCGTTGGATTGACGAAATGTGTATTTTTCATTCCGATAGCTTTAGCTTTGTTATTCATTAAATCAACGAAATCGCTGGTGTTTTTTGAAACCTTCTTAGCTAAAATTAATGCCGCGGCATTACTAGAATTAGATACTGTAATTTGTAATAGGTCTGCGATTGTCCATACTTGTCCAGGATATAGTTTCGTATTACTCAACTCAGGTAGTGTAGACATAATATATTCTTTGTTCGTCATTGTGACTGTGTCATCAAGTGAAAGCTGCCCCTTATTTACAGCTTCCAATGTTAAGTACATTGTCATTAATTTAGTCATAGACGCTGGATTCCACTTAGTATCGATATTGTATTGATACAGTAATTGTCCAGTTTGACTTACATTAACAGCACTCGTCGGTTCGTATGCAGCCGACAAACCTGCATAACCATATTGATTTGCTGCTTGTACAGGGGTTACGTCACTGTTAGTAGCTTGTGCATATGGTGTCATAATACTTAATGTTAAACATAAAATGATGATAATAGATATTAAATTTTTCATAAAGCGTTAATCTTCCCTTTTCCAATTCTTAAATATTCCCTAAAAGCAATGGTTATTCCTACTTACGGAAATCATTGCTAATTCACTTCACCTTAATTAAATTGTTGAAAATAAAGTTTTCTGCAGTTAATTTGAAAAATAATGCAAATATATTACGTGTGTAGCTAAAGGTGTTATAATGTTTGTACGAAGAGCAAACTTACTCAAAAGCGATTAATTTTCATGTTTTAATATAAAGACTTTGAGAAGTTATTACAAAAAATGCAATAGAAATATTCTATCATATAAATGTTATGAGCGGTATTTTGGGGCAACACTTTATTTGATTTTTAAAGTTTTGTTGGGAGAAAGTATATGATAGAAATGCATGTATCTATCTAAATGAATTAACTATAAATTTCAAACAGAAGAGGTAAAACTATGAAACGAGAAAATCCATTGTTTTTCTTATTTAAAAAACTATCATGGCCAGTGGGTCTTATCGTTGCAGCTATCACTATTTCATCACTAGGGAGCTTAAGTGGACTATTAGTGCCACTGTTTACTGGACGAATTGTAGATAAATTTTCCGTGAGCCATATCAATTGGAATCTAATCGCATTATTTGGTGGTATCTTTGTCATCAATGCTTTATTAAGCGGATTAGGTTTATATTTATTAAGTAAAATTGGTGAAAAGATTATTTATGCGATACGCTCAGTTTTATGGGAGCATATCATACAATTAAAAATGCCATTCTTTGACAAAAATGAAAGTGGTCAATTAATGAGTCGATTAACTGACGATACGAAAGTGATAAATGAATTTATTTCACAAAAGCTACCTAACTTATTACCATCAATCGTTACATTAGTTGGGTCACTAATCATGTTATTTATTTTAGATTGGAAAATGACATTATTAACATTTATAACGATACCGATATTCGTTTTAATTATGATTCCTCTAGGTCGTATTATGCAAAAGATATCGACAAGTACACAATCTGAAATTGCAAACTTCAGTGGTTTGTTAGGGCGTGTCCTAACTGAAATGCGTCTTGTTAAAATATCAAATACAGAGCGTCTTGAATTAGATAATGCACATAAAAATTTGAATGAAATATATAAATTAGGTTTAAAACAGGCTAAAATTGCGGCAGTTGTACAACCAATTTCAGGTATAGTTATGTTGCTAACAATTGCAATTATTTTAGGTTTTGGTGCATTAGAAATTGCGACTGGTGCAATCACTGCAGGTACATTAATTGCAATGATATTTTATGTTATTCAGTTATCTATGCCTTTAATCAATCTTTCCACGTTAGTTACAGATTATAAAAAGGCAGTCGGTGCAAGTAGTAGAATATACGAAATCATGCAAGAACCTATTGAACCGACAGAAGCTCTTGAAGATTCTGAAAATGTATTAATTGATGACGGTGTATTGTCATTTGAACATGTAGACTTTAAATATGATGTGAAGAAAATATTAGATGATGTGTCGTTCCAAATCCCACAAGGTCAAGTGAGTGCTTTTGTAGGCCCTTCTGGGTCTGGTAAAAGTACGATATTTAATCTGATAGAACGTATGTATGAAATTGAGTCAGGTGATATTAAATATGGCCTTGAAAGTGTCTATGATATCCCGTTATCTAAGTGGCGACGCAAAATTGGATATGTTATGCAATCAAATTCGATGATGAGTGGTACAATTAGAGACAATATTTTATACGGAATTAATCGTCATGTTTCAGATGAAGAACTTATTAATTATGCTAAATTAGCGAACTGTCATGATTTTATCATGCAATTTGATGAAGGATATGACACGCTTGTAGGTGAACGAGGATTGAAACTGTCTGGCGGACAACGTCAACGTATTGATATTGCTAGAAGTTTTGTTAAAAATCCTGATATTTTGTTACTTGATGAAGCAACAGCTAATCTCGATAGTGAAAGTGAATTGAAAATTCAAGAAGCTTTAGAAACATTGATGGAAGGTAGAACAACGATTGTCATTGCGCATCGTTTGTCTACAATTAAAAAAGCCGGTCAAATTATATTCTTAGACAAAGGACAGGTAACAGGTAAAGGTACGCATTCAGAACTGATGGCATCACATGCGAAGTATAAAAACTTTGTAGTGTCTCAAAAATTAACAGATTAATTTTATATATATAAGTAAGCTTGGAGCAAATACACATATACCATCGAGGAAATTAAAGTGTGGCACATTGATGGATATAGATGTTAATAAATTGCTTCAAGCTTTTGTCTATTTTAAATCATTTGAGAAGTTACGACATAATAATTCTTAAATTAATGAAATCGATATTTTAAGAAAAAAATGCTCATGGTATAATACAAGTTATAAGCAAACATACATATATTAAATACTGTAGCCACGAGTCATAATTCTTCATATTTTACATAGCAATTTAACTGATTTTAGAGTCCACGGTACAGAAGTTTGATATTTCAATGTTTCTAAATTTTTAAAAAATTAAATCATAGGTGGGTGCCAAATGTTTTTATTAATCAACATTATTGGTCTAATTGTATTTCTTGGTATTGCGGTATTATTTTCAAGAGATCGCAAAAATATCCAATGGCAATCAATTGGGATCTTAGTTGTTTTAAACCTGTTTTTAGCATGGTTCTTTATTTATTTTGATTGGGGTCAAAAAGCAGTAAGAGGAGCAGCCAATGGTATCGCTTGGGTAGTTCAGTCAGCGCATGCTGGTACAGGTTTTGCATTTGCAAGTTTGACAAATGTTAAAATGATGGATATGGCTGTTGCAGCCTTATTCCCAATATTATTAATAGTGCCATTATTTGATATCTTAATGTACTTTAATATTTTACCGAAAATTATTGGAGGTATTGGTTGGTTACTAGCTAAAGTAACAAGACAACCTAAATTCGAGTCATTCTTTGGGATAGAAATGATGTTCTTAGGAAATACTGAAGCATTAGCCGTATCAAGTGAGCAACTAAAACGTATGAATGAAATGCGTGTATTAACAATCGCAATGATGTCAATGAGCTCTGTATCGGGAGCTATTGTAGGTGCGTATGTACAAATGGTACCAGGAGAACTGGTACTAACGGCAATTCCACTAAATATCGTTAACGCGATTATTGTGTCATGCTTGTTGAATCCAGTAAGTGTTGAAGAGAAAGAAGATATTATTTACAGTCTTAAAAACAATGAAGTTGAACGTCAACCATTCTTCTCATTCCTTGGAGATTCTGTATTAGCAGCAGGTAAATTAGTATTAATCATCATCGCATTTGTTATTAGTTTTGTAGCGTTAGCTGATCTATTTGATCGTTTTATCAATTTGATTACAGGATTGATAGCAGGATGGATAGGCATAAAAGGTAGTTTCGGTTTAAACCAAATTTTAGGTGTGTTTATGTATCCATTTGCGCTATTACTCGGTTTACCTTATGATGAAGCGTGGTTGGTAGCACAACAAATGGCTAAGAAAATTGTTACAAATGAATTTGTTGTTATGGGTGAAATTTCTAAAGATATTGCATCTTATACACCACACCATCGTGCGGTTATTACAACATTCTTAATTTCATTTGCAAACTTCTCAACGATTGGTATGATTATCGGTACATTGAAAGGCATTGTTGATAAAAAGACATCAGACTTTGTATCTAAATATGTACCTATGATGCTATTATCAGGTATCCTAGTTTCATTATTAACAGCAGCTTTCGTTGGTTTATTTGCATGGTAATATGTCGAAGAGTGACTATGATAATACATTTTAACTAATAAATATGTCCAGGCATGTCGTCTATTGATATAGGTGAGATGCTTGGACTTTTTTATTATTGATATAAAGGTATTTAAATATTTTTAAAGTTACCGAAATTGAAGCATTATAAAAACCAAGTGCACATGGTAATACACTTGGCTTTTATGGGAAATGAATATTATTGTACATATGACAGTAAGGACTAGGTACAGTCATAGTACTTCGAGCAAAATTTGTTTTGTTATTATAAACAACACAAAGGAGATAACTTCTCTATTGAAGAAGTTAAAAACATTATAGCAGACAATGAAATGAAAGTAAATTAAAAATTCAGAATATTTTTAATTATTATATTGTGAGTGATATTTATTAGGGAAAGCTATTCTTCATATAAATTAGTTAAATAGTAAATCTTTGTTAGAACTCTTTCCATAGAGTTGTGACAGCATTTTTGTTGTGCTACTATTTTTATAGTCTAATAAATATATAAAGGGGATGGTTTCGTGAATAAAACGGTTAAAGATTTAATACTAGTTGTCTTAGGTTCATTTATCTTTGCTGCAGGTGTAAATGCATTTATTATTTCTGGTAACTTAGGTGAAGGCGGGGTTACAGGTTTAGCAATTATTTTATATTATGCGTTTCATATTTCACCAGCCATCACTAACTTCTTGGTCAACGCAGTATTGATTGCCATAGGTTATAAATTTTTGAGTAAGAGAAGTATGTACTTAACTATTCTTGTAACAATTCTTATTTCAATATTTTTGAGTTTAACAGAATCATGGCAAGTAGAAACTGGAAACAGCATTGTGAATGCCATTTTTGGTGGTGTAAGCGTTGGACTAGGAATCGGAGTAATTATCCTTGCAGGCGGTACAACAGCAGGTACAACAATTTTGGCGAGAATTGCAACGAAATACCTCGATGTAAGCACGCCATATGCTTTGCTTTTCTTCGATATGATCGTTGTTGCAATTTCACTTACAGTTATTCCACTTGATAAAGTATTAGTAACAGTAATATCACTTTATATAGGAACAAAAGTGATGGAATATGTCATAGAAGGTTTAAACACTAAAAAAGCTATGACGATTATTTCAACTAATCCCGACAAACTTGCCAAAGCAATAGACGAGCAAATTGGAAGAGGTTTAACCATTTTAAACGGACATGGCTATTATACGCGTGAAGAAAAAGATGTCTTATACGTTGTTATTTCTAAAACACAAGTTTCAAAAGCAAAGCGATTAATTAAACAAATCGATAAAGATGCATTCCTCGTAATTCATGATGTAAGAGATGTCTATGGTAATGGCTTTCTTGCAGATGAATAAATAAATGGTATGAGCACACATACTTAAATAGAAGTCCACGGACAAGTTTTTGAACTATGAAGACTTATCTGTGGGCGTTTTTTATTTTATAAAAGTAATATACAAGACATGACAAATCGAGCTATCCAATTTAAAAAGTAATGTTAGTCAATAAGATTGAAAAATGTTATAATGATGTTCATGATAATCATTATCAATTGGGATGTCTTTGAAAATTGATAATTTAAAAATAGAAATTATTTTTTATAAACAGAAAGAATTTTATTGAAAGTAGGGAAATTATGAATCGTTTGCATGGACAACAAGTTAAAATTGGTTACGGGGATAACACGATTATAAATAAATTAGATGTTGAAATACCAGATGGCAAAGTGACGTCAATCATTGGTCCTAACGGCTGCGGGAAATCTACTTTGCTAAAGGCATTGTCACGTTTATTGGCAGTTAAAGAAGGCGAAGTATTTTTAGATGGTGAAAATATTCATACACAATCTACGAAAGAGATTGCAAAAAAAATAGCCATTTTACCTCAATCACCTGAAGTAGCAGATGGCTTAACTGTTGGGGAATTAGTTTCATATGGTCGTTTTCCACATCAAAAAGGATTTGGTAGATTAACTGCTGAGGATAAGAAAGAAATTGATTGGGCAATGGAAGTTACAGGAACTGATACATTCCGACACCGTTCAATCAATGATTTAAGTGGTGGTCAAAGACAACGTGTTTGGATTGCAATGGCATTAGCACAAAGAACTGATATTATCTTTTTAGACGAACCAACAACATATTTAGATATCTGTCATCAATTAGAAATACTAGAATTAGTTCAGAAGCTAAATCAGGAACAAGGTTGTACAATTGTCATGGTTCTTCATGATATCAACCAAGCGATTCGTTTCTCAGATCATCTTATTGCGATGAAAGAAGGGGATATCATCGCTACAGGTTCAACAGAAGACGTATTAACACAGGAAATATTAGAAAAAGTTTTTAATATTGATGTTGTTTTAAGTAAAGATCCTAAAACTGGAAAACCTTTACTGGTAACTTATGACTTATGTCGCAGAGCTTATTCTTAATTAAGTAAGTTAATATGATAAAAAGGACAATTAACATGACAAATAGAGAGAACCCAACGCCATTGAAGTTTTTATCCTATATTATAGGTTTAAGTATGATACTACTAATCACACTATTTATTTCTACATTAATAGGTGACGCCAAAATTCAAGCCTCTACAATTATAGAGGCTATTTTTAATTATAATCCTAGCAATCAACAGCAAAACATCATCAATGAGATTAGGATTCCCAGAAATATAGCAGCAGTAATTGTAGGTATGGCGCTTGCAGTTTCTGGTGCGATTATACAAGGTGTTACTCGTAATGGTCTTGCTGATCCGGCGCTCATAGGTTTAAATTCAGGTGCTTCATTTGCTTTAGCATTAACATATGCAGTTTTACCAAACACTTCATTTTTAATATTGATGTTTGCTGGATTTTTAGGTGCTATTCTAGGAGGTGCTATTGTATTAATGATAGGCCGATCTAGACGTGATGGATTTAATCCGATGCGTATTATTTTAGCGGGTGCAGCAGTAAGTGCTATGTTAACAGCGCTAAGTCAAGGTATTGCATTAGCTTTTAGACTAAATCAAACAGTAACATTTTGGACTGCTGGAGGCGTTTCAGGCACAACATGGTCACACCTTAAGTGGGCAATTCCATTAATTGGTATTGCGTTATTCATTATATTAACAATTAGTAAACAACTTACCATTTTAAATCTTGGTGAATCATTAGCTAAAGGTTTAGGTCAAAATGTAACAATGATCAGAGGCATATGTTTAATTATTGCTATGATTCTAGCAGGTATTGCAGTTGCTATCGCTGGACAAGTTGCATTTGTAGGTTTGATGGTACCTCATATAGCAAGATTTTTAATTGGAACTGATTATGCTAAAATTCTACCATTAACAGCCTTGTTAGGTGGGATACTCGTGCTTGTTGCCGATGTGATAGCACGATATTTAGGAGAAGCGCCTGTTGGTGCAATCATTTCATTTATCGGTGTTCCTTACTTTTTATATTTAGTTAAAAAAGGAGGACGCTCAATATGATTAGTTCAAATAATAAACGCAGACAATTGATAGCACTGGCTGTTTTTAGCATTCTACTATTTCTAGGTTGTACTTGGAGTATTACCTCAGGTGAATACAACATACCTGTTGAAAGATTTTTCAAAACTTTAATTGGACAAGGTGATGCCATTGATGAGTTAATCTTATTAGATTTCAGGTTACCTCGGATGATGATTACTATTTTGGCTGGCGCAGCGCTTAGTATTAGTGGTGCAATAGTGCAAAGTGTCACAAAAAATCCAATAGCTGAACCAGGTATATTAGGTATTAACGCAGGTGGCGGATTTGCAATCGCATTATTTATTGCAATTGGTAAAATTAATGCTGACAACTTTGTTTATGTACTGCCGTTAATAAGTATACTAGGTGGTATCACCACTGCATTGATTATTTTTATTTTCAGTTTTAATAAAAATGAAGGTGTTACACCTGCGAGTATGGTATTAATAGGTGTAGGTTTACAAACAGCATTATATGGTGGCTCAATTACAATTATGTCAAAATTTGATGATAAGCAATCTGATTTCATCGCTGCTTGGTTTGCAGGTAATATTTGGGGTGACGAATGGCCATTTGTCATTGCATTTTTACCGTGGGTGTTGATTATTATTCCTTACTTACTATTTAAATCGAATACACTAAATATTATTCATACGGGTGATAATATTGCACGAGGTCTAGGTGTAAGGTTAAGCAGAGAACGTTTAATATTATTCTTTATCGCAGTGATGTTATCATCTGCTGCTGTAGCAGTAGCAGGTTCAATTTCGTTTATCGGATTAATGGGTCCGCATATTGCCAAACGTATCGTTGGACCACGTCACCAGTTGTTTTTACCAATTGCCATTTTAGTAGGGGCATGTTTACTTGTTATAGCTGATACAATTGGCAAAATTGTATTACAACCAGGTGGGGTTCCAGCAGGTATTGTCGTAGCAATTATTGGTGCACCGTATTTCTTATATTTAATGTACAAAACGAAAAATGTATAGTGTCAATGGACACAACTTATTGCTATGAAAGGCACTTTATTATAAGGCTTTTCATAGCATTTTTTATTTAATGAGCCACTCAAGACTATTTATTTTTTCAATAATGAACCATTAAGTTATCAAGAGGATCTTATCAAAAATATATTTGATAACGGTATCAGGTTAATTCTTTATGATAGCGCATTCATTTATTCTGTTTTATACTATGACTGATAATACCAAGGAGGTACAACATGATGAAAAAGTTAATCAATAAAAAAGAAACATTTTTAACTGATATGCTTGAAGGATTGTTAATTGCGCACCCAGAGTTAGATCTGATTGCTAATACAGTTATTGTAAAAAAAGCTAAGAAAGAACATGGTGTAGCAATAGTCTCTGGAGGTGGAAGCGGACATGAACCTGCGCATGCCGGTTTTGTTGCAGAAGGTATGCTAGATGCAGCGGTTTGTGGCGAAGTATTTACATCACCTACACCTGATAAAATATTAGAAGCTATTAAAGCAGTAGATACTGGTGATGGTGTATTACTAGTTGTAAAAAACTATGCAGGTGACGTGATGAATTTCGAAATGGCACAAGAGCTTGCAGAAATGGAAGGTATAAATGTTCAAACTGTTATTGTTCGTGACGACATTGCTGTGACAAACGAAGTACAACGTCGTGGTGTTGCAGGAACAGTGTTTGTTCATAAGCTTGCCGGTTATCTTGCTGAAAAAGGTTATTCATTAACAGAGATAAAATCGCGTGTAGAAGCGTTGTTACCTGAAATTAAAAGTATTGGTATGGCAATTGAGCCACCGCTTGTTCCAACTACTGGAAAATATGGCTTTGATATTGAAGACGACAAAATGGAAATCGGTATTGGTATACATGGTGAAAAAGGTATTCATAGGGAAGAAGTAAAGGATATTGATCATATTGTTGGAACATTGTTAGACGAATTGTATAAAGAAGTTACTGCCAATGATGTCATATTAATGGTAAATGGTATGGGTGGTACGCCGTTATCTGAATTAAATATCGTAACTAAATATATTCAACAAAATTTAGCTGCAAGAACGGTTAATGTTGCTAAATGGTTTGTTGGTGATTATATGACATCTTTAGACATGCAAGGTTTTTCTATAACTATCGTGCCTAATAAACCAGAATATTTGGAAGCATTTTTAGCACCAACAACAAGTCAATACTTTAAATAAGAAGTGAATATGAATAAATATACATTTATGAGGTGGCACAAATGAAAGTGAATGATATGAAAGCACGTTTATTAAATTTAGAAGAAACGTTTAAAAAACATGAATCTGAATTAACTGAATTAGATCGAGCAATTGGTGATGGTGACCACGGGGTTAACATGGTTCGTGGGTTTAGTAGTCTTAAAGACAAACTTGATGATAGCTCAATGCAATCATTGTTCAAATCAACTGGTATGGCATTGATGTCAAATGTTGGGGGTGCATCAGGACCACTGTATGGCTTTAGCTTTGTTAAAATGTCTGCAGTCACCAAAGATGATATGGATAATCAAGATTTCATTACACTAATTCAGGCATTTGCCGAAGCGGTTGAATCACGTGGTAAAGTTACTTTAAATGAAAAGACAATGTATGATGTAGTAGCGCGAGCAGCAGAGAAGCTTAAAAATGGTGAAACTTTAACATTCAATGATTTACAGCAATTAGCAGATAATACAAAAGATATGGTAGCAACGAAAGGTAGAGCTGCATATTTTGGAGAAGAATCAAAAGGTTATATTGATCCAGGTGCTCAAAGTATGGTTTATATTTTAAACGCTTTGATTGGAGATGAAGATAATGCCTAAAATTATACTTGTTAGCCACAGTAAAGAAATTGCAAGTGGTACAAAATCTTTGTTAAAGCAAATGGCAGGTGACGTTGATATTATACCAATCGGGGGATTACCAGATGGTTCAATTGGAACTTCATTTGATATCATCCAAGAAGTTTTGACTAAATTAGAGGATGATGCATTGTGTTTTTACGATATTGGATCTTCAGAAATGAATGTAGATATGGCAATTGAAATGTATGATGGTAATCATCGTGTGTTAAAAGTTGATGCACCAATTGTTGAAGGCAGTTTTATCGCAGCAGTAAAGCTATCAATCGGCGGTTCAATTGATGATGCATTAGCAGAAATCAAACAATCATTTTAGTTAAAATTTACTAATAATGAAAAATGTAAACCTTTTTCAAATGAAACTTTATAAAAAATATGATAGTATATATGTAAATGTTTAATAAAATCTGGAGAAATAGGAGGACATTGCCATGCAACACCTTATAAAAAAACATGTATTGAATGGCGAGTTTGATTTAGTACGACAATTGATGTCCGAAACAGATTTTATGGAATTTGAAGAAGCATATATTTCAAGTGCGCATGAAGTAGAAAGTATGATGTTTTATACATGTATTTTAGATATGATTAAGTACGAAGAATCATCTGAAATGCATGACTTAGCATTTTTATTGCTTGTGTATCCACTAAGTGAATATGAAGGTGCTTTGGATTCTGCTTATTATCATGCAGACGCTTCCATAAAACTTACTGACGGCAAAGAAGTTAAAAGTTTGTTACAAATGTTATTATTGCATGCGATACCAACACCTGTTATTTCAGATAAGAAGGCTTTTGATATCGCCAAGCAAATTTTAAAATTAGATCCTAATAATAATGTTGCTCGTAACGTCTTAAAAGACACTGCCAAACGTATGGACAACGTTGTTGTTGATATAAATGAATTACACCAACGTAATGCACGTTAATTACATTTCAATTATATTAGCTTAATAATAGTTTTAACATTTGGTTGGGTTGGGCATATGTTCCAGCCTTTTTTAATACTTAAAAACTAACGAAGTATACTTGTGTGCACAAATGGTTTTTATACAACATTTTATAAATTTATACATTTTAATAAAGAACATACGATAGATGGTTTAAACCTTGTTAACTGAGAAATTTTGATATGTATTCTTCGAAATTTAACTAAATATACGAAATTCAAGAAGCACAATAATTAATCATTTTTCCTATACAAAAGTTCGTATGACTGCATTATAAAAGCATAAATTTATAATTTTTTTAAATGTCATTGAACGTGATAATGTGAATGGATTGAGCAATTTTGAAAAAGTGAAAAATAACCTATGCGACTTGCAATTAATTTTCAGTACGTTATAATGCACACTGTGCAAAATTAAGGAGGTCTATTATTCACATGATGATGAATAAAGAAGCAACAAAAATTGGATTTGCCTACGTCGGCATTGTAGTGGGCGCAGGATTTTCAACTGGACAAGAAGTTATGCAATTTTTCACTAAATATGGCTTGTGGGCTTATTTAGGTGTTATTATATCTGGTTTTATTTTAGCTTTTATTGGGCGCCAAGTAGCAAAAATTGGTACTGCCTTTGAAGCGACAAATCATGAATCAACATTACAATACGTATTCGGTGAAAAGTTTAGTAAAGTCTTTGATTATATTTTAATCTTCTTCTTATTTGGTATAGCTGTAACCATGATAGCTGGTGCAGGCGCAACATTTGAAGAAAGTTATAACATACCTACATGGCTAGGTGCTTTAATTATGACATTAGCGATTTATATTACGTTGCTATTAGACTTTAATAAAATAGTACGTGCACTAGGTATCGTTACACCATTTTTAATTGTTTTAGTTGTATTAATCGCTGGCGTTTATTTATTTAAAGGTCATGTTTCATTAGCAGAAGTTAACCAAGTAGTGCCTGAAGCAAGTATTTGGAAGGGAATCTGGTTTGGTACAATATATGGTGGATTAGCTTTTTCTGTAGGTTTTAGTACCATCGTAGCAATCGGTGGGGATACTGAAAAGCGTACAGTGTCAGGTGCAGGCGCGATGTATGGTGGTATTATCTATACTGTATTACTAGCATTGATCAACTTTGCATTGCAAAGTGAATATCCAACTATTAAAAATGCCTCAATTCCTACATTGACGTTAGCAAATAATATCCATCCTTTAATAGCAACAGTGTTATCTGTTATTATGCTGGCGGTTATGTATAATACTATTCTAGGACTAATGTATTCATTTGCAGCACGTTTTACAGAACCATACAGTAAAAATTATCATATCTTTATTATTATAATGATGGTAGCAGGTTATTTATTAAGTTTCGTAGGATTTGCTGAATTAATTAATAAGTTATATACAATTATGGGATATGTAGGCTTATTTATTGTAGTAGCTGTAATTATTAAATATTTCAAACGTAAAAATGCGGATAAAAAACATATTGCTTAATATCATATGAGGGATATCCGAAACTTTACAATTGAATCACTTTGTTTTAACCTTAAAAGCAATTCGTCTCTACTCTTATCGGGCGAATTGCTTTTTATATTTATTCAGTCTATTAATATGAGCGTCTAACAAATAGAGAGGTACGATGTAATGAATAAAGATAATAAATGGACGATGATAACTGCGCTTTTTATAACTGTAATCAGTGTATTGTTAGCATTTCATCTGAAACAACATTATGACCAAATTACAAATGAGAACCATGCTAATAAAGACAAAATTAATATTAAAAATAAAAATGTGCGCATTTATCAAAACCTTACATACAATAGAGTTTTCCCTAACAGTAAATTAGATATTATTACACCTGTTGATATGTCTTCTAATGCCAAACTGCCAGTTATTTTTTGGATGCACGGTGGTGGTTATATTGCGGGTGATAAGCAGTATAAAAACCCATTATTAGCGAAAATTGCTGAACAAGGGTACATTGTTGTGAATGTAAATTATGCATTGGCGCCACAATATAAATATCCCACACCATTAATTCAAATGAATCAAGCAACTCAATTCATTAAAGAAAATAAAATGAATTTACCTATTGATTTTAATCAAGTAATTATTGGCGGTGATTCTGCAGGTGCTCAATTAGCTAGCCAATTTACGGCAATACAGACGAATGATCGCTTAAGAGAAGCCATGAAATTTGATCAGTCATTCAAACCATCGCAAATTAAAGGTGCTATACTATTTGGTGGTTTTTATAATATGCAAACAGTTAGAGAAACTGAGTTTCCAAGAATACAGTTATTTATGAAAAGTTATACTGGCGAAGAAGATTGGGAAAAGAGTTTTAAAAACATTTCACAAATGTCGACAGTAAAACAATCGACAAAAAATTATCCACCAACATTTTTATCTGTTGGAGATAGCGATCCATTCGAAAGTCAAAATATAGAATTCAGTAAGAAATTACAAGAATTGAATGTACCAGTAGATACTTTGTTTTATGATGGTACGCATCATTTACATCATCAGTATCAATTTCACCTTAATAAACCTGAATCGATAGATAATATCAAAAAAGTGTTACTTTTCTTAAGTCGTAATACATCCTCTAGTGGTATTCAAACTGAAGAGAAACCACAAATAGAAAATCCGAGTAATGAATTACCGTTAAATCCTTTAAACTAATGATAAACAGTAGTAATTTATTACTTAAGCAACATTTAAGATTTTCAAATTAAAAACGAAGAATTTAAAACATGTGGTGCTAATGTGTAAGAGTCTGAGATATAATAAATTGTTAGCGGTTCTTTATCATTTCTATCTCACTCTATTATGATGTGACATTTATTTTACAAACTAATTTGTTTTGAACCTGAAAATAACTTTTTACAACTAAATTGTCGAAAAACAGTGTGTACATGATATAATAAATTTATAAATTGAAAAGAATTCAAAAGAAAAATTAAAATATAGATTGAGCACGAAGTGATTTGAAATAAGGTTGTGAAAGGGAATGACAAGGTCAGCATTAAAACCATTTAAAAATAAACGCGTTATGGTTACTGGACGTATACAACGTGTTTTGTTTAAAAATTATTTAGATAGACATAGCACATTTAAGCCGAATGTAAGGATATTATTAAAAGATGTATTTGTTTCAGGTGTATCAATAGATCATTTATGGTTATATGAGACAAATAAATACTATGCATTGGCAATGGAACTTATTCATCAACGAGTAAAATTTAGTGCGAATGTTGTACCGTATTACAAAATAAATAGAAATAATAATTTATTCGTACAAGATTATGGAATTAAGCGTAAAGGTAGGTTAATTACTGAAGAAGCTTACAATCAAAACAATCAGTATCAGGATAAGATATATGAAAAATTACCGGATATAGATTTTAGACTCGAAGATTTTTATAGTAAGGAAAACTAAACAACATATATAAAGCACCACTAATCGTAGTTGATAGTTAATCAATTACACATTAGTGGTGTTTTATTTTGAATTTAAATTTGATAAATGAATAAGAGTGTACGTATTTATTTGAGATTAGATAACATTGATAAGTATGAGTAATGTATTAGGTAACCATTAAATTCGTTGTTATACGATTCTGATACAAGATTATGATAAAATAGCTTTAATTAAGAATTTTAGCCATCATATAGTCATCATAATATTTACCATCGATAAATAACTTATCTTTTAAAACGCCTTCGATTTGAAAATCGGCACTTTTAAAAAGCTCGAGGGCAGGTTGGTTATTGAGTGGTACATTTGCTTCAATTCGGTGTATTTGATTGTTTAAACACCAAGCCATAATGGCATCAAGAAGTGCTTGGCCAATTCCACGATGTTGATATAATTTCTTTACACCTAAATCAATTTTAGCAACATGTTTAATGCGTTGAAATGGTGTCGTATTAACAAAGGCAAAGCCAACGAGTTGTTCATCACTTTCAGCAACGAAGATGACTTTATGCGGAGAAGTGATATATTCTTCTAATTGTTTACTAGCCGATGTGACGCTAGGATCATATTCTCCTGGTGTGTAGAACATATACGGAGATTCGTCGTATATGTTCGCTAACATTGAAATGAAATTTTCTACATCTTTGATACTAACTCTACGTATAATATGGGCCATAAAAAGCCTCCAGTATTTTGAAATTTTAAAACATTTGCTACTATTATAATATATATGTAACTAAAAGGTGGAGTAATATGTTTTTTGGTTACAGTTTAAAGGAGTATTTTAGATGAAACCTAAAGTTTTATTAGCAGGTGGAACAGGATATATTGGTAAGTATTTAAGTGAAGTGATTGAAAATGATGCTGAACTTTTTGCTATATCAAAATATCCAGACAATAAAAAAACAGATGATGTTGAAATGACTTGGATTCAGTGTGATATATTTCATTACGAACAGGTTGTTGCAGCAATGAATCAAATAGATATTGCTGTATTCTTTATCGACCCAACAAAGAATTCTGCCAAAATAACACAATCATCAGCAAGAGATTTAACATTAATCGCAGCAGATAATTTTGGTCGAGCAGCGGCTATCAATCAAGTAAAAAAAGTAATCTACATACCTGGGAGTCGTTATGATAATGAAACAATTGAACGCCTAGGTGCATATGGTACACCTGTAGAAACAACAAATTTAGTTTTTAAACGTTCTTTAGTTAATGTAGAATTACAAGTTTCAAAGTATGATGATGTTAGATCAACGATGAAGGTAGTTTTACCAAAGGGATGGACATTAAAGAACGTTGTAAACCATTTTATTGCATGGATGGGTTACACTAAAGGAACTTTTGTGAAAACAGAAAAATCACATGATCAATTTAAGATATATATTAAGAATAAGGTGCGACCGCTCGCAGTATTTAAAATAGAAGAAACAGCTGATGGAATAATAACTTTAATTTTATTGAGTGGAAGTTTAGTGAAAAAATATACAGTTAATCAAGGGAAGTTAGAATTTAGATTAATCAAAGAGTCGGCAGTCGTTTATATACATCTATACGATTATATCCCTCGATTATTTTGGCCGATTTATTACTTTATACAAGCACCAATGCAAAAAATGATGATTCATGGCTTTGAAGTTGACTGCCGGATTAAAGATTTTCAAAGTCGATTAAAATCAGGAGAAAATATGAAATATACTAAATGATATTGGGTGATATGGATGCAAATACTACTAGTAGAAGATGACAATACTTTGTTTCAAGAATTGAAAAAAGAATTAGAACAATGGGATTTTAATGTTGCTGGTATTGAAGATTTCGGCAAAGTAATGGATACATTTGAAAGTTTTAATCCTGAAATTGTTATATTGGATGTTCAATTACCTAAATATGATGGGTTTTATTGGTGCAGAAAAATGAGAGAAGTTTCCAACGTACCAATATTATTTTTATCATCTCGTGATAATCCAATGGATCAAGTGATGAGTATGGAACTTGGCGCAGATGATTATATGCAAAAACCGTTCTATACCAATGTATTAATTGCTAAATTACAAGCGATTTATCGTCGTGTCTATGAGTTTACAGCTGAAGAAAAACGTACATTGACTTGGCAAGATGCTGTCGTTGATCTATCAAAAGATAGTATACAAAAAGGTGATCAGACGATTTTCCTGTCCAAAACAGAAATGATTATATTAGAAATTCTTATTACCAAAAAAAATCAAATCGTTTCGAGAGATACAATTATCACTGCATTATGGGATGATGAAGCATTTGTTAGTGATAATACGTTAACAGTAAATGTGAATCGTTTACGAAAAAAATTATCTGAAATTAGTATGGATAGTGCAATCGAAACAAAAGTAGGAAAAGGATATATGGCTCATGAATAATTTGAAATGGGTAGCTTATTTTTTGAAATCTCGCATGAACTGGATATTTTGGATATTGTTTTTAAACTTCCTTATGTTAGGCATTAGTCTAATCGATTATGATTTTCCAATAGACAGTTTATTTTATATTGTTTCTTTGAATTTAAGTTTAACAATGATTTTTCTTTTATTGACATATTTTAAAGAAGTAAAATTATATAAGCATTTTGACAAAGATAAAGAAATAGAAGAAATTAAACATAAAGATTTAGCGGAAACGCCATTTCAACGTCATACAGTTGATTATTTATATCGTCAAATCTCAGCGCACAAAGAAAAGGTTGTTGAGCAACAGTTGCAATTGAACATGCATGAACAAACCATTACAGAATTTGTGCACGACATAAAAACACCTGTGACAGCTATGAAATTATTAATTGATCAAGAAAAAAATCAAGAAAGAAAACAAGCATTACTATATGAATGGTCTCGTATAAACTCGATGCTAGATACACAGCTGTATATTACTAGATTAGAATCTCAACGTAAAGATATGTATTTTGATTACGTGTCACTTAAACGCATGGTCATTGATGAAATACAATTAACAAGACATATTAGTCAGGTTAAAGGTATTGGTTTTGATGTTGACTTTAAAGTGGATGATTATGTTTATACAGATATAAAATGGTGTCGTATGATTATTAGACAAATTTTGTCAAACGCATTGAAATATAGTGAGAATTTTAATATTGAAATTGGGACAGAATTAAATGATCAACATGTTTCGTTATATATTAAAGACTATGGCAGAGGTATTAGTAAAAAAGATATGCCGCGAATATTTGAACGAGGATTTACGTCAACGGCTAACAGAAATGAAACGACGTCTTCAGGTATGGGTCTATATTTAGTAAATAGTGTAAAGGATCAATTAGGTATTCACCTGCAAGTCACGTCGACTGTTGGTAAGGGGACAACTGTCAGATTGATTTTCCCATTACAAAATGAAATTGTTGAACGCATGTCGGAAGTGACAAATTTGTCATTTTAAACATGCGTTTTGTTACTTAGAATTGATACATCAATGCAGCTTCAACGTTATAATAAGATAGATGTTAGTCATATGTTAAATTGAAGATACAAGTGCCAAAGCCTAAAGGAAATGAAGTTAAGATAAATTATAGGAGTGTTAAAGTGGCAATTTTAGAAGTAAAACAATTAACAAAAATATATGGAACTAAAAAAATGGCACAAGAAGTGTTGCGAGATATCAATATGTCTATTGAAGAAGGCGAGTTTATTGCTATTATGGGTCCCTCTGGATCTGGGAAAACGACATTATTAAATGTTTTAAGTTCAATTGATTATATTTCACAAGGTTCTATTACATTAAAAGGAAAAAAATTAGAAAAGCTTTCAAACAAGGAATTATCTGATATACGCAAGCATGATATTGGTTTTATTTTTCAAGAGTATAATTTACTGCATACATTGACTGTTAAAGAAAACATAATGTTACCACTAACGGTACAGAAGTTAGATAAAGAACATATGTTAAATCGTTATGAAAAAGTAGCAGAAGCATTAAATATATTGGATATTAGTGATAAATATCCCTCTGAATTGTCTGGTGGACAAAGGCAACGAACATCAGCTGCCAGAGCATTTATAACATTGCCTTCTATTATATTTGCTGACGAACCAACAGGTGCACTGGATTCTAAAAGTACTCAAGATTTATTAAAACGATTAACAAGAATGAATGAAGCATTTAAGTCTACAATTATTATGGTAACGCATGATCCTGTTGCAGCAAGCTATGCAAATCGAGTAGTGATGCTAAAAGATGGTCAAATTTTCACTGAATTATACCAAGGGGATGACGATAAACATACCTTTTTCAAAGAAATAATACGTGTACAAAGTGTTTTAGGTGGCGTTAATTATGACCTTTAACGAGATAATATTTAAAAATTTCCGTCAAAATTTATCACATTATGCCATCTATCTTTTTTCGTTAATTACGAGTGTAGTATTGTATTTTAGCTTTGTAGCATTAAAATACGCTCATAAACTAAACATGACAGAGTCATATCCAATTATAAAGGAAGGCTCACAAGTCGGAAGCTACTTTCTATTTTTCATCATAATTGCATTTTTGTTATATGCCAATGTGTTATTTATTAAACGACGAAGTTATGAGCTTGCATTATATCAAACATTAGGTTTATCTAAATTCAACATTATTTATATACTAATGCTCGAACAATTACTAATATTTATAATTACGGCAATATTAGGTATTATTATTGGTATTTTTGGTTCGAAACTGTTATTAATGATTGTCTTTACATTATTAGGAATTAAAGAAAAGGTTCCAATTATTTTTAGTTTGAGGGCGGTATTTGAAACATTAATGTTAATCGGTGTCGCTTATTTTTTAACATCTGCTCAAAATTTTATATTAGTGTTCAAACAATCTATTTCACAGATGTCAAAGAATAACCAGGTTAAAGAAACAAATCATAATAAAATTACATTTGAAGAGGTTGTTTTAGGCATCTTAGGTATAGTATTGATTACCACAGGATACTATCTATCTTTGAACATTGTTCAATATTATGATTCTATCGGTACACTTATGTTTATTTTATTGTCAACTGTGATTGGGGCATACTTATTTTTTAAAAGCTCTGTTTCTCTAGTTTTTAAAATGGTGAAGAAGTTTAGAAAAGGTGTTATAAGTGTAAATGATGTCATGTTCTCATCATCTATTATGTATCGTATTAAGAAAAATGCTTTTTCACTTACGGTCATGGCAATCATTTCAGCGATTACTGTTTCAGTTCTTTGCTTTGCTGCTATAAGTAGAGCGTCCTTATCAAGTGAAATAAAATATACTGCACCACACGACGTTACAATTAAAGACCAACAAAAAGCTAATCAATTAGCAAGTGAATTAAACAATCAAAAAATTCCTCATTTTTATAATTATAAAGAAGTAATTCATACGAAATTGTATAAAGATAATTTATTTGATGTAAAAGCGAAAGAACCATACAATGTAACAATTACTAGTGATAAATACATCCCTAATACTGATTTGAAACGTGGGCAAGCTGATTTATTTGTAGCGGAAGGTTCTATCAAAGATTTAGTGAAACATAAGAAGCATGGTAAGGCAATTATAGGAACGAAAAAACATCATGTTAATATTAAGTTACGTAAAGATATTAATAAAATCTATTTTATGACAGATGTTGATTTAGGTGGACCAACGTTTGTCTTAAATGACAAAGACTATCAAGAAATAAGAAAGTATACAAAGGCAAAGCATATCGTCTCTCAATTTGGATTCGATTTGAAACATAAAAAAGATGCTTTAGCATTAGAAAAAGCGAAAAATAAAGTTGATAAATCTATTGAAACAAGAAGTGAAGCGATAAGCTCAATATCAAGTTTAACCGGAATATTATTATTTGTAACATCATTTTTAGGTATTACATTCTTGATTGCTGTATGTTGCATTATATACATAAAGCAAATAGATGAAACCGAAGATGAGTTAGAGAATTATAGTATTTTGAGAAAGCTTGGATTTACACAAAAAGATATGGCAAGGGGACTAAAGTTTAAAATTATGTTTAATTTTGGGTTACCTTTAGTTATTGCACTATCACATGCATATTTTACATCATTAGCATATATGAAATTAATGGGTACAACGAATCAAATACCGGTTTTCATAGTAATGGGATTATACATTTGTATGTATGCTGTTTTTGCAGTGACGGCTTATAATCATTCCAAGCGAACAATTAGACATTCCATATAAAATATACAGATGGCTTTCAGTAGAGTAGTGGATTCGGATTCACGAACTATACTGGAAGCTTTTTATTATAAATGAAGAGAAGTTATATTTTTAGCATGTATAGTTGAATACTGGGTTAAAATACCATATTAATAATGAAGTAAAGGTATGAGTGATTATGAAAGTGTTTTGAATGAAATATATTTAATTGGTGATGCTTTTAATTGAAAAGATTAACAGGATTCAACTTTGTAAATTGTATTAAATGTGAGAAAATAAAAGTATATTCATTGAGAGATATATGAGTCAATGATCGTTTTAAACAAGATAAGTGTATTTTAATATGTAAAAGTTATGTAATAAATATTGTATCGTTGCAAATTTCCCAACTATATCCATTTACAATTTTTAGAGTTGTATAGATAAAAAATTGCCTATACAATAACTTTTTCAAAACAAATGCCTACTACTATTTAAATTTTATGTAAAAGTTAAGTTTCGGAATTGTTAAAAATTTGTAAATTGAATTGTGGGATTGTAAATTTTGTGCTATTTTCATATAAGGGCAAATACAGTAAATTGTTTACTGTGAGGCATTTTTGAAATTAATATCAGTACACTAAAATTATACTGACGATTGATAATAACAAATTTGTATCATTAGTTTGTAAATTCACTTGTCTTAATTTGAAACAAATTATAACTGAATGTGATTGGTGACAATCGCTTAAATGGAGGATTTTAAATGTTTAGTAAGAAAAAAGATAAGTTTATGGTTCAATTAGAAGAGATGGTTTTCAATCTGGATCGTGCTGCTATTGAATTCGGTAAAATGGATTTCAATACACATTTAGATTTAAAAGCATACTCAGACAACATTAAAACTTATGAGTCACATGGTGACGAATTAGTACATCAAGTAATTACTGATTTAAATCAAACATTTATCACACCAATTGAACGTGAAGATATTTTATCATTATGTGATGCAATTGATGATGTTTTAGATGCAATTGAAGAAACGGCAGCTATGTTTGAAATGTATTCAATCGAATACACAGATGAATATATGGCTGAGTTTGTTGATAACATTCAAAAAGCAGTTGCAGAAATGAAACTTGCTGTCGGCTTATTAGTCGATAAAAAATTATCACATATGCGTATTCATTCAATTAATATTAAAGAATTTGAAACAAACTGTGATGGTATTTTAAGACAGTCAATTAAACATATTTTCAATAGCGAAACAGATCCAATCACTTTAATTAAAATAAAAGATATTTATGAAAGCATGGAAGAAATCGCTGATAAATGTCAAATCGTAGCAAATAATTTTGAAACTATTATTATGAAAAATAGCTAAGGGGAGTATATATTTATGTCATATATAATCATCGTCACTATAGCTGTAGTTATTTTCTCGCTGATATTTGACTTTATCAATGGATTCCATGATACAGCCAATGCAGTAGCTACTGCTGTATCTACTAGAGCGTTAACGCCTAAAACGGCAATTTTAATGGCAGCAGTGATGAACTTTATAGGTGCTTTAACATTTACGGGCGTTGCAGGCACCATTACTAAAGACATTGTCGATCCATTTAAATTGGAAAATGGATTAGTTGTTGTGTTAGCTGCAATACTTGCGGCTATTATTTGGAATTTAGCTACTTGGTTTTACGGAATTCCAAGTTCGTCTTCACATGCACTTATAGGTTCAATTGCGGGTGCAGCAATCGCATCTGAAGGCTCATTTGGAGTGTTACATTACCAAGGTTTCACAAAAATTATTATTGTATTAATCGTTTCACCGATTATCGCATTTTGTGTTGGTTTCTTGATGTATTCAATTTTTAAAGTTATCTTTAAAAATGCAAATTTAACAAGAGCGAATCGTAACTTTAGATTTTTCCAAATTTTCACAGCAGCGTTACAATCATTCTCTCACGGTACGAATGATGCGCAAAAATCAATGGGTATTATTACGTTGGCATTGATTGTCGCTAATGTACAGAATGATGGCAGTGTTGAACCACAGTTATGGGTAAAATTTGCCTGTGCGACAGCAATGGGGCTTGGTACTGCAATTGGTGGCTGGAAAATTATCAAAACTGTAGGTGGTAATATTATGAAAATACGTCCAGCAAATGGTGCTGCGGCCGATTTATCATCTGCATTAACAATTTTTGTTGCATCATCGCTACATTTCCCATTATCAACAACTCACGTTGTGTCATCATCAATCTTAGGTGTTGGTGCTTCTAACCGAGCTAAAGGTGTAAAATGGAGCACTGCGCAACGAATGATCATTACATGGGTGATTACATTACCTATTTCAGCATTGTTAGCAGGTTTACTATTCTATATACTTAACTTATTTTTCTAATTGAAAATAAAACTAAACTGAACTTCAGTATCACAAACATATGGTGGTATTGAAGTTCAGTTTTTTATGTAAGTAGATAACATATTTTATAGAATTTACGTAGAATGACCAAGACAAAGCATTTTAATTAGGAGGCTATATTATAAATGTATTCCATGGAACATAATCAGTTAGGTCATTAAAATATATGTAAGAGCAAAATAATGATTTAATAGTTTATATTCTTCAATGAAGGAATAATTAAATAGTTATCAACTTGTTTAATTAACCTAAATTGTATTGGGCTTTATTTAATATAAATTTGTATATGTAGACGAAAAAGCGTAAAATACTGGTATAACAAATTAAATCATTATATAGTCAACTTAGTTGCATTATTTTGATTTTTAATATATTATGCATTTAATTTAATCAAATAGGTAGGTTGTTAATTTTTACCTAACTACCATTCATACAAAATATAAATATGTATGATAGGGAAGGGTGAGATAATTTTTTGTACCAAAATGAAAATTTTTTTCAAAAATAAAAAACTAGCAATCTCACATGATGTGAATTGCTAGTATATACCAGTACAATTTATTTAATTAATGGATGAATGCATAGCTAGAAACTTCTGAAGCTGGAATTGTACGGTAGTTCATATTGTATGGACCATATGTGTAATTCATTTCAGAAATCAAGATACTACCATCACCATTGACACGTTCAACATAAGCAACATGACCATATGGACCAGGTGTGCTTTGCATAATTGAACCAACTGATGGTGTGTTGTTTACTTGGTAACCATCATTAGCTGCGTTACCAGCCCAATACTTAGCGTCTGACCAATATGTGCTAATTGGACTACCAGCTTGAGCACGACGGTCAAATACGTACCATGTACATTGACCAGCAGTGTATAAATTTTGGTGATTAAAAGATGATGCATTGCCATTGCTACCTGTTGTAGCTGTTGGTGTTGTACCACCTGATCCACCATTAGGAATTTGTAATGTTTGGTTAGGCATAATTAAATAACCACGTAAGTTATTGGCTGCCATTAATTGATCAACTGAAACACCATATCTGCTAGCAATGATATTTAATGATTCACCAGCTTGTACAGTATGAGATGATGCTGAACCAGCTTGTGGAGAAGTGTTTGACGTATTTTGTGCATCACTTCCACCTACTGAGATAACTTGACCAGGGAATACCAAGTTGTTATCTAATTGGTTATTTTGTTTAATACTCTCTACTGAAGTGTTGTATTTTTGAGCAATACTCCATAATGATTCACCAGATTGTACTGTATGTTGTGTAGAAGCTTGTGCATCATGATGCGTTAAAAATGCAGCTGCACCAGATGTTGCTGTTATTGCAAATGCTAATTTTTTCAAAGGGACTCCTCCTTAAAATTATGTTTTACTACTTTTAAAAATTATTAAGACAATTTATATAGTAAATTAAGTTTTCGTTTTATATTACGATTTCCATATTATCAAAAATAAGTAGCTTTGTGTGGTTTGTTATTATCTTGTAATATTATTAACATTTTAGGATATCGGTTCATATTTTTATAAATGCTGATTTGATAGTGTATAAAAGCGTTTTAGTGATTTTAACTAATTATAAAAAATTATATTTTGTAACATTGTAAAATGTAAAATTACTATACTTGTTAAAGGTTATTTCTTTTGATGAAGCAAAATTTACTGTAAAATTTGACGCATAAAACGACGGTAGAAGGAGGAATTATTTTGTCGCAAAATACAAATCATTCATATTATCATCAAAACCAGCATGCTCAATCAATAAGTAAAGTGTGGCTTTATTTTATGTATTATTGGATTATATTTGGCATAGGATGCTATCTAGGTCAGTTTTTACCATTAAGTTGGCGACAACCCTTGTCATTTGGATTACTGATTATTATTTTAGCAACACTTGTTTTTGAAAGAGCGAGACGGTTCGGTTTAATTATTTCACATATTTACGCTGTAGTGATTGGCTTATTGTCATACGCAACGTTTACCACGTATTTACAAAATTTAGGACCAGATATTTTCTATAAAAATATCGCATTAGCAATTTTTGCATTTATAGCATTTGGTATTATTGGTTATTTCTTCGTTGGAGATGCATCGAGTATAGGCAAATATTTATTCGTTACATTAATAACATTAATTATTGCGAGTCTAATTGGTATTTTTCTTCAAAATCCTATTTTTTACACTATTATTACCGTCGTTAGTCTGTTGTTATTTCTACTTTATACTTTGTATGATTTTAATCGTTTAAAAAGAGGTGACTATTCACCAAGAGAAATGGGATTTAATCTATTTATTAATTTGTTGAATATTATTAAGGATATACTTTACCTTGCTAATATGTTCAGAAGATAAACAGTTAAATTAATAAAGAAATTTGTATAAAGTTTTGGAATAATCAATAATGAATATCAACCTTAAACTGGAGCGATTGTCATAAGTTAGAAACTTAGACTGAGATTTTACTGATAAAGCAATAAAAATATATTACCTTAATTGTAAAGATATTATTAATCATTGAAATGATTAACTGCTATAGTTCTAAAGTAAACAAATCTTAGAAGATAAACTTTAAACAGGTGTACTTGCCTTTCTAATTACACTTTTATTAGAAAAGTAAAGTATAGCTACGTATTAATTTTAAAATCGAAACATTAATAGGAAGAAGTATAGATAATATAAACAATTTAATGTTAGTTTGAGCTCATCTCAAAAGTAGAATGTGATTTAAATAAGTGTTTATTTTTAAATTGAAAATGAATATATAACTAACAAAAGATAATAGTAATACGTTGTAGATGTGGTCATTTAAAATTATTTTGAAAATACTAAAAAGTAGTGTGTTTTCAATTGGATAGTTTAATTAAACTGACTACATCTATTTTTGTAATATTTAAATGATTGATATATAAGTTTAAAAATTAACCATTATATAGTTTTATTTATTTTTGATTTGGTATTCGTATTGTGTTAAATTTACGTTTAATTAAATAAGTTAAATATTATAGGGAATGATAAAAGTGGTACTTAAATATAGAAAGAGGTAAAGTTATGGCAAAATCATGCTTGCATATACTTACTAATAATGAATATGCGACAACGCGTTGCCAAGATGGCATAGTCTTATTTTGGCCAATTGACGGGGAAATCGAACTACAAAAATTTCGTAAAAGTAAAATAATTGAAGATGATATATATATTATTAATCATCTGGATGTATTTAGTATTAAGAATAATAAAAAAACGATCATGTTGTATTTGAGTAGCGATTGGTTTGCGGAATTAGGCTTTACTTTCTTTAATTACCACTATACAGCAAAGTTGATTAAATCATCCTATAATTTGAAATGTCTACTATTAAAATTGACATATCGATACCTTGATAATCAGCCTCTTAATGACGCTGATATTAGAAAATTACAGGATATTATTAAAATCATTGCAAAAGAAGCAAGTATGGATAAAAAGATTGCACAAAATCAATATCGATATGCGTATTATGGTGATTTGCGTGATGAGCTCGAATATATTTATCAAAATGTAAATCAACGATTGACATTAAAAAGTGTCGCTGATAAATTATTTGTCTCAAAGTCAAATTTGTCATCACAATTCCACTTACTTATGGGCATGGGTTTTAAAAAATATATTGATACTTTGAAAATTGGTAAATCGATTGAAATTCTACTTACTACTGATAGTACTATTAGCAACATAAGTGAACATTTAGGTTTTAGTAGTAGCTCCACTTACTCTAAAATGTTTAAAAGTTATATGGATATAACACCGAATGAATATCGTAATTTATCAAAATATAATAAATGTTTAATGCTAAAGCCAGAACCACTAGTAGGCAAAATGGTGCAAGAAGTAAAAGAAATCATATTGAATTATATTGAACATTATAAAAACCACCTAACTGATGTTATACATATTGATGAAGACAAATTTGAAACACCTAAATTGTTTCAAACGGTTATTCAAATAAATACTTATACAGAAATGAAATTAGTTTTCTTAGAAGGAATCTTTAAAACCTTATTGAATAAGAACAGTCAAGTTGTCTTTTTCATCATGCCATCGATTCTAAAAAGTAAAAATACCATGTCCGAAGAAGAAAAATTCACAATCATTAAAACAATAATTGAAAGTGATCTAAAGATAGCATTTAATATAAATAATATTGAAACAACTTATTTTGTTGAAGAAGCTTTTATGAGTGTTTTCAGACAAATATCTCCAAACGAATTAAGTAATCATAATAATTACGAAGTGCATTTTGTTTTTGATTTATCATTGATGGAAATTAGAACAATTTATCGAATGATATTAAAATTACATAACATCATGTTGAATGTGAAATTAGGATTGAACATTACCTGTTTATTTGAAAAACCTTCAGTTTTTAAATCACTAGTATCACAAATAAAGCGACTTAAATTCGATTCGTTAATAATAGATAATGCAAATTTAAGTAGCCCTTATTTGATGGGGGAAAGTGATGAGTTACTATTGAAAAATATTTTGCATTTTAAAAATTTAAAACAAGTAATTAATGAATTGGATATTGAACAAGAAAAGCTGATTTTTCTAAATGTTGAAAATCATAAACTGCTTAATAATAAAGAACGAGATCTAAGTAATAGTGCTCCATTAATTTATAAGACATTAAGTGCGCTGTATCACAACTTTGATGGCTTTGGATTAAACATTTTTGACAATCATCAAGCATTTAATGCGATGCATCTATATGACAAAAATGGATTTAAAACAACACTAGGTCTTATATTAGAAAAGTTTATCGAATATGTCTCGAAACCAAAATACGAAAACAGTTATTATTCTATTTTTGATATAGAGAATTATTATTGTCTTGTTATTTATGATTGGCGAGTGATAGAGAGCGAGACAATTATGAGTAATTTTGAGGATAGTCAAGTTTATATAAATTTTAAAAACAATGTTTTAAACGATAAATATCTAATTGTAATAGAAACATTGGACGAAAATAGTGGCAACATTAATCATTTGATTTCTAAAGAATTAAGAGATAAATATGAATGGAACCCTAGTTTACTATCTAAAATTGACAACTACCTTAAACCAGCAATAGAGATTAAAGAGCATAATTTTAGTGATAATTCCTTGAATATTAACGTTACTTTTAATGCGTTATACATAATTAAAATAGGAAAAAAATAACACCTTGATATGTATTGCAAAATTTAATTTGCATTTGTTGGTAATTTTGACAACGTATTAAAAACAAATGAGAAAGACAATGGCTGAAAAATTTAAGATAATAATGACAGAAGCATTGTCTTTATATATTTGGGGGTGCAACATTTTGAATACTGAGAAATTAGAAACATTGCTTGGCTTCTATAAACAATATAAAGCATTATCTGAATATATTGATAAAAAATATAAGTTGTCGCTAAATGATTTAGCAGTCTTAGATTTAACGATGAAGCATTGCAAAGATGAAAAAGTACTTATGCAATCATTTTTAAAAACTGCAATGGATGAGCTAGATTTAAGTAGGACAAAATTATTAGTTTCTATAAGAAGACTAATTGAAAAAGAAAGACTTAGTAAAGTTAGATCATCTAAAGATGAGCGTAAAATTTATATTTATTTAAATAATGATGATATATCTAAATTTAATGCTTTATTTGAAGATGTAGAACAATTTTTAAATATTTAATTGAAATTGAGTGTCGAAAGCATAGAATTTGCTTATCGGCACATTTTTAATTTATACATATTTTAAAACTAAGTAACAGTTTGAAGAAATCGTAGTTCAATAATGTTAATTGTGAAAATGTATATAAACATAAAAAAATCATGTATAATATATGTTGTTAATTAAACAGTTCGAAAGCGAGATGACATTATGGGACGTAAATGGAATAACATTAAAGAAAAAAAGGCCCAAAAAGATAAAAACACAAGTAGAATATATGCGAAATTTGGTAAGGAGATTTATGTTGCAGCAAAATCTGGTGAACCCAATCCAGAATCTAACCAAGCTTTAAGGTTGGTGCTTGAACGCGCTAAGACATATTCAGTGCCGAATCATATTATTGAAAAAGCAATAGATAAAGCTAAGGGTGCTGGAGACGAAAACTTTGATCACCTAAGATATGAAGGATTTGGCCCAAGCGGATCAATGCTAATTGTTGATGCGTTAACAAATAATGTAAATCGTACTGCCTCTGATGTGCGAGCTGCTTTTGGTAAAAACGGCGGTAATATGGGTGTATCTGGATCAGTTGCTTATATGTTTGATCATGTGGCAACATTTGGTATTGAAGGAAAGTCTGTTGACGAAATACTTGAAACATTAATGGAACAAGATGTAGATGTAAATGATGTGATTGACGATAATGGATTGACAATAGTCTATGCTGAACCAGATCAATTTGCAGTCGTTCAAGATGCGCTTCGTGCAGCAGGTGTTGAAGAATTTAAAGTTGCTGAATTTGAAATGTTACCTCAAACAGATATTGAACTTTCTGAAGCGGACCAAGTAACATTTGAAAAATTAATCGATGCATTAGAAGATTTAGAAGATGTACAAAACGTATTCCATAATGTGGATTTGAAATAATGAAATCAGCAGAACAATGGATTGATGAATTGCAACTTGAATCACATCCTGAAGGTGGTTTCTATAGAGAGACAATTCGAGAAGTATTGAAAGATGGACGCAGAGCGCCGTTTAGTAGTATTTATTTTTTACTTACAGATGACAATATTTCGCATTTTCATCGAATTGATGCTGATGAAGTATGGTACTATCATGCTGGCGATTCTCTAACAATTCATATGATAAATCCGGATGGGGAATATACGACTGCAACATTGGGTACTGATATCCAAAATGGAGATGTATTGCAATATGTAGTGCCTAAAGGAACAATTTTTGCTTCTTCAATCGAAATATCAAATACTTTTAGTTTAGTAGGTTGTATGTGTCAACCGGCATTTGAGTTTAAGCAGTTTGAATTGTTTAAGCAATCTGAATTAATTACGCAATATCCGCATCTTAAATCAGTAATCGAAAAATATGCTTTAAAATAAAAGTGATCAATGAAGTGGTTTGAAGGTTGTTAATAAACCTTTGAGTCACTTCATTTTTATATGTATTCTTGATTGAATCAGAATAGATTTGATGCTTCAGCTGTTTTTAATGAAAATAGCATTAAATGATTTTGAAAACGATAAGAGTGTGTTATTTATATTTTTGAAAAATCACTTTTATGAAGAAATGTGTGTACTATCTAATTAATATTGTCTATTTTAAGTAAATTGAAGCGAGTTGTAGTAAAATAATAATAAATATTTTCATATGATTAACAAAAACTATAAAACTGTATCATGACATGACATCATTTATGTAGTTTTATATAATAATGACAAGGAGTTGGTGACTGTGAAAGTAAAGTATATAGATAAACGTCACTGGCGTCGCCTAATTGATAGGGAATACACAGAGGTAAAAGTTAATAATAATAGGTTTAAGGGTATTATAGGCTTAGTCACGATGAAAAAGGTTCGTGATCCTTTAGAGGTGACGGTAGTTGGACAAAATATCATTGTCGCAGATGACAATTATAAATGGTTGCAAATACTACCTGAAAAGAAACGTTATAGTATAACTGTAATGTTTGATAATAAAGGCAATCCATTAGAATATTATTTTGATATAAATATCAAAAATATAACGCAAAAAGGTAATGCGCGTACAGTAGATTTATGTTTAGATGTTTTAGCATTACCAAGTGGTGAATATGAGTTGGTAGATGAAGATGATTTAATGTTTGCATTAGAAAGTGAGCAAATTACAAAAAAGCAATTTCATGAAGCATATATGATTGCACATCAAATTATGGCAGAGTTAGAAAATGATTTTAAAGGATTCCAAAAGAAAATCATGTACTGCTTTAATAAAATTAATGCAAAGGCTCAAAAAAATCATCAAAAGCCACAAAATAAAACTAATATTGAAAAAAGCAAACAAATAAAGCCTAAGCAATATAATCAAACTAAAAATCACCAACAACAAAAGAAAAACTAAGTAATTCAAGCTGCAGCCATACCAATAAAATTGGTGAAATTATTCGTTAGTAATGAACTCATGAATGCTTGTAGCCATGAAAGTTCAATAATTGAATAATTTATGGGGGGAAATTATGAAGATTGAAGACTATCGTTTACTAATAACATTAGACGAAACGAAAACGTTACGTAAAGCGGCTGAAATTTTATATATATCTCAACCTGCTGTTACACAAAGACTAAAAGCTATTGAAAATGCTTTTGGAGTAGATATTTTTATCAGAACAAAAAAACAATTGATTACAACAACTGAAGGAACAATGATTATTGAGCATGCTCGTGACATGTTGAAAAGAGAGCGATTATTTTTTGACAAAATGCAGGCACATATTGGTGAAGTGAATGGAACAATATCAATCGGGTGTTCTTCTTTGATTGGACAAACCTTACTTCCTGAAGTTTTGAGCCTATATAATGCCCAATTTCCTAATGTTGAAATACAAGTGCAAGTTGGTTCAACTGAACAAATTAAAGCAAATCATAGAGATTATCATGTTATGATAACTCGTGGAAATAAGGTAATGAATTTAGCTAACACACATTTATTTAATGATGATCATTATTTTATTTTTCCAAAAAATAGACGAGATGATGTTACAAAGTTACCATTTATAGAGTTTCAAGCTGATCCGATTTATATAAATCAAATAAAAGAATGGTATAACGATAATTTAGAACAAGATTACCATGCAACTATTACAGTGGATCAAGTAGCAACTTGCAAAGAAATGTTGATTAGTGGTGTAGGTGTTACAATCTTGCCAGAAATTATGATGAAAAATATCAGCAAAGAACAATTTGAGTTTGAAAAAGTAGAAATTGATAATGAACCGCTGATTCGTTCGACATTTATGAGTTATGATCCGAGCATGTTGCAATTGCCACAAGTTGATTCTTTTGTAAATCTCATGGCGAGCTTTGTTGAACAACCAAAGGCGTAGTTTTAGACTAATTTAAGGTTTGTATTTAATTTTAAACTATTCGGTTAAATTGAACGTAGTTGGTTGCTAATGCACCAACAGCAAAAGAGCCCCTAATTAATAAATTAAAAGGGGACAAAGGAATACAGTTGGTTGCTAATGCACCAACTGCATAAGAGCCCCTAATTAATAAATTAAAAGGGGCTCTAAGAAGCGGGGTTATGGATATGTTTGCAGCGTTATTACAAATAAAGAATTATAAACTCTTTGTTGCTAATATGTTTCTACTAGGTATGGGTATTGCGGTTACGGTCCCATATCTTGTTCTTTTTGCAACTAAAGATTTAGGTATGACAACAAATCAGTATGGATTACTTCTAGCATCTGCAGCGATTAGCCAGTTTACAGTAAATTCAATTATTGCTAGATTTTCGGATACGCATCACTTTAATAGAAAAATTATTATTATTCTCGCATTATTAATGGGTGCGCTTGGTTTTTCAATATACTTTTTTGTAGATACAATCTGGTTATTCATATTACTATATGCGATTTTCCAAGGATTATTTGCACCAGCAATGCCCCAACTTTACGCATCTGCTAGAGAATCTATCAATGTTTCAAGCTCTAAAGATAGAGCTCAATTTGCCAACACAGTATTACGTTCAATGTTCTCATTGGGCTTTTTATTTGGTCCATTTATTGGTGCCCAATTAATCGGATTAAAAGGCTATGCTGGATTGTTTGGTGGAACAATAAGTATCATTTTATTTACTTTAGTACTTCAAGTGTTTTTCTATAAGGATTTAAACATTAAACACCCTATTAGTACGCAACAACATGTTGAAAAAATTGCTCCTAATATGTTTAAAGACAAAACGCTTTTATTACCATTTATTGCATTTATTTTATTACACATTGGACAATGGATGTATACGATGAATATGCCTTTATTTGTTACTGATTATTTAAAAGAAAATGAACAACATGTCGGTTATTTAGCTAGTTTATGTGCTGGTTTAGAAGTGCCATTTATGATCATTCTTGGCGTTTTATCATCTAGATTACAGACTCGAACATTGTTGATTTATGGAGCGATTTTTGGTGGTTTATTCTACTTCAGCATTGGGGTATTTAAAAACTTCTATATGATGTTAGCAGGACAGGTGTTTTTAGCTATTTTCTTAGCGGTTCTTTTAGGAATTGGTATTAGTTATTTCCAAGATATCTTACCAGATTTTCCAGGATACGCTTCAACACTATTTTCTAATGCAATGGTTATTGGACAGTTAGGCGGTAACCTATTAGGTGGTGCTATGAGTCACTGGGTAGGTTTGGAAAATGTATTTTTTGTATCAGCAGCATCAATCATGTTAGGTATGATACTTATATTCTTTACTAAAAATCAAAAAATTACAAAAGAGGATGTGATATCAACATGACAATTATTTTATGGCTACTTATCATCGCTGCCTTCATGTTAGCATTTGTTGGGTTGATTAAGCCGATTATTCCTTCTGTTTTAGTATTATGGGTTGGCTTTTTAATCTATCAATTTGGCTTTCATAATCAGCATTTATCATGGGTGTTTTATGTATCTATGGCATTGCTAACAATATTAATTTTATGTGCCGACTTTTTAGCTAATAAATATTTTGTGAATCGCTTCGGTGGTTCTAAGTTTGGAGAGTATGCAGCTTTAATTGGTGTGGTTATTGGATGTTTTGTTTTACCGCCATTTGGAATTATTATTATACCTTTTATTTTGGTATTCATAGTTGAATTAATACAAGGCTATTCATTTGAAAGAGCAGTTAAAGTAAGTATAGGTTCAATCGTAGCATTTTTAACAAGTAGTATAGCTCAAGCAATCATTATGTTTATAATGATTGTATGGTTCTTTATAGATGCTTTATTGATTAATTAATAAAAAGCTTATTGCAAAATATGTTTTTCGGTAACTGTAATTTAGTGATTTTATCATTAACAGTACCAAATTCGCATATGATGTAATAAGCTTTTTGTTTATAAAAATGTATGAGAATGTTTTTTCGAAATATTTCTTTCAATGCGTAATCCAATAGGCATAACTATAAATGAAAATATAATAAATACCCAATTGCTTACCTGAATATATGGTCCAAAGGCAAGTAATGATTGTGGAATAAAGAATACATAGAAAAATCCTACAATTAGTAGAATGATTGCTAAATAGGTGAATATCCATATCCAATTTGAATTGTTAAAACACTGCAGTTGTATTGTTTTAAAACTAAACCATATAAATAAAAAGACAATAAAGAATCCAACGACTACTGAAAACGGGAATGAAACAAAATATAAATTACTTCCATTTTTTTCCATGAAAAATCCTAAAAATCCTTTGAGAAAACTAACAATCCCAATTAATAGAACGATGTGTTGATAGATATATTTAAAAATATTTTTAAATGTTTCATTAGGCATCGCTTTTAGTTCTTTTATTGCATGTGCTTTTGGGTCGTGATTGAAAAAATCTAAGGCTAATAAACCATGTTGTTCTGCGCTTAATAATTGTTTGAGTATACGGTTAATAATTAACTCTGTATCATGAGGGTTGACGCGAAAGTCAGAGCGCATATAAGTCATATAATTCTCGAAGATTTCTCTATCAGTATTGCTTAATCTTAATGATTTAACATTATTTTCTTTTGTTAATTGCGCAGTACTTTTCATTGTTACTTAAGCGCTCCTTTAAAAATGTTTAATTCCAAATTAAAATGGAAATGATTTTATAGTATTAATAAGGTCAATCATATCATATTAAACGCATAAATATAACGATTAATATTGGAGAGGAAAATGAGGACACTTAATAAAGATGAACATAATTATATCAAGCAAATAGCTAATATACATGAGACATTATTGTCGCAAGTAGAATCCAACTATAAATGTACTAAACTGAGTATTGCTCTTAGGTACGAGATGATATGTTCAAGATTAGAACATACAAATGATAAAATTTATATATATGAAAATGAAGGTCAATTAATAGCGTTTATTTGGGGACATTTTAGTAATGAAAAAAGTATGGTTAACATTGAACTGCTATATGTTGAACCACAATTTCGCAAACTGGGAATAGCTACGCAACTGAAGATTGCGCTTGAAAAATGGGCAAAAACTATGAATGCAAAGCGAATAAGCAATACAATTCATAAAAATAATTTGCCAATGATATCTTTGAATAAAGATTTAGGTTATCAAGTGAGTCATGTGAAAATGTATAAAGATATTGATTAGAATTAGGATTATGTTGCTAATTCATGTTAAAATTAAAAAAGATTTAATGACGTTAAGGAGTTTTATATGAAGAAATTAATCATCAGTATTATGGCGGTCATGCTATTTTTAACAGGTTGTGGTAAAAGTCAAGAGAAAGCCACTCTGGAAAAGGATATCGATAATTTACAAAAAGAAAATAAAGAATTAAAAGACAAAAAAGAAAAGCTTCAACAAGAAAAAGAAAAATTAGCAGATAAGCAAAAAGACCTTGAAAAAGAAGTGAAAGATTTAAAACCTTCAAAAGAAGATAACAAGGATGATAAAAAAGACGAAGACAAAAATAAAGACAAAGATAAAGATAAAGAGGCATCACAAGATAAGCAATCAAAAGATCAAACTAAGTCATCGGATAAAGATAATCACAAAAAGCCTACATCAGCAGATAAAGATCAAAAAGCTAATGACAAACACCAATCATAATCGAATTGCTTACTTGTTATAGATGAAAGGTACAGCGTTTTAAACCTTATTTTAAGGGTATGTATTAATTAAAATGTGGTCATGATTGAAACAGAACGTAAAAATAGACAACATAATTAATAAAGGAGAGAAACGGCATGCATGAACAAGATTTTAGAATTTTAGAGGGTCAAGATATTACTTTGCCAGAATTAGGTAGAGAATTAGAAAATATTACAGGACATACGATTGCTGATTCTACTGGCGAAATTAAGCGTGTAATTGCACATTTACCAAACTTTGAGTCCGATACAGATACTTTTGTTGCTACATATCGTTTAAACCATCAACAAGATTTTATAGATGCAACTTTTACTGCGCTGAAATCAGATAGAGCACGTTTAAAAGAAGTGCCAGTTCATGTTGAACTTATAAGTTATATTTCTAAATCAAAATAAACTGCTATCTAAAACGCAAAGTTGATCAAAATATCGATTTTGTGTTTTTTATTGAGAAATTATATAGGAGTGTCAATCGATGATTTATTGTGAAACAGAGCGTTTAATATTAAGAGACTGGCATGAAGATGATCTGTTACCTTTTCAAAAAATGAATGCGAATTATGACGTACGTAAATATTTTCCAAGTTTATTGAGTTATCGTCGTTCAGAATTAGATATGAGAACTATGGATGCGGTTATTAAAGATTATGGCATTGGATTATTTGCTGTAGAAGATAAAGAGTCCCATCAATGGATAGGCTTTATAGGTTTGAATTATATTCCAGAAACAAGCGATTATCCATTTAAAGAATTACCGCTTTATGAAATAGGTTGGCGCTTGTTGCCAGAATTTTGGGGAAAAGGATTAGCAACTGAAGGCGCAAAGGCAACATTGAAGTTAGCAGAAGAACATCAAATATACGATGTCTATAGTTTTACAGCAGAAGCAAATAAAGCTTCACAACGTGTAATGGAAAAAATTGGCATGACAGTGTATGATCATTTCGAATTACCCAATCTAAGTAAGTATCATTTATTAAAAAGGCAAGTGCGCTATTACATTAATCTTCGAAAGTGAAAAATTTATACATAAGCGTAACAAACACCCCTAACATTGTTTAGCTGATGATAACAATATTAGGGGTGTTTGTTTATTTTTTAACCTTAGAATGATTAATCGTATGAACGAGTACCCAGAGGTTTGAAATTTAATATTGATTCAATTAATGATTCCTTAGTGTCGCATAACGGTGCAAGAGCACGATACTTAGGATCAATAAAACCTTCCTCAATCATATGGTCAATCATTGTTTGTAGTGGATTGAAAAAGCCATTAATATTATAAATGGCAATAGGCTTTTCATGGATACCTATTTGAGCCCAACTATACATTTCGAAAAATTCTTCTAGTGAACCTGCGCCACCAGGAGCCATGACAAATGCATCTGCAAGTTCTGCCATTTTATTTTTACGTTCATGCATAGAATCAACTAAAATTAATTCAGTTAAACGTTGGCTTGTGATTTCATGTTCATCTAACATTTTAGGCATGACGCCAATAGCTTTGCCGCCATGATCTAATACACCATCTTGAATGGCACCCATAATGCCAATTGACCCTGCACCAAATACTAATTCATAACCTTGTTCAGCAAAATATTTACCTAAATCGTATGCTTTTTGTACATATGAAGGGTCATGACCTTTGCTTGCACCACAATAAACTGCGATTCGTTTCATGTTAATCCAGCTCCTTAATTCGATGAATGACTTTTAATAGTGATTGTTCAAACACTTTTTGATCTTGCTTTGTAAAAGGTGGGGGACCTTTGTGGCGACCACCTTGTTTTCTAATTTGTGCATTCATATATCGTTTATCTAATAGTTGTTGAATATTTTTGGAATTGTATATCTTCCCATTATGATGCATGACAATTAAGACTTTGTCGACTAATAAACTTGCGAGTCCATAATCTTGAGTGACTACGATATCATCCTTCGTTGATAATTGAACAATTTTGTAATCAACTGCATCTGGTCCATCATCAACATATAATGTTGATACATGTGGAGGATATAATTGGTTCGAAAAATGGCTGAAGCTCCGAATAATTGTCACAAAAATGCCTGTCTCAGTTGTTAAATCTATAATAGAATCAACAACAGGACAAGCATCTCCATCAATAATAATATGTGTCACAATTATGCCTCTGTATTGTTTTCTTTATTTTGTTGAGAGGCGCTTTTGGCAACATAATCTTTATATTTTTTAAATGACTTGATGCGTGCTTTATCAGCTTCTTGTTGGCGTTTTTGTTCTTCTTTGTGTCGTTTTTCAATATTTTTTTGTAACTTTTTATTCATTTTAGCGATTTCTTTGCGATTTTTTTCAGCTAGTTTATCGCCTTTTTTCTCAGTTTTCTCATCTAATTTATTAGGTGTTAAGCCTGCTTTTTCTTCGTATTTTTGTGATTTTTTCATATCTTTAATACGTTGTATTTCATTCTTTTCGCGGGCTTTTTGCTCTTCTTTATGACGCTTTTCGATATTTTTTTGAAGTATTTTATTCATTTTATCAGCGTCTTTACGATTTTGTTTAGCTAATTTTTCGCCTTTTTTCTCAATATAGGCAGGATCATGTTCTCTAGCAAACTTTTTAAGTTCACGTTTATTTTCAAAATCTTGTTTTTTATCGCCGACATATTCTTTAACATCACTCGCTGTGTTACTGATTGCTGCAGATGTTTTTGAAGCAACTTTACTTGTAGCATCTGTAACTTTTTGTACGTCCGGATGTTGTTTGATACGTTTACGTTCAACAATTAACGGTACCAATACAATTGGTAATACATTAATCATAAATTTGATGACTTTTTTCTTATCCATAGATCTTGCCTCCATAATTACTTTATTAATTTTACATACCCTATGATACATCAATATAAACGATGATAGTAGTGAATCACTATTAAGTATTTCAGATGTTTTTTAAAAGAAGACAATAAAAACTGCCAATCAAGTGATTCCTTAATTGACAGTCTATATTTTAAAAGGAAATTAAATACCTTTACCAATGCCAAATCCGAAGTAAAGTATAGCAATAAAGATTACTAATACAATTCTGTAAATGGCAAATGGAATTAGTTTGATTTTGTTAATTAGATGCAAGAATGTTTTGATTGCAATTAGTCCAACAGTAAATGCAGCTAAAAAGCCTAAAATATAAAAAGGTATATCAGCAATCTGAATATCTTGATAATGTTTTAATAAAGATAAACCACTAGCTGCTAACATAATTGGAACAGCCATAATAAATGTAAAGTCCGATGCTGCTTTATGATTTAATTTCATTAATACCCCAGTTGAAATTGTTGAGCCTGAACGGCTGAAACCAGGCCACATAGCTACTGCTTGAGAAATACCAATTACAAATGCTTGGAAATAACTGATTTGATCTACTGTTTGTGGGTTTTTAACTTTAGCTGAGTATTTATCAGCAATAATCATATAGATAGCACCTACGAATAAGCCAATCATAACAGTTGGCACACTAAATAAATGTTCTTCGATGAAATCATCAAATAGTAAGCCTAAAATACCTGCTGGCACCATACCCACTAATACATGTAATAAATTTAAACGTCTTGGCTTTGAACGTCTTTGTTGATCGTTATCTCCTTCAACATGTTTGTGTTTACCAATATGTAAAATCTCTAAGAAGCGTTCGCGGAACACCCATGCTGCTGCAAAGACGGATCCTAATTGGATGACGATTTTAAATGTAAATGCTGACTGAGAACCTAAAAATTCAGATGATTTTAACCACATATCATCAACTAGGATCATATGTCCAGTAGAGGAAACAGGTGCAAATTCTGTTAATCCTTCGACGACCCCTAAGATAATACCTTTTATTAATTCAATGATAAACATAATGTACCCACTTTCATTACTCAATTTAATTTATTTAAATATCAAAATTACCATATCATGATAGCATATTCATTTAAAGACATGCTAGTTATAGTTATAATACTAGACTAAAGATGTATATATTCATTTTCTTTTACATGTAAAACTACAATATTTTATTGAGCTATTTAATTTGATTTTAAGGAAAACCTTTTATAATAGGTTTAGGTGATATAATTGTGAAAAAATTAACAACAATACTGTTTCAATATAAAATTTTTCCGGTACTCATGTTCTTGGTCAGTACTGGTCTCGGCATAATCGTTATAACGCAAAATATTTTAATAGCAGATTTTTTAGCTAAAATTATAAGACATCAATTTCAAGGTTTATGGATTGTATTATTTATTTTATTAGGTGTTTTACTTTTAAGAGCAACTGTGCAATTTCTAAATCAATGGTTAGGTGATACATTAGCATTTAAAGTTAAGCATATGCTTAGACAGCGGGTTATTTATAAAAATAATGGTCATCCAATCGGTGAACAAATGACTATACTCACAGAAAACATTGATGGTCTAGCACCTTTTTATAAGAGTTATTTGCCTCAAGTGTTCAAATCAATGATGGTTCCGCTCATCATAATCATTGCAATGTTTTTCATCCATTTCAATACCGCATTAATTATGTTAATAACTGCACCATTTATTCCTTTGTTTTATATTATTTTCGGTTTGAAAACGCGAGATGAGTCAAAAGATCAAATGACTTATTTGAATCAATTTAGTCAACGGTTTTTAAATATTGCTAAAGGTTTAGTGACGTTAAAGCTATTTAATCGTACAGAGCAAACAGAGAAGCATATTTACGACGATAGTACTCAGTTTAGAACTTTAACAATGCGCATTTTACGCAGTGCTTTTTTATCGGGATTAATGCTCGAATTTATAAGTATGTTAGGTATTGGATTGGTTGCATTGGAAGCAACGCTAAGCTTAGTAGTATTTCATAATATTGATTTTAAAACTGCGGCAATTGCGATTATTTTAGCGCCTGAATTTTATAATGCAATTAAGGACTTAGGGCAAGCGTTCCATACTGGAAAACAAAGTGAAGGTGCCAGTGACGTTGTGTTTGAGTTTTTAGAACAACCGAACTATAATAATGAATTTCTATTAAAGTATGAGGAAAACCAAAAGCCATTTATTCAGTTAACAGACATATCATTTCGATATGATGATTCTGATAGATTGGTATTAAATGATTTAAATTTGGAAATATTTAAAGGTGATCAAATTGCACTTGTAGGTCCAAGCGGGGCAGGTAAATCCACTTTGACACATCTTATTGCAGGTGTTTATCAGCCAACAATAGGTACTATAAGTACAAACCAGCGTGATTTAAATATAGGAATACTTAGTCAACAGCCATATATTTTCAGTGCTTCTATAAAAGAGAATATTACGATGTTTAAAGATATAGAAAATAATACTATTGAAGAAGTGCTAGACGAAGTAGGTTTATTAGACAAAGTGCAATCTTTCACAAAAGGCATTAACACAATAATAGGTGAAGGAGGCGAAATGTTATCTGGTGGACAGATGAGACGCATAGAACTTTGCCGTCTTTTAGTTATGAAGCCAGATCTCGTTATATTTGATGAGCCTGCAACTGGTTTAGATATTCAAACAGAACACATGATTCAGAACGTTCTGTTTCAACATTTTAAAGATACAACGATGATTGTCATTGCACATAGAGATAATACAATTCGCCATTTACAACGACGCTTGTATATAGAAAATGGAAGACTGATTGCTGATGATCGCAATATTTCAGTAAATATAACAGAAAATGGTGATGACTTATGAAAACACGACTAAAATTTCAAGTAGATAAGGATTTATTGTTAGCTATAGTTGTTGGTGTTTGTGGAAGTTTAGTTGCGCTCGCCATGTTTTTCTTAAGTGGTTATATGGTGACACAAAGTGCACTTGGTGCGCCACTATACGCTCTGATGATTTTAGTCGTTACAGTAAAATTGTTTGGGTTTTTAAGAGCTATTACTCGATACGTAGAGCGCCTTATTTCTCATAAAGCTACATTTACAATGCTACGTGATATTCGGGTACAGTTTTTCGGTAAATTAGTAAATGTCATTCCTAATGTTTACCGTAAACTGAGTTCTAGTGATTTAATTTCACGTATGATTAGTCGTGTTGAGGCATTACAAAATATATATTTACGTGTTTATTATCCACCAGTCGTCATCGGTTTGACAGCGCTAGTTACAGTCATAGTTTTGGCGTTCATTTCAATCGGCCATGCGCTATTGATTATGGTTAGCATGTTGTTCACTTTACTCATTGTTCCTTGGTTAAGCTCAAAAAAAGCACGTACTTTAAAGAAACATGCAGCTAATGAACAGGCCCGATTTTTAAATCATTTTTATGATTATAAAGCTGGTATGGATGAACTACGTCGATTTAATCAAATTAATCATTATCGAGATAATTTGATGGCTAAATTAAATCATTTTGATAAATTACAACTTAAAGAGCAACGCTTTTTAACGATTTATGATTTTATATTAAATATTATTGCTATGCTTTCGATTTTTGGTAGTTTAGTTCTAGGATTAATTCAAATTAATGCAGGCCAACTAAATATTATTTATATGACGAGTATAGTTTTAATGGTCTTAACTTTATTTGAACAAGCTGTACCAATGACAAATGTCGCGTATTATAAAGCGGATACTGACCAAGCATTGCACGATATTAATGAAGTGATATCTGTACCTTCTACTAATGGAAAAAAACGTCTTAATGATAAGTATGATGCAACGAACATTTATGAAGTTAAGGATGCTAGTTTTAAGTATTGGAATCAGCAAACGTATGTGTTGTCGGATATTAATTTTAATGTTAATAGAGGCGAAAAGATTGCGATTGTGGGTCCTTCTGGTTCAGGAAAAAGTACATTACTACAAATTATGGCAGGGTTATATCAATTAGATAGTGGCTCTGTTCGTTTCGAAAATATGGATATGTTTGAAATAGATGACAAAGATAAGTTTGAATCGTTAAATGTCTTGCTACAATCTCAACAATTATTTGATGGTACAATACGTCAAAATTTATTTACCGATGAAAAAGATGAAGCGGTGCAAGCAATATTTAAGCAATTAGATTTAGAACATTTGGCACTAGAACGTCAAATTGACTTAGATGGTCATACATTATCTGGCGGAGAAATTCAGCGTTTAGCGATTACGAGGATGTTATTAAAAGATACTGCATCAACATGGATTTTAGATGAACCAACAACTGCATTAGATAAACAAAATAGTTTAAAAGTTATGGATTTAATTGAAGCACATGCAGAAACATTAATTGTTGCTACACACGATTTAACTTTATTGTCACGTTTTGAGACCATCATTGTGATGATAAATGGTAAAATAGTTGAAAAGGGAAACTATCAACAATTACTAGCTAATCAAGGTGCTTTATGGAATATGATTCAATATAATGCATAAAAAAACTGCTTGATAGGCTAAGAAACCTTTCAAGCAGTTTTTTAACTAACAAGCTTACGCGTGCTAATTGTTTTTCTATTCTTAATAAATTCTAAACATTACTTTAATTGTCATGACAAAAGTTAATTATTTTTCCTTTGTTTCATCAAATGCATGAATGACTTTACCTAATAAGCGATTAAGTTCTTTAACTTCATCTTGCGATAAAGAAGAAGCTGAAGCGACTTTGTCAGATGCATTACTTAATTCTGGTCTAATAGTTTCACTTTTGTCAGTCAAGTGAATAAATACTTCACGTTGATCGACTTCGGAACGTTCACGCTTAATTAAGTCTACTTGTTCCATTCGTTTTAATAATGGTGATACTGTACCAGTATCGAGTGCTAATTCAGTTACGACTTTCTTGACGTTTACAGGAGATTCATCCCATAAAATTGTTAAGACAAGAAATTGTGGGTATGTTAGATTGTACTTCTTAAAAACTTTGTTAGAGTAGTAGCGATTAACTTGTCTTTGAGCATTGTACAAACTAAAGCATAGCTGTTCTTTTAAATTATGTTGATCAGACATTAAAGTTCTCCTCCAGACATACTATCCGTTTTTTCTCTTTTCGGATTGGTAATCATTAAAAAGTTGATTGTTTATTAATTCACAACTTTCTTTGATTCAATGCCATGCTAAAATTAAAGTATGTTTAAAGTTTAGAAGATATTTTTGATTAAATCAAGCAAAAAGATAATTTAATATATATGTTATCATTTTTAAAAATAACTGTAATAGAAAAGAGAATATAAAATGAAAAATAATAAAGATGAAAAAATAAGAATATCCATAATTAACGGATTTTTGGGTAGTGGTAAAACCACGTTACTGACACATTATATTAGTGAATTATTAAAAAATGATGAGAAAATTAAAATCATCATGAATGAATTCGGTACTTTTGATATTGATAGCAATAGTATTTCAAATGAAATTGAAGTCCATTCATTGATTAATGGTTGTGTTTGTTGCGATCTTAAACAAGAACTTGTCTATGAACTAAAAGCCATTGCTTTAAAAGGGGACGTTAATCATGTCATCATAGAAGCGACAGGCATTGCGCATCCTTTGGAATTACTAGTTGCATGTCAAGATCCGCAAATCGTTAATTTCTTTGAAAAGCCGATTATTTATGGTGTATTAGATGCGACTCGATTTTTAGAACGTCATCAATATACCGAAAATACAGTTTCGCTGATGGAAGATCAGTTGAAACTAAGTGACATGATTATTATTAATAAAATTGATCTTATAACTGATGACAGTCTTGAGAAAATTGATAAGCAATTAGGTATGATTTGTGCAAGTATTCCAACTTATAAAACAACCTATGGAAAAGTTTCGTTGGAAGAATTGGACTTAACTGTTAAAGACAGAGAGATATCGTCTCATCATCACCATCATCATGGGATTAAAAGTATGACTTACACGTTTACAGGTCCGATTGATCGTCATTTGTTTTATCAATTTATAATGAAATTACCGGAATCTGTTCTACGTTTGAAAGGTTATGTGTCATTTAGAGATCAACCAAATGCAATTTATGAATTTCAATATGCATATGGTTTACCAGACTATGGAATAATTGGCATGCAATTACCATTAACGATTGTTATTATTGGTGAAACTTTAGATACAAATCACATACGTAATCAATTGGATATGCTACAATTTACGTAAATCAGAAAATGTGTTGTTTCAATTTAACGGAAATAGCACATTAATTTCTTAATACTTTTATTGTGAATATTTTGTGACATTGAGGGATGGAGTGGATGAGATATGGAACAAATAATGATTAATCACTATGTTCATTTTTCTAGGCTTGTACAAGGTTTTTGGCGTGCAAATGAATGGAAGATGACTGCGAAAGAGTTAAATTATTTTATAAATGAATTAGTTGAACGTGGAATTACAACGATGGATCATGCTGATATTTATGGAGATTATCAATGTGAATCACTGTTTGGTAATGCTTTGGATTTATCACCCGAATTAAGAAATAAAATTCAAATTGTTACGAAATGTGGTATCATTTTGCCTTCTAAGCAATTTGATTTTACAAATGGACATCGTTATGATTTGAGTAGTAAGCACATCGTGAAATCTGTTGAACAGTCATTAATCAATTTGAATGTAGATTATTTAGATAGTCTACTCATTCATCGTCCTTCACCATTGATGGATCCAGAACAAGTTGCTGATGCATTAACTAAACTTGTTAAACAAGGTAAGTTGAAGTCATTCGGGGTGTCGAATTTTAATCATTCACAATACCAATTGTTAAATCAATATATTATGAAAGAAAGACTACATATTAGCATCAATCAATTAGAATTATCGCCATATCACGTTGATAGTTTACAAGATGGAACAATGGATTCAATGTATCAAAACCATGTTCAAATCATGGCTTGGAGTCCTTTTGCAGGCGGTAAAATTTTCGACAAGGAAGATATTAAAGCGCAACGTATTATGAAAGTTGTTCAATCAATAGCTGACAAATATGGTGTGAGTGACACAGCTGTGATGATAGCGTGGTTAGTAAAAATACCGCATCGTATCATGCCGATACTTGGAACAAGTCAGTTAAAGCGTATTGATCAAGCAATCGAAGGGCTACAACTTAATTTAGATGATCAGTCGTGGTTTGACATTTACACCGCTATTATCGGACAAGATATTCCGTAAACTTATTTACTTTTAAATCATAAAGGAGCATATCATGACAAACGAATATAAACGTTTCGAACAATTAAGATTTGAACGCAAATTTATAGTTATTCCGTATTTAATTTATGCAGTCATTGTATTACTATTAAATATTTTCTATTCTGATTTGAAAATAACAATGACATTATTCGGACTTTTCTTTGCGTATAATGTAGTCATTTTGTTCATAGCATTTGTTAAACATTATAAACGCACATTGTTACTAAGTCTTATATTAACAGTGCTTAGTGGCGCGGCATTCTTTGGAATTATTTATGTTTATGGCATTAATCATTTTTAAACATTAAAAAGAGACTATCTACAATAATCTCATTTGCATTTTATCTAACTAAGTTTAACTTTTGCTTAGAAAAATGATGCTATGAGGATATTCAGTAGATAGTTTTTTTATGATCTAATATTTAAACTTAGATATCGTTTTGTAATTAACCGAGATAACTCATCACCTAGCAATATTATTTACAAAATATTTCGATAAAATTGTGTATTTTGCATAAATTAAAAATGTATGTTTTAAAAAATTGTTATAATTAAATTAAGATTAAACAAAGGGGTGACTGTTATGTCAGAAGAAAAACATGTAGTTGAACATGAACAACAAAAGAAAGAAAAGACAAAAAAGCAATACAAGCCATTTTGGATTGTCATGAGTTTTATAATACTTATAGTTGTACTATTACTCCCGGCACCTTCAAGTCTGCCGATAATGGCTAAGGCAGTACTAGCTATTTTAGCTTTTGCAGTTATTATGTGGGTAACGGAAGCTGTATCATATCCGGTGTCAGCAACTTTAATTATTGGCTTAATGATATTACTTTTAGGATTTAGCCCTGTTCAAAATTTAGGGGAGAAGCTAGGTAATCCGAAAAGTGGCAGTGCTATTTTAGCTGGAAGTGACCTTCTAGGAACTAATCATGCATTATCATTAGCGTTTAGTGGATTTGCAACTTCAGCTGTAGCTCTCGTTGCAGCTGCATTATTTTTGGCTGCTGCTATGCAAGAAACGAATTTGCATAAAAGACTAGCTCTTTTAGTGTTATCAATTGTTGGTAATAAAACTAGAAATATAGTTATTGGAGCAATTATCGTTTCAATTGTACTTGCATTTTTCGTTCCTTCTGCAACAGCTAGAGCAGGGGCAGTTGTACCAATCTTGCTGGGTATGATTGCGGCATTTAAAGTTTCCAAAGATAGCAAGTTAGCGTCTTTATTAATAATTACTTCAGTACAAGCTGTGTCAATTTGGAATATTGGTATCAAAACGGCGGCAGCACAAAATATCGTAGCGATTAATTTTATAAACCATCAATTAGGATTTGATGTTTCATGGGGCGAGTGGTTCTTATATGCAGCGCCTTGGTCCATAGTTATGTCCGTAGCTTTATATTTCATCATGATTAAAGTGATGCCTCCAGAAATTAATACAATAGAAGGTGGTAAAGATTTAATAAAAGAAGAATTGCATAAACTTGGCCCCGTTAGCCCACGTGAATGGCGTTTAATTGTTATATCGATGTTATTATTACTGTTTTGGTCAACTGAAAAAGTATTACATCCGATTGACTCTGCATCCATTACTATTATTGCTTTAGGTGTTATGTTAATGCCGAAAATTGGTGTCATGACATGGAAACATGTTGAAAATAAAATACCATGGGGAACAATTATCGTGTTTGGTGTAGGTATTTCACTAGGTAACGTTCTTTTGAAAACAGGTGCAGCTCAATGGTTAAGTGATCAAACTTTTGGTGTTTTAGGTTTAAAACATTTACCTATTATCGCGACAATTGCACTTATCACGCTTTTTAATATATTGATTCATTTGGGCTTTGCGAGTGCAACAAGTTTATCATCAGCGTTAATACCTGTTTTTATTTCGCTAACCTCTACGTTACACTTAGGAGACCAGTCTATAGGATTTGTTTTAATTCAACAATTTGTTATTAGTTTTGGTTTCTTATTACCTGTTAGTGCACCTCAAAATATGTTGGCTTATGGCACTGGTACTTTTACGGTTAAAGATTTCTTGAAGGCAGGTATACCATTGACAATTGTAGGGTATATTCTAGTGATAGTTTTTAGCATGACTTATTGGAAATGGTTAGGTTTGCTTTAATTAAAAATATAAATAAGAATCTAGGTTATTTTAAAGTGACAAAAAGCTTAATAAAATAAAAAGATAATTGAAGGGTGTTTTGTTTATGGCAATTGCTGTGTTATTAAATCGAATGTTTCGAATGGAACACAATCCATTATTTGAATATATTTATCAACAAAAAGAAGACATTGATGCATGTTATTTTATCATTCCGGAAGAGGACATGTCTTCAGCTTCTGATTTGAAAGCACAGTTTTATCGCGGTACTTTGCAGCGCTTTTACCAATCGTTGCACGCAGAAAAGCTTACACCTTATGTTATGTCTTATGACGATATCATTTCATTTTGTAAAGAAAACAATATCTCTGAAGTAGTGACTGCGGGTGATATTATGAGTTATCATCTTGAAGAATATGATATTTTACATCAACGTTCTTTATTCAATGAAGCACGCATTGCCGTTACTTTGATACGTGGGAATCATTACTTTAAAGCGAGTAAAACAATGAATCAACAAGGGGAGCCATACAATGTTTTTACTAGTTTCTATAAAAAATGGCGACCTTACTTGAGGCATAGAGACGTATATCACTATGATTTAAAATCATTCGAAAACTTTGTCATTGCATCACCTGATGATTTAGTGTTTGATGACATAGCATTTGGATCCTCACAAATAATTGAACAGAATAAATGGCAACATTTTTTAGATCAAGATATACAGAATTACGAAAGCGGAAGAGACTATTTACCTGAAGTATTAACAAGTCAGCTAAGTGTTGCTTTAGCATATGGATTATTAGATATTATTGAAATTTTTAATGATTTATTGGCGCGTTATGATGAAGATGAGGCAAACTATGAAGCATTTATACGTGAACTCATTTTTAGAGAATTTTATTATGTGTTAATGACACAGTATCCTGAAACCTCATACCAAGCTTTCAAACCTAAATATCGACAGATAAAATGGTCGCAAAATGAAGCGGATTTTAATGCATGGTGCGAAGGGCAAACAGGATTTCCAATCATTGATGCAGCAATAATGGAATTGACACAAACTGGTTTTATGCATAATCGAATGAGAATGGTTGTGTCGCAATTTTTAACCAAAGATTTATTTATAGATTGGACATGGGGAGAAAAATTCTTTAGAAAGCACCTTATTGACTATGATGCAGCATCAAATATTCATGGATGGCAATGGTCTGCTTCTACAGGTACGGATGCAGTGCCGTATTTTAGAATGTTTAATCCAATAAGACAGAGTGAACGCTTTGATGCTAAAGCTTTGTATATCAAAACATATCTTCCGATTTTTAATCAAATTGATGCAAAATATTTGCATGATACACAACGCAATGAGTCCAACCTTTTTGAACAGGGGATTGAATTAGGTAGTCATTATCCAAGACAAATGGTAGATCATCAAGAAAAACGTACACAAGTTTTAGCTACATTTAAAGCGCTAGACTAATTCGGCTCAATTGATAGATCTGGCATGAGTAAAATCTGGAGCAGAATATAAAGTTCTTAAGCAATATAAATAAGCCAATTTCTATTATTGATGTGATAGAAATTGGCTTTCCTCAAATATATAAGTTGTATTTAGTTTTCTTATTAATTTGATGTTATCTTAGTATGTCCGTAAATAAAGTGAGGTATAGTACGACATACTCTAAAAACGTAGCGAGATAAATATATTTCAATCTAACTTTTATGTTTTGAGGCACTTGCCATTTAGGATATTGTCGTTCGTAATACGACACTTGTTGTATAAATACACCTAGTCCAAATGGCAGCATCATGAGTAAGATACTTCTTAAATAACTTAAACCAATATCATGCCATATGTGTCCAATAATCAATTGAAAGACAATGATAGATACTATTAAAACGATTATATTTATTGTCACTTGTTCAAACGCACTCCTTTTCCAAATAATAGAATTGCTGCTTGCATGACAACCATAAAACATACAAACATAGCAGTTTTAAGCGTTAGACTTTCTAGAATGTGATTTAGAACATGTAAGGGCTCATTAAAGAAATAAACGGAATGTAAGCGTAAGAAACGACCAATATAAATTCCGAATCCATTTAAAAACATTAGCACGACAACAATTAATCTATTAAGCCAACGGTGAGAAGTCAATGTTAGTATTTCAAAATAGATTAAAATCATCACATAAACCGCTAAGAAGACACCAAGCAGTAAATAGGTAAAGTATTTCCACTCACTTAAATTTAGTCCTGCGTAAAAGTTGAATTGAAATTGGTTCAAATGGATTAAATCAGTTACCATATAAAATGTATTTGGTAAAAGTAACACAAATATAAAACTATATATGATAAAGAGTGGCCATTCATACTTTTTATTCGGTTTGAATAATCGTAATAATAGACTAAGCTCAAAAGGTATATATGCTAAAAACAAATTTAAAGTCATAAATTGAAAAATTTTAGTCTCAAAAAGGGAGACGATAAATAAAATTAAAAAGTAAATTCTAGCGATGTATCGAGATTGCATCAATAATAAACACTACTTTCTAATGAAAAAGTTATTCATTCAAATGTGATAGTTATAAACGCATTCAATTCCTAATTAAAAATTTAATTTAACTCGTTGAAGTATATTAATAAACGAGAATGCATTTATGATTAAGCACTTATGATAACTTGTAATAAAATTTGATTCAACTAAAAAGTAAAGTGCTATTGAGGATCAAGTAAATTTAAACCGACTGCATCTTTGAATGAACGTTGAATGTCCAAATCAGTTACAGTAAGAATGATTTCAGCAGTTGCAGAAACAATTGCTTTAGCGAGATGTCCGCTAAAAGTTTCATATGATTGAGTACCGAAAGTAGCATGCAAATGTGCAAAATGACCATTGTCTAGACGAGAAATATTACCTAATAAGCTCGTCAATTCCAGTGGCTCAGTAATATGTTTTTCTTCGTATTGTTTCGTTGTTAAATTGAAAAATTTTAATACAACGTCATCACATGCACCAATGCCGCTGACAGATGTAAATGTTAAGTCTTGGTCATCTGCAAAGGTTGTTATACATTCAACGATATCTTCTCCTTTTTCCAACACTAGTAGTATAGTATGATTACTTTTTTGCAATTTCATATGATCAATCCCCTTTATTTTAATATGTCATTAATTATACAATTAAATGGAAAATAGTGATAATTACAAAGAAAAAATATTGTCAAATGTAGCAATGTTGTAATACAATATAGAAACTTTTTACGAATATTTAGCATGAATTGCAATCTGTCGTGGAAAAGAAGAATAACAGCTTTAAGCATGACATGGAGAAAAAAGAGGTGAGCATATGAATAAACAGATTTTTGTCTTATATTTTAATATTTTCTTGATTTTTTTAGGTATCGGTTTAGTAATACCAGTCTTGCCTGTTTATTTAAAAGATTTGGGATTAACTGGTAGTGATTTAGGATTACTAGTTGCTGCTTTTGCGTTATCTCAAATGATTATATCGCCGTTTGGTGGTACGCTAGCTGACAAATTAGGGAAGAAATTAATTATATGTATAGGATTAATTTTGTTTTCAGTGTCAGAATTTATGTTTGCAGTTGGCCACAATTTTTCGGTATTGATGTTATCGAGAGTGATTGGTGGTATGAGTGCTGGTATGGTAATGCCTGGTGTGACAGGTTTAATAGCTGACATTTCACCAAGCCATCAAAAAGCAAAAAACTTTGGCTACATGTCAGCGATTATCAATTCTGGATTCATTTTAGGACCAGGGATTGGTGGATTTATGGCAGAAGTTTCACATCGTATGCCATTTTACTTTGCAGGAGCATTAGGTATTCTAGCATTTATAATGTCAATTGTATTGATTCACGATCCGAAAAAGTCTACGACAAGTGGTTTCCAAAAGTTAGAGCCACAATTGCTAACGAAAATTAACTGGAAAGTGTTTATTACACCAGTTATTTTAACACTTGTATTATCGTTTGGTTTATCTGCATTTGAAACATTGTATTCACTATACACAGCTGACAAGGTAAATTATTCACCTAAAGATATTTCGATTGCTATTACGGGTGGCGGTATATTTGGGGCACTTTTCCAAATCTATTTCTTCGATAAATTTATGAAGTATTTCTCAGAGTTAACATTTATAGCTTGGTCATTATTATATTCAGTTGTTGTCTTAATATTATTAGTTTTTGCTAATGACTATTGGTCAATAATGTTAATCAGTTTTGTTGTCTTCATAGGTTTTGATATGATACGACCAGCCATTACAAATTATTTTTCTAATATTGCTGGAGAAAGGCAAGGCTTTGCAGGCGGATTGAACTCGACATTCACTAGTATGGGTAATTTCATAGGTCCTTTAATCGCAGGTGCGTTATTTGATGTACACATTGAAGCACCAATTTATATGGCTATAGGTGTTTCATTAGCAGGTGTTGTTATTGTTTTAATTGAAAAGCAACATAGAGCAAAATTGAAAGAACAAAATATGTAGCATAAGTATTTTGGTGTATATTGATATAAAGTAAAGCGTAATATTATGAATGATTAGCATCGTTTTTCTTATGAATTTTATTAAGAAAATTCGATGCTTTACATTTAAAAAGATTCGATTGACTAAATGTTTTACTCTTTATATTTAAATGTTATATGTAACAAAAAATGATTTTGAGTAATAAACATGTTACAAATATTACATTCTTTTTAAATTGCAATCCACATACCTAATTCATTAACGTTAATGTGTTAAGATGATAAAAAATGAGTAAGGAAATGTGGGTAAGGGGATGACAGTAAAAAATTTATTTTTAGGCTTTGTTGCTGTAATATTAACCGTTTGTTTAATTGGTTTATTAATATTAGCAACAAATGAAGATGCGCTTGCTAAGGTACATAAAACAATTAATACGCTTAACGCGATAAATGTATCAACTGAAGATACTTATAAAAAGAAAATGGATATTCTCAATATTCATACTGCTAAAGCATCTGAAGTGAATGAAAATGTGAAAAAGCAAAATCATTTTAAACATCGTGTGAATGCAAATAAATCAAATTCTTTTAACGAACAAGAGTGCCAAGTTATTGCTGATCGTTATGCAGATAAGCATATCAATGATAATTATGGTTTAGAAAGAATTTCTAAGACAAATCATGGATATAATTATGTGTATTCCAATGATAATTCAACTAGTAAGCAACATGTAAGTATTTCAAATCAAGGCATAATAACGAAATAATAGATGGAACAGTGTATTCTAATTGGATATACTGTTTTTATTTTGCAATAATTTAATTTAAAAAGGTGAATTCAACTTATAAAATGATGTAAATGTTATGTCAAAATCAACCAATCCGTAATGTATTTTAAAATGTTAATATAGTTCTGAAGAAGTATAAATGAGGTGTTGAAATGGCTAAAAATAAGAAAACGAACGCGATGCGTATGCTTGATCGTGCAAAAATTAAATACGAAGTTCATAGCTTTGAGGTACCAGAAGAACATTTATCTGGTCAAGAAGTCGCAGAACTCATACAAGCAAATGTTAAAACAGTATTTAAAACGCTTGTTCTAGAAAATACAAAACATGAACATTTTGTATTTGTTATCCCAGTAAGTGAAACTTTAGATATGAAAAAGGCAGCTGCTTTGGTTGGAGAGAAGAAATTGCAGCTTATGCCTTTAGATAATTTGAAAAATGTAACGGGATACATTCGTGGTGGGTGTTCGCCTGTTGGTATGAAAACATTGTTTCCAACAGTCGTTGACAAATCGTGTGAAAATTATAGTCATATCAGTGTGAGTGGTGGGCTTCGAACAATGCAAATCACAATAGCTGTTGAGGATTTGATTACAATAACTAAAGGCAAAATTGGAGCAGTTATCCATGAATGATTAATAACAACAAAAAGTATGGGGCAAGATTAGGAGTGTGACAGAGATGAAATTTTTATAAAATTCATTTCTGCCACACTCCTTTTTGATTGAATTAGCATTTTACGATCATAAACAGTCATTATAATTGAGTATTTGAACATAAAAATGTAATTTTATCGTCACAATTTGAGTGTTTGTGATTGTTTTTGGTAATTTATGATTGAAAAGTGAAAGCGTACTCATTATAATACAAAGTGAGATGGGGTGATGATGATAATTACTGAAAAAAGACACGAGTTAATATTAGAAGAACTTTCGCACAAAGATTTTTTGACTTTACAAGAATTAATAGATCGAACTGGTTGCAGTGCTTCAACAATACGAAGAGATTTATCTAAACTACAACAATTAGGGAAATTGCAACGTGTGCATGGTGGTGCAATGTTAAAAGAAAATCGTATGGTTGAGGCGAATTTAACTGAAAAATTAGCAACGAATCTTGATGAAAAGAAAATGATTGCTAAAATAGCAGCTAATCAAATCAACGATAATGAATGCTTATTTATCGATGCTGGTTCATCTACATTGGAGCTAATTAAATATATTCAAGCGAAAGATATCATTGTGGTAACCAATGGTTTAACACATGTAGAAGCTTTACTTAAAAAAGGTATTAAAACAATTATGCTAGGTGGTCAAGTTAAAGAAAATACACTTGCTACGATTGGTTCTAGTGCTATGGAGATATTAAGACGATATTGTTTCGATAAAGCTTTTATCGGGATGAATGGATTAGATATTGAACTTGGATTAACTACTCCCGATGAGCAAGAGGCATTAGTTAAACAAACAGCAATGTCATTAGCCAATCAATCATTTGTACTTATAGATCATTCTAAGTTTAATAAAGTATATTTTGCTCGTGTACCTTTGCTAGAAAGTACGACAATCATCACATCTGAAAAAGCATTAAATCAAGAATCGTTAAAAGAATACCAACAAAAGTATCACTTTATAGGAGGGACTTTATGATTTATACAGTGACTTTCAATCCTTCAATTGACTATGTCATTTTTACGAATGATTTTAAAATTGATGGTTTGAACAGAGCAACAGCAACATATAAATTCGCTGGGGGGAAAGGTATTAATGTCTCGCGCGTCTTAAAGACATTGGATGTTGAGTCAACTGCCTTGGGATTTGCAGGTGGATTTCCTGGGAAATTCATTATAGATACATTAAATAACAGTGCAATTCAATCGAATTTTATTGAAGTTGATGAAGATACACGTATTAATGTGAAATTAAAAACAGGACAAGAAACAGAAATCAATGCACCGGGTCCTCATATAACGTCAACACAATTTGAACAACTGTTACAACAAATTAAAAATACAACAAGCGAAGATATAGTTATTGTTGCTGGAAGTGTACCAAGTAGTATTCCAAGCGATGCGTATGCGCAAATTGCACAAATTACAGCACAGACAGGTGCTAAATTAGTAGTCGACGCTGAAAAAGAATTGGCTGAAAGCGTTTTACCATATCATCCACTATTTATTAAACCTAATAAAGATGAATTAGAAGTGATGTTTAATACAACAGTGAACTCAGACACAGATGTTATTAAATATGGTCGTTTGTTAGTTGATAAAGGTGCGCAATCTGTTATTGTCTCGCTTGGCGGTGATGGTGCTATTTATATTGATAAAGAAATCAGTATTAAAGCAGTTAATCCACAAGGGAAAGTGGTTAATACAGTTGGCTCTGGTGATAGTACAGTTGCAGGCATGGTGGCTGGAATTGCTTCAGGTTTAACGATTGAAAAAGCATTCCAACAAGCAGTCGCATGCGGTACTGCCACGGCATTTGATGAGGACTTAGCAACACGGGACGCTATAGAAAAAATAAAATCACAAGTTACGATTAGCGTACTTGATGGGGAGTGAAAATAATGAGAGTAACAGAGTTATTAACAAAAGATACAATAGCAATGGATTTAATGGCAAATGACAAAAATGGTGTTATTGATGAGTTAGTAAATCAATTAGACAAAGCAGGTAAATTAAGTGATGTCGCGTCATTTAAGGAAGCGATTCACAATCGAGAATCACAAAGTACAACTGGTATCGGCGAAGGTATTGCCATTCCACATGCCAAAGTGGCCGCAGTTAAGTCACCAGCTATTGCGTTTGGTAAATCTAAAGCAGGCGTAGATTATCAAAGTTTGGATATGCAACCAGCACACTTATTCTTTATGATTGCAGCGCCAGAAGGTGGCGCCCAAACACATCTAGATGCTTTAGCTAAGTTGTCTGGTATTTTAATGGATGAAAATGTACGTGAGAAATTATTACATGCTTCATCACCTGAAGAAGTACTAGCGATCATAGATGAGGCTGATGATGAAGTGACAAAAGAAGAAGAGGCAGAAGCTGAAGCACAACAAGTTGCAACTGCAGAACAATCATCTAAACAATCTAATGAGCCATATGTGTTAGCAGTAACTGCTTGTCCAACAGGTATTGCACACACATATATGGCACGTGATGCATTGAAAAAGCAAGCGGATAAAATGGGTATTAAAATTAAAGTAGAAACGAATGGTTCAAGCGGCATTAAAAACCATTTAACTGAACAAGATATTGAAAATGCAACAGGTATCATTGTTGCTGCTGATGTTCATGTTGAGACGGATCGCTTCGATGGTAAAAATGTCGTAGAAGTACCAGTAGCAGATGGTATTAAACGCCCAGAAGAATTAATTAATAAAGCATTAGATACAAGTCGTAAACCTTTTGTTGCCCGTGATGGTCAAAGAAAAGGTAACTCAAATGACAGTCAAGAAAAATTAAGCCCAGGTAAAGCATTCTATAAACACTTAATGAACGGTGTTTCTAACATGTTGCCACTTGTAATATCTGGTGGTATTTTAATGGCAATTGTATTTTTATTTGGAGCAAATTCATTTAATCCAAAAAGCTCAGAGTACAATGCGTTTGCAGAGCAGCTTTGGAACATTGGTAGTAAAAGTGCATTCGCGTTAATCATTCCAATTTTATCTGGATTCATTGCACGTAGTATTGCGGATAAACCTGGTTTCGCTTCAGGTCTTGTAGGTGGTATGTTAGCAATTTCAGGTGGTTCAGGATTTATTGGTGGTATTATTGCAGGTTTCTTAGCAGGTTACTTAACACAAGGTGTTAAAGCCATGACACGTAAGTTACCACAAGCATTAGAGGGATTAAAGCCAACATTAATTTATCCACTATTAACAGTGACGGCTACAGGCTTATTGATGATTTATGCCTTTAATCCACCAGCATCTTGGTTAAATCATTTGTTATTAGATGGATTAAACAATTTATCAGGTTCTAATATTGTATTATTAGGTTTAGTTATTGGCGCTATGATGGCGATTGATATGGGCGGTCCATTCAACAAAGCGGCATATGTTTTTGCAACAGGTGCGTTGATTGAAGGTAATGCAGCACCAATTACAGCTGCAATGATTGGTGGTATGATTCCACCGTTAGCAATTGCGACAGCGATGTTAATTTTTAGACGTAAATTTACAAAAGAACAACGTGGTTCAATTATCCCTAACTATGTGATGGGTATGTCATTTATTACAGAAGGTGCGATTCCATTTGCAGCTGCCGATCCATTACGTGTTATTCCTTCAATGATGATTGGTTCAGGTATAGGTGGCGCAATTGCTTTAGGCTTAGGTTCACGAATTACTGCGCCACATGGTGGTATTATTGTAATTGTTGGTACTGATGGTGCACACTTACTTCAAACTCTTATTGCACTTCTAGTTGGCACATTAGTTTCAGCATTAATTTACGGTTTAATCAAACCAAAGTTAACTGAAACAGAAATCGAAGCTTCAAAATCAATGGACGAGTAGTTTTAATGATGTAAAATGATTGTTAGCAAAGAGCTTCATATTAAGTTGTATGTTCAATGAATATATGTTAGTTTTATATATCGTGTTAACGGTAGCTTATACAAAGCTGTAAAAACACTTTCTATTAATTCAGTTTTTATGAATTGATATGAAAGTGTTTTTATTTTTAGATAAATGAATGAAGAAATAGACACCACAAATGTATAGACTTTTTTAATATTTTGCAAAAAGTTATGCCAAACGAAGCAGATATAGTAAAATATGAGTGTCTTAAAGTGAAAATTTATAAATAAAGAAGGGTTTATACGTGTCAGAATTAATTATATATAACGGCAAAGTTTATACTGAAGATGGCAAAATCGATAATGGTTACATTCATGTGAAAGATGGACAGATTGTTGCAATTGGAGAAGTGGATGATAAAGCAGCAATTGATAATGATACGACAAATAAAATTCAAGTGATTGATGCTAAAGGTCATCATGTATTACCAGGTTTTATTGATATACATATTCATGGTGGTTATGGTCAAGATGCAATGGATGGGTCATACGATGGCTTAAAATATCTATCCGAAAATTTGTTGTCTGAAGGGACGACATCATACTTGGCCACTACAATGACGCAATCGACTGATAAAATAGATAATGCACTTACAAATATTGCTAAATATGAAGCGGAGCAAGATGTTCACAATGCAGCGGAAATTGTAGGTATACATTTAGAAGGACCATTTATATCTGAAAATAAAGTTGGTGCTCAACATCCGCAATACGTTGTACGCCCATTTATCGATAAGATTAAACATTTTCAAGAGACTGCTAACGGATTAATAAAGATTATGACGTTTGCACCTGAAATTGAAGGTGCAAAAGAAGCGCTTGAAACGTATAAAGATGACATTATTTTTTCAATTGGTCATACAGTAGCAACATACGAAGAAGCAGTTGAAGCTGTTGAGCGAGGAGCTAAACATGTCACGCATTTATATAATGCAGCGACGCCATTCCAACATAGAGAACCAGGTGTTTTTGGAGCAGCATGGTTGAATGATGCTCTACATACCGAAATGATTGTTGATGGCACTCATTCTCATCCGGCATCGGTTGCAATTGCTTACCGTATGAAAGGTAATGAACGTTTTTATTTAATTACCGATGCAATGCGTGCAAAAGGTATGCCTGAAGGAGAATATGATTTGGGTGGACAAAAAGTAACTGTTCAATCGCAACAAGCACGTCTTGCAAATGGTGCGCTTGCTGGTAGTATTTTAAAAATGAATCATGGGTTACGTAACTTAATATCATTTACAGGTGATACATTAGATCATTTATGGCGAGTAACAAGTTTAAATCAAGCCATTGCATTAGGTATCGATGATAGAAAAGGTAGTATTAAAGTAAATAAGGATGCAGATCTTGTTATTCTAGATGATGATATGAATGTAAAATCTACAATAAAACAAGGCAAGGTTCACACATTTAGCTAATAAATAATCATAATTAAATGTATGCAATAGATTTAATCTGTTAACATAAGCACTTTATATTATGATAAAATAGAAGCAATAACATTTTTTTCTGGGGGTGTCTAAATGGGAAGGCGATAACATGTAGTTGTAATTTAAGTCATAGTGATAAATTTGAATGCGTGTTACCCATGAGTGACACATATAACATGGAGGTGAATCCCTAGAAATAGGGAATTAATTGGAAACTTCGACCATAATTAGTTTGATTATATTTATTCTATTAATTGCATTAACCACTGTATTTGTTGGTTCAGAATTTGCATTAGTAAAAATTAGAGCAACAAGAATTGAACAGCTAGCAGATGAAGGAAATAAACCTGCTAAAATAGTAAAAAAGATGATTGCTAATCTAGATTATTATCTTTCTGCTTGTCAGTTAGGTATAACAGTAACATCTTTAGGGTTAGGTTGGCTTGGTGAACCAACGTTTGAAAAGCTATTACACCCAATATTTGAAGCAATCAATTTACCAACTGCATTAACGACGACGATTTCGTTTGCAGTGTCATTTATAATCGTTACGTATTTGCATGTAGTACTTGGTGAATTAGCGCCTAAATCTATAGCTATTCAACATACTGAAAAGCTTGCTTTAGTATATGCAAGACCATTGTTCTATTTCGGTAACATTATGAAACCATTGATTTGGCTGATGAATGGTTCTGCACGTGTTATTATTAGAATGTTTGGTGTAAATCCTGATGCCCAAACTGATGCAATGTCAGAAGAAGAAATCAAAATTATTATTAACAATAGTTATAATGGTGGAGAAATCAACCAAACTGAATTGGCATATATGCAAAATATCTTTTCATTCGATGAAAGACATGCAAAAGATATAATGGTACCTAGAACTCAAATGATTACACTAAATGAACCTTTTAATGTAGACGAATTACTAGAAACAATAAAAGAACATCAATTTACGCGTTATCCAATTACTGATGATGGTGATAAAGACCACATTAAAGGATTTATTAACGTCAAAGAATTTTTAACTGAATACGCTTCTGGAAAAACGATTAAAATAGCAAACTATATACATGAGTTGCCAATGATTTCAGAGACAACACGTATCAGTGATGCATTAATTAGAATGCAACGTGAACATGTACATATGAGTCTTATTATAGATGAATATGGTGGAACGGCAGGTATTTTAACGATGGAAGATATTTTAGAAGAAATCGTTGGAGAAATTCGTGATGAATTTGATGATGATGAAGTGAATGATATCGTTAAAATTGATAATAAGACATTCCAAGTAAATGGCAGAGTACTATTGGATGATTTAACTGAAGAGTTCGGTATAGAATTTGATGACTCTGAGGATATTGATACGATAGGTGGATGGTTACAATCTCGTAATACCAATTTACAAAAAGATGATTACGTGGATACAACTTATGATCGCTGGGTTGTTTCAGAAATCGATAACCACCAAATTATTTGGGTGATATTAAACTATGAATTTAATGAAGCGAGACCTACTATCGGACAGTCTGATGAAGATGAAAAATCAGAATAGATATTAATATATAAACCAACTAAGAATGATTTAATTCATTTTTGGTTGGTTATTTTTTTGACTAAAATTAATGAAAAGTGAAAATAGTATTGGAACTCAATATCTTTAATGATTTAATGAATAATTTTTATTGAAAGCGATAATTCGTATTAATTGAGTTTGTTGAAAAATTTAGGGTAATGTAAAGATATAAAAGATACATAGATTGGAGAGATATAAAGATGTTGAATGAGATACAAATATTAAATAATGGATACCCGATGCCTTCAGTTGGGTTAGGTGTTTATAAAATCTCTGACGAAGATATGACTAAAGTTGTAAATGCTGCAATTGACGCAGGCTATAGAGCGTTTGATACAGCATACTTTTATGATAATGAGGCTTCACTAGGACGAGCATTAAAGGATAATGGCGTCGATAGAGAAGATTTGTTTATAACAACGAAGTTATGGAATGACTATCAAGGTTATGAGAAAACATTCGAATATTTCAACAAATCGATTGAAAATTTACAAACTGATTATCTTGATTTATTTCTAATACATTGGCCTTGTGAAGCAGATGGTCTATTTTTAGAAACATATAAAGCTATGGAAGAACTTTACGAGCAAGGTAAGGTAAAAGCAATAGGTGTATGTAATTTTAATGTTCATCATCTAGAAAAATTAATGGCTCAATCAAGTATCAAACCAATGGTGAATCAAATTGAGGTACATCCATATTTTAACCAACAAGAATTACAAGAATTTTGTGATCGTCACGATATTAAAGTGACTGCATGGATGCCTTTGATGAGAAATAGAGGACTACTAGACGACCCTGTCATTGTTAAAATTGCTGAAAAATATCATAAAACACCAGCACAAGTTGTATTACGTTGGCATTTAGCACACAATAGAATTATTATTCCAAAATCTCAGACACCTAAACGCATTCAAGAAAATATAGATATTTTAGATTTTAATTTAGAATTAACAGAAGTAGCTGAAATTGATGCTTTAAATAGAAATGCAAGACAAGGTAAAAATCCAGATGATGTGAAAATTGGGGATTTAAAATAACTGGATGTTAAATTTTACGTTTATGAATGCCTTTTAATGTGTACATTAAAATAAATGAGTTGGTTTTTACTATTTGATAAAACAATACTCAGGTACATTCAAAATCTTTTAAATAAAAAGGATGGACATAGATGAAAATTAGAGTCGTCATTCCTTGTTTTAATGAAGGGGAAGTCATTACACAAACACATCAACAATTAACTGAAATACTTTCACAAGATAGTAGTGTGAAAGGCTATGATTATAATATGCTTTTCATAGATGATGGTAGTACGGATACCACTATAGATGAAATGCAACATCTTGCCACAATAGATAGGCATGTCAGCTTTATTTCTTTTAGTAGAAATTTTGGAAAAGAAGCAGCTATGATTGCAGGTTACCAGCATAGTACTGAATTTGATGCAGTCATCATGATAGATTGTGATTTGCAACATCCACCTGAATATATTCCGAAAATGGTTGAAGGTTTTATGGAAGGCTATGATCAAGTGATTGCAAAGCGTGATAGAAGTGGTGAAAATTTTAGTCGCAAAACATTAAGCCATTTGTATTATAAGTTAGTTAATTGCTTTGTAGAAGAAGTACAATTTGATGATGGTGTTGGTGATTTTAGACTTTTAAGCCAAAGAGCTGTTAAATCCATTGCATCACTTGAAGAATATAATCGATTTTCAAAAGGGTTATTTGAATGGATAGGCTATAATACTAAAGTGTTTACGTATCAAAATGTTGAGAGACAAAAAGGGGAATCTAAGTGGTCCTTTAAAAAGTTATTTAATTATGGTATTGATGGATTGATTTCCTTTAATAGTAAACCTTTGAGAATGATGATTTATCTTGGCTTGTTTATCTTTTCAATAAGCGTGTTATATATTATCTATTTATTCATCAATATTATGATATCTGGTGTTAATATTCCGGGATATTTTTCAACGATTGCAGCTATTTTATTATTAGGCGGCATACAGTTAATTTCAATTGGTGTTGTAGGTGAATATATTGGCAGGATATATTATGAAGTTAAGGCACGTCCTAAATATATTATTCAAGCTACAAATCTTTCAAGTCTTGAAAATGATGAGAAGGATACCCATAAAGTTTATTCTAAATAAACAAAAAAAGAAGCCCTCATTAATGGGAGCTTCTTTTTAGTCTTTGCATTTTATTTTATAAATAAATCGGATTATGACGTAATGTCTAATTTGTGTAATGTTACAGTCATCGTAGTTCCTACATCTATATCACTGCTTACACTGATTTTTGCGTTATTTTGTTGCGCGAGTTCATTAGCTATATATAAGCCTAATCCAGAACCACCCGTTTTTGTATTACGAGAGTTTTCTACTCTGAATGTACGTTCGAATATACGTTCTTGTAGTTCTGGTATAATGCCAATACCTTCATCGCTAATAGCAATGTCGATAGTATCTTGATCTTCGTTTTCACTAATATTAATATCAATGCGACTACCAACATTTGAAAATTTTAGCGCATTATCAAGTAAGTTTGTTAAAATACGCTCAAGTGGCGTTCGATATTGATAAAATGCATCAATTTCGTTACAGAAATTCACTTCTAATGTGCGGTTTTCATGTTTGATACGTTGCTCATATGGTTGCAATATTGATACAAGTAATTGGTCTAGTTGTATTAATTCTGGGGGATATGTTTTACCTGTATTTAAAGTGATAATATGAGTCATATCATCAAATAATGTTGATAATCTGTTTGCTTGTTTAATTAATATGTCGTATGACTCTTTAATCTCATGATCCTTAGTGATTATACCATCACGTAGTCCTTCAGAATATGAAATAATGCTTGCTAAAGGTGTTTTTAAATCATGGGCTAAGTTTTGAATCAGTTCTGTTTTTTCTTGTTGTTCGGATTTAATTTGATTCATTTGTTGCGTAATTTCAGAAGCCATTTTATTAAAAGATTGATTTAATTCATAAATTTCTTTTGGTGAATTAAACGTTTTATCATTGCTTGCGTAATTTCCGTTAGCAAATTGCTTAGTTTTTATATTAAACTGCTTAATTTTTTGTATAAGTGGATTAATAAAAATACTACATATTAATAAGGTTAAACAGCTTGTAATTATTGTCGTTAAGGTCAAAGTTAGTGTCATATGGCCGTTAAACCACATTAAAATATATGCAATTGCTAAAATAGTTGAAGTTAATAGTATACTCGATACGACGCCAATAATGATTTGACTTCTAATTGATAACACCATTATCGGCTCCTTTCAAATTTATATCCTAATCCCCATACAGTTGTGATGGTATATGTTGTAAAGCTCTCTTTTTCTAATTTTTCTCTAATACGGTGTATATGGACATTCACGGTATTAGCATCTTCGTAATAGTCATATCCCCAAACTTTTTCAAGTAATTCTGATTTAGAAATAACTTCATTTTCTCTAGAAGCTAAATACCACAATAACTCAAATTCCTTAATACGCATAGGGACTTCGTGACCATTTACAGTCACAACTTTACTTAAGTTAATAAGTGTTAATTCATCAAACGACAGTTGTTCAACTGGTTGATGATGGTATTTCTTCATTCTTGTAAGTAAATTATTAATACGTAAAACGAGTTCCCTTGGACTAAATGGTTTTTTGACATAGTCATCTGCACCTAAAGTTAAGGCGTAAATGGTATCATGTTCTTGTGTTTTGGCAGTTAAATAGATAAAGGGGATATCTAATTTTTGCCTTTTCATTTCTTTGACAATGTCGTAACCATTAACTTCTGGCATCATGATATCAAGTACCATGATATCAATATCATTTGATAGTAAAGAAATTGCTTCTTTACCGCTAGTTGTCGTTGTTACTTTGTAACCTTCATATTCAAAATAGGTTTGACAAATGTCTACAATGTCTTGTTCATCATCCACGATCAGTAAGTGGGTCATCTATTTTTTCACCTCTGTTCTTACGACCTCTAAAGTAATTAATGATTTCTTTAAGTGAAATCTGTTTTAACAATGAGTGACTCATTAGTAAAAGGATAAAGAAAGTTAATTGAAGAGGATACGTAAATATCATATCTGCTAAGATATAATTTATCATAACAAAGGCTCCAAAGAAACTAGCAGCATATGCAAAAACTCCAAAAATTAAACCTAATCCAATTGCAATCTCTCCGAGTGGGACAACAATATCAAATAATGACGTCGTATGTGCAACTATATTTGCGAAAAACCACTTATACCACTCTGGTGAATCAGTATTGTTAGCGATGACTGGTACTAAACCTTTCAGCGTAAATCCGCCCGTTAATTTTTCGTAGCCTTGCATTAACATAACAATACCTGAACCCACACGAATGATAAATGTAACGAGTAGCAATAATTTATTCATGATGTTCACATTCTTTCTATTTATTGTGTGTAATTTATATAAACATAAGATTAAGCAACATAATGCGATTTGTAGTGTTATGTGAACAGGAAGTGTTTGAGCTCATGGGTTGCTTAAGCTAAACAAACCTCAAGCTCTAAAAAAATTTACTTATGTGCTCTGCAATCTTATGGGATTTAATAGTTGTATATATATTGAAAAAAGGAAAGTATGATTTCTACAAGCTAGGGGGGCTGTGAAATCATACGCTTTCCATTGAGTAATGAGTGTAATGTATATTTTAAAAATTTGTAATGTATAGTAATAGTATGTTGTAAATAAAAGTTTAACTCAGAAATTGATTATTTTAATTTAGCGCCGCCGAAGATGACGTGAGCTTTTTTACAATAGATTGTTACTTCATCATATTTGCTTAAATCTACATTTTTAAGATCAAATGTTTGTTTTTCTTTATCGTAGTCAACCATTGCGATTTCTTTACCGTTTTTAATGTCGCCATTTTTTGTTAGGTAGACGTATAAATCTGGACCTTTTGATGATTTGTAGTTAGTAAGCATTAATTTACCATTTTTAATCTCAGCTTTACCTTCAACAGTTTCACCGTTTTTAGAACTGAATGTACCTGTTAGGTGTTTTGTTTTATCAGTTTTAACATTGCTATCTTCTGACTTTGTTTTTTGTTCAGTTTTGTTACCTTGATCTTGTGAATTAGAATTACCACAAGCACCTAAAGCTAATGTTGTGATAACAGCACCAGCTGCTAAAAAATATTTTGTATTCATGCTAACTCCTCATTTCTTCAATTTGATAAGTTAAGTTTAAAATGAAGGCAAATAATATGCCATTAACTAATTCTTAACTTCGTTTAAATATCGCTTAACTAATATTGAAGAAAGAATAATTTGAAAATGAAAATAATTGTCTGATTTAAATAAATAGGGGTCAAAATAAGAGGAGGGCGTTTTTTTAAGTAAGGAAATATTTATCTGAACTAGATAACACTATAAAACACTTCTGATATTTTGAACTAAGAATATCAGAAGTGTTTAATAGTTTTGGTATTAAAATTTATAAACCTTTTGCCACAATAAAAACAACAAGAAAATAAGATAGACGATTAAATACAAGTACCAATATGGTGTTAAAACCATCATAACGATAAATGAAATGTTAATAATGATAAGTCCTTTAATCATTAGTTTCTTTATTTTGTTATTATTTTCAGCAGTTTCATCTAAGCTATTAAATGTTGAAATAAACAACATAATACCACCAATGATGAAAATGGCAGGGGCTAAAAATGGAATAGACATATATATTGATTGTGTACTTGAAAAGTCGGTAACACGTTGCGTTAAACTGACAACAATCGTTAATATGATAGCAATAAATTTTTGGTCTGTAATGTATACAGGTTTTAATTTTTTATCAATGTAAAACTGTAGTATCGTCCAAATGATAAACATCGTTATAGTACACAGAGTAATAAAGTTATATTTATCAATTATGAATGTATTTATAAAGGCGTTTATCGTAATAGATAACAACATTGCACTTAATGATAAATGTTGCATTTGATGCCTATATAAATTGAATCCAGTTATAAGTACGACGATAGCAATATTAATTAATATATATACAATCATGATGGACTCCTGTTCGTTATACTTCAATCAACTATTATATCAATTAATATATTGTTATTCATTAGATATGACTTGCAAAAAGTAAAATAAGTTATCCTTTATACACCTTTTTTATTGCTCCAAAGTAATGTATGAAGTTGTGGTAACACATAAACGTGATTCATATCATTACTTTGCATAACTAAATCCACCAACTGCTCGTAGCGTTCTAACAACTTTTCGGTATGATTATCTACGCTGTCTGATAAATATGGGTTACCAACTTGTAAATAGAAGGGAATATCTGGATAACGGTGGTGTATCATTTTGGCAAAATCATAATCTTTATCGTCGAATACAACTACTTTTAAGTTTAATGATGAAGGTACGCATTGTGTAATCACTTCATCTAACTTTTTTAAATCAGGTGTCATAGTTGAACTTGGTGGTTTTGGACTAATCGTTAAATCATCAATTTGTGTCATCCAAGGTTGGAATTTACTGCCTTGTGTCTCCAGTGCGCTGAAAATACCTTTATCTTGAAATAAGTCAACTAACTCTTGGATACCTTTAATTAATGCTGGGTTACCACCAGAAATTGTAACGTGGTTAAATAAATCGCCACCAATTCGTTTTAATTCATCATAAATTTCTTCAGCGGTCATGAGTTTTATATCGCCTTTAGCACTACCATCCCAAGTAAATGCAGAATCACACCAGCTACAGCGATAATCACATCCAGCTGTTCTCACAAACATCGTTTTTCTACCGATTACTCGACCTTCACCCTGAATGGTTGGACCGAATATTTCGAGTACAGGAATTTTAGCCATTAGTTACACCTGTTCCTTTGGTCTAAATACGACATAACTTGTTGGTGTTTCTCTTACAAATACTTGAATACATTTTGGTTGGTGTTCGAGCGATGCCAAATTTTCTTTAACAATTTGATAAATTGTTTCCGCTACGATTTCAGTTGAAGGGATTTTGTTTTTAAAAGCAGGTAAGTTATTTAACAGTTGATGGTCAAATTTACCGTGTATCATCTTTTTCAAATGGCTAAAGTTCACTAAGAAGCCAGTGTCATCTAGTTTATCACCGACAATTGTTAAATTAACAAAGTAAGTATGACCATGGACATTTTGACAAATACCTGCTTCTTCACATGGAATGTGATGTGCAGCCGAAAAATTAAAATCTTTATTTAATTCGAATTGATATGGATGCGTTGTACTAGGATAGATTTGTTGTAACATTTTAAAGCGCTCCTTTACTTTCAAGATATTGATTTAGTCCACGTTGACGTAAATGACAAGCTGGACATTCACCACAGCCATCCCCAATGATACCGTTATAGCATGTTAATGTTTTTGTACGAATATAATCTAAAACTTCGAGTTCATCACTTAATTTCCACGTTTCTGCTTTGTTTAACCACATTAAAGGAGTATGAATGACAAAATCTTTGTCCATAGCTAGGCTTAATGTTACGTTCATTGATTTTATAAAACTATCGCGACAGTCTGGGTAGCCTGAAAAGTCTGTTTCACATACGCCTGTAATAATATGCTTAGCCCCAATTTGATAAGCTAGAGCGCCTGCAAACGACAAGAAAAGTAAATTTCTAGCTGGAACAAATGTATTAGGTATACCATCTTCATTATTAGTAATTTCCATATCATGTTGTGTTAATGCGTTTGGAGTAAGTTGTGATAATAATGACATATCTAAAACGTGATGTTTCATTCCTTGATCTTGTGCAATTTGTTTTGCGACTTCAATTTCAGTATCATGTCTTTGGCCATAATTAAACGTTACGAGTTCAACTTCTTTGAAATGTTTTTTTGCATAAAAGAGACATGTTGTACTGTCTTGACCACCACTAAAGACAACGATGGCTTTTTCATTATTTAATACACTTTCCATTTTGTAATTGCTCCTATCATTAATAATATTAATAAAGAGGTTAATGGCATTGATAAGCCCGTTTTTAATTTATAAAATAAAAAAAGCCTATCTCCATAAAAGATAGACGAAAGAAATGGGTTGCTCCTATAATATATATTAAAGGTTTACCAACGAATGTTTGAAATTTCAATGTCTAGTTTTTTATAGAGGGTTTCAGCTAGGAACCTCTGATATTCATTTATGTACGATGAATAGAATATACCATATATTAGTTAAAATCAAGGTCAGGATAATGACAATGCTTTTAAAGTTTTAGCTACATCCAATACATATTATAAAAATAAAACACATTTAGAACGGAGTATACAATGATTCTAGTCATAGATAATAATGATTCATTTACATATAATTTAATAGACTATATTAAGACTCAAACGAAACTAACAGTTCAAGTTGTTGGTATTGATAATCTGCTGATAGAAGACGTCATTAATATGAAGCCAAAAGCAATTGTTATTTCGCCTGGGCCGGGTAATCCGGATGATTATCCTATCTTGAATGAAGTGTTAGAACAATTTTATCAGCGTGTACCTATACTAGGTGTATGTTTAGGATTTCAATGTATCGTGTCTTATTTTGGTGGAAATATCATTCACGGCTATCATCCTGTACACGGACATACTACACAGTTACGCCATACCAATGAAGGTATTTTTCAAGGACTGCCTCAAAATTTCAATGTAATGCGTTATCATTCATTAATTGCTGACGGAGCGACTTTTCCAAATTGCTTAAAGATTACAGCAAAAAACGATGAAGCGATTATTATGGCATTTGAGCATATTAGATTTCCGGTTTTTGGTGTGCAATATCATCCTGAATCTATTTTGAGTGAATACGGTTATCGACAAGTTGAATTATTTTTATCGAAGGTAGGTGATTACTGTGAGAATAGAATATAATTATCGCTACTATTTAACTGAAAATGAATATAAGCAATACCATATTCAATTAAAGGGATTTATAAAGAAGTATGTTGCTACTAAGTTGGCTGATGTGGGAGAAGTGATACACTTTGCACAAGCGCAGCAACGACAAGGTAGATATGTCTCGTTATATTTAAGTTACGAAGCGGCAAAGTATTTTAATCATGCTATGTGTACACATTCATTAGCTAAAGATGATATTTATGCAGCAGCTTATAGTTTTGAAAAAGCGGAAAGCATAAATTCAACATATGAACATCAAACTTCTTATGTATCAAAGTATCATTTTTCATTTGTTGAATCTTCTGAGGTTATGATGACTAATATTAAACGTGTCCAACAAGCAATTGTTGAAGGCGAAACGTATCAAGTGAACTATACGGCGCGCTTAACGGATAACATTTATTATCCTATTAGTACTTTATATGAACGATTAACTCAATTTAGTAATGGTAATTATACTGCGTTATTACAAACTGATGAAATCCAAGTAGCGTCTATCTCACCAGAATTATTTTTTCAAAAAGGACAATTTAACAATGTCGATAACGTTATCATAAGCAAACCGATGAAAGGGACAATGCCTAGAGGTAAAACGGAAGCTGAAGATCAACAGTATTATAAAACATTGCAAACTTCTTCGAAAGATCGTGCAGAAAATGTCATGATTGTTGATTTACTAAGAAACGATATAGGGAGAATATCACAGAGTGGCTCAATTAAGGTGTATAAACTATTTTTTATTGAGGCATATAAAACTGTATTTCAAATGACTTCGATGGTAAGTGGAACTTTAAAAAATAATACAGACTTAACTCAAATTTTAACATCGTTATTTCCTTGTGGTTCGATTACAGGTGCACCGAAACTGAATACAATGAAATATATTAAACAATTAGAAAGTTCACCTCGTGGTATATACTGCGGAGCAATTGGACTATTACTTCCAACTGAAGATGATAAAATGATTTTTAATATTCCGATTCGCACTATTGAGTATAAATATGGACAAGCGATTTATGGAGTCGGAGCAGGTATTACAATTGATTCTAAGCCAAAAGATGAAGTGAATGAATTTTACGCAAAAACCAAGATTTTGGAGATGTTATAATGCAATTATTTGAAACAATGAAAATTGATAATGGACATATCCCTAGACTTACTTATCATACTAATCGCATAAAATGTTCTTCTGAGCGATTAAACTTTAAATTTGATGAACATGCATGGCGAAATGAATTAAACGATGTAACAACAAAGTATCACAGTGGTCAATATAGACTTAAAATCGTATTAAATGCTGAAAGCAAATTTGAAACGATAGTGTCACCTTTACCTGAGAAAAGTAGTTTTACAGCAAAATTTCAAGTGTTGCCCAAAGTAGTTAATCCAACTTTTATAAAAAATAAAACGACAGAACGAAAGCATTTAGCACACAATCATGAAACAGATTTAATATTGCTAACTTCAGAGGACGGCAAGGTCCTTGAATTTGATATTGGCAACATTGTCATTGAAGAGGATGGAAAATGGTACACACCAAGTTATAAAGATGATTTCTTAAAAGGATGCATGCGTGATTATTTAATAGATAGTGACAAACTTGTTGAAAAAGACTTTAATAAAAACGAATTGATTTATAAATATCATAACAATGAGATACGTTTATTTTTGATAAATAGTTTACGAGAGGTTGCCGATGTCCACCTTTGCCTTTAAAATTAGTATGATAATAAAGTAGAAAATGATGTGAAAACAAATTTAAAAATTAAATGGGGCCAAATATGATTATTGTTTATATTGTGCTGTTGTTAATTCTTGTATACGTAAATTATCGATTAGTGAATCGATTGCTATCTGAAAATAGAATATATGTTGTTCGTTTGATAGCAACAATTACTACTGTTATAAGCTTTATCCTTGTATACGCATTAATTCACGAACTTATGCCTTTTGTTGTGCGGGCAATGGATTTAATGTACCACCAGTAAATTTAGTGAGTAGGTAAAATGAACTATTCAATCGATTCTATAATTAAAAATGAAAGTAAAGTAACCAAATATTGAAGAGGTGTACAAATGAAAATATATAGTCAAGGTGACCAAGCCATTGTAGTCGCAATTGAAAAAGAAGTATCTAAAAGTTTAACCGAAGATTTATTAACACTTCGCTCATATTTAATTGAACAAAATTATCCATTTATTATAGAAATTGTGCCATCAGAATCAGACATGATGATTGTCTATGACGCAAGGGATATGATTAAACACCATAATATACAATCACCTTTTTTATACATGAAAGCACTAATAGAATCGATTCATTTAAACATAAAACATGATTTTAACCAGCAAGATTTGATTGAAATACCAATTGTGTATGGTTCGAAATATGGTCCGGATTTAGAATCACTTTTAAAACATTACAAAATCAAGCTAGAAACTTTTATTGAATTACATTCTAAGGCGCAATATTTTGTTTCGATGATGGGATATTCACCTGGGTTTCCTTATTTAACTGGATTAAATAAGAAATTGTATATTAATCACACGAGTAAACAGAAAAAATTCATTCCAGCTGGTTCTGTAGTACTTGAAGGGAAAAAATGCGGTATTGTAACTACGGATACAATTAATGATTGGTTAGTTATTGGTTATACACCATTATCACTTTTTAATCCGAAAGAATCAGATTTCGCACGCTTAAAGTTAGGCGATAATATTAAATTTAGACCTATCAATGAAAATGAATTAGAAGTAGGAGCGTTTAAAGATGTCAATCATAATTGAAAAAAGTGGCTTATTCAGTAGCTTTCAGGACTTTGGCAGAAGGGGATATGAACATGATGGTGTAATTCCATGTGGTGCACTTGATACTTTAGCACATGAAATTGCTAATCGATTAGTTGCAAATGACAAGAATGAAGCAACTTTGGAAATGACTAATAAAATGGCAACGATTCGTTTTACAGAACCTACGCTGATTGCATTAGCAGGGGGTAATGTCAAAGCTTACACTGAGCATATGACTATATCTCCATATAAATTGTATTTGTTAGATAAAGGCGATGTTTTAAAGTTTAGAGAAACAAGTTATACATCGCGAGTGTATTTAGCTGTGGGAGGCGGATTTGAATTAGATGCATGGTTAGGATCTAACTCAACCGACTTTAATGTAAAAATTGGTGGTTTTAAAGGTAGAACATTACAAGATGGCGATGAAATAAAGCTTAAGAGAGATTATACAGCTCGTCATCATAAGTTATTTGAAAACCTTGCTCACACGAAACAAACAGATTGGGGTATTGATGGATACGCCTTGTCATTTAATTATATGTCTGATGTATTTCATGTCGTTAAAAATAAAGGTACGGAAGATTTTAAAGAAGATGCCATTCAAAGATTTGTGAAACATGATTATAAAGTAACGAGCAAAGCAAATCGCATGGGGATGATGCTTGAAGGTGAAAAAATCAAAGCTTTTTATGAAGATATGCCACCGTATCAGACTGTCAAAAAAGGAACGATACAAATTAAGCGTGATGGCACACCTATTATCCTATTAAATGATCATTATACGCTAGGTAGCTACCCGCAAATCGGTACAATCGCAAGTTATCATTTAACGAAATTAGCACAAAAACCGCAAGGATCACGTTTGAAATTTCAATTTATAGATATTTTAACGGCTGAAAAGAACCTTGTTAAGTATAGTAACTGGTTAAACCAATTATTCCATGGAATAGAATATAGAATGCAATTAGAAATGATGAAATAATATTTGGTACGTAGCTCATACTCGAGTCCGATGCAAATAATTTCCTCCTAATGTATAATGAAATAATACTGTGTTTTATCTGCGAAATGTATCATTTTCTAATTCGTTTCACAGTAAAATGAAAAGATAAAGTGTGTTTTTACTTGAATTTTGACTAAAATTACTCTATATTTATTAATTGAGCTATGCTTATTATTACAATTTGATTACAAATTTTAAATTTGTTAATTGAATGATAATATTAAATAAAGAAACTTACACAAGCAAATATGAGTTGTAGCCCAAAATACTTGTTAAATCAAAGTTGAAAGCTACAAATAATGAAAATTATAAACTTGAATCTGAAAGTAATTACTATAATTATGACAATGTTAACTTTTAAACGCACTTATTAATTAACTACATAATGTTAATATCTAATTTATTCAAGTACTTTCGCAAGATTTATTATCTAAATAACGGGGGAAAGAATCATGAGTTCACAAAAAAAGAAAATTAGTCTTTTTGCGTTCTTCTTATTAACCGTAATAACGATTACCTTGAAGACGTATTTTTCTTATTATGTTGATTTTTCTTTAGGTGTTAAAGGTTTAGTACAAAACTTAATATTATTGATGAATCCTTATAGTTTAGTAGCACTGGTTTTAAGTGTGTTCCTATTCTTTAAAGGCAAAAAAGCATTTTGGTTCATGTTCATAGGCGGCTTCTTATTGACGTTCCTATTATATGCCAATGTTGTGTACTTTAGATTCTTCTCTGATTTTTTAACGTTTAGTACTTTAAACCAAGTAGGTAACGTAGAATCTATGGGTGGTGCGGTTAGTGCATCATTCAAATGGTATGACTTTGTTTATTTCATTGATACGTTAGTTTACTTATTCATTTTAATATTTAAAACAAAATGGTTAGACACAAAAGCATTTAGTAAGAAATTTGTTCCTGTCGTAATGGCGGCTTCAGTAGCATTATTCTTCTTAAACTTAGCTTTTGCTGAAACTGACAGACCAGAATTATTAACACGTACATTTGACCATAAATATTTAGTGAAATATTTAGGACCTTATAACTTTACAGTATACGATGGTGTTAAAACTATCGAAAATAATCAACAAAAAGCGCTAGCATCTGAAGATGACTTAACAAAAGTATTAAATTATACGAAACAACGTCAAACAGAGCCTAACCCAGAATATTATGGGGTGGCAAAGAAGAAAAATATTATTAAGATTCATTTAGAAAGTTTCCAAACCTTCTTAATTAATAAAAAGGTTAATGGTAAAGAAGTAACACCGTTTTTAAACAAATTATCAAGTGGGAAAGAGCAATTCACATACTTCCCTAACTTTTTCCATCAAACAGGTCAAGGTAAAACATCTGACTCTGAATTTACAATGGATAACAGTTTATACGGTTTACCGCAAGGTTCTGCCTTTTCATTAAAAGGAGATAATACGTATCAGTCATTACCAGCAATTTTAGATCAAAAGCAAGGCTACAAATCTGATGTCATGCACGGTGACTATAAAACATTCTGGAACAGAGACCAAGTATATAAACACTTTGGTATCGATAAATTCTATGATGCAACATACTATGACATGTCAGATAAAAACGTTGTAAACTTAGGCTTGAAAGACAAAATTTTCTTTAAAGATTCTGCTAATTATCAAGCTAAGATGAAATCACCATTCTATTCTCATTTAATTACATTGACTAACCACTATCCATTCACATTAGATGAAAAGGATGCAACTATTGAGAAATCAAACACAGGTGATGCAACAGTTGATGGTTATATTCAAACAGCACGTTATTTAGACGAAGCATTAGAAGAATATATTAATGACTTGAAGAAAAAAGGATTATATGACAATTCAGTGATTATGATTTATGGTGACCACTATGGTATCTCTGAAAACCATAACAATGCCATGGAAAAACTATTAGGTGAAAAAATCACATCGGCTAAATTTACAGATTTAAACAGAACTGGTTTCTGGATTAAAATCCCTGGTAAATCTGGTGGTATCAATAATGAATATGCTGGTCAAGTCGATGTAATGCCAACAATTTTACATTTGGCTGGTATAGATACGAAGAACTATTTAATGTTCGGTACTGATTTATTCTCTAAAGGTCATAATCAAGTAGTTCCATTCAGAAATGGTGACTTTATAACAAAAGATTATAAATATGTTAATGGTAAGATTTATTCTAATAAAAATAATGAACTCATAACTACTCAACCAGCTGATTTCGAAAAGAATAAAAAGCAAGTTGAAAAGGATCTCGAAATGAGTGACAACGTGCTTAATGGTGATTTGTTTAGATTCTACAAAAATCCAGACTTCAAAAAGGTAAATCCTTCGAAGTATAAATATGAAACAGGACCTAAAGCAAACTCTAAAAAATAATATCTAAACACGAACTCGGATTGATAAAATATCAATCCGGGTTTTTATTATGTTCTTTTATATTATGTTTTACATTATATGTGTTGATAAAAAGGTATATTATAAAGATCATTAGCATAGTCATCAAAGCCTTAACAAGTTTTATTTATAGTTGAAGCAACAATATATTAAATTATGACACTTAACGGTATCGATTTCTTTTGATTTCAAAAAGGTGTATAATGTATAGAACTGATTTAAGTACGTAGAGATTTCAACAGAAGAAGGAAGATGGGTATGGAAGCATATAAAATTGAACATTTAAATAAATCTTATGCCGATAAGACTATATTCGATAACCTAGATTTATCAATTTCAGAAGGTGAAAAAATAGGTTTAGTAGGCATAAATGGTACAGGGAAAAGTACGTTGTTAAAAGTAATTGGTGGTATTGATGATGATTTTACAGCCAATGTTATGCATCCAAATCAATATCGAATTCGATATTCGTCTCAGAAACAGGACCTTAATGAAGATATGACAGTTTTTGATGCAGTATTAAGTTCTGATACAACAACTTTACGCATCATCAAGCAATATGAGCAGGCAGTACAAGCTTATGCGGATGACCAAAGTGATAAATTGTTCAAGCGAATGATGGATGCGCAAGATGCTATGGATCAACATGATGCTTGGGACTATAACGCTGAAATTAAAACAATCCTCTCAAAACTAGGTATACATGATACTACTAAATACATTAAAGAATTATCCGGCGGACAACAAAAACGTGTTGTACTTGCTAAAACATTAATAGAACAACCAGATTTATTGTTATTAGATGAACCTACGAACCATTTAGACTTCGAATCAATCAGCTGGTTGATCAATTATGTGAAGCAATATCCTCATACTGTTTTATTCGTAACCCATGATCGATATTTTTTAAATGAAGTTTCCACTAGAATTATTGAACTAAACAGAGGTAAGTTAGCGTCATATCCTGGTAACTATGAATCTTATATTGAAATGCGCGCTGAAAGAGAAGTAACACTTCAAAAGCAACAACAAAAGCAACGAGCTTTATATAAGGAAGAACTTGCTTGGATGAGGGCTGGAGCTAAGGCTCGTACTACAAAGCAACAAGCTAGAATTAATCGATTTAATGACCTAGAAAATGAAGTTAACCAGCAATATAAAGACGATAAAGGTGAATTGAATCTTGCTTATTCAAGATTAGGTAAGCAAGTGTTCGAATTAGAAGACTTATCAAAGGCTATTAATGATAAAGTATTATTTGAACATCTGACGGAAATTATTCAAAAAGGTGAGCGTATTGGTGTTGTTGGGCCAAATGGAGCTGGTAAAACAACACTCTTAAATATTTTGAGTGGAGAAGACCAACAATTCGAAGGTAAATTGAAGACTGGGCAGACGGTTAAAGTAGCTTATTTTAAGCAAACAGATGAGACCCTGGATAGAGATATTCGTATGATTGATTATTTAAGAGAAGAAAGTGAGATCGCAAAAGAAAAAGATGGAACCTCGGTATCTATTACACAACTTCTTGAACGATTTTTATTTCCAAGTGCAACTCATGGTAAAAAAGTTTATAAATTATCTGGTGGAGAGCAAAAGCGTTTGTATTTATTACGTCTACTCGTACACCAGCCAAATGTTCTGTTGTTAGATGAACCGACAAATGATTTAGATACTGAGACTTTAACAATACTTGAAGATTATATTCATACTTTCGGTGGTACAGTGATTACCGTAAGCCATGATCGCTACTTCTTAAATAAAGTTGCACAGTCATATTGGTTTATTCATGATGGTCAGATGGAAAAGATTATCGGAACTTTTGAAGATTATGAAAGTTATAAAAAATCATTAGATAAAAATAAATCCACATTGAAGCAACAATCTAAATCTTCTACAACTGTACGTAAGAAAAATGGTTTATCATATAAAGAAAAATTAGAATATGAACAATTGATGAAACGCATAGAACAAGCGGAAGTAAGAATGGAAGAAATTGATGTGCTCATGATTGAGGCAAGTGCAGATTATGGGAAAATTAAAGAATTAAACGAAGAAAAAGAACAACTTGAAATTCAATATGATTTAGACATCACAAGATGGAGTGAGTTAGAAGAAATTAAAGAACAACAATAAGGGGTCAATTTATGATGCAACAAACATTATCGCATTACTTTGGGTATGAAACGTTTCGACCAGGACAAGAAGAAATTATTAGCAAAGTATTAGACCATCGTAATGTGCTTGGTGTCTTACCAACTGGTGGAGGTAAGTCTATATGCTATCAAGTACCAGGTTTATTGTTAGGTGGTACAACAATTGTAATAAGTCCACTAATATCATTAATGAAAGATCAAGTGGATCAATTAAAAGCGATGGGAATTCAAGCTGCTTTTTTAAATAGTAGTTTGACTCAAAAAGAGCAACAACGTATTGAAAAAGCATTATCAAATGGAGAAATTCAATTTTTGTATGTTGCACCAGAACGATTTGAAAACCGATATTTTTTAAATATGCTTCAGCGTATAAAGATTCACTTAGTCGCGTTTGATGAAGCGCATTGTATTTCTAAATGGGGTCATGATTTCAGGCCGAGTTACCAAAATGTTATTTCAAAAGTATTTACGTTACCTCAAGATTTTACAATAATAGCGTTGACAGCAACTGCCACGGTTGAAGTACAGCAAGATATTAGAGAAAAGTTAAATATCGCTCAAACTGATCAAATTAAAACGAGTACTAAGCGTAGAAACTTAATTTTTAAAGTAAATCCTACTTATCAACGTCAAAAATTTATATTGGATTATATTAAAACACACGATGAAGATGCAGGTATTATTTATTGTTCTACACGTAAGCAAGTTGAAGAGCTTCAAGAAGCCTTAGAAAGTCAGAAAATTGAAAGTGTTATATATCATGCAGGTTTGAGCAATAAAGAAAGAGAAGAAGCGCAGAATGATTTCTTATTTGATCGTGTTAAAGTAGTCGTTGCTACAAATGCTTTTGGTATGGGTATTGATAAATCCAATGTACGCTTTGTTATTCATTATAATATGCCTGGAGATTTAGAATCTTATTATCAAGAAGCGGGTCGTGCAGGTCGTGACGGGTTGAAAAGTGAATGTATTTTGTTATTTAGCGAACGCGATATCAATTTACACGAGTATTTTATAACAGTCTCTCAAGCTGATGATGACTATAAAGATAAAATGGGCGAAAAGTTAACTAAAATGATTCAATATACAAAAACAAAAAAATGTCTAGAAGCAACAATTGTCCATTATTTTGAACCGAATGAAAAATTAGAAGAATGTGAACAATGTAGTAATTGTGTTCAACAAGATAAATCATATAATATGACACAAGAAGCTAAGATGATTATTAGTTGCATCGCTCGTATGAAACAACAAGAGAGTTATAGTGTTATCATTCAAGTGTTAAGAGGAGAGTCAACAGATTATATTAAGTATAAAGGTTATGACCAAATTTCAACCCATGGTTTAATGAAAGGTTACACAACATCAGAATTAAGTCACTTAATAGATGAATTAAGATTCAAAGGGTTCTTAAATGAAAATGACGAAATATTAATGTGTGATACTTCAATTAAAAAATTACTCAGTAATGAAGTAGAAGTATTCACAACACCATTTAAGCAAAAAGCGACTGAAAAAGTATTTATAAATACGGTTGAAGGGGTTGACCGAGTATTATTCAGTCAGTTGGTAGAAGTTCGTAAAAAGTTAAGTGACAAATTAACGATAGCACCTGTAAGTATATTTTCTGATTACACGTTGGAGGAATTTGCTAAACGTAAGCCTGCTTCGAAACAAGATATGATTAATATTGATGGCGTAGGTAGTTACAAATTAAAACATTATTGTCCAGCATTTTTAGAAACGATTCAAAATTATAAAGCCAAAGTATAGTGAAGACACCTAGTAAGCATTCCTTGTTTTACTGGGTGTTTTTTTGAATTCAAGGTAAAATAACACTATTTCTTAACTGGAGATTACCTATTATTCATTATTTTATTAAAAAAGTTCAAGGATAAATCATTTAAATTTGAAAATTGTAATAAACGTGGTTAAATAGGGAATACATACATATAATCTCGGTTTTATGCTATGAGAAAAAAAGAGGTGGCAAAGTGATTAAGTTTAAAAATGTAACTAAGCGTTATGGCAAACATGTTGCTGTCGATAACATTAGTTTCAATATTAATGAGGGTGAATTTTTTGTGCTAATTGGACCTTCAGGTTGTGGAAAAACTACGACATTAAAAATGATTAATCGACTCATTCACTTAAGTGAAGGTTATATTTATTTTAAAGATAAACCAATAAGTGATTATCCAGTATACGAAATGCGTTGGGATATTGGATACGTATTGCAGCAGATTGCATTATTCCCACATATGACAATCAAAGAAAATATTGCACAAGTGCCACAAATGAAAAAGTGGAAAGAAAAAGATATAGATAAAAGAGTAGATGAATTACTTGAAATGGTTGGATTAGAACCTGAAAAATATAAAAACAGAAAACCTGATGAATTGTCAGGGGGGCAACGACAACGTGTAGGAGTTATACGTGCGTTAGCAGCTGATCCACCAGTTATTTTAATGGATGAACCGTTTAGTGCATTAGACCCAATCAGCCGAGAAAAACTTCAAGATGATTTAATTGAATTACAAACTAAAATTAAGAAGACAATCATATTTGTTACACATGATATTCAAGAGGCGATGAAACTTGGTGATAAGATTTGTCTTTTGAATGAAGGGCATATTGAACAAATTGACACACCAGAAGGATTTAAAAATAATCCTCAAAGTGAATTTGTTAAACAATTTATGGGTAGTCATTTAGAAGATGATGCGCCATGTGTTGAAGAGAACGCAATTATCCGTGACTTGGATATTATGAAACCAATCGATGAGGTTACATCTATGAGCGCTTATCCAATTGTTTATGACAATCAACCAATTGAAGTATTGTATCAACTTTTATCAGAGAGCGAGCGTGTCATTGTCATGCAAGAAGATAGCGTAGGTCAATATGTTATTGATAGGAAAGATATCTTCAAATATTTGTCCCAGAAAAAGGAGGTAGCTCAACATGACTAACTTTTTCGACATATTGAGTGAACGTAAGGGGCAACTCTTTTCGACAATGATAGAACATATTCAAATATCATTTATCGCATTATTGATTGCAACTGCTATTGCGGTACCATTAGGTATTTTATTAACGAAGACTAAAACGATATCTGAAATCGTAATGAATATTGCGGCAATTCTTCAAACCATACCATCGTTGGCATTATTAGGTTTAATGATTCCTTTATTTGGTATCGGTCGTGTGCCAGCAATTATTGCACTTGTAGTGTATGCGTTGTTACCAATTTTAAGGAATACGTATACTGGAATTAAAGAAGTTGATCCATCACTCATTGAAGCGGCTAAAGGTATAGGTATGAAACCATTTAGACGTTTAACTAAAGTCGAACTTCCGATAGCAATGCCTGTTATAATGGCTGGTGTAAGAACGGCTATGGTATTAATTATAGGTACAGCAACACTAGCAGCATTAATTGGTGCAGGCGGACTAGGAGATTTAATTTTATTAGGTATAGACCGTAACAATGCATCGTTGATATTATTAGGTGCAATTCCAGCAGCCTTATTGGCAATTATATTTGATTTAATTTTAAGATTTATGGCTAAATTATCTTATAAAAAGTTATTGATGACGTTAGGTGTTATAGTGATGATTATTATACTGGCTATCGCTATTCCTATGTTTGCACAAAAAGGTGATAAAATTACGTTAGCTGGAAAGCTTGGCTCCGAGCCATCGATTATTACAAATATGTATAAAATTTTAATAGAAGAAGAGACCAAAAATACTGTAGAAGTGAAAGATGGTATGGGCAAAACAGCATTTTTATTTAATGCTTTAAAATCTGACGATATAGATGGGTATTTAGAATTTACTGGAACAGTTTTAGGTGAATTAACAAAAGAACCATTGAAGTCAAAAGAAGAGAAAAAAGTTTATGAACAAGCTAAGCAAAGTCTTGAAAAGAAATATCAAATGACTATGTTAAAACCAATGAAGTATAACAATACGTATGCTTTAGCTGTAAAACGTGATTTTGCTAAACAACATAATATACGTACAATTGGTGATTTAAATAAGGTTAAAGATCAACTTAAACCAGGATTTACATTGGAATTTAATGATCGTCCAGATGGTTACAAAGCTGTTCAAAAGGCTTATAATTTAAATTTAGATAACATACGTACAATGGAACCTAAGTTGAGATATCAAGCGATCAATAAAGGTAATATTAATTTAATAGATGCATATTCAACTGACGCTGAATTAAAACAATATGATATGGTTGTGTTAAAAGATGATAAGCACGTATTTCCACCATATCAAGGAGCACCATTATTTAAAGAAAGCTTTTTAAAGAAACATCCAGAAATTAAGAAACCGTTAAACAAACTAGAAAACAAAATATCTGATGAAGATATGCAAATGATGAACTATAAAGTAACAGTTAAAAATGAAGACCCATATACAGTTGCGAAAGATTATTTAAAAGCAAAAGGGTTAATCAAATAACGACCAACGCCACATAAGATGCGTAACACCAAATTATATCTTATGTGGCGTTGTTATATTTAAATCTATAATTATGTTCAATTTAAACATGCAATAATGATTAAAAAATATGACATGTTAAACACAATGTAAGCTATTATGATGTGAAAATAGTAGCATTGCATTTTAGAAACATAGAGCGATATAATGAATATAAGTTTTTTGAAATTTCAGTTAATTCTAAGGAGGTTGTTTTTATTATGAAAGAACAACTTAATCAACTATCAGCATATCAGCCTGGTTTATCTCCAAGGGCATTGAAAGAAAAGTATGGCATTGAAGGAGATTTATATAAACTTGCATCAAATGAAAATTTGTATGGACCATCGCCTAAAGTTAAAGAAGCGATATCAGCACACTTAGATGAGTTATATTATTATCCTGAAACAGGATCACCGACATTAAAAGCGGCGATTAGTAAACATTTAAATGTAGATCAATCACGCATTTTATTTGGTGCGGGATTAGATGAAGTTATATTAATGATTTCTAGAGCTGTATTAACGCCAGGGGATACTATTGTTACAAGTGAAGCGACATTCGGTCAATATTATCACAATGCGATTGTTGAATCAGCTAATGTGATACAAGTACCTTTAAAAGATGGTGGCTTCGATTTAGAAGGTATTTTAAAAGAAGTTAATGAAGATACGTCATTGGTATGGTTATGTAATCCAAATAATCCTACAGGTACATATTTTAATCATGAGAGCTTAGATTCGTTTTTATCTCAAGTACCTCCACATGTACCAGTAATTATAGATGAAGCTTATTTTGAATTTGTGACAGCAGAGGGCTACCCGGATACACTTGCTTTGCAACAAAAATATGACAATGCTTTCTTATTACGTACATTTTCAAAGGCGTATGGATTAGCGGGTTTACGTGTAGGATATGTGGTAGCAAGTGAACATGCGATTGAAAAATGGAACATCATTAGACCACCATTTAATGTGACACGTATATCTGAATACGCAGCAGTTGCAGCACTTGAAGATCAACAATATTTAAAAGAGGTAACACATAAAAATAGTGTTGAACGCGAAAGATTTTATCAATTACCTCAAAGTGAGTATTTCTTGCCAAGTCAAACGAATTTTATATTTGTAAAAACAAAGCGGGTAAATGAACTTTATGAAGCACTTTTAAATGTAGGGTGTATTACGCGACCATTTCCAACTGGTGTTAGAATTACAATTGGTTTTAAAGAACAAAATGATAAAATGTTAGAAGTTTTATCAAACTTTAAATACGAATAGTAAGTGGGGAGTGGGACAGAAATGATATTTTCGCAAAATTTATTTCGTCGTCCCACCCCAACTTGCATTGTCTGTAGAAATTGGGAATCCAATTTCTCTTTGTTGGGGCCCCGCCGGCAAGGTTGACTAGAATTGAAAAAAGCTTGTTACAAGCGCATTTTCGTTCAGTCAACTACTGCCAATATAACTTTGTAGAGCATTGAACATTGATTTATGTCTCAAGCTCAATGCAGTGTGAATGATGAGGTGAGAGTATTCAGTGTAAAAAGCAACAATAGATGATATTGTTTTGTATCAATTGCTTTTTTGCTATACTGAATCAATACTGATATTTTCAGGAGAAGATTAAAATGACCCGTAAATCAATCGCGATTGATATGGATGAAGTATTGGCAGATACATTAGGAGAAATCATTGATGCTGTCAATTTTAGAGCGGATTTAGGTATTAAAATGGAAGCTTTGAATGGTCAAAAACTTAAACATGTTATTCCTGAACATGATGGATTAATTACAGAAGTATTGAGAGAACCAGGCTTCTTCAGACATCTTAAAGTGATGCCGTATGCACAAGAAGTTGTGAAAAAATTAACTGAACATTATGATGTATATATTGCTACAGCAGCAATGGATGTACCAACATCATTTAGTGATAAATATGAATGGTTACTAGAGTTCTTTCCATTTTTAGATCCTCAGCATTTTGTTTTTTGTGGTAGAAAAAACATCGTTAAAGCTGATTATTTAATAGATGACAATCCTAGACAGCTTGAAATTTTTACTGGTACACCGATTATGTTTACAGCAGTGCATAATATTAATGATGATCGATTTGAACGCGTAAATAGCTGGAAAGATGTAGAACAGTATTTTTTAGATAATATTGAGAAATAAAATATATCACTTGAAAAATTTCATGTAGAAAAGATGATGGATAGGCTATAAAGTAATTGTGACTGAGATGAACTTTTATGTCTTAGACACTACAACACTATATTGGCAGTAGTTGACTGCGGGGCCCCAACATAGAGAAATTGGAACGCCAATTTCTACAGACAATGCAAGTTGGGGTGGGCCCCAACATAAAGAAATACTTTTTCTTTAGAAATTAGTATTTCTTATGCATGAGTGTAACTCATGCATTCATATTTTTAAGTACACATTAGCTGTGACTAATGATAAAGAATCGCTACATAATCAATCATTAGTCGTTCTTTATCATTTCCGTCCCGCTCTCAATAAATGTTAGTCTATCTTATTATTATAAATCGGATGAATGTGTTAATCTATGGCAGATTACACGTCATCCGATTTTTTATAGAATTTGAAAAAGACGCATAAACCACTATGATTTAAAATACAACATCAATCATTTTAGTGGCATGCGCCAAAATTATATGTCTGTTTTTGAAACAGGGTAATAGCTTAAAGCTAATAAAAACGAATATAAGGTGCGTTGAATCTTATGATTACACTCCAAACCTAATATAATATCGGGTTAAGATCATTCCGGATGCTTACAAATCATTGACAGTAAGTAACTGAATGGCATTTGGTATAACCTCAATATCAATAGGTGTTTCTAATGAAATTTCGCCATCAATATCAACTTTCATTGCTGGATCTGTTGTAAGTGAAATCTTTTTACCAGGTATATGCTCAATACCTTGAGTAATTTCATTCCAATTCATGCTATCACGCTTTTTAAAAATATCATTTAAAATACTGAAACTTTGTTCATTAAAAATGAAAGTGTTCAGTTCACCATCTTGAGGAGACAAATCAGTCAATGGTATACGACTACCACCAATGAATGGACCATTTGCTGTTAGTATCATGGTCGTTTCGCCAGAATATGTCTTATCATCTATTGATAATTGATAATTAAATTGTGTTGGATTTAGCAGTGTTTTGACAGTTGATCCAATATAACTCAATTTACCAAATATATCTTTTGAACCATCTTGTACGTTTTCAGCGTTTTGAACAATGAGACCTAAGCCAACAAAGTTGAGTGCATATTGATTATTTATTTTAATTACATCGTATGTACCAACTTGTGCAGAAATCATTTGTTCACTAGCTTGTTTATGATTAGGTGCTATATTTAGCGTTTTTGTAAAATCATTAAAAGTACCGCCTGGTAAAATGCCAATAGGGAGTTGAAGGTCATGTGTCATAACACCGTTTATAAGTTCGTTAACCGTGCCATCACCGCCAAGAATAAATAATATATCTACATCTTTTGCATAGTTTTTAGTTTTGATTTCTTGGCAATATTTAATAATGTCACCTTCGTTTTCACTCAATTGAATAGAAAGATGCTTACAAATTGAACTTAATGCTGTTGTAACTTCCCCAATACCTTGATTAATATTTTTTAATCCACTGTGTTCATGGTAAAAGAGGACACCATGTGTATATTTATTTTCCATAGTTTAGCCTACTTTCTAAAAATTGGTTCATTAAATATATATACCCACTTTTAATTGTTAATACCAAAAATATGTTTTTAAATAGAGAAAATGGTAATAAATGAAATTGATTTCTATAGAGTGGGACGAGAAAATATAGTTATAGCTGTCTATAATGAGCATATTAAGTTTTTATTTATACTGATATCTTGAATTTAATTAATAGAAACCTATAAAAAAACAGTAAGCCATTTAAATGACTTACTGTTTTTTGAATTAGGCCAACAATATTAACGTATACCTTTCATCGCTTTGATGATTAAAGGTGAGAATGCTAATACAATTGTTGTAACAATAATTGCAACAACACCTAGGAAAATAAAGTAATTTGTTTGACCTAGTGGTTCTATTAACTTAACTAAAGTACCATTGATTGCTTGTGCAGAAGCGTTAGTTAAGTACCAAATACTCATCATTTGGGCATTAAATGCTTTAGGTGCTAACTTAACAGCAGCACTATTACCCGTTGGTGATAAGCATAGCTCACCGATAACACAAATAATGTACGATAAAATAACCCAGTTAACTGAAAAGTTTGATGAACCTGATGCATAACCTACAATACCAATTAGTATGTATGACGCACCTGCTAAGAACGTACCAATTGCAAATTTTACTGGCAGGCTAGGTTGTTTAGTTCCAAGCTTTTGCCATAAAAGTGAAATAATTGGAGCTAGTAATAAAATAAATAATGGGTTAATTGATTGGAAGATCGCTTCACCAAAGTTTGTTTTCCAACCAAATAAGTTTAATTTCATATCTGAATGTTCAATTCCATATATGTTTAATACATTAGACCCTTGTTCTTGAATAGCCCAGAACACCATTCCAAGAATAAATAATGGAATAAATGCTTTAACACGAGAACGTTCAGTATCAGTGACATCTTTACTTCTAATAATTAAAGTGAAGTAAATGATTGGTAATGCAATACCTAATACTAAAACAGTATTACTAACTAAGTTAAATGATAATGAGTTAGTTAATGCACCAATAACGATAATTAATACAATTGCTAAAACAACACTTCCGATAATAAGACCATACTTTTTCTTTTCAGCTGGTGTCAATGGGTTAGTAGGTTTCATACCAACGCTACCTAAGTTTTTGCGGTTGAAAAGTACATACCATACTAAACCTAATGCCATACCAACTGCTGCAATCAAGAATCCGCCGTGGAAGTTTTTAACATTAACAAAGTGTTGCAAAATAATAGGTGATAATAATGCACCCATATTAACTGACATATAGAAAATAACAAAACCTGCATCCATACGTCTATCATTTTCAGGATATAAACGGCCAACGATATTTGAAATGTTTGGCTTCATTAAACCTGAACCAATAATGATGAAGAACATTGATGTGAATAAGCCGATTAATGCAAATGGTAAGCTTAAACAAATATGTCCGATAATAATAAAGACTGCACCTAATAAAGTAGCGCCTCTAGTGCCTGTAATTCTGTCAGCAATCCATCCGCCTGGTATTGATGTCATATAGATTAATGAACCATAAACTGACATAATTGACATAGCTGTTGTTTTATCAATTCCAAGGCCATTATCTGTTACGGCAAAGTACATGTAGAAAATGAGTAGGGCACGCATGCCATAATAACTAAACCTTTCCCAGAACTCTACAAAGAAGAGTACGCCTAGTCCTCGAGGATGCCCGAAAAATCCTGTTTGAGGTATGTCTTGAATTTGATTTCCATGGGAGTTTTGTTGTGTCATGTATACATCCCATCCTTTCTTCCCCTAATACAATAGTTTAAGTAAATTTGATTGTGCCTTATCAACTAAATATTCCAACAAATCACAAAAAAATAAAAATATTGAGAATATTCTGTTATTAAGCGCGCACAATTAATTAGAGATAATATAAAAATATACTTATTGACGTTAAAGTGCAATAGGTTTCTATAAAAATGTTGTTTAATTCGTGTACTAATATTCTTTTGGTGTACTTTGGTATAAAATGTTATTTTAATGTAACCTATTATGTATGCTAAATGAAAAACACACCAATAAGTTAGGAAAATCAACTTATTGGTGTGTTTATTAAATGATACATTTAACGATTATCTATTTTTTCGGGATATAAATCATGATTCATCAAACGATGCTCAGCCATTTTTTCATATTTAGAATTTGGACGTCCATAGTTTGTATAAGGATCAATAGAAATTCCACCACGTGGTGTGAACTTGCCCCAGACTTCAATATAATGTGGGTCCATAAGCTCTATCAAATCATTCATAATAATATTCATACAATCTTCGTGAAAATCACCGTGATTTCTGAAACTAAATAAGTATAATTTCAAAGATTTTGATTCAACCATTTTAACATTTGGAATATATGAAATATAGATAGTTGCAAAATCTGGTTGCCCAGTAATTGGACATAATGATGTAAATTCTGGACAGTTGAATTTTACGAAATAGTCACGACCTTGATGCTTATTATCAAACGATTCTAATACATCAGGACGATAGTCAAAATTGTAAGTATTGTCTTGATTTCCTAATAAAGTTATATCTTGTAATTCATCTTGTTGACGGCCATGTGCCATATAAAGCGCTCCTTTAAATTTATTTTTTTATTATTTTGGCGTCTCGGCGTGCTTTTTCAAACATGTAATAACTTGCACCGATAATAACGACGTAACCTAATGTTGCATAGAAATCTGGAGATTCTCCGAATAGAATAAATCCAAGTATTGCTGTGAAAATTATAGATGCATACGTAAAAATAGAAATATCTTTTGCTGCTGCAAAACTATATGCTAAAGTAACACCAATTTGACCCACAGCGGCAGCTAAGCCAGCCCCTAATAGATAAAGTATTTGCATCTGACTCATTGGTTCATAAGTATATGCAGTGAAAGGTATTAAAACGATGACAGAAAATAAGGAGAAGTAAAATACTATAGTATATGGTGCTTCTCTTGTACTAAGTGCTCGAACACATGTATATGCTGATGCTGCAAAAATACCTGAGAATAAGCCAGCTAATGATGGAATCATAGATGATGAAAATTCAGGTTTCACTATTAAAAGCATACCTAAAATAGCAATTATCATTGCTGTAATTTGATACTTCCTTACCTTTTCATGTAAGAAAACAATGCTTAATAAAATCGTCCAGAAAGGATTGAGTTTCATTAATGAATCGGCATCACTAAGTACCATATGATCAATGGCATAAATATTTAACAATACACCAATAAGTCCAAGTGTTGATCGTGTTATTAATAAGGGTTGACTTGAAAGTCTGCCAAACATTGGCTGATGGTATTTATATATAAAAAATAATGGAATAAACATTGCTACTAAGTTTCGTGCTAATGATTTTTGAAAAACAGGAAGGTCACCTGCAAGTCTGAAAAACACTGACATAAAACTGAAACCAATAGCCGAAATTAAAATGGCAATGATACCTTTTACTTTAGGATTCAATTTTATCGCCTCTTTTATATAAAATTAACGTATTTATATTAGCATAAAACAACATGTTGTGCATAAATAGTTGAAATTTACTATAAAAAGACTATAATAGACTGTAGCGAACAAACGTTCTGTGTTTATTTGTCGGAATAATAGGGCATTACACTTTTATGAATGTTTGTGTTATTACATAAAACAAATATCAATTCAGTATCAAGCTAATAAGCTTTTTCTTGATTTCTGTTGATACAATTGAGATTGACACAGATTTAAAAAAATCAAGTGATATCTACTAAAAAATTTTTTTAAATTTGTTCAAGTTTTTCTAATTTAGTATTGGTGCCTAGTTGGAACGTTTTACGAACATTCGATTAGAAAATGGCACTTTAAATCATAGTGTGTCTTATGTATAATGAAACACATAATATAGTGTTGGTGAAACGAAAAAGACACAATATCTTGTGTTTTGTATGCAAATGCTTTATTTATGAAGAAATTACATTTAAAAGTAATTTAACACAGAAATTTAATAGTTATTATCAATTAATAGTCATATTTTTAGAAAATGTACTGAGCAAATGGAAGATATCCAATGATGTAAACACTACATATAGTGATTTTTATACATTCAACCCATATAAGCTACTATTTTCTCAAATATAAATCTATGCAATTGGTTTACATTTGAGAAAATAAGTAGCTTCATTATAGTTAATACAATGCTGAGATAACCATAGTAACCATGTTGTTAAAGCATTTTTTAATTGGAATGACTACTTTATTTAAAAGGGTTGAAGAAAGAAGGTGATCCAATGAAAATAATATATTTTTCATTTACTGGAAATGTCCGTCGTTTTATTAAGAGAACAGAACTTGAAAATACGCTTGAGATTACAGCAGAAAATTGTATGGAACCAGTTCATGAACCGTTTATTATCGTTACTGGCACTATTGGATTTGGAGAAGTACCAGAACCCGTTCAATCTTTTTTAGAAGTTAATCATCAATACATCAGAGGTGTGGCAGCTAGCGGTAATCGAAATTGGGGACTAAATTTCGCAAAAGCGGGTCGCACGATATCAGAAGAGTATAATGTCCCTTTATTAATGAAGTTTGAGTTACATGGAAAAAACAAAGACGTTATTGAATTTAAGAACAAGGTGGGTAATTTTAATGAAAACCATGGAAGAGAAAAAGTACAATCATATTGAATTAAATAATGAGGTCACTAAACGAAGAGAAGATGGATTCTTTAGTTTAGAAAAAGACCAAGAAGCTTTAGTAGCTTATTTAGAAGAAGTAAAAGACAAAACAATCTTCTTCGACACTGAAATCGAGCGTTTACGTTATTTAGTAGACAACGATTTTTATTTCAATGTGTTTGATATTTATAGTGAAGCGGATCTAATTGAAATCACTGATTATGCAAAATCAATCCCGTTTAATTTTGCAAGTTATATGTCAGCTAGTAAATTTTTCAAAGATTACGCTTTGAAAACAAATGATAAAAGTCAATACTTAGAAGACTATAATCAACACGTTGCCATTGTTGCTTTATACCTAGCAAATGGTAATAAAGCACAAGCTAAACAATTTATTTCTGCTATGGTTGAACAAAGATATCAACCAGCGACACCAACATTTTTAAACGCAGGCCGTGCGCGTCGTGGTGAGCTAGTGTCATGTTTCTTATTAGAAGTGGATGACAGCTTAAATTCAATTAACTTTATTGATTCAACTGCAAAACAATTAAGTAAAATTGGGGGCGGCGTTGCAATTAACTTATCTAAATTGCGTGCACGTGGTGAAGCAATTAAAGGAATTAAAGGCGTAGCGAAAGGCGTTTTACCTATTGCTAAGTCACTTGAAGGTGGCTTTAGCTATGCAGATCAACTTGGTCAACGCCCTGGTGCTGGTGCTGTGTACTTAAATATCTTCCATTATGATGTAGAAGAATTTTTAGATACTAAAAAAGTAAATGCGGATGAAGATTTACGTTTATCTACAATATCAACTGGTTTAATTGTTCCATCTAAATTCTTCGATTTAGCTAAAGAAGGTAAGGACTTTTATATGTTTGCACCTCATACAGTTAAAGAAGAATATGGTGTGACATTAGACGATATCGATTTAGAAAAATATTATGATGACATGGTTGCAAACCCAAATGTTGAGAAAAAGAAAAAGAATGCGCGTGAAATGTTGAATTTAATTGCGCAAACACAATTACAATCAGGTTATCCATATTTAATGTTTAAAGATAATGCTAACAGAGTGCATCCGAATTCAAACATTGGACAAATTAAAATGAGTAACTTATGTACGGAAATTTTCCAACTACAAGAAACTTCAATTATTAATGACTATGGTATTGAAGACGAAATTAAACGTGATATTTCTTGTAACTTGGGCTCATTAAATATTGTTAATGTAATGGAAAGCGGAAAATTCAGAGATTCAGTTCACTCTGGTATGGACGCATTAACTGTTGTGAGTGATGTAGCAAATATTCAAAATGCACCAGGAGTTAGAAAAGCTAACAGTGAATTACATTCAGTTGGTCTTGGTGTGATGAATTTACACGGTTACCTAGCAAAAAATAAAATTGGTTATGAGTCAGAAGAAGCAAAAGATTTTGCAAATATCTTCTTTATGATGATGAATTTCTACTCAATCGAACGTTCAATGGAAATCGCTAAAGAGCGTGGTATCAAATATCAAGACTTTGAAAAGTCTGATTATGCTAATGGCAAATATTTCGAGTTCTATACAACTCAAGAATTTGAACCTCAATTCGAAAAAGTACGTGAATTATTCGATGGTATGGCTATTCCTACTTCTGAGGATTGGAAGAAACTACAACAAGATGTTGAACAATATGGTTTATATCATGCATATAGATTAGCAATTGCTCCAACACAAAGTATTTCTTATGTTCAAAATGCAACAAGTTCTGTAATGCCAATCGTTGACCAAATTGAACGTCGTACTTATGGTAATGCGGAAACATTTTACCCTATGCCATTCTTATCACCACAAACAATGTGGTACTACAAATCAGCATTCAATACTGATCAGATGAAATTAATCGATTTAATTGCGACAATTCAAACGCATATTGACCAAGGTATCTCAACGATCCTTTATGTTAATTCTGAAATTTCTACACGTGAGTTAGCAAGATTATATGTATATGCGCACTATAAAGGATTAAAATCACTTTACTATACTAGAAATAAATTATTAAGTGTAGAAGAATGTACAAGTTGTTCTATCTAACAATTAAATGTTGAAAATGACAAACAGCTAATCATCTGGTCTGAATTAGCAGATGATTAGACTGCTATGTCTGTATTTGTCAATTATTGAGTAACATTACAGGAGGAAATTATATTCATGATAGCTGTTAATTGGAACACACAAGAAGATATGACGAATATGTTTTGGAGACAAAATATATCTCAAATGTGGGTTGAAACAGAATTTAAAGTATCAAAAGACATTGCAAGTTGGAAGACTTTATCTGAAGCTGAACAAGACACATTTAAAAAAGCATTAGCTGGTTTAACAGGCTTAGATACACATCAAGCAGATGATGGCATGCCTTTAGTTATGCTACATACGACTGACTTAAGGAAAAAAGCAGTTTATTCATTTATGGCGATGATGGAGCAAATACACGCGAAAAGCTATTCACATATTTTCACAACACTATTACCATCTAGTGAAACAAACTACCTATTAGATGAATGGGTTTTAGAGGAACCCCATTTAAAATATAAATCTGATAAAATTGTTGCTAATTATCACAAACTTTGGGGTAAAGAAGCTTCGATATACGACCAATATATGGCCAGAGTTACGAGTGTATTTTTAGAAACATTCTTATTCTTCTCAGGTTTCTATTATCCACTATATCTTGCTGGTCAAGGGAAAATGACGACATCAGGTGAAATCATTCGTAAAATTCTTTTAGATGAATCTATTCATGGTGTATTTACCGGTTTAGATGCACAGCATTTACGAAATGAACTATCTGAAAGTGAGAAACAAAAAGCAGATCAAGAAATGTATAAATTGCTAAATGACTTGTATTTAAATGAAGAGTCATACACAAAAATGTTATACGATGATCTTGGAATCACTGAAGATGTGCTAAACTATGTTAAATATAATGGAAACAAAGCACTTTCAAACTTAGGCTTTGAACCTTATTTTGAGGAACGTGAATTTAACCCAATCATTGAGAATGCCTTAGATACAACAACTAAAAACCATGACTTCTTCTCAGTAAAAGGTGATGGTTATGTATTAGCATTAAACGTAGAAGCATTACAAGATGATGACTTTGTATTTGACAACAAATAACAATTAAATTAAAAGACCTTCACATGTAAAGGGAAATAGCGATTCGTTTCGTCTTGTCTCCTACATGTTGAAGGTCTTTTTTTATGTGTATCTAACTCATTATGAGTCTGAGTAAGAAATCAATGCTCTAAGATGTACAATGCTATTTATATTGGCAGTAGTTGGCGGGGCCCCAACACAGAAGCAGGCGGAAAGTCAGCTAACAATATTGTGCAAGTTGGCGGGGCCCCAACATAGAAGCAGGCGGAAAGTCAGCTAACAATAATGTGCAAGTTGGCGGGGCCCCAACATAAAAGCAGGCGGAAAGTCAGCTAACAATATTGTGCAAGTTCGGGCGGGGCCCCAACATAAAGAAAAACTTTTTCCTTTAGAAATTATCACTTCCACATGAGTTTTACTCATGTATTCCTATTTTTAAGTACACATTAGCTGAGGCTAATGTTAAGAACCACTACTTAATCAATCATTAGTAGTTTTTATCATTTCCACTATTCCCAGACATCAAAATCTTAAGTGTTCTATTTTACTTTAAGTAAACAAAATACACATTCCGAAAAATTAAATTTCAGTTTAATTGCAAATATCAATAAAATTGACACTAAATTATTTGAAAGGCTATTGAAATTATGGTCAAAAAACGCTACTATTAATGAGAAATATTATCAATGATAATGATTATCATTAATTTAAAGGGAGAAAAATTTGTAATGAAGTATTTATTAAAGGGAAATATTTTGCTTCTATTACTAATATTGTTGACAATTATTTCGTTGTTCATAGGTGTGAGTGAACTATCAATTAAAGATTTACTACATTTAACTGAGTCACAGCGGAATATTTTATTCTCAAGCCGAATACCAAGGACGATGAGTATTTTAATTGCTGGAAGTTCGTTGGCTTTAGCAGGCTTGATAATGCAACAAATGATGCAAAATAAGTTTGTTAGTCCGACTACAGCTGGAACGATGGAATGGGCTAAACTAGGTATTTTAATTGCTTTATTGTTCTTTCCAACCGGTCATATTTTATTAAAACTAGTATTTGCTGTTATTTGCAGTATTTGCGGTACGTTTTTATTTGTTAAAATCATTGATTTTATAAAAGTGAAAGATGTCATTTTTGTACCGCTTTTAGGAATTATGATGGGTGGGATTGTTGCAAGTTTCACAACCTTCATCTCATTGCGCACGAATGCTGTTCAAAGCATTGGTAACTGGCTTAACGGGAACTTTGCCATTATCACAAGTGGACGCTATGAAATTTTATATTTAAGTATTCCTCTTTTAGCATTGACATATCTTTTTGCTAATCATTTCACGATTGTAGGAATGGGTAAAGACTTTACTAATAATTTAGGTTTGAGTTACGAAAAATTAATTAACATCGCATTGTTTATTACTGCAACTATTACAGCATTGGTAGTGGTGACTGTTGGAACATTACCGTTCTTAGGACTAGTAATACCAAATATTATTTCAATTTATCGAGGTGATCATTTGAAAAATGCTATCCCTCATACGATGATGTTAGGTGCCATCTTTGTATTATTTTCTGATATAGTTGGCAGAATTGTTGTTTATCCATATGAAATAAATATTGGTTTAACAATAGGTGTATTTGGAACAATCATTTTCCTTATCTTGCTTATGAAAGGTAGGAAAAATTATGCGCAACAATAATAAAAAAATAATGCTTTTAATTGCAGTAACGTTATTAATTAGTATGCTGTACTTATTTGTAGGTATTGATTTTGAAATATTTGAATATCAATTTTCAAGTCGTTTAAGAAAGTTCATATTAATTATTTTAGTAGGTGCTGCCATTGCAACTTCAGTGGTGATTTTTCAAGCGATTACAAATAACCGTCTATTGACACCATCAATAATGGGGTTAGATGCAGTTTATTTATTTATCAAAGTATTGCCAGTCTTTTTATTTGGAATTCAATCGGTATGGGTTACTAATGTATATTTGAACTTTATATTAACACTTATAACGATGGTGTTATTCGCACTAATCCTATTCCAAGGTATCTTTAAAATCGGACATTTTTCAATTTATTTTATCTTACTTATTGGTGTCCTTTTAGGAACATTTTTTAGAAGCATAACAGGTTTTATTCAACTGATTATGGATCCTGAGTCATTTTTAGCAATACAAAGTAGTATGTTTGCTAATTTTAATGCTTCTAATTCGAATTTAGTTACTTTCTCAGCAGTGCTATTAGTAATCTTATTAGTCATTACAATTTTACTATTGCCTTATTTAGATGTATTGCTTTTAGGTCGTGCTGAAGCAATTAATCTTGGGATATCGTATGAAAAATTAACGCGAATTCTACTTGTAATAGTCTCAGTTTTAGTTTCTGTGTCAACTGCATTAGTAGGACCAATTACATTTTTAGGTTTATTAACTGTAAATCTAGCGCATGAACTAATGAAGACGTATGAACATAAGTATATTTTAATTGCGACAATTTGCTTGAGTTGGATTAGTTTATTTAGTGCGCAATGGGTAGTTGAAAGTGTGTTTGAAGCTACGACAGAAATGAGTATACTTATTGATTTGATTGGTGGAAGTTATTTCATTTATCTATTAGTTAGAAGGAGAAATGCGCAATGATTCAAGTTGAAAATTTAACTAAAACTATAAATAATCAAATGATATTGGAAGATATTAGCATAGATATCGAAAAAGGTAAATTGACTTCTTTAATTGGACCTAATGGTGCGGGTAAGAGTACTTTACTTTCAGCGATATGTAGGTTAATTCGTTTTGAGAACGGTGAAGTGAAAATAGATGGACAGCTCATGTCTGATTATAAAAATAATGACTTGTCGAAAAAAATATCTATATTAAAACAAACAAACCATACTGAAATGAATATTACGGTAGAGCAGTTGGTAAACTTTGGACGATTCCCTTATTCTAAAGGTCGTTTGACGAAAGAGGATCATGATATTGTCAATGATGCGCTAGATTTGTTGCAACTACAAGATATCAGAAATCGTAATATTAAGTCATTATCTGGTGGACAACGTCAGCGTGCATACATTGCAATGACAATAGCACAAGATACTGAATATATTTTGCTAGATGAACCATTAAATAATTTAGATATGAAGCATGCTGTTCAAATTATGCAAACGTTAAAAATGTTAGCGCATAAAATGAATAAAGCGATTGTCATTGTGTTACATGATATTAACTTTGCGTCCTGTTATTCAGATCAGATTGTAGCATTGAAAAACGGACAACTAGTTAAGTCAGATTTGAAAGATAATGTCATTCAAAGTAGTGTTTTAAGTGATTTATATGACATGAATATTCAAATTGAACATATAAGAAATCAAAGGATTTGTTTATATTTTAAGGATTGATAATTTGGAGACACTTTAAAGGGGTGATGCGCCAATTAAAGAAGGGTTAAACGTAAAGCATTTATTTATATTTCACATCAAGCACACAGATTAAGCCAAAAGAGGAGAATATTATATTATGAAGAAAACAGTCTTATATTTAGTATTAGCAGTAATGTTTTTATTAGCGGCATGCGGTAACAATTCTGATAAAGAACAATCAAAATCAGAAACTAAAGGTTCTAAAGATACAGTAAAAATTGAAAATAACTATAAAATGCGTGGCGAGAAAAAAGATGGTAGTGACGCTAAAAAAGTTAAAGAAACTGTTGAAGTACCAAAAAATCCTAAAAATGCAGTTGTGTTAGACTATGGCGCATTAGATGTAATGAAAGAAATGGGCTTATCAGATAAAGTAAAAGCATTACCTAAAGGGGAAGGCGGTAAGTCATTACCGAATTTCTTAGAATCATTTAAAGATGATAAATATACAAACGTTGGTAATTTAAAAGAAGTGAATTTTGATAAAATTGCTGCGACGAAACCCGAAGTAATCTTTATCTCTGGACGTACAGCTAATCAAAAGAATTTAGATGAATTCAAAAAAGCTGCACCTAAAGCGAAAATTGTTTATGTTGGTGCAGATGAAAAGAACTTAATTGGTTCAATGAAACAAAACACTGAAAATATCGGAAAAATTTACGATAAAGAAGATAAAGCTAAAGAATTAAATAAAGATTTAGATAACAAAATTGCTTCAATGAAAGATAAAACGAAAAACTTCAATAAAACTGTTATGTATTTACTAGTTAACGAAGGTGAATTATCAACATTTGGACCTAAAGGTCGTTTTGGTGGATTAGTTTACGATACATTAGGATTCAATGCAGTTGATAAAAAAGTAAGTAATAGCAATCATGGACAAAATGTTTCTAACGAATATGTTAATAAAGAAAATCCAGATGTTATTTTAGCGATGGATAGAGGTCAAGCGATAAGTGGTAAATCAACTGCGAAACAAGCATTAAATAATCCTGTATTAAAAAATGTTAAAGCAATTAAAGAAGACAAAGTATATAATTTAGATCCTAAATTATGGTACTTTGCAGCTGGATCAACTACAACTACAATTAAACAAATTGAGGAACTTGATAAAGTTGTAAAATAATTTTAAAAGAGGGGAACAATGGTTAAAGGTCTTAATCATTGCTCCCCTCTTTTCTTTAAAAAAGGAAATCTGGGACGTCAATCAATGTCCTAGACTCTAAAATGTTCTGTTGTCAGTCGTTGGTTGAATGAACATGTACTTGTAACAAGTTCATTTCAATACTAGTGGGCTCCAAACATAGAGAAATTTGATTTTCAATTTCTACTGACAATGCAAGTTGGCGGGGCCCAAACATAGAGAATTTCAAAAAGGAATTCTACAGAAGTGGTGCTTTATCATGTCTGACCCACTCCCTATAATGTTTTGACTATGTTGTTTAAATTTCAAAATAAATATGATAGTGATATTTACAGCGATTGTTAAACCGAGATTGGCAATTTGGACAACGCTCTACCATCATATATTCATTGATTGTTAATTCGTGTTTGCATACACCGCATAAGATTGCTTTTTCGTTAAATGAAGGCTCAGACCAACGCTTAATGGCGTGCTTTTCAAACTCATTATGGCACTTATAGCATGGATAGTATTTATTACAACATTTAAATTTAATAGCAATAATATCTTCTTCGGTAAAATAATGGCGACAGCGTGTTTCAGTATCGATTAATGAACCATAAACTTTAGGCATAGACAAAGCTCCTTAACTTACGATTCCTTTGGATGTTCACCAATAATGCGAACTTCACGATTTAATTCAATGCCAAATTTTTCTTTGACGGTCTTTTGTACATAATGAATAAGGTTTTCATAATCTGTAGCAGTTCCATTGTCTACATTTACCATAAAACCAGCGTGTTTGGTTGAAACTTCAACGCCGCCAATACGGTGACCTTGCAAATTAGAATCTTGTATCAATTTACCTGCAAAATGACCAGGCGGTCTTTGGAATACACTACCACATGAAGGATACTCTAAAGGTTGTTTAGATTCTCTACGTTCTGTTAAATCATCCATTTTAGCTTGTATTTCAGTCATTTTACCAGGAGCTAAAGTAAATGCAGCTTCTAATACAACTAAGTGTTCTTTTTGAATAATGCTATTACGATAATCTAACTCTAATTCTTTTGTTGTAAGTTTAATTAACGAGCCTTGTTCGTTTACGCAAAGCGCATAGTCTATACAATCTTTAACTTCGCCACCATAAGCGCCAGCATTCATATACACTGCACCACCAATTGAACCTGGAATACCACATGCAAATTCAAGGCCAGTAAGTGCGTAATCACGAGCAACACGTGAGACATCAATAATTGCAGCGCCGCTACCGGCTATTATCGCATCATCAGATACTTCGATATGATCTAGTGATAATAAACTAATTACAATACCGCGAATACCACCTTCACGGATAATAATATTTGAGCCATTTCCTAAATATGTAACAGGAATCTCATTTTGATAGGCATATTTAACAACTGCTTGTACTTCTTCATTTTTAGTAGGGGTAATGTAAAAGTCGGCATTACCACCTGTTTTAGTATAAGTGTATCGTTTTAAAGGTTCATCAACTTTAATTTTTTCATTTGGGATAAGTTGTTGTAAAGCTTGATAGATGTCTTTATTTATCACTTCTCAGTACATCCTTTCTCATGTCTTTAATATCATATAGTATTATACCAATTTTAAAATTCATTTGCGAAAATTGAAAAGAAAGTATTAGAATTAGTATAATTATAAAATACGGCATTATTGTCGTTATAAGTATTTTTTACATAGTTTTTCAAAGTATTGTTGCTTTTGCATCTCATATTGTCTAATTGTTAAGCTATGTTGCAATATTTGGTGTTTTTTTGTATTGAATTGCAAAGCAATATCATCATTAGTTGATAAGAGGTAATCAAGTGCAAGATAAGATTCAAATGTTTGGGTATTCATTTGAATGATATGTAGACGCACCTGTTGTTTTAGTTCATGAAAATTGTTAAACTTCGCCATCATAACTTTCTTAGTATATTTATGATGCAAACGATAAAACCCTACATAATTTAAGCGTTTTTCATCTAAGGATGTAATATCATGCAAATTTTCTACACCTACTAAAATATCTAAAATTGGCTCTGTTGAATATTTAAAATGATGCGTACCGCCAATATGTTTTGTATATTTTACTGGGCTGTCTAAGAGGTTGAATAATAATGATTCAATTTCAGTGTATTGTGATTGAAAACAATTAGTTAAATCACTATTAATGAATGGTTGAACATTTGAATACATGATAAACTCCTTTGATATTGAAAATTAATTTAATCACGATAAAGTCTGGAATACTATAACATAATTCATTTTCATAATAAACATGTTTTTGTATAATGAATCTGTTAAGGAGTGCAATCATGAAAAAAATTGTTATTATCGCTGTTTTAGCGATTTTATTTGTAGTAATAAGTGCTTGTGGTAATAAAGAAAAAGAGGCACAACATCAATTTACTAAGCAATTTAAAGATGTTGAGCAAAAACAAAAAGAATTACAACATGTCATGGATAATATACATTTGAAAGAAATTGATCATCTAAGTAAAACTGATACAACTGATAAAAATAGTAAAGAATTTAAGGCACTACAAGAAGATGTTAAAAACCATCTCATACCTAAATTTGAAGCATATTATAAGTCAGCAAAAAATTTGCCTGATGATACAATGAAAGTTAAGAAATTAAAAAAAGAATATATGACGCTTGCAAATGAGAAGAAGGATGCGATATATCAATTAAAAAAATTCATAGGTTTATGTAATCAATCTATCAAGTATAACGAAGACATTTTAGATTATACGAAACAATTTGAAAAAAATAGATACAAAGTTGAATCAGAAATTAAATTAGCTGATAATAAAAGTGAAGCAACTAATCTTACGACAAAATTAGAACATAATAATAAAGCGTTAAGAGATACTGCGAAGAAGAACCTAGATGATAGTAAAGAAAATGAAGTAAAAGGCGCGATTAAAAATCACATTATGCCAATGATTGAAAAGCAAATTACCGATATTAACCAAACTAATATTAGTGATAAGCATGTTAATAATGCAAGGAAAAACGCAATAGAAATGTATTACAGTCTGCAGAACTATTATAATACACGTATTGAAACAATAAAGGTTAGTGAGAAGTTATCAAAAGTCGATGTAGATAAGTTGCCGAAAAAGGGTATAGATATAACTCACGGCGATAAAGCCTTTGAAAAAAAGCTTGAAAAATTAGAAGAAAAATAACTATAATCATTTTTCAAAGTTAAAAATTTTGAATTTATGGTTAACATGTCAACTTACTATGTGTATAATGGTAAACATTGATATTAACTATATGTATAAAAATGTCACGCAGATGCTATTTAAATGTGATAAATATTTTTAGAGGTGAATAGAGTGGCTATAAAGCTAAGTTCAATTGACCAATTTGAACAGGTTATTGAGGAAAATAAATATGTTTTTGTATTAAAACATAGTGAAACTTGTCCAATATCGGCAAATGCGTACGATCAATTTAATAAATTTTTATATGAACGCGATATGGACGGTTATTATTTGATTGTCCAACAAGAACGCGATTTGTCAGATTATATTGCTAAAAAAACGAACGTTAAACATGAATCACCTCAAGCATTTTATTTTGTAAATGGTGAAATGGTTTGGAATCGAGACCACGGTGATATCAATGTGTCGTCATTAGCACAAGCAGAAGAATAATGAAACTATAGGGTTGGAACATTTTGCCTTACACTACTAGACGTGAATAGCACAACTTAAATTCGTGTGAATCAGAGTAGTTTGGCTATAATGATGTTCTGACCTTTTATTTTATGTCACCTTTAGAAGCAGTTAAGTTAGTACTTTTTTACAAACATATGTATAATATATTCGAGTATTTTTATTGAAAATATTTTGGAAAACGACGAATCCAATAAGAAAATTTAAACATGATTTGTAAGTTAGTTTAATAGGAAATATATGCTAAACCAAAAGAAGCATATTGTTATTTACTGGAATAATTAATAATCATGTCATGTTAAATGTTCGCATATAATCACGAGATAAAATCTAAAATTTAAGATTAATCTTTTATGAATAAAAAACGTATCACAACAAATAATAAAGTAAGGTGGTCAAGGTTATGAAAGTATTAGTAGCCATGGATGAGTTTCATGGAATTATTTCAAGTTATCAAGCTAATAGATATGTTGAAGAGGCAGTTGCAAGCCAAATTGAAACTGCAGATGTAGTTCAAGTACCATTGTTTAATGGAAGACATGAATTATTAGATTCTGTATTTTTATGGCAATCTGGGCAAAAGTATCGTATACCAGTACATGATGCAGATATGAATGAAGTTGAAGGTGTTTACGGACAAACTGATACAGGGATGACCGTTATCGAGGGGAATTTATTTTTAAAAGGTAAAAAACCAATTGTTGAACGAACAAGTTATGGTTTAGGAGAAATGATTAAACATGCATTAGATAACGACGCAAAACATGTTGTAATTTCACTAGGTGGGATTGATAGTTTTGATGCTGGTGCAGGTATGTTACAAGCATTAGGTGCTCAATTCTATGATGACGAAGGGCGTGTCGTAGATATGAGACAAGGTGCTGGTGTAATTAAATATATTCGTCGTATGGATATGTCGAACTTACACCCTAAAATGGAAACAGCAAGAATTCAAGTAATGTCGGATTTTTCAAGTCGATTATATGGTAAGCAAAGTGAAATCATGCAAACTTATGATGCGCATCAGTTGAATCATAATCAAGCAGCAGAAATCGATAATTTAATTTGGTATTTTAGTGAGTTATTTAAAAGTGAATTGAAAATTGCAATTGGTCCAGTTGAACGTGGTGGTGCTGGTGGTGGAATTGCAGCAGTCTTGAATGGACTGTATCAAGCTGAAATATTAACCAGTCATGCATTAGTAGACCAACTAACACATTTAGAAAATTTAGTTGAACAAGCGGATTTAATTATTTTTGGAGAAGGATTAAATGAAAATGATCAGTTGCTAGAAACGACAACATTGCGTATTGCAGAACTTTGTCATAAACATCAAAAGGTTGCCATTGCAATTTGTGCAACTGCTGAAAAGTTTGATTTATTTGAATCACAAGGGGTTACAGCAATGTTTAATACATTTATCGATATGCCAGAAACTTATACTGACTTTAAAATGGGGTTACAAATTAGGCATTATACGGTTCAGTCTTTAAAACTGTTGAAAACACATTTTAATGTTGAGGTTTAGTAAAGAAGGACTAAATTGGTGATGCTGTCATGATGGTTAATAACATTTATGATGGTTAGCAAAACGAATTAGAAGATCGAAAGTATACGTAAAAAATATGAAAAATCACGCTATCATTGCACTGAATGTTAGCGTGATTTTTATATATTAATTAAGCCTGAGTTGAACTAGTATATAATCGTTGGTTTTTAGTGATTTTCAGCGATATCTTCTACAATTCCAATGATTACTTGTACTGCTTTTTCCATAACATCAATGGATGCATATTCATATGGGCCGTGGAAGTTACCGCAACCTGTAAAGATGTTTGGAGTTGGTAACCCCATAAATGACAATTGTGAACCATCTGTACCACCGCGAATAGGTTCAGTGTTTGCTGGAATATCTAATTTGGCAAAGACACGTTTAGGTATATCAATAATATGAGGCAATGGTAATATTTTTTCTGCCATATTGAAATATTGATCCGATATATCAACTTTAACTGGATAATTTTCAAAATGGGCATTGATATCGTCACGTATTTCTAAAATACGTTTCTTACGCAATTCGAATTGTTTTTTATCATGATCACGAATAATGTATTGCAAAGTTGCTTTTTCAACAGTTCCTTCAAAGTTCATTAAGTGATAAAAGCCTTCGTATCCTTCTGTTCGCTCCGGAACTTCACTATCAGGTAGCAAACTATCGAATTGTTCACCTAAACGTATTGCGTTTACCATTGCATTTTTAGCTGAACCAGGATGAACATTTACACCGTGGCATGTAATAACCGCTTCAGCAGCGTTAAAGCTTTCATATTGTAATTCTCCATATTGACTACCATCCATAGTATAAGCAAAATCAGCATTGAAGCGGTCAACATCAAATTTATGTGGACCACGACCGATTTCTTCGTCTGGTGTAAATCCAATGCGAATGGTACCATGTTTAATTTCTGGATGTTCTTGTAAATAACAAATAGCTTCCATAATTTCCACAATACCCGCTTTATCGTCTGCACCTAGTAACGATGTACCATCAGTTACCATTAATGTATGACCAACTAAACTGTTAAGTTCTGGAAATACTTTAGGATCTAAGACACGTTTAGTATTGCCTAGTTTGTATGGCTTACCATCATAGTTTTCAATAATTTGCGGTTTAACATTTGAAGCATTGAAATCAGGTGATGTATCAACATGCGCCAAAAATCCAACTGTTGGGACGTCGACATCGATGTTACTTTCTAATGTAGCAAATAAGTAGCCATTTTCATCTAAATCAGTTGGCAATCCTAATTGTTGTAATTCTTTTTCTAATAAATGTAACAAATCCCATTGCTTTTCAGTTGAAGGTGTTGTTGTAGATTTTGGATCAGATTGCGTATCAATTGTCGTATATCTTGTTAATCTATCTATCAATTGGTTCTTCATTATATTCGACCCCTTAAACTCTATTATTCATGTTGTAAGATTTTTTATATGTCTTACCTTTGATTTTACCATACAGTTGTTTGATACGTGTGTATAGGTAATATAGAATTTCAGAAACTAATATACCGAAAGCAATCGCACCTGAAATCAGTGTAACTTCTAAAAATGTATTTACAGCACTTGTATAATCATTTGATACTAAAAAACGAGTCGCTTGATAAGCTGCACCACCAGGTACTAATGGTATAATGCCTGGCACTATGAATATAATTACCGGTCGTTTATATCTGCGACTCATAGTATGACTCATTAAGCCTAAAATTAAGCTTCCCAAAAATGAAGCGCCAACTTTTCCAAACTCTAAATCTACCGTTAATTGGTAAATCGTCCATGCAATGGCACCCACAAATCCACATGCTACTAAGAGGCGTTTGGGTGCATTGAAAATGATAGAGAAAAGTACTGTTGATATAAAGCTGATTGTAAAATGAAATAAATAAAATAGCATGCTTTAACAGTCCTTCCTTAAATGATTAATAAAACGATTGCGACACCAGCACCGATTGCGAATGCTGTTAATGCAGCTTCAACACCGCGAGACATACCTGCAAGTAATTCACCCGCTAATAAATCTCGAATGGCATTGGTAATTAATATACCAGGGACAAGTGGCATGACACTGGCTATAGTAATGATATCTTGATTGGTTGCAATGCCTAATTTAGTAAATGTGGCTGCAATGGATATGACCACAGCGGCTGCAACAAACTCTGAGAAAAATTTAATTTGTATATAGCGTTGCACAAAGCTGAATGTTAAAAATGCGGATCCGCCAGCAATGACTGCAATCCAACAATCTGATGCGACACCACCAAACATAAATAGGAAGAAGCCACATGCAATGGCAGCTGCAAAGAAATTCGTTAAAAAAGAATATTGTAATGATGCATGCTGTAAATGAATAAATTCAGATTTAGCTTCATCAATTGTGAGTTCTTTATTTGATATTTTACGTGAAAGACTATTCGTTAAAGCGATTTTCTCTAAATCTGTTGTACGCTCTTGTACACGAATTAATCTTGTACTTGTTCGATCGTTTAATGAAAAAATAATTGCAGTTGAACTGACAAAACTATATGTATTATGAAGACCATAACTATGTGCGATACGGTTCATTGTATCTTCAACTCGATATGTTTCAGCACCTGATTCAAGTAAAATTCTACCTGCAATTAATACAACATCAATCACTTTGTTTTCATCTATAATTGTGATTGAATCTGGCATATCAATTCACCTCCAATGATATGTGTTATTTATTTGAACAATTGAAGTTTACAACTTGTTGTTACAACTTTCAATAGTGAGACTTTGTGTTAGTATGATGAACTTGTATGGTTCAAATTTAAATAAGAAAAACTGTTAATCTTTGCTATTATACTATGATTTAATAATAGCAAAGGATTAACAGTTTTGTCGTTGTTATAAATTGATAATAGGGTTAAACATTACTTTGTTTCGCCCTTGATTTTTGGCTACATGCACCATATCGTCTGCATCTTTAAACACTTTACGCTGTGATTTTGGATCGTCATCTGTTAAATAACCAACACCGATAGACACTGACAATTTAATAACTTCTTTGTTTGGTAAATGGAATGATGATTTTTCAACACCCGAACGAATATTTTCAGCTAATTTAACACTTTGATCAAGTGAATAATTGTGAATGACAACTGAGAACTCTTCGCCACCATTTCTAAAAATTTTAAATTGATTCGGCACATAGTTTTTAAGTAATTGAGACATTTGTTTTAATACAGCATCACCTGATTTGTGTGAGTAGGTATCATTGACATCTTTAAATCCATCGATATCGATTAATAATAATGCGATACTTTGATGTTCTTTTTCAGCTTTTCGTGAAATTTCATTTAAATGTCTATCAAATTCTTTTACATTACCTAAGCCTGTTAAGTAATCATATTTATCTTCGTTTTCATAACGATTTACGAGTGAGAAGAAATGCCAAATATCGACAAATGTTATCGCTGAAGCTAAAGTGATAATTAATGAAATTGGTATTAAAATGATAACTTCCGATAGTGTGTAAATAGGACTCACTAACGCGACACCAAATAAAATGATTATTGTAACAACATTAAGTATTAATAATGATAGCACATCATTTTGTTTTAAAAATGGTCCAATAGCACTTGTTACTGCAGCAATAACAATCAACGTAACACCGTACATAATCGAGTTGTTAAATACTACAATTTCAACAATTGCTACAATTACTGTGGCAGATAATGTATAGACCATATTTGTAAATCTACCTAAAAACAATAAAGGAACGAATGTTAAGTGAATTAAATAATCTTCACGATAAGGGATAGGGTAGACAGATAATAATAATGATACGATTGTCATTAAAACAGTGACATAAGCCTTAGAAAAAACCATACGTTTGTTTTCTGAATACTGTAAGCGATGGAATAAATAGATTCCAGCGACTATAACAGATATATTGTATATAAATGCTTCGAACATGTCTGAATCGACTCCTTTAATTGACCACTAGCTATTGTAAGTGAAAACTTACAATTTGTCATTAGTTTACATATAAAATTAATGTATGATATAGACTTTGATGTTAAAATGTTGCCTTAAATGATATGATGAAAAAATGAATAATAGGCGATATATAAGAAATGAATCGTATAGTTGTAAATATGATATCATTGATTGAACGAATTAATTTATAATAAAGCTATAAGATATACGTAGAAAATAGATATATCATTCTATAAAGACAATATTAAATAAATATAACGTTAAAAACAATTAATATCGATGAAGGTGAATAAATGGTTACATTATTACTAGTTGCAGTAACAATGATTGTCAGTTTGACGATAACACCAATTGTTATTGCAATATCGAAAAGATTAAATTTAGTTGATAAACCAAATTTTAGAAAAGTACACACTAAACCTATTTCAGTTATGGGTGGTACAGTGATTCTCTTTTCATTTTTAATAGGTATTTGGATTGGTCATCCTATTGAAACAGAAATCAAACCACTTATTATTGGTGCGATTATTATGTACGTACTTGGGCTTGTAGATGATATCTACGATTTGAAACCGTATATAAAATTGGCTGGTCAAATTGCCGCTGCCTTAGTAGTTGCTTTTTATGGTGTGACTATTGATTTTATTTCGTTGCCAATGGGTACAACGATTCATTTTGGATTTCTTAGTATTCCAATTACTGTGATTTGGATTGTTGCTATTACAAATGCAATTAACTTAATTGATGGACTCGATGGTTTGGCGTCGGGTGTTTCTGCAATCGGACTCATTACAATAGGGTTCATTGCAATTTTACAAGCTAATATTTTCATAACGATGATTTGTTGTGTTTTATTAGGCTCTTTAATTGGGTTTTTATTTTACAATTTCCATCCTGCCAAAATATTTTTAGGTGATAGTGGGGCTTTAATGATTGGATTTATCATCGGATTCCTTTCTTTACTCGGATTCAAAAATATTACAATTATTGCATTGTTCTTCCCAATTGTTATCTTAGCAGTTCCATTCATTGATACTTTGTTCGCAATGATTCGACGTGTGAAAAAAGGGCAGCATATAATGCAAGCTGATAAATCGCATTTGCATCATAAACTATTAGCTTTAGGCTACACACATAGACAAACAGTATTATTAATCTATTCAATCTCTATTTTATTTAGTCTTTCGAGCATTATTTTGTATGTATCGCCACCATTAGGTGTTGTATTAATGTTTGTATTAATCATATTTAGTATTGAATTAATTGTTGAATTTACAGGATTAATAGATAACAACTACCGACCAATATTAAATTTAATTAGTCGTAAGTCATCTCATAAAGAGGAATAGGGAATGAAAGCATAGCTGTATGGGATAATTTGTATTATATGGCTTTACTCTTTACAATTTTTTTGTATTAAATTTCAAATATAAAAAGCACTGCCATAAACGTGTACTTCAATTGTCGTTTAATAATACGCAATTGATATTTACCGTCTTATGATAGTGCTTTTTATTTTTATTCAGTTGGTATATCGAAAGGTAACTGCTTTGGAGTTTCTTCAGTCAAATCGAAATTTCCTGCAGTCATTTGATTTAAAAAGTTAATAAACGCTTCATAGTCACTTTTAACGACATCGATATAGTAGCTTACCTTATCAGTGTAAGTTTGGTTTCTTAACATAAAATGAGTTGAAGCTAATTCATATTCAAATTTACCAGTTTGATCATAATTCAGTGTTACTATACATGGTACTGCTTCTCGTAGTTCGACACGCCCGATATCATAAATGACGTCTCTAACAGCACCGCTATAGGCGCGAATTAAACCGCCACCACCTAATTTAATACCACCAAAATATCTTGTTACTACGACACACGCATTATGAACATCGAGCTTTTTTAATATGTCTAACATTGGGACACCGGCAGTTCCTGTCGGTTCACCATCATCATTCGCTTTTTGAATATTCATTTCAGGTCCAATAGTATATGCAGAACAATTATGAGTGGCATCTTTATGTTCTTTTTTTATTGCAGCAATAAATGCTTTAGCTTCATCTTCATTTTGAACAGGTTTGATATGAGCAATGAATCTTGATTTACTAATCACATTTTCAATAATGTGTTCTTTTTTAACAGTAATGATATTTTGTGTCATAATAACTCCTTAATTCATAAGCTTAAGATTATTTAATCTTCATTATACACTGAAAATGACATGACTATAAATCGTTTGATTGCCATTTTCTTTTTAACTGAAATATTGTATCATTGCTATGAGTATATTTTAGGAGGACGACTATGAAAATTGCTGTGATGACCGATTCTACAAGTTATCTGTCGCAGGACTTAATCGATAAATATAATATTCAAATAGCGCCATTAAGTGTGACTTTTGATGATGGGAAGAACTTTACAGAAAGTAATGAAATAGCAATTGAAGAATTTTATAATAAAATGGCATCGTCTCAAACGATTCCAACAACAAGCCAACCAGCAATTGGCGAATGGATTACTAAATATGAAATGTTAAGAGATCAAGGTTACACAGATATCATTGTCATTTGCTTATCAAGTGGGATTAGTGGAAGTTATCAATCTAGTTATCAAGCAGGGGAAATGGTTGAAGGTGTTAATGTACATGCATTTGATAGTAAGCTTGCAGCAATGATTGAAGGATGTTATGTATTACGTGCTATTGAAATGGTTGAAGAAGGATACGAGCCACAGCAAATTATTGATGATTTAACTAATATGCGTGAACACACAGGTGCATATTTAATTGTTGATGACTTAAAGAATTTACAAAAAAGTGGTCGAATTACTGGTGCTCAAGCATGGGTTGGAACATTATTGAAAATGAAGCCAGTTCTTAAGTTTGAAGATGGCAAGATTATACCAGAAGAAAAAGTTCGTACTAAAAAGCGTGCCATTCAAACATTAGAAAAGAAAGTATTAGATATTGTAAAAGACTTTGAAGAAGTAACTTTATTTGTCATAAATGGAGATCATTTCGAAGATGGTCAAGCGTTATACAAAAAGTTACAAGATGATTGTCCTTCAGCTTATCAAGTAGCATACTCTGAGTTTGGTCCAGTTGTTGCAGCACATTTAGGTTCTGGTGGATTAGGTTTAGGCTATGTTGGCAGAAAAATAAGATTAACATAATTATAAAATTTTAATAAAAGAGTCTATATTGTAATTGGAAATTATCTCTCGTATACATGGCTTTAAATGTTCATCATTTGAAAGCCAAAATGCTAAAGATATAAGAAAATCATTATAATATTAGGCTCTTTTTTACGTTGAAATGAGGTTTTAAGCATTAAACATTACGGGAAATTAATTCATCCTCATACTTCACTTACTAATGAAAAAATTAAAAAAGAAGTAACAGGTGTCATCAAACAAAATTCAAACTATTATTGTGTTCAATGTGAAAGTACAAATCCAAAGCATTTTTATCAGTATGATTCCTCAGTACATTCCAAGAAAATTGTATATTGCAGAAATTGTATATCACTGGGTCGAATGGATAATGTAACAAGATATAAAATAACAGAGAGTTCGCAAAGTTCATCACAAGCATATTATCATCTCTCATTTGAATTGTCGGAACAGCAGTCTTATGCCTCAGAACATATTGTTCGAGCCATTAGAAAGAGACAAACGATTTTGTTATATGCCGTAACAGGTGCAGGTAAGACAGAAATGATGTTTCAAGGCATTCAATATGCAAGAATACAGGGAGATAATATAGCTATTGTGTCACCACGTGTAGATGTTGTTGTAGAAATTAGTAAACGTATTAAAGACGCATTTCTTAATGAAGATATAGACATACTACACCAGCAATCAAGACAACAATTTGAAGGGCATTTTGTTGTATGCACAGTGCATCAACTTTACCGATTCAAACAGCACTTTGATACTATTTTTATTGATGAAGTCGATGCCTTTCCTTTATCAATGGATAAAAATTTACAACAAGCATTGAAGTCATCTTCTAAAGTTGAACATGCAACAATTTATATGACAGCAACACCACCGAAACAACTTCTGTCAGAGATTCCCCACGAAAATATAATTAAATTGCCAGCTCGCTTTCATAAAAAATCACTTCCAGTTCCTAAATATCGTTATTTCAAACTTAATAATAAGAAGATTCAGAAAATGTTATACCGAATTTTACAAGATCAAATTAATAATCAACGTTATACACTGGTGTTTTTTAACAATATAGAAACAATGATTAAAACATTTTCGGTTTATAAGCAGAAAATTACTAAATTAACATACGTCCATAGCGAGGATGTTTTTCGCTTTGAAAAAGTTGAACAATTAAGGAATGGACATTTCGATGTCATTTTTACTACGACAATATTAGAACGTGGATTTACAATGGCAAATTTGGATGTTGTTGTTATCGATGCACATCAATATACTCAAGAGGCTTTAATACAAATTGCTGGACGTGTTGGACGAAAATTAGAATGTCCTACTGGAAAAGTATTGTTTTTTCATGAAGGGGTAAGTATGAATATGATTCAAGCTAAAAAAGAGATTCAAAGGATGAACAAATTAGCATTAAAAAGAGGTTGGATTGATGAATAATTGTTTGAGTTGTGGTGCTAAGTTATATGAAAATATAACCATTTATAATTTGTTCAAGAAACCTAATAGATTATGTGACAGATGCAAAGAGAATTGGGACAATATTAAACTTGATATTAAAGCAAGGCGATGTTCAAGGTGCTTAAAACACTTAAATCAAGATGAAGCGTATTGTTTAGACTGCAAGTTTCTATCGGCACACTTTAATTTAATGGAACAATTATATTGTCAATTTCAATATGACGGTTTAATGAAAGAGATGATACATCAGTATAAATTTTTGAAAGACTATTATTTATGTGAATTATTGGCACATTTGATTGAAATACCACAAACATCTTATGACTATATTGTGCCAATTCCTTCTTCGCCGGCACATGATTTATCTAGAACATTTAACCCGGTAGAAGCAGTACTAAAAGCTAAAGGGATTCGCTTTGATAAGATTTTAAAGATGTCAAATAGACCAAAACAGTCTCATTTAACTAAGAAAGAGCGTCTGGCAGATGAAAATCCATTTATTATTGATACGGAATTAGATTTAAATGGTAAGGAAATATTACTCGTTGACGATATTTATACAACTGGATTAACAATTCATCGTGCAGGGTGTAAATTATATGCTAAAAATATCAGAAAATTCAAAGTGTTTGCGTTTGCACGATAGCGTAAAAATGTTAAAATATAATAAAGAGTTACCAATAAAGAGGTTTAAGGAGAGATTACTATGATTAGATTTGAAATTCATGGAGATAACCTCACTATCACAGATGCTATTCGCAACTATATTGAGGAAAAAATTGGTAAGTTGGAACGTTATTTTAATGACGTACCAAATGCAGTGGCGCATGTTAAAGTTAAAACTTATTCAAATTCAGCTACTAAAATTGAAGTAACAATTCCATTGAAAAATGTTACGTTAAGAGCTGAAGAGCGAAACGATGATTTATACGCAGGTATTGATTTAATTAATAATAAACTTGAAAGACAAGTTCGAAAATATAAAACACGTATTAATCGTAAGAGCCGTGATCGAGGAGATCAAGAAGTGTTTGTTGCCGAATTACAAGAAATGCAAGAAACACAAGTTGATAATGACGCTTACGATGATAACGAGATAGAAATTATTCGTTCAAAAGAATTCAGCTTAAAACCAATGGATTCAGAAGAAGCGGTATTACAAATGAATCTATTAGGTCATGACTTCTTTGTATTCACAGACAGAGAAACTGATGGAACAAGTATCGTTTACCGCCGTAAAGACGGTAAATATGGCTTGATTCAAACTAGTGAACAATAAATTAAGTTTAAAGCACTTGTGTTTTTGCACAAGTGCTTTTTTATACTCCAAAAGCAAATTATGACTATTTCATAGTTCGATAATGTAATTTGTTGAATGAAACATAGTGACTATGCTAATGTTAATGGATGTATATATTTGAATGTTAAGTTAATAATAGTATGTCAGTCTATTGTATAGTCCGAGTCGAAAATCGTAAAATATTTATAATATAATTTATTAGGAAGTATAATTGCGTATTGAGAATATATTTATTAGTGATAAACTTGTTGACAACAGAATGTGAATGAAGTATGTCATAAATATATTTATATTGATTCTACAAATGAGTAAATAAGTATAATTTTCTAACTATAAATGATAAGATATATTGTTGTAGGCCAAACAGTTTTTTAGCTAAAGGAGCGAACGAAATGGGATTTTTATCAAAAATTCTTGATGGCAATAATAAAGAAATTAAACAGTTAGGTAAACTTGCTGATAAAGTAATCGCTTTAGAAGAAAAAACGGCAATTTTAACTGATGAAGAAATTCGTAATAAAACGAAACAATTCCAAACAGAATTAGCTGACATTGATAATGTCAAAAAGCAAAATGATTATTTAGATAAAATTTTACCAGAAGCATATGCACTTGTTAGAGAAGGCTCTAAACGTGTATTCAATATGACACCATATAAAGTTCAAATTATGGGTGGTATTGCAATTCATAAAGGTGATATCGCTGAGATGAGAACAGGTGAAGGTAAAACATTAACAGCGACAATGCCAACATACTTAAATGCATTAGCTGGTAGAGGTGTTCACGTTATTACAGTCAATGAATACTTATCAAGTGTTCAAAGTGAAGAAATGGCTGAGTTATATAACTTCTTAGGTTTGACTGTCGGATTAAACTTAAACAGTAAGACGACAGAAGAAAAACGTGAAGCATACGCACAAGACATTACTTACAGTACTAATAATGAGCTAGGTTTTGATTACTTACGAGATAACATGGTGAATTATTCTGAAGATAGAGTAATGCGTCCATTACATTTTGCAATCATTGATGAGGTTGACTCAATTTTAATCGACGAGGCACGTACGCCATTAATTATTTCTGGTGAAGCTGAAAAGTCAACGTCACTTTATACACAAGCAAATGTTTTTGCGAAAATGTTAAAACAGGACGAAGATTATAAATACGATGAAAAAACGAAAGCTGTACATTTAACAGAACAAGGTGCGGATAAAGCTGAACGTATGTTCAAAGTTGAAAACTTATATGATGTACAAAATGTTGATGTTATTAGTCATATCAACACAGCTTTACGTGCGCACGTTACATTACAACGTGACGTAGACTATATGGTTGTTGATGGCGAAGTATTAATTGTCGATCAATTTACAGGACGTACAATGCCAGGCCGTCGTTTCTCGGAAGGTTTACACCAAGCTATTGAAGCGAAGGAAGGCGTTCAAATTCAAAATGAATCTAAAACTATGGCGTCTATTACATTCCAAAACTATTTCAGAATGTACAATAAACTTGCGGGTATGACAGGTACAGCTAAAACTGAAGAAGAAGAATTTAGAAATATTTATAACATGACAGTAACTCAAATTCCGACAAATAAACCTGTGCAACGTAACGATAAGTCTGATTTAATTTACATTAGCCAAAAAGGTAAATTTGATGCAGTAGTAGAAGATGTTGTTGAAAAACACAAGGCAGGGCAACCAGTGCTATTAGGTACTGTTGCAGTTGAGACTTCTGAATATATTTCAAATTTACTTAAAAAACGTGGTATCCGTCATGATGTGTTAAATGCGAAAAATCATGAACGTGAAGCTGAAATTGTTGCAGGCGCTGGACAAAAAGGTGCCGTTACTATTGCCACTAACATGGCTGGTCGTGGTACAGATATCAAATTAGGTGAAGGCGTAGAGGAATTAGGCGGTTTAGCAGTAATAGGTACAGAGCGACATGAATCTCGTCGTATTGATGACCAGTTACGTGGTCGTTCTGGACGTCAAGGTGATAAAGGGGATAGTCGCTTCTATTTATCATTACAAGATGAATTAATGATTCGTTTTGGTTCTGAACGTTTACAGAAAATGATGAGCCGACTAGGTTTAGATGACTCTACACCAATTGAATCAAAAATGGTATCAAGAGCTGTAGAATCAGCACAAAAACGTGTAGAAGGTAATAACTTCGACGCGCGTAAACGTATCTTAGAATACGATGAAGTATTACGTAAACAACGTGAAATTATCTATAACGAAAGAAATAGTATTATTGATGAAGAAGACAGCTCTCAAGTTGTAGATGCAATGCTACGTTCAACGTTACAACGTAGTATCAATTACTATATTAATACAGCAGATGACGAGCCTGAATATCAACCATTCATCGACTACATTAATGACATCTTCTTACAAGAAGGTGACATTACAGAGGATGATATCAAAGGTAAAGATGCTGAAGATATTTTCGAAGTCGTTTGGGCTAAGATTGAAGCAGCATATCAAAGTCAAAAAGATATCTTAGAAGAACAAATGAATGAGTTTGAGCGTATGATTTTACTTCGTTCTATTGATAGCCATTGGACTGATCATATCGACACAATGGATCAATTACGTCAAGGTATTCACTTACGTTCTTATGCACAACAAAATCCATTACGTGACTATCAAAATGAAGGTCATGAATTATTTGATATCATGATGCAAAATATTGAAGAAGATACTTGTAAATTCATTTTAAAATCTGTAGTACAAGTTGAAGATAATATTGAACGTGAAAAAACAACAGAGTTTGGTGAAGCGAAGCACGTTTCAGCTGAAGATGGTAAAGAAAAAGTGAAACCGAAACCAATCGTTAAAGGCGATCAAGTTGGTCGTAACGATGATTGTCCATGTGGTAGTGGTAAAAAATTCAAAAATTGCCATGGAAAATAAATGATATAAAATAACTCCTTCCAATTAAACACCTATAGTTTGTGTTATGGGAGGAGTCTTTTTATTTTACAAGCGTTAAATACTTTAAAAAATGTGAAGAAGTTGTTAAACGTTGTTATGTACTTAGTTTTAAAAAATCGGTTTAGGCATATGTCGATGATAAATGTACTGATTTTTAACAATAAATGCATAAACTAATTGTCAGTGTGCTTATATTTCTTAACATTGTTATTTAACAAAATTATGTTAAAATTTAGCATTATAAAAGATGCAAATCAATGACTTGAATTGAAATATAAATAGGAGCGAATGCTATGGAATTATCAGAAATCAAACGAAATATAGATAAGTATAATCAAGATTTAACACAAATTAGGGGGTCTCTTTGACTTAGAGAACAAAGAAACTAATATTCAAGAATATGAAGAAATGATGGCAGAACCTAATTTTTGGGATAACCAAACGAAAGCGCAAGATATTATAGATAAAAATAATGCGTTAAAAGCAATAGTTAATGGTTATAAAACACTACAAGCAGAAGTAGATGACATGGATGCTACTTGGGATTTATTACAAGAAGAATTTGATGAAGAAATGAAAGAAGACTTAGAGCAAGAGGTCATTAATTTTAAGGCTAAAGTGGATGAATACGAATTGCAATTATTATTAGATGGGCCTCACGATGCCAATAACGCAATTCTAGAGTTACATCCTGGTGCAGGTGGCACGGAGTCTCAAGATTGGGCTAATATGCTATTTAGAATGTATCAACGTTATTGTGAGAAGAAAGGCTTTAAAGTTGAAACTGTTGATTATCTACCTGGGGATGAAGCGGGGATTAAAAGTGTAACATTGCTCATCAAAGGGCATAATGCTTATGGTTATTTAAAAGCTGAAAAAGGTGTACACCGACTAGTACGAATTTCTCCATTTGATTCATCAGGACGTCGTCATACATCATTTGCATCATGCGACGTTATTCCAGATTTTAATAATGATGAAATAGAGATTGAAATCAATCCGGATGATATTACAGTTGATACATTCAGAGCTTCTGGTGCAGGTGGTCAGCATATTAACAAAACTGAATCGGCAATACGAATTACCCACCACCCCTCAGGTATAGTTGTTAATAACCAAAATGAACGTTCTCAAATTAAAAACCGTGAAGCAGCTATGAAAATGTTAAAGTCTAAATTATATCAATTAAAATTGGAAGAGCAGGCACGTGAAATGGCTGAAATTCGTGGCGAACAAAAAGAAATCGGCTGGGGAAGCCAAATTAGATCATATGTTTTCCATCCATACTCAATGGTGAAAGATCATCGTACGAACGAAGAAACAGGTAAGGTTGATGCAGTGATGGATGGAGACATTGGACCATTTATCGAATCATATTTAAGACAGACAATGTCGCACGATTAATATATATTTTAAAACCGAGGCTCTAAAAGGGCGTCGGTTTTTGGTTTTTTTAAAGGTAGCTAAATAAATTGTAAATTAGATTTTGGAATATGATTTGTTTATGAATATTTAAGTACAATTCGGTAGATAGAGTTAGAATATATTTTTTAAAAGTTGTGTTTGTTAAAACAACATATGCAGTGTGCATTTAGTAATATTACCTATGGCGATTTTCAAGGTATTGAATTAATTATTGAAAACGTTCTCAATTACATGGTATGAATACATTTTACACTATGATAAAAGGTTGTATTCTTTTTATATTGTTAACCATTTGATTACATCGTTATAACAATAGCTTTTGACAAAATGTATTGTGCTATAGTATTTGCATACTTAAAATACTAACAGCAAAGGAATGACAGCAAGATGAAAAAATCTCTTACAGTGACGGTTTCGTCAGTGTTAGCTTTTTTAGCTTTAAATAATGCAGCACATGCACAACAACATGGCACACAAGTAAAAACACCTGTTCAACATAATTATGTATCAAATGTTCAAGCACAAACGCAATCACCGACAACTTATACAGTAGTTGCTGGCGATTCATTATATAAGATTGCTTTAGAGCATCACTTAACGTTGAATCAATTATATTCATACAATCCTGGTGTAACACCTTTAATTTTTCCTGGTGACGTGATTTCACTTGTGCCTCAAAATAAAGTGAAACAAACTAAAGCGGTTAAATCACCAGTAAGAAAAGCAAGCCAAGCTAAAAAGGTAGTAAAACAACCTGTACAACAAGCATCTAAAAAAGTAGTAGTTAAGCAAGCACCTAAGCAAGCAGTAACTAAGACAGTTAATGTAGCATACAAACCTGCTCAAGTACAAAAATCAGTACCAACTGTACCTGTTGCACATAACTACAATAAATCAGTTGCTAACAGAGGAAACTTATATGCTTATGGAAACTGCACATATTATGCTTTCGATCGTCGTGCACAATTAGGTAGAAGTATAGGAAGTTTATGGGGCAATGCAAATAACTGGAATTACGCAGCAAAAGTTGCAGGATTTAAAGTAGATAAAACACCAGAAGTTGGCGCTATTTTCCAAACAGCTGCTGGTCCATATGGACATGTTGGTGTTGTTGAATCTGTAAACCCTAATGGAACAATTACTGTTTCTGAAATGAACTATGCTGGATTTAATGTTAAATCTTCAAGAACAATTTTAAATCCAGGAAAATATAATTACATCCACTAAGTAATATATCAAGACAAGACTATCCTCTTAGCCTGTTTAAGTAACAGGTTGAGAGGATTTTTTGGTATCATTTAATCAGAGTTATATAAAGAAGATATTTAAATGATATTTAATTGATTGATATGTAAAAAGAAAGTATAATTTATGATTAATTAATGGAGGAGGTAATTGAAATGGGTGTACATCAATATTTTAAAAGATTATCAGATATGGAAAGACTTATAAGATTACCTGGAAAATTTAAATATTTTGAACACAATGTTGCAGCACACTCCTTTAAAGTAACTAAAATTGCACAATATCTAGCAACAGTTGAAGAATATCATGGACGAAAGATTAATTGGAAAAGCTTATATGAAAAAGCATTAAATCATGATTTCGCCGAAGTGTTTACTGGTGATATAAAAACACCTGTTAAATATGCGAGTAGTGAATTAAAAAAATTATTTTCGCAAGTTGAAGAAGAAATGGTAGAGACCTTTATTGAAGAAGAAATTCCATTATAATATAGAGATGTTTATAAGCAACGACTGCAAGAAGGTAAAGATGATTCATTAGAAGGCCAAATACTTTCAGTTGCTGATAAAATTGATTTGCTTTATGAAACATTTGGAGAAATACAAAAACGTAATCCCGAAGAATTATTTTTCGAAATTTATGAAATGAGTCTAGAAACAATTATTCAATTTGACCATTTAGCATCTGTACAAGATTTTATTAATAATATCATTCCAGAAATGTTGACTGAAAACTTTATACCTAGAACAGAATTAAGAGAAACAACCATGAACATTTTAAATAAAAGAAAAGAGGAAAATGAATGATATGGTATTTTAGCGCAGCATTCTTTCCATGTGTCTTGGTAGTATTATTTAGTGTAATAACAAGAAGTAAATGGGTCGGTACTATTCTGACATTAATTTTAATTGGTGCCTCAATCTATAAAGAGTATTTCCATAACGAGTGGATTATTTTTATTGATGTAGTGTCATTATTAGCTGGTTATTTAATTATAGATCAACTCGAATTTCATAAACATCAAGATGAAGATCGCTAAGATTAACTTTAAAATAATGTTTCAAACAAATTTGTTGAAACAAAATGATGATTAATATAATGTGTATTTACATACTAAAAATAACAAGATAAACGATTTGATTTAAGGCAAGCATAGTTAGCACAACTATGTTTGTTTTTCTTTGTTCGACATTTTTACGAACAAACGTTTGCTTTTTGTGTGACTACTTTGCTAAAATATGTAATGAGAAAGCAAAGAGTTGAGCGGAAATATAAATAATACGTTGAAAGAGGAGGCATATGTGACAATGGTTGAACATTATCCTTTTAAAATACATTCTGATTTTGAGCCTCAAGGTGACCAACCGCAAGCAATTAAAGAAATCGTGGAAGGTATTAAAGCGGGGAAAAGACATCAAACTTTATTAGGTGCTACTGGCACAGGGAAAACATTTACGATGAGTAATGTTATTAAAGAAGTTGGGAAACCAACGTTAATTATCGCGCATAACAAAACATTAGCAGGACAATTATATAGTGAGTTTAAAGAATTTTTTCCTGAAAACAGGGTGGAATACTTTGTAAGTTACTATGATTATTATCAACCAGAGGCATACGTACCGTCTACTGACACTTTTATTGAAAAAGATGCCTCAATCAATGATGAAATTGATCAACTACGACATTCTGCTACAAGTGCATTATTTGAACGCGATGATGTAATTATTATTGCTAGTGTAAGTTGTATATATGGTTTAGGTAATCCTGAAGAATATAAAGATTTAGTAGTAAGTGTTCGAGTTGGTATGGAAATGGATAGAAGTGAATTACTTAGAAAACTTGTAGATGTGCAATATACACGAAATGACATCGATTTCCAACGAGGAACGTTTCGAGTGCGTGGTGATGTAGTGGAAATATTCCCAGCCTCTAAAGAAGAACTTTGTATAAGGGTTGAGTTTTTCGGCGATGAGATTGACCGTATCCGAGAAGTTAACTACCTAACAGGTGAAGTGTTGAAAGAAAGAGAACATTTTGCGATATTCCCAGCTTCTCACTTCGTAACACGTGAAGAAAAGTTGAAAGTTGCGATTGAACGTATTGAAAAAGAATTGGAAGAACGATTGAAAGAATTACGAGATGAGAATAAATTACTAGAAGCGCAAAGGTTAGAACAGCGTACCAACTATGATTTAGAAATGATGCGAGAGATGGGATTCTGTTCAGGAATTGAAAACTATTCCGTACATTTAACTTTGCGACCACTGGGTTCGACACCATATACTTTATTGGATTACTTTGGCGATGATTGGTTAGTAATGATTGATGAATCACATGTGACATTACCGCAAGTTCGAGGCATGTATAACGGAGACAGAGCGCGTAAACAAGTTTTGGTGGATCATGGGTTTAGATTACCGAGTGCATTAGATAACCGTCCACTTAAATTTGAAGAATTTGAAGAAAAGACAAAACAACTTGTGTATGTATCTGCAACGCCTGGACCATACGAAATTGAACATACGGATAAGATGGTTGAACAAATTATTCGTCCTACTGGTTTACTGGATCCTAAGATTGAGGTTAGACCTACTGAAAATCAAATTGACGATTTATTAAGTGAAATTCAAACAAGAGTTGAGCGTAATGAACGCGTACTTGTTACAACGCTCACTAAAAAGATGAGTGAAGATTTAACCACATACATGAAAGAAGCGGGTATTAAAGTTAATTATCTGCATTCAGAAATCAAGACATTAGAACGAATTGAAATAATTAGAGACTTACGAATGGGTACATATGATGTTATCGTAGGTATTAATTTATTAAGAGAGGGTATTGATATACCAGAAGTTTCTCTAGTTGTCATATTAGATGCAGATAAAGAAGGGTTTTTACGTTCTAACCGCTCATTAATTCAAACAATAGGTAGAGCTGCGCGTAACGATAAAGGTGAAGTCATTATGTATGCCGATAAAATGACTGATTCGATGAAGTATGCAATTGATGAGACACAACGTCGTCGAGAAATACAGATGAAACATAATGAAAAACATGGTATTACACCTAAAACAATTAATAAAAAAATACATGATTTAATTAGTGCTACTGTTGAAAATGACGAAAATAATGACAAAGCACAAACTGTGATACCTAAGAAGATGACGAAAAAAGAACGTCAAAAGACAATCGACAATATAGAAAAAGAAATGAAACAAGCAGCGAAAGATTTAGATTTCGAGAAAGCTACAGAATTAAGAGATATGTTATTTGAATTAAAAGCAGAAGGGTGACAAGTAAATGAAAGAACCATCCATAGTAGTAAAAGGTGCTCGTGCGCATAACTTGAAAGATATTGATATCGAACTACCTAAAAATAAATTAATTGTTATGACAGGTTTATCTGGGTCAGGTAAATCGTCATTAGCATTCGATACTATATATGCTGAAGGACAACGACGTTATGTTGAATCATTAAGTGCCTATGCGCGTCAATTTTTAGGCCAAATGGACAAACCAGATGTTGATACAATTGAAGGATTATCGCCAGCAATTTCAATAGATCAAAAAACAACAAGTAAAAATCCAAGATCAACTGTAGCAACAGTAACAGAAATATATGATTATATACGTTTGTTATATGCACGTGTTGGTAAACCTTACTGTCCAAATCACAATATAGAAATTGAATCGCAAACAGTACAACAAATGGTTGACCGCATTATGGAATTAGAGGCACGTACAAAGATTCAATTATTAGCACCTGTCATCGCTCATCGTAAAGGTAGTCATGAAAAGCTAATCGAAGATATTGGTAAAAAAGGTTATGTACGTTTAAGAATCGATGGCGAAATTGTTGATGTAAATGATGTACCTACTTTAGATAAGAACAAGAATCATACAATAGAAGTTGTTGTAGACCGATTAGTTGTTAAAGATGGAATTGAAACACGACTAGCTGACTCTATAGAAACTGCCTTAGAGCTTTCAGAAGGACAATTAACAGTCGATGTCATTGACGGGGAAGACCTTAAGTTTTCAGAAAGCCATGCTTGTCCTATATGTGGATTTTCAATCGGAGAGTTAGAACCAAGAATGTTTAGCTTTAACAGTCCTTTTGGTGCTTGTCCGACATGTGATGGCTTAGGCCAAAAGTTAACAGTCGATGTAGACTTGGTTGTTCCCGACAAAGATAAGACGCTAAACGAAGGTGCAATAGAACCTTGGATACCGACGAGTTCTGATTTTTATCCAACATTGTTAAAACGTGTTTGTGAAGTTTATAAAATCAATATGGATAAACCTTTTAAAAAGTTAACAGAACGTCAACGTGATATTTTATTGTATGGTTCTGGTGACAAAGAAATTGAATTTACATTTACACAACGTCAAGGTGGTACTAGAAAACGAACAATGGTTTTCGAGGGTGTAGTTCCTAATATAAGTAGACGATTCCATGAATCTCCTTCAGAATATACACGTGAAATGATGAGTAAATATATGACTGAACTACCTTGCGAAACTTGTCATGGAAAGCGATTGAGTCGTGAAGCGTTATCTGTTTATGTAGGTGGTTTAAATATTGGTGAAGTAGTCGAATATTCAATCAGTCAAGCGCTGAACTATTATAAAAACATTGATTTGTCAGAACAAGATCAAGCGATTGCAAATCAAATATTGAAAGAAATTATTTCCCGACTCACTTTTTTAAATAATGTGGGACTTGAATATTTAACGTTAAACAGAGCTTCAGGTACACTTTCAGGTGGTGAAGCACAACGTATTCGATTAGCAACGCAAATTGGGTCGCGTTTGACTGGTGTCTTATATGTATTAGATGAGCCATCAATTGGACTGCATCAAAGAGATAATGATCGATTAATTAATACACTTAAAGAAATGAGAGATTTAGGAAATACTTTAATTGTAGTTGAACACGATGATGATACAATGCGTGCGGCTGATTACTTAGTGGATATAGGTCCTGGTGCTGGTGAACATGGAGGGCAGATTGTGTCTAGTGGTACTCCTCAAAAGGTAATGAAAGATAAAAAATCATTAACAGGACAATACTTGAGTGGTAAGAAACGTATTGAAGTACCTGAATATCGCAGACCGGCTTCAGATCGTAAAATTTCTATACGTGGAGCTAGAAGCAACAATCTTAAAGGGGTTGATGTGGACATACCACTATCAATCATGACGGTTGTTACAGGTGTATCAGGTTCTGGTAAAAGCTCATTAGTAAATGAAGTATTATACAAATCATTAGCTCAAAAAATTAATAAATCTAAAGTAAAGCCAGGATTGTACGATAAGATTGAAGGTATTGATCAACTTGATAAAATTATTGATATTGATCAATCACCAATAGGTAGAACGCCACGCTCTAATCCAGCAACATATACTGGTGTGTTTGATGATATACGTGATGTGTTTGCGCAAACAAATGAAGCTAAAATTCGAGGATATCAAAAAGGGCGTTTTAGTTTTAATGTAAAAGGTGGACGCTGTGAAGCTTGTAAAGGTGACGGTATTATTAAAATTGAAATGCATTTTTTACCTGATGTTTATGTTCCTTGTGAAGTGTGTGATGGTAAACGATATAATCGTGAGACACTAGAGGTTACTTACAAAGGTAAAAATATTGCTGACATTTTAGAAATGACTGTTGAAGAAGCAACACAATTTTTTGAAAATATTCCTAAGATTAAGCGCAAGTTACAAACACTAGTTGATGTTGGTCTTGGATACGTCACATTAGGTCAACAAGCTACAACGTTATCAGGTGGTGAGGCTCAACGTGTGAAACTTGCATCTGAACTTCATAAACGTTCAACTGGTAAATCTATTTATATCCTAGATGAACCGACAACAGGGTTACATGTTGACGATATTAGTAGATTATTAAAAGTATTAAACCGATTAGTTGAAAATGGTGATACTGTTGTAATTATTGAACATAACCTAGATGTTATCAAAACAGCAGACTATATTATAGACTTAGGTCCTGAAGGTGGTAGTGGCGGTGGTACTATTGTTGCGACTGGCACACCCGAAGATATTGCTCAGACAAAGTCATCATATACAGGAAAGTATTTAAAAGAAGTACTTGAACGAGATAAACAAAATACTGAAGATAAATAAGATTAAAAGAAGTGAAGGATGTTATAAATTTATCCTTCGCTTCTTTTTATTAATTTAGTAATGAATAGTAGAAAGAAAAGATGCGTAAAAAGAATTATGTTAAGATAGGGTCAATCTAGAGTAGTTAAACATAAATCGAACTGGGAGTGGGACAGAAATGATAAAGAATCACTAATGATTTATTATGTAGTGGTTCTTTGTCATTAGCCACAGCTATTGTGTACTTAAAAATAGGAATGCATGAGTGCAACTCATGCATAAGAAATACTAATTTCTAAAGAAAAAGTATTTCTTTATGTTGGGGCCCCGCCAACTTGCATTGTTTGTAGAATTTCTTTTCGAAATTCTTTATGTTGGGGCCCCGCCAACTAATTCCAATATATCATTGTAGAGCTTAGGTCATTGATTTTTGGCTCGGACTTTTATGGCGATATGAACCATGTAAATTAAGCAAGCAATAAATTAATGATTGATATTGACTTGTAAAATAATAACAATAATGAACAATTAATATTTATTTTAGCTTTTCAATGTAGATTGGTGTTATATTTTTGATATGATAAGAAGAGATGTAAGAGTAGGGATAAATACAATTGAGGTGAACCCATGTTAACGACAGAAAAACTAGTTGAAACATTAAAGTTAGATTTAATCGCTGGTGAAGAAGGACTATCGAAGCCAATTAAAAATGCTGATATATCAAGACCGGGCTTAGAGATGGCAGGTTATTTTTCACATTATGCGTCAGATAGAATACAACTATTAGGAACAACGGAACTATCGTTTTACAATTTATTACCAGATAAGGATCGCGCAGGTCGTATGCGTAAACTATGCAGACCAGAAACGCCTGCAATTATTGTGACACGTGGATTGCAGCCACCAGAAGAATTAGTTGAAGCTGCAAAAGAATTAAATACCCCACTTATAGTTGCTAAAGATGCGACTACAAGTTTAATGAGTCGCTTAACAACGTTTTTAGAGCATGCACTTGCAAAGACGACATCTTTACATGGTGTTTTAGTAGATGTTTACGGTGTTGGTGTACTAATTACCGGTGATTCAGGAATAGGTAAAAGTGAGACTGCGTTGGAATTAGTTAAACGTGGGCATAGATTAGTAGCAGATGATAATGTAGAAATACGTCAAATTAATAAAGATGAACTAATAGGGAAACCACCAAAGTTAATAGAACATCTATTAGAAATACGTGGACTAGGTATTATCAATGTTATGACTTTATTTGGCGCGGGTTCAATATTAACTGAAAAACGAATTAGATTAAATATTAATTTGGAAAACTGGAACAAGCAAAAGTTATATGACCGCGTAGGTCTTAATGAAGAGACGCTAAGTATTTTAGATACTGAAATCACTAAAAAAACAATACCTGTAAGACCTGGTAGAAATGTTGCGGTAATTATTGAGGTCGCTGCAATGAACTATCGATTAAATATCATGGGCATTAACACGGCCGAAGAATTTAGTGAAAGATTAAATGAAGAAATTATCAAGAACAGTCATAAGAGTGAGGAGTAGGTTGAATGGGTATTGTATTTAACTATATAGATCCTGTGGCATTTAACTTAGGACCACTGAGTGTACGATGGTATGGAATTATCATTGCTGTCGGAATATTACTTGGTTACTTTGTTGCACAACGTGCACTAGTTAAAGCAGGATTACATAAAGATACTTTAGTAGATATTATTTTTTATAGTGCACTATTTGGATTTATCGCGGCACGAATCTATTTTGTGATTTTCCAATGGCCATATTACGCGGAAAATCCAAGTGAAATTATTAAAATATGGCATGGTGGAATAGCAATACATGGTGGTTTAATAGGTGGCTTTATTGCTGGTGTTATTGTATGTAAAGTGAAAAATTTAAACCCATTTCAAATTGGTGATATCGTTGCGCCAAGTATAATTTTAGCGCAAGGAATTGGACGCTGGGGTAACTTTATGAATCACGAGGCACATGGTGGATCGGTGTCACGCGCTTTTTTAGAACAATTACATTTGCCTAATTTTATAATAGAAAATATGTATATTAACGGCCAATATTATCATCCAACATTCTTATATGAATCCATTTGGGATGTCGCTGGATTTATTATCTTAGTTAATATTCGTAAACATTTAAAATTAGGAGAAACATTCTTTTTATATTTAACTTGGTATTCAATTGGTCGATTCTTTATAGAAGGATTACGTACAGATAGCTTAATGCTCACAAGTAATATTAGAGTTGCACAATTAGTATCAATTCTTTTAATTTTAATAAGTATAAGTTTAATTGTATATAGAAGGATTAAGTATAATCCACCGTTGTATAGCAAAGTTGGGTCGCTTCCATGGCCAACAAAAAAAGTGAAGTAGTGATAGTTTGAGGAAATTTTTATCAAAAACACATCATCATACAAACCCTTTATGGCGTGTATACCGTCTTGTTAAATTTTCGAAAGTTTTTAAGAATGTAATTATCATTGAATTTTCGAAATTTATTCCAAGTATGGTACTGAAAAGACATATATATAAACAACTTTTAAATATTAATATCGGTAATCAATCGTCGATAGCTTATAAAGTAATGTTAGATATTTTTTACCCAGAACTGATTACGATTGGTAGTAACAGTGTTATTGGTTACAATGTAACAATTTTGACGCATGAAGCATTAGTTGATGAATTTCGTTATGGACCAGTGACGATAGGATCTAACACTTTGATTGGTGCAAATGCTACCATTTTACCCGGTATAACGATTGGTGACAATGTAAAAGTTGCAGCTGGTACGGTTGTTTCAAAAGATATACCGGATAATGGATTTGCATATGGCAACCCTATGTATATAAAAATGATTAGGAGGTGACAATTTTATGGCGCAAAAGAATAATAATGTAATTCCAATGACTTTTGATGATGCATTTTATCGTAAAATGGCTAAACAGAAGTTTAAACAAAGAGAATATAAACGAGCTGCTGAATACTTTGAAAAAGTGTTAGAATTGTCACCTGATGATCTGGAAATTCAAATTGATTATGCACAATGTCTAGTGCAACTTGGTATTGCTAAAAAAGCAGAACATTTATTTTATGACAATATTATTTATAATAGGCATCTAGAAGATAGCTTTTATGAATTGAGTCAGCTCAACATTGAAGTTAACGAACCAAACAAGGCATTCTTGTTTGGTATTAATTATGTTATTGTTAGCGACGACCAAGATTATAGAGATGAATTAGATCAAATGTTTGATGTGAAATATCAAAGTGAAGAACAAATTGAACTTGAAGCTCAATTGTTTGTAGTTCAAATACTATTCCAATATCTTTTTTCTCAAGGTCGATTAAAAGATGCAAAGAATTATGTCTTACATCAACCACAAGAAGTTCAAGATCATCGTGTAGTACGTAATTTATTGGCAATGTGTTATTTATATCTCGGTGAATATGATACGGCTAAAGCATTGTACGAAGCACTATTACAAGAGGATAGTACAGATATATATGCATTATGCCATTATACTTTGCTACTTTATAACACTAAGGAAAATGAACAATATCAAAAATATTTAAAAATATTAAACAAAGTTGTACCTATGAATGACGATGAAAGTTTTAAATTAGGTATTGTATTAAGTTATTTAAAGCAGTATCGTGCATCACAACAATTGTTGTACCCTTTATATAAAAAAGGGAAATTTTTATCAATTCAAATGTACAATGCTTTAGCATATAATTATTATTATTTAGGTGAAGAAGACGAAAGTCATTACTACTGGGATAAATTGAAGCAAATTTCTAAAGTGGAAATTGGACATGCGCCTTGGGTAATTGAAAATAGCAAAGAAGTTTTTGACCAACATATTTTGCCATTACTTCAAAGTGATGACAGTCATTATCGTTTATATGGTATTTTTTTATTGGATCAATTAAATGGTAAAGAAATTGTGATGACGGAAAGTATTTGGCAGGTTTTGGAAAATCTAAATAATTATGAGAAATTGTATTTAACGTATTTAGTTCAAGGTTTAACGCTCAATAAATTAGACTTCATTCATCGCGGCTTATTAACGCTTTACCATAATGAATTATTTGTAAGTGAAAATGATGTAATGGTTGCATGGATTAATCAAGGTGAACTCATAATTGCTGAAAAAGTAGATTTAACTGATGTTGAGCCATATATCGGTGCGTTTATTTATTTGTATTTTAAAAATCAACCTCGAAACGTTACAAAGAAGCAAATTACAACATGGTTAGGCATAACACAATATAAACTGAACAAAATGATTGAATTTCTCTTGAGCATATAGATTTATGAAAAGTTAGATTTATTATATAATGCGCATAATGATTAATAATGAGGAGGCGTTAATAAAATGACTGAAATAGATTTTGATATAGCAATTATCGGTGCAGGTCCAGCTGGTATGACTGCTGCAGTATACGCATCACGTGCTAATTTAAAAACAGTTATGATTGAAAGAGGTATTCCAGGCGGTCAAATGGCTAATACAGAAGAAGTAGAGAACTTCCCTGGTTTCGAAATGATTACAGGTCCAGATTTATCTACAAAAATGTTTGAACACGCTAAAAAGTTTGGTGCAGTTTATCAATATGGAGATATTAAATCTGTAGAAGATAAAGGCGAATATAAAGTGATTAACTTTGGTAATAAAGAATTAACAGCGAAAGCGGTTATTATTGCTACAGGTGCAGAATACAAGAAAATTGGTGTTCCGGGTGAACAAGAACTTGGTGGACGCGGTGTAAGTTATTGTGCAGTATGTGATGGTGCATTCTTTAAAAATAAACGCCTATTCGTTATCGGTGGTGGTGATTCAGCAGTAGAAGAGGGAACATTCTTAACTAAATTTGCTGACAAAGTAACAATCGTTCACCGTCGTGATGAGTTACGTGCACAGCGTATTTTACAAGATAGAGCATTCAAAAATGATAAAATCGACTTTATTTGGAGTCATACTTTGAAATCAATTAATGAAAAAGACGGCAAAGTGGGTTCTGTGACATTAACGTCTACAAAAGATGGTTCAGAAGAAACACACGAGGCTGATGGTGTATTCATCTATATTGGTATGAAACCATTAACAGCGCCATTTAAAGACTTAGGTATTACAAATGATGTTGGTTATATTGTAACAAAAGATGATATGACAACATCAGTACCAGGTATTTTTGCAGCAGGAGATGTTCGCGACAAAGGTTTACGCCAAATTGTCACTGCTACTGGCGATGGTAGTATTGCAGCGCAAAGTGCAGCGGAATATATTGAACATTTAAACGATCAAGCTTAATTCGAAGTCGAATTAAGATGTTGAGCTGTAAATTATTTGGATATTTATTTTAATAGTGTCATCACAGCGTTAAAATAATGTCTTACTTTTAAATTAAAGCAAATTATATAGAAAACTAGAACTTAGTACGTATCATTTGTGCGTTTCAATGAGTTCTAGTTTTTTTATATGTTATATTAAACTTATAACTTTATGGGAGTGGGACAGAAATGATAAAGAGCCACTAATGATTTATTATGTAGTGGTTCTTAAACATTAGCCACAGCTAATGTGTACTTAAAAATAGGAATACATGAGTAAAACTCATGCATAAGAAATACTAATTTCTATAGAAAAAGTATTACTTTATCGTTGTCCCACCCCAACTTGCACATTATTGTAAGCTGACTTTCCGCCAGCTTCTGTGTTGGGGCCCCGCCAACTTGCACATTATTGTAAGCTGACTTTTCGTCAGCTTCTGTGTTGGGGCCCCGCCAACTTGCATTGTCTGTAGAAATTGGGAATCCAATTTCTCTATGTTGGGGCCCACACCCCAACTCGCATTGCCTGTAGAATTTCTTTTCGAAATTCTCTGTGTTGGGGCCCACACCCCAACTCGCATTGCCTGTAGAATTTCTTTTCGAAATTCTCTGTGTTGGGGCCCCTGACTAGAGTTGAAAAAAGCTTGTTGCAAGCGCATTTTCATTCAGTCAACTACTAGCAATATAATATTATAGACCCTAGGACATTGATTTATGTCCCAAGCTCCTTTTAAATGATGTATATTTTTAGAAATTTAATCTAGACATAGTTGGAAATAAATATAAAACATCGTTGCTTAATTTTGTCATAGAACATTTAAATTAACATCATGAAATTCGTTTTGGCGGTGAAAAAATAATGGATAATAATGAAAAAGAAAAAAGTAAAAGTGAACTATTAGTTGTAACAGGTTTATCTGGCGCAGGTAAATCTTTGGTTATTCAATGTTTAGAAGACATGGGATATTTTTGTGTAGATAATCTACCACCAGTGTTATTGCCTAAATTTGTAGAGTTGATGGAACAAGGAAATCCATCCTTAAGAAAAGTGGCAATTGCAATTGATTTAAGAGGTAAGGAACTATTTAATTCATTAGTTGCAGTAGTGGATAAAGTCAAAAGTGAAAGTGACGTCATCATTGATGTTATGTTTTTAGAAGCAAGTACTGAAAAATTAATTTCAAGATATAAGGAAACGCGTCGTGCACATCCTTTGATGGAACAAGGTAAAAGATCGTTAATCAATGCAATTAATGATGAGCGAGAGCATTTGTCTCAAATTAGAAGTATAGCTAATTTTGTTATAGATACTACAAAGTTATCACCTAAAGAATTAAAAGAACGCATTCGTCGATACTATGAAGATGAAGAGTTTGAAACTTTTACAATTAATGTCACAAGTTTCGGTTTTAAACATGGGATTCAGATGGATGCAGATTTAGTATTTGATGTACGATTTTTACCAAATCCATATTATGTAGTAGATTTAAGACCTTTAACAGGATTAGATAAAGACGTTTATAATTATGTTATGAAATGGAAAGAGACGGAGATTTTCTTTGAAAAATTAACTGATTTGTTAGATTTTATGATACCCGGGTATAAAAAAGAAGGGAAATCTCAATTAGTAATTGCCATCGGTTGTACGGGTGGACAACATCGATCTGTAGCATTAGCAGAACGACTAGGTAATTATCTAAATGAAGTATTTGAATATAATGTTTATGTGCATCATAGGGACGCACATATTGAAAGTGGCGAGAAAAAATGAGACAAATAAAAGTTGTACTTATCGGTGGTGGCACTGGCTTATCAGTTATGGCTAGGGGATTAAGAGAATTCCCAATTGATATTACGGCGATTGTAACAGTTGCTGATAATGGTGGGAGTACAGGGAAAATCAGAGATGAAATGGATATACCAGCACCAGGAGACATCAGAAATGTGATTGCAGCTTTAAGTGATTCTGAGTCAGTTTTAAGCCAACTTTTTCAGTATCGCTTTGAAGAAAATCAAATTAGCGGTCACTCATTAGGTAATTTATTAATCGCAGGTATGACTAATATTACGAATGATTTCGGACATGCCATTAAAGCATTAAGTAAAATTTTAAATATTAAAGGTAGAGTCATTCCATCTACAAATACAAGTGTGCAATTAAATGCTGTTATGGAAGATGGAGAAATTGTTTTTGGAGAAACAAATATTCCTAAAAAACATAAAAAAATTGATCGTGTGTTTTTAGAACCTAACGATGTGCAACCAATGGAAGAAGCAATCGATGCTTTAAGGGAAGCAGATTTAATCGTTCTTGGACCAGGGTCATTATATACGAGCGTTATTTCTAACTTATGTGTGAATGGTATTTCAGATGCGTTAATTCATTCTGATGCGCCTAAGCTATATGTTTCTAATGTGATGACGCAACCTGGGGAAACAGATGGTTATAGCGTGAAAGATCATATCGATGCGATTCATAGACAAGCTGGACAACCGTTTATTGATTATGTCATTTGTAGTACACAAACTTTCAATGCTCAAGTTTTGAAAAAATATGAAGAAAAACATTCTAAACCAGTTGAAGTTAATAAGGCTGAACTTGAAAAAGAAAGCATAAATGTAAAAACATCTTCAAATTTAGTTGAAATTTCTGAAAATCATTTAGTAAGACATAATACTAAAGTGTTATCGACAATGATTTATGACATAGCTTTAGAATTAATTAGTACTATTCCTTTCGTACCAAGTGATAAACGTAAATAATATAGAACGTAATCATATTATGATATGATAATAGAGCTGTGAAAAAAATGAAAATAGACAGTGGTTCTAAGGTGAATCATGTTTTAAATAAGAAAGGAATGACTGTACGATGAGCTTTGCATCAGAAATGAAAAATGAATTAACTAGAATAGACGTCGATGAAATGAATGCAAAAGCAGAGCTCAGTGCACTGATTCGAATGAATGGTGCACTTAGTCTTTCAAATCAACAATTTGTTATAAATGTTCAAACGGAAAATGCAACAACGGCAAGACGTATTTATTCGTTGATTAAACGTGTCTTTAATGTGGAAGTTGAAATATTAGTCCGTAAAAAAATGAAACTTAAAAAAAATAATATTTATATTTGTCGTACAAAGATGAAAGCGAAAGAAATTCTTGATGAATTAGGAATTTTAAAAGACGGCATTTTTACGCATGAAATTGATCATTCAATGATTCAAGATGACGAAATGAGACGCAGTTACTTGAGAGGAGCTTTTCTGGCAGGTGGCTCAGTGAATAACCCTGAAACATCTTCGTACCATTTGGAAATTTTTTCTCAAAATGAGAGTCATGCAGAAGGCTTAACGAAACTAATGAATAGTTATGAGTTGAATGCCAAACATTTAGAGCGAAAAAAAGGAAGTATTACGTATTTAAAAGAAGCGGAAAAGATTTCGGATTTTCTTAGTTTGATAGGTGGCTATCAAGCGTTATTAAAATTTGAAGACGTACGTATTGTAAGAGATATGCGTAATTCTGTTAACCGACTCGTTAATTGTGAAACGGCCAATCTAAATAAAACAGTTAGTGCTGCGATGAAACAAGTTGAGAGCATTAAATTGATTGATAAAGAAATTGGTATTGAAAATTTACCAGACAGGTTGAGAGAGATTGCTAGAATTCGAGTAGAACATCAAGAAATTTCGTTGAAAGAGCTTGGAGAAATGGTATCAACTGGTCCAATTTCAAAATCAGGTGTAAATCACCGATTAAGAAAACTGAATGATTTAGCCGATAAGATTAGAAATGGTGAACAAATAGAATTATAAGTAAGAAGGTGTTTTTGGTAGTGAATTATCAAAAACACTTTTTTATGATTAAAAAGTGTTTAATGAATAATAGTCGACTAACTATTAAATTGAGCTGGAAAGTTTAATGAAGGAAATTCAATAACCAAGTGATGCCTAATTTTCTCATTAAATAGCATCATATGTATCAATTTGGTCATAAGAAAATATGAATGTGATAATTAATTGAGTCCCTGAAAGTCCCTGATCATAGACAAAAACAAAATCAGCATAAATAAGAATCCCGACATTGCGGGATTCTCTGTATTGAAAAGTATTGTATTTTATTAAAACAGCCTCCTTGAAGGGAATTGAACCCCTATCTTAAGAACCGGAATCTTACGTGTTATCCATTACACCACAAGGAGCAAATATGTAATCATATCTCTGTACTATGAGAAGTAAAATAAGTACAATCTAAAATAGATATTATCAGTTTACAAAGGAAAGAGAAAAGCGTCAAACAATGTAACTATTTAAAGTCAAAGTGTTTGACCAAATTTGACTTAATATGTAAAATAATGAGTAACAGTTATTACAAGGAGGAAATATAGATGAATTTAATTCCTACAGTTATTGAAACAACAAACCGCGGTGAACGTGCATATGATATATACTCACGTTTATTAAAAGACCGTATTATTATGTTAGGTTCACAAATTGATGACAACGTAGCAAATTCAATCGTATCACAGTTATTATTCTTACAAGCGCAAGACTCAGAGAAAGATATTTATTTATACATTAATTCACCAGGTGGAAGTGTAACAGCTGGTTTTGCGATTTATGATACAATTCAACACATTAAACCTGATGTTCAAACAATTTGTATCGGTATGGCTGCATCAATGGGATCATTCTTATTAGCAGCTGGTGCAAAAGGTAAACGTTTCGCGTTACCAAATGCAGAAGTAATGATTCACCAACCATTAGGTGGTGCTCAAGGACAAGCAACTGAAATCGAAATTGCTGCAAATCACATTTTAAAAACACGTGAAAAATTAAACCGCATTTTATCAGAGCGTACTGGTCAAAGTATTGAAAAAATACAAAAAGACACAGATCGTGATAACTTCTTAACTGCAGAAGAAGCTAAAGAATATGGCTTAATTGATGAAGTGATGGTACCTGAAACAAAATAATTCAAAGTAAAGAGTAGACTAAGCTGTCTGCTCTTTTTGTATGAGTAAACCAAGGTGTCAATAATTTGTTTACTATACTTTGAGCGGAAATATGATTGAATGAAGCTAGTTGAACCGTAACTATATGAAATGTTCCCTTCAAAGTAGACATTGAAAGGAACATTTCAATCCTTTGTTTGTAAGTCGCTCTAGACATTACATTTAGTACATATGTTGTTTCTAATGCTCATTAATGGTATTGATTATTCTTTAATTAAATCTTCAAGTGCCATTTTTAAATTACTATATTTAAATTGGAATCCCAATGCTTGAATTTTATTAGGTAATACTTTTTGAGTATCCAATACTACTGTTGACATTTGACCAAGTATGAGACGCATTGCAAGACTTGGTGCCCAAGTTTCATGAGGCTTATGCATAGCTCTTGCTAAAGTGTAGCCAAATAAATTTTGACGTTCAGGTATAGGTGCAGTTAAATTAAACGGACCACTAGCTGACTCGTTATTTATTAAAAATAAAATAGCTTGAATTAAATCATTGATATGAATCCATGAATACCATTGTTGACCAGAACCTAATTTACCACCAATGTAATATTCGTATGGTAGTTTCATTGTTTGTAACGCACCGCCTTCATTCGATAAAATTATACCGAAACGACCGATGACAACTCGTGTACCTAATTGTTCAAATTGTTGTGCGAAACGTTCCCATTGATACACAATATCTGATAAGAAATCAAAAGGTAAAGTTTTATAAACTTCTGTGTAACTCATAAATAAATCAGGAGGATAGTAACCAGTGGCACTAGCATTAAATAAAGCTTTAGGTGCTTTATTACGTGATTTAAACAATTCATATAAAGCTTGCGTAGATTGAATTCTACTTAGCATTAGCGTTTGTTTATATTCCGGTGTCCATCGTTTATTCAATGTAGCACCTGCTAAGTTGATGACCACATCGATATTTTGAGGAACTTTGTGTTCCCACCCAGATTTAGCCCAGTTGACATATGAAATTTTCTTATCATTTGAAATTTGGTCGTGTCGCGTTAATATCGTGATATGTGAATCTGATTTTTTAATTTCATTAACTAATTGAGATCCAACCATACCAGTCCCACCAGTAATTAAGTATTGTTTCATTATCATTCACCCCATGTAATTTTGTATTTAGTTACTATTTAATAATCATTATTGTTGTTCAAAGGTTATACATTATTTAGACAATAATATGTCAATAACTTTTTTTGAATTGTATTTTAATAAAAATGATATAAGTTATAATAAAGGTGTACCTTCGATAACGAATAAACATCTCTTAAAAGTATGTGTAAAACGCTGCATGATACAAACGAAGGTAAAAATTTGACTCCCTTTAGTAGTGGACCCGTACGTTAATCGTGCGGGTCGTTTTTATTTATTTCTTATTCCCATTATACATCAATTTAAAGCATTAATTTTTTAAACAAATTTAAGAATACATAGTAATATAACAATCTAAACATAAAAACTTTTAACACAACACTTAAACCAATGCTTTAATTTTCAATACGTAGCTATAATTTGTTGTAAAATCAAAAAGGTTAAAATGTTAATTTTCAAAAAAAGGCTCAAAATATGTTTGATTTAGTTATTAAATGTTAAGATATATAAGACTACTATTTCTTTGTAAAAATGAATCCGATTTACGAGTGAGTAATAGTGAAGGCAGTTTTAAGTTGAAGAAGGCAAAAAGAGTAAATGTTTATTAATATTTGTAGAAACTAGGTAAGCAAATTAGTTGTGAAAATGTTAATGGTTGCGTGATAATTTCTATATTTAAATTAGTTTGAAGTGAGGGAGAGTATGTCGAATCAAAATTACGACTACAATAAAAATGAAGATGGAAGTAAGAAGAAAATGAGTACAACAGCGAAAGTAGTTAGCATTGCGACGGTATTGCTATTACTCGGAGGATTAGTATTTGCAATTTTTGCATATGTAGATCATTCGAATAAAGCTAAAGAACGTATGTTGAACGAACAAAAGCAGGAACAAAAAGAAAAGCGTCAAAAAGAAAATGCAGAAAAAGAGAGAAAGAAAAAGCAACAAGAGGAAAAAGAGCAGAATGAGCTAGATTCACAAGCAAACCAATATCAGCAATTGCCACAGCAGAATCAATATCAATATGTGCCACCTCAGCAACAAGCACCTACAAAGCAACGTCCTGCTAAAGAAGAGAATGATGATAAAGCATCAAAGGATGAGTCGAAAGATAAGGATGACAAAGCATCTCAAGATAAATCAGATGATAATCAGAAGAAAACTGATGATAATAAACAACCAGCTCAGCCTAAACCACAGCCGCAACAACCAACACCAAAGCCAAATAATAATCAACAAAACAATCAATCAAATCAGCAAGCAAAACCACAAGCACCACAACAAAATAGCCAATCAACAACAAATAAACAAAATAATGCTAATGATAAGTAGTATTTAGTCAAACAAAAATGAACCAGTATGACAGACAACACAATTAATTAGGTTGTCTCGAATATTGGTTCTTATTTTTATAATTGTTAATTAGGGGAGAGATGATACTTAAATAGTTAGTTGTTTATTTTACGGATAGTGAAATTTATTTTGAGTGAGGTGGGACAGAAATGATATTTTTGCAAAATTTATTTCGTCGTCCCACCCCAACTCGCATTGCCTGTAGAATTTCATTTCGAAATTCTCTATGTTGGGGCCCCTGACTTTAATTGAAAAAAGCTTGTTACAAGTGCATTTTCGTTCGGTTAACTACTACTAATGTGACTTTTTGGATTCTAGAGCATTGATTTATGTCCTAGTCTCAAATAATAAGCAAATGATTATCGAGTCAGTATAAGGGTATACATTTGACTACAGCGAATAAAATAAAACGTTTTGTTGAATAACAAATCGAAAATATATTGCAAGCGCTTTATCAAATTATTTAGAAAATTTAAGTTTTATGCTTGCAATTTTTGAAATAGAATAGTACTATTGCAAGTGTAAAGAGGTTAATTTTTGTCCCACGCGGGACTTAAAAAGGCAACCACTGGTTGTGACATATCCTTATTTACATTTATAAATATAAGGAGGAGGTAGTAGTGAAAGACTTATTGCAAGCACAGCAAAAGCTTATACCGGATCTCATAGATAAAATGTATAAACGTTTTTCTATTCTTACTACTATCTCAAAAAATCAGCCTGTCGGACGTCGAAGTTTAAGCGAACATATGGATATGACTGAACGTGTACTGCGTTCTGAAACAGATATGCTTAAGAAACAAGATTTGATAAAAGTTAAGCCTACCGGAATGGAAATTACAGCTGAAGGTGAGCAACTGATTTCGCAATTGAAAGGTTACTTTGATATCTATGCAGATGATAATCGTCTGTCAGAAGGTATTAAGAATAAATTTCAAATTAAGGAAGTTCATGTTGTTCCTGGTGATGCTGATAATAGTCAATCTGTTAAAACAGAATTAGGTAGACAAGCAGGTCAATTACTTGAAGGCATATTACAAGAAGACGCGATAGTTGCTGTAACTGGCGGATCCACGATGGCATGTGTTAGTGAAGCAATTCATTTATTACCATATAATGTATTCTTCGTACCAGCCAGAGGTGGACTAGGCGAAAATGTTGTCTTTCAGGCAAACACAATTGCAGCCAGTATGGCACAACAAGCTGGCGGTTATTATACGACGATGTATGTACCTGATAATGTCAGTGAAACAACATATAATACATTGTTGTTAGAGCCATCAGTCATAAACACTTTAGACAAAATTAAACAAGCAAACGTTATATTACACGGCATTGGTGATGCGCTGAAGATGGCGCATCGACGTCAATCACCTGAAAAGGTCATTGAACAACTTCAACATCATCAAGCTGTCGGAGAGGCATTTGGTTATTATTTTGATACACAAGGTCAAATTGTCCATAAGGTTAAAACAATTGGACTTCAATTAGAAGACCTTGAATCAAAAGACTTTATTTTTGCAGTTGCAGGAGGCAAATCGAAAGGTGAAGCAATTAAAGCATACTTGACGATTGCACCCAAGAATACAGTGTTAATCACTGATGAAGCCGCAGCAAAGATAATACTTGAATAAGAGATAAAAAGTTTAATACTTTTTAAATATCATTTTAAAGGAGGCCATTATAATGGCAGTAAAAGTAGCAATTAATGGTTTTGGTAGAATTGGTCGTTTAGCATTCAGAAGAATTCAAGAAGTAGAAGGTCTTGAAGTTGTAGCAGTAAACGACTTAACAGATGACGACATGTTAGCGCATTTATTAAAATATGACACTATGCAAGGTCGTTTCACAGGTGAAGTAGAGGTAGTTGATGGTGGTTTCCGCGTAAATGGTAAAGAAGTTAAATCATTCAGTGAACCAGATGCAAGCAAATTACCTTGGAAAGACTTAAATATCGATGTAGTATTAGAATGTACTGGTTTCTACACTGATAAAGATAAAGCACAAGCTCATATTGAAGCAGGCGCTAAAAAAGTATTAATCTCAGCACCAGCTACTGGTGACTTAAAAACAATCGTATTCAACACTAACCACCAAGAGTTAGACGGTTCTGAAACAGTTGTTTCAGGTGCTTCATGTACTACAAACTCATTAGCACCAGTTGCTAAAGTTTTAAACGATGACTTTGGTTTAGTTGAAGGTTTAATGACTACAATTCACGCTTACACAGGTGATCAAAATACACAAGACGCACCTCACAGAAAAGGTGACAAACGTCGTGCTCGTGCAGCGGCAGAAAACATCATCCCTAACTCAACAGGTGCTGCTAAAGCTATCGGTAAAGTTATTCCTGAAATCGATGGTAAATTAGATGGTGGTGCACAACGTGTTCCTGTAGCTACAGGTTCATTAACTGAATTAACAGTAGTATTAGAAAAACAAGACGTAACAGTTGAACAAGTTAACGAAGCTATGAAAAATGCTTCAAACGAATCATTCGGTTACACTGAAGACGAAATCGTTTCTTCAGACGTTGTAGGTATGACTTACGGTTCATTATTCGACGCTACACAAACTCGTGTAATGTCAGTTGGCGACCGTCAATTAGTTAAAGTTGCAGCTTGGTATGATAACGAAATGTCATATACTGCACAATTAGTTCGTACATTAGCATACTTAGCTGAACTTTCTAAATAATTTTAGTATAGTTTTTATTCAAATACGCTAGTGCTCAGAACTATTTAGCATTAATTAAAGCTTATGAGTAAGCGGGGAGCACAAACGCTTCTCCGCTTATTTTTATATAAAATTTCCTAATTACAAGGAGGAAACACCATGGCTAAAAAAATTGTTTCTGATTTAGATCTTAAAGGTAAAACAGTCCTAGTACGTGCTGATTTTAACGTACCTTTAAAAGACGGTGAAATTACTAATGACAACCGTATCGTTCAAGCTTTACCTACAATTCAATACATCATCGAACAAGGTGGTAAAATCGTACTATTTTCACATTTAGGTAAAGTGAAAGAAGAAAGTGATAAAGCAAAATTAACTTTACGTCCAGTTGCTGAAGACTTATCTAAGAAATTAGATAAAGAAGTTGTTTTCGTACCAGAAACACGCGGCGAAAAACTTGAAGCTGCTATTAAAGACCTTAAAGAAGGCGACGTATTATTAGTTGAAAATACACGTTATGAAGATTTAGACGGTAAAAAAGAATCTAAAAATGATCCAGAATTAGGTAAATACTGGGCATCTTTAGGTGATGTGTTTGTAAATGATGCTTTTGGTACTGCGCATCGTGAGCATGCATCTAATGTTGGTATTTCTACACATTTAGAAACTGCAGCTGGATTCTTAATGGATAAAGAAATTAAGTTTATTGGCGGCGTAGTTAACGATCCACATAAACCAGTTGTTGCTATTTTAGGTGGAGCAAAAGTATCTGACAAAATTAATGTCATCAAAAACTTAGTTAACATAGCTGATAAAATTATCATCGGCGGAGGTATGGCTTATACTTTCTTAAAAGCGCAAGGTAAAGAAATTGGTATTTCATTATTAGAAGAAGATAAAATCGACTTCGCAAAAGATTTATTAGAAAAACATGGTGATAAAATTGTATTACCAGTAGACACTAAAGTTGCTAAAGAATTTTCTAATGATGCCAAAATCACTGTAGTACCATCTGATTCAATTCCAGCAGACCAAGAAGGTATGGATATTGGACCAAACACTGTAAAATTATTTGCAGATGAATTAGAAGGTGCGCACACTGTTGTATGGAATGGACCTATGGGTGTATTCGAGTTCAGTAACTTTGCACAAGGTACAATTGGTGTATGTAAAGCAATTGCAAACCTTAAAGATGCAATTACGATTATCGGTGGCGGTGATTCAGCTGCAGCAGCAATCTCTTTAGGTTTTGAAAATGACTTCACTCATATTTCAACTGGTGGCGGCGCGTCATTAGAGTACCTAGAAGGTAAAGAATTGCCTGGTATCAAAGCAATCAATAATAAATAATAAAGTGATAGTTTAAAGTGATGTGGCATGTTTGTTTAACATTGTTACGGGAAAACAGTCACAAGATGACATCGTGTTTCATCACTTTTCAAAAATATTTACAAAACAAGGAGTGTCTTTAATGAGAACACCAATTATAGCTGGTAACTGGAAAATGAACAAAACAGTACAAGAAGCAAAAGACTTCGTCAATGCATTACCAACACTACCAGATTCAAAAGAAGTAGAATCAGTAATTTGTGCACCAGCAATTCAATTAGATGCATTAACTACTGCAGTTAAAGAAGGAAAAGCACAAGGTTTAGAAATCGGTGCTCAAAATACGTATTTCGAAGATAATGGTGCGTTCACAGGTGAAACGTCTCCAGTTGCATTAGCAGATTTAGGCGTTAAATACGTTGTTATCGGTCATTCTGAACGTCGTGAATTATTCCACGAAACAGATGAAGAAATTAACAAAAAAGCGCACGCTATTTTCAAACATGGAATGACTCCAATTATATGTGTTGGTGAAACAGACGAAGAGCGTGAAAGTGGTAAAGCTAACGATGTTGTAGGTGAGCAAGTTAAGAAAGCTGTTGCAGGTTTATCTGAAGATCAACTTAAATCAGTTGTAATTGCTTATGAACCAATCTGGGCAATCGGAACTGGTAAATCATCAACATCTGAAGATGCAAATGAAATGTGTGCATTTGTACGTCAAACTATTGCTGACTTATCAAGCAAAGAAGTATCAGAAGCAACTCGTATTCAATATGGTGGTAGTGTTAAACCTAACAACATTAAAGAATACATGGCACAAACTGATATTGATGGGGCATTAGTAGGTGGCGCATCACTTAAAGTTGAAGATTTCGTACAATTGTTAGAAGGTGCAAAATAATCATGGCTAAGAAACCAACTGCGTTAATTATTTTAGATGGTTTTGCGAACCGCGAAAGCGAACATGGTAATGCGGTAAAATTAGCAAACAAGCCTAATTTTGATCGTTATTACAACAAATATCCAACGACTCAAATCGAAGCGAGTGGCTTAGATGTTGGACTACCTGAAGGACAAATGGGTAACTCAGAAGTTGGTCATATGAATATCGGTGCAGGACGTATCGTTTATCAAAGTTTAACTCGAATCAATAAATCAATTGAAGACGGTGATTTCTTTGAAAATGATGTTTTAAATAATGCAATTGCACACGTGAATTCACATGATTCAGCGTTACACATCTTTGGTTTATTGTCTGACGGTGGTGTACACAGTCATTACAAACATTTATTTGCTTTGTTAGAACTTGCTAAAAAACAAGGTGTTGAAAAAGTTTACGTACACGCATTTTTAGATGGCCGTGACGTAGATCAAAAATCCGCTTTGAAATACATCGAAGAGACTGAAGCTAAATTCAATGAATTAGGCATTGGTCAATTTGCATCTGTGTCTGGTCGTTATTATGCAATGGATCGTGACAAACGTTGGGAACGTGAAGAAAAAGCTTACAATGCTATTCGTAATTTTGATGCCCCAACTTATGCAACTGCCAAAGAAGGTGTAGAAGCAAGCTATAATGAGGGCTTAACTGACGAATTCGTAGTACCATTCATCGTTGAGAATCAAAATGACGGTGTTAATGATGGAGATGCAGTGATCTTCTATAATTTCCGACCTGATAGAGCAGCGCAATTATCGGAAATTTTTGCGAACAGAGCATTCGAAGGCTTTAAAGTTGAACAAGTTAAAGACTTATTCTATGCAACATTCACTAAGTATAATGACAATATCGATGCGGCTATCGTCTTCGAAAAAGTTGATTTAAATAATACAATTGGTGAAATTGCACAAAATAACAATTTAACTCAATTACGTATTGCAGAAACTGAAAAATACCCTCACGTTACTTACTTTATGAGTGGTGGACGTAACGAGGAATTTAAAGGTGAACGCCGTCGTTTAATTGATTCACCTAAAGTTGCAACGTATGACTTGAAACCAGAAATGAGTGCTTATGAAGTTAAAGATGCATTATTAGAAGAGTTAAATAAAGGTGACTTGGACTTAATTATTTTAAACTTTGCTAACCCTGATATGGTTGGACATAGTGGTATGCTTGAGCCGACAATCAAAGCAATCGAAGCGGTTGATGAATGTTTAGGAGAAGTGGTTGATAAGATTTTAGACATGGACGGTTATGCAATTATTACTGCTGACCATGGTAACTCTGATCAAGTATTGACGGATGATGATCAACCAATGACTACGCATACAACGAACCCAGTACCAGTGATTGTAACAAAAGAAGGCGTTACACTTAGAGAAACTGGTCGCTTAGGTGACTTAGCACCTACATTATTAGATTTATTAAATGTAGAACAACCTGAAGATATGACAGGTGAATCTTTAATTAAACACTAATATTGTAAAAGATGTTAAGTAAACGCTTAATGACACTTATTTTTTGAAAATAATAGTAATATCATTTTGTTAAATGAAAGAATAAAGCTATAATAATTATAGAATAACTATTTAAAGGAGATTATAAACATGCCAATTATTACAGATGTTTACGCTCGCGAAGTCTTAGACTCTCGTGGTAACCCAACTGTTGAAGTAGAAGTATTAACTGAAAGTGGCGCATTTGGTCGTGCATTAGTACCATCAGGTGCTTCAACTGGTGAACACGAAGCTGTTGAATTACGTGATGGAGACAAATCACGTTATTTAGGTAAAGGTGTTACTAAAGCAGTTGAAAACGTTAATGAAATCATCGCACCAGAAATTATTGAAGGTGAATTTTCAGTATTAGATCAAGTATCTATTGATAAAATGATGATCGCATTAGACGGTACTCCAAACAAAGGTAAATTAGGTGCAAATGCTATTTTAGGTGTATCTATCGCAGTAGCACGTGCAGCAGCTGACTTATTAGGTCAACCACTTTACAAATATTTAGGTGGATTTAATGGTAAGCAGTTACCAGTACCAATGATGAACATCGTTAATGGTGGTTCTCACTCAGATGCTCCAATTGCATTCCAAGAATTCATGATTTTACCTGTAGGTGCTACAACGTTCAAAGAATCATTACGTTGGGGTACTGAAATTTTCCACAACTTAAAATCAATTTTAAGCAAACGTGGTTTAGAAACTGCAGTAGGTGACGAAGGTGGTTTCGCTCCTAAATTTGAAGGTACTGAAGATGCTGTTGAAACAATTATCCAAGCAATCGAAGCAGCTGGTTACAAACCAGGTGAAGAAGTATTCTTAGGATTTGACTGTGCATCATCAGAATTCTATGAAAATGGTGTATATGACTACAGTAAGTTCGAAGGCGAACACGGTGCAAAACGTACAGCTGCAGAACAAGTTGACTACTTAGAACAATTAGTAGACAAATATCCTATCATTACAATTGAAGACGGTATGGACGAAAACGACTGGGATGGTTGGAAACAACTTACAGAACGTATCGGTGACCGTGTACAATTAGTAGGTGACGATTTATTCGTAACAAACACTGAAATTTTAGCAAAAGGTATTGAAAACGGAATTGGTAACTCAATCTTAATTAAAGTTAACCAAATCGGTACATTAACTGAAACATTTGATGCAATCGAAATGGCTCAAAAAGCTGGTTACACAGCAGTAGTTTCTCACCGTTCAGGTGAAACAGAAGATACAACAATTGCTGATATTGCTGTTGCTACAAACGCTGGTCAAATTAAAACTGGTTCATTATCACGTACTGACCGTATTGCTAAATACAATCAATTATTACGTATCGAAGATGAATTATTTGAAACTGCTAAATATGACGGTATCAAATCATTCTATAACTTAGATAAATAATTTTCTTTATAATCAAATGCTGACATAATTTTAGTTGAGGATTATTATGACGGTATAAATTAAATAAAGATTTTGAGTTCACGCTTAAATAAGTTCACGCTTAAATTTATAGCCTGCCACAGAGTTGAGACTGTGGTAGGTTTTTTATTTTGAAGTATTAATCATAACAGACTAATAATCATGAGGTAACTAATAACACATATTTAACTTGTATTCTTAAACTGGTATAATAAATTTATGTTGAAATGAATATTGTATGACAGGGTATTCACTTTTATTAAAAGGTAAAATTAAATAAAGGTTTTATAGAACGTATTTAAATATATGAGGAGTAAACAAATGGCTGATAGAACGAATAAAGAAATTAAAACAGGACGCTTTATTGCAACTGCATCAATCGTATTCTCAATATTATTGATTATTCATTACTTTGTTTCGTTGGATAATGCGACTGCCAAAGCATTACTTAATTTAACGAATCAAAACACTTCAGATAAAGCGATTGATTACATTTTAAACAGCTTTAGATTCACTGGTATTATGTATATTTTGGCTTATCTAGCAGGCTTCATCACTTTTTGGAATCGACATACTTATGTGTGGTGGTTTATGTTTGCAGTTTATGTATCAAATAGTTTGTTTACGTTGATTAATTTATCAATCACAATTCAAGCAATAAAAGCTGCACACGGTGCGTACTTAACATTGCCAATTTTAATTGTTATTATAGGTTCGGTTGCATTAGCGATTTATATGCTTGTTGTTTCTATCAAACGTAAAAGTACATTTAATCGCTAGAAAATTGATTTTAACAATAAAAATATGATATACTACTTGTCGTATATAAGGAACGGAGGACAATTTATGCATACATTTTTAATCGTATTATTAATCATTGATTGTATTGCATTAATAACTGTTGTACTACTCCAAGAAGGTAAAAGCAGTGGACTTTCAGGTGCCATCAGTGGTGGTGCTGAGCAGTTATTCGGTAAACAAAAACAACGTGGCGTCGATTTATTCTTAAATAGATTAACAATTATTTTATCAATATTATTTTTTGTACTTATGATTTGCATAAGTTATCTTGGTATGTAAGGTCCGGCGATGTAAATGTCGGGCTTTTTTATTTATAATTAAGAATGTAATAGTTTAACAATAAGCTATGTAAAATATATAGCCTAGTTAAGTATGCAAAGGGAGCGTTAGATTTATGCAGATAAAATTACCAAAACCTTTCTTTTTTGAGGAAGGTAAACGTGCCGTGTTATTACTACATGGTTTTACAGGCAATTCGTCTGATGTTCGTCAATTAGGTCGATTTTTACAAAAGAAAGGTTATACATCATATGCACCGCAATATGAAGGCCACGCGGCACCACCAGATGAAATACTGAAATCTAGTCCTTTCGTTTGGTTTAAAGATGCGTTAGATGGTTATGATTATCTTGTTGAACAAGGTTATGATGAAATTGTTGTTGCTGGTCTATCATTAGGTGGGGATTTTGCTTTAAAATTAAGCTTAAATAGAGATGTAAAGGGTATTGTAACGATGTGTGCTCCTATGGGTGGCAAAACTGAAGGTGCCATTTATGAAGGCTTTTTAGAATATGCACGCAATTTTAAAAAGTATGAAGGTAAAGATCAAGAGACTATTGATAATGAAATGGATCATTTTAAACCAACTGAAACTTTAAAAGAACTAAGTGAAGCATTAGATACGATTAAAGAGCAAGTTGATGAAGTGTTGGATCCTATTTTAGTGATTCAAGCAGAAAACGACAATATGATTGATCCACAATCCGCAAATTATATATATGACCATGTAGATTCTGATGACAAAAATATCAAGTGGTACAGTGAATCTGGACATGTTATTACGATTGATAAAGAGAAAGAACAAGTATTTGAAGATATTTATCAATTTTTAGAGTCATTAGACTGGTCAGAATAAAAAGAGATTTTAACATTAGAAAGGAGGGGCATAATGAATTTAAAGCAATCTATAGAAGAGATTATTAATCAACCTGAATATGAACCTATGTCAGTGTCAGATTTTCAAGATGCATTAGGTTTAAGCAGTGCCGACTCGTTTAGAGATTTAATTAAGGTGCTTGTGGAGTTAGAACAATCAGGATTAATCGAACGTACAAAAACAGACAGATACCAAAAAAAGCATAGTTATAGAGGTCAATCAAAATTGATAAAAGGAACGTTAAGTCAAAATAAAAAAGGCTTTGCATTCTTAAGACCTGAAGATGAGGATATGGAAGATATATTTATTCCCCCGACGAAAATTAATCGTGCCTTGGATGGAGATACTGTTATTGTAGAAATCCATCAATCAAAAGGTGAACATAAAGGTAAAATCGAAGGGGAAGTTAAGTCGATTGAGAAGCATTCTGTAACTCAAGTTGTTGGTACGTATAGTGAAGCTAGACATTTTGGCTTTGTTATTCCGGATGATAAACGTATTATGCAAGATATTTTCATTCCTAAAGGTCAAAGTTTAGGCGCAGTCGATGGTCATAAGGTACTTGTACAAATTACTAAGTATGCTGATGGTTCAGATAATCCAGAAGGACATATTTCTGCTATTTTAGGACATAAAAATGATCCTGGCGTAGATATTTTATCTATTATCTATCAACATGGCATAGAAATTGAATTTCCTGATGAAGTGTTACAAGAAGCTGAAGCAGTACCTGATCATATTGAAAATACTGAAATTAAAGGCCGTCATGATTTACGTGATGAATTGACAATCACAATTGATGGTGCTGATGCTAAAGACTTAGATGACGCAATTAGTGTTAAAAAGTTAGCGAACGGTAATACGCAATTAACTGTAAGTATTGCTGATGTCAGCTATTATGTAACAGAAGGTTCTGCATTGGATAAAGAGGCATATGATAGAGCGACAAGTGTATATCTTGTTGACCGTGTAATTCCAATGATTCCACATCGATTAAGTAATGGTATTTGTTCATTGAATCCTAATGTTGATCGTTTAACTCTAAGCTGTCGCATGGAAATCGATGCTAGTGGTCGCGTTGTTAAACATGAAATTTTTGATAGTGTTATACATTCTGATTATCGAATGACGTATGATGCGGTAAATCAGATTATTACTGAAAAGGATCCTAACATTCGCGAACAATATAATGAAATTACGCCTATGCTAGATTTAGCACAAGATTTATCTAATCGTTTGATTCAAATGAGAAAACGACGTGGTGAAATCGATTTTGATATTAGTGAAGCAAAAGTATTAGTTAACGAAGACGGTATACCAACAGATGTTCAATTAAGACAACGTGGCGAGGGTGAACGTCTAATTGAATCATTTATGTTAATTGCAAATGAAACAGTTGCTGAACATTTTAGTAAGTTAGATGTACCTTTTATTTACCGAGTGCATGAGCAACCTAAATCAGATCGCTTAAGACAATTCTTTGATTTTATTACAAACTTTGGCATCATGATTAAGGGTACTGGCGAAGATATTCATCCAACAACACTTCAAAAGGTTCAAGAAGAAGTAGAAGGTCGACCTGAACAAATGGTCATTTCAACAATGATGTTGCGTTCAATGCAACAAGCGCATTATGATGATGTGAACTTGGGACATTTTGGCTTATCAGCTGAATATTATACGCATTTTACATCACCAATTAGACGTTATCCTGATTTAACAGTTCATCGTTTAATCCGTAAGTATTTAATTGAGAAATCAATGGATAACAAAGAAGTGAAGCGTTGGGAAGACAAATTGCCTGAGTTAGCTGAACATACTTCTAAACGTGAACGTCGTGCTATTGAGGCAGAACGTGATACTGATGAATTGAAAAAAGCAGAATATATGATTCAACATATTGGTGATGAATTTGAAGGTATTGTCAGCTCAGTAGCTAACTTCGGTATGTTCATTGAATTGCCAAATACGATAGAAGGTATGGTTCATATTGCGAATATGACTGATGATTATTACCGTTTTGAAGAGCGTCAAATGGCATTAATTGGTGAGCGTCAAGCTAAAGTATTTAGAATTGGTGACACAGTTAAGGTTAAAGTGACGCATGTTGATGTAGATGAACGATTAATTGATTTTCAAATTGTAGGTATGCCTTTACCGAAAAATGATCGATCACAGCGCCCAGCGCGAGGTAAGACAATTCAAGCCAAAACGCGTGGTAAATCATTAGATAAATCAAAATCTGATGATAAGGGTCGTAAGAAAAAAGGTAAGCAACGTAAAGGTAAAAACCAACGTAATAATGATAAATCAGGTAATAGTAAGCATAAGCCATTTTATAAAGATAAAAGTGTGAAAAAGAAAGCACGTCGTAAGAAAAAATAAGCAGCAATGAGGTGAGTATGAATGGCTAAGAAGAAATCACCAGGTACATTAGCGGAAAATCGTAAGGCAAGACATGATTATAATATTGAAGATACGATTGAAGCGGGAATTGTATTGCAAGGCACAGAAATAAAATCAATTCGCCGAGGTAGTGCTAACCTTAAAGATAGTTATGCGCAAGTTAAAAACGGTGAAATGTATTTGAATAATATGCATATAGCACCATACGAAGAAGGGAATCGTTTTAATCACGATCCTCTTCGTTCTCGAAAATTATTATTGCACAAGCGTGAAATCATTAAATTGGGTGATCAAACACGTGAGATTGGTTATTCGATTGTGCCGTTAAAGCTTTATTTGAAGCATGGACATTGTAAAGTATTACTTGGTGTTGCACGAGGTAAGAAAAAATATGATAAACGTCAAGCTTTGAAAGAAAAAGCAGTCAAACGAGATGTTGCGCGCGATATGAAAGCCCGTTATTAAGCGATTTAGTTGCTTAATCGGGCTATATTTGATATAGTTATATGTGCTTTTGTAAATTACAAAAGTATGATTTGTTTGATTTATTATTTCGGGGACGTTCATGGATTCGACAGGGGTCCCCCGAGCTCATTAAGCGTGTCGGAGGGTTGTCTTCGTCATCAACACACACAGTTTATAATAACTGGCAAATCAAACAATAATTTCGCAGTAGCTGCCTAATCGCACTCTGCATCGCCTAACAGCATTTCCTATGTGCTGTTAACGCGATTCAACCTTAATAGGATATGCTAAACACTGCCGTTTGAAGTCTGTTTAGAAGAAACTTAATCAAACTAGCATCATGTTGGTTGTTTATCACTTTTCATGATGCGAAACCTATCGATAAACTACACACGTAGAAAGATGTGTATCAGGACCTTTGGACGCGGGTTCAAATCCCGCCGTCTCCATATTTGTAGCCTACAGCCTTTGTGGTTGTGGGCTTTTTTATTTTGTGTTTTTCAGGGGATAATGCATTGCAGAATTTGTTGTGAGTATTGATATAGCAGTGTTTGTATAGGTGTTTATTTGATGGAGGAAAGAGTAATAAGTGATTATGAATTAGTTTTTGAGATATAAGGGGACAGTGATGTGTGTCAAATAAGTGTCAAAAAAGTTGGATTCTGAGTTTTACATTCAACATTGTTCATGAAGAAACTTCTTTATACGCAAAAAATTCTCCATGTTATATATGTCAATATAAAAATGTGAATCGTCTACACTTAATTGGATAAATGGCTACTGAAAAAGAACTTTTCATTTTTGTTACGTCACTAAGTGGGTGTAGTTATAAAGAGATGAGCCGAGTTTTGATATTTTCATTAGAATCAATATGCCTATTAACACAATCAGCAATAGTTGACGAGACGGAAATAAAAGAAGTCGTAGTTAAGAAATGCATTTCACAACATACCATTGTAGCCATTTTTATTGTTTTGGATGATAAACTCTTTTTGGAATTTTTAGTTTTTATAATTTGCAACTACACTACTTCTTTTACTAATATTAATGTCTAAGTAATCGATAAAAAATTTTCCATTGAATAAATGAGAAGTTAAAAACTTTACTTAACCTTTCTCATTGCATTTTCCTATTCACGATTTTAAGAACCCAACATACTACAAACGAATTTTAAAAGGCGAGAGTAAAGCTTACTTGTTTATTATACATATTTAAAATCCAAGAGTCAGAACAGACTACTCCTCTTTATAACTATAAAAAATAGCTATGAAAAAATCTATCGTCATAGATTCCTTCATAGCTAATCTTAGTATGTTTATTTTTATTTTAGGATGCTATTTATCAACTCAACATATAACTCACTATTTTTATAACCTTCTAATATATCATTAACTTGTCTAATAGGTATTTCTGGTACTTCTCTAATGTTTTCCAATTTTGTTTTAAATTGTTTTTTTGTTATTTGCTCTTTATTTGTAGCCAATTGGAACAAGTAAGAATCTAGCATATTAATTTCTTTATATGAATACATATATCTTAATAACACTAAATCTCTAGTTTTTAAGTTAGGCGCTAGTTCTTCTTGTAATTGTTCTATTGATTGTTTCATTAATAACAATCTCATTTCTAATTCTTCATTATTCATTTTATCACACTCTTTTTATATTAATGCTTGACCAACTTGGGAAACCCAAAACCCTATGCTTCTTGCAGTAGAATCTTTAATACCAGTTCCCATCAATGCTTGTGAAACTTGACCTTGTACATTTCCCCATGTAGCCTCTTCTTGTTTTAATGCATTATTCAATGCGGGATTTACAAATTTATCCCATCTTTTTTTTATGATTTTCCGGCACGGGGACTGATTTCTTTAACACCATTAAACACAGATTTTTTATTTTTAATCATAGCTTTATAGTATCATGTTGGCTAAGCTATAAATAAGTCAGTTTCTCTAAAAATTAAATAACTGAATGTAAGACAATCAACAAACCAAATTTATACTTCATCTAAACCACTGTGGTCGTCATCTTTTTGCTTTTCTTTTTCTTTCTCTCGTTCTTGTTCTTTTTTGTACTCTTCTTCAAATTCTTTTTCTTTCTTTTCTACTTCTTCTCTTGTTTCCGCTCTATGAGAAAAATCTTCGGTTTTAAGTTTACTAAATTTGAATGATTTAGAATCAACTGTTTTATCTTCTGAGTATTTATGGACATTTAAATTAATATTTCCATCACCTCTTAACTCATAGATAAACATGGCTTGTGCAGTTTTGCCTTTTTTAATTTGATCTTGGTTATGTTCTGTCCAATCTTTATATTTTTTATCACTTAAAAGATAACCATCTCTTAATTTATTTACTGTATTTTTATCATCTTGAGTGATATTAATATAGTCATGAGAAATAGAAGATGGATTTAAATCTTTATCGTCTTTTTTAGCAGTAATTTCCATTTTAAAAGCGATATATTTCTTTTTCTCATCTTTTTCATTGATGATAAACGGTTCTTTTATTTTAGCTTCAAATTTGTCACTAACAATAGTATCGCCTTTAATTTTTATATCCATATTTTTTTTGCTTTTAAATTCTTTAAGTTCTTCATTTAATTCTTCATTGTCATTTTCTTTCTTTTTGTGACTAGTGCTCTCTTTTTTTGCACTATCTTGATGATGTCCACAAGCACCTAAGATAAGTGTACTTGCTAATAATATCCCCATTACTTTTTTCATTTAACATGTCTCCTTTATTTCGCAAAAATTTATTTTAAAAACTCTAAATGACTTATCATTTTGAGTAATTAAACAAAGTTGATATTTTGTGAGATTCTAAGATGATATTAAATAATTCTTGTAATAATGATCCTATGTATTGTTGCAATAAATTAATGAAACTATAATTACTAATATTATATTACTTTTATTGATAGAAATATATTACTTTTTTAAAAAAACTTGTAATATATCGAAAGATTTAAATGTAAAATTTTGATTTGTTAAGAAATTACGTTTGTAAAAATAAAAAAATCAACTTATTTGTATGAGATAAATATGTATTGAAGAAGACGTGTTATTAATTTGGAAAATACTGGTCAAAGATGGGAGCTCTTAAAAGCGTTATTGTATTTTTTAGTCAATACAAATAGATTGCCGTAATAATAATCGTACTTGATGGTTAAAAAATTACTTAAGGCTATAAAGCAAAACTTTTTATATGAGCAGTCGAATATAACGTTTAAAATGATTGTTTTTGGATATAAACGATTAAGTAAAATGCTTTTTCAGTTTGAAATTAATCATATAAATTTCTTATGGGAGGGTTGATATCTTAATGATTAACATTATTTCAGCTATAGGATCTATTGGAACATTTATTATGGCTTTATTTTATTTTGTATCAGTTTCAGTTCAACTTTATCAAATGAAAATTAGCTTTCTGCCAGCTTTAGGTTTTAACCAAATTTTATTAGAAAGGGAGGAGGATCAACTTAATATAATGAATTCGGCAACAGAAGAGCATCATCATAAAGATTATATTAAACTATATAATTTAGGTGGCGGTGCTGCTAAAAAAATTGCAATAGAGGTTTTATTGGGGAAGGATAAAGTCATTCAGAAAAAATACGTGCATATTTTACCTAGTAAAGAAGGGTACATGTTACCAATTAATAAAAATGTGTACGAAGAATTAGAAAGAACGATTGAGAACAATGGTCATGAAGCTGATTTGAATGTACGTATGACTTATTATCATAATGTAAGTCGCAAACAACAGGAAGTTATATTAAAAGGTCAAATCGACCGTTTTAATACTTATAATAATAAAGAAATTTATGATTTGCAGTTTATCTAAAAATTGATTTAAGAGGGTAGTTGTTTATTGCGAAAAATATCATTCAATTTTAATGAAATAATGGCGTCATTACTATAAAATATTACTTTATGTTGTAATGCATTTTTCTATAAGATAGAACTAAAAGGAGGGGCAAAGATGCAAATTAGACAAATACATCAACATGACTTTGCTCAAGTGGACCAGTTAATTAGAACGGCATTTGAAAATAGTGAACATGGTTATGGTAATGAATCAGAGCTAGTAGACCAAATTCGTCTAAGTGATACGTATGACAATACCTTAGAATTAGTAGCTGTTCTTCAAAATGAAGTTGTAGGGCACGGTTTACTAAGTGAAGTTTATCTTGATAACGAGGCACAACGGGAAATTGGATTAGTGTTAGCACCTGTATCTGTTGATATTCATCATCAAAATAAAGGTATTGGGAAGCGATTGATTCAAGCATTAGAACGAGAAGCAATATTAAAAGGATATAATTTTATCAGTGTATTAGGATGGCCGACGTATTATGCCAATCTAGGATATCAACGCGCAAGTATGTACGACATTTATCCACCATATGATGGTATACCAGACGAAGCGTTTTTAATTAAAGAATTAAAAGTGAACAGTTTAGCGGGAAAAACAGGTACCATAAATTACACATCTGCTTTTGAAAAAATATGATTTCAAGCTAGGATTACATTAGGTAGAGTTCATATTAATAATAAAAAATGTTTGCAATCAAATCGTACGTTGTCGTTTGTAATTCTTAAAATAGCAATAAATAAAATGTTTGTTAGTAAAGTATTATTGTGGATAATAAAATATCGATACAAATTAATTGCTATAATGCAATTTTAGTGTATAATTCCATTAACAGAGATTAAATATATCTTTAAAGGGTATATAGTTAATATAAAATGACTTTTTAAAAAGAGGGAATAAAATGAATATGAAGAAAAAAGAAAAACACGCAATTCGGAAAAAATCGATTGGCGTGGCTTCAGTGCTTGTAGGTACGTTAATCGGTTTTGGACTACTCAGCAGTAAAGAAGCAGATGCAAGTGAAAATAGTGTTACGCAATCTGATAGCGCAAGTAACGAAAGCAAAAGTAATGATTCAAGTAGCGTTAGTGCTGCACCTAAAACAGACGACACAAACGTGAGTGATACTAAAACATCGTCAAACACTAATAATGGCGAAACGAGTGTGGCGCAAAATCCAGCACAACAGGAAACGACACAATCATCATCAACAAATGCAACTACGGAAGAAACGCCGGTAACTGGTGAAGCTACTACTACGACAACGAATCAAGCTAATACACCGGCAACAACTCAATCAAGCAATACAAATGCGGAGGAATTAGTGAATCAAACAAGTAATGAAACGACTTCTAATGATACTAATACAGTATCATCTGTAAATTCACCTCAAAATTCTACAAATGCGGAAAATGTTTCAACAACGCAAGATACTTCAACTGAAGCAACACCTTCAAACAATGAATCAGCTCCACAGAGTACAGATGCAAGTAATAAAGATGTAGTTAATCAAGCGGTTAATACAAGTGCGCCTAGAATGAGAGCATTTAGTTTAGCGGCAGTAGCTGCAGATGCACCGGCAGCTGGCACAGATATTACGAATCAGTTGACGAATGTGACAGTTGGTATTGACTCTGGTACGACTGTGTATCCGCACCAAGCAGGTTATGTCAAACTGAATTATGGTTTTTCAGTGCCTAATTCTGCTGTTAAAGGTGACACATTCAAAATAACTGTACCTAAAGAATTAAACTTAAATGGTGTAACTTCAACTGCTAAAGTGCCACCAATTATGGCTGGAGATCAAGTATTGGCAAATGGTGTAATCGATAGTGATGGTAATGTTATTTATACATTTACAGACTATGTAAATACTAAAGATGATGTAAAAGCAACTTTGACCATGCCCGCTTATATTGACCCTGAAAATGTTAAAAAGACAGGTAATGTGACATTGGCTACTGGCATAGGTAGTACAACAGCAAACAAAACAGTATTAGTAGATTATGAAAAATATGGTAAGTTTTATAACTTATCTATTAAAGGTACAATTGACCAAATCGATAAAACAAATAATACGTATCGTCAGACAATTTATGTCAATCCAAGTGGAGATAACGTTATTGCGCCGGTTTTAACAGGTAATTTAAAACCAAATACGGATAGTAATGCATTAATAGATCAGCAAAATACAAGTATTAAAGTATATAAAGTAGATAATGCAGCTGATTTATCTGAAAGTTACTTTGTGAATCCAGAAAACTTTGAGGATGTCACTAATAGTGTGAATATTACATTCCCAAATCCAAATCAATATAAAGTAGAGTTTAATACGCCTGATGATCAAATTACAACACCGTATATAGTAGTTGTTAATGGTCATATTGATCCGAATAGCAAAGGTGATTTAGCTTTACGTTCAACTTTATATGGGTATAACTCGAATATAATTTGGCGCTCTATGTCATGGGACAACGAAGTAGCATTTAATAACGGATCAGGTTCTGGTGACGGTATCGATAAACCAGTTGTTCCTGAACAACCTGATGAGCCTGGTGAAATTGAACCAATTCCAGAGGATTCAGATTCTGACCCAGGTTCAGATTCTGGCAGCGATTCTAATTCAGATAGCGGTTCAGATTCGGGTAGTGATTCTACATCAGATAGTGGTTCAGATTCAGCGAGTGATTCAGATTCAGCAAGTGATTCAGACTCAGCGAGTGATTCAGATTCAGCAAGCGATTCCGACTCAGCGAGCGATTCCGACTCAGACAATGACTCGGATTCAGATAGCGATTCTGACTCAGACAGTGACTCAGATTCCGACAGTGACTCAGATTCAGATAGCGATTCTGACTCAGACAGTGACTCAGATTCAGATAGCGATTCAGATTCAGATAGCGATTCAGATTCCGACAGTGATTCCGACTCAGACAGCGATTCTGACTCCGACAGTGATTCCGACTCAGACAGCGATTCAGATTCCGACAGTGATTCCGACTCAGATAGCGATTCAGATTCCGACAGTGACTCAGATTCCGACAGTGACTCGGATTCAGATAGCGATTCAGATTCCGACAGTGACTCAGATTCCGACAGTGACTCAGACTCAGACAGTGATTCGGATTCAGCGAGTGATTCGGATTCAGATAGTGATTCCGACTCCGACAGTGACTCGGATTCAGATAGCGACTCAGACTCGGATAGCGACTCGGATTCAGATAGCGATTCGGACTCAGATAGCGATTCAGAATCAGACAGCGATTCAGAATCAGACAGCGATTCAGATTCAGACAGCGACTCAGACAGTGACTCAGATTCAGATAGTGACTCGGATTCAGCGAGTGATTCAGACTCAGGTAGTGACTCCGATTCATCAAGTGATTCCGACTCAGAAAGTGATTCAAATAGCGATTCCGAGTCAGTTTCTAACAATAATGTAGTTCCGCCTAATTCACCTAAAAATGGTACTAATGCTTCTAATAAAAATGAGGCTAAAGATAGTAAAGAACCATTACCAGATACAGGTTCTGAAGATGAAGCAAATACGTCACTAATTTGGGGATTATTAGCATCAATAGGTTCATTACTACTTTTCAGAAGAAAAAAAGAAAATAAAGATAAGAAATAAGTAATAATGATATTAAATTAATCATATGATTCATGAAGAAGCCACCTTAAAAGGTGGCTTTTTTACTTGGATTTTCCAAATATATTGTTTGAATATAATTAATAATTAATTCATCAACAGTTAATTATTTTAAAAAGGTAGATGTTATATAATTTGGCTTGGCGAAAAAATAGGGTGTAAGGTAGGTTGTTAATTAGGGAAAATTAAGGAGAAAATACAGTTGAAAAATAAATTGCTAGTTTTATCATTGGGAGCATTATGTGTATCACAAATTTGGGAAAGTAATCGTGCGAGTGCAGTGGTTTCTGGGGAGAAGAATCCATATGTATCTAGTCGTTGAAACTGACTAATAATAAAAATAAATCTAGAACAGTAGAAGAGTATAAGAAAAGCTTGGATGATTTAATATGGTCCTTTCCAAACTTAGATAATGAAAGATTTGATAATCCTGAATATAAAGAAGCTATGAAAAAATATCAACAGAGATTTATGGCTGAAGATGAGGCTTTGAAGAAATTTTTTAGTGAAGAGAAAAAAATAAAAAATGGAAATACTGATAATTTAGATTATCTAGGATTATCTCATGAAAGATATGAAAGTGTATTTAATACTTTGAAAAAACAAAGTGAGGAGTTCTTAAAAGAAATTGAAGATATAAAAAAAGATAACCCTGAATTGAAAGACTTTAATGAAGAGGAGCAATTAAAGTGCGACTTAGAATTAAACAAATTAGAAAATCAGATATTAATGTTAGGTAAAACATTTTATCAAAACTATAGAGATGATGTTGAAAGTTTATATAGTAAGTTAGATTTAATTATGGGATATAAAGATGAAGAAAGAGCAAATAAAAAAGCAGTTAACAAAAGGATGTTAGAAAATAAAAAAGAAGACTTAGAAACCATAATTGATGAATTTTTTAGTGATATAGATAAAACAAGACCTAATAATATTCCTGTTTTAGAAGATGAAAAACAAGAAGAGAAAAATCATAAAAATATGGCTCAATTAAAATCTGACACTGAAGCAGCAAAAAGTGATGAATCAAAAAGAAGCAAGAGAAGTAAAAGAAGTTTAAATACTCAAAATCACAAACCTGCATCTCAAGAAGTTTCTGAACAACAAAAAGCTGAATATGATAAAAGAGCAGAAGAAAGAAAAGCGAGATTTTTGGATAATCAAAAAATTAAGAAAACACCTGTAGTGTCATTAGAATATGATTTTGAGCATAAACAACGTATTGACAACGAAAACGACAAGAAACTTGTGGTTTCTGCACCAACAAAGAAACCAACATCACCGACTACATATACTGAAACAACGACACAGGTACCAATGCCTACAGTTGAGCGTCAAACTCAGCAACAAATTATTTATAATGCACCAAAACAATTGGCTGGATTAAATGGTGAAAGTCATGATTTCACAACAACGCATCAATCACCAACAACTTCAAATCACACGCATAATAATGTTGTTGAATTTGAAGAAACGTCTGCTTTACCTGGTAGAAAATCAGGATCACTGGTTGGTATAAGTCAAATTGATTCTTCTCATCTAACTGAACGTGAGAAGCGTGTAATTAAGCGTGAACACGTTAGAGAAGCTCAAAAGTTAGTTGATAATTATAAAGATACACATAGTTATAAAGACCGAATAAATGCACAACAAAAAGTAAATACTTTAAGTGAAGGTCATCAAAAACGTTTTAATAAACAAATCAATAAAGTATATAATGGCAAATAATTAATGCATGGCTGCAAAGCAAATAATGAGTTTGTCGTAAAAATAACAACATTTTAAACTAGCAATAAATAATATCAAAGTCATCATTTCAATGATGCAATCTAGTATAGTCCACATTCTAAACAGGTGTGGACTATTACTTTTTTCACTTTATATTACGAAAAAATTATTATGCTTAACTATCAATATCAATAATTAATTTTAAGCTGAAAAACAATAAAAATGTTAAGACAACGTTTACTTCAAGTTAATTATTATACTGAAAATTCTGGTATATAATGCTGTTAGTGAATATAACAGGGAAATTATATTGGTTATAATATTGAGTCTATATAAAGGAGAAATAACAGATGAAAAAGAAATTATTAGTTTTAACTATGAGCACGCTATTTGCTACACAAATTATGAATTCAAATCACGCTAAAGCATCAGTGACAGAGAGTGTTGACAAAAAATTTGTAGTTCCAGAATCAGGAATTAATAAAATTATTCCAGCTTACGATGAATTTAAGAATTCGCCAAAAGTAAATGTTAGTAATTTAACTGACAATAAAAACTTTGTAGCTTCTGAAGATAAATTGAATAAGATTGCAGATTCATCGGCAGCTAGTAAAATTGTAGATAAAAACTTTGTCGTACCAGAATCAAAGTTAGGAAACATTGTGCCAGAGTACAAAGAAATCAATAATCGCGTGAATGTAGCAACAAACAATCCAGCTTCACAACAAGTTGATAAGCATTTTGTTGCTAAAGGCCCAGAAGTAAATAGATTTATTACGCAAAACAAAGTAAACCACCACTTCATTACTACGCAAACCCACTACAAGAAAGTTATTACTTCATACAAATCAACACATGTACATAAACATGTAAATCATGCAAAGGATTCTATTAATAAACACTTTATTGTTAAACCATCAGAATCGCCTAGATATACACATCCATCTCAATCTTTAATTATCAAGCATCATTTTGCAGTTCCTGGATATCACGCGCATAAATTTGTTACACCAGGGCATGCTAGCATTAAAATTAATCACTTTTGTGTTGTGCCACAAATAAATAGTTTCAAGGTAATTCCACCATATGGTCACAATTCACATCGTATGCATGTACCAAGTTTCCAAAATAACACAACAGCAACACATCAAAATGCTAAAGTAAATAAAGCATATGACTATAAATACTTCTATTCTTATAAAGTAGTTAAAGGTGTGAAGAAATATTTCTCATTTTCACAATCAAATGGTTATAAAATTGGGAAACCATCATTAAATATCAAAAATGTAAATTATCAATATGCTGTTCCAAGTTATAGCCCTACACACTACGTTCCTGAATTTAAGGGTAGCTTACCAGCACCACGAGTATAAAAATTGGCACTAAGTTTACGAGATATGATAAATACCTATTATTTTAAATATAGTCTACAATCTATGTGGTTGTAGGCTGTATTTTTTGCAGTTTATCAATAAACACCCATCAACAAATTATACCGTTTTTCTACTTTGAAAGTTGGAAGTAACATAATCTTAAATAAATATATTATTAATTAAGATAAATATAATACTCAAGATTATTGTTAATAGTTTGTTCATCGCAAGTTAATTATTGTTTCTAAAATATTGGTATATAATTTTCAATGGCGAAGAAAACAGGGTGAAAAAGTCGGTTTTTATATCAAAGCAAATAAGGGAGCATAAACAAATGAAAAGGAAAGTATTAGTACTAACAATGGGTGTAATTTGTGCAACTCAATTATGGCATTCTAATCACGCAAACGCATTAGTAACAGAGAGTGGCGCAAATGATACTAAGCAATTTACTGAAATTGTATCGGAAGAGAAAGTTATAACAGTTGAACATGCTCAAATTAATATTTTTCAATCTAATAGCAATTCAAACTTGATGGAGTTCAACATATTAACAATGGGCGGTAAATCAGGAGCTATGGTTGGTTATAGTGAAATTGACTCATCACATTTCACAGACCGTGACAAACGCGTTATTAGACGTGATCATGTTAAAGAAGCACAAAGCTTAGTAGAGAACTATAAAGATACACAAAGTGCTGATGCTAGGATGAAAGCCAAACAAAAAGTTAACACATTAAGCAAACCGCATCAAAACTATTTCAATAAACAAATTGATAAGGTTTATAATGGATTACAACGCTAATCCAAAGTAAATTATAAGTTATACATCTCGTTTTTAAATGACAATTTATCCCCGTAAATATTATAAATAATCTTTTCAAATTCCACATAGATATAGAGACACTAATAAACCTCTTTGTCTCGATATGATAGTCTGCAACGATTCATGTTGTAGGCTTTTTAATTTTACAAATAAGGCTAAATATATAAGTTCTGGCACCTAAAATATAGAAAATACATAAAAGTAAGTATAGTTATTTTATTATAATTATTAAATTTTTATTAATTAATTGTAAAAATGTAGAATTATAATTAATTAACGTTTAATATTAAAATTAACTAAAAAGAAAGAGGTGTTAGTTATGACAGAATACTTATTAAGTGCTGGCATATGTATGGCAATCGTTTCAATATTACTTATAGGGATGGCTATCAGTAATGTTTCGAAAGGGCAATACGCAAAGAGGTTTTTCTATTTCGCTACTAGTTGTTTAGTGTTAACTTTAGTTGTAGTTTCAAGTCTAAGTAGCTCAGCAAATGCATCACAAACAGATAATGGCGTAAATAGAAGTGGTTCTGAAGATCCAACAGTATATAGTGCAACTTCAACTAAAAAATTACATAAAGAACCTGCGACATTAATTAAAGCGATTGATGGTGATACGGTTAAATTAATGTACAAAGGTCAACCAATGACATTCAGACTATTATTGGTTGATACACCTGAAACAAAGCATCCTAAAAAAGGTGTAGAGAAATATGGTCCTGAAGCAAGTGCATTTACGAAAAAAATGGTAGAAAATGCAAAGAAAATTGAAGTCGAGTTTGACAAAGGTCAAAGAACTGATAAATATGGACGTGGCTTAGCGTATATTTATGCTGATGGAAAAATGGTAAACGAAGCTTTAGTTCGTCAAGGCTTGGCTAAAGTTGCTTATGTTTATAAACCTAACAATACACATGAACAACTTTTAAGAAAAAGTGAAGCACAAGCAAAAAAAGAGAAATTAAATATTTGGAGCGAAGACAACGCTGATTCAGGTCAATAATGCTCATTGTAAAAGTGTCACTGCTGCTAGTGGCACTTTTATAATTTTTAGATCACGATATGATTTATTATCAATTCAGAATTAAAAAAGTAAATAGTATCAAAAGTAAGTGTATTTAATATTAGAAAATAAAAATTTTAAATTTAGTATTAAAATGGAATGTTACTATATAGTTCAATGTGTATTATCACAGAAAATAAAATAATGCTTTACTTCTATATTTAAAAGTGTATAATGAAAGTTAAGTAATAAAGAGCGTGAAGAAAAATGTGAGTTATTTATATAGAATATTCTCCTTTTCATTTATGAATTTGTTACAAAATATTTAGTGCAAAAGCACGACGGAGGTATTCAATATGAATAACGGTACAGTTAAATGGTTTAATGCAGAAAAAGGTTTTGGTTTCATCGAAAGAGAAGATGGTAGCGACGTATTCGTACACTTCTCAGCAATCGCTGAAGATGGATACAAATCATTAGAAGAAGGCCAAAAAGTTGAATTCGACATCGTTGAAGGCGACCGTGGCGAGCAAGCTGCAAACGTAGTTAAAATGTAATTTTAACTTATTCAAACAGTCCTTACTATAGGGCTGTTTTTTTATGCTTTAAATCGATAACAGTTGGTGTGGTAAAAGCACTAGCCGTTATTTTTTTGTCCAATAAATTTAGTTGGAGATTTAACAATATATAATGGTTCTAAAATAAATCGAACTGATGGAAAAGTTTTTTACTTTTCATCTGTCCGACTTTTGATTTTGAATATAAAAAAGCGCCAATACAGAACTTTAATAATGACGAGAATTAAAGTCTGTATATGGCGATAACAAGAAGTAATGTTAAACACTCAAAATGTTTAACAATAATAGGATACCACATCGCATAATATCTTACTACTTAATTAATAATTTAACTAATCAACTTTTTGTTAATTTTTTATTAAGACTGATTAATTATTGAGAATATTTATTGTTTTTAAAATCTCATAATAATTCAGTAATCTTGTTTTCATTTAAAAGGCGAAACATTAAAATAATTAAATAAAAATATTGCGTTTAATTTACAGCGTCAAATATACTTATTTCTAATGCTTTGGGGTCTACTGAAACAAGTAAAGAATGATCGATGTTACTAATATTGCCATTCTCCAAATTTATTTCTGTGAGTATTTGGAAGCTACCATTAGGCAACGGTTTAACAATAGACAATTGCTTTTCCGCTTGTTGTATTAAAAAAGGTTTTGTAGATTGATTATTAATATGCCATTCACTCATGTATGTTTTTCACTCCTGCTTTAAAATAGGGTTAGAAAGTTTATAGTTGAGACATTCATGTTCAACCAAAATTTTGTTCGAATTCAATAAATGTCTTGTTTAAAATAGAAATATTGTAAATGTTATCGTCCAAAACTTCACCAGTTAAGTATTTGTTTTGAATTAAAATTTGGCAGTTAGTTAAGAAGTCTTGATAATCACGATCGCAAAAATAGTTTTCACGTGCATCTTTAGCATCGCCAAAAAAGTTAGCGACTGTTTCTGTTTCTCCTTTATTCGAACGTTCAATATATAATTTGTAAAATTTAGCTATTGTATACTTTTGTTCTTTAGTTAGTTCATTCAAAATATTGGGCCTCCTGAAATATCATTTGTAATCTATACCCAATTTATTGCAAAACAAAAACTAATTTAACTATTTGATGAAACTGTGTTAATAAGCTTTAACAAGCCTTAGTTTGTATGGATCTATAAAATTATCTTTAATTGCATAGGGTGAAATAATATGTAGTCCATAACTTTTAACTGATTTTTCACTTACACCAAATTTATAAGCTTGGTAGATAATTTTAGTACAATACGTAAATTTTTTGCTGTTCAAATTTAATGTAACTAGATAACGATGATTTGTATTCTCATAGTTTTTCTTAACCCATTCAGCCGCTTTTTTACCTGCACCAGGATAGCTGCAACGATAAACTTTCATCCAATCATTTTTGCCACTTGCATAATTATATTTAAAAGATTCGAAGGATTGTGTAGTTGGTTTGTCGCCAGGCCCCTCAATTTGTAAAATCGTTTTATCATCAATCGCGATACTACAATGACCAAAAAATCCCCACATGACAGGGCCTTTTGTAACAATAATATCACCAGGTTGTAATTGGAATTTGTCATCTTGAATTTCTGAATACTTATTATCTGCAATTGTTTTTGGTGAGTTTATTGGGGATACGACAACGAATAATATAAGTAAAATTATCGTTCGTTTAATATAGTTCACTTAAAAGCTCCTTGTTGAAGAAATATATGTAAATAGTCTTAAATTAGAATTGTAATCTTTAATAAGCTTGTAAGACTAAAACATATCTTAAATATTAAAGTATGAGAGTGTGAAATGTCTATTAAGAATAAAAAACAGTCTGAAACATCATTGAGACGTTTCAGACTGGATATAAAATGAATTTCATTTATAGCACACCAAATATAAATGTGTATATTAATATAGCGAATCCAAAAATATAGAGAATGACAGTGAAACTTAAATAGGACTCTTTTTTAGATTCTTTGCTAGTTTTTTTCATTAATACGAGTATAAACGTAGCGGCAACTAAGAAAATTAATGCTAGCCAAAACAGAATTGCAAAATGTAAAGACATGTGAAACCCTCCTTATATACCGTAATTATTAACCTATAAAACTATAAAAAATAGGATAAATGTAATAGAGAACGAGTACGATATTTATAAAAAATAATATTTCACTTAACCAGTTTTTAGTTATCATTGCAATGGTAAAGGATACGATGAGTATCACACCACAAATGATAATACCAGGCAGGAGCCAACATAAATCATCTAAATCTTTATTATATGTGATTAAAATATTAAAGATAACAAAAGTGGTAGTAATAACTATATTGATAGCATTTAACAAAATGTTATTCATGACTGACACCTACTAGTATAAAAATAGCTTCTTAATAAATATGATAACACTATTTTTCAATAGGTAAATAAAAAGTATAGTTATTTTTAAAATATTATTTGCAGAATGCTAAAGTTTATTAATTCAAACAAGTGAGCATATATAGGGGTGTATTGTATTAATATGAAAAGAATATTTACATACTAAAAACTCTTAAAGTTGTATAATTCGTTAATATTTTTAGAATCAGATATCAAAAAAATGTGCAAAATCACTTTTGCACATTTACAAATACTAGTTTTCTGATAAGATTAATAATAACACTTTAAATAGCGCTTAATAAATGAAGGGGGCAAGTCTTATGACGTTTTACAATTTCATCATGGGTTTTCAAAATGATAACACACCATTTGGTATATTGGCCGAACACGTTAGTGAAGATAAAGCATTCCCTCGATTAGAAGAAAGACACCAAGTAATTAGAGCATATGTGATGTCTAATTACACAGATCATCAATTAATTGAAACTACAAATAGAGCTATTAGCTTATATATGGCAAATTAATTTGAGTAGTACCAATTATGATGTATTAGTGCATCCCAAATATCTTTTGTTTTAAAGTTTATTTCATCATTTCTTATCGAAAATGGTGTAATAATGTCTTTATCTAACCAAGTGTTGATAAGTTCATTTGGTACACCATCTAACAACATTTCACTTTTACTAATTATAAAACATTCCCAGTCAAGTGAAACATTTTGTGGATTCACATAATTACATTGATTATGATTATCCATAAACACTCACTCCTTTAAAATTCTGTACTCTTCATTGCGTTTTACCCCGTCACATTATCTTTTAAACTAAAATCATCATTACTTATGAAAAAAATGTACATCAAAAGCAAAGGTTTTCGCTACCGAAAAAGTTTAAATAATGGTTTAATATATTTGGTACTCATTTTAATAAAAAGAGAATACATTTTGAGCTATCAATACTTTTTATTGAAGAGGTGTTATTGTTGGCTAAAACGTTATATTTAATGCGCCACGGACAAACTTTGTTTAATTTTAAGGGACTAATTCAGGGATTTGGAGATTCGCCGCTAACAGAACTTGGAATTGCTCAAGCTCAAAAGGCACGTAGTTATTATGAAACTAAGGGGATAAACTTCGATTTATATGCATCATCAACGCAAGAACGCGCAAGTGACACACTTGAAAATGTTGCACCTAACCAATCGTATCAACGTTTTAAGGGACTGAAGGAATGGCATTTTGGAATATTTGAAGGTGAGTCAGTCTATCTATTTGATAATCTATACAAGCCTGAGGACTTATTCGGAGATCGAATTGTTCCTTTCAAAGGAGAGGCAAGGCAACAAGTTGAAGAACGCATTGTGAAAACTTTACATGACATTATGTCTCAAACAAAGAATAATGCATTAGTCGTGAGTCATGGAACAATAATGGGAGTATTTTTAAGATATTGCCTTAAACTAGATGAAGCATTAAAGCATAATATCGGTAATTGTAATATCCTGAAATTTGAATATGACAATGGAACATTTAAATTTGTTGAGTTAATTGATCCAAATTTATAATAAATAAAGCGTTATACATAGACACAAGTATGTCTTTTGTATAACGCTTTTAAAATACAACTACATAACGCTTTAGAATAATAATTGAATAAGTTTTTGTAATATCATCAGAGCAACAATAATAATTATTATGCTTGATATTTTATTGATTATTGTTAATAATTTTCCGGTTTTATCAATTGATCCAACCATTTTTCCTAAAATTGCGAGTAAAAAGAACCATAACCATGAAACGCTAATACAAGCGATTGTAAACGCAATTTTATTGCTGCCACTATATAATGCAGCACTACTACCAATTACTCCAATTGTATCTAAAATAGCATGTGGATTGAGTAATGAAACTGATAAAGCAAAACTTACTTGTTTCATTGGAGACATAATTTGAGTTTCTCCATCTGTTGAGGGTTTATCATGCCAAATGGTCCAAGCCATATACATCAAGAAAATTAAACCAACTATATAAATAATTGCTTGAAGTACAGGTAAAGACATAATAATGATAGATACTCCTACCACTGCAATAATAATAAGTAAGCTGTCTGACAACCCGGCTGTAATTATTGCAGGCAATACATATCTATATTTTGGTTGATTAGCTCCTTGGTTAAAAATAAATACATTTTGTGCACCTAAAGGTAAAATTAGACCAATCGCTAAGATAAATCCATGAATAATTGCGGTTACCATTAAGTTTTGACACCCCTAAAACATAGAATATTCTGAAAAAACTTATTGTTATCATATCAAATAAAAAACAACTACTCAATAGTAGAGTAGTTGTATGAAAAATAGAACCTATATGATTTGAATTTATGAGAAATGTAGAATATATAAAACTGTATTACTTATTAATCAAATCATAAAAAAGCCAATGTTCATCGAAATAGGTATTTCCGATTTTAATTGCATTTTTCTCAAAACCAAGAATGTCGAATCCTAGTGCACTATAGAAAACTTTAGCACCTATGTTGTTTGACACAATTGATGTAAGTAAAGATTCGTAATTGTTCTGCCGTGCATAATTAATAATGAAATTAATGAGCTCGCTATTAATCGATTTATCGTTATTAGTAACAAAGTTGTATTTAATTAATGATTTATGTTCTTTTCCAACGTATCGAATTTGTTCTAAGGCAGCTGTTGCGATAAGTGTTTCGTTTTCATAACAGCCAAATACAATACATTTCGGTGAACCTTGATTTAAAATGTCATGTATTAAGGTGTCAGTCATTGTTTGACTATAATGTGAATCTTGAGTGAATTCTTCATTGACTGTCGAAACAAGTCTCTTATACTCATTAAAATCATTATTCGTTAATGTTTTAATTTCAATCATTACTGACCTCCTTAATCATTATTAAGAAAGATTTTGTACTAAAAAAATTTCTTAATTACATATTAAAATGTTTATTAAAATTTTGCAATCACTGATTTATATGCACATTCTTGTAAATGGATTATCAATTTAATTATATTTATTTTTAAGTTCAGGAAATTATGGAATTGGTTATTGGTCGACACTGGACTTTTATTTGTAGACGGTATGCGAAGAAGTCAAGCCAGTATTGGAACCGGTCACATTTATGATGACTAAGGTACAATCATTTTCAGTTAAATATTGCCAGAAATTTCAATCACGAATAGAAAAAATAACCAACCAAAAATTTTTGGTTGGCAAATTTGAATTTTATGTGAATTTTATTAATAACGTTGAATAATCTCTTTAAGTTAATGCTAATCTACAACATTTACATTTAAATCGACATTAATATTTCCTTGAGTCGCTTTTGAATATGGACAAAATTCATGAGCCATTTGTAAATATTTTTCAGCTTCTTCTTGAGATATAACATTTTTAATTGTCGCATCAATTGAAACACTTAATTTAGGACTTTCTGAGTCTGAATCATCTTCTAGTCTCACTGTTAGTGTTACTTCTGGATGAGCATCACGCACTTTGTTTTGCTTTAAAATTAGGTCGAAAGCACCGTTGAAGCAAGATGCATAACCTGCTGCAAATAATTGTTCGGGGTTAGTAGCTTTACCATCTGCTTGAGCAGGCGGAACGATATCAATATCTAATGCTCGATCATCAGTATAAACATGTCCTTTACGTCCGCCAACATTCGTCGCTTTAGTTTCATAATGTATTGCCATACTTATAACCTCCTAATTTAAAATACATTTATGCTTTACCCATTCGAAAATACCTTAATCATTTTCATTTATAGCATTGTTTGATTGAAGGATAAAAAGTTGTTGTTTACAATAAAAATAATGAGTATCTGAAATGAGGGATTCACTATGACACATGTGGAAGTAGTAGCGACTATCGCGCCACAATTATCTATCGAAGAAACTTTAATTCAAAAAATTAATCATCGTATTGATGCAATAGACGTATTAGAATTACGAATTGATCAAATTGAAAATGTCACAGTTGATCAAGTGGCAGAAATGATTACAAAGCTGAAGGTTATGCAAGATTCATTCAAATTATTAGTTACGTATCGTACAAAGTTACAAGGTGGCTATGGGCAATTTACAAATGACTCGTATCTTAATTTAATATCAGACTTAGCAAATATCAATGGCATAGATATGATTGATATAGAATGGCAAGCAGATATTGACATTGAAAAACATCAACGAATCATTACACATTTGCAACAGTATAATAAAGAGGTGGTTATATCACATCATAATTTCGAAAGTACGCCTCCATTAGATGAATTGCAATTTATATTTTTTAAAATGCAAAAATTCAACCCAGAATACGTTAAATTAGCAGTAATGCCACATAATAAAAATGATGTGTTAAATTTATTGCAGGCAATGTCTACATTTTCAGATACTATGGACTGCAAAGTTGTTGGTATTTCAATGTCTAAACTTGGACTAATAAGTAGAACGGCTCAAGGCGTTTTTGGTGGTGCGTTGACTTATGGTTGTATCGGAGTACCACAAGCTCCAGGACAGATTGATGTTACTGATTTAAAAGCACAAGTGACTTTATACTAATAAAATGAATTAGGTTGCTTTTGTGTAAGTGCTGTCTTATAATTGAGAAGTATTATCATTGTTCGTGGAGGAGCGATTTTAGATGGAATTACAACAAGCAATAGCTAATAGAAGAAGTGTGAAAAAATTTAAAAGAGATATGCACATAGATGACGCATTGCTATATCAAGCAATTGAGAAAGCTGCTGATGCTCCAAATCACGGAATGAGGGAACCATGGAGAGTTGTGCATGTTCCGAAAGACAGATTAGGAGATATGAGTAAGGATATTTCTAAATTTGCATTTCCTAATGAATTAGATAAGCAACAATGTCATTATGATGCAGTTACGAAACTAGGTGGCATGTTATTGCTTATTTTAAAAACAGATCCAAGACAACGTCAAAATGATGAAAACTACTTTGCATTTGGTGCATATGCACAAAATCTTATGTTGTTACTTTATGAAGCGGGAATAGGTACATGTTGGAAATCGCCATTATATATCTATGATCCTAAAGTAAGAAAAACACTTGGTATAAAGAAAGATGAAGTTCTTGCTGGATTCTTATATTTAACGGATTTAGAAGAAGATATGCCTAAAGCACCACGTAAAAATAGAAACTTAATTACATTATATTAATATGTATAATTATAGAAACATTAATAAAAGCTGAGTCATGAATTGATGGACATCTATCGAGTTAGAGATTTAATCTAACTTACTAGAGTCGGTACAATAACAGTCTCAGCTTTTTATTGTGCAGTATATACACATTTTTATTTTAGTATTTATTTAAAAGTTTCTGCTAAAAATGATTCAACTTGTTCAGGTGACTTAGCATTTGCTGAATGAAGGTGTGCAATTTTATCGCCGTTTTTAAATACTAGCAAGCTAGGGATACCCATAACTTCATTTTCAACAACTACATCTTCTAATTCATCACGATTAACAGTATACCATTGGTAATCATTATATTGTTCTACGATTGGGTCAATCCATAAATCCATAGCACGACAGTCTGGGCACCATCCTGCCTCAAATTTAACAATTACAGGTGTATCGCTATTAATTACAGATTTAAATGATTCATTACTTTTGATTGATTGCATTGTAACAACTCCTCTAGATAGTTTAATAATTTTTATTATAGCTAAATTTATATCATAATAAAAAATTTTAGCTTCAAAATGAAAGCCTTTTGCTTTGGAAAATGATATATTTATTTTAAATACATAAAGGAGGTTGCAGTCGTATGATTAAATTTTACCAATATAAGAATTGTACAACTTGTAAAAAGGCAGCAAAGTTTTTAGATGAATATGGCGTAAGTTATGAACCAATTGATATCGTTCAACATACACCTACAATAAATGAATTTAAAACAATAATTGCAAATACAGGCGTAGAAATTAATAAATTGTTTAATACACACGGCGCGAAATATCGTGAGCTTGATTTGAAAAATAAATTACAAACTTTATCAGATGATGAAAAGTTAGAGTTGTTATCATCTGATGGTATGTTAGTAAAGCGTCCTCTAGCAGTAATGGGCGATAAGATAACATTAGGATTTAAAGAAGATCAATATAAAGAGACTTGGTTAGCGTAAGTGAAATGTAAGCGTTTACTAAATATCTCGATATTTAGATTCATTACATGTAAAATGAAATAAGCTATACAATTGTTAATTTTTATAAATATAGTTGAATAGCATCTAGCCTTATGGCATCATTAATGATGTAAAGATTAATTAGGAGGGGATTCTCTTGGCAGTACCAAATGAATTGAAATATTCAAAAGAGCATGAATGGGTTAAAGTTGAAGGTAATGTAGCAATAATTGGAATCACAGAATACGCACAAAGCGAGTTAGGTGATATTGTTTTCGTTGAATTACCAGAAACAGATGATGAAATTAATGAAGGGGATACGTTTGGTAGCGTAGAATCAGTTAAAACTGTATCAGAATTATATGCACCAATCTCTGGTAAAGTAGTTGAAGTCAACGAAGAACTAGAAGATAGTCCCGAATTTGTAAATGAATCTCCATACGAAAAAGCATGGATGGTAAAAGTAGAAATTAGTGATGAAAGTCAGATTGAAGCTTTATTAACAGCTGAAAAATATTCAGAAATGATTGGTGAATAATCACCGTGTAACTCCTTAATCTAAGATTGAGGAGTTTATTTTTAGTCTGAGAAAATAAATGATATGAAAGAAAAATTATTAGGTACTATTATTTGGAGTATTGCTACATTTTATTATTCAAGAATGATGGAAATAATGAATTTAGCTATTTTAAAAATAAAAATTGGGGGAAGTTAATATGCTAAACATTCAAGACGTTAGTCATCTTTCTAAAAAGGAGCAAAAAGCATATAACCGTTTCGTAGAATCTGTAGAAAACGGTAATTTACCAGTACTACCATGTATTGAAATGGATCTAAAAGAGATGCAAGAAGAAACATTAAACCAGAGTAAGATTGGTGGAATGCCATTTTTAAAATCTTTTAAAGATATACCATTAGATGAAAATAATGTACCAATGGTATTGCTAGCACAGATTAATTTGGATGATCTTCCAGAACAACAAGAATTATTTCCTGTAAAAGAAGGGATATTGCAGTTTTGGATTAGTTCAGAAGATCAAATGTATGGAATGTCTGAAAATTTAAAGGGAAACAATATAAACTCAAGGCTTGTTTATATAAAAGAGCCAATTACAGATTTATCACTCGAAAATATTCAAGCGCATTTGAAGTCATTAGATGCTGATAATGAGGATATCCCGTTCAGTGGAGCATTTTCTATAGAATTTAGATTGTCGAAACAAACTATTACATGTACTGATTATAAGTACGATGAGGACGTGCTTGCATTGTGGAATAAAGTCAATCCATCCTTCGCGCTAAAATCAATGTTTGGTGGTTATGATGAATTGATGGAACCTGTGTGTAACACATTTACTGCTAAGGAACCATTTAATCAACTTGGTGGTTATCCATATTTTGACCAAATAGATCCAAGAACGAACGATCAAGAACTGAAAATGTATGATAGAGTCTTACTGCAAATTGATTCTACAAGAGATGGTAATTCTTCGATTATATGGGGTGATTTAGGTATTGCCAATATCTTAGTGAAATCTACTGACCTTGAGGCTATGAAGTTTGATGATTACATGTATTCATGGGATTGCAGCTAAGAGAATCATAAAAATATATTACTTTAATAAGTGTAGTATCTATAGATCAATCTAGGGAGTGGGACATAAATGATATTTTCGCAAAATTTATTTCGTCGTCCCACCCCAACTTGCATTGTCTGTAGAAATTGGGAATCCAATTTCTCTTTGTTGGGGCCCATCCCCAACTTGCATTGCCTGTAGAATTTCTTTTCGAAATTCTCTGTGTTGGGGCCCCTGACTAGAATTGAAAAAAGCTTGTTACAAGCGCATTTTCGTTCAGTCAACTACTGCCAATATAACTTCGTAGAGCATAGAACATTGATTTATGTCCCAGCCTGTTTTCATAAGCCACAGCTAATGTGTATTTAAAAATAGGAATACATGAGTAAAACTCATGCATAAGAAATACTAATTTCTAAAGAAAAAGTATTTCTTTATGTTGGGGCCCCGCCAACTTGCACATTATTGTAAGCTGACTTACCATCAGCTTCTGTGTTGGGGCCCCGCTATAATTGAAAAGTTTGTTATAGGTGTATTTTCTTTTGGTTAACTATTGTTAATATAACATTGTAGATTTTAGGATGTTGATTTTTGACTTAGCCTTTGTCTGCTTATGTTAAATGTTCCAGCTAGTCAAACATTGAGTTTGTAATTATTATATTAAGCTAGTTTAAATTTTTTGTGATTTATGTTTTATTCATACCAATTTTGTGAAATGATACAGTGACAGATGTTTATTGATTTTAAAGGGTGATGATGATGGCTATTGTAAATAAAGTGATAATTGTTGAAGGAAAATCTGATAAAAAAAGGGTGCAACAGGTTATTGCAGAACCAGTCAATATTATTTGTACTCATGGAACAATGAGTATAGATAAGCTTGATGATATGATAGAATCACTGTATGATAAACAAGTTTTTGTATTAGCCGATTCTGATGACGAAGGAGATCGAATTAGAAATTGGTTTAAACGTTATTTGAGTGAAAGTGAACATATATTTATTGATAAAACTTACTGTCAAGTTGCGAATTGCCCCAAACAATATTTGGCGCATGTACTTTCAAAACATGGCTTTACTTGTAAGAAAGAAACACCTCTTTTACCGAATATAAATAATGAAAGGTTAGTTTTAGTAAATGAATAATTCATTAGACATCAAAGATGTAACTACATTTTATGAGGAAGACAAACATTTAATCTTTGGTTATACACCAACGTGTGGTACTTGTAAGGTTTCAGAAAGAATGTTAGACATTGCTAATGAAATATTGCAGTTACCATTATTGAAAATAGATTTAAACTTTTATCCTCAGTTTTGTAAAGATATGCAAATCATGTCTACGCCGATTTTATTGTTGATGAATAAAGATAAAGAAGTAAAACGAATTTATGCATTTAAATCGGTGACTGATTTGTTAGAAAATTTAAAATAGTTATTGACGAAATTTTACTAAGGTGTTAGGATTAATACAAATTAAATGATGCGTAAACTCTTATCGAGAGTGGTGGAGGGATGTGCCCTACGAAGCCCGGCAACCGTCTTATATAGAAATGGTGCCAATTCACATAAAGTTTTAACTTTTGAAGATGAGAGAAACAATACTACTATTGCTTTCTCAATTTTTCTATCGATATTGAGAAAGCATTTTTTATTTTATTAAGCAACACAGGGAGGAATCAACGTGATTGAATTAAAAGAAGTTGTTAAAGAATATCGGACTAAAAATAAAGAAGTCCTTGCTGTAGATCACGTTAATTTATCGATTCGAGCAGGATCGATTTATGGCGTCATTGGTTTTTCTGGAGCAGGAAAAAGTACTTTGATTCGAATGTTTAATCATTTAGAAGCGCCTACATCAGGTGAAGTTATTATAGATGGAGACCATATAGGTCAATTGTCCAAAAATGGATTAAGAGCAAAAAGACAAAAAGTAAGTATGATCTTCCAACATTTTAATTTGTTATGGTCAAGGACTGTGTTAAAAAATATTATGTTTCCGCTTGAAATTGCAGGTGTCCCTAGAAGGAGAGCTAAGCAAAAAGCATTAGAACTTGTCGAACTCGTCGGTTTAAAAGGTAGAGAAAAGGCTTATCCATCAGAGTTATCAGGTGGACAAAAGCAACGTGTTGGGATTGCACGAGCGTTAGCTAATGATCCAACGGTCTTGCTTTGTGATGAGGCAACAAGTGCACTTGATCCGCAAACAACAGATGAAATTTTAGATCTACTACTAAAAATTAGAGAACAACAAAATTTAACAATTGTACTAATTACGCATGAAATGCATGTCATTCGTCGTATTTGTGATGAAGTTGCAGTTATGGAAAGTGGTAAAGTGATAGAACAAGGACCGGTGACACAGGTTTTTGAAAATCCGCAACACACTGTGACAAAACGATTTGTGAAAGACGATTTAAATGATGATTTCGAAACATCTTTAACAGAATTAGAGCCATTAGAAAAAGATGCATATATCGTTAGATTAGTTTTCGCTGGTTCAACAACAACCGAGCCTATTGTATCGAGTCTATCAACTGCCTATGATATTAAAATTAATATTTTAGAAGCAAATATTAAAAATACAAAAAATGGAACAGTCGGCTTTTTAGTTCTGCATATTCCATATATTTCAAGTGTAGATTTCGGAAAATTCGAAAAAGAGTTAATTGAGCGACAAGTTAAAATGGAGGTGTTAAGACATGGGTAAATCATTTAGTGAAATTATAAATGAAATGATTACAATGCCTAATATTCAGTGGCCAGAAGTTTGGACTGCAATAGTCGAAACACTATACATGACAGTCGTCTCAACTATATTTGCATTTATACTTGGTCTTATTTTAGGTGTGTTATTATTCTTGTCTGCTAAAGGTAAGTCTATCGGTGCAAGGTTATTTTATTCTATCGTTTCTTTCATTGTTAACTTATTTAGAGCGATACCATTTATTATTTTAATTTTATTATTAATTCCATTTACAAGTTTGATACTTGGAACGATAAGTGGTCCGACAGGTGCGTTACCAGCCTTGATCATTGGCGCAGCACCGTTTTATGCAAGGCTCGTAGAAATTGCTTTTAAAGAAATTGATAAAGGTGTCATCGAAGCGGCTTGGTCAATGGGCGCTAATACTTGGACAGTAATTCGTAAAGTCCTTTTACCTGAAGCTATGCCAGCGCTAGTGTCTGGCATTACAGTTACAGCAATCGCTTTAGTTGGTTCAACAGCAGTTGCAGGTGTAATTGGTGCCGGTGGTTTAGGAAATTTAGCATACTTAACAGGTTTCACTCGAAATCAAAATGATGTCATTTTAGTATCAACAGTTTTTATTTTAATTATTGTATTTATAATCCAATTCATTGGGGATTGGCTTACAAATAAACTTGATAAACGATAAATTGGGGGTTTCATTTTATGAAAAAATTATTTGGTCTTATTTTAGTATTAACATTTGCAGTTGTATTAGCAGCTTGCGGTAATGGAAACAAAAGTGGCAGTGACGACAAGAAAATAACAGTAGGTGCTTCACCAGCACCACATGCTGAAATTTTAGAAAAAGCAAAACCATTATTAGAGAAAAAAGGTTATGAACTAGATATTAAAACAATTAACGATTACACTACACCTAATAAATTACTAGACAAAGGTGAAATTGACGCAAACTATTTCCAACATACACCATATTTAAACACAGAGAAAAAGGATAAAGGTTACAAAATCGTAAGTGCCGGTGATGTTCACTTAGAACCTATGGCTGTATACTCTAAAAAGTATAAAAGTTTAAAAGAATTACCAAAAGGTGCAACAGTCTATGTGTCTAATAATCCAGCTGAACAAGGACGTTTCTTAAAATTCTTCGTTGATGCAGGTTTAATTAAAATCAAAAAAGGCGTAAAAATTGAAGATGCTAAGTTTAGTGATATTACAGAGAATAAAAAAGATATTAAGTTTAATAATAAACAATCAGCAGAATTCTTACCTAAAATTTATCAAAATGAAGACGCTGATGCTGTTATCATTAATTCGAACTTTGCAATCGAACAAAAACTAAATCCTAAAAAAGATTCTATTGCTGTAGAAAGTGCGAAAGATAATCCTTATGCAAACTTAATTGCTGTTAAAGAAGGACATCAAGATGATAAGAAAATCAAAGCATTAATTGAAGTATTACAATCTAAAGATATTCAAGACTTCATTAATGAAAAATACAATGGTGCAGTTATTCCTGCTAAATAAATCATATTAATGGCTCAGTAACGTGATGTTGCTGGGCTTTTTAATTTAAACAGGTATTTATATGATATTTAGGAATGAGATGCTATTACGGATAAAGTAAAATCCTATATGCATGCGTGCTACTCATTTATTCTTATTTTTAATTTCACATGGCTAGTGACTAATACATCATAAATCATTAGTGATTCTTTATTATTTCAGTCCCACTCCCTCAAGTTAATGATGAATCTATTTCGCTAGTTATAAAATGACGTCAAATCAATATCAAAAATTATTTAAGTAAAATGTTTAGATAATTTTTCAGTGGGTAAGTATTATATATAACATTTAATTATTCCGAGGAGGCATTTATTATGGCAGACGAAAGTAAATTTGAACAAGCAAAAGGTAATGTTAAAGAAACAGTAGGTAATGTTACTGATAATAAAAATTTAGAAAACGAAGGTAAAGAAGATAAAGCTTCTGGTAAAGCGAAAGAATTCGTTGAAAATGCAAAAGAAAAAGCAACTGATTTTATTGATAAAGTAAAAGGTAACAAAGGCGAGTAATTTTACTTTTTATTCCTAATACACTGCACATGCCACTTAGTCGGTATAACCATCGGCTAGGTGGTTTTTGTATTAAAAAAGTGGATACCAAAATTTATTAATAATTATTTTAATGTTAGAAAAAAACTAAATAAAAACTCGCTAATGATATCCAATAATATGTATACAAAACGAGACATATATTGCATATGATTAACGAGATACTGAAAATATTTTATCACCCCTAAAATGATTATTCATTTTCAGCGGTAATTCGACCTAAAGTCAAACTTACAATAAAACCGATGATAAATACTACTAATGAAACGAACCACATCACGATATTAGTTGGTAAACCTGGAAATACTGCAAAGAGGGAGCCAACAACAAAACCAATGATTAATGCAAAAGTCATTAGTTTATGATGTGTTAGGAAATACTGGATAATTTTGCTTGAAATAATGAATCCAGCAAGCACGCCAAATCCGACTGCAAGTAATATAGGAAGACCTGCAAAGTTAAGTTTAACAACTTCAGATATTGCTAGCATGACCGTACCATAGACGCCAAATACTAATAACATAAATGACCCTGAAATACCTGGGAGTAACATAGCACTAGATGCACACATACCTGCAATAAAATATTTAATAATAAGACTAGTTGATAGAGTAAGTGTTTCTCCAGCATGTTTATCACCATTATTCATTAATGTAATAACAATTAAGATAGCGATACCAGCTATAACCATCATGTAATGTTTAGTTGTAAATGACGTTTTATAGTTAGAAATTTTCAATAAATATGGAACGATACCAATGATTAATCCACCAAAGAAAAACATAGTTGGAATATGGTGTTGGCTTAATAAATAATTAAAAAGATTACTTAGTGATCCCATTGCCAGTAACATTCCAATTATAATGGGGATTAAAAATGTAAAACTTGGCCAAAAACGTCGTGAGAATATGCCGCTAATTGAAGCGATAAATTGATTGTAAATACCTAACAATAATGCGATAGTCCCACCGCTAACACCAGGTACCAAGTCACTCGTTCCCATAGCAAAACCTTTTAGAATATTAATCCATTTAAATTGTTGCATGAATAACTCCTTTCAAACGATTGGAATAAAATCATAAATAGCATCATACCATATTACAAATGTCCTAGTGAAATGATAACATATTTTAAATTCATAAAATCCATTGAGAAATTATGTGCACTTATTATCATTTATATTTTTAAAGAGAGCGGATTAGAGTTGTACTTTAGAGTTATTAAAAATAATAAAAAGGGTTTAAGTTGTTTATATTAAGGTATAAGTAAGTTATAATTAACTGAACGCATTATTACAAAGTCTTTTTGACTACAAATTAAAATTATTATAAACTAGTTAAGAAAACTTTATATTTTACGGAGGGAATATAAAATGGCATCAACATTAGAAATCAAAGACCTACATGTGTCTATTGAGGATAAAGAAATCTTAAAAGGTGTTAACTTGACAATTAACACTGATGAAATACATGCGATTATGGGACCAAACGGGACAGGTAAATCAACTTTATCATCTGCAATTATGGGACACCCAAGCTATGAAGTAACTAAAGGAGAAGTACTTTTAGACGGTGTAAATATTTTAGAATTAGAAGTTGATGAAAGAGCAAAAGCAGGATTATTCTTGGCAATGCAATATCCATCAGAAATTACAGGTGTTACAAATGCTGATTTCATGCGTTCAGCAATCAATGCGAAACGTGAAGAAGGACAAGAAATCAACTTAATGCAATTTATTAAGAAATTAGATAAAAACATGGATTTTCTAGACATAGATAAAGACATGGCACAACGTTATTTAAATGAAGGTTTCTCAGGTGGAGAGAAGAAACGTAACGAAATCTTACAATTAATGATGTTAGAACCTAAGTTTGCAATCTTAGATGAAATCGATTCAGGGTTAGACATCGATGCATTAAAAGTTGTATCTAAAGGTATTAACCAAATGCGTGGGGAAAACTTTGGTGCATTAATGATTACACACTATCAACGATTATTAAATTACATTACTCCTGATAAAGTACATGTAATGTATGCTGGTAAAGTCGTTAAATCTGGTGGTCCAGAATTAGCAAAACGTCTTGAAGAAGAAGGATATGAATGGGTTAAAGAAGAGTTCGGTTCAGCTGAATAATCTTATTAATACAGTATCCATGAGATGTTCATCTATATATGATGAAAATGAACATTTATACGAAATAGTAAATTTCATCAAGTAGGAGGAAAAAGTTATGACAACTGATATTTTGAACATTTCTGAAGAACAACTTGTTGATTATTCTAAAGCCCACAATGAACCTTCTTGGATGACAGAATTACGTAAAAAAGCTTTGAAATTAACAGAAACTTTAGAAATGCCAAAACCTGATAAAACAAAATTAAGAAAATGGGATTTTGATTCTTTTAAACAACACGATGTAAAAGGTGATGTTTATCAATCTTTATCACAATTACCTGAGTCAGTAAGAGAAATTATTGACGTAGATCATTCTAAAAACTTAGTAATTCAACATAATAATACGATTGCGTACACACAAGTTGATGATAATGCATCGAAAGATGGCGTTATCGTTGAAGGTTTAGCAGACGCTCTTATGAACCATAGTGATTTAGTACAAAAGTACTTTATGAAAGATGCAGTAACAGTAGATGAACATCGTATCACAGCGCTACACACGGCATTAGTTAATGGTGGCGTATTTGTTTATGTTCCTAAAAATGTAGTTGTAGAACATCCAGTACAATACGTTGTGTTGCACGACGACGAAAATGCAAGCTTTTATAACCATGTTATCATCGTTACTGAAGAAAGCGCCGAAGTCACATATGTTGAAAATTACTTATCAAATGCATCTGGTGAAGGAAATCAATTAAATATTATTTCTGAAGTGATTGCTGGTGCAAATTCAAATATCACATATGGCTCAGTGGACTATATGGATAAAGGCTTTACAGGTCATATCATTCGACGTGGTATTACTGAAGCGGATGCCTCAATTAATTGGGCACTAGGTTTAATGAATGAGGGTAGCCAAATTATTGATAATACAACAAATTTATTTGGTGATCGTTCAACAAGTTCACTTAAATCAGTAGTTGTAGGTACAGGCGAACAAAAAATTAATCTAACATCTAAAATCGTACAATATGGTAAAGAAACAGATGGTTATATCCTTAAACATGGTGTTATGAAAGAACATGCATCGTCTGTATTTAATGGTATCGGCTACATTAAGCATGGTGGAACTAAATCAATTGCTAATCAGGAATCACGTGTATTAATGTTATCTGAACATGCTCGTGGTGACGCGAATCCTATTTTATTAATTGATGAAGATGATGTACAAGCTGGTCATGCTGCATCAGTAGGTCGTGTTGATCCAGATCAACTTTACTATTTAATGAGTCGTGGTATTTCTCAAAGAGAAGCGGAACGTCTTGTTATACATGGTTTCTTAGATCCAGTAGTACGTGAATTACCTATCGAAGACGTTAAACGTCAATTGAGAGAAGTAATTGAACGCAAAGTTTCTAAATAATATTTTGAAAATAAAAGTTTGTAATAGATATAGACTGTCGATATTGGTATAAGACTAATACAACGTCAGTATTTAAATGATTAGGATTTTTATTTAAGAAAGGTCGTGAATGAAGTGGCCGAACACTCATTTGACGTTAATGAAGTAATCAAGGATTTTCCGATATTAGATCAAAAAGTCAATGGCAAACGTTTAGCATATCTTGATTCAACAGCGACAAGTCAAACGCCTGTGCAAGTGTTAAATGTTTTAGAAGATTACTACAAGCGTTATAATTCAAACGTTCATCGTGGTGTTCATACATTAGGATCATTGGCAACTGATGGTTATGAAAATGCCCGTGAAACCGTTCGTCGTTTTATTAATGCGAAGTATTTTGAAGAAATCATTTTTACACGCGGAACAACTGCGTCGATTAACCTTGTAGCACATAGCTATGGTGATGCAAATGTTGAAGAGGGCGATGAAATTGTTGTCACTGAAATGGAACATCATGCCAATATTGTTCCTTGGCAACAGTTAGCAAAGCGTAAAAATGCGACATTGAAATTTATACCAATGACAGCTGACGGTGAATTAAACATCGAGGATATTAAGCAAACGATTAATGATAAAACAAAGATCGTTGCTATTGCACATATATCTAATGTGCTCGGTACAATTAATGATGTTAAAACCATTGCAGAAATAGCTCATCAACATGGTGCAATTATCAGTGTTGATGGGGCGCAAGCAGCACCACATATGAAACTTGATATGCAAGAAATGAATGCTGATTTTTATAGTTTTAGTGGTCATAAAATGCTTGGACCAACAGGTATTGGCGTATTATTTGGTAAACGTGAGTTACTACAAAAAATGGAACCGATTGAGTTCGGTGGCGACATGATTGATTTTGTAAGTAAGTATGATGCAACATGGGCTGATTTACCTACTAAATTTGAGGCGGGTACTCCATTAATTGCTCAAGCAATTGGGCTTGCAGAAGCTATTCGCTATTTAGAACGCATAGGTTTTGATGCAATTCATAAATATGAACAAGAATTAACGATATATGCTTATGAGCAAATGTCTGCAATTGAAGGAATTGAAATTTATGGCCCGCCAAAGGATCGTCGTGCAGGTGTAATAACGTTTAATTTACAAGATGTACATCCACACGATGTTGCTACAGCCGTAGATACAGAAGGTGTAGCGGTTAGAGCTGGGCATCATTGTGCGCAACCGTTAATGAAATGGTTAAATGTGTCTTCAACAGCTAGAGCGAGTTTTTATATATACAACACGAAAGAAGACGTTGATCAGTTAATAAATGCCTTGAAACAAACGAAGGAGTTTTTCTCTTATGAATTTTAATAATCTAGATCAATTATATAGATCTGTCATTATGGATCATTATAAAAATCCTAGAAATAAAGGTGTATTAGATAACGGGTCTATGACAGTAGATATGAATAACCCGACATGCGGTGACCGTATACGACTAACATTTGATATAGAAGACGGCATTATAAAAGATGCTAAGTTTGAAGGTGAAGGTTGTTCGATTTCAATGGCAAGTGCATCGATGATGACACAAGCTGTTAAAGGTCATTCACTTGGAGAAGCAATGCAAATGAGCCAAGAATTTACGAAAATGATGCTTGGTGAAGACTATGTGATTACAGAAGAAATGGGAGATATTGAAGCATTGCAAGGTGTATCTCAATTCCCAGCTCGTATTAAATGTGCCACATTAGCTTGGAAAGCATTGGAAAAAGGTACTGTTGCTAAAGAAGGTAAAGCAGAAGGTACGACTGAAGAAGAATAGAATGCTGTTAATCATAGATAATTTTGATATTAGACATATAAAAGTATAAAAATTTTTATAAGATGTCATGTCATTGTTATAATATGGTTTACATCATGAATTAAAAACTTACGCACGCCGTTGTAAATATATTTTTAAGGAGTGATTGAAATGGCTAAAAAAGCACCTGATGTTGGGGATTATAAATATGGATTCCACGACGATGATGTGTCCATTTTCAGATCAGAACGTGGTTTAACTGAGAATATCGTTAGAGAAATTTCTAACATGAAAAATGAGCCGGAATGGATGTTAGATTTCCGTCTTAAATCATTAAAATTGTTTTATAAAATGCCAATGCCTCAATGGGGTGGCGACTTATCAGAATTGAATTTCGATGACATTACTTACTATGTAAAGCCTTCAGAACAAGCTGAACGTTCATGGGATGAAGTGCCAGAAGAAATTAAAAGAACTTTCGATAAATTAGGAATTCCTGAAGCTGAACAAAAATATTTAGCTGGTGTTTCTGCTCAATATGAATCTGAAGTTGTTTACCATAATATGGAAAAAGAACTTGAAGAAAAAGGTATTATCTTTAAAGATACAGATAGTGCTTTACAAGAAAATGAAGAATTATTCAAAAAATACTTTGCTTCTGTAGTACCTGCAGCAGATAACAAATTTGCGGCGTTAAACTCAGCAGTATGGTCAGGTGGTTCGTTCATTTATGTACCTAAAAATATCAAACTAGATACGCCACTACAAGCTTATTTCCGTATTAACTCTGAGAACATGGGTCAATTTGAACGTACATTAATCATTGCTGATGAAGGTGCTTCTGTACATTACGTAGAAGGTTGTACTGCACCAGTTTATACAACTAGTTCTTTACACTCTGCTGTTGTGGAAATCATTGTGCATAAAGATGCGCACGTTCGTTATACTACGATTCAAAACTGGGCGAACAATGTATACAATTTAGTTACAAAACGTACTTTTGTTTATGAAAACGGAAATATGGAATGGGTAGATGGTAACTTAGGTTCTAAGTTAACGATGAAATATCCAAACTGTGTTCTTTTAGGTGAAGGTGCAAAAGGTAGTACATTATCTATTGCATTTGCTGGTAAAGGACAAGTTCAAGATGCCGGTGCTAAAATGATTCATAAAGCACCTAATACATCTTCTACAATTGTTTCTAAATCTATTTCTAAAAATGGTGGTAAAGTTATTTATCGCGGTATTGTTCATTTTGGACGTAAAGCAAAAGGTGCTCGTTCAAATATTGAATGTGATACATTAATCTTAGATAACGAATCAACATCAGATACAATTCCATATAACGAAGTATTCAACGATCAAATATCATTAGAACATGAAGCCAAGGTTTCAAAAGTTTCTGAAGAACAATTATTCTATCTAATGAGTCGTGGTATTTCTGAAGAAGAAGCGACAGAAATGATTGTTATGGGATTCATCGAACCATTTACAAAAGAACTTCCAATGGAATACGCGGTCGAAATGAACCGTTTAATCAAGTTCGAAATGGAAGGTAGTATTGGATAGCTTTAAACCGCGTTGTTAAGCCATTCTTAACTTCCGAAAATGGCTATTGATACCATTTTGATACCATTTACTTGTCAAAAATGGCTATTGCATCGTGTTTTTTCTGAGTATATAAATGGCTGTAAGTGCCCATCGTTTCAGTGATTTGAGCATGTCTCATAAGTGACTGTAAAACGAAAATATCTACACCATTATTTGCAAGATAAGATGCATAAGAATGTCTTAACGCGTGAATGTTATAATGGGGGAAAGCTTTTTGGAATTTCTTTTGAACATGACTGTAATGTTTGGGAGCCATTCCTCCGAAAATAAAATAACTACGTTCATCAAAATATTTGTTTAACTCTTTTTCACGTTGGTGTCGTTCAGTTAACATTGTATTGATGAATTTAGGTAAAGGAACAATATCCTCTGAACTATCTGTTTTTGGTCTCGGATATATAGTTCTATTAGAGATGTCCATTGTTTTATTTATGGATATCTCTTTTTTATATTTATTGTAGTCTGTCCAAACAAGCGCCATAGCTTCGCCAATCCTTAAACCTGTATAAAACATTAATGTAAATAACTCTCTGTAATCTTGATCTTCAATGTCTTTGATTCTTTCTTCAAATTCTTCACGCATCATAAACTTAGGTTTTGGCTTTACACGCGGAATAGGTTTAATTGATATTGTTGGATCTGTACGTAATCCAAAGTATTTTTTAGCATAATTAATTACAACTTTAAAACCTGACCAAATTGTACGAGCAGAATTTGTTGATGCTACATTCTCTATTAGATATTTACGAAACTCTTGGCATTGATTTTGTGTTATCTTATTCATTTTTATGTGCCCGAACTTAGCTTTAAAGTGTTTATGATATTCATTTTGTTTGCGTCGTTTTGTTTTAGGTCTCAAATCGCTATTTTCTAAGTAGTGATGAAAAACATAATCAAATGTTTTCGAATCACTATATCCTTCGTTTACGTCATTCAAAAAAATAGCCTCTGCTCTCTTAGCTTCACGCTTAGTTGAAAAACCGCGTTGCATCTTACGTTTGTTATTACCGTATACATCTTTATATCTAATGGAAAAATACCATTTACCTGTATTATCATCCTTATATACTGGCATTTTGCTTCTCCCTCCTCAAAATTGGCAAAAAATAATAAGGGTAGGCGGGCTACCCGAAATTTAGTACTAGGTACTAAATGTGATATAATAAAATAAAAAGTAGGTGATGTTATGACATTTAAAAACAATCATAATTTCAATGAATTAGTTTTAACGAATGAAGACATTAGAATTTTAAAAAATGTCTTAGAAGATGCAGTCAGTGTTTATGATGAATATTCGGTATGTAATGAAGAATCCGATTTTGCTTACTGTTTATTAAGAGACTTATATACATTAGACAGCTTAGCTATTTCGTCAAATAATGTTTGAATTATCGAATTGTACTCTTCGATTTTAATACCATGCATAATAGAGTTTCTGTGTTCAATAGCAGCTTTGACTGAATGTTTTAAATGTTCTTCTATTAAATCGTTGTTTTCCATTTCGTTTAAAAATGTTCTTATATTCCTCTTGTAATCAGGTGTTTGTTTAATTATATCTTTATCAAACTTGTTCAATATCAGCCTACACATTAGTTCTAGCGCTCTACCTAAAAGTAGTGATGTAGCTAGCCTTTTTTCAGACATAAAGCAATCATAAGCTTCAACTATATGAGTTTCAAAATCCTTGTCATTAACTGTTTCTAATAATTGAGTGTATTTTCTTAAAGAAGCCGGTAAATCATTTGCGTTTTCTAACAAAGAATTAGGTGTTCGATAAATTTTTGTAGATTTATCTGATAAATATAAGTCAGAATGAGTTTCAAAATAATAATGCGCAATTGCATCGTCGTTGTATATACTAGCTAAATCGCTCAAGTTAAACATTTGAAAATCATGTATGACTTTTTCGAAAATGAAAGTACTTTTTATATATTCACTTAACTTCTCGAAAGATCTTTCTGTTCTTTTTAAAACATCATCTACAGAAATATTTATTTTCTTCGCTTGCATGCCTTCTGACCCACCGTGAATATAAATTAAACCTCTGTAAAAACTGATATTCAAATCTGCGTAGCTATATTTTATACCGGAATAAAAGGGGAAGTATCCAGTATTTTTATCTATTACATCACCAAAAAATATATCCACTAATTCTTTATATTTTTTGTGAAGTTCATTCATTCTTTTTTCTATATCGTTATATCTCCATAAGTATTGTTTCTCTTCCATCCCTCATCCTCCTCACGCCACACAAGCGCTATTAATCAATATCCAATAATTGTTGTTTTTTCTTATCGAACTCTTCCTGAGAAATTACTCCGACATCTAATAATTCTTTATATTTTATTAATTCATCAGCAACAGAAAAACTCATTTTTTCAGAATTGGATGGTTTCATAGAACTTTCTCGAATAGAGATTTGTTCTTGTATTGTTTCCGCCATTCTAGATACAGTGTTTTTTGATATGCTTCCTATAGCGATACTTGATGAACCGTGATGTATAATTATTTCGCCAAAAAGAAGTCCTTTTTTATACGAAACAGAATTGATTTTCTCGAATGGAAATTCATGAAATTTCAAACCATATATCATACCTTTATCTAAGAATAACAATCTTAGATCAGTACATACTATTAAGTAGGTATTATTATTGTACAATCCCGAAGTTACATACATTATGTTTTCATTATCTTTTAAAATCATAGGTAGTTCTTTCACTTCTTTTTTTGTACCAAACAAATCCTCTACACCTATTTCGCTAAATCTTTGGTAGATTTTAGATAAGTTTTCGTCAGATTTATTGATTTCACTTTCAAATTTCACTTCTTTTCTAGGTTTACTTTGGTATTCTTTTAAAATTTCTCTTTTGTCTTCAACAGATAGTTGCTTGTATTGTTTCTTTTCTTCTTTTGTTTTAGTTGCTAAATATTGACTCTCAATCATACTTTCTTTGAACGTTAATCTGCTCTTAGGTAATTCTTTCATGTTCATTTCTCCTTTATTTTTTGATTGTTAAATCGTTAGATCATAAGCATATTTAAATTCATTTATAAAATCAGATTTGCTTTCCATTTTCTCTTCTAAAAAACTTAAGTAGTTTTCTGCGTGGTAATTTTCGTTATTTGACATATAGTCGTTTAACCCATTGTGTATATGTCTTCTGATTACTTTTACCGCTATATGGATCGCTTGAAAACTCATTTGATACTTGTACGAAATTTGCTCAATATTAAAGTTGTTTATATATTTGTATCTTATATGTAAAGGAAACAATAAACATGAAGCAAATGAGTTTGCTTCATATTCTTCAGCAATCCTTCTATAATAATCTTTATATGTGAATGTTTTATTTAAATTAACTCCAGTATGTCCCATTATAAAATGACCATATTCATGAGCTAAAGTAAATCTTAGACGATTCATAGGCAGTAAATCGTTATAAACTATAATCGCTTTGTCTCCTTTTCTAATATGAAACGCTTCTTCTGAACCGAAAATAGAAGGTATTTTAAAATATAAAGTGCCAGTATTCTGAGAAAATTCAGAGAAAGTCACTAATTTAATACGTTTATCTTTTGAGATAATTTCAAATATATCTAAAGGAAAAGATAAGTTATATAGACCATTTGTGATCTCGTAAACTGCTTTCGCAGATTTAAAAAAAGATTTTTCATAATTTAATTTCAATTAAAAAGCCCCTTTGTTACTTAGTTAAATCATCCCAATCATCAAACATTGCTTCTAATATAGTCAAAGCTTTTTGCCTTTGTGCCTCCGTCATATTTTCTGTAGCTCGATGCATAATAAGAATATCTTCACTTTTATCTTCTCCGGAGTACTCATCTTTTTCTCTACCTAATAAGTAATCAACTGATACATCGAAGTGATCGGCAATTTTTTGCACCTTATCAATGCCTGGTTTGGTTTTCTCCCATCTTCTGATTTGTCCGTTTGAAAACCCTAAAGTTCTCTCTAATTCAGCAAAAGTCATACCTTTTGAATTGCACAAATTACGGATTCTTTGTACTAGATTCATAAATTTCTCCTATCACAGATTAACTTTTTCGCTATTTTTGTTGACAATTAGCATAAAAGTTAATATACTGTATTTAAGCTTTAAATTTAGCTTACTAAACACATAACAATTATTCGTTGGGGAACGAGTATTCAATACCTTTATGACAGGCATTACGAATTGTTATAGGTTTATTAAACTATGCTTAAATATTAGCATAAAAGTTATTGGTGTTCAACAGATAATTTATTTGCTTAGAAAAAATGTTATAGGAGGTGCTAATATGTCGACAACAGATTTCGGCTTGAAAGTGAGAACGGAATTATTAAAACGCAACATGACAAACAAGCAACTTGCGGAAATGCTAGAAATTTCAAGTGCTTACTTATCGGATATTTTACGTGGACGTAGAGATGCTTTTGAACAAAAGAAACGTATTGCGAAAATTTTAGAAATTAAAGAAGAGGTGAAGAGTTAATGAATGAAATTAAAACTTTCAGTAACGACATGTTTTCAATCTTAATCAAACAAGATAATGAAAATAATTTATTCGATTTAGAAACTGTCGCAAAAAGTTTGGGGTTCACTCAGTTTAAAAACGGCAAACAATATATTCGTTGGGAAACTATCAATAAATATTTAGGTAAATATCTTTCCCAAGAAGTTGGGAAAGGCGATTTCATACCAGAACCAATGGTATATAAGTTGGCTTTCAAAGCAGGTAATGCTGTAGCAGAAAAATTTCAAGATTGGTTGGCGATGGAAGTCCTACCAGCTATTCGCAAACACGGTATCTACGCAACAGACAATGTAATTGAACAAACATTAAAAGATCCAGACTACATCATTACAGTGTTGACTGAGTATAAGAAAGAAAAAGAGCAAAACTTACTTTTACAACAAGAAATCGGAGAACTAAAACCCAAAGCAGACTATGTAGATGAAATCTTAAAGTCAACTGGCACATTAGCCACAACTCAAATCGCGGCAGACTACGGTATATCAGCACAAAAGTTAAACAAACTACTACACGAAGCTAGACTACAACGAAAAGTAAATAAACAGTGGGTGCTTTACTCAGAACACATGGGCAAGAGTTACACAGATTCAGACACTATAACAATTGTGCGTTCTGATGGCAGAGAAGACACAGTTTTACAAACTAGATGGACACAAAAAGGCAGATTGAAAATACATGAAATCATGACTGAATTCGGTTATGAAGCTAATTTAGGGGGAGCGTAAATGACACCAGAACAAAAAGAAAAGCTAAACAATATAGTATTAACACTTTATGCAGTTAAAGAAAACAAAAGTCAAACATACACACACAAAGATACTCTTACTGTGACATATGCAGGCGAGATTGAGCACACTTACGAAGTCGACAGAGAGAAACACCTTGAATCAATGATTGAGTGGGCAATTGACCAAATCGAACAGCACTTTGATTTAGACGAAGAAGAATAACACACAATTGAACAAACAACTTAATAGGAGGAATTATCAATGAACACACTATATAAAACAACCCTCCTCATCACAATGGCAGTTGTGACGTGGAAGGTTTGGAAGATTGAACGAAATACGAGAAAGCCTGTAATCAATCGGAATGATTTTAGTAAAGAGTCTACAGCAGAAACGATTGAGCGACACAGTGATCCTGATTCAGGAATAAAACTACTTAAGGCATTTTCCGACTTCACTAAACAAGCTGAAAAGCAAAAACCTACACTAGGAGAAGTTTATAGACGGAACAAACCTGAATTACCAACCGTTACTTTAGACGAAAACGGACTGTTTATAAATGATTTTAGGGTGCCTTATATACTTGAGGAAGGGGTTAACGTAAAGAAATCTATGAACAACCTATATAAGGTCAGTTTGGACTTTTTCGCTAAAAGTATTATTGCAGATAATTACGAAGCAGATAACCCAGAGAATCAACAGTTATTTTAAAGGAGGAAAAGATATGATGAAAAATAGTTTGCAAGCTAAAGAACTTGCGGTAATTTTATCTGTTTCTAAATCCAAAGCAGGACAAATAATAAGAGAACTGAATAAAGAGCTTGAAGATGAAGGATACATTGCGATACGAGGCAGAATACCAGTCCAATTAGCTAGGAAAAAATTCCCTTATCACGACTTATCAGACCAGAGAATAATGGAGGAGTTGAAAAAAGAAAATGAGTAACATTTATAAAAGCTACCTATTAGCAGTACTGTGCTTCACAGTCTTAGCGATTGTACTCATGCCGTTTCTATACTTCACCACAGCGTGGTCAATTGCAGGATTCGCAAGCATAGCGACATTCATATTTTATAAGGAATACTTTTATGAAGAATAAAAAAAACTGCTACTTGCGCCAACAAGTAACAGTATCAAGTACTTAAGAAAAATTTCAAGTTAAATATAAAACGAAACAAGGAGGAAGTCAACTATGACTAAAAATTATAAAGACATGACTCAGGACGAAATAAAAGACTTATTATCTGAAAAAAGCGGAGAATTGTATGAATTAGCGAAAGAAATTAAGGGAGAAAGTAAATTTGATATTTTGCTTTTCTCATCAATAGGAGTTATCGACGGAGATTATTTAGCAGGTTCAAATTCTGTGATTGGTCATACTTTCGATCTTGCTTCCTTATTGGATAGCACTAAGAGTTATAAAGACATTGTCAATGTTCTCCAAATGTGTAAATCACAAAAATTTCTCGGTATTGATGACGACAAGGAGGACTAAAACAATGTATTACGAAATAGGCGATATCATACGCAAAAATATTCATGTTAACGGATTCGATTTTAAGCTATTCATTTTAAAAGGTCATATAGGCATATCAATACAAGTTAAAGATATGAACAACGTACCAATTAAACATGCTTATGTCGTAGATGAGAATGACTTAGATATGGCATCAGACTTATTCAACCAAGCGATAGATGAATGGATTGAAGAGAACACAGACGAACAGGACAGACTAATTAACTTAGTCATGAAATGGTAGGAGGCATGAAAAGTGAATGAATTACAAGAGAGAGAACTAGAAACATTTGAACAAGACGACCGATTCAAAGTAACAGACTTAGACAGTGCTAACTGGGTCTTTAAGAAACTAGATGCAATCACAACTAAAGAGAATGAAATCAACGAGTTAGCAAATAAAGAAATTGAACGCATAAACGAATGGAAAGATAAAGAAGTAGAAAAATTACAGAGTGGCAAAGAATATTTACAAAGCCTTGTAATTGAATATTTCAGAATACAAAAAGAACAAGATAGCAAATTCAAGTTGAATACACCTTACGGAAAAGTGACAGCCAGAAAAGGTTCAAAAGTCATTCAAGTTAGCAATGAGCAAGAAGTTATTAAACAACTTGAGCAACGAGGTTTTGACAACTATGTAAAGGTAACTAAAAAACTTAGCCAATCAGACATTAAGAAAGATTTCAATGTAACTGAAAACGGCACTTTAATTGACGCAAACGGCGAAGTTTTAGAGGGTGCTAGCATTGTTGAGAAACCAACGTCATACACGGTAAAGGTGGGAGAATAGATGGCCGAACAACTTAATTTGTACCAAAAAATAGCAGATGTTAAAGCGAATATTGCGGGCTTCACAAAAGATACTAAGGGTTATAACTTCTCGTATGTTTCAGGATCTCAAATATTACACAGAATAAGAGAAAAGATGATTGAACATAATTTATTGTTAGTCCCCAATACGTCAAATGAAAATTGGACGACACATACTTTTAAAAACAAAAAAGGTCAAGAAGTGACAGAATTCATAGTTGAAATGGATTTGAATTATACATGGATTAATGCTGATAAACCAGAAGAACAGTATGAAGTAAGTTATCACGCTTACGGTCAACAAAATGATATTTCACAAGCACATGGCACAGCGTTAACTTATGCTGAACGCTATTTCTTAATGAAGTTCTTTAACATTCCAACTGATGAAGATGACGCAGACGCAAAACAAAAACAAGATAAATATTCAACAGTAAGTCAAGAATTTAAAGACATACTAACTAAAGAAGTTAATGATTTTATAGCCATAGCTAAAGAAAGTGGATTCGCGGAAAAATACCAGGAACAAATTAACAAATTAGAAAAAATGAACGTCGAAGCACTGAATAAAAACCAAATCAATGTAACCAGACAACAGATAAAAAAATGGCTTGGAGGAATTGAACAATGAATACAGTAAATTTAATTGGGAACCTAGTGGCAGATCCAGAGTTAAAAGGTCAAAACAACAACGTAGTTAACTTTGTAATCGCAGTACAGAGACCATTCAAAAACAAACAAACTAACGAATATGAAACAGACTTCATTCGTTGTGTTGCATTTGGTAAGACTGCTGAAATCATCGCTAATAACTTTAATAAAGGTAATAAAATTGGCGTTACTGGTTCAATACAAACCGGTAGTTATGAAAATAATCAAGGACAGAAAGTGTTTACTACAGACATCGCAGTCAACAATATAACTTTCGTTGAACGTAAAAACAACGGTCAATCTAACAACCAACAACAGCATAATTCATATAACGCACCACAGAATAGACAGCAATCAAATAATCCATTTGCTAATGCTAATGGTCCTATAGAAATCTCTGACGATGATTTACCTTTCTAGGACGTGATTAAATGGCTCAAATCAAAAACTATATCACTCAAGATGACGGCACAACAACAGTCGTTATCGAGGGTGCCGAGCTAGGAGACAAAGAAACATTATTACTTGATAACGGCTACGAAGTCGAATGTGATTTGCGAATCGAAGACCCATTCAAAATAACAGACAAGCAACGAAGAAAAATATTTGCGCTCTGTAACGACATAGAGAGCCACACAGGCCAACCACGTGACTATATGAGGTATTTGTTCCAAGAATATGTAACGGTTCTGTATGACTATGACAAGAGTATTTCGTTAAGTGACTGTACACGGATGCAAGCGAATCAAATTATCGAGGTAACACTCGATTGGATATTTCACAACGACATACCGCTTAGTTATAAAACAAGCGACTTGCTGAAACAAGATAAATCATTCTTATACTGGTCAACTGTTAACCGCAACTGTGTAATATGCGGAAAGCCTCACGCTGACCTAGCACATTATGAAGCAGTTGGCAGAGGCATGAACAGAAATAAGATGAATCACTATGACAAACATGTATTAGCGTTATGTCGCGAACATCATAACGAGCAACATGCGATTGGCGTTAAGTCGTTTAATGATAAATACCACTTGCATGACTCGTGGATAAAAGTTGATGAGAGGCTCAATAAAATGCTGAAAGGAGAGAAAAAGGAATGAATAGACTAAGAATAATAAAAATAGCACTCCTAATCGTCATCTTGGCGGAAGAGATTAGAAGCGCTAAAAAAATTAAAAAATTTACCCCTGAGGATTCTAAAGGTTTTCCTGATATAACAAAAGATTCAATAAAAGAACCTAAATAAAAATATTATGGTTGATAAAATCCCATTGTTCTTTTGTTAACCACCCTTGTTTGTTATTGACTATTTCTGTAACAAACAGCTTATCTCCAGAATCGAGATAAGGTTTCAACTTTTCTATCATTTCTGAAGTTGATAAAGAAGAACGGAATAAAAATGAAGATTTCCAATAATTGCAATGACCATTAGAAATTTCCTTTTTTATAACATTTCTCAATTCCTCATATTTTTGTCCGGGTGAGTTTAAATCATATGTTAACATATAAGGTTTTTCCATATTTTATTCACCCCCAATCTAACGCAGTAGCGATAACAAAATTATACCAGAAAGGAGATAACGAAATGGCAACATTTAGAGTTTACAAAGAATCAGGTAACTTTGTCACAGTACACAAAGATTTTATACATGATTCTAATATAAGTTGGAAGGCTAAAGGTATTCTACTTTATTTGTTAAGTCGACCTGATAACTGGCAAATTTACGAAACAGAACTAGAGCAACATTCAACTGATGGACTTAGCGGTTTAAAGAGTGGAATCAAGGAACTGGAAGAAATTGGATACATTCAACGTAGTAGAAAACGTGATAAAAGTGGTAGGTTAAATGGTTATGAGTACTTAGTATATGAGCAACCGCACCACATTCGATTTTCCAACGTTGGAAAAACCGTTAACGGTAAAACCAACAATGGAAAAACCGTTAATGGTAAATCGCATACTACTAATAATAATAGTACTAATAATGATTTAACTAATAATAACAATACTAATAATGAAGGAAGTATATTGTCGGGCAACCCGACGGTGTCTTCCATTCCCTATAAAGAAATTATCGAATACTTAAATAAAAAAGCAGGAAAGCATTTTAAACATAATACAGCTAAAACAAAAGATTTTATTAAAGCAAGATGGAATCAAGATTTTAGGTTGGAGGATTTTAAAAAGGTGATTGATATCAAAACAGCTGAATGGTTAAACACGGATAGCGATAAATACCTTAGACCAGAAACACTTTTTGGCAGTAAATTTGAGGGGTACCTCAATCAAAAAATACAATCAACTGGCACGAATCAATTGGAACGCATGAAGTACGACGAAAGTTATTGGGATTAGGGGGATATTATGAAACCACTATTCAGCGAAAAGATAAACGAAAGCTTGAAAAAATATCAACCTACTCATGTCGAAAAAGGATTGAAATGTGAGAGATGTGGAAGTGAATACGACTTATATAAGTTTGCTCCTACTAAAAAACACCCGAATGGTTACGAGTATAAAGACGGTTGCAAATGTGAAATCTATGAGGAATATAAGCGAAACAAGCAACGGAAGATAAACAACATATTCAATCAATCAAACGTTAATCCGTCTTTAAGAGATGCAACAGTCAAAAACTACAAGCCACAAAATGAAAAACAAGTACACGCTAAACAAACAGCAATAGAGTACGTTCAAGGCTTCTCTACAAAAGAGCCAAAATCATTAATATTGCAAGGTTCATACGGAACTGGTAAAAGCCACCTAGCATACGCTATCGCAAAAGCAGTTAAAGCTAAAGGGCATACGGTTGCTTTTATGCACATACCAATGTTGATGGATCGTATCAAAGCGACATACAACAAAAATGCAGTAGAGACTACAGACGAGCTAGTCAGATTGCTAAGTGATATTGATTTACTTGTACTAGATGATATGGGTGTAGAAAACACAGAGCACACTTTAAATAAACTTTTCAGCATTGTTGATAACAGAGTAGGTAAAAACAACATCTTTACAACTAACTTTAGTGATAAAGAACTAAATCAAAATATGAACTGGCAACGTATCAATTCAAGAATGAAACACAATGCAAGAAAAGTAAGAGTAATCGGAGACGATTTCAGGGAGCGAGACGCATGGTAACCAAAGAATTTTTGAAAATTAAACTTGAGTGTTCAGATATGTACGCTCAGAAACTCATAGACGAGGCACAGGGCGATGAAAATAAGTTATATGACCTATTTATCCAAAAACTTGCAGAACGTCATACACGCCCCGCTATCGTCGAATATTAAGGAGTGTTAAAAATGCCGAAAGAAAAATATTACTTATACCGAGAAGATGGCACAGAAGATATTAAGGTCATCAAGTATAAAGAGAATGAGAATGAAGTTTATTCGCTCACAGGAGCCCATTTCAGCGACGAAAAGAAAATTATGACTGATAGTGACCTAAAACGATTTAAAGGCGCTCACGGACTTCTATATGAGCAAGAGCTAGGTTTACAAGCAACGATATTTGATATTTAGAGGTGGACGATGAGTAAATACAACGCTAAGAAAGTTGAGTACAAAGGAATTGTATTTGATAGCAAAGTAGAGTGTGAATATTACCAATATTTAGAAAGTAATATGAATGGCACTAACTATGATCGTATCGAAATACAACCGAAATTCGAACTACAACCTAAATTTGGGAAGCAAAGACCGATTACGTATATAGCCGATTTCTCTTTGTGGAAGGAAGGGAAACTGGTCGAAGTTTTAGATGTTAAAGGTAAGGCGACTGAAGTTGCCAACATCAAAGCGAAGATATTCAGATATCAGTATAGAGATGTGAATTTAACGTGGATATGTAAAGCACCTAAGTACACAGGCAAAACATGGATTACTTACGAGGAATTAATTAAAGCAAGACGAGAACGCAAAAGAGAAATGAAGTGATCTAATGCAACAACAAGCATATATAAACGCAACGATTGATATAAGAATACCTACAGAAGTTGAATATAAGCATTTTGGTGATGTGGATAACGAAAAAGATGCGCTGGCAGATTACTTATATAACAATCCTAACGAAATACTAGAGTATGACAATTTAAAAATTAGAAACGTAAATATAGAGGTGGAATAAATGGCAAGAATTACCAAAGAAACAAAAACTGTAAGCGACGGTTATTCAAGAGAAGACCGAGAAACGACATTGAACTATGATTACGAAAATCAAGAATGGATTGCTTACTCATCGGTACCGACACATATTACTAGAATGACAAAGTTGTACGGCGATGATGTAGAGGTATTGGAACGATTAGAATCTGGGACTGCGGTATTGGTTAGGGCGAAACTACCTAAAAGCGCAATAGGTTTTAGAAAATTAATGTCTGAAGAGCGACGACAAGAATTATCTGAGAGAGCAAAAAGAGCTTTTGGTCATTAGTGCTCGTGAATATAGGGCGAAAAACGACCAAAAAGACACACTAATACTTTTTAGGATAAATAACATCCGGAGAAAAAAACATGAGCTTTAAAAATTTTAACACAGGATAAATACAGAGGTGGAATAAATGAGTATCGTAAAGATTAACGGTAAACCATATAAATTTACCGAACATGAAAATGAATTGATAAAAAAGAATGGTTTAACTCCAGGAATGGTTGCAAAAAGAGTACGAGGTGGCTGGGCGTTGTTAGAAGCCTTACATGCACCTTATGGTATGCGCTTAGCTGAGTATAAAGAAATTGTGTTATCCAAAATCATGGAGCGAGAGAGCAAAGAACGTGAAATGGCTAGGCAACGACGTAAAGAGGCTGAGCTAAGAAGAAAGAAGCCACATTTGTTTAATGTGCCACAAGTGCATCCAAGAGGACGTTATGCGTGCTACCTGATGGAAAACGACATATTCGTGAAAGTTAAGAAGTAGATCATGACAGATAACGCACGCAAAGAATACCTAAATCAATTCTTTGGATCTAAGAGATATCTGTATCAAGATAACGAACGAGTGGCACATATCCATGTAGTAAACGGCACTTATTACTTTCATGGGCATATCGTGCCAGGTTGGCAAAGTGTTAAAAAGACATTTGATACTGCTGAAGAGCTCGAAATATATATAAAGCAACATGGTTTGGAATACGAAGAACAGAAGGAACTAACTTTATTTTAGAGGAGGTTATGAAAGTGAACTATGAAACAGGGTTCCAACTAGGTGTAATGGAAGCTAGGTTGAAGAAGATGAGAAAACAACGTGATGCGTGCAAGAAGCAACGTGATGAGCTTATCGTGGATATAGCTAAGTTAAGAGAGCGTAACGAAGAGCTGGAGAACATGTGGCGCACAGTCAAAAATGAATTGCTTGGAAGATACGAATTTTACCGTTTTAGACTTAACGAACTACAGATTGAGAGTAGAGCGAACAAGGCAGTAGCTATAAACATGGGAGCTAAAATCAACGCAAGTGCTATATTGTACCGAATGGACAAATTAGACGGAACAAATGAGTTCTACGAATTTTTAGGACAAATGGAGGATGACACTAATGAATAACCGTGAACAAATAGAACAGTCCGTTATAAGTGCTAGTGCGTATAACGGCAATGACACAGAGGGATTACTAAAAGAGATTGAGGACGTGTATAAGAAAGCACAAGCGTTTGATGAAATACTTGAGGGTTTACCTAATGCTATGCAAGATGCACTCAAAGAAGATATTTATCTTGATGAAGCAGTAGGGATTATGACGGGTCAAGTTGTCTATAAATATGAGGAGGAACAGGAAAATGAGCATTAGTGTAGGAGACAAGGTTTTTAATCCAGAAACAAATTCAACTTTAGAAATTGTACAACTTGTTGGCGATATTAGAGACACGCATTACAAGTTATCTGACGGATCTATTATTAGTCTTATAGACTTTGTTGTTAAACCAATTCATTTAATCAAGGAGGCACAGGAAAATGACTAACACATTACAAGTGAAACTATTATCAAAAGACGCTAGAATGCCCGAACGAAATCATAAGACAGATGCAGGTTATGACATATTCTCAGCCGAAACCGTCGTACTTGAGCCGCAAGAAAAGGCAGTGATTAAAACAGATGTAGCTGTAAGTATACCAGAGGGCTATGTCGGGCTATTAACTAGCCGTAGTGGTGTAAGTAGTAAAACGTATTTAGTGATTGAAACAGGAAAGATAGACGCGGGATATCATGGTAATTTAGGGATTAATATCAAGAATGATATGGAGCATGACGGCATAACATCATTATACGAAGATTTAGACGACAAACTAGTAAATACTTTAGATATAAAAGGTAATTATATAAACGAAGGAGAAGGCGCTAGAAAGATATATAAAATCAACAAAGGCGACAAACTAGCTCAATTGGTTATCGTGCCTATATGGACACCGGAACTAAAGCAAGTGGAGGAATTCGAGAGTGTTTCAGAACGTGGAGCAAAAGGCTTCGGAAGTAGCGGAGTGTAAAGACATCTTAGATCGAGTCAAGGAGGTTTTGGGGAAGTGACACAATACTTAGTCACAACATTCAAAGATTCAACAGGACAACCACATGAACATTTTACTACTGCTAGAGATAATCAGACGTTTACAGTTGTTGAGGCAGAGAGTAAAGAAGAAGCGAAAGAAAAGTACGAGGCACAAGTTAAAAGAGATGCAATTATTAAATTAGGTCAGTTGTTTGAAAATATAAGGGAGTGTCGGAAATGACGGATGTTAAAATTAAAACTATTTCAGGTGGAGTTTATTTTGTAAAAACAGCTGAACCTTTTGAAAAATATGTTGAAAGAATGACGAGTTTTAATGGTTATATTTACGCAAGTACTATAATCAAGCAACCAACGTATATTAAAACAGATACGATTGAATCAATCACACTTATTGAGGAGCGTGGGAAATGAATCAGCTGAGAATTTTATTACATGACGGTAGTAGTTTGATATTACATGAAGATGAATTATTTAACGAAATAGTATTTGTTTTGGATGATTTTAGAAATGATGATGACTATTTAACGATAGAAAAAGATTATGGCAGAGAACTTGTATTGAACAAAGGTTATATAGTTGGGATTAATGTTGAGGAGGCAGACGATGACTAAACAAATATTAAGACTATTATTCTTACTAGCGATGTATGAGCTAGGTAAGTATGTAACGGAGCAAGTATATATTATGATGACGGCTAATGATGATGTAGAGATGCCGAGTGACTTCGCAAAGTTGAGCGATCAGTCTGATTTGATGAGGGCGGAGGTGTCAGAGTAGATGATGTGGTTAGTCATAGCAATTATATTACTAGTCATCTTATTGTTTGGTGTGATGTTGCAAGCTGAACAGTTAAAAGGCGATGTGAAAGTTAAAGAGCGGGAGATAGAGATATTAAGAAGTAGATTGAGACATTTTGAAGATTAAACATATTTGTACGGAGGGTATTCATGACTAAAAAGAAATACGGATTAAAATTATCAACAGTTCGGAAATTAGAAGACGAGTTGTGCGATTATCCTAATTATCATAAACAACTTGAAGATTTAAGAAGTGAAATAATGACACCGTGGATTCCAACAGATACAAATATAGGCGGGGAGTTTGTACCATCTAATACATCAAAAACAGAAATGGCAGTAACTAATTATCTTTGTAGTATACGAAGAGGTAAAATTCTTGAGTTTAAGAGTGCGATTGAACGTATAATCAACACATCAAGTAGGAAAGAACGCGAATTCATTCAAGAGTATTATTTTAATAAAAAGACTTTGATTGCGGTTTGTTATGACATACACATCTCTGAAAGTACAGCGCATAGAATCAAGAAGAAAATAGTGTCTAAACTAGCCGAAGAATTAGGAGAATACTAAATTTGACAGTAAAATGACAGTTTTTGACACCTATAACGAGATATTATGATAGTGTAGGATATTGACTATCTTACTGCGTTTCCCTTATCGCAATTAGGAATAAAGGATCTATGTGGGTTGGCTGATTATAGCCAATCCTTTTTTTAATTTTAAAAAGCGTATAGCGCGAGAGTTGGTGGTAAATGAAATGAACAAATTAACTAAAAAGCAACGTTTGTTTGCAGAAGTATATACAATACCTGGTACTGAATGTTATGGCAATGCTACTAAGTCAGCTGTGCATGCCGGATATAGCGAAAAGACGGCGTACTCACAAGGACAGCGTATGTTGAAGAATGTTGAAATTCAGAATTATATCAAGGAGGTTGAAACAAAACTCTTTGACGAGAATATTATGTCAGGTAAAGAAGTGTTGTATAGGCTAACTAGAACAGCTAGAGGAGAACACACGGAAGTTGAAGCTGTCGTAACAAAAACTGGAGACTATAAAGAGAATCCGGATACTGGCAAAATGCAATTAGTATACGATGAACACATACAACTTGTTACTAAGTCACCTAAAATAAGTGACCAAAACAAAGCCTTAGAGATGTTAGGTAGACATCACAAATTATTTACAGACAAACAAGAAGTCGACCACAAAATACCGATGTTTGTTGATAATATTCCGGAAGATGATTAGTCATGTATGAAATACTTGATCTAAAAAATAAAATCGGTGGTGGCTACAATAAGTTTTGGCACAACAAAAACTTTTACCGTGTTGTTAAAGGTTCAAGGGGTAGCAAGAAAAGTAAAACTACCGCTATTAATCTCATTTATCGAATAATGAAATATGATTGGGCAAATATACTTGTAGTCAGAAGATTTAGCAACACTAACAAACAATCAACGTATACAGATTTAAAGTGGGCAACTAACCAATTAGGCGTTGATCACTTATTTAAATTCAACGAAAGTTTGCCGGAAATAACGTATAAACCTACTGGACAAAAAATACTGTTTAGAGGTTTAGACGACCCATTGAAAATAACATCGATTACTGTTGATACAGGCATTTTGTGTTGGGCTTGGTTTGAAGAGGCTTATCAAATAGAAACATTCGCTAAGTTTAGCACTGTTGTTGAGTCAATACGTGGTAGCTACGATAGTCCGGAATTTTTCAAGCAAATCACAGTCACTTTTAACCCGTGGTCGGAAAGACATTGGTTGAAGCCTACATTTTTTGATGAAGAAACAAAATTAAACAATACTTTTTCAGATACAACAACTTATAGAGTTAATGAATGGCTAGATAAAGTCGATATTGAACGATATGAAGATTTGTATATAAAGAATCCTAGACGTGCAAGAATCGTTTGTGATGGAGATTGGGGTGTTGCAGAGGGGCTTGTATTCGATAATTTTAAAGTGGAAGACTTTGATTGGTTTGAGGAGTTTAAAAGAACGCAAGAAATAACTCACGGAATGGATTTTGGATTTAGTCAAGACCCTACAACAGTTGTTAGTACGGTTGTAGATTTAAAAAACAAAAAGTTATTCATCTATGATGAACACTATAAAAAAGCGATGTTAACTGATGATATAAAACAAATGCTTATTAAAAAAGGATTAGGTGATGTAGATATTGCAGCTGATTATGGGGCTGGTGGAGATAGAGTGATCAGTGAATTGAAATCTAAAGGGATTAAAGGTATAAGAAAAGCGTTGAAAGGCGCTAATACTATTTTACCAGGCATTCAATTCATTCAAGGCTTTGAAGTTATTATACACCCATCATGTGAACACGCTATTGAAGAGTTCAACACTTATACATTTGACCAAGATAATGATGGTAAGTGGTTGAACAAGCCTATAGATGCTAATAACCATATTATCGATGCATTGCGTTATAGTCTTGAGAAATATCATATCGTACGTAAAAAACGTAAAAAGAATATAGAAAGCAAAACAAAAGTAATTAAATCTCTAGGATTATAGGAGGGAACAAATGTTAAAGGCAAACGAATTTGAAACGGATACTGATTTACGAGAAAACAGAAATTACTTGTTTAACGATGAAGCTAATGTTGTTTACACATATGACGGGACAGAGTCTGATTTATTACAAAACATTAATGAAGTAAGTAAATACATTGAACATCACATGGATTACCAACGACCTAGATTAAAAGTGTTAAGTGATTATTACGAAGGTAAAACTAAGAATCTGGTTGAGTTAACACGACGCAAAGAAGAGTACATGGCAGATAACCGTGTAGCGCATGATTACGCATCTTATATTAGCGATTTTATTAACGGTTATTTCTTAGGTAATCCGATTCAATGTCAAGATGATGATAAAGATGTATTAGAAGCTATTGAGGCGTTCAATGATTTAAATGATGTTGAGTCACACAATAGATCTTTAGGATTAGATTTGTCAATTTATGGCAAAGCTTATGAGTTAATGATTAGAAACCAAGATGATGAAACGCGTTTATACAAGAGTGATGCAATGAGTACTTTTGTCATATACGACAATACAATTGAACGTAATAGTATCGCAGGAGTTAGATATTTAAGAACTAAACCAATAGACAAGACTGACGAAGATGAAGTGTTTACAGTTGATTTATTTACTTCTCACGGTGTTTATAGATATCTTACCAGTAGAACAAATGGATTGAAGCTCACACCACGTGAAAACGGTTTTGAATCACACTCTTTCGAACGTATGCCTATTACAGAATTTAGCAACAACGAAAGAAGAAAAGGGGATTATGAGAAAGTAATCACTTTAATTGATTTGTATGATAATGCTGAATCAGATACTGCTAACTATATGAGTGATTTAAATGACGCTATGTTACTTATTAAAGGTAATTTAAATTTAGATCCTGTAGAAGTTAGAAAACAAAAGGAAGCTAACGTGTTATTTTTAGAGCCAACCGTTTATGAGAATAGGGATACAGGTATCGAAACAGAAGGTTCAGTTGACGGCGGTTATATTTATAAACAATACGATGTACAAGGTACCGAAGCTTATAAAGACCGTTTGAACAGTGATATACACATGTTTACCAACACGCCTAACATGAAAGATGATAACTTTAGTGGCACTCAATCGGGCGAGGCAATGAAATACAAATTATTCGGATTAGAACAACGTACTAAAACTAAAGAAGGATTGTTCACTAAAGGGTTAAGACGTCGTGCTAAGTTGTTAGAGACAATACTTAAAAATACACGGTCGATTGACGCTAACAAAGATTTCAATACTGTTAGATACGTATACAACAGAAACTTACCTAAATCATTAATCGAAGAATTAAAAGCTTATATTGATTCTGGCGGGAAGATTAGTCAAACAACTTTAATGTCTCTATTCTCGTTCTTCCAAGACCCTGAATTGGAAGTCAAGAAAATAGAAGAAGATGAGAAAGAATCTATTAAAAAAGCTCAAAAAGGTATTTATAAAGACCCTAGAGACATCAATGATGACGAACAAGATGATGATACAAAAGATACTGTTGATAAAAAGGAATGATTGTAATTGCCTAACAAAAACACTCAAGAATATTGGGAAGAACGCGGACGCAAAGCAATCGAGAATGAGTTGAAGCGTGATAAAACTAAAGCTGAAGAAATAGAACGTATATTGAATATGATGATTAAGCGCATTGAAAAAGAAATCAATGCGTTTATTGTTAAGTACGGAGATTTTGCAGGCGTTACATTACAAGAAGCACAAAAGATTATTGATGAGTTCGATGTAAAAGCGTTTCAAGAAGAAGCAAAAAGATTGGTCGAAAACAAGGACTTTAGCGATAGAGCAAATGAAGAATTAAAGAAGTATAACACTAAGATGTATGTATCTAGAGAACAGATGTTAAAGATTCAAATAGAATTCTTAATTGCTTATGCAACAGCTCAAACAGAATTATCGATGAGGGAATATTTCGAATCAACAGCTTATCGTGTGTTCAGTGATCAAGCGGGTATTTTAGGTGAAGGTGTACAAGTAGCTAAAGAAGTTATAGATACAATCGTTGATACACAATTTCATGGTGTCGTTTGGTCAGAGCGATTATGGACTAATACTGAAGCGATGAAACAAGAAGTAGAAGAAATAATTGCTAATGTGGTTATTAGAGGTCGACATCCAAATGAATATGTTAAAGATATGCGCAAGCACCTAAACAAATTCGAAGGCACAGCAAGACAAAAGACTGCAGCAATTAAATCATTGCTTTATACGGAATCGGCACGTGTTCACGCACAATCAAGTATTGACAGCATGAAAGAAATTTCACCGGAAGGATATTATATGTATATTGCAAAAATTGATAGTAGAACAACTAAAGTATGCAAGGGGCTTAATGGAGAAATATTCAAAGTTAAAGACGCTAAAATTGGTGTTAATTTCTACCCTATGCATATCAATTGTCGTTCAGATTGTGCATTACTACCTAAATCTATGTGGCCGAAAAAACCAAACAAAAAACGACAAACAAAATACTTTGGAGGAAAAGTGAAAAGCGATGATTGATTTAAAAGTAAAAGTTTTTAAAGGCAAGTTAGCATTGTATGATAGTAAATTAAGTGTTTGGAGGATATTGGTATGAGCAATACTGACAAATACCTTAGAGACATAGCAAGAGAGTTAAAAGGTATACGTAAAGAGTTACAAAAGCGAAACGAAACAGTTATTATTGATGCAAACTTAGACAGCGTAAGGTCGGCAGTATTAGCCAATAAAGAAAAACCGAAATATAACGAACCACTCTTTTAATAGCTAGCACTTAATTGTGTTGGCTATTTTTTATGTCCAAAACGTGCTGATGACATAAAAAGCACGCATGGAAAAACAGTCGACAGACTATGAATGGAGGTATATCTCATGGAAGAAAATAAACTTAAGTTTAATTTGCAATTTTTTGCAGACCAATCAGATGATCCGGATGAACCAGGTGGAGATGGTAAAAAAAGAGATCCTGATAAGAAAGAAAATGACGAAGGTACTGAAATAACTTTCACGCCAGAGCAACAAAAGAAAGTTGATGAAATACTTGAACGTCGTGTAGCCCACGAAAAGAAAAAAGCTGATGAGTATGCAAGAGAAAAAGCAGAAGAAGCTGCTAAAGAAGCTGCTAAATTAGCGAAAATGAACAAGGATCAAAAAGATGAATATGAACGCGAGCAAATGGAAAAAGAGCTGGAGCAATTACGCTCAGAAAAACAATTAAATGAAATGCGTTCAGAAGCAAGGAAAATGTTAAGCGAAGCGGAAGTTGATTCATCAGATGAGGTTGTTAATTTAGTTGTAACAGATACTGCTGAACAAACTAAATTGAATGTTGAAGCTTTTTCTAATGCAGTAAAAAAAGCGGTTAATGAAGCGGTTAAGGTTAACGCTAGACAATCACCATTGACTGGTGGGGATTCATTTAATCATACGGCAAAAAACAAAACTCAAAACTTGGCTGAAATTGCTAAACAAAAAAGAATTATTAAAAATTAACGGAGGCATTTAAATGGAACAAACACAAAAATTAAAATTAAATTTGCAACATTTTGCGAGGAACAATGTTAAATCGCAAGTATTTAACCCTGATAATGTAATGATGCACGAAAAGAAAGATGGTACGTTGTTAAACGACTTTACAACACCTATCTTACAAGAGGTTATGGAAAACTCAAAAATCATGCAATTAGGTAAGTACGAACCAATGGAAGGTACTGAGAAGAAGTTTACTTTTTGGGCTGATAAACCAGGTGCTTACTGGGTAGGTGAAGGTCAAAAAATCGAAACGTCTAAGGCTACTTGGGTTAATGCTACAATGAGAGCGTTTAAATTAGGGGTTATCTTACCTGTAACAAAAGAATTCTTGAATTACACTTATTCACAGTTCTTTGAAGAAATGAAACCTATGATTGCTGAAGCTTTCTATAAAAAGTTTGACGAGGCAGGTATTTTGAATCAAGGTAACAATCCATTCGGTAAATCAATTGCGCAATCAATTGAAAAAACTAATAAGGTTATTAAAGGTGACTTCACACAAGATAACATTATTGATTTAGAGGCATTACTTGAAGATGACGAATTAGAAGCAAATGCGTTTATCTCAAAAACACAAAACAGAAGCTTGTTACGTAAAATTGTAGATCCTGAAACGAAAGAACGTATTTATGACCGTAACAGCGATTCGTTAGACGGTCTACCTGTGGTTAATCTTAAATCAAGTAACTTAAAACGTGGTGAATTAATCACTGGTGACTTCGACAAATTGATTTATGGTATCCCTCAATTAATCGAATACAAAATCGATGAAACCGCACAATTATCTACAGTTAAAAACGAAGATGGCACACCTGTAAACTTGTTTGAACAAGACATGGTGGCATTACGTGCAACTATGCATGTAGCATTGCATATCGCTGATGATAAAGCGTTTGCTAAGTTAGTTCCTGCTGACAAAAGAACAGATTCAGTTCCAGGAGAAGTTTAATAAATAATTAGGAGTGGTAACATGCCCGAAATCATTGGAATTGTTAAAGTAGATTTTACAGATTTAGAAGATAACAGACATGTCTATATGAAAGGGCATGTCTACCCTCGCAAAGGTTATGATCCTACAGATGAACGTATCAAAGCTTTAGCTAGTGTTGAAAATAAACGCAACGAACAAATGATTTACATTGTAAATGACAAATTAACCAAAAAAGAACTTGTCGAAATAGCAAGTGTTGCTGGCTTACAAGTTTATGAAAAACAAACAAAAGCTGAAATTATCAACACTTTTGAGTCGCTAGAGTAGGTGGTTATATGACTACGCTAGCTGATGTAAAAAAACGTATTGGTCTTAAAGATGAAAAGCAAGATGAACAATTAGAGGAAATTATAAAAAGTTGTGAAAGCCAGTTGTTATCAATGTTACCTATTGAAGTTGAACAAATACCGGAAAGGTTTAGTTACATGATTAAAGAAGTTGCAGTTAAACGCTACAACAGGATTGGTGCTGAAGGTATGACATCAGAAGCGGTTGACGGACGTAGCAATGCGTATGAATTGAACGATTTCAAGGAGTATGAAGCTATTATTGATAATTACTTTAATGCTAGAACGAGAACTAAAAAAGGAAGGGCTGTGTTCTTTTGAGATATGAAGATAGAGTTATTTTTCAATTAGAACAAGTAACAACTTACAATCCTAAAACTAGCAAAAAAGAAAACGCACTAATCACTTATGATGCGATACCATGCAATATTAACCCCATTTCTAGAGCAAGAAAGCAACTTGAATTTGGCGATGTAAAAAACGATGTAAGTGTCCTGAGGATAAAAGAATCAATATCTTACCCTGTTAGCCACGTGTTGGTTAATGGCATTCGCTACAAGATAGTTGATACAAGGATATACAGACACGAAACGTCATATTATATCGAAGAGGTCAATTGATGAATATAGATGGATTAGACGCACTGTTAAACCAATTTCACGATATGAAAACCAACATTGATGATGATGTAGATGATATTTTACAGGAAAACGCCAAAGAATATGTAGTACGAGCTAAATTGAAAGCTAGAGAAGTAATGAATAAGGGTTATTGGACTGGTAATTTATCACGCAATATCAGATATAAAAAAACTGGCGATTTGCAATACACTATCACATCGCATGCAGCTTATAGTGGTTTCTTAGAGTTTGGTACTCGATACATGGAGGCAGAACCTTTTATGTGGCCAGTATATGAGGTAATAAGAAAATCGACTGTAGAAGAATTGAAAGCGTTGTTTGAATAGGAGATAAAAGCATGACACCGAACTTACAACTTTATAATAAAGCGTATGAAACGCTACAAGGATATGGATTCCCTGTTATTTCTCGTAAAGAGATGCAACAAGAGATTCCGTATCCTTTTTTTGTAATAAAAATGCCGGAGTCAAATAGAAGTAAGTACACGTTTGATAGTTATTCTGGCGATACGAATTTAGTTATTGATATTTGGAGTGTAAGCGATGATTTAGGACATCATGACGGACTTGTTAAAAGGTGTATCGATGATTTAACACCTAGCGTTAAAACAAACGATTATGACTTTGAAGAAGATGATACTAACATCGCACAGTTAGTCGATGATACTACTAATCAAGAATTGCTACACACATCAATAACGATATCTTACAAAACATTTTAAAAAACGGAGGAATATTGAATGGCGAATATGAAAAATAGTAATGACCGTATTATTTTGTTTAGAAAAGCTGGCGAAAAAGTAGATGCTACTAAAATGCTTTTTTTAACTGAATACGGCTTATCACATGAAGCTGATACAGATACAGAGGATACGATGGATGGGTCTTATAACACTGGTGGTTCAGTTGAATCAACAATGTCTGGTACTGCTAAAATGTTTTATGGTGACGATTTTGCAGATGAAATTGAAGATGCAGTTGTAGATCGCGTATTGTATGAGGCTTGGGAAGTTGAAAGTAGAATACCAGGCAAAAATGGAGATGCTACTAAATTTAAAGCGAAATATTTCCAAGGTTTCCACAATAAATTTGAATTAAAAGCAGAAGCTAACGGTATTGATGAATATGAATATGAATATGGAGTGAATGGTCGTTTCCAACGTGGATTTGCAACACTACCTGAGGCTGTAACAAAGAAACTTAAGGCGACTGGATACAGATTCCATGACACTACAAAAGCAGATGCGTTAACTGGCGAAGATTTAACAGCAATTCCACAACCTAAGGTAGATTCATCAACGGTTACACCAGGAGAGGTATAAAAATAGGGCGTTAAGCCCTATTTATTTTGTTTAAATTAATCATGAATGGAGATTTTAAGTTATGAATGTAGAAATTAACGGAAAGTCATTAGAATTAAGTTTTGGTTTTAAATTTTTAAGAGAAATCGATAACCGATTAGGTTTAAAAGTTGAACAAGCTTCTATCGGTCAAGGTGTATCAATGTTGCCTGTAGGTTTAGAAAGTGGAAATCCGGTTGTGATTGGCGAAGTTTTAATCGCAGCTACATCTCACTTAAAAAAACAAGCAATTACTATTAATAACATTGATGAAGCATTAGATGAAATCGCAGAAAATATCGGACTAGAAGAATTCGGTTCGGATATTTTAACGGAGTTGGGAAAGCGACCTATGACCCGAAACCTAGTCGAAGTAGTGGAAGCGGAAGAGAAACCAGCGGAAGCGTAATAACTTACGACAGAATCGTTATAACTTGTATGTCAACACTTGGTATTACAGATTTGAACGTTATTGAGCAAATGACATTAACAGAATATAACTATCGAATGTATGCGAAAGAGTATGAAATGCTAACCCAAGAATTCGAACGTTACAAACTTGCGTTTGCTATTCGTGATGCTGCAGCTACTAAAAATGTTGGGACAGAAAATAAACCTAAAGAGGAATATGTTTTTAACAATGCAAACGACGTATTGCCTTATGAAGAAAATATCCAACGGCTTAACGAAGGTAAAGATATAAGATTTAGCAGCGAACGTGATGAATACGAACCACAAAATAATGAATTCTTTAAAGTTATAGCAGAATTTAATAAGCAATAGAAAGAGAGGTGTTAATGTGACGGAATATAAAATTAAAGCGACTATTGAAGCTAGTGTAGCCAAATTCAAAAGGCAAATTGATAGTGCGGTTAAGTCTGTGCAAAGATTTAAACGAGTAGCAGATCAAACTAAAGATGTTGAATTAAACGCTAACGATAAAAAATTACAAAAAACTATCAAGGTTGCTAAAAAGTCTTTAGATGCCTTTAGCAACAAAAATGTAAAAGCTAAATTAGATGCTAGTATACAAGACTTACAACAAAAGATATTAGAATCAAATTTTGAACTAGACAAACTTAACTCCAAAGAAGCTAGCCCTGAGGTTAAACTACAAAAACAAAAGTTAACTAAAGATATCGCTGAAGCAGAAGTTAAGTTATCCGAACTAGAAAAGAAGCGTATCAGTATTGACGTCAATGCAGATAACAGTAAATTCAATCGAGTGTTAAAAGTATCTAAAGCTAGTCTTGAAGCATTAAATAGGTCTAAAGCCAAAGCTATTATAGACGTGGACAATGGTGTTGCTAACTCTAAAATAAAACGCACTAAAGAAGAGCTTAAAAGTATTCCAAACAAAACTAGATCTCGACTAGATGTAGATACAGGGCTTTCTATACCAACTATTTATGCGTTTAAAAAATCATTAGACGCATTGCCGAACAAAAAAACAACAAAGGTAGATGTCGATACTAATGGTTTAAAGAAAGCTTATGCCTACATAATAAAAGCAAACGACAATTTCCAAAGACAGATGGGGAATTTAGCTAATATGTTCCGTGTGTTCGGTACTGTAGGTTCTAATATGGTTGGTGGATTACTAACTTCATCTTTTAGTATCTTAATACCTGTAATAGCGAGCGTAGTACCTGTAGTATTTGCGCTATTAAACGCTATCAAAGTGTTAACTGGCGGTGTACTTGCTTTAGGTGGTGCGGTAGCAATAGCCGGCGCTGGCTTTGTAGCATTTGGCGCAATGGCTATCAGCGCTATAAAGATGCTTAGTGACGGCACTTTACAAGCTAGCTCAGCAACAAACGAATACAAAAAAGCTTTAGATGGCGTAAAGTCAGCATGGACTGATATTATAAAGCAAAATCAATCCGCTATATTCACAACTCTTGCAAACGGTTTAAATACTGTTAAAACAGCAATGCAGAGCTTACAACCTTTTTTTAGTGGTATTTCAAGAGGAATGGAAGAGGCGTCTCAAAGTGTGTTTAAATGGGCTCAAAATAGCGGTGTAGCATCAAGGTTCTTCAACATGATGAATACAACTGGTGTTTCGGTATTTAACAAGCTATTAAGTGCTGCAGGCGGTTTCGGTGATGGATTAGTCAATGTATTCACACAATTAGCACCACTGTTTCAATGGTCGGCTGATTGGTTGGATAGATTAGGTCAATCTTTCTCTAACTGGGCTAATAGTGCAGCTGGAGAAAATTCGATAACTCGTTTTATTGAATACACAAAAACAAACTTACCTATCATTGGTAATATTTTTAAAAATGTTTTCGTTGGAATTAACAATTTGATGAATGCATTCAGTGGATCATCAACTGGCATTTTCCAATCTCTTGAACAAATGACAGCTAAGTTTAGGGAATGGTCTGAACAAGTAGGACAATCTCAAGGGTTTAAAGACTTTGTCAGTTATATACAAACTAATGGACCACTAATAATGCAATTAATTGGGAACATTGCAAGAGGATTAGTTGCATTCGCAACAGCGATGGCTCCTATAGCTAGTGCAGTATTACGCGTTGCAGTAGCAATAACTGGTTGGATAGCTAACTTGTTTGAGGCGCATCCAGCTACAGCACAATTAGTTGGTGTCATTATAACTTTAGTTGGTGCATTTAGATTTTTAATACCGATTATTCTTGCTGTATCTAACTTTATGGGTGGCGGATTAATAGGTAGAATCATTGCGTTAGTAAGTAAGTTCGGTTTATTAAGAGCGGGATTAACAATTTTAAAAGGTGCGTTCATGTTATTAAAAGGACCATTAAAAATTATATCAGTTATATTCCAATTGTTATTCGGTAAGATTGGATTAATTAGAAATGCTATCACAGGACTAGTAACTGTGTTTGGTATTTTAGGTGGTCCAATAACAATAGTTATCGGTGTAATCGCTGCATTAATAGCTATATTCGTTTTATTGTGGAATAAAAATGAAGGATTCAGAAACTTTATTATAAATGCTTGGAATGCGATAAAAACGTTTATGGTTACAGTTTGGAATGTGTTGAAAACTGTAGCTTCGGTTGTATGGAATGCTATTTTAAAAGCTATCACTACAGCAGTAACTAATGTATACAATTTTATAATGATTGTTTGGAATCAAATAGCCGCTTATTTACAAGGGTTATGGAATGGAATTATCGCTATTGCAACAACGGTATGGAACCTTTTAGTTACAATCATCACAACTGTTTTCACGACGATAATGACAATAGTTATGACGATATGGACAGCTATTTGGACATTCTTAAGTACAATCTGGAACACGATAATTACAATCGCTACTACGATTTGGAATTTGTTAGTCACTGTAATAACTACAGTATTTACCACAATTATGACTATCGCAATGACAATTTGGAACGCTATTTGGACGTTCTTACAAACGTTGTGGAACACTATAGTTACTGTGGCAACTAAGGTTTGGAACGCTATCACTACAACTATATCTACTGCGTTACAAGCGGCATGGAGTTTTATTTCTAATATATGGAATACGATTTGGAGTTTCTTATCTGGTATATTAACGACAATTTGGAATAAAGTTGTAAGCATATTCACACAAGTTGTATCAACTATATCAGACAAAATGTCTCAAGCTTGGAACTTCATCGTGACTAAAGGTATGCAATGGGTATCTACTATAACAAGTACGCTAATTAACTTTGTTAATAGAGTTATTCAAGGATTCGTTAATGTTGTAAACAAAGTTAGTCAAGGTATGACAAATGCAGTAAATAAAATAAAAAGCTTTATAGGAGATTTTGTGTCTGCAGGTGCTGATATGATCCGTGGTTTAATTAGAGGTATTGGACAAATGGCTGGCCAATTAGTAGATGCGGCTAAAAATGTTGCTAAGAAAGCTTTAGATGCAGCTAAAAGTGCTTTGGGTATTCACTCACCTTCACGTGAATTCATGGATGTTGGTGTGTATTCAATGCTAGGTTTCGTTAAAGGTATAGATAATCATTCAAGTAAAGTTATCCGTAATGTTTCTAATGTTGCAGATAAAGTAGTTGATGCATTTCAACCTACATTAAACGCACCTGACATTTCTAGTATTACAGGAAACTTAAGTAATTTAGGTGGAAATATAAATGCGCAAGTACAACACACACATTCTATTGAAACATCACCGAACATGAAAACTGTTAAAGTTGAATTCGATGTCAATAACGATGCGCTTACTAGTATTGTTAACGGCAGAAATGCTAAACGCAATTCTGAGTATTACTTATAAAGGAGGTTACAAATGGACATAGAATTAACAAAAAAAGATGGTACTGTAATCAAATTAAGTGAATACGGGTTTATCGTTAACGATATAGTAATTGATAGCATGCAAATCAACACAAAGTATCAAGACAAAGAAAATATGAACGGTCGTATATTAATGGGGAGCAATTATATCAGTAGAGATATAGTTGTTCCTTGTTTTTGTAAAGTTAAAAATCGTTCAGACATTGCTTATATGCGAGATATGTTGTATAGGTTAACGACAGACATAGAACCTATGTATTTACGAGAAATAAGAAGAAAAGAAGAGTTGAATTACAGGTTTACTCAACCAACTTCTGATGATTACGTGAAATTAGATAAAAACAACTTCCCGGATTATGAATATTCAAGACACGATCAACAAATTTATGTAAATGGTAAACAGTATAAAGTTATTTTTAACGGAGTTATAAACCCTAAACAAAAAGATAATAAAGTTTCTTTTGAACTAAAATTCGAAACTACAGAATTACCATACGGCGAAAGTATTGGAACAAGCCTAGAGTTAGAAGAAAACAAAAAGGTTGGATTGTGGTCGTTTGATTTTAATATTGATTGGCATGCAGGCGGAGACAAAAGAAAGTATACATTTGAAAATTTGAGCAAAGGTACAGTTTACTATCATGGTAGTGCTCCTAACGACCAATTCAACATGTATAAAAAGATAACAATTATTTTAGGCGAAGATACAGAATCGTTTGTATGGAATTTAACGCATGCTGAAATAATGAAAATTGAGGGGATTAAACTAAAAGCTGGAGACAAAATTGTTTATGATAGCTTTCGAGTTTATAAAAACGGTGTCGAAATAAGCACTGAAACGAACATAGCCCAACCAAAATTTAAATACGGAGCTAATAAATTTGAGTTTAATCAAACAGTTCAAAAAGTTCAGTTTGATTTGAAATTTTATTATAAGTAGGTGTCAGAATGACAATAATTGTAAGACCACCTAAAGGTAATGGCGCACCTGTACCAGTAGAAACAACTTTAGTGAAAAAAGTTAATGCTGATGGTGTATTAACTTTTGATATTCTAGAAAATAAATATACTTATGAAGTTATTAACGCTATAGGGAAAAGATGGATTGTTAGTCATGTCGAAGGTGAAAACGACAAGAAAGAATATGTAATAACTGTCATTGATAGGAAATCAGAAGGCGACAGACAACTGGTTGAATGTACTGCTAGAGAGATTCCCATAGACAAGTTAATGATTGATAGAATTTATGTTAATGTAACAGGATCTTTTACAGTAGAAAGATATTTTAACATTGTGTTTCAAGGTACTGGAATGCTTTTTGAAGTCGAGGGCAAAGTTAAATCTTCAAAGTTTGAAAACGGCGGTGAAGGCGACACAAGGTTAGAAATGTTAAAAAAAGGTTTGGAACATTTTGGATTAGAATATAAGATCACATATGACAAAAAGAAAGACAGATATAAGTTTGTATTGACGCCTTTTGCAAATCAAAAAGCGTCTTATTTTATTTCTGACGAAGTCAACGCCAACGCTATAAAACTCGAGGAAGATGCAAGTGATTTCGCCACCTTCATTAGAGGATATGGTAATTATTCAGGAGAAGAAACATTCGAACACGCTGGGCTCGTAATGGAAGCTAGAAGTGCATTAGCTGAAATATACGGCGACATCCACGCAGAACCATTTAAAGATGGTAAAGTGACTGACCAAGAAACTATGGATAAAGAATTACAATCGAGATTGAAAAAGTCGTTAAAACAATCTTTGTCTTTGGACTTTTTGGTGTTAAGAGAATCATATCCAGAAGCAGACCCACAACCCGGAGACATAGTACAAATAAAATCTACCAAACTAGGTTTGAATGATTTAGTCCGTATAGTACAAGTTAAAACGATTAGGGGTATAAACAATGTAATTGTTAAGCAAGATGTAACGCTTGGTGAGTTTAATCGAGAACAACGATATATGAAAAAAGTTAATACTGCAGCTAACTATGTTTCTGGATTAAATGATGTTAACCTTTCTAATCCTAGTAAAGCGGCAGAAAACTTGAAGTCTAAAGTAGCGTCAATAGCTAAATCAACACTCGATTTGATGAGTAGAACTGATTTGATTGAAGATAAACAACAGAAGGTAAGCTCTAAAACTGTGACTACATCTGACGGCACTATCGTTCATGATTTTATAGATAAATCAAACATTAAAGATGTAAAAACAATTGGAACGATTGGCGATTCTGTAGCTAGAGGGTCGCATGCAAAAACTAATTTCACAGAAATGTTAGGCAAGAAATTAAAAGCGAAAACGACCAACCTTGCAAAAGGTGGCGCAACTATGGCAACTGTTACAGATACAAACAACGTTGAAAATAGTATTTATAGACAAGCAGAACAAATTAGAGGCGACCTAATCATATTACAAGGTACAGATGATGACTGGTTACATGGTTATTGGGCAGGTGTACCGATAGGCACTGATAAAACGGATACAAAAACGTTTTACGGTGCCTTTTGTTCTGCAATTGAAGTTATTCGGAAAAATAATCCAACTTCAAAAATACTTGTAATGACAGCTACTAGACAATGTCCTATGAGTGGCACAACGATACGTCGTAAAGATACTGATAAAAACAAATTAGGGTTAACGTTAGAGGATTATGTCAACGCTCAGATATTGGCTTGTAGTGAATTGGATGTACCAGTATATGATGCCTATCATACAGATTATTTTAAGCCATATAATCCAGCGTTCAGAAAATCAAGTATGCCAGACGGATTGCATCCGAACGAGAGGGGTCATGAAGTTATTATGTACGAACTTATTAAAAATTATTACCAGTTTTACGGATAGAAAAGGAGGAAGACATGGATAACAAATTAATTACAGACTTAAGTAGAGTTTTCGATTACAGATATGTAGATGAAAATGAGTATAATTTCAAGCTTATTTCAGACATGCTGACTGATTTTAATTTCTCTCTTGAATATCATAGAAATAAAGAGGTATTTGCACATAATGGAGAGCAAATAAAGTATGAACATTTAAATGTTACAAGTAGCGTCTCTGACTTTTTAACATATTTAAACGGTCGATTTAGCAACATGGTACTAGGTCATAACGGCGACGGTATCAACGAAGTAAAAGACGCGCGCGTTGATAATACAGGTTATGGTCATAAGACATTGCAAGATCGTTTGTATCATGATTATTCAACACTAGATGCTTTCACTAAAAAGGTTGAGAAAGCTGTAGATGAACACTATAAAGAATATCGAGCGACAGAATACCGATTCGAACCAAAAGAGCAAGAACCGGAATTCATCACAGATTTATCGCCATATACTAACGCAGTAATGCAATCATTTTGGGTAGACCCTAGAACGAAAATTATTTATATGACGCAAGCTCGTCCAGGTAATCATTACATGTTATCTAGATTGAAGCCCAACGGACAATTTATTGATAGATTGCTTGTTAAAAACGGCGGTCACGGTACACACAATGCGTATAGATACATTGATGGAGAATTATGGATTTATTCAGCTGTATTGGACAGTAACAAAAACAACAAGTTTGTACGTTTCCAATATAGAACTGGAGAAATAACTTATGGTAATGAAATGCAAGATGTCATGCCGAATATATTTAACGACAGATATACGTCAGCGATTTATAATCCGGTAGAAAATTTAATGATTTTTAGACGTGAATATAAACCCACTGAAAGACAACTTAAGAATTCGTTGAACTTTGTTGAGGTTAGAAGTGCTGACGATATTGATAAAGGTATAGACAAAGTATTGTATCAAATGGATATACCTATGGAATACACTTCAGATACACAACCTATGCAAGGTATCACTTATGATGCAGGTATCTTATATTGGTATACAGGTGATTCGAATACAGCCAACCCTAACTACTTACAAGGTTTCGATATAAAAACAAAAGAATTGTTATTTAAACGACGTATCGATATTGGCGGTGTGAATAATAACTTTAAAGGAGACTTCCAAGAAGCTGAGGGTCTAGATATGTATTACGATCTAGAAACAGGACGCAAAGCGCTTTTAATAGGGGTAACTATTGGACCTGGTAACAACAGACATCACTCAATTTATTCCATCGGCCAAAGAGGTGTTAACCAATTCTTAAAAAACATTGCACCTCAAGTATCGATGACTGATTCAGGCGGACGTGTTAAACCGTTACCAATACAGAACCCAGCATATCTAAGTGATATTACGGAAGTTGGTCATTACTATATCTATACGCAAGACACACAAAATGCGTTAGATTTCCCGTTACCGAAAGCGTTTAGAGATGCAGGTTGGTTCTTTGATGTACTGCCTGGACACTATAATGGTGCTCTAAGACAAGTACTTACCAGAAACAGCACAGGTAGAAATATGCTTAAATTCGAACGTGTCATTGACATTTTCAATAAGAAAAACAACGGAGCATGGAATTTCTGTCCGCAAAACGCCGGTTATTGGGAACATATCCCTAAGAATATTACAAAATTATCAGATTTAAAAATCGTTGGTTTAGATTTCTATATCACTACTGAAGAATCAAAACGATTTACTGATTTTCCTAAAGACTTTAAAGGTATTGCAGGTTGGATATTAGAAGTAAAATCGAATACACCGGGTAACACAACACAAGTATTAAGACGTAATAACTTCCCGTCTGCACATCAATTTTTAGTTAGAAACTTTGGTACTGGTGGCGTTGGTAAATGGAGTTTATTCGAGGGAAAGGTGGTTGAATAATGATAGTAGATAATTTTTCGAAAGACGATAACTTAATCGAGTTACAAACAACATCACAATATAATCCAATTATTGACACAAACATCAGTTTCTATGAATCAGATAGAGGAACTGGTGTTTTAAATTTTGCAGTAACTAAGAATAACAGACCGTTATCTATAAGTTCTGAACATGTTAAGACATCTATCGTGTTAAAAACCGATGATTATAACGTAGATAGAGGCGCTTATATTTCAGACGAATTAACGATAGTAGACGCAATTAATGGGCGTTTGCAGTATGTGATACCGAATGAATTTTTAAAACATTCAGGCAAGGTGCATGCTCAGGCATTCTTTACACAAAACGGGAGTAATAATGTTGTTGTTGAACGTCAATTTAGCTTCAATATTGAAAATGATTTAGTTAGTGGGTTTGATGGTATAACAAAGCTTGTTTATATCAAATCTATTCAAGATACTATCGAAGCTGTCGGTAAAGACTTTAACCAATTAAAGCAAAATATGGCTGATACACAAACGTTAATAGCAAAAGTGAATGATAGTGCGACAAAAGGCATTCAACAAATCGAAATCAAGCAAAACGAAGCTATACAAGCTATTACTGCGACGCAAACTAGTGCAACACAAGCTGTTACAGCTGAAGTCGATAAAATAGTTGAAAAAGAGCAAGCGATTTTTGAACGTGTTAACGAAGTTGAACAACAAATCAATGGCGCTGACCTTGTTAAAGGTAATTCAACAACAAATTGGCAAAAGTCTAAACTTACAGATGATTACGGTAAAGCAATTGAATCGTATGAGCAGTCCATAGATAGCGTTTTAAGCGCAGTTAACACATCTAGGATTATTCATATTACTAATGCAACAGATGCGCCAGAAAAGACGGATATAGGCACGTTAGAGAAGCCTGGACAAGATGGTGTTGATGACGGTTCTTCGTTCGATGAATCAACTTATACATCAAGCAAATCTGGTGTGTTAGTTGTTTATGTTGTTGATAATAATACTGCTCGTGCAACATGGTACCCAGACGATTCAAACGATGAGTACACAAAATACAAAATCTACGGCACATGGTACCCGTTTTATAAAAAGAATGATGGAAACTTAACTAAGCAATTTGTTGAAGAAACGTCTAACAACGCTTTAAATCAAGCTAAGCAGTATGTAGATGATAAATTCGGAACAACGAGCTGGCAACAACATAAGATGACAGAGGCGAATGGTCAATCAATTCAAGTTAACTTAAATAATGCGCAAGGCGATTTGGGATATTTAACTGCTGGTAATTACTATGCAACAAGAGTGCCGGATTTACCAGGTAGCGTTGAAAGTTATGAGGGTTATTTATCGGTATTCGTTAAAGATGATACAAACAAGCTATTTAACTTCACACCTTATAACTCTAAAAAGATTTACACACGATCAATCACAAACGGCAGACTTGAGCAACAGTGGACAGTTCCTAATGAACATAAATCAACGGTATTGTTCGACGGTGGCGCAAATGGTGTAGGTACAACAATCAATCTAACTGAACCGTACACAAACTATTCTATTTTGTTGGTAAGTGGAACTTATCCAGGTGGCGTTATTGAGGGATTCGGACTTACCGCATTACCTAACGCGATTCAATTGAGTAAAGCGAATGTAGTTGACTCAGACGGCAACGGTGGCGGTATTTATGAGTGCTTACTATCCAAAACAAGTAGCACTACTTTAAGAATAGATAACGATGTGTACTTTGATTTAGGTAAAACATCAGGTTCTGGAGCGAATGCCAACAAAGTTACTATAACTAAAATTATGGGGTGGAAATAATGAAAATCACAGTAAACGATAAAAACGAAGTTATCGGATTTGTTAATACTGGCGGTTTACGCAATAGTTTAGATGTAGATGATAACAATGTGCCTATTAAATTTAAAGAAGAGTTCGAACCTAGAAAGTTTGTTTTCACTAACGGCGAAATTAAATACAATAGCAATTTCGAAAAAGAAGACGTACCGAATGCATCAAACCAACAAAGTGCGTCAGATTTAAGTGATGAGGAACTTCGCGGAATGGTTGCGAGTATGCAAATGCAGGTGGCACAAGTAAACGTATTAACAATGGAATTAGCTCAACAAAACGCTATGTTAACACAACAGTTGACTGAACTGAAAACTAACAAAACAAGTACTGAGGGGGACGTTTAAATAATGAAGATGATTTATCCAACTTTTAAAGACATTAAAACTTTTTATGTTTGGGGTTACTATAAAAACGAGCAAATTAAGTGGTACGTAGACAAGGGTTTAATCGATAAAGAAGAATACGCTTTAATCACTGGAGAAAAATATCCAGAAACAAAAGATGAAAAGTCACAGGTGTAATGCTTGTGGCTTTTTAATTTGAATAAAGTGGGTGGCATAATGTTTGGATTTACCAAACGACATGAACAAGATTGGCGTTTAACGCGATTAGAAGAAAATGATAAGACTATGTTTGAAAAATTCGACAGAATAGAAGATAGTCTTAGAGCGCAAGAAAAGATTTATGACAAATTAGATAGAAATTTTGAAGAATTAAAGCGCGACAAGGTAGAAGATGAAAAGAATAAAGAAAAGAATGCCAAGAATATTAGAGACATAAAAATGTGGATTCTAGGTTTGATAGGGACTATCTTCAGTACGATTGTCATAGCTTTACTAAGAACTATTTTTGGTATTTAAAGGAGGTGATTACCATGCTTAAAGGGATTTTAGGATATAGCTTCTGGGCGTGCTTCTGGTTTGGTAAATGTAAATAACAGTTAAGAGTCAGTGCTTCGGCACTGGCTTTTTATTTTGATTGAAATGAGGTGCATACATGGGATTACCTAATCCGAAAAATAGAAAGCCCACAGCTAGTGAAGTGGTTGAATGGGCGTTATATATCGCTAAAAACAAAATAGCTATTGATGTACCTGGTTCTGGAATGGGAGCACAATGCTGGGATTTACCTAATTATTTACTCGATAAATATTGGGGGTTTAGAACATGGGGAAATGCTGATGCTATGGCTCAGAAATCTAATTATAGAGGTAGAGATTTCAAGATAATTAGAAATACAAAAGATTTTGTACCACAACCAGGCGACTGGGGTGTTTGGACTGGTGGTTGGGCAGGACATGTAAACATTGTAGTGGGACCATGCACAAAAGACTATTGGTATGGTGTGGATCAAAACTGGTATACAAATAATGCAACAGGAAGTCCGCCGTATAAAATCAAACACTCTTATCATGATGGACCAGGTGGAGGAGTTAAATATTTTGTTAGACCACCATATCATCCGGAGAAATCTACGCCGGCACCTAAACCCGAAGACGACAGTGATAATAACGAAAAAAATAATAAAAAAGTTCCGATTTGGAAAGATGTAACAACTATAAAGTACACAATTTCTAGTCAAGAAGTTAATTATCCAGAATATATTTATCATTTTATAGTAGAGGGTAATCGACGACTCGAAAAACCTAAAGGAATAATGATTAGAAATGCTCAAACAATGAGTTCAGTAGAAAATTTATATAACAGTAGGAAGAAATACAAACAAGATGTGGAATATCCCCACTTTTATGTAGATAGACATAATATTTGGGCTCCTAGAAGAGCGGTATTTGAGGTTCCTAATGAACCTGATTATATAGTTATAGACGTATGTGAAGATTATAGTGCGAGTAAAAACGAATTTATTTTCAATGAAATTCACGCAATGGTTGTAGCTGTAGATATGATGATCAAATATGAGATACCTCTAAGTATTGAAAATTTAAAAGTAGACGACAGCATTTGGCGTTCTATGTTGGAACATGTTAATTGGAATATGATTGACAACGGTGTTCCCCCTAAAGATAAATACGAAGCATTAGAAAAGGCATTATTTAATATATTTAAAAACAGAGAAAAATTATTAAATTCTATAACTAAACCAACAGTAACAAAATCTAGAATAAAAGTTATGGTAGATAATAAAAACGCTGATATAGCGAATGTAAGAGACTCATCACCAACAGCTAACAATGGCTCGGCATCTAAACAACCGCAGATTATAACTGAAACGAGCCCTTATACATTCAAACAAGCACTGGATAAACAAATGGCAAGAGGTAACCCGAAAAAATCTAATGCTTGGGGCTGGGCTAACGCTACACGAGCTCAAACGGGCTCGGCAATGAATGTTAAACGAATATGGGAAAGTAACACGCAGTGCTACCAAATGCTTAATTTAGGCAAGTATCAAGGTGTTTCAGTTAGTTCACTTAATAAGATACTTAAAGGTAAGGGGACATTGAATAATCAAGGTAAAGCGTTCGCAGAAGCTTGTAAAAAGCACAACATTAATGAAATTTATTTAATCGCGCATGCTTTCTTAGAAAGTGGATATGGAACAAGTAACTTCGCTAACGGAAAAGATGGAGTATACAACTACTTCGGCATTGGCGCTTACGACAACAATCCTAACTACGCAATGACGTTTGCAAGGAATAAAGGTTGGACAACTCCAGCAAAAGCAATCATGGGCGGTGCTAGCTTCGTAAGAAAGGATTACATCAACAAAGGGCAGAATACACTGTACCGAATTAGATGGAATCCTAAAAATCCAGCTACACATCAATATGCTACTGCTATAGAGTGGTGCCAACATCAAGCAAGTACAATCGCTAAGCTATATAAAAAAATCGGCTTAAAAGGTATCTACTTTATAAGAGATAAATATAAATAAAGAGGTGTATAAATGTACAAAATAAAAGATGTTGAAACGAGAATAAAAAATGATGGTGTTGACTTAGGTGACATTGGCTGTCGATTTTACACTGAAGATGAAAATACAGCATCTATAAGAATAGGTATCAATGACAAACAAGGTCGTATCGATCTAAAAGCACATGGCTTAACACCTAGATTGCATTTGTTTATGGAAGATGGCTCTATATTCAAAAATGAGCCCCTTATTATGGACGATGTTGTAAAAGGGTTCATTACCTACAAGATACCTAAAAAGGTTATCAAACACGCTGGTTATGTTCGTTGTAAGCTGTTTTTAGAGAAAGAAGAAGAAAAAATACATGTCGCGAACTTTTCTTTCAATATCGTTGATAGTGGCATTGAATCTGCTGTAGCAAAAGAAATCGATGTTAAATTGGTAGATGATGCTATTACGAGAATTTTAAAAGATAACGCGACAGATTTATTGAGCAAAGACTTTAAAGAGAAAATAGATAAAGATGTCATTTCTTACATCGAAAAGAATGAAAGTAGATTTAAAGGTGCGAAAGGTGATAAAGGCGAACCGGGACAACCTGGAGCAAAAGGTGAAGCAGGTAAAAAAGGAGAACAAGGCGCACCCGGTAAAAACGGTACTGTAGTATCAATCAATCCTGACACTAAAATGTGGCAAATTGATGGTAAAGATACAGATATCAAAGCAGAACCTGAGTTATTGGACAAAATCAATATCGCAAATGTTGAAGGGTTAGAAAATAAATTGCAAGAAGTTGAAAAAATCAAAGATACAACTCTCAACGACTCTAAAACGTATACGGATTCAAAAATTGCTGAACTAGTTGATAGCGCGCCTGAATCTATGAATACATTAAGAGAATTAGCAGAAGCAATACAAAACAACTCTATTTCAGAAAGTGTATTGCAACAGATTGGCTCAAAAGTTAGTACAGAAGATTTTGAGGGATTCAAGCAATCATTAAACAGTTTGTATGCAGATAAAAATCATAGTCATACAATCAAACAGATTGAAGGATTAGAAAATGCTTTATCAAAAAAATCAGACATAAATCACAGTCATGATGAACGTTATCTTTTATCATCAAATGCTTTTACAAAAGAGGAAGCAGATAAACTTTATCAACCTATCGGTTCTTCGCAGCCGTCACTGAATATTTGGACAGGCAGTGAAACAGAATATAATTATTTGTATCAAAAAGACCCTAATACACTTTATTTAATTAAGGGGTGATTTTTATGGAAGGTAATTTTAAAAATGTAAAGAAGCTTATTTACGAAGGCGAAGAATATACAAAAGTATATGCTGGAAATATCCAAATATGGAAAAAGCCTTCATCTTTTGTAATAAAACCCTTACCTAAAAATAAATATCCGGATAGCATAGAAGATTCAACAGCAAAATGGACAATAAACGGAGTTGAACCTAATAAAAGTTATCAGGTGACAATAGAAAATGTACGTAGCGGTATAATGAGGGTTTCGCAAACTAATTTAGGTTCAAGTGATTTAGGAATATCAGGAGTCAATAGCGGAGTTGCAAGTAAAAATATCAACTTTAGTAATCCTTCAGGGATGTTGTATGTCACTATAAGTGATGTTTATTCAGGATCTCCGACATTGACCATTGAATAATTTTAAACGACTAATTTTTTAGTCGTTTTTTATTTTGGATAAAAGGAGCAAACAAATGGATATCGGTACAATCGTAAGAACAATTTTATTAATAGTCGCATGGATCAATCAGTTTTTAGCAATCAAACATATTTCTCCAATCCCAGTTGACGAAGTGTTTATAAGCACAGTCGTTACTGGGATTGTTTCAATTTGGACGTGGTGGAAGAATAACAACTTTACTCACGCATCTAAGAAAGGGCAACAAAAAATTTATGAAGTAAAAGCTGGCATTCAGTCAACTGGTGGCGCACCTAAAGTGAACGGAGATGATAACAATGCCGTCGGTTAGGACATACAGTCAAGCTATTAGTTATCTTAAAAGTTTAGAGGGTAAGGCGTGGAATCCAGACAATGCATTTGGATGTCAATGCTTCGATACTGCTAACCAATATTGGCTTTACTTATTTAATCACAGGTTGAAAGGTGTGGGCGCTGCAGACATTCCAACATGGAATGATTTCACTAACGAGGCAACCGTTTACGAAAATACTGTGTCGTTTCAAGCATTGCCTGGCGATGTCGTTATTTTTAACCGTAATTATGGTGGTGGTTATGGTCATGTAGGTATTGTAATAAGCGCTACGTTAGATTCTATAACTATTTTAGAGCAGAACTGGCTAGGCGGTGCTTACTGGAGTCCACCAGAAGTTACTACAAGACGCACACACGGCTACGACTTCCCTATGTGGTTTATCCGTCCATTCTACGCAAAAGAAACGACCGCTAATAAGCTAAGAAGCGCAGTGAAGCCAGTTAAACAAGATAAGTTATCAAAAGGTAAAAAAATCATGCTTGTGGCTGGTCATGGTATTGGTGCATACTCTAACGACCCAGGTGCCGTTGCGAATGGAGAAAACGAAAGAGATTTTAACCGTAAAAATATTATACCTAGAGTGAAAAAGTATCTTGAGTCAGTAGGCAACACAGTATTGTTATACGGTGGCAACTCGATGAATCAAGATTTATATCAAGATACATTGTACGGTCAACGTGTTGGAAACTATAAAGATTATGGCATGTACTGGATTAAAAGTGAAGTCAAACCGGATGCAATCATAGAGTTTCATTTAGATTCTGCTAGCCCACAAGCAAGTGGCGGGCATGTAATCATTAGCGATCGTTTCCCAGCTGATGACATTGACAAGGCATTAAGTAGTGCATTAGATAAAACAGTGGGTAAAATAAGAGGTGTGACACCTAGAGGGGATTTATTGAACGCTAACGTGTCTGCTGATCTTAATCTTAATTATCGTTTAATCGAATTAGGTTTTATCACATCTACGAAAGATTTAAACTACATTAAAAACAATTTAGACAGCTTCACGAAGCGGATTGCTGAAGCCATTAACGGCAGACAAATTGATGCGCCAAGTAGTAAGCCAAGCGCTGACAAAATAACATGGAATTGGAAAGGCGTATTTTATCCTAATCCAGAAAAAGCTATAAGAGTCAGAAAAACAGCTGGATTAACCGGCACAGTCGTTGAAGAAGATTCATGGCTATACACAAAAGATGATTGGGTAAAATTCGACCAAGTCATTAAAAAAGATGGCTACTGGTGGATTAGATTCAAATATCAACGTGAGGGCTCTAGTACTAACAATTTCTATTGTGCAGTGTGTAGAATTACTGATAAGGAACAAAAGATTAAAAATGAAAAATATTGGGGCACGATTGAGTGGGCTTAATAGGTTGTACCTATAAAAAGAAAAGAGGTAGGTTATTTTCTTCCTACCTCTAAAAATGATTATCTTTCTATTGTTATATGAGTTATATCTTTAGGACTAATCAGTCTATTTTTTACATTAGAATCTTGATCTCCTACCTTGCCATATACTTTTTCATCAGAAGGATCTTTACTATGGATAGTTACTTTATCACCGACTTTAACAATATGCTTTTCTTTTAATTTATCTACTAATTTTTTCCATGCATCATTTGCCTCTATTGTGTTTCCGTTTGGATTAACTCTTGTAATATCGACACGGTTAACGCTATCAGGACTAACGGTGCTGTTATTAGTATTACTAAGATTATCTAAGTTCGCAGTCCCAGAAATTTCGCTCTCTCCACCGTTTTTTAATTTATATTTTACTTTAATCGTTTCTTTGTCTGTTTTATCAATGATATTTGCGTCTTTTAAAGCGTCTCTTACATTTTTCCACAATTCGCTATCTGTTATTTCAGAAGCTTTTGCAACGTTATTAATACCATTATAATTTGAAGAAGAATGAAAACCTGAACCTACTGTTGTTAAAACTAAAGCACTTGCTATCAATGTTTTTGTTAATAGTTTTTTATTCATTTTATTTTCTCCTATAACTTATTTGCAATCGATTACAAAGTAATTTTAGAATTATTATTTATGTAAACCAATTAAATAATTATTAACAAATCCATAAAATTTTATCATTGAAATATAATAATTTTGAGCTAGAAATATTCGTCATTTATGCTATAATCGTTTTAGACACAGCAATGTGTTCAAATTTTCATCTATTCGTAAGTTAGCCTTCGGGCTGACTTTTTATTTCCATTATTCACATGTTAATCTTGTTGTTGTTTAGGCAGGTACTTCGGTACTTGCCTATTTTTTTATGCAAATTTTAAAAAACACTTGACTAATAAACATTTGTTTAGTATAATTATATTTGTAGGTTAGTTGATGACTTACAAATTATGTGTAAGGAGGTGAAAAGCCTCATGCTAGACATAATAAAAACACTTCTAGAACATCAAGTATTGGCAGTACTGATAATTCCAGAAGTGTTAAAACAACTTAGAGAATGGCATCTCGGCTACCTAGACCGAAAGCCAAACAACAAAGATTAACATTATGCTTGGAGCCTGATGGCTCCTCCTTACACTTATATAATATAATATTATTTGGAGGTTTTCAATTATGACAGAACAAATGTATTTAATATTGTTTTTATTAAGCCTACCATTGTTATTATTTATCGGGAGAAAAACACATTTTTATTGTTTAGATAAAAAGAATGGACGTAGATAATATGAGTGATTATAAATTAAAAATAATTGAATTGATCAAAAGTGATATAACAGGTTACCAAATTCACAAACAAACTGGCGTAGCGCAATATGTAATTTCACAATTAAGGCAAGGAAAGCGCGAAGTAGATAACTTAACTTTAAATACAACTGAAAAACTATACAGTTACGCACGACAAGTGTTATAATATAAATGTGAAATGGTCATTCTTGAAATGACTCGGTCGCTACTGGCACAGACCGTTTAAAGTGTCACCACAACATGAACTGAGAATTCATATGACGTTGCTGACGAGCGACAAAGCTCTGTGTTCCTGGATGGGAGTAAGTTTGTGTGGTGGTGCATAACAAGTCGCTGAAATATTTGCGACATAATAAAGCATATTATCGGTTTTATTAAGTGCTAAAGGCACATCTTAACCACCCATACTAGTTACTGGGTGGTTGTTTTTTATGTTATATTATAAATGATCAAACCACACCACCTATTAATTTAGGAGTGTGGTTATTTTAATATATGAAGCTAAAATAACTACAAATGATACCATTTTTGATACCAAAAAATAATAACCTCAAAATATCGAGAGAAATAACTTCATTTTAAATCGCATTAAATCAATGTTTCTATAAAAATAAGTCCTTAAAAATTAGTTTTTTCAATCGAAATGGAAGGTAGTATTGGATAGCTTTAAACCGCGTTGTTAAGCCATTCTTGACTTCCGAAAATGGCTATTGATACCATTTTGATACTGAATATAACAAAAAGCCACATTACTGTGGCTTTTTTTGTTTTATAACTAAATCGGATTGATAGATAAGCTTTGTACTTATTTATATCAGTTCGATTTTTTGATTGGTGTAAAAAATAATCATTGATGGTGGATAAAGCGACAACACAAATACAACATGATTGTGGCATTAGAGTGCTGGTCTTTATTAAATTAATTGAAAGCTACATCAAATATTCTTTAGATAATTCGATATTAGTTCGATTAAGATTCGTTGTATAAGTGAGTTAAAATAAGAAAACTATTAATAATATTAAGTTCACTACAGATGTTGCTAATGGACCATAAGTTTTAAAGACATCTTCACTTTTATAACCAACAATCGCATCTAAAAATTGAACTAAGATCATTGCAATGGATATAGTTATCAAAAATATAGCACTATGAATGACTAAAGAAAAAATAGCTAATAAAAATAAAGGTAAGCTTCGACTAAGTGCATAATATGCATTTATATTATGGCTAGATGCACATGCTTGAATTGAATAACCTAAACTTACACTGGCACTGATTATTGTAAATATTGCTAAAACAAAATACATGTTAATCCTTCTTTCTATATTTGGATATAAACAAGTACTTGTCTAAAGTTATTTAAAAGATAATTAGAATAAATTTATGAGAAACTGGTTGTTATCATTATAATGGTTTCAAATGATTATAACTATGTCATAAACTGAATTTGTTGAAATTTTTCATTATGCAAATTTATTAATAACAAACAGCTCGAACTATAGCATCATTTTACTAATGAATGCATTAAAGTAACTATGACTAAAAATGCATATTAATTATCATTATTAAGACTATTATATATAATGAATTTTAACTGGTTTATTAAACGAGAACGTCGGGAATTAAGTAACTACAATAAAAATAAGATATGACAATAAGGAGACTACACGCGTGATCATTGCCATAATTATATTGATATTTATTTCGTTTTTCTTTTCAGGAAGCGAGACGGCATTAACGGCTGCCAATAAAACAAAATTTAAAACTGAAGCTGACAAAGGTGATAAAAAAGCAAAAGGCATTGTAAAGTTACTTGAAAAACCAAGTGAGTTTATTACAACGATTCTAATTGGGAATAATGTCGCGAATATTTTATTACCAACACTTGTTACAATTATGGCTTTACGTTGGGGGATTAGCGTTGGTATTGCATCAGCTGTTTTAACAGTTGTTATCATTTTGATCTCCGAAGTGATTCCCAAGTCTGTCGCTGCAACATTTCCAGATAAAATAACAAGGCTTGTATATCCAATTATTAATATTTGTGTCATTGTGTTCCGTCCTATCACATTACTTTTAAATAAGTTGACGGACAGTATTAATCGAAGTTTATCTAAGGGCCAACCTCAAGAACATCAATTTTCAAAAGAAGAATTTAAAACAATGTTAGCAATTGCTGGACATGAAGGTGCTTTAAATGAAATTGAGACGAGTAGGTTGGAAGGTGTCATTAATTTTGAAAATTTAAAAGTAAAAGATGTAGATACAACACCTAGAATTAATGTGACGGCATTTGCTTCAAATGCGACATACGAAGAAGTTTATGAAACGGTTATGAATAAGCCATACACTAGATATCCAGTGTACGAGGGAGATATTGATAACATTATTGGGGTGTTTCATTCTAAATATCTGTTGGCTTGGAGTAATAAAAAAGAAAATCAAATTACAAACTATTCAGCTAAGCCATTATTTGTGAATGAACACAATAAAGCTGAATGGGTATTACGTAAGATGACTATTTCTAGAAAACATTTAGCAATTGTGTTGGACGAATTTGGTGGTACTGAAGCGATAGTGTCACATGAAGACTTAATTGAAGAATTATTAGGTATGGAAATTGAAGATGAGATGGATAAAAAGGAAAAAGAAAAACTTTCTCAACAGCAAATTCAATTTCAACAACGGAAAAATCGCAACGTATCTATATAAGGAGCGAACAGCTATGTGGAATAAGAATCGACTTACTCAAATGTTAAGTATTGAATATCCAATTATACAAGCAGGTATGGCAGGAAGTACGACACCGAAATTAGTTGCATCAGTAAGTAACAGTGGTGGGTTAGGCACAATAGGCGCAGGTTACTTTAATACGCAGCAATTGGAAGATGAAATAGATTATGTACGCCAATTAACGTCAAATTCTTTTGGCGTAAATGTCTTTGTACCAAGTCAACAATCATATACCAGTAGTCAAATTGAAAATATGAATGCATGGTTAAAACCTTATCGACGCGCATTACATTTAGAAGAGCCGGTTGTAAAAATTACCGAAGAACAACAATTTAAGTGTCATATTGATACGATAATTAAAAAGCAAGTGCCTGTATGTTGTTTTACTTTTGGAATTCCAAGCGAACAGATTATAAGCAGGTTGAAAGCAGCGAATGTCAAACTTATAGGTACAGCAACAAGTGTTGATGAAGCTATTGCGAATGAAAAAGCGGGTATGGATGCTATCGTTGCTCAAGGTAGTGAAGCAGGTGGACATCGTGGTTCATTTTTAAAACCTAAAAATCAATTACCTATGGTTGGAACAATATCTTTAGTGCCACAAATTGTAGATGTCGTTTCAATTCCGGTCATTGCCGCTGGTGGAATTATGGATGGTAGAGGAGTTTTGGCAAGTATTGTCTTAGGTGCAGAAGGGGTACAAATGGGCACCGCATTTTTAACATCACAAGACAGTAATGCATCAGAACTACTGCGAGATGCAATTATAAATAGTAAAGAAACAGATACAGTCATTACAAAAGCGTTTAGTGGAAAGCTTGCACGCGGTATCAACAATAGGTTTATCGAAGAAATGTCCCAATACGAAGGCGATATCCCAGATTATCCAATACAAAATGAGCTAACAAGTAGCATAAGAAAAGCCGCAGCAAACATCGGCGACAAAGAGTTAATACATATGTGGAGTGGACAAAGCCCGCGACTAGCAACAACGCATCCCGCCAACACCATCATGTCCAATATAATCAATCAAATTAATCAAATCATGCAATATAAATAATCGACCGCAATCCACAAAAGCACAAGCACCCCCAAACATTATTTTAGTGCTTGCCATTTTTGTGGATTGCGTTTCTATTTTACCAATTTAATCAAACGAAAACATCAAGCTGAAGATCGCCGAAAGATTTTAATCAAGCAAAAACATCAAACTAAAGTTCGCTGAAATGATTATGATAAAAGTTATATGGTATGATGACATTGGTGATATATATGATAAACATCGGATTAACAGGTTGGGGTGATCACTATTCATTATATGAAGATTTAGAACGCCAAACCGATAAACTTAAAACATATGCTGGACATTTTCCGGTTGTCGAATTAGATGCGACATACTATGCGATACAACCGGAAAGAAATATATTGAAATGGATAAAAGAAACGCCTGATACATTTGAATTTGTGGTCAAAATTCATCAAGCACTCACATTGCATGCAGACTACAAAACATTTGCAGATACAAGGCAAGAACTATTTGATCAATTTAAGAATATGTTAGAGCCCTTACATACACAGAAAAAATTAGCAATGGTATTGGTTCAATTTCCGCCATGGTTTGACTGCAATGCACAAAATATCAAATATATTTTGTATGTAAGACAGCAATTACAAGCATTTCCAATGTGTGTAGAATTTAGGCATCAATCATGGTTTAGTGATGCATTTAAAGAACAAACATTGGCATTTTTAACAGAACATCAAATCATTCATGCAGTAGTTGATGAACCACAAGTGAAAGATGGCAGTGTACCTTTAGTCAATCGAATCACAAATGAAATTGCGTTTGTACGTTATCATGGACGTAATCATTACGGTTGGACTAAGAAAGATATGTCAGATCAAGAATGGCGCGATGTACGCTATTTATATGATTATAATGAGCAAGAATTAATAGACTTGGCACAAAAGGCACAAATATTAGCACAAAAAGCTAAGAAAGTTTACGTCATATTTAACAATAATTCTGGTGGTCATGCAGCAAATAATGCCAAAACATATCAGCGATTATTGAATATAGAATATGAAGGGTTAGCACCACAACAATTAAAATTATTTTAAGAGGCGACGACTATGTTATTAACAATTACATTATTAGTTTTAATCGGAGGTTTGTCAGCGATTATAGGGTCTATCGTAGGCATTGGAGGCGGTATTATTATCGTTCCAACAATGGTTTACCTCGGTGTTGAACATGGATTACTACATAATATTACAACACAAGTAGCGATAGGGACGTCTTCAGTCATTCTAATTGTGACAGGACTTTCTTCATCACTTGGATATTTAAAAACAAAACAAGTTGATATTAAAAATGGTTCCATCTTTTTATTTGGACTATTACCAGGTTCATTGCTTGGGTCCTTCATTAGTAGATATTTAACATTTGAGTCATTTAATTTATATTTTGGTATCTTTTTAATTTTCGTAGCCATTTTATTAATGGTAAGAAATAAGATTAAACCGTTTAAAATTTTCGATAAACCCAAGTATGAAAAGACTTATGTAGACGCTAAAGGTAAAACATATCATTATAGTGTTCCACCATTGTTTGCTTTTATTACAACGTTTTTAATTGGTATATTGACAGGTTTATTTGGTATTGGAGGTGGCGCACTAATGACGCCACTAATGCTTATTGTATTTAGATTTCCACCTCATGTAGCTGTTGGAACAAGTATGATGATGATTTTCTTTTCAAGTGTCATGAGTTCTATAGGGCACATTGCTCAAGGTCACGTAGCTTGGGGTTATGCAATCATTTTAATTATTTCTAGTTATTTTGGTGCGAAAATCGGTGTCAAAGTGAATCAATCAATTAAGTCAGATACGGTAGTAACATTATTGAGAACAGTAATGTTGTTAATGGGTATATATTTAATTATTCGTGCGTTGATTTAATACAACTTTAAAAGGAGGACGTCAATTTGAGGCTTACAATTTATCATACGAACGATATTCATAGTCATTTACATGAATACGAACGCATTAAAGCATATATGGCAGAACATCGGCCACGACTTAATCATCCTTCTTTATATGTTGATCTAGGTGATCATGTAGATTTATCCGCACCTATAACTGAAGCAACTTTAGGTAAAAAGAATGTGGCATTACTAAATGAAGCAAAATGTGATGTTGCAACAATCGGTAATAATGAAGGGATGACCATTTCATACGAAGCTTTAAATCACCTTTACGACGAAGCAAAATTTATAGTGACATGTAGCAATGTTATAGATGAATCAGGTCATTTACCAAATAATATCGTTTCTTCTTATATTAAGGACATAGACGGTGTGAAAATACTATTCGTTGCAGCGACAGCACCTTTTACCCCATTTTATCGTGCACTAAATTGGATTGTTACCGATCCACTTGAATCTATAAAAGAAGAAATTGAACTTCAACGAGGTAAATTTGATGTATTAATCGTGCTAAGTCATTGTGGCATTTTCTTCGATGAAACATTATGCCAAGAATTGCCTGAAATTGATGTCATTTTTGGTAGTCATACGCATCATTATTTTGAACATGGTGAAATCAATAATGGTGTACTGATGGCGGCAGCTGGAAAGTATGGTAATTATCTTGGAGAGGTTAATTTAACTTTTGAGGCACATAAAGTAGTACATAAAACTGCAAAGATTATTCCTTTAGAAACATTACCTGAAGTTGAAACTTCATTTGAAGAAGAAGGAAAAACGTTAATGTCCAATTCAGTAATTCAACATCCAGTAGTGCTTAAGCGTAGTATGAATCACATAACTGAAGCTGCATACTTATTAGCTCAAAGTGTTTGTGAGTATACACATGCACAATGTGCCATCATCAATGCTGGCTTACTCGTTAAAGATATTGTAAAAGATGAAGTGACAGAATATGACATTCATCAAATGTTACCGCATCCGATTAATATGGTAAGGGTTAGACTTTTTGGTGTGAAATTAAAAGAGATTATAGCTAAAAGTAATAAACAAGAATATATGTATGAACATGCACAAGGTTTGGGTTTCAGAGGGAATATATTTGGAGGATATATTCTTTATAATTTAGGGTACATTCATTCTACAGGGCGTTACTATCTGAATGGAGAAGAAATCGAAGACGACAAAGAATATGTACTAGGTACGATAGATATGTATACGTTCGGTCGTTATTTCCCAACATTGAAAGAATTACCAAAAGAGTATTTAATGCCAGAGTTTTTAAGAGATATATTTAAAGAAAAATTATTGGAATATTAAAAAGTAAGATTATTGGATTTTCATTTGTCATGAATTTCGATATAATGTTTAAAGATACACTTAACAGGAGGGTATGTGTTGTTATGGCGACAAAAAACGAGGAAATATTACGTAAACCGGATTGGTTGAAAATAAAATTAAATACCAACGAAAACTATACAGGACTTAAGAAGATGATGAGGGAAAAAAATCTTAATACTGTATGTGAAGAAGCTAAATGTCCTAATATACATGAATGTTGGGGTGCACGTCGTACAGCGACATTTATGATTTTAGGTGCCGTATGTACAAGAGCTTGTCGTTTTTGTGCGGTTAAGACAGGTTTACCTAATGAACTTGATTTAAATGAGCCTGAACGTGTAGCTGAATCAGTTGAATTAATGAATTTGAAACACGTTGTTATCACTGCTGTTGCGCGTGATGATTTAAGAGATGCTGGTTCAAATGTTTATGCTGAGACAGTACGTAAAGTTAGAGAAAGAAATCCATTTACAACGATTGAAATTTTACCATCAGATATGGGCGGGGACTATGATGCGTTAGAAACATTAATGGCGTCAAGACCTGACATTTTAAACCATAATATTGAAACTGTTCGTCGCTTAACACCGAGAGTTCGTGCGCGTGCGACTTACGACAGAACATTAGAGTTTTTACGTCGTTCAAAAGAATTACAACCGGATATCCCAACTAAATCAAGTATTATGGTTGGATTAGGTGAAACTATAGAAGAAATTTATGAAACGATGGATGATTTACGTGCGAATGATGTAGATATTTTAACGATTGGTCAATATTTACAACCTTCACGTAAACATTTAAAGGTTCAAAAATATTACACGCCTTTAGAGTTTGGTAAATTAAGAAAAGTGGCAATGGATAAAGGGTTTAAACATTGCCAAGCTGGACCTTTAGTACGTAGTTCTTATCATGCGGATGAGCAAGTAAATGAAGCTGCTAAAGAAAAGCAACGCCAAGGTGAGGCACAGTTAAATAGTTAATATTTAACCATTAATAAGGCATAAAGGCTTAGTTTGTACAAAACGAACGTGTCATAGAAGTAATCATTATTTTTATGAAACACTAAAAGTATAAACTGAGCCTTTCATTGTCATAGATAGGTGAAGAATTTGATAAAAGTAGATCAACATTACTTTGAATTAATAGAAAATTATCGCGAATGTTTTAATGAAGAACAATTTATTGCTAGGTATTCAGATATTTTAGATAAATATGATTACATAGTTGGTGACTATGGTTACGATCAATTACGATTAAAAGGTTTTTACAAAGATTCTAATAAAAAAGCAGAGATGAGTAAACGTTTTTCAAATATTCAAGATTACATATTTGAATATTGTAACTTTGGTTGTCCTTACTTTGTATTAAGACATTTGTCTAAACAAGAGGTTAAAAAGTTAATCGAAGAAGTTCATCCGTCTGATGTGATAGATGACGACAATAAACTTCAAGATGTGAAGATTAAGCCAACCATTCAAGATACTGAACATTAATAAAACCCTTAGCTAGATTGAAAATGGGAATCATGCAATTCAAGCATGGACCTGTAATCTAGTTAGGGGTTTTTATCTTTAATGAATGACTTCATTTAAATACTCAGTAATTTCATCGCCTTCTTCAGCATTTACACCTAAAATATGAGCGATATAGCCTTCTTCTTTTAAATCATCAGTACCGATAATACCGAATTTATTTGTTTGCATATTAAGTACGAGTGTCTTACCATAATGTCTATTTGTATGGACTAACATCAAATCATATCGACTATGCTCGCCAACAAAACCAACAAACTGAACTTGACTCTCTTCGTTGTCATCATATAAATACATATCAATCATTTTGTAGCGACTCCTTTTAAAAGTAGTAAAGTTAGTATAACGACAAATGAAGTATACTGCAAAATTATGATAATATATAAGTGAGAGGTGACAAGGAATGTATTTTGTAGACAAAGATAAACTAACTCAGAAATTAGCCTATTTACAAGCATTAACTGATGATTATCATGAGAGCAAGCACAATCATTATGCATTTGAACGCATTGCTCAAATGTTGATAGAATCATCGGTAGATATAGGGAATATGATTATCGATGCATTTATTTTAAGGGATCCTGGTAATTATAAAGATGTGATTGATATATTAGAACTAGAAAATGTTATTACTAAAGAAACACAGCAGGCGATTAATAAAACTGTCGGTATTCGTAAACAATTTACATATGATTACACAGCCTTAGATATTAAGATTATCATGCCAATGTTTGATGACGCATTACCTTATTACAAACAATTTATTACAGAAGTAACGATATTTTTACATCAAGAAAATGTACCAGTAACAGCTTTTGGTAAAGGAGAAAATCAATAATGAAACAGTATAAAGCGTATTTAATCGATTTAGATGGCACAATGTATATGGGAACAGATGAGATTGATGGAGCAAAACAATTCATCGATTATTTAAATGTAAAAGGCATTCCTCATTTATACGTAACTAATAATTCAACAAAAACACCTGAGCAAGTAACTGAAAAATTACGTGAAATGCACATTGATGCTAAACCAGAAGAGGTTGTAACGTCAGCGTTAGTCACTGCTGATTATATTTCAGAACAATCACCAGGAGCATCAGTATATATGTTAGGTGGGAGTGGTTTAAATACTGCGTTAACCGAAGCGGGACTTGTCATTAAAAATGACGAGCATGTTGATTATGTAGTTATTGGACTTGACGAACAAGTTACATATGAAAAGCTTGCGATTGCAACGTTAGGTGTAAGAAATGGTGCAACATTTATTTCTACAAATCCTGATGTATCAATTCCTAAAGAGCGTGGTTTATTACCTGGTAATGGTGCTATTACAAGTGTTGTAAGTGTATCGACAGGTGTATCGCCACAATTTATTGGTAAACCAGAACCGATTATTATGGTTAAAGCATTAGAAATTTTAGGATTAGATAAATCCGAAGTTGCTATGGTAGGCGATTTGTACGATACCGATATTATGTCTGGTATTAACGTAGGTATGGATACGATTCATGTACAAACAGGTGTATCTACGTTAGAAGATGTGCAAAATAAAAATGTGCCACCAACGTATTCTTTTAAAGATTTAAATGAAGCAATAGCTGAATTAGAAAAATAGATATAGTCATTTTATAAAGTAGGTGAATTGATTTGGTAAAAATAGTTGTTTCGAGGAAAATTCCAGATAAATTTTATCAACAATTAAGTAAACTTGGTGACGTTGTTATGTGGCAAAAATCATTAGTGCCTATGCCTAAAGATCAATTTGTGACAGCACTTCGTGACGCAGATGCTTGTTTTATTACATTAAGTGAACAGATCGATGCAGAAATTTTAGCGCAATCACCAAATTTAAAAGTAATTGCGAATATGGCTGTAGGATATGACAACATCGATGTTGAAAGTGCAACAGCGAATAACGTGGTTGTCACGAATACACCAAATGTACTTACTGAAACAACTGCAGAATTAGGATTTACATTAATGCTTGCTATAGCACGCCGTATTGTAGAAGCTGAAAAATATGTAGAAGCAGATGCATGGCAAAGCTGGGGTCCTTATTTATTGTCAGGTAAAGATGTCTTCAATTCAACTATTGGAATATATGGTATGGGAGATATTGGTAAAGCTTTTGCAAGAAGGTTGCAAGGGTTTAATACTAATATTCTTTATCATAATCGATCAAGACATAAAGATGCAGAGGCGGACTTTAATGCAACATATGTTTCTTTTGAAACGTTGTTAGCAGAAAGTGATTTTATCATCTGTACAGCGCCACTTACAAAAGAAACACATCATAAATTTAATGCTGAAGCATTTGAACAAATGAAAAATGATGCAATTTTTATTAATATCGGTAGAGGACAAATTGTAGATGAAACAGCATTAATCGATGCACTAGACAATAAAGAAATTTTAGCATGTGGTTTAGATGTATTAGCAAATGAACCGATTGATCATACACATCCATTAATGGGACGTGATAATGTTCTGATTACACCACACATTGGTAGCGCATCAGTAACAACACGGGACAATATGATTCAATTATGTATTAATAATATAGAAGCGGTTATGACAAATCAGGTACCACATACTCCAGTAAATTGAAAATAAGTATGGTTTTTAATCATTGGTAAAACAAGCAAAGCAATTGTTAAATATGTTATGCTTGACTTGCGAATGTATATATTTGCGCTGATGATAATTCAATAACATTATAAACTCGTCATATTAATGTGATGAGTTTATTTGATTTTGACGTATATAACAAAATTGTTATATAGACTGTAATTGTTTATTGTTTAAATAACCTTTAAAATGAATGATGTTCTCAACAAAGTGTATCATTTACAATAATTGAGTGATGACAACCAATTACTATGTTGAATCTATAAAATTAAAATTGAATTTCATTATGAATATCGATATAATGAATTGTAAAAAACAAATTTTAAAACGTATTTTATATTGAACGGTCTTTATAAAGGCGTTTTTACTAAGAACTTTAAGAGGTGCAATATGAAATCTAAAAGTAAACAGCCACCTAATAAATATGTTGAAGCATTCAAACCATATTTATTAACACTATTGTATTTGGCAATATTTATTACTTTATATTTAATTTATGGCAGTGGCGACACACACAATAACTTCATTTATAATGAGTTCTAATGAGGGAGACTTAATATGACAGATATTATTAACAAGCTGCAAGCGTTTGCGGATGCAAATCCACAAAGCATTGCTGTTAGACACACAACTGATGAATTAACTTATCAACAGTTAATGGATGAGTCTAGTAAATTAGCACATCGATTACAAGGTAGTAAGAAACCGATGATTTTATTCGGTCACATGTCACCATATATGATTGTTGGGATGATTGGTGCCATTAAAGCAGGATGTGGATATGTACCTGTAGACACTTCAATTCCTGAAGACCGTATTAAAATGATTATTAACAAGGTTCAACCAGAGTTTGTATTTAATACGACTGATGAATCATTTGAAAGTTTAGAAGGCGAAGTATTTACAATAGAAGATATTAAAACATCTCAAGACCCAGTAATTTTTGATAGTCAGATTAAAGATAACGACACAGTATACACAATCTTTACATCTGGTTCTACTGGGGAACCTAAAGGTGTTCAAATTGAATATGCAAGTTTAGTTCAATTTACTGAGTGGATGTTAGAACTTAATAAATCAGGAAATGAACAACAATGGCTTAACCAAGCGCCATTTTCATTTGATTTATCTGTAATGGCTATTTATCCATGTTTAGCATCAGGCGGTACATTAAATCTTGTAGATAAAAACATGATTAATAAACCTAAATTATTAAATGAAATGCTAACAGCAACACCGATTAACATTTGGGTATCAACACCATCATTTATGGAAATGTGTTTATTATTACCAACGCTTAATGAAGAACAATATGGTAGTCTTAACGAATTCTTCTTCTGTGGTGAAATTCTACCTCACAGAGCAGCAAAAGCGTTAGTAAACCGTTTCCCAAGTGCGACGATTTACAACACATATGGTCCAACTGAAGCTACGGTAGCAGTTACAAGTATTCAAATTACACAAGAAATCTTAGATCAATATCCGACATTACCTGTTGGCGTTGAAAGACCAGGCGCAAGATTATCTACTACAGATGAAGGTGAACTTGTTATCGAAGGTCAAAGTGTAAGTTTAGGATACTTAAAAAATGACCAAAAAACAGCTGAAGTATTTAATTTCGATGACGGTATTCGTACATATCACACTGGTGATAAAGCGAAGTTTGAAAATGGTCAATGGTTCATTCAAGGTCGTATTGATTTCCAAATCAAATTGAATGGCTACAGAATGGAATTAGAAGAAATTGAAACACAATTACGCCAGTCTGAGTTCGTAAAAGAAGCGATTGTTGTACCTGTATATAAAAATGATAAAGTTATTCATTTAATTGGTGCAATTGTGCCAACGACTGAAGTTACGGACAATGCAGAAATGACTAAAAATATTAAAAATGACTTGAAATCACGCTTACCAGAGTATATGATTCCTAGAAAGTTTGAATGGATGGAACAATTGCCATTGACTTCAAATGGTAAAATTGACAGAAAGAAAATTGCAGAGGTAATTAACGGATGATTCCATATGGTGATTTTACATTCTTCTTAATTGCTTTAATTGCATTATTACCAGTCATTATACTTGGATTTTTAGGTAAGCGAAGTTACATTTATAATGGCGTAGTTACAGCATTTATGATTGTGTTAATCTTTTCTTCTGATAAACATAATCTGTTTGACCAAAAGTATTTAAGTGTTCAATTAATTAGTTTTATTATTTACGTCGTATGGCAAGTTTTATTGATAATGTTTTATTATCATTCAAAACCAAAAAATAATTCATTTTCAAAATTTGTAACTGTAATGGTTTTATCAATATTGCCATTAGCACTTGTGAAAGTGTTACAAAGTACATGGTTAGGTGGACATCAGATTCACTTCCATGAAAGTAAATTAATTGAATTTGTTGGTTTCTTAGGAATTTCTTATGTTACATTCAAAAGTGTGCAGTTAATTATGGAAATTCGTGATGGTTCTATCAAAGAAATTAAAGTATGGAAATTAATTCAATTTATTTCATTCTTCCCAACGATTTCATCTGGACCAATCGATCGTTACAAACGTTTCGTTAAAGACGATAAAAAAGTACCAACAGGCAATGAATATCGTGAATTAGTATTAAAAGCAATTCACATGATTATGCTTGGTTTCTTGTATAAATATATTGTTGCTTACTTTATTAACACATATGCAATCATGCCGTTACAATTAGACTTACATGGCTTTGTCAATTTGTGGTTATATATGTACGCATACAGCTTATATTTATTCTTTGACTTTGCAGGTTATAGTTTATTTGCGATAGCATTTAGTTATTTATTCGGTATTAAAACACCACCAAACTTCGATAAACCTTTCAAAGCGAAAAATATTAAAGATTTCTGGAATAGATGGCATATGACATTATCATTCTGGTTCAGAGATTGTATTTACATGAGATCTTTATTCTACATGTCTCGTAAAAAATTATTGAAGAGTCAATTTGCAATGTCTAACGTGGCATTCTTAATCAACTTCTTCATAATGGGAATTTGGCATGGTATCGAAGTGTATTACATTGTTTATGGTTTATACCATGCAGCATTGTTTATAGGTTATGGCTATTATGAACGTTGGCGTAAGAAACATCCGCCACGTTGGCAAAATGGTTTCACAACAGCACTTAGCATTGTGATTACATTCCACTTTGTAACATTTGGCTTTTTAATCTTCTCAGGTAAACTTATATAATAAAGGAGAATTTAATTATGGAATTTAGAGAACAAGTATTAAATTTATTAGCAGAAGTAGCAGAAAATGATATTGTAAAAGAAAATCCAGACGTAGAAATTTTTGAAGAAGGTATTATTGATTCTTTCCAAACAGTTGGATTATTATTAGAGATTCAAAATAAACTTGATATCGAAGTATCTATTATGGACTTTGATAGAGATGAGTGGGCAACACCAAATAAAATCGTTGAAGCATTAGAAGAGTTACGATGAAATTAAAACCTTTTTTACCCATTTTAATTAGTGGAGCGGTATTCATTGTCTTTCTATTATTACCTGCTAGTTGGTTTACAGGATTAGTAAATGAAAAGACTGTAGAAGATAATAGAACTTCATTGACAGATCAAGTACTAAAAGGCACACTCATTCAAGATAAGTTATACGAATCAAACAAGTATTATCCTATATACGGCTCTAGTGAATTAGGTAAAGATGACCCATTTAATCCTGCAATTGCATTAAATAAGCATAACGCCAACAAAAAAGCATTCTTATTAGGTGCTGGTGGTTCTACAGACTTAATTAACGCAGTTGAACTTGCATCACAGTATGATAAATTAAAAGGTAAGAAATTAACATTTATTATTTCACCACAATGGTTTACAAACCATGGTTTAACGAATCAAAACTTTGATGCTCGTATGTCTCAAACTCAAATTAATCAAATGTTCCAGCAGAAAAACATGTCTACTGAATTAAAACGTCGTTATGCACAACGTTTATTACAGTTTCCACATGTACACAATAAAGAATACTTGAAATCTTATGCTAAAAACCCTAAAGAAACTAAAGATAGTTATATTTCTGGTTTTAAAGAGAATCAATTGATTAAAATAGAAGCGATTAAATCATTGTTTGCAATGGATAAATCTCCATTAGAACATGTTAAACCTGCTACAAAACCAGACGCTTCTTGGGATGAGATGAAACAAAAAGCAGTTGAAATTGGTAAAGCTGATACTACATCGAATAAATTTGGTATTAGAGATCAATACTGGAAATTAATTCAAGAAAGTAAGCGTAAAGTTAGACGTGACTACGAATTCAATGTTAATTCTCCAGAATTCCAAGATTTAGAATTACTTGTAAAAACAATGCGTGCTGCTGGTGCAGATGTTCAATATGTAAGTATTCCATCAAACGGTGTATGGTATGACCACATTGGTATCGATAAAGAACGTCGTCAAGCAGTTTATAAAAAAATCCATTCTACTGTTGTAGATAATGGTGGTAAAATTTACGATATGACTGATAAAGATTATGAAAAATATGTTATCAGTGATGCCGTACACATCGGTTGGAAAGGTTGGGTTTATATGGATGAGCAAATTGCGAAACATATGAAAGGTGAACCACAACCTGAAGTAGATAAACCTAAAAATTAAAATACAAATAGCACATAACTCAACGATTTTGATTGAGCGTATGTGCTATTTTTATATTTTAAATTTCATAGAATAGAATAGTAATATGTGCTTGGATATGTGGCAATAATAAAATAATTAATCAGATAAATAGTATAAAATAACTTTCCCATCAGTCCAATTTGACAGCGAAAAAAGACAGGTAATAACTGATTATAAATAATTCAGTATTCCTGTCTTTGTTGTTATTCATAATATGTTCTGTTAACTTAATATCTTTATATTAGAATACTTGTTCTACTTCTATTACACCAGGCACTTCTTCGTGTAATGCACGCTCAATACCAGCTTTAAGAGTGATTGTAGAACTTGGGCATGTACCACATGCACCATGTAATTGTAATTTAACAATACCGTCTTCCACGTCAATCAATGAGCAGTCGCCACCATCACGTAATAAAAATGGACGAAGACGTTCAATAACTTCTGCTACTTGATCAAACATCGTTGTATCTTCAGTAGGCATCAGGCAAGTCTCCTTTCGAGAGATGAATTTGATAATCTTTATTAGTATATTATAATAGATAGTGTAATAAAAATCTATCAAACCAATGGGGGATAAATATATGGAGCACGTGAGTGTGGTAGTTTATGGGGCAGATGTTATATGTGCAAGTTGCGTTAATGCGCCAACATCGAAAGATATTTATGACTGGCTACAGCCGCTATTAAAAAGAAAATACCCAAATATATCATTTAAATATACGTATATAGATATTACAAAAGATAATGACAACTTAACAGATCATGATTTACAATTTATTGAAAGAATAGAACAAGATGAACTATTTTATCCATTAATTACAATGAACGATGAATATGTAGCAGATGGTTATATACAAACAAAGCAAATCACTCGATTTATAGACCAAAAGCTTGTGAATGAATAATATACACATAACTAAAAGCAATGTCAGTAATAGTGTGAACTGACATTGCTTTTTAATTTTAACCATTATGATATTTATATAACCAAAGTACGCCGGATTTTAAAATAGAAGCGAGTCGTCCTGTTACAGTGCGGTCCATGATATATGCAAAACCTTGCTTATCTCCTAATGACCCAACGATACCTTGTACCTTTAGTTCCGGCATTTTGTCAGGTAATGGTTCATTTAGCCATTGCTTTTTAAGCACATCGGCAATTTGATCACCTTGAACTTCGGCTAACTGAGCACTTGGCGCATGTGGTAAATCAGCACAATCACCAACTACATAGACGTTACGATATGTTGGTACTTGATGATACTGGTTAACTATCACGCGTCCATTACTATTTATATCAATCGGCAAGTTACGAACAACTTCAACAGGTTGAATTCCTGCTGTCCATACAACTAAATCAATATCTTTAGGTTCATCACAGTTATATATTTTACCAGGTTCAACTTTATTAATATTTGAATTTGGAACAACGGTAACATTATTTTTGGCGAACCATTTCGCAACATACTTACTTAATTTTTCTGGAAAATTTCTTAAAATTCGCGGCCCACGGTCATAAAGATATATTTCCAAGTCTGATCTACTTTCTCTTAATTCGCTGGCAAGTTCTATGCCGCTTAATCCAGCACCAACGATACCGACTTTAGCACCTTCTGGTAGTTCACTAATACTATGGAAAGTATCCCGAGCCTTTGAGAGTGTTTGAATACTATGTGTATATTCTTCGGCTCCTGGAACGTTATGATATTTATCTTCACATCCTAAACCAATGATTAGCTCATCATAATCAATTTTAGAATTACCGACTGAGACAATTTGAGCATCTAAATCTATGTCGTTAATTTCACCATAAACTGTATTCACTTGTGGATGATTAGGGAATTTCATACGAACATCTTTATCTGATTTCGTGCCCGCAGCTAAAGCATAAAATTCTGGTTTCAATCCATGAAATGGCATACGATCAACTAATGTGACTGTATAATCTTGTGGTAAAGAAGTAGTTAAAATGCGTGACATGATACGCATATTACCATATCCGCCGCCTAACAAAACTAAGTTTTTCATAATGAAGTACCCCTTTTATATGTTAATATTTACTTTAATTTTGAAAAGATCAAAGTGCATAGATATATTTGTTAATGAACAGTTATAAAATGCAAGTGTCTTTGATTCATCAATAACCCCTAAAAAAGTAAATATGTATTTATATGCTTATTATATATTTTTTTGAAAATGACTACAAATAAATATTTGTACTAACTAAGGCACTATTACATAACTGGGATAAGAAACATCAGTTGTTGCTAATTGAGCACATCATGTTAAAATACCAGTTTTAAAATGCTATAATATTGTAACAAATGAAATAAGAAGGTGAAGTATGAATCCGATCGTAGAATTTTGTCTCTCTAACATGGCAAAAGGTGGAGATTATGTTTTTAATCAACTGGAAAATGACCCAGATGTCGATGTGTTAGAGTATGGTTGCCTGACACATTGTGGTATATGTTCAGCCGGGTTGTATGCTTTAGTAAATGGTGATATTGTTGAAGGTGATTCGCCGGAAGAATTATTACAAAATATATATGCACATATAAAAGAAACTTGGATTTTTTAAGGAGGAGTTATCATGCCAACAGTTATATTAACAGAAGCAGCTGCTTACGAAGTAAAAGATATGCTTAAAGCAAATGAAATGCCAGATGGCTATTTAAAAATTAAAGTGAATGGTGGCGGGTGCACTGGTTTAACATACGGTATGGGTGCAGAAGAAGCGCCTGGTGAAAATGATGAAGTCTTAGAATACTTTGGATTAAAAGTATTAGTAGACAAAAAAGATGCACCCGTATTAAATGGTACGACTATTGATTTTAAGCAATCATTAATGGGTGGCGGTTTCCAAATCGACAATCCTAATGCAATTGCTTCATGTGGCTGTGGTAGTTCATTTAGAACTGCAAAAGTTGCAGGTAATCCTGAAAATTGCTAATAAAATAACTTTTTAATGGTTAACCCAATTTTTGGGATACAAATTGATATCAATAACGATTAAGGACATATTTGATTATGTCCTATTTTTGCGTAAAGATATTTTGTTTTATTAAAAAGCTTATTGAAAATTAAGAATCTGACTATAAATAGTATTTTAAATGATCGTGATAGCGGATACATTTTTAATCGAAATCAGGCTACGAAAAAATTAATTAATTTTTTCACAATCTGACTGAATCTTGCTTGAAAATATAACATAAAAGCTATAGAATTAGTATTGGATTAAAAATGTCTTTTTTGTGAACATCACAGGTTTTTACATAATTTAAAAGACTTAAATAACAAAATGATGATAAACTAGTATACATTGTGGTAAAAGTAGTAATGACCAGTTGTTACTAGTAATTATCAGCATTTGGTTAAAAAAATATGAAAGCTTAGGTGAAATTAAATGGCTCAAGATCGTAAAAAAGTACTTGTACTTGGTGCTGGTTATGCAGGTTTACAAACTGTAACTAAATTGCAAAAAGCGATATCAACAGAAGAAGCAGAAATTACGCTTATTAATAAAAATGAATATCACTATGAAGCAACATGGTTACATGAAGCATCAGCAGGTACACTAAACTATGAAGATGTATTATATCCTGTGGAAAGTGTCTTGAAGAAAGACAAAGTGAACTTTGTTCAAGCAGAAGTAACAAAAATTGACCGTGATGCTAAAAAGGTAGAAACAAATCAAGGTATTTATGACTTTGATATTTTAGTAGTAGCATTAGGTTTCGTTAGTGAAACATTCGGCATCGAAGGTATGAAAGATCATGCTTTCCAAATTGAAAATGTTATCACAGCACGTGAATTATCACGTCATATCGAAGACAAATTTGCTAACTATGCAGCATCAAAAGAAAAAGATGATAACGATTTATCTATCTTAGTTGGTGGTGCTGGATTCACTGGTGTTGAATTCTTAGGTGAATTAACAGACAGAATTCCTGAATTATGTAGCAAATATGGTGTGGATCAAAATAAAGTTAAAATCACTTGTGTTGAAGCAGCACCTAAAATGTTACCAATGTTCTCAGAAGAATTAGTTAACCACGCAGTTAGCTACTTAGAAGACCGCGGTGTTGAATTTAAAATTGCTACACCAATCGTTGCTTGTAACGAAAAAGGTTTTGTAGTTGAAGTAGATGGTGAAAAACAACAATTAAATGCAGGTACTTCAGTATGGGCAGCTGGTGTACGTGGTAGTAAATTAATGGAAGAATCATTTGAAGGCGTTAAACGTGGACGTATCGTTACAAAGCAAGATTTAACAATCAATGGTTACGACAACATTTTTGTTATTGGTGACTGTTCAGCGTTTATCCCAGCTGGAGAAGAACGTCCATTACCAACTACAGCACAAATTGCAATGCAACAAGGTGAAAGTGTTGCTAAAAACATTAAACGCATCTTAAACGGTGAATCAACTGAAGAATTCGAATACGTTGATCGTGGAACTGTTTGTTCTTTAGGTTCACATGACGGTGTAGGTATGGTATTTGGTAAACCTATCGCTGGTAAAAAAGCAGCATTCATGAAAAAAGTGATTGATACACGTGCGGTATTCAAAATCGGTGGTATCGGTTTAGCATTCAAAAAAGGTAAATTCTAGGCTTTAAATAAAGTTTCAGCTAAACACATAAAATTAAATTATTCATTTATAAAGTCCTTCAGTGTCACTGAAGGGCTTTATTGTTGTACAATTTGAAGTGAGTAACATATCAAATCTAAGGAGGTACATTATGAATTTTAAATTAAATAACACACTAAGCAACGAAATAAATACATTGATTATTGGTATACCAGAACATTTAAATCAGTTAGAGCGCATTAGTTTTAATCATATCGATATTACAGAATCACTTGAAAGACTAAAACATCAACATATTATTGGTAGTAAAGTTGGGAAGATTTATACAACTGCATTTGATGTACAAGATCAAACATATCGTTTAATTACAGTTGGTTTAGGAAACTTAAAGACACGTAGTTATCAAGATATGTTGAAAATATGGGGACATCTTTTCCAATACATAAAGTCAGAACACATTGAAGATACGTATTTACTTATGGATTCATTTATTTCAAAATATGATCAGTTATCAGATGTATTAATGGCATGCGGTATTCAAAGTGAGCGTGCAACATATGAATTCGATCATTATAAATCAAGTAAGAAGGCACCGTTTAAGACGAATTTAAACCTTATTAGTGAATCATTAATTGAATTAGATTTTATTCATGAGGGTATCAGTATTGGCCAATCCATTAATTTGGCAAGAGACTTTAGTAATATGCCACCGAATGTATTAACACCACAAACATTTGCAGAAGATATTGTTAATCATTTTAAAAATACAAAGGTCAAAGTAGATGTTAAAGATTATGACACTTTAGTTTCTGAAGGATTCGGACTTTTACAAGCAGTAGGTAAAGGTAGTAAGCATAAACCGAGATTAGTAACCATCACATATAATGGCAAAGACAAAGATGAAGCACCAATTGCCTTAGTTGGTAAAGGTATAACGTATGATTCTGGTGGTTATAGTATTAAAACGAAGAATGGCATGGCTACAATGAAGTTTGACATGTGTGGCGCTGCGAATGTCGTTGGTATCATTGAAGCGGCTAGTCGTTTACAACTGCCTGTAAATATTGTCGGAGTGCTTGCGTGTGCTGAAAATATGATAAATGAAGCATCAATGAAGCCAGATGATGTATTTACAGCATTAAGTGGTGAAACTGTAGAAGTAATGAATACAGACGCTGAAGGTAGATTAGTCCTTGCAGATGCTGTGTTTTATGCAAATCAATATCAGCCTAGTGTGATTATGGACTTTGCTACATTAACGGGTGCAGCAATTGTTGCACTAGGCGATGATAAAGCTGCTGCATTTGAATCGAATAGTAAAGTGATATTAAACGATATATTACAAATAAGTTCTGAAGTCGATGAAATGGTATTTGAATTACCGATTACTGCAACCGAACGTGCAAGTATTAAACACAGTGATATCGCTGATTTAGTTAACCATACGAATGGACAAGGTAAAGCGCTATTTGCGGCAAGTTTTGTAACACATTTTAGTGGTCAAACACCTCACATTCATTTCGATATTGCAGGTCCAGCAACGACTAATAAAGCTTCATATAATGGTCCAAAAGGGCCAACAGGATTTATGATTCCGACGATAGTACAATGGTTAAAACAACAATAATTTAATTATTTGCCTGATACAACTTGTGTCTTGATATACATTTCTAATTTAACTCTTGAAAGTATAAAGGATCGCATTGTATCAGGCATTTTCATTGTTGTAAGAAAATATAAATCGCATATCCTTGTGAGCATAAATCAACTTGACTAGCATTGCAAAAAAATATTATAAGCATATGTTCATTCAGTCAACGACTACTAATATTGCATTTTAGAACTTAGGATTTTGATTGGTGTTCCAAGCTTGTAAAATTGTTTAATTTAATGAAAGCTAAAATTATTTTAAGAAAGACAATTAACTAAAAAATAAAGATTATTGGTATAGTTTGCTATTGACAGGTGTTAAAGCTACTGATACTATGTAGTCTATAAACGCTTTAGTTCGATAGAGTGATAAAGGATGGTTGTCATATGATAAATGCAGTAGTAATAGCAGTAATTTTAATGATTGTGCTATGTTTATGTCGATTAAACGTAGTTATAAGCTTATTTATCAGTGCGCTAGTTGGTGGCTTAATTTCAGGCATGAGCATTGAAAAAGTTATAAATGTATTTGGGAAAAATATAGTCGATGGTGCTGAGGTAGCATTAAGCTATGCTTTATTAGGTGGATTTGCAGCATTAATTTCATACAGTGGTATCACAGACTATTTAGTAGGAAAAATTATAAATGCAATTCACGCTGAAAATAGTCGATGGTCAAGAGTTAAAGTCAAAGTGACAATAATCATTGCATTATTAGCTATGAGTATCATGAGTCAAAACTTAATTCCTGTACATATTGCATTCATTCCAATTGTCATCCCACCATTGTTAAGTCTGTTTAATGACTTAAAAATAGATAGACGTTTAATCGGTTTGATTATCGGTTTTGGTTTATGTTTCCCGTATGTGTTATTACCATATGGATTCGGTCAAATTTTCCAGCAAATTATTCAAAGTGGCTTTGCAAAGGCAAATCACCCAATTGAGTTTAATATGATTTGGAAAGCAATGCTTATTCCTTCAATGGGGTATATTGTTGGCTTACTTATCGGTTTATATGTATATCGTAAACCACGTGAATATGAAACACGTAAAATTTCAGATAGTGACAATGTTACAGAGTTAAAACCATATATCTTAATAGTAACAATTGTAGCAATACTAGCTACATTTTTAGTACAAACATTTACAGATTCAATGATTTTTGGTGCACTGGCAGGGGTACTCGTATTCTTTATTTCACGTGCATATAATTGGTATGAATTAGATGCTAAGTTTGTTGAAGGTATTAAAATTATGGCTTATATTGGTGTAGTTATTTTAACAGCAAATGGATTTGCTGGTGTAATGAATGCTACTGGTGATATAGATGAATTAGTTAAAACTTTAACAAGTATTACTGGTGATAATAAATTATTTAGCATTATCATGATGTATGTGATAGGTTTAATTGTCACTTTAGGTATTGGATCATCATTTGCAACAATTCCTATTATCGCATCATTATTCATTCCTTTTGGAGCGTCAATTGGACTAGATACAATGGCATTAATCGCATTGATTGGAACAGCGAGTGCATTAGGTGACTCAGGTTCGCCTGCAAGTGATTCAACATTAGGACCAACTGCGGGATTAAATGTTGATGGCCAACATGATCATATACGTGATACATGTGTACCAAACTTCTTGTTTTATAATATTCCTTTAATGATTTTCGGTACTATTGCTGCTATGGTACTATAAGCATAAAGAGGTGAAAATATGACTCATTTATTAGAGACATTTGAGATGTCAATAGATCACCAGGAAGATGGTTTAGTTGTTATTTCTATGCCTGTTACTGATAAAGTAAAACAACCATTTGGATATTTACATGGTGGGGCTTCGATTGCTTTAGGTGAAACAGCATGTTCATTAGGATCTGCTAATTTAATTGATACAACCAAATTTATTCCATTAGGTTTAGAGATGAATGCTAACCATATTCATTCTGCTAAAGATGGTCGTGTTACTGCGACAGCTGAAATTATTCATCGAGGTAAGTCGACACATGTATGGGATATAAAAATTAAGAATGACAAAGAACAATTAATTACAGTTATGCGTGGTACAGTTGCTATTAAACCTTTAAAATAAAAGAACTGCTAGCTGAAATGTTATGAGATATTCATAACTACGGCTAGCAGTTTTTTTATGCGCTATATTGTTGTAGTTTTAGAAATGCTTGTTCAATGCGTTCGGCAGCTTTACGGCCACCCATAACATTTCTACCAAATGGTCCTAATTCTAAGTCTGCAAAGCATCCTGCGACAAATAGATTTGGTATCCATTCTAATTTTTCGGAAATAACAGGGTAATTACATTCGTTGATAGGTGCATCATAATTTTGTATTAATTGCTTAATAAGTGGTTGTGACATAAAATCTTGTTCAAAACCAGTTGCAACCATAATCTGTTGATATGGAACAGAATCATTTTCAGTGTTAATTACACCACCACTAATTTGAGTGATAGGTGTTTTATGCACATTTATACGACCATTTTTAATATGTTTTTTAAGGCGTAAGTACAGTTCGTGAGGCATTGATCCTTTATGACGTTCGCGTTGTACAATGGCATTTCTTTCAGGCATGCTTTTAGTACTTAAAAATGAAGACATATTTTTCGGACCTAACCAACCAGGATCAGCATCAAAGTCATGTATTTCAATATCTTTATTTAGCCATAAATGAATCTTTTTATCGTTATCATGATTTAACAATTTAAGTGCAAGATGTGCAGCAGTAATGCCGCTACCAACGATATGATCGGTCTTATCATATACTACTTGATCAAGTTCTTTCTCGAAGATATGATTTACATTCTGTTTGTCTTTTAAAATGTCAGGCATAAACGGAATATTTGTACTGCCTATTGCAATAACGACGCAATCTGTAGTGATAATTTGTCCATCTTCTAACTTGATATGCCATTTGTCTTCTTGTTTATCTAAAGTTTGAACTAAACCTTGAACCAAGCAATCCTCTAATTGATATTGTTTAGAAGCATGTGCAATATGATCCATAAACATTGTCAATTCAGGTCGTTGATAAGGACCATAAAAAGCATTTGTATATTGGTGCTGTTTAGCGAATTGTTTTAGATGGAACGGTTGTGGATGTACGTGATGTACAATCGGTGATCTTAAATAAGGCATTTCTATTCGATTTGTATATGAGTTAAACCTTTGGCAAAAAGTTTCGTGTGGGTCAATGATTGTTAATCGGTCTGTTGTTAATCCGCTTGATAATAGTTTTTGTGCGATTGCAGTTCCCTGTATGCCACCGCCGATAATTGTCCAATGCATAATAAAACCTCTCTCTTTTTAAAACGTAATAGTTACGATTTATAATTATTATTATCATAATACATAACGACATGAAAGGCAATTAAATTAAAGAGATATATGTAGATAGGGCGAATCTGTAGTCAAAGAAAAAATCATTGAAAAAGAGGTAACAATGTCAAAAGAAAACAGCAGTAAAATCATTCCTAATTTGGAATCATCTTACTGCTGTTTGTTGTTGATTTATATTCATGATTTTGTTATATAATCTACAATTTTGTGTCTTTTAAGTCTTCCGAAATTTCATCGACTTTAGTCTTTTTAGTATAAGGCGTTTTAATATTATATGCTGCTTTCATAATCATATGACTTGAAAGAGGACCTGTAATTAATACAAAGATAATCGCAACGATTAATTGCATATTTACAAAACCTTGAGTAGCAATAAAATATAAAAACGTACCAAATAGTAATGACATTGCACCTAATGTTGATGCTTTTCCGGCAGCATGTGCACGTGAATATACATCTTCAAGTCTCAATAATCCTATAGCTGCTAGGGCGCTAATTAAAGCACCGATGATAACAAAGATAAGTGCAAGACTAATCAGTATGATTTTGATCATGTTCAATCACCTTACCTTTGTCCATAAATTTAGAGAATACTGCAGTACCTAAAAAAGCTAATATACCAATCATCATAATAACGACAATCATGTATTTAATATTTAATAAAATACTGAATAATGCTATAACTGCCATTAATTGAAGACCAATCGCATCTAATGCGACAACACGATCGGCAAGTGATGGGCCTAGCACAACGCGAATGAGCATAGCTAACATAGAAATGACAACTATGATTAATGCAATAACGATAATAACATTATGATTCATTATATTTCGCCCACCTCTCTTACAATTTTCTCTAATGATGTTTTAATACTTTCTACTTCTTGCTCTTTAGTTGAAAAATCTATGGCATGAATATAAATTTTTGTACGATCGTCACTTACACCAAGCACTACAGTACCAGGTGTTAATGTAATTAAATTAGACAGCAAGACAATTTGCCAATCTTTTTTTAAATCTGTGTGATAAACAAAGAATCCTGGTTCATTTTTAATCGAAGGTTTAATAATAATTTTCAAAACATCAAAATTAGCTTTAATCAGTTCGATTAAGAAAATAATAACTAATTTAATAATACGATATAGCGTGATGACATAAAATCTACCTGGTAACACTCTGTGTAAGAGGTAAACAAGAACTAGGCCAAAGATGAAACCTAACACAAAGTTATTTGTTGTGTAACTATTTGTCACAAACAACCAAAACACTGCGATAATAAAGTTTAATACTAATTGTACAGCCATGTTATTTACCTCCTAATACAGCTTTAACGTAGGTTGATGGATTGTAGAATGTTTCTGCACCAGCTTTTACCATTGGATATAAGTAATCTGCTGACAATCCATATAAAACAGTTATCACAACTGCAACGATTGCAATCGTAGTTAAATATTTGACGTCGACTTTGTTATTAAGATCATATCCTTTTGGTTGACCGAAAAAGCCTTGTAGGAATATGCGAATGACAGAATATAATACGACTAAACTTGATAATAAGACGATGACACCACTTAAATAAAATCCTCTTTCAAATGTTGATTGGACAATAAAAAATTTTCCATAAAAGCCACTGAGTGGGGGAATGCCAGCTAAACTTAATGCTGCGATAAAGAATGACCAACCAAGTACAGGATATCGTTTAATTAAGCCACCAAATTGTCTTAAATCAGCAGTGCCTGTAATTTTAATCATAATTCCGATAAGCAAGAATAATGCAAGTTTTACTAACATGTCGTGCAATGTATAGTAAATAGCCCCAATCATACCTGACTCTGTCATCATTGCAACGCCGACTAAGATCACACCTACAGCAATCATGACATTGTATAGGATGATTTTTTTAATGTTGGCATATGCAACAGCACCGACACAACCAAAGATGATCGTTAATAGTGCTAAGAATAAAATGACATAATGTGAAAAGCTTACATTATCACTAAAGAATAGGCTCAATGTTCTAGCGATTGCATAAACACCAACTTTTGTTAACAAAGCACCAAAGAATGCAATGATTGGAATTGGTGGTGCATAGTATGCACTAGGTAACCAAACAAACATTGGGAATACGCCAGCTTTTGTAGCAAAAACAAAGATAAATAGTATGAAAACGATATTGACTAAGCCACTGTCATGCGCTGAAAGGTTAGCTAATTTATTGCTTATATCTGCTAGATTCAATGTTCCTACTACTGAATATAAAATCGCTACACCCATTACGAAGAAGGATGACGATACAACGTTAACAAGAACATATTTTATTGTTTCTTGTAGTTGAATTTTTGTAGAACCAATTACTAATAAGAAATAAGATGACATTAAAAATACTTCGAAAAATACGAATAGGTTGAAAATGTCACCAGTTGTGAATGCACCAATGATACCTATTAACATAAATAGTACTGAAAAATAATAATAATATCTTTCACGTTCAATACCAATTGTTTGGTATGAATATAAAATCACAATAGCTGTAATAATAATACTAGTAATTATTAGTAGGGCACTGAATATGTCTAATACAAAGACAATACTGTATGGTGCTTTCCATGAACCTAGCTCTACGCGTATTGGTCCATGTTTAACAACATTTGCTAAATTGATAATTGCCGCGACCAAGGTTAATAATGTACCGCCTAGTGCGACATAACGCTTTATAATAGGACGCTTTCCAATAAAGACAAGTAATATGGCTGTAATTACTGGAATAACTAGCGTTAACACAAGCATATTACTTTCAATCATCTTCTGGAACTCCTTTCATACTCTCAACGTTATCTGTGCCTAATTCTTTATATGTTCTAAATGCTAATACTAAGAAAAAGGCTGTTGTCGCAAAGGCGATAACGATTGCTGTTAAAATAAGTGCTTGCGGGATAGGATCAACATAGCTTTTTACGTTCGCTTCATAAATTGGAACAGTACCATGTTTAAGTCCGCCCATAGTTATTAAAAATAAATTTGCTGCATGTGTTAATAGTGTAGTTCCCATAACAATTCGTATCAGACTTTTAGACAAAACGAGATAGACACTAATTGCTGTGAGAATACCACTAACAAAAATCATAATAATTTCCACTATTCGTTCTCTCCAATCGAAATAATAATTGTCATGACAGTACCAACTACTGCACATAAAACACCGAAATCAAAGAATACTGCTGTTGTCATATGAACAGGTTCTAATATAAATAACGGTATATCAAATGTGACATGCGTAAAGAAATTTTTGCCTAAAAACCAACTTGCGATAGGCGTCGCAATACAAAAAACTAATCCGATACCTATCAAGATTTTAAAATCTAATGGGAAAATTTTACGCATTGTTTCTATATCAAATGCAATCGTAATGATAACAAGTGAACTTGCGAATAATAATCCGCCGACGAAACCGCCACCAGGTGTATAATGTCCTGCTAAGAAAAGTGAAAAACCAAAGACCATTACCATGAAAAAGATAATAACTGCAGCAAATTGCAAAATTAGATCATTTTGTTGTCTATTCATGATTTTTCACCTCGTTACCTTGCGTTTGACGCTTTTTACGTAATTTAATCATTGTATATACAGCTAATCCTGCGATACCAAGCACAGATGACTCGAATAAAGTATCCATACCACGGAAATCAACAAGTATGACGTTTACCATGTTTTTACCGTGAGCTAAATCATAAACGTGCTCTTGATAAAACTTAGATATCGATTCAAAATGTCTATTTCCGTATGCAATTAAACCGATAATAATGACGGACAAACCAACACCACCAGCAATTAAAGCATTAGTAAGCTGGAATGAGCGCTTTTCATTATAACGATTTAAATTTGGTAAGTGGTAGAAGCATAATAAGAACAATGCTGTTGAAATAGATTCAACGACAAACTGTGTCAATGCTAAGTCGGGTGCTTTAAAGAATATAAACAATACAGACACAGCATATCCAACTGCACTTAACATAATGATGCTAAATAATCTTGATTTAGCGAAAAGAATTAAAAAGGCAGCACTTAATAATAAAATTACGATACAAACTTCGAAAATTCTAATCGGACTAACGTCTTTAAAATTAATGTTGAAAGGTACTGAGAATATAGTGACAAATGTTAATAAAATTAATGCACCAAAAATGATAACTAAATTATTACGTGAATAATCGGTAACATAGCTATTCGTCATCTTTTCAGAGTAGTTTGGAATAACATTTGCACTTCTGTTGTACCAATAATTGAATGTTAGTTTACCAGGTTGTCGTTGCAACAATTTCACCCAATAACTAAATGTCACAATTAGTAAGATACCTAAAATATAAATCACTAATGTTGATAAAAAGGCAGGCGTTAATCCATGGAACATATGGAATTCAACATCATCAATTACCGTATGATTAATCGAAGATGTAGCTGGTTCAATAATCGAATTAGTTAAAATGCCAGGGAATAAACCAAATACAATTACTAATGTAGCTAAAATAGCTGGTGATAAAAGCATTAATATTGATACTTCGTGTGCTTTTTTAGGTAATTGTTCAGGTTTATATTGTCCGAAAAATATATGCATTATAAATTTAATTGAATATACAAATGTGAAGACACTGCCCACTATACCAATGATTGGGAATAGGTAGCCTAATGTATCAACACTGAATAAATTTGCTTGGCTTGCTGTAAATGTTGTTTCTAAAAATGATTCTTTTGATAAGAAACCATTGAACGGTGGTACACCAGCCATACTTAATGCTGTAATAACAGTGATTGTAAATGAAATAGGCATAATTGTTAGTAAGCCACCTAATTTCTTAACATCACGTGTACCAGTAGAATGATCCACTGCACCTGTAATCATAAATAGGGCACCTTTAAATGTTGCATGGTTGATTAAATGGAATATTGCAGCCGTAAATGCAGCAGCATATATTTTGCTATCATCGCCTTGATAGTGATAACTAATGGCACCGATTCCAAGCATCGCCATAATCATACCTAATTGGGATACTGTTGAAAATGCCAGTATACCTTTCAAGTCTTGTTGTTTTGTTGCGTTTAGCGAAGCCCAGAATAATGTAATTAAACCAACGAGTGTGACAGTCCATACCCAACCTTGCGATGCTGCGAAGATTGGTGTCATTCGAGCGATTAAATATAACCCTGCTTTAACCATTGTTGCTGAATGAAGATAAGCACTGACTGGTGTAGGTGCTTCCATTGCATCTGGTAGCCAAATATAAAATGGAAACTGAGCAGATTTTGTAAAAGCACCAATCATGATTAAAATCATCGCAAAAATGAAGAATGGGCTATTTTGAATTTCAGAAGCATGTTGAATCATGTACTGAATGCTAAATGATTGTGTTGGTATAGCGAGTAAGATGATACCACCTAATAATGATAGACCACCAAATACTGTGATTATGAGCGATTTTTGAGCACCATATATAGATGCTTGTCGTTCGCGCCAGAATGAAATAAGTAAAAAACTAGAAAATGACGTTAGCTCCCAGAATAAATATAGAATAATAACATTATCTGAAAGTACGACACCTAACATTGCACCCATAAATAGTAATAAATAACAATAAAAATTCCCTAGTTGTTCTGACTTACTTAAGTAGCCGATTGAATATAATACTACTAAACTGCCGATTCCTGAAATAAGCAAACTAAAGAGTAAACCTAAGCCATCAAGATATAAATCAAAGTTCATACCAAAATGAGGCATCCAATTTAAGGTTTTCATTACAGTATTACCTGACATCGTCGTTTTAATTAATGTAAGCATATAAATAAATATGACGATAGGGACAGGTAATACGAACCATCCTAAATGTATACGTTTAAAAAATCTATACAGGATAGGAATAATGAGTGCGAATATTAACGGTAATATCACCGCAATATGTAACAAACTCACTATGTTGTCCTCCTTTAAAAAATATTTATGTTATTCATTATACATGAATGATATAGTTCTGAAAAACGTACACACTCCTTGTTGTGCTTTATTTTCAGAAGTATTTAAATAAGAAGAAACACGTCATTTTTTATTTAAAATTTTCTTTGTATTGAAGTGAATAATCTTCTTTTAAGCGTGCTAAACTAGCTAAAGACATTTCAGCATGTTTTGTTTGCTGAGCTTTAAGTTTAGTTTCTAAATCTGTAATTGCTTGTTGAAGTGAATCTTCATAGCGCAATACATCAACATTGAAGTCGCGTAATTGTGAACGTTTCGTATAGCGTTTTTCAAAATGGCTTAATGCTTTGCGGTCATGGAAAAATACACCTTCAGTTTCAGTAGGGTTATGTAAATCACCTTGTTTCGGGTGTTTGATAACTTGTTCAACTTTAACAAGGACATCGTCTCCATTTTCTTCAACAATCGTGACACCATAGCTACCTGTTTTGTGTGAAAATCGATATAGCTTCATGCTATTTTCCTCCCTTAAAAGTATGTTAATATATATGTATCATAACATGAATGGAGAATATAAATGGCTAACTATCCACAGTTAAACAAAGAAGTACAACAAGGTGAAATCAAAGTGGTTATGCACACAAATAAAGGTGACATGACATTCAAATTATTTCCAAATATTGCACCAAAAACAGTTGAAAATTTTGTGACACATGCAAAAAATGGTTATTATGATGGAATCACATTCCACCGTGTCATTAATGACTTCATGATTCAAGGTGGCGATCCAACAGCTACTGGTATGGGTGGCGAAAGTATTTATGGCGGTGCTTTTGAAGATGAATTTTCATTAAATGCATTTAACTTATATGGCGCATTATCAATGGCTAACTCAGGACCTAATACTAATGGTTCACAATTTTTCATTGTTCAAATGAAAGAAGTACCTCAAAATATGTTAAGTCAACTTGCAGATGGTGGCTGGCCTCAACCAATCGTTGATGCATATGGCGAAAAGGGTGGTACACCATGGTTAGATCAAAAACATACAGTATTCGGTCAAATCATTGATGGTGAAACTACATTAGAAGATATTGCAAATACAAAAGTGGGACCACAAGATAAACCACTTCATGATGTTGTAATTGAATCTATTGATGTTGAAGAATAATATCTAAACATAATTAACTACCAACATTTTAAACTCGGATAAAGCTAATTTATGAATGGATTAGTATATATTCCAACGAAAATAAATAAACTAATATGATGAGCAATCTCAATATATTTATCAAGAAAGCACAGTTTTTAAATAGATGTGTATTTTAAAGATAATAGTTGAGGTTGCTTTTTATGTTTTTACAGAGAATTGCTATTCAAATAGTAAATAAATTGAAAACAAAGTAGCTGGATATCATATTGATTTAGATAGGAATTTGTTGCTAATTTTATTTGTAAATCCAAGTTTGTAGAATTCTTATTCATTTATAAAATAATATTCGTATGATTTGATGTTTTAATTAGTCCACCATTTCGATTTGTGCTATGATAATAGTGTTAAGTAAACGAAATAAGGGGTTATTAAGTTGAATAACTACAAAATTGGCCAACATATCAAGGTGCGTGTAACTGGTATTCAACCATACGGTGCGTTTGTTGAGACCCCTAATCATACTGAAGGACTGATTCATATATCAGAAATTATGGATGACTACGTTCATAATTTGAAGAAATTTCTATCAGAAGGCCAAATTGTTAAAGCTAAAATTTTGTCTATAGATGATGAAGGAAAGCTTAATCTATCATTAAAGGATAATGATTACTTCAAAAATTATGAGCGTAAGAAGGAAAAACAATCAGTATTAGATGAAATCAGAGAAACAGAAAAATATGGGTTTCAAACACTTAAAGAACGCTTACCAATCTGGATAAAACAGTCAAAGCGAGCAATTCGAAACGACTAAAGGAACAGATAAATCGTACCGAAAATCATACAAAGGGTCTGAAATGAAAGTTTCTTAGACTATAAAAGAGATTAGTATCTATTAAATTTTATTAGATACTAATCTCTTTTTGTCTACGATAACGTAATATGATTGATTCTATTTACACGTACAAATGGTTTAAGGTGACATATCCATTATCTTTGTTAGATAGAATCGTTGATTTGCAATATTGTATGTGGATTTGTTTTTTTTATTTATTTTAGAAATGAGAACTACAACTTAAAGTATTAAACGAATTGCAACTATATAAACAGATAATTGGAGAATGAAAAAATTACATGTTATAGTCAACTCAATAATTTTAAGGAGGAATTAAGTAATGAAAAGTAAATACGAACCATTGTTTGATAAAGTAGAATTACCAAATGGAGTAGAGTTGAGAAATCGATTTGTGTTAGCCCCTTTAACACATATTTCTTCAAATGATGATGGTACTATTTCAGATGTAGAACTTCCTTATATTGAAAAGCGTTCACAAGATGTTGGTATTACAATTAATGCTGCGAGTAATGTGAGTGATGTCGGAAAAGCATTTCCAGGACAGCCATCAATCGCGCATGACAGTAATATTGAAGGACTAAAACGATTAGCTACAGCAATGAAGAAAAACGGTGCCAAAGCACTCGTACAAATACATCATGGCGGTGCACAAGCATTGCCTGAATTAACACCTGATGGAGACGTCGTAGCACCAAGTCCAATTTCTTTAAAAAGTTTTGGTCAGAAACAAGAACATAGTGCTAGAGAAATGACGAATGAAGAGATTGAACAAGCAATCAAGGATTTTGGTGAAGCAACGCGACGTGCAATTGAAGCAGGGTTTGATGGTGTTGAAATACATGGCGCGAATCATTACTTAATTCATCAATTTGTATCACCATACTATAATAGAAGAAATGATGTATGGGCAAATCAATATAAATTCCCGGTCGCTGTGATTGAAGAAGTACTTAAAGCGAAAGAAGCGTATGGCAATAAAGACTTTATAGTTGGATACAGATTATCTCCAGAGGAAGCGGAGTCTCCAGGAATCACAATGGAAATTACAGAGGAACTCGTTAATAAAATTAGCCATATGCCAATCGACTATATTCATGTTTCAATGATGGATACGCATGCAACGACACGTGAAGGTAAATACGCTGGACAAGAAAGACTGCCTTTAATTCACAAATGGATAAATGGTCGTATGCCACTTATCGGTATTGGTTCAATTTTCACAGCTGACGAAGCTTTAGATGCAGTTGAAAATGTTGGTGTTGACTTAGTAGCCATTGGTAGAGAGCTACTACTGGATTATCAATTTGTTGAAAAAATTAAAGATGGACGGGAAGATGAAATTATTAATTACTTTGATCCAGAGAGAGAAGATAATCATCACTTAACTCCTAATTTATGGCATCAATTTAATGAAGGGTTTTATCCATTACCACGTAAAGATAAATAAGTGTTTAACTGTTACCACTAATGATATTGTGTATGCAATTTGTTAGTGGTTTTCAATATTTATAAATAAAAATATTCTTAGTAAAATATACTTTTGATTAAGTGTAAAATTATCAATTCTTTTGCTTGTAATCATTTAAGTAATTATGTCATTATAAATGTAAGGGTTTTCAAAATAGACAAATTTAATGAAACTTAGTGATTATTTCATCTTTTTTGGTGGAAAAGTATCTGCTTTGAAAACTAATGTAATTATTTGGATAATGTTTCATGTATAATAGTTATAAATGATGAAAAGGGGAGATATGATGACTAAATCTGAAAAAATTATTGAGTTAACAAATCATTACGGAGCACATAATTATTTACCATTGCCAATTGTCATTTCAGAAGCTGAAGGGGTATGGGTTAAAGATCCTGAAGGCAATAAATATATGGATATGTTATCTGCATATTCCGCTGTTAACCAAGGTCATAGACATCCGAAAATTATTCAAGCATTAAAAGATCAAGCTGATAAAGTGACTTTAGTTTCACGTGCTTTTCATAGTGATAACTTAGGTGAATGGTACGAAAAAATTTGTAAACTGGCAGGTAAAGATAAAGCTTTACCAATGAATACAGGTGCTGAAGCAGTAGAAACAGCTTTGAAAGCAGCACGACGCTGGGCATACGATGTTAAAGGAATTGAGCCAAATAAAGCAGAAATCATTGCATTTAATGGTAACTTCCATGGTCGAACAATGGCGCCAGTTTCATTATCTTCAGAAGCAGAATACCAACGTGGTTATGGTCCGTTATTAGATGGATTTAGAAAAGTTGATTTTGGAGATGTAGATGCATTGAAAGCTGCAATTAATGAAAATACTGCAGCAGTTTTAGTAGAACCAATTCAAGGTGAAGCGGGTATAAATATACCGCCAGAAGGATATTTGAAAGCAATTAGAGAATTATGTGATGAACATAATGTCTTATTTATTGCTGACGAAATCCAAGCAGGATTAGGTCGTTCGGGTAAATTATTTGCTACGGATTGGGATAATGTAAAACCTGATGTCTATATTTTAGGTAAAGCACTAGGTGGTGGAGTCTTCCCAATTTCTGTTGTATTAGCAGATAAAGAAGTATTAGATGTCTTTACACCTGGCTCACATGGTTCAACATTTGGTGGTAATCCACTTGCTTGTGCTGCATCAATTGCTGCATTAGATGTTATCGTTGATGAGGATTTACCAGGCCGCTCTTTAGAATTAGGAGATTATTTTAAAGAACAATTAAAGCAAATTGATCATCCATCAATTAAAGAAGTCCGTGGACGTGGTTTGTTTATAGGTGTGGAACTTAATGAAAGTGCTAGACCATATTGTGAAGCTTTGAAAGAAGAAGGCTTATTATGTAAAGAAACGCATGATACTGTCATTCGTTTTGCACCACCATTAATTATTACTAAAGAAGAATTGGACCTTGCACTTGAAAAAATAAGACATGTATTTCAATAATGTCAAAAAGTTGTAACAATCAGTTTGTAAGGGCTTTAAAAAGGAATACGTTATGTTACAATATGTTTGAAAGCGAAATCATTAGGTAAAGAAGAGGCGAAAAGGATCATGACTGAGAACAATAATTTAGTAACTTCTACTCAAGGAATTATTAAAGAAGCATTGCATAAATTGGGATTTGACGAAGGAATGTACGATTTAATTAAAGAACCTTTAAGAATGTTACAAGTGCGTATCCCTGTACGAATGGATGATGGCACAGTAAAAACATTCACAGGTTACCGTGCGCAACATAATGATGCTGTTGGACCAACAAAAGGGGGCGTGCGTTTCCACCCAGATGTTGATGAAGAAGAAGTAAAAGCATTATCAATGTGGATGACTTTGAAATGTGGCATTGTAAACTTACCATACGGTGGTGGTAAGGGTGGTATCGTTTGTGATCCACGTCAAATGAGCATTCATGAAGTTGAACGTTTATCACGCGGATATGTAAGAGCAATTTCACAATTCGTAGGTCCGAACAAAGATATTCCAGCACCAGATGTATTTACAAACTCACAAATTATGGCTTGGATGATGGATGAATATAGTGCATTAGATAAATTTAATTCACCAGGTTTCATCACAGGTAAACCAATTGTATTGGGTGGTTCTCATGGACGCGACAGATCAACTGCACTAGGTGTAGTTATTGCAATTGAACAAGCTGCAAAACGTCGTAATATGCAAATTGAAGGTGCCAAGGTTGTTATTCAAGGTTTCGGTAATGCCGGAAGTTTCTTAGCTAAATTCTTATATGATTTAGGTGCAAAAATTGTAGGTATCTCTGATGCTTACGGTGCATTACACGATCCAAATGGCTTAGATATAGATTATTTATTAGACCGTCGTGATAGTTTTGGTACGGTAACAAATTTATTTGAAGAAACAATCTCAAATAAAGAATTGTTTGAATTAGATTGTGACATTTTAGTACCAGCGGCTATTTCAAACCAAATTACAGAAGACAATGCACATGATATTAAAGCTAGTATCGTTGTTGAAGCTGCTAATGGACCTACAACACCAGAAGCAACACGTATTTTAACTGAACGTGGTATATTATTAGTTCCAGACGTATTAGCAAGTGCTGGTGGTGTAACGGTTTCTTACTTCGAATGGGTACAAAATAATCAAGGTTATTATTGGTCTGAAGAAGAAGTTAATGAAAAGCTACGTGAAAAATTAGAAGCGGCATTTGATACGATTTACGAATTGTCTCAAAACCGAAAAATAGATATGAGACTTGCAGCATATATCATAGGTATTAAACGTACAGCAGAAGCAGCTAGATATCGTGGTTGGGCATAATTAATTATCATATGTGATTTAACGAGCTTGGGACAGAAAACAAAGCCCTAAGCTCGTTAATTTTATTTTAGCAGTAGTTGACTGTAAAACAATGCCCGTGTAACACGCTCTTTTCAAAAATAGTCGGGGCCCCAACACAGAGGCTGGTGGAAAGTCAGCTTACAATAGTGTGCAAGTTGGCGGGGCCCCAACACAGAGGCTGGCGGAAAGTCAGCTTACAATAGTGTGCAAGTTGGGGTGGAGCCCCGACACAGAGAAATTAGCTCCTCAATTTCTACAGACAATGCAAGTTGGCGGGGCCCCAACACAGAAGCTGGCGAAAAGTCAGCTTACAATAGTGTGCAAGTTGGGGTGGGACGACGAAATAAATTTTGCGAAAATATCATTTCTGTCCCACTCCCAAAAAGACAGCAGTAGGATAATTTCAATTTGGAAATATCTTACTGCTGTTTTTTATAGTAATAGCTATATTTTTGTATTTATGTTTTCTAGTTTAACATTACTACTTAATGACTTCTTTATATTTATCAGCGAAATTTGTAAAGACACCATCAACGCCATATTTATTTAATCGTAACATATCAGCTTTTTCATTCACTGTATAAGGATGTACTATAAATCCTAAGTCTTTTAAATGATGGGTATTTTGTTCAGTTAAATCTGTATAATCAGGACCTAATCCAATCGCATAAGAGCGTATCTCTTTTAAGCGTTGGTCGTTAAATTGTTGTAGTTCACCTTTATCAACTAATTTTACTAATGGCACATGCTTATTTTGACGATGAATTTTCTTTAAACTTTCGTCAGAAAATGATTGAATCATTACATGTCCATTTTTTAATTTATTGTTATTTAAAAGGTGATGCTTTTTCAATGAAGCTAATAATTGTTCTTCCATTCCTGGGTATACATCAGGTGACTTTGTTTCAATATAATAGTTTGCATTCGGGCCATAACGTTCTAAAATTTCATCTAAAGTGGGTACTTTAGCATTTTTATAACTTGCTCTTGCGTATTTTGGATATTTTTTATTAAACCAACTTCCTGCATCTAACTGTTTTAATTCATCAAGGGTATAATCCTCAACTTTACCGTGTCCATTTGTTGTACGGTTAACAGTTTCATCATGCATAGCAACTAAATGGCCATCTTTGGTACGTTGTAAATCAATTTCGATATAAGATGCTTTTAACTCATTATGACTCTTATCATATGCTTGAAACGTATGCTCGGGTGCATAGCCACTTGCGCCACGATGTGCGATAGTAGTGAATCGCTCATTCGTTAAATTTGTATGCCATTGAATAGCCTGAGGTTTATTTGCAATTTGATTTGTTTGTTCAGCGCCAGCAGTAGGTACTGATAAAAATCCCATAGTAAAAACAGCAGAAGCAGCCATAAATTTAGTGAAGCTTTTCGAAGAGTTAGTCATAGTCTTTATCCTTTCATCTCTTTATTTGTAGTCTAACAATTTTAAAATACTACAAAAACCTGCTTGTGAAAACGCTTTACACATTTCTTTTACAATTTATAACATTTTTGTAATATAAATTTAAAAGAATTATCAAACATTTTAGGAATCTTAAAAATGTGATGTTCAACAAGACGAAGAGAGCATTAAAATACCCACAATGTAATTTTAATAGACATTGTGGGTAGGTAGATTAACGTATTTATTGTGATAGTAATTGTTTAGCAACATCAAGTTGTTGTTTGACCGATGATTGACCTGTTGAACCGTAACTTTGACGTCGTTTTAAACAATTTTCAGGCTGCAAATAATCGTAAATATCGGCATCAATACTAGAATGATGTTGTTGATATGTTGCTAAAGGAACATCTAATAAATAATGACCTTGTTGTATACATTCTAAGACGATTTTTCCTACAATTTCATGTGCAGTTCTAAATGGAATATTTTTAGTTACTAAATAATCTGCTAGTTCCGTTGCATTTGAAAAATCTTCTTTAACAGTTTGATTGAGTCGTTCTTTATTAATTGTCATCGTTTGAATCATACCTTCGAAAATACGTAAAGAACCTTTAATTGTATGGACAGCATCGAATAAACCTTCTTTATCTTCCTGCATATCTTTGTTATATGCTAGAGGTAATCCTTTTAAAGTCATAAGCATGCTCATTAAATGACCAGTCGTTCGACCAACTTTACCTCTAATTAATTCTGCCATATCAGGATTTTTCTTTTGTGGCATAATAGATGAGCCAGTTGAAAATGCATCTGATAATGTAATGAATTTAGCTTCGTCTGTGGACCAGAAAATAATTTCCTCTGCAAAGCGTGATAAGTGAACCATCGTTAAAGAAATATTATGCAATGTTTCAATAATATAGTCTCTGTCACTAACAGCATCTAGGCTATTCTCATAGAGACTGCCAAAGTTCAACAATGCTGTTGTCTCGTGTCTATCGATAGGGTATGTGGTACCACTTAAGGCTGCTGCACCTAAAGGATTAATATCGATTCGTTTTAAATTATCTTCAAATCGTTGTTGGTCTCGTTGTAACATCCAAAAATAAGTCATAATATGATGTGCAAATGAAATTGGCTGTGCACGCTGTAAATGAGTATAACCAGGCATAATTGTATCAACATTATTGGAAGCGATGTCTACAATTACACTTTGTAACGACTTAATTAATGCGATGATATCTTGCACTTGTTTCTTAGTGTACAAGTGCATGTCTGTTGCAACTTGATCGTTTCTACTGCGTCCAGTATGCAACTTACCACCAGCATCACCGATACGTTTAATTAATTCATGTTCAATATTTAAATGAATATCTTCTAATGATGCACTAAATTGAATTTGATCTTGATGATAATCATGTTGAATAGATTTTAGTCCTTGTATAATTTGTTCGCTGTCTTGTTGACTAATAATGCCTTGATTCGCAAGCATAGTTGCATGTGCAATGCTGCCTTCGATATCTTGATCTATGAGCGTTTGATCAAAAGTAATGGATGCGTTAAAGTCGTCAACCCACTCTTCAGGTTGTACTTCAAATCTACCGCCCCAAGCTTTATTGCTCATTGCTATAGCCTCCATGCAACATCGCATTTACTTGAGTAGGTAAACCATAGATATCGATAAAGCCAACAGCAGCGTCTTGATTAAATGCATCTTCTTTTGTATAAGTTGCTAATTTTTCATCATATAATGTGTAAGGTGATTTTCTACCATTCACGATGGCATTACCTTTGAATAATTTAATTCTGACATCACCACTTACGTATTGCTGAGTACTATCAATAAATAATTTCAAGCTATCAGTTAAAGGTGAGAACCAAAGTCCATTGTATAGTTGTTCAGCAAATTGCTTCTCAATGATTGGTTTAAAGTGTGCGACATCTTTCGTTAACGTAATCGTTTCTAATGCTTTATGCGCTTTTAAAATAACTTCTGCAGCAGGTGCCTCATAAATTTCTCTTGATTTGATACCTACAAGTCTATTTTCTACATGGTCAATTCTTCCGATACCATGCTTACCAGCTAATGCATTCAACGTTAAAATTAAATCGTCTAATTCATATGTTTTGCCATCAATTTGAACTGGGATGCCTTTATCAAACGTTAAAATGATTTCATCAGCAGTATCTGGTGTTTCTTCTAAAGCATTTGTTAGATCGAACGCATCCTCTGGTGGCGCAGCATAAGGATCTTCTAAAATACCACATTCATTCGCTCTGCCCCATAGATTTTGATCGATAGAATAAGGTGAATCATGGTTGATTGATACAGGGATATTATGTTTAATTGCATAATCGATTTCTTCTTCACGACTCCATGCCCACTCACGTACAGGTGCGAATGCTTTCAATGATGGGTTTAATGCTTTAATGGCAACTTCGAAACGTACTTGGTCATTCCCTTTACCAGTACAACCATGTGCAATACCTACTGAATTTGTTTTCTCAGCAATCTCTACTAATTTTTTAGCGATTAATGGTCTTGATAAAGCTGAAACTAATGGATATGCATTTTCATACATTAAATTTCCTTTGATTGCATAACTTACATACTCATCACTAAATTCTTTTGTTGCATCAATAATATGACATTCAACTGCTCCCATATCTAAAGCTTTTTTATAAACGATGTCTAAATCTTTACCTTCACCAACATCTAGGCAACAAGCTACAACGTCGTATCCTTTGTCGATAAGCCATTGAACGGCCACACTTGTATCTAGTCCTCCTGAATATGCTAAAACAATTTTCTCTTTCATAAAATTCACCTCATTGTAGTTATCTGAATATTTCGTATGAACACATGATAGCAAACTTTTAATGAAAATAAAACCATTATTTTACATATTTATTCATAAAATGCGATAGAGATAGTTAGAGTTGTAAGTGTAAATGCTTATTTATCAATGTTTAAAAGTATTTTAAAAAACATGCAAATTGTATAAAAAATGTTTGAGTGTTTGACGCCAGTTTGAAATGTTTGTTGAAAAATAGGTGTGAAACGTCACATAAATATCAATTTTATTGATTAAGTACAAACTTGTGAATTGAATCGCAAACGTAAACTTAGTAAAATTAAGATATTAAATGAAACAGGAGGCTTTTATAGATGACTCATATTCAATTAGATTTTAGTAAAACGTTAGAATTTTTCGGTGAACACGAATTAAAACAACAACAAGAAATTGTTAAATCAATTCACAAAACAATTCATGAAGGTACTGGTGCAGGTAGTGACTTCTTAGGCTGGATTGATTTACCAGTTGATTACGACAAAGAAGAATTTTCAAGAATTGTTGAAGCATCAAAACGCATTAAAGAAAATTCTGATGTTTTAGTAGTCATCGGTATTGGTGGTTCTTACTTAGGTGCACGTGCAGCAATCGAAATGTTAACGTCATCATTTAGAAACAGCAATGAATACCCTGAAATTGTATTTGTTGGTAATCACTTATCATCAACATATACGAAAGAGTTAGTTGATTATTTAGCAGACAAAGATTTCTCTGTAAACGTTATTTCTAAATCTGGTACAACTACAGAACCAGCAGTTGCATTTAGATTGTTCAAACAATTAGTTGAAGAAAGATACGGTAAAGAAGAAGCACAAAAACGTATATTTGCAACAACGGATAAAGAAAAAGGTGCTTTAAAACAGTTGGCTACAAACGAAGGTTATGAAACGTTTATCGTACCTGATGATGTAGGTGGAAGATATTCTGTTTTAACAGCAGTAGGATTATTACCAATTGCAACAGCTGGAATTAACATCGAAGCTATGATGATTGGTGCTGCAAAAGCACGTGAAGAATTATCTTCAGATAAATTAGAAGAAAACATTGCATACCAATATGCGACAATTCGAAACATTTTATATGCAAAAGGTTATACAACAGAAATGTTGATTAACTATGAACCATCTATGCAATACTTTAATGAATGGTGGAAACAATTATTTGGTGAATCAGAAGGTAAAGACTTCAAAGGTATCTATCCTTCAAGTGCCAACTACACAACTGATTTACATTCTTTAGGTCAATATGTACAAGAAGGCCGTCGCTTCTTATTCGAAACAGTTGTAAAAGTAAATCATCCTAAATATGATATTACTATTGAAAAAGATAGTGATGATCTAGACGGATTAAATTATTTAGCTGGTAAAACAATCGACGAAGTTAACACAAAAGCATTCGAAGGTACATTATTAGCGCATACTGATGGTGGTGTTCCTAACATGGTAGTGAACATTCCACAATTAGATGAAGAAACTTTCGGTTACGTCGTATACTTCTTCGAACTTGCTTGTGCAATGAGTGGATACCAATTAGGCGTAAATCCATTTAACCAACCTGGTGTAGAAGCATATAAACAAAACATGTTCGCATTATTAGGTAAACCTGGTTTTGAAGACTTGAAAAAAGAATTAGAAGAACGTTTATAAAATACATTACTTCAAAGATTAGTGAAGTTTGAAAAGATAGAACTAGACGTTAACTATTTAAAGCATATTTTCGAGGTTGTCATTACAAATGTAAAAATGTAATGACAACCTCGTTTTTATTTATATGCAAGAACTAGGTTACTAGCTAATGTGACAAGATGTTAAGAGAAAATTAAAGATAAAATAATATCTGCCTTACAATAATATTGTTATACTACTAGAGACTGATTTATTAGCATGATTACATGTTAATGTTTCTTTACTTAGTAATTAACTTTATAATGTAAGAATAATTATCTTCAACCAAAGAAAGGGATTGATGATTTGTCGTTTCATCAAGTAGAAGAATGGTTTGAGATATTTCGACAGTTTGGTTATTTACCTGGATTTATATTGTTATATATTAGAGCTATAATTCCAGTATTTCCTTTAGCACTCTATATTTTAATTAACATTCAAGCTTATGGACCTATTTTAGGTATATTGATTAGTTGGCTTGGATTAATTTCTGGAACATTTACAGTCTATTTGATCTGTAAACGATTGGTGAACACTGAGAGGATGCAGCGAATTAAACAACGTACTGCTGTTCAACGCTTGATTAGTTTTATTGATCGCCAAGGATTAATCCCATTGTTTATTTTACTTTGTTTTCCTTTTACGCCAAATACATTAATAAATTTTGTAGCGAGTCTATCTCATATTAGACCTAAATATTATTTCATTGTTTTGGCATCATCAAAGTTAGTTTCAACAATTATTTTAGGTTATTTAGGTAAGGAAATTACTACAATTTTAACGCATCCTTTAAGAGGGATATTAATGTTAGTTGTGTTGGTTGTATTTTGGATTGTTGGAAAAAAGTTAGAACAGCATTTTATGGGATCGAAAAAGGAGTGACATCGTGAAAAAAGTTGTAAAATATTTGATTTCATTGATACTTGCTATTATCATTGTACTGTTCGTACAAACTTTTGTAATAGTTGGTCATGTCATTCCGAATAATGATATGTCACCAACCCTTAACAAAGGGGATCGTGTTATTGTAAATAAAATTAAAGTTACATTTAATCAATTGAATAATGGTGATATCATTACATATAGGCGTGGTAACGAGATATATACTAGTCGAATTATTGCCAAACCTGGTCAATCAATGGCGTTTCGTCAGGGACAATTATACCGTGATGACCGACCGGTTGACGCATCTTATGCCAAGAACAGAAAAATTAAAGATTTTAGTTTGCGCAATTTTAAAGAATTAGATGGTGATATTATTCCGCCAAACAATTTTGTTGTGCTAAATGATCAAGATAATAACAAGCACGATTCAAGACAATTTGGTTTAATCGATAAAAAGGATATTATTGGTAATGTTAGTTTACGATACTATCCTTTTTCAAAATGGACTGTTCAGTTCAAATCTTAAAAAGAGGTGTCAAAATTGAAAAAAGAAATATTGGAATGGATTATTTCAATTGCAGTCGCTTTTGTCATTTTATTTATAGTAGGTAAATTTATTGTTACGCCATATACAATTAAAGGTGAATCAATGGATCCAACTTTGAAAGATGGCGAGCGAGTAGCTGTAAACATTGTTGGATATAAAACAGGTGGTTTGGAAAAAGGTAATGTAGTTGTCTTCCATGCAAACAAAAATGATGACTATGTTAAACGTGTCATCGGTGTTCCTGGTGATAAAGTAGAATACAAAAATGATACATTATATGTCAATGGTAAAAAACAAGATGAACCATATTTAAACTACAATTTAAAACATAAACAAGGTGATTACATTACTGGGACTTTCCAAGTTAAAGATTTACCGAATGCGAATCCTAAATCAAATGTCATTCCAAAAGGTAAATATTTAGTGCTTGGAGATAATCGTGAAGTAAGTAAAGATAGCCGTGCGTTTGGCCTCATTGATGAAGACCAAATTGTTGGTAAAGTTTCATTTAGGTTCTGGCCATTTAGTGAATTTAAACATAATTTCAATCCTGAAAATACTAAAAATTAATATGAAACAAATACAACATCGTTTGTCGGTTTTAATACTGATAAACGATGTTTTATTTTGTTAGTACCACAATAAAAGCTAAGTTCGAAATGAACTTATAATAAATCAATCACAATCACTTTGTGTTAAAATATGTGTCAAAGGAAGTGAGGGTTTGTCATGACATTACATGCTTATTTAGGTAGAGCGGGAACAGGTAAGTCTACGAAAATGTTGACCGAAATAAAACAAAAAATGAAAGCAGATCCGCTTGGAGATCCAATCATTTTAATTGCGCCAACTCAAAGTACATTTCAATTAGAACAAGCCTTTGTCAATGATCCGGAATTAAATGGTAGTTTAAGAACAGAAGTGTTGCATTTTGAACGATTAAGTCATCGTATTTTCCAAGAAGTTGGTAGTTATAGCGAACAAAAGTTATCTAAAGCTGCAACGGAAATGATGATTTATAACATTGTTCAAGAACAACAAAAGTATTTAAAACTTTATCAATCACAAGCAAAATATTATGGGTTTAGTGAAAAATTAACAGAACAAATTCAAGATTTTAAAAAATATGCAGTAACGCCTGAACATTTAGAACACTTTATTGCTGATAAAAATATGCAAACTCGAACTAAAAATAAGTTAGAGGATATTGCTTTAATATACCGTGAGTTCGAACAACGCATTCAAAACGAGTTTATTACGGGTGAGGATTCATTACAATATTTTATTGATTGTATGCCGAAATCAGAGTGGCTAAAACGTGCTGATATATATATTGATGGTTTTCACAACTTTTCAACGATTGAGTATTTAATAATCAAAGGATTAATTAAATATGCGAAGAGTGTCACAATTATATTGACGACAGATGGTAACCACGATCAATTTAGTTTATTTAGAAAACCATCGGAAGTGTTACGACATATTGAAGAAATAGCAAATGAACTCAATATTTCTATTGAACGTCAATATTTCAACCAATTATATCGCTTCAATAATCAAGATTTAAAGCATCTTGAACAAGAATTTGATGCACTTCAAATCAATCGAGTGGCATGTCAAGGTCATATCAATATTTTAGAATCTGCGACTATGAGAGAGGAAATAAATGAAATTGCGCGACGTATCATCGTTGATATTCGTGATAAGCAATTACGATATCAAGATATTGCTATTTTATATCGTGATGAATCTTATGCTTATTTATTTGATTCCATATTACCGCTTTATAATATTCCTTATAATATTGATACAAAGCGTTCGATGACACATCATCCGGTCATGGAAATGATTCGTTCATTGATTGAAGTTATTCAATCTAATTGGCAAGTGAATCCAATGCTACGCTTATTGAAGACTGATGTGTTAACGGCATCATATCTAAAAAGTGCATACTTAGTTGATTTACTTGAAAATTTTGTACTTGAACGTGGTATATACGGTAAACGTTGGTTAGATGATGAGCTATTTAATGTCGAACATTTTAGCAAAATGGGGCGTAAAGCGCATAAACTGACCGAAGATGAACGTAACACATTTGAACAAGTCGTTAAGTTAAAGAAAGATGTCATTGATAAAATTTTACATTTTGAAAAGCAAATGTCACAAGCGGAAACTGTAAAAGATTTTGCAACTGCTTTTTATGAAAGTATGGAATATTTCGAACTGCCAAATCAATTGATGACAGAGCGAGATGAACTTGATTTAAATGGTAATCATGAAAAGGCGGAGGAAATTGATCAAATATGGAATGGCTTAATTCAAATCCTTGATGACTTAGTTCTAGTATTTGGAGATGAACCAATGTCGATGGAACGTTTCTTAGAAGTATTTGATATTGGTTTAGAACAATTAGAATTTGTTATGATTCCGCAAACATTGGACCAAGTAAGTATTGGTACGATGGATTTGGCTAAAGTCGATAATAAGCAACATGTTTACTTAGTAGGTATGAATGATGGAACGATGCCACAACCAGTAACTGCGTCAAGCTTGATTACAGATGAAGAAAAGAAATACTTTGAACAGCAGGCTAATGTCGAGTTAAGTCCAACATCAGATATTTTACAGATGGATGAAGCATTTGTTTGTTATGTTGCTATGACTAGAGCTAAGGGAGATGTTACATTTTCTTACAGTCTAATGGGATCAAGTGGTGATGATAAGGAGATCAGCCCATTTTTAAATCAAATTCAATCATTGTTCAACCAATTGGAAATTACTAACATTCCTCAATACCATGAAGTTAACCCATTGTCACTAATGCAACATGCTAAGCAAACCAAAATTACATTATTTGAAGCATTGCGTGCTTGGTTATATGATGAAATTGTGGCTGATAGTTGGTTAGATGCTTATCAAGTAATTAGAGATAGCGATCATTTAAATCAAGGTTTAGATTATTTAATGTCAGCATTAACGTTTGACAATGAAACTGTAAAATTAGGTGAAACGTTGTCTAAAGATTTATATGGTAAGGAAATCAATGCCAGTGTATCCCGTTTTGAAGGTTATCAACAATGCCCATTTAAACACTATGCGTCACATGGTCTGAAACTAAATGAGCGAACGAAGTATGAACTTCAAAACTTTGATTTAGGTGATATTTTCCATTCTGTTTTAAAATATATATCTGAACGTATTAATGGCGATTTTAAACAATTAGACCTGAAAAAAATAAGACAATTAACGAATGAAGCATTGGAAGAAATTTTACCTAAAGTTCAGTTTAATTTATTAAATTCTTCAGCTTACTATCGTTATTTATCAAGACGCATTGGCGCTATTGTAGAAACAACACTAAGCGCATTAAAATATCAAGGCACGTATTCAAAGTTTATGCCAAAACATTTTGAGACAAGTTTTAGAAGGAAACCAAGAACAAATGACGAATTAATTGCACAAACATTAACGACAACTCAAGGTATTCCAATTAATATTAGAGGGCAAATTGACCGTATCGATACGTATACAAAGAATGATACAAGTTTTGTTAATATCATTGACTATAAATCCTCTGAAGGTAGTGCGACACTTGATTTAACGAAAGTATATTATGGTATGCAAATGCAAATGATGACATACATGGATATCGTTTTACAAAATAAACAACGCCTTGGATTAACAGATATTGTGAAACCAGGTGGATTATTATACTTCCATGTACATGAACCTAGAATTAAATTTAAATCATGGTCTGATATTGATGAAGATAAACTAGAACAAGATTTAATTAAAAAGTTTAAGTTGAGTGGTTTAGTTAATGCAGACCAAACTGTTATTGATGCATTGGATATTCGTTTAGAACCTAAATTCACTTCAGATATTGTACCAGTTGGTTTGAATAAAGATGGCTCTTTGAGTAAACGAGGCAGCCAAGTGGCAGATGAAGCAACGATTTATAAATTCATCCAACATAACAAAGAGAATTTTATAGAAACAGCTTCAAATATTATGGATGGACATACTGAAGTTGCACCATTAAAGTACAAACAAAAATTGCCATGTGCTTTTTGTAGTTATCAATCGGTATGTCATGTAGATGGCATGATTGATAGTAAGCGATATCGAACTGTAGATGAAACAATAAATCCAATTGAAGCAATTCAAAATATTAACATTAATGATGAATTTGGGGGTGAGCAATAGATGACAATTCCAGAGAAACCACAAGGCGTGATTTGGACTGACGCGCAATGGCAAAGTATTTACGCAACTGGACAAGATGTACTTGTTGCAGCCGCGGCAGGTTCAGGTAAAACAGCTGTACTAGTTGAGCGTATTATCCAAAAGATTTTACGTGATGGCATTGATGTCGATCGACTTTTAGTCGTAACGTTTACAAACTTAAGCGCACGTGAAATGAAGCATCGTGTAGACCAACGTATTCAAGAGGCATCGATTGCTGATCCTGCAAATGCACACTTGAAAAACCAACGCATCAAAATTCATCAAGCACAAATATCTACACTCCATAGTTTTTGCTTGAAATTAATTCAACAGCATTATGATGTATTAAATATTGACCCGAACTTTAGAACAAGCAGTGAAGCTGAAAATATTTTATTATTAGAACAAACGATAGATGAGGTCATAGAACAACATTACGATATCCTTGATCCTGCTTTTATTGAATTAACAGAGCAATTGTCTTCAGATAGAAGTGATGATCAGTTTCGAATGATTATTAAACAATTGTATTTCTTTAGCGTTGCAAATCCAAATCCTACAAATTGGTTGGATCAATTGGTGACACCATACGAAGAAGAAGCACAACAAGCGCAACTTATTCAACTACTAACAGACTTATCTAAAGTATTTATCACAGCTGCTTATGATGCTTTAAATAAGGCGTATGATTTGTTTAGTATGATGGATAGCGTCGATAAACATTTAGCTGTTATAGAAGATGAACGACGTTTAATGGGGCGTGTTTTAGAAGGTGGCTTTATTGATATACCTTATTTAACTGGTCACGAATTTGGCGCGCGTTTGCCTAATGTAACAGCGAAAATTAAAGAAGCAAATGAAATGATGGTCGATGCCTTAGAAGATGCTAAACTTCAGTATAAAAAATATAAATCATTAATTGATAAAGTGAAGAGTGATTACTTTTCAAGAGAAGCTGATGATTTGAAAGCTGATATGCAACAATTGGCGCCACGAGTAAAGTACCTTGCGCGTATTGTGAAAGATGTTATGTCAGAATTCAATCGAAAAAAGCGTAGCAAAAATATTTTGGATTTTTCTGATTATGAACATTTTGCATTACAAATTTTAACTAATGAGGATGGTTCGCCTTCAGAAATTGCCGAATCATACCGTCAACACTTCCAAGAAATATTGGTCGATGAGTATCAAGATACGAACCGAGTTCAAGAGAAAATACTATCTTGCATCAAAACGGGTGATGAACATAATGGTAATTTATTTATGGTTGGAGATGTTAAGCAATCCATTTATAAATTTAGACAAGCTGATCCAAGTTTATTTATTGAAAAGTATCAACGCTTTACTATAGATGGAGATGGCACTGGACGTCGAATTGATTTGTCGCAAAACTTCCGTTCTCGAAAAGAAGTACTGTCAACGACTAACTATATATTCAAACATATGATGGATGAACAAGTCGGTGAAGTAAAATATGATGAAGCGGCACAGTTGTATTATGGTGCACCATATGATGAATCGGACCATCCAGTAAACTTAAAAGTCCTTGTTGAAGCGGATCAAGAACATAGTGATTTAACTGGTAGTGAACAAGAAGCGCATTTTATAGTAGAACAAGTTAAAGATATCTTAGAACATCAAAAAGTTTATGATATGAAAACAGGAAGCTATAGAAGTGCGACATACAAGGATATCGTTATTCTAGAACGCAGCTTTGGACAAGCTCGCAATTTACAACAAGCCTTTAAAAATGAAGATATTCCATTCCATGTGAATAGTCGTGAAGGTTACTTTGAACAAACAGAAGTCCGCTTAGTATTATCATTTTTAAGAGCGATAGATAATCCATTACAAGATATTTATTTAGTTGGGTTAATGCGCTCCGTTATATATCAGTTCAAAGAAGACGAATTAGCTCAAATTAGAATATTGAGTCCAAATGATGACTACTTCTATCAATCGATTGTAAATTACATTAATGACGAAGCAGCAGATGCAATTTTAGTTGATAAATTAAAAATGTTTTTATCAGATATTCAAAGTTACCAACAATATAGTAAAGATCATCCGGTGTATCAGTTAATTGATAAATTTTATAATGATCATTATGTTATTCAATACTTTAGTGGACTTATTGGTGGACGTGGACGACGTGCAAATCTTTATGGTTTATTTAATAAAGCTATCGAGTTTGAGAATTCAAGTTTTAGAGGTTTATATCAATTTATTCGTTTTATCGATGAATTGATTGAAAGAGGCAAAGATTTTGGTGAGGAAAATGTAGTTGGTCCAAACGATAATGTCGTTAGAATGATGACAATTCATAGTAGTAAAGGTCTAGAGTTTCCATTTGTCATTTATTCTGGATTGTCAAAAGATTTTAATAAACGTGATTTGAAACAACCAGTTATTTTAAATCAGCAATTTGGTCTCGGAATGGATTATTTTGATGTGGATAAAGAAATGGCATTTCCATCTTTAGCTTCGGTTGCATATAGAGCTGTTGCCGAAAAAGAACTTGTGTCAGAAGAAATGCGATTAGTCTATGTAGCATTAACAAGAGCGAAAGAACAACTTTATTTAATTGGTAGAGTGAAAAATGATAAATCATTACTAGAACTAGAGCAATTGTCTATTTCTGGTGAGCACATTGCTGTCAATGAACGATTAACTTCACCAAATCCGTTCCATCTTATTTATAGTATTTTATCTAAACATCAATCTGCGTCAATTCCAGATGATTTAAAATTTGAAAAAGATATAGCACAAATTGAAGATAGTAGTCGTCCGAATGTAAATATTTCAATTGTGTACTTTGAAGATGTGTCTACAGAAACCATTTTAGATAATGATGAATATCGTTCGGTTAATCAATTAGAAACTATGCAAAATGGTAATGAAGATGTTAAAGCACAAATTAAACACCAACTTGATTATCGATATCCATATGTAAATGATACTAAAAAGCCCTCAAAACAATCTGTTTCTGAATTGAAAAGACAATATGAAACAGAAGAAAGTGGCACAAGTTACGAACGAGTAAGGCAATATCGTATCGGTTTTTCAACGTATGAACGACCTAAATTTCTAAGTGAACAAGGTAAACGAAAAGCGAATGAAATTGGTACGTTAATGCATACAGTGATGCAACATTTACCATTCAAAAAAGAACGCATATCTGAAGTTGAGTTACATCAGTATATCGATGGATTAATCGATAAACATATTATCGAAGCAGATGCGAAAAAAGATATCCGTATGGATGAAATAATGACATTTATCAATAGTGAGTTATATTCGATTATTGCTGAAGCAGAGCAAGTTTATCGTGAATTACCGTTTGTAGTTAACCAAGCATTAGTTGACCAATTGCCACAAGGAGACGAAGACGTCTCAATTATTCAAGGTATGATTGACTTAATCTTTGTTAAAGATGGTGTGCATTATTTTGTAGACTATAAAACCGATGCATTTAATCGTCGCCGTGGGATGACAGATGAAGAAATTGGTACACAATTAAAAAATAAATATAAGATACAGATGAAATATTATCAAAATACGCTTCAAACGATTCTTAATAAAGAAGTTAAAGGTTATTTATACTTCTTCAAATTTGGTACATTGCAACTATAGTATTTTGATTTTCAAAAGAATAAAAAATAATTTCGATTAAGTGCAAAGTCCTTGTAGCAGAATGAACACAACTCATTTTCAAAATTGTCTTACTTATTTATTTGTTATTTGATAACGAAAAAAGTTATAATGTGAATTAAGATAAAGATGAGGAGTTGAGAATGAATGAAATTCTTATCATTCAAGTATAATGACAAAACTTCATATGGCGTTAAAGTAAAACGCGAAGATGCTGTATGGGATTTAACACAAGTATTTGCTGACTTTGCAGAAGGAGATTTCCATCCTAAAACATTGTTAGCTGGTTTACAACAAAATCATACTTTAGATTTTCAAGAACAAGTACGTAAAGCAGTTGTAGCAGCAGAAGATAGCGGCAAAGCTGAAGACTATAAAATTTCATTTAATGACATTGAATTTTTACCACCAGTAACACCTCCGAATAATGTGATTGCTTTTGGTAGAAATTACAAAGATCATGCGAACGAATTAAATCATGAAGTGGAAAAATTATATGTATTTACAAAAGCAGCGTCATCTTTAACAGGAGATAATGCAACAATTCCAAATCATAAAGATATTACTGATCAATTAGATTATGAAGGTGAATTAGGTATTGTTATTGGTAAGTCTGGTGAAAAGATTCCAAAAGCATTAGCTTTAGATTATGTTTACGGCTATACAATTATTAACGATATCACTGATCGCAAAGCACAAAGTGAACAAGATCAAGCATTTTTATCAAAAAGTTTAACTGGCGGTTGCCCAATGGGTCCTTATATCGTTACTAAAGACGAACTACCATTACCTGAAAATGTAAATATTGTTACAAAAGTTAACAATGAAATTAGACAAGATGGTAACACTGGCGAAATGATTCTTAAAATTGATGAATTAATAGAAGAAATTTCAAAATATGTTGCACTACATCCGGGAGATATTATTGCAACTGGTACACCAGCAGGCGTTGGTGCAGGTATGCAACCACCTAAATTTTTACAACCAGGTGATGAAGTTAAAGTGACTATTGATAATATTGGAACGCTGACAACTTATATCGCTAAATAATTATCATTTAAAAAGCTAACCAGTCTTTATATAGATTGGTTAGTTTTTTCTTGCTTTTCTAAAAAGGTGTTAAAGATAAATTATTTATAATGTTACCATTTTGAGATGAAAGTGAAATATTGATATTAAGAAGTAGTTGATTATTTTACAGCAGATTCACAATATTCTAATAAGGAATAAAATGTCATGTTCTTCCTCTCAAATATAGAAGTGTGGTAGAATATATATTCGTGTATAATCAAATCATGATTAAATTACAAGCAAGTGGGTATTAATCCCAAGAAGCTTTAATTTAATAATATAAATAATTAAAGTGGGGGGAATCAGTATGTTACATTTACATATATTAAGTTGGGTATTAGCGATTATTTTATTTATCGCTACATACTTAAACATTTCAAAAAATCAAGGCAGATCACCATTTTTCAAACCGTTGCACATGATTTTACGCTTATTTATGCTGTTGACGTTAATTTCAGGATTTTGGATATTAATTCAGTCATTTATGAATGGCGGGGCAAATCATATGTTGCTTACATTGAAAATGCTGTGTGGTGTTGCAGTAGTTGGATTGATGGAAGTGTCGATTGCTAAAAGAAAGAGACATGAACAAAGTCACACAATGTTTTGGATAACAATTGCATTAATTATCATCACAATGGTATTAGGTGTCATTCTACCGTTAGGGCCTATATCAAAATTATTCGGTATTGGCTAATTGATAAGACATATAGTATATGACATAAGGCATGGACAATTATTAGTCCAAGACCTTATGTCTTTTTTGATTCTAAAAATGTTAAACATAAAAAATGGACTGGATAGTAGTACCAGTCCAACATAATTCTAACCTAGACAATTAAGATTAGATTGAATCGCATGATTCATTTATTTAGCTTTGTAACCAATCATATTGATTAAATCTTTAGGGTGGCTATATGGTGGTGCATAAGCCACTTCAAACTCAGTTAACTCATCTACAGTTAGCTGGTTCATCATTGCCATCGATAGTACATCAATACGTTTATCTGCACCTTCTTTTCCTACTGCAGCTGCTCTTAAAATCTGACGGTTTGAAGTGTCATAATATACTCTTAAGTGTAAAGGGGAATTTCCTGGGTAATAATTCGCGTGTGCACCTTGAGTGACTTCTACCATTTTATAGTCAAATTGCTTTAGTTCGTTTGGTTTAACGCCGACACTCGCAAATGTATAATCAAAGAACTTCACAATATTGTTGCCTAAGAAGCCTTTGAATTCAATAGTGTCATTTCCAGCAATTTGTTCGGCAACAATACTTGCTGCACGGTGAGCGCCCCAAGCTAAAGGAACACTAGCCGGTAGATCGACATGTCGATAATGTGATGTTGCAATATCGCCTATTGCATAAATGTTTGGAACATTTGTTTCAAATTTATCGTTTACCGGTATGAAACCTTTTCGATCAAGTTTGATATTTGAACTTTCGATAAATTTTGAATTGGGGTGAGTACCGACACCTTCAATAATCATATCGTAATGTTCAACTTTTCCTGATTTAAATGTAATTTCATTTCCATTGATAGCATTAATTTCCTCATTTAAACGGTATGGAATCTCCCGCTTATCTAATTCATCAAGTATAGGTTGATTCATGTCGGCATCCATTAATTTATTTATCTTATCAGATCGATGAATTAAAGTAGGGTGTAAACCACGTTCATAAAGATTTTCAAGAACTTCTAATGAAACATAACCTGCACCTACAACCAATACTTTATCAACTTGATTTGCTTTGATGAATTGATCGATAGCATCAGTGTCTTCTAAATTTCTAAGTGTAAATGTAATATCACTTTCAAAGCCAAGGCTATTTGCACTTGCACCAGGGCTTAAAATGAGTTTATCGTAAGATTCTTCAAATTGTTCGTTTGTCTTTCTATTTAATACAGATACAGTTTGTCTTTCATCATTGATTGCAATAACTTCATGATAAGTTTTTACTGTAATTTGCTTTCTATCATAAAATTTTTCAGGTGTATACGCTAAAGCATATCTTCTATCTTCAACAACTTCGCCAATGACATAAGGCAATGCACAATTAGCAAAGCTCATATCACGATCTTTTTCAAAAATAATAATGTCACTTTCTTTATCTAAACGTCGAATTTGGCTGGCACATGTTGCACCGCCAGCGACTGCTCCGACTACGACTATTTTGGGCATCGTAACTTACCTCCTATTGTTTTAAAATATTATAAAATGATTAGTTATAAATTAACAGTAATATCTAATATTTAAATTAAAGAAATCATTCAAATATCGACCAATGCCATCTTCATTATTGTTGAATGTAATATTGTTCGCTACATCTTTAAGTTCTTGCAAACCATTTTCCATAGCAACACCGTGACGCGCGTACTCAATCATTTCAATATCATTATCTTCATCACCGAATGCAATAATATTATTTCGGTCAATATTTAAAAATTGTCTAACTTGCTCAATGCCTCTTGCTTTATTAATACCAAGTTTTACAATTTCAATGACAGGGAATGGTGCGCCCCAGCGTCGATGCTCAATATGATCGGCATAAAAATGAGTAAGCATATTTTTGATTTCAGGTATTTTACTTTCTTCGGCTTCAATTAAAATTGAGGTAGGGGATTCTTTCAAGTGGACAAGTAAATTACCAGTTTGAATTCTTGGATTACCCATTGAAAAACCTTCAAATAATCTTGGATCATGATTGTTAATGAAAACATAATCTTTCACTTCTGCTATAATATTCGATACTTGATATTGTTGTAATCCTTGAATAATGTTTTGTGCGATGCCTAAATCTAAAATTTCATGGCAAGTTTTGAAGTTTTTATCTTTAGGGTGATGTACGTAAGCGCCATTAAAATTAACAATTGGTGTCGTTAAATTTAATTCATGATAATACATTTGACTTGCACGATAAGGTCTGCCAGTCGCAATCATAATTTGGTGTCCACGTTGTTGTAATTCATTTAATACTTGTTTAGTATATGATGAAATTTCTTTGTTATCGTTTAATAATGTTCCGTCTAAGTCTAGACATATTAAATGTGGTTGCATATCTCTCTCCTCATAAGTTGCTTAGTTCATATAGATACATCATAGCATTTTATTGGCGTTTTGTCGGATATTTGATATATTATGAATAATATGACATTAAAGAGGTGATATGGATGGAAGAGGCATTGAAAGATAGTATCTTAGGTGCATTAGAAATGGTAATTGACCCTGAATTAGGAATTGATATCGTTAATTTGGGTTTAGTATACAAAGTGAATGTTGATGATGAAGGCGTATGTACAGTTGATATGACTTTAACATCAATGGGATGTCCAATGGGACCTCAAATTATTGATCAAGTTAAAACAGTATTAGCAGAGATTCCTGAAATTCAGGATACTGAAGTGAATATCGTATGGAGTCCACCTTGGACAAAAGATATGATGTCACGTTACGCTAAGATTGCACTTGGTGTGAGCTAACATAAACTTGCATTGCCTGTAGAATTTCTTTTCGAAATTCTCTGTGTTTGGGCCCGCAGTCAATATAACATTGTAGAGTATAATTCATTGTGAATAAGCTCCCTTCAAAGTAGACATTGAAAAATGAAAATTTTGAAGGGAGCCTTATTTATGTTCTAGTTTCTGATTTTATTTTGAAAATTTATATCTAACTTGTTTCAAAAAATATGAATTAAGACAGTGACTTGCACTTCCAAGAGTGCACAATTCATTTTCTAGTTGAATATTTTCTTGAAAATTTTTATAATAAATTGAATTTATATTACAGTTATATTACAATACATAATACTTCATAGTTTTTAAGTTGCCGAGTTGCATTACAAATTGGATTTCGAAGTAAGAATCATCATTGGTAATTTTTTTAATTTAACAGTATTTTAGTCAATATGATTTTGATGATGTCGTAATTCAATAATATACATATGCATTTCAATATTCTTTTAAACAGCATAACTAAATTTAATTAAGCATCTAAGAAGAACAGTTTTAAAAGGGAAGAATGCAAAAATGAACAAAACAAAGGGTTTTACAAAGTATAAGAAAATGAGATATATTCCAGGGCTCGATGGTTTGAGGGCAATCGCTGTTCTAGGAATTATTATTTACCACTTAAATAAGCAATGGTTGACAGGTGGCTTTTTAGGTGTGGATACATTTTTTGTGATCTCTGGTTATTTAATTACAAGCTTATTACTCAAAGAGTATGATGACACAGGTATCATTAAATTGAAAAGCTTTTGGATACGTCGTTTAAAACGTTTATTACCAGCAGTCATAGTTTTATTAATGGTTGTAGGGACAGCAACCTTATTATTAAAATCAGATAATATCATTAGGGTTAAACATGATATTATTGCTGCGATATTTTATGTATCAAACTGGTGGTATATAGCAAAAGATGTTAATTATTTTGAGCAATTTTCATTTATGCCATTAAAGCATTTATGGTCTTTAGCAATTGAAGAACAGTTTTACATATTTTTCCCAGTTATTTTGGTTACATTATTGTTAACAATTAAAAAGCGATACAAAATAGGATTTATTTTTTGGGGAGTATCAATAATTTCTTTAGGGTTAATGATGTTTATCTATAGTATTAATGGGGATCATTCACGAGTGTATTTTGGTACAGATACTAGATTACAGACATTGTTACTGGGTGTTATTTTAGCTTTTTTATGGCCACCGTTTAAATTGAAAAATGATCCACCTAAAGTTGTAAAATATGTTATTGATAGCATAGGTAGTTTATCATTTATAGTACTTATATTATTATTTTTCATTATTAATGATGAGACGAATTGGATATATGATGGTGGTTTCTATTTAATATCCATATTAACGTTATTTATTATTGCTAGTGTCGTTCATCCATCTACATGGATAGCGAAGATATTTTCAAATCCAGTGTTAGTATTTATCGGGAAAAGGTCTTATAGTTTATATTTATGGCATTTTGCAGTAATTAGTTTCGTACATAGTTACTATGTAGACGGACAGATACCTGTATATGTGTACTTTATAGATATAAGTTTAACAATTATATTTGCAGAGCTATCATATCGCTTTATAGAAACTCCATTTAGAAAAGAAGGTATTAAAGCTTTAAATTGGCGACCTTCTTATATACCACAATTTATAAGAATGGCAATTGTAGTAACCTTGTTAATTCCATTTATGTTGATTTTAGTAGGTGCATTCAATAAATATGGTAAAGACATTATTGGAGAAAAAGCGAATAGCTTTGATACCACAATTGAAGATAATTATTTAATGCGGATAGCACCAATTGATAACATACACATTGATGGCTTAGTAAGTGAGAAGAAAAAGGAATCTTCCGACGTATATAATAATATTAAACCTCTTTTAATCGGTGATTCAGTAATGGTTGATATCGGTGAGTCATTTAAGTCATCAGTTCCTAAGTCTAGAATTGATGGAAAAGTAGGGCGTCAATTGTATCAAACCTTACCTTTAGTTAAAGCGAATTATTCACAATATAAAAAATCATCTGATCAAGTCGTATTAGAATTAGGTACAAATGGCGACTTTACTGTCAAACAGCTCGACGATTTACTTAATCAATTTGGAAAAGCCAAGATTTATTTAGTTAATACACGTGTTCCAAGAATTTATGAGGCAAATGTAAATCGATTATTAGCTGACGCGGCGAAACGAAAGTCCAATGTCACATTAATTGATTGGTATAAGCGATCACAAGGACATAGTGAATATTTTGCACCAGACGGTGTACATTTAGAGTACAAAGGAGTCCTAGCTTTAAAAGATGAAATATTAAAAGCACTTAAAAAGAAATAACATATGTTTAATAAGTCTAGTTAATGTGTAACGTAACATTAGCTAGATTTTTTTATTCAAAAAAATATTTACAAATATTAGGAAATTTAAGTGTAAAAGAGTTGATAAATGATTATATTGGGACTATAATATAATTAAGGTCAAAGAAAGTCAAAGTCAAAAGTGCAACTTGACCAACTCTACAAATTAGAGGTGAAATTATATGGATATAAATAAAATGACATATGCTGTTCAAAGTGCTTTACAACAAGCAGTTGAACTGAGTCAGCAACATAAATTACAAAATATAGAAATTGAGGCAATTTTAAGCGCTGCCTTAAATGAAAGTGAAAGCTTATATAAAAGTATTTTAGAACGAGCAAATATTGAGGTAGATCAATTAAACAAAGCTTATGAAGACAAACTAAACACGTATGCATCTGTAGAAGGTGACAATATACAATATGGTCAATATATTAGCCAACAAGCAAACCAATTGATAACTAAGGCTGAATCATACATGAAAGAATATGAAGATGAATATATTTCAATGGAGCATATTTTACGTTCGGCAATGGACATTGATCAAACAACAAAACATTATATAAATAATAAAGTAGAAGTTATCAAAGAAATTATTAAAAAAGTAAGAGGGGGAAATCACGTGACATCACAAAATCCAGAAGTTAATTACGAAGCATTAGCTAAATATGGCCGCGACTTAGTAGAAGAAGTTAGACAAGGTAAAATGGATCCTGTTATAGGAAGAGATGAAGAAATTCGAAATACGATTCGTATTTTAAGTCGTAAAACTAAAAACAACCCTGTGCTCATTGGTGAACCAGGTGTTGGTAAAACTGCAATTGTTGAAGGATTAGCGCAACGTATAGTTAAGAAAGATGTGCCAGAATCATTATTAGATAAAACTGTTTTTGAGTTAGATTTAAGCGCATTAGTAGCGGGCGCTAAATATCGTGGTGAATTTGAAGAGAGATTAAAAGCAGTCCTAAAAGAAGTTAAAGAGTCTGATGGTAGAATTATATTATTTATTGATGAAATCCATATGCTTGTAGGTGCTGGTAAAACAGATGGTGCCATGGATGCAGGCAACATGCTAAAACCAATGTTAGCACGAGGAGAGTTACATTGTATTGGTGCAACAACTTTAAATGAATATCGAGAATATATTGAAAAAGATTCGGCATTAGAGCGTCGTTTCCAAAAAGTAGCAGTTAGTGAGCCTGATGTTGAAGATACAATTTCAATTTTACGTGGTTTAAAAGAACGATATGAAGTGTATCATGGTGTGCGTATTCAAGATAGAGCCTTAGTTGCTGCCGCTGAATTGTCTGATCGTTACATCACTGATCGTTTTTTACCAGATAAAGCGATTGATTTAGTTGACCAAGCATGTGCAACAATTCGTACGGAAATGGGATCAAATCCAACTGAATTGGATCAAGTTAATAGACGTGTCATGCAATTAGAAATTGAAGAAAGCGCACTTAAAAATGAATCTGACAATGCGAGCAAACAGAGATTACAAGAACTACAAGAAGAGCTTGCCAATGAAAAAGAGAAACAAGCAGCACTTCAATCTCGTGTAGAATCAGAAAAAGAAAAAATAGCAAATTTACAAGAAAAACGTGCGCAACTAGATGAAAGTAGACAAGCGTTGGAAGATGCACAAACAAATAACAATTTAGAAAAAGCTGCTGAACTACAATATGGAACAATTCCTCAATTGGAAAAAGAACTTAGAGAATTAGAGGATAATTTCCAAGATGAGCAAGGTGAAGATACAGATCGAATGATTCGTGAAGTTGTAACAGACGAAGAAATTGGCGATATTGTCAGCCAATGGACAGGCATACCAGTTTCAAAATTAGTTGAAACAGAACGTGAAAAATTACTTCACTTAAGTGACATCTTGCATAAACGTGTTGTAGGTCAAGATAAAGCGGTTGACCTGGTTTCAGATGCAGTAGTTAGAGCAAGAGCAGGTATTAAAGATCCAAACAGACCTATTGGTAGTTTCTTATTCCTAGGTCCAACTGGAGTAGGTAAAACTGAATTAGCTAAATCATTAGCTGCATCATTATTTGATTCTGAAAAACATATGATTCGTATTGATATGAGTGAATATATGGAAAAACATGCAGTATCAAGATTGATAGGGGCACCTCCAGGATATATTGGACATGATGAAGGGGGTCAATTAACTGAAGCGGTTCGTCGTAATCCATACTCAGTTATTTTATTAGATGAGGTTGAAAAAGCGCATACTGACGTCTTTAATGTATTATTGCAAATTTTAGATGAAGGCCGTTTAACTGATTCTAAAGGACGTAGCGTTGATTTTAAAAATACTATTATTATTATGACAAGTAATATTGGATCTCAAGTTTTATTAGAAAACGTAAAAGAGACTGGTGAAATTACAGAATCAACAGAAAAAGCTGTTATGACAAGTTTAAATGCATATTTCAAACCAGAAATTTTGAATCGTATGGATGATATCGTATTATTTAAACCATTATCTATTGATGACATGAGTATGATTGTAGATAAAATCTTAACGCAATTAAATATAAGATTATTAGAACAACGAATCTCAATTGAAGTTTCTGATGATGCTAAAGCTTGGCTAGGTCAAGAAGCTTATGAACCTCAATACGGTGCAAGACCATTAAAACGTTTTGTACAACGCCAAATTGAAACACCATTAGCACGTATGATGATTAAAGAGGGATTCCCAGAAGGTACAACGATTAAAGTTAATTTAAATTCAGACAATAACTTAACGTTTAATGTTGAAAAAATTCATGAATAAAATTGAACCAAGAATGTGATGATTAATCGCATTCTTGGTTTTTTAGATTTGAAATTTATTATAATTGTTCATTGGCAATATACTTTTTAAATGATTTAATAAACACCAATATTTCTGGGCTTTCTTTTTTGCTGTATATATATGTAAATGAAATAGGTGCTTGTAAAATTTTCGTGTTAATAACCGAAATATTGTAATCACTATTTGTTGTTATATAAAGAGGCAGGAATGATATACCTTGATTCATTTCGATTAATTTAATTGAAGTATGCACATCATTGATAGATAGAAATTGTGCTTTTTCATAAATATTTAAAATATTATTTTTAAGTGATGACCAATATTCTGGATGGTTATCACTTATTATTTTGTATTTTTCAAATAAAGATGCCTCAGTTAGAAGATGATTATTCTCTTTATTGGGAGCAATCAATACAATTTTACCTTCGCATACTTTTTCAGAATGAACTTCTCTTAGTTTAGGTTGATTTCTGCTAATCCCGATGTCATACGTATGATTATTAATATCTTTTTCAATATTTTCATTTTTGACATGAAGAGAAACATCGATAAAAGGATGCTCGTTAAAGAAAGATTTTAAAAATTTGGGCATAATGAATGTCGCGATATATGAAGACACGACAACATTTAATTTCGATTGAAACATCGTTTTTTTAAGTTGGATATGTTTGATGCCACTTTCATATTGTTCAATAAAACTTTGCGCAATTGGAAGAAATGTATGACCATCTTCAGTCAAGATAATTTGATTTTTATAAGTTTCAAATAGTTTCACATTGAGATGCTGTTCTAAATTTTTAATTTGCTTATGTATAGAAGGTATAGTGAGATTAATTTCTTCACTAGCTAATCGATAGTTTAACGTCTTCGCTAAAATGACAAATGTATAGTACCAATCTAAATTCATGAACTTACCTCTTTCAAAAAAGTTAATAATTCATTAGATAATATTTAATTTTTATTGCATAAAAATAATATTAATATTATATCAGAGGTTATCGAGGGGGTGAAGTAATATGATTCGAATTCAAGATAATACAATAAGGGATGGTATGCAACAAAGTAATGTTCGAAAAAGTCTAATTATAAAAAAAGAAGTATTGAAACAAATTAACAAGTTAAATATAAATTCTGTTGAAGTAGGCATGTGTACAACTATCGAGGATGAATTTAATATTCATCAATTCAGAGACATTTTAAGTCCTGAAAAAGAATTAGTAGTATTGACTAGGCTTAATGAAAAAGAAATAAAAAAAATAGTCAAATTGAAAATTCATAATTTAGTGGTAAAAATACTATTGCCAATATCTGACTTGCATATAAAAGAAAAGCTTAATTTTTCAAATAAATATTATATTCAGAAAATCAAAGACTGCTTGGATATATTAAAGAAAGATAAAAAAGGAGTAGATATTTGTTTTGAAGATGGAACAAGGACTTCTAGAGAAAAATTGAAAGAATACATGGAAATTATTTCAAAATATCAAGTTAGAACAGTTACATTTGCGGACACTGTAGGATGTTCGACACCATTAGAATACGGAGATATTTTTAATTACTTTGTAAAAAAATATTCTAACATAATTTTTTCTGCTCATTGTCATAACGATCTAGGGTTGGCTACTGCAAATACATTAGCTGCAATTTTAAATGGTGCAAAGCAAATAGAAACTACATTTTTGGGAATTGGTGAGAGAGCGGGTAATGCTCCTATTGAGGAAATAATTACTATTTTGACAAAAAAACAAATAGAAAGTACGGAATTCACTTTACCCGACGTATATAAAACTAGTATTAATATTTCTAAAATTCTCGATTTTCAAATATCAGAAAACAAACCTATAATTGGTGAAAATATATTTAAACATGAATCAGGAATTCATCAAGATGGTACTAAAAAAAATATAAATATGTATCAATATTTAGTTCCTAGTGATTTAGGATTGAAAAATTCACAAGTTGTTCAGTTTCCAATAAGTAATATTTCTAGTAAGAAAATCTTGCACAATAAATTTAAATCAATAGTTAACACTGAAGAAATTGATGAAAATATTTCTTTCTATAAACTTGTGAACAAGTTTTCACCTGAAGTAGCACCTGAAGATACAGTGGATTTACTTCAGATAATAAAAAGGAGGAGTAAAGATGGAAATTTTAAATGATTCTGTAAAAAGTTTTGAAAAACTTTATTTACAATTACAAGATGGTTTTCCAGTGATTGTTCCTACTGATACTAATTATAATTTATGTAGTTTACCTAACAACGATCTTTGTATCGATAAAATATTTGAATATAAAAAGCGATCGAAAGATAAGCCATTATCATTATTTATTGATAAGCCAGAGGATTGGAAATTGTATGGAGATAATCAAAATACGGAAATAGTTGATAAACTAGTTGAAATATTTTGGCCTGGACCATTAAATATTATTTTAAAAAATAAAACAAGCTATAATTATATGCTCAATAATTCAGATAGTATAGCTATAGGATGTGTACAAAATAAAACGATGAGAAGATTTATTTCATATATTAATTCACCTATAGCAATTACTTCAGCAAATATATCTGGAACTGCCGATGATATTTTAATAACTGAAAATGAAGCAATTAAGCACATGGGCGAAAATGTAAGATATATGCTAAGAAGTCAAAATAAAACTAACTATAAAACATCTAGTACGATTATTAAAGTGACAGATAATAAAATTGAATTATTAAGAGAAGGAGATATAAAGTTTGAAGAAATAAAAGAAAGACTAGGTACAGGTATTATTTATGAATAAGTTAATACTTGGGATTTATTTATACCGAATTTTTTCACGAGCATACTTTTATTTACCGTTTTTATTAATTTACTTTTTGATTCAAGGTTATTCCATAATACAATTAGAAATATTAATGGCGTCTTATGGCATTGCAGCATTTTTATTCTCTCTATACAAAGAGAAGTGTTTTAAAATTTGTAACTTAAAAGATTCTAATAAATTAGTTGTTAGTGAAATATTCAAAATCATCGGTTTATTGTTGTTATTATATCAAAATCAATATTTAATTTTAGTAGTGGCACAAATATTATTAGGGTTAAGTTACTCAATGATGGCGGGTGTTGATACCGCAATAATTAAAAGAAATATAACAAATGAGAAATACGTACAAAATAAGTCAAATAGCTATATGTTCCTATCATTATTAATTTCAGGGATTATAGGTAGTTATCTTTATGGAATAAATATTAAATGGCCTATAATAATGACTGGTATATTTTCAATTCTAACAATTATAATTATTCGATGCACATTAGTTGAAAATAGGGAATTAAATTTAATAGGAGAAACAAAGGGAAAGATAAAGAAATTTCTACCAGAAGAGAAGTTTTGGATATTGCATTATTCTTTTTTAAGAGCGTTAATATTAGGATTTTTTATAGGATTTATTCCAATTAATATATATAATGATTTAAAACTGAATAATTTACAATTTATTTCAGTATTAACTTGTTACACAGTTATGGGTTTTGTATCTTCACGTTATTTAACTAAATACTTGAATTATAAGTTTGTGTCAGAAATTTGTTTAGTAATATTTTTAATAATATATACATATCAAAGTTTCATAGCAGTTACTATTTCTATGATATTTTTAGGTATTTCTTCAGGGTTAACTCGTCCACAAACTATAAATAAACTTTCTAGCAGTAGTAACTTAAGAGTGATGCTTAATTATGCAGAAACGTTATATTTTATTTTTAATATCGCATTTTTACTTATGGGTGGTTACTTATATACAATAGGAACTATTCAATACTTAATATTATTTATTTCGTTATTAATTTTTATATATTTAATAATAATATTTTATTTTACAAGGAGAGAGCAACATGAAAATAAAAACTGAATTTAAAGGGAACAATATACCATATGAATACGCAGCAGGTGCAGATGTGAGTGATTCTATTAACGGGAATCCAATTAAGTCATTTCCATTTGAAGTAATTGAATTACCGGAAGGGACTAAATATCTTGCTTGGTCTTTAATTGACTATGATGCAATTCCTGTATGTGGCTTTGCTTGGATTCATTGGAGTGTAGCTAATGTAAGTGTTAGTGGCAATTCAATTTCTATAAAAGCAGATTTATCAAGAACAAAGGGCGACTATGTACAAGGTAAAAATAGCTTTACTAGTGGGTTGTTGGCTGAAGATTTTTCAGAAATAGAAAATCACTATGTAGGACCTACACCACCTGATCAAGATCATCAATATGAATTAACAGTTTATGCGTTAGATCATTCTTTAAATTTGAAGAATGGGTTCTACTTGAATGAATTTTTAAAAGAAGTAAATCAACATAAAATTGATCAAACAAGTATTAACCTTATAGGAAGAAAAATTTAATACTAAATATCTCATCAATATAAAATTGTTCAATTAAAAGTACAAAGAAACAAAGGTTTTAATTTATATATTAGGTACGGCGTTCGCTATAATGCAAAGAAGTAATTAAATTTAAGAAATGTAAACTTAGTTATTGTAATGTGAATTTATTTGAAAAAATAGAAAGTATTAACAATTATAGCTTTTACATTAATTAAAATTTATTTTTAAAAACAAGTAAACAATTTACATACTTATAATTTTTGAAAATTTTCAATTTGTGTTATATTGATTTTGTAAGATACTTTAACTCACAAAGGAGAGAGAGTATATGAAATTAAAATCATTTATAACTGTAACTTTGGCACTGGGCATGATCGCAACGACTGGCGCTACTGTGGCAGGTAATGAGGTATCTGCAGCAGAAAAGGACAAACTACCGGCAACTCAAAAAGCTAAAGAAATGCAAAATGTTCCATATACAATTGCAGTAGATGGCATTATGGCTTTCAATCAATCTTACTTAAATTTACCAAAAGATAGCCAATTATCATATTTAGATTTAGGAAATAAAGTTAAAGCTTTGTTATATGATGAACGCGGTGTAACACCTGAGAAGATTCGAAATGCAAAATCTGCCGTTTACACGATTACTTGGAAAGATGGTAGTAAAAAAGAAGTGGATCTTAAGAAAGATAGCTACACAGCAAACTTGTTTGATTCAAATTCAATTAAACAAATTGATATTAATGTAAAAACTAAATAAACACTTAAAATTATCAAATTCAACATGAAGCATTTAATTTTACAGTGATGATTATAAAATAATTGCCTTGATACAAAGATTACTCGTAAATGACATCTTTGTATTAAGGCTTTTTCTAAATTTAAAAGTGATGGGTTAGAGGTCATTGAGCTTTAAAATATTCAAAATACAAAACATTAATGGCCAAAAATAAAAGCCGCCTTTATCTGGGCAGCTTCAATAATAAGAAAGACATATTTCATTTTATACTAAATAGTTATTGTGATGAATCTTTCGGCGGTTTAATTACTGCAGCAAAAATTGCTGTGAAAATCGTGAACAATACTGCCATGATAATTGGATTCACTACATTTAAGCTGTCTCCACCTACTAGGCTATTAAGTACAAAGTTAACCATTTGCATTAATAATAATGCCCAAAAGAATGTTACGAGGTGTTTCATGTCATTCTACCTCCACTTTAATTATATATATTTTATTTTAAGTGAAAGTTAGAAATTTGTATAGTAACATCTCATATATTTTGACCATATTATACAGTTTAAATAAATGATTTTATCTGAATGGCTATTCTAAATTAAGCGCATTAAAACCAATTTCATACTGAAATTTGACGATAATAAAGCATTAAAATTTTATTAACTAGTCAATATTCCTACCTCTGACTTGAGTTTAAAAAGTAATCTATGTTAAATTAATACCTGGTATTAAAAATTTTATTAAGAAGGTGTTCAACTATGAACGTGGGTATTAAAGGTTTTGGTGCATATGCGCCAGAAAAGATTATTGACAATGCCTATTTTGAGCAATTTTTAGATACATCTGATGAATGGATTTCTAAGATGACTGGAATTAAAGAAAGACATTGGGCAGATGATGATCAAGATACTTCAGATTTAGCATATGAAGCAAGTTTAAAAGCAATCGCTGACGCTGGTATTCAGCCCGAAGATATAGATATGATAATTGTTGCCACAGCAACTGGAGATATGCCATTTCCAACTGTCGCAAATATGTTGCAAGAACGTTTAGGGACGGGCAAAGTTGCCTCTATGGATCAACTTGCAGCATGTTCTGGATTTATGTATTCAATGATTACAGCTAAACAATATGTTCAATCTGGAGATTATCATAACATTTTAGTTGTCGGTGCAGATAAATTATCTAAAATAACAGATTTAACTGACCGTTCTACTGCAGTTCTATTTGGAGATGGTGCAGGTGCGGTTATCATCGGTGAAGTTTCAGATGGCAGAGGTATTATAAGTTATGAAATGGGTTCTGATGGCACAGGTGGTAAACATTTATATTTAGATAAAGATACTGGTAAACTGAAAATGAATGGTCGAGAAGTATTTAAATTTGCTGTTAGAATTATGGGTGATGCATCAACACGTGTAGTTGAAAAAGCGAATTTAACATCAGATGATATAGATTTATTTATTCCTCATCAAGCTAATATTAGAATTATGGAATCAGCTAGAGAACGCTTAGGTATTTCAAAAGACAAAATGAGTGTTTCTGTAAATAAATATGGAAATACTTCAGCTGCGTCAATACCTTTAAGTATCGATCAAGAATTAAAAAATGGTAAAATCAAAGATGATGATACAATTGTTCTTGTCGGATTCGGTGGCGGCCTAACTTGGGGCGCAATGACAATAAAATGGGGAAAATAGGAGGATAACGAATGAGTCAAAATAAAAGAGTAGTTATTACAGGTATGGGAGCCCTTTCTCCAATCGGTAATGATGTCAAAACAACATGGGAGAATGCTCTAAAAGGCGTAAATGGTATCGATAAAATTACACGTATCGATACTGAACCTTATAGCGTTCACTTAGCAGGAGAACTTAAAAACTTTAATATTGAAGATCATATCGACAAAAAAGAAGCGCGTCGTATGGATAGATTTACTCAATATGCAATTGTAGCAGCTAGAGAGGCTGTTAAAGATGCGCAATTAGATATCAATGAAAATACTGCAGATCGAATCGGTGTATGGATTGGTTCTGGTATCGGTGGTATGGAAACATTTGAAATTGCACATAAACAATTAATGGATAAAGGCCCAAGACGTGTGAGTCCATTTTTCGTACCAATGTTAATTCCTGATATGGCAACTGGGCAAGTATCAATTGACTTAGGTGCAAAAGGACCAAATGGTGCAACAGTTACAGCATGTGCAACAGGTACAAATTCAATCGGAGAAGCATTTAAAATTGTGCAACGCGGTGATGCAGATGCAATGATTACTGGTGGTACAGAAGCACCAATTACTCATATGGCAATTGCTGGTTTCAGTGCAAGTCGAGCGCTTTCTACAAATGATGACATTGAAACAGCATGTCGTCCATTCCAAGAAGGTAGAGATGGTTTTGTTATGGGTGAAGGTGCTGGTATTTTAGTAATTGAATCTTTAGAATCAGCACAAGCTCGAGGTGCCAATATTTATGCTGAGATAGTTGGCTATGGTACTACAGGTGATGCTTATCATATTACAGCGCCAGCTCCAGAAGGTGAAGGTGGTTCTAGAGCAATGCAAGCAGCTATGGATGATGCTGGTATTGAACCTAAAGATGTACAATACTTAAATGCCCATGGTACAAGTACTCCTGTTGGTGACTTAAATGAAGTTAAAGCTATTAAAAATACATTTGGTGAAGCAGCTAAACACTTAAAAGTTAGCTCAACAAAATCAATGACTGGTCACTTACTTGGTGCAACAGGTGGAATTGAAGCAATCTTCTCAGCGCTTTCAATTAAAGACTCTAAAGTCGCACCGACAATTCATGCGGTAACACCAGATCCAGAATGTGATTTGGATATTGTTCCAAATGAAGCGCAAGACCTTGATATTACTTATGCAATGAGTAATAGCTTAGGATTCGGTGGACATAACGCAGTATTAGTATTCAAGAAATTTGAAGCATAACTATAAAAATCTTCAGTAACGTTGTTTTAGTTACTGAAGATTTTTTCAGTTTCTTTATACTAAGATGAGCGACAGCACAATCGTCATAATAAAATATAAAATATTTATTAATAATAAGGGGATTATCCATGTAGAAACAAAGTAATGCTCTTTTTTTACCTCTTGTGGGTTGAAAAATGGATCATCAGAGATAGACTTCTTCTTTTTCGAAGATGACATTTGATACTTTAATCTTCTAAAACCATAACTTGTCGCATCAAAAATGCCTTCTTGTACAAGTAAAATCAAAAATATGCTAATAAAAATAATTAATGAAACATAAAACAATATATTTAAATATGTAATGATAGTATGGCTATTAAAAAGCCATATAATAAACGTTAATATTGGCGTTATTAGTGCCATTCCAAGCCATTTTTTCAACATTTGATCACTCCCACTTATAGAAAACTCTTACGCATAGTTTACATTAAAATCAGACATTGAGGAATGATTTTTTAATTTCTTCAGCTTTATTGAAATTCTAAAATCAATCATTCTTCATTAGTTTAAAGCAAAAAAATATTGATATATAGTAAATATTGTATATATAATATTAGTTAAGATTTCAGAAAATTTTGAAGGGAATGGAAATTTAGAAATCGGAATTTGTTAGAGGAGGGGATTAGATGGGGAAATATATTTTCAAACGATTTATTTATATGCTTATTTCTTTATTTATTATTATTACAATTACATTTTTCTTAATGAAATTAATGCCAGGTTCGCCATTTAACGATGCTAAATTAAATGCTGAACAAAAAGAAATTTTAAATGAAAAATATGGATTAAATGATCCTGTAGCTACGCAGTATTTACATTATTTAAAAAATGTTGTTACAGGCGATTTTGGTAATTCATTCCAGTATCATAATCAACCTGTGTGGGATTTGATTAAACCGAGACTACTACCTTCTTTTGAAATGGGTCTTACAGCAATGTTCATCGGTGTGATACTGGGACTTATTTTAGGTGTTGCAGCAGCTACTAAACAAAATTCTTGGGTTGACTATACAACTACAGTTATTTCAGTTATTGCAGTATCTGTACCATCTTTTGTACTTGCTGTACTTTTACAATATGTATTTGCAGTTAAATTAAGATGGTTCCCAGTAGCTGGATGGGAAGGTTTTTCGACCGCGATATTACCGTCACTTGCATTATCTGCAGCTGTTTTAGCAACTGTCGCCAGATACATAAGAGCAGAGATGATAGAGGTATTAAGTTCAGACTATATTTTATTAGCGAGAGCTAAAGGTAATTCGACAATGCGTGTACTTTTTGGACATGCACTTAGAAATGCTTTAATTCCAATTATTACAATTATCGTTCCCATGTTAGCAAGTATTTTAACAGGCACTTTAACAATTGAAAATATTTTTGGAGTTCCTGGATTAGGGGATCAATTCGTACGTTCAATTACAACAAATGATTTCTCAGTAATCATGGCAATCACACTATTATTTAGCACACTGTTTATCGTTTCTATTTTTATTGTAGATATTTTGTACGGTGTGATAGATCCACGAATTCGTGTTCAAGGAGGTAAAAAATAATGGCTGAAAATAAAAACAATTTGTCGATTAACGACGATCATTCTAATGCAGCTATGACGCATACCTCTGACGCTATCGCATCATCTGATTTTATTATTAGAGAATTAGATTTGAATCAGGAACCTGAAATGCAACGAGAAAGCAAAAACTTTTGGCAAGATGCTTGGGCTCAGTTAAAACGAAATAAGTTAGCTGTTGTCGGTATGATAGGTTTAATTATCATTGTAATATTTGCTTTTATCGGTCCAGTTATAAATAAACATGATTATGCTGAACAAAATGTAGAACATAGAAATCTTCCGGCAAAAATACCTGTATTAGACAAAGTTCCATTTTTACCTTTTGATGGTAAAGATGCAGATGGCAAGGATGCTTATAAAGCAGCAAATGCTAAAGAAAATTATTGGTTTGGTACTGATCAGTTGGGTCGAGATTTATGGACAAGAACATGGAAAGGTGCTCAAATTTCATTGTTTATCGGTGTTGTTGCAGCGATGTTAGATATTTTTATTGGTGTTGTATATGGTGCGATTTCTGGATTCTTCGGTGGACGTGTCGATACGATTATGCAACGTATACTTGAAGTCATAGCATCTATTCCGAATTTAATTGTCGTAATTTTATTTGTATTAATTTTTGAACCATCCATTTGGACAATTATATTGGCTATGTCTATCACAGGCTGGTTAGGCATGAGCAGAGTTGTACGTGGAGAATTTTTAAAATTAAAAAATCAAGAGTTTGTCATGGCTTCGAAAACATTGGGGGCTTCAAAATTCAAATTGATATTTAAGCATATTTTACCTAATACATTAGGTGCTATCGTGGTTACATCAATGTTTACAGTACCTAGTGCTATTTTCTTCGAAGCATTTTTAAGTTTCATTGGTATAGGTGTACCCGCACCTCAAACATCGTTAGGGTCATTAGTAAATGATGGGCGCGCAATGTTATTAATTTATCCACATGAATTATTTATACCAGCAATGATTTTAAGTTTATTAATTCTATTCTTTTACTTATTTAGTGATGGATTACGTGATGCATTTGATCCGAAAATGCGTAAATAAAAAGGGGGCATAGCATATGACTGAAAGAATATTAGAAGTAAATGATTTGCATGTTTCCTTTGATATTACAGCAGGGGAAGTGCAGGCAGTGAGAGGCGTAGATTTTTATTTGAACAAAGGGGAAACATTGGCAATTGTTGGTGAATCAGGTTCAGGTAAATCTGTAACAACAAAAGCAATTACAAAATTATTCCAAGGGAACACAGGAAGAATTAAAAAGGGAGAAATTTTATTTTTAGGGGAAGATTTAGCAAAAAAACCTGAAAATGAGTTGATTAAATTACGTGGCAAAGATATTTCAATGATCTTTCAAGATCCAATGACATCTTTAAACCCAACGATGCAAATTGGTAAACAAGTCATGGAACCATTAATTAAGCACAAAAATTATAGTAAAGCACAAGCTAAAAAGCGCGCATTGGAAATACTAAATCTTGTAGGTTTACCAAATGCAGAAAAAAGATTTAAAGCATATCCTCATCAATTTTCAGGTGGACAAAGGCAAAGAATTGTTATTGCAACCGCATTAGCTTGTGAACCTAAAGTGCTCATTGCTGATGAACCAACGACTGCATTAGACGTAACGATGCAGGCACAAATTTTAGATTTAATGAAAGAACTACAACAAAAAATCGATACAGCAATTATTTTTATAACGCATGATTTAGGGGTTGTTGCGAATATTGCTGATAGAGTGGCAGTTATGTATGGTGGTCAAATGGTTGAAACAGGAGATGTTAACGAAATATTTTATGATCCAAAGCATCCATATACATGGGGATTATTATCGTCAATGCCTGATTTATCAACAACAAATGACACACCATTACTAGCGATTCCTGGAGCGCCACCTGATTTATTACACCCACCTAAAGGTGATGCATTTGCGAGACGTAGTCAATATGCATTAGATATTGATTTTAAAGTAGAACCACCGTGGTTTAAAGTTTCACCGACACATTTTGTGAAATCTTGGTTATTAGACGCACGTGCACCAAAAGTTGAACTACCCGAGCTGGTAAAACAACGTATGAAACCGATGCCTAATAATTATGAAAAACCACTCAAGGTAGAAAGGGTGTCGTTCAATGAAAAATGATGAAGTGCTATTATCTATTAAAAATTTAAAGCAATATTTTAACGCAGGAAAGAAAAACGAAGTGAGAGCGATTGAAAATATTTCGTTTGATATATACAAAGGGGAAACATTAGGTTTAGTAGGAGAATCGGGGTGTGGTAAATCTACAACTGGTAAATCAATTATTAAACTTAATGATATTACAAGTGGAGAAATTTTGTATGAGGGTATTGATATACAAAAGATTCGTAAACGTAAAGATTTGCTTAAATTTAATAAAAAGATACAGATGATTTTTCAAGACCCATATGCGTCTTTAAATCCTAGGTTAAAAGTAATGGATATAGTAGCTGAAGGTATTGATATCCATCATTTAGCAACTGATAAGCGTGACCGAAAAAAACGTGTCTATGATTTACTTGAAACTGTTGGATTAAGTAAAGAACATGCCAATCGCTATCCTCATGAATTTTCAGGTGGACAACGCCAACGTATTGGAATTGCCCGTGCATTAGCCGTTGAACCAGAATTCATTATCGCGGACGAACCAATATCGGCATTGGATGTTTCAATCCAAGCTCAAGTAGTTAATTTATTATTAAAATTACAACGTGAAAGAGGGATTACGTTCCTATTTATAGCTCATGATCTATCAATGGTGAAGTATATTTCAGATCGTATTGCAGTCATGCATTTTGGGAAAATAGTTGAAATTGGACCGGCAGAAGAAATTTATCAAAATCCATTACACGATTATACTAAGTCTTTATTATCAGCCATTCCACAACCTGATCCTGAATCAGAACGCAGTCGCAAACGATTTAGTTATATTGATGATGAAGCAAATAATCATTTAAGACAATTACATGAAATTAGACCGAATCACTTTGTCTTTAGTACTGAAGAAGAAGCGGCACAACTACGAGAAAATAAATTGGTGACACAAAATTAAGGGGAAGGGGGAAATGCAATGACGAGAAAATTTAGAACACTTATTTTAATTTTGATTGCTACAATTGCATTAAGTGGTTGTGCTAATGACGATGGTATTTATTCAGATAAAGGTCAAGTATTCAGAAAAATTTTGTCATCAGACTTAACATCCCTTGATACATCATTAATAACGGATGAAATATCTTCTGAAGTGACTGCGCAAACATTCGAAGGTTTATACACATTAGGAAAAGGTGACAAACCGGTGTTAGGTGTTGCGAAAGCTTTTCCTGAAAAGAGTAAAGATGGTAAAACTTTAAAGGTTAAATTAAGAAGCGATGCTAAATGGAGCAATGGTGACAAAGTGACTGCACAAGACTTTGTTTATGCTTGGAGAAAAACAGTTGACCCTAAAACAGGTTCTGAATTTGCATACATTATGGGGGACATTAAAAATGCGAGTGATATTAGTACTGGTAAGAAACCTGTAGAGCAATTAGGTATCAAAGCATTAAATGATGAAACATTACAAATTGAATTAGAAAAGCCGGTTCCATATATTAATCAATTATTAGCACTTAATACCTTTGCACCTCAAAATGAAAAAGTTGCCAAAAAATATGGTAAAAATTACGGTACGGCAGCTGATAGAGCGGTATACAATGGTCCATTTAAAGTTGATGATTGGAAACAAGAAGATAAAACCTTACTATCTAAAAATCAGTATTATTGGGATAAAAAGAATGTAAAATTAGATAAAGTGAATTATAAAGTTATTAAAGACTTACAAGCCGGTGCATCATTGTATGATACTGAATCAGTAGATGACGCAGTTATTACTGCAGATCAAGTAAATAAATATAAAGACAACAAAGGATTAAACTTTGTGTTAACGACTGGGACATTTTTTGTAAAAATGAATGAAAAACAATATCCTGATTTTAAAAACAAAAATTTAAGATTGGCTATCGCACAAGCAATAGATAAAAAAGGATACGTTGATTCAGTGAAAAACAATGGCTCAATTCCTTCCGATACACTAACAGCCAAAGGAATTGCGAAAGCGCCTAATGGCAAAGATTATGCGAGTACCATGAATTCGCCTTTAAAATATAATCCTAAAGAAGCAAGAGCACACTGGGACAAAGCTAAAAAAGAGTTAGGTAAAAATGAAGTGACATTTTCAATGAACACAGAAGATACACCAGATGCAAAAATATCTGCTGAATATATCAAATCGCAAGTTGAGAAAAATTTACCAGGAGTTACTTTGAAAATTAAGCAATTACCGTTTAAACAAAGAGTATCACTAGAACTGAGTAACAATTTTGAAGCATCACTTAGTGGTTGGTCTGCAGATTACCCTGATCCTATGGCTTATTTAGAAACAATGACCACAGGTAGCGCACAAAATAATACAGACTGGGGTAATAAAGAATATGATCAATTACTTAAAGTAGCAAGAACCAAATTGGCACTTCAACCGAACGAACGATATGAAAACTTGAAAAAAGCAGAAGAAATGTTCCTAGGAGATGCACCGGTAGCACCAATTTATCAAAAAGGTGTTGCACATTTAACAAATCCTCAAGTAAAAGGATTAATTTACCATAAATTTGGTCCAAATAACTCACTTAAACATGTATATATTGATAAATCGATAGATAAAGAAACAGGTAAGAAGAAAAAATAATATGCTTTGTAAATTAGGCTGGAGACATATCTCCAGTCTTTTTGTGTTGGATAAAAACTTTGGGAATAAAAATTTAAAATAAGTCGTTTTTTAAATTACTGAAATTGATTAAATGCATAAATAACTGAATATTCTAAAAATAAACTTGTAATAATTTTTTCTATGAGTAAACTAAAAAGAAAAAATTAGATTGAAAGTAGGAGGCATATGTATGGGGAAGCTAATTAAATATATTTCAATACTTCTTATTGTCGTTTTAGTGTTGAGTGCTTGCGGAAAAAGCAGTAATAAAGATGAAGGAGTAAAAGATGCTACTAAAACGGAAACCTCAAAACATAAAGGTGGTACCTTAAATGTAGCATTAACAGCACCGCCAAGTGGTGTTTATTCTTCGTTATTAAATAGTACACATGCAGATTCTGTAGTTGAGGGATATTTTAACGAAAGCTTATTAGCAACTGATAAAAAAATACGTCCTAAGGCATATATTGCTTCATGGAAGGACATCGAGCCGGCTAAGAAAATAGAATTTAAAATTAAAAAAGGTATTAAATGGCATGATGGTAATGAATTGAAAATTGATGATTGGATTTATTCAATTGAAGTCTTAGCTAACAAGGACTACGAAGGTGCTTATTATCCAAGTGTAGAAAATATCCAAGGTGCGAAAGATTATCATGAAGGAAAAACTGATCATATTAGCGGATTGAAGAAAATAGATGACTACACTATGCAGGTTACATTTGATAAAAAACAAGAAAATTACTTAACAGGATTTATTACTGGACCTTTATTAAGTAAAAAATATTTATCAGATGTACCAATTAAAGATTTAGCGAAATCAGATAAAATCCGAAAATATCCTATTGGTATTGGACCGTATAAAGTTAAGAAAATCGTTCCAGGTGAGGCTGTTCAACTCGTTAAATTTGATGATTATTGGCAAGGTAAGCCTGCACTAGACAAAATCAATTTAAAAGTTATTGATCAAGCGCAAATTATTAAGGCAATGGAAAAAGGCGATATTGATGTTGCGAATGATGCTACCGGTGCAATGGCAAAAGATGCTAAGTCATCTAATGCTGGTCTCAAGGTATTATCTGCGCCAAGCTTAGACTACGGTTTAATAGGATTCGTATCTCATGATTACGATAAAAAAGCTAATAAAACTGGTAAAGTGAGACCAAAATATGAAGACAAAGAATTACGTAAAGCAATGCTTTATGCAATTGATAGAGAAAAATGGATCAAAGCGTTTTTCAATGGTTACGCTAGTGAAATCAATAGTTTTGTACCATCTATGCATTGGATAGCAGCCAATCCTAAGGACCTAAATGATTACAAATATGATCCTGAAAAAGCTAAAAAAATCTTAGATAAGTTAGGTTATAAAGATAGAGATGGTGACGGATTTAGAGAAGATCCTAAAGGTAATAAATTTGAGATTAACTTTAAACATAATTCAGGTTCTAATCCTACTTTTGAACCAAGAACTGCTGCGATAAAAGATTTCTGGGAAAAAGTTGGCTTGAAAACAAATGTGAAGTTAGTAGAATTCGGTAAATATAATGAAGACTTAGCAAATGCATCTAAAGATATGGAAGTGTACTTCAGATCATGGGCAGGAGGTACAGATCCAGATCCATCAGATTTATACCACACTGATAGACCTCAAAATGAAATGAGAACAGTTTTACCAAAATCAGATCAATATTTAGATGATGCATTAGACTTCGAAAAAGTAGGCATTGATGAAAAGAAACGTAAAGATATTTATGTTAAATGGCAAAAATATATGAATGATGAGTTACCTGGATTACCAATGTTCCAAGGTAAATCGATAACTATTGTTAACGATAAAGTACGAAACTTAGACATTGAAATTGGAACTGATCAAAGTTTATATAATTTAACTAAAGAAGCTTAGTAATGTAACCTCGACGATTTTGTCGAGGTTTACTTATATGGGGGGATGTTATGAATAATGTATTGTTAGAGGTTAAAGATTTAGAAACATCATTAAAAATAAATAATGAATGGTTAGCAACTGTTGAAAATATTTCTTTTGAATTATCTAAAGGAGAAGTTTTGGGTATAGTAGGGGAATCTGGTTGCGGTAAGTCCATATTAAGTAAGTCAATTATTAAATTATTACCAGAAAAGATATCTAAACTAAGTAATGGAGAAGTTATATTTGATGGTAAACGAATCGATACGCTCAATGAGAAGCAATTGCTAGATATTCGAGGAAATGATATTGCTATGATTTTTCAAGAACCTATGACTGCTTTAAATCCTGTATTTACCATAAAAAATCAACTTGTGGAATCTATAAAATCACATAAAAAAATTTCTAAAAAAGAAGCAAATAAATTAGCAAAAGATTTACTAAAAAAAGTTGGAATTGCTAGACAAGATGAAATATTAAATAGCTATCCTCATCAATTATCTGGTGGTATGAGACAAAGAGTAATGATTGCAATGGCCATTTCATGTTCTCCTAAATTATTAATTGCTGATGAACCTACAACAGCATTGGATGTCACGATTCAAGCGCAAATATTAGACTTATTAAAAGAATTGCAAAAGGAAACGCAAATGGCAATTATGATGATTACACATGATTTGAGTGTAGTTGCTGAGTTTTGCGATAAAGTCTTAGTTATGTATGCAGGTCAAATTGTAGAATTTGGAGGCATAAAAGAAATACTACACAATCCGAAACATCCTTATACCCAAAAATTATTATCAACAATTCCAAAACTTAAAGAAGAGCAGAAACGACTTGAAACGATAGAAGGAATTGTGCCATCAATCCAAGCATTTCACGTTAATAAGTGCAGATTTGCAAATAGATGTAACAAAAAACTGGATATTTGTAATAATCAATCTCCTAAAATGCATGTTTGTGAAGACGTCATTGTACGTTGTCATTTGTACAAAAATGAATATAAGGAGATATAAGAATGGAAAATATTTTAGAAGTCAACCAAATAAAAAAATACTACAAAATTAAAACTGGATTATTACAAAAAACTCAGTACGTTAAAGCTGTTGATGACGTATCGTTTTCAATAAAAAAAGGACAAACTTTTGGATTAGTAGGAGAATCGGGTTGTGGTAAGTCAACGTTAGGTAAAGTGATTATCAGGCTTGAAGATGCAACTTCAGGCTCAATAATTGTTAATGGTGAAGATATAACAAGATTACAAGGTAAAAAACTCAGAAAATCACGACAACAATATCAGATGATATTTCAAGATCCGTATGCATCATTGAATCCGATGCAAATGGTTGGAGATATCATTTCAGAACCTATTTTAAATTATAAAAAATTGCCAAAAGAAGAAATAAAAAAAGAAGTACTATATTTATTAAAATGTGTTGGCCTAAGTGAAGATGCATATTATAAATATGCACATGAATTTTCAGGTGGACAGAGACAAAGAGTGGGAATTGCAAGAGCATTGGCTTTGCGTCCGAGTTTAATTGTTGCTGATGAGCCTGTAAGTGCATTAGATGTATCTGTTCAATCTCAAGTACTGAATTTATTAAAAGATTTACAAGAACAATTTAACTTAAGCTATTTATTTATCGCACATGATTTAAGTGTAGTAAAACATATAAGTGATGTCATTGGAGTTATGTATTTAGGTCATATAGTTGAAATCGCATCTGATAAAGAAATTTATGAAAATCCCAAACATCCATATACAAAAGCGTTGATTTCATCAATACCACAAATTGATAAACATAATAACAATAGAATTATATTAAAAGGAGAATTACCTTCGCCAAGTAATCCGCCGCAAGGTTGTCCTTTTCATACAAGATGTCCAATTGCTCAAGATATGTGCAAAAAAAGTATGCCAGAATTAAAGGACATTGGTAATGAACATCAAGTTGCTTGTTTCTACGTAGATAAAGTAGGTGATTTAAATGATTAAATTAATACTTAAAAGATTAGGGTTAATGATCCCGTTACTAATTTTAATCTCAATAGTTGTATTTTCATTAGCAATCATACAACCAGGAGATCCATTTTCAGATCTACAAAACGGTAAAATAAAACAAGAAGCAATAAATGCACAAAGGGAAAAATTAGGTCTCAACGACTCAATACCACATCAATACATTAGATGGGTCAATCATGTTATAGACGGTGATTTAGGGGAGTCAATCAAATATAAAAGGCCGGTAATTGATGTTATTGAGGAAAGAATTCCAAATACAATATTACTCGGTGCTATGTCATTAATTATTACTTATATTATCTCATTTGCTTTAGGAATAACGTCAGGTAGATATTCTTACAGTTTGACGGATTATACTGTGCAAATATTTAATTATTTGATGTTAGCCATTCCATCTTTTATTGCGGGAGTATTTGCAATTTTTATTTTTTCTTTTGAATTACAATGGTTCCCGTTTCAAGGTTCTGTTGATATTAACCTTAAAGAAGGTACTTTTGAATATTATATGAGTAAAATATATCACACATTTTTACCTGCATTCACTTTAGGTTTATTATCTACTGCTGGTTATATTCAATATTTACGTAATGATATTATTGAAAATTCTAAAAAAGATTATGTATTGACGGCAAGGTCAAAAGGATTATCTATGAATAAAATTTATAATAAACATATATTGAGAAATTCTCTAATACCTATTATTACATTTTTAGGTGCTGATATTGTAAGTATTTTAGGTGGAGCCGTGATTACGGAGACTATCTTTTCATATAACGGTATCGGTAAATTATTTTTAGAATCGGTAATAGGCCAAGACTATCCATTAATGATGGCATTAACGTTATTTTTCTCATTTTTAGGTTTACTGGGTAATTTGATTTCTGATATTACTTATGGATTTATAGATCCAAGAATTAGAAGTAACTAGGGGGGATTAGAATGCAAAATAAGTCAAAATCGCCTTTTAAAATTGCATTTTCTAAATTTATTCATAATAAAATTGCAATGTTATCGGTTATTTTTTTATTAATCATAACTATTGTATCAATTATAGCGCCATTAATAGCTCCTTTTCCAGTGAACCAACAAGATTTATTAAATATAAAAGGTGAAATGACAGCACAAAACATTCTTGGTACAGACTCTGGTGGTAGGGATAACTTTAGTCGTTTGTTATATGCAGGTCGTATTTCATTATCCATTGGAATTACATCTACAATAGGAATGCTTTTGATTGGAATTACAGTTGGAGTGATTTCTGGTTATTTTGGAGGTATTGTTGATACATTATTAATGAGAATAACCGAATTTGTTATGTTATTTCCATTTTTAATATTTGCAATTGTATTAAATGCTGCACTTGGAGATAAAATTAAAAATCCTTATGGATCTGCCATAATTCTTGTTCTAGTTATTATCGTATTAAGTTGGGGAGGTATTGCAAGACTTGTTCGTGGTAAAGTACTTCAAGAAAAAGAAAATGAATACTTTTTGGCAGCAAAATCAATTGGTACACCCACATATAAAATTATTTTGAAACATCTTTTGCCGAATATATTAAGTGTAGTTATCGTACAAGCAACATTGTTATTTGCCGGTATGATTGTAGTGGAATCAGGATTGAGCTTTTTAGGATTCGGAATTAGTAAAGCAATACCATCTTGGGGTAATATGTTGAGTGATGCTCAAGAAGGGGATGTTATAAGTGGTAAACCGTGGATATGGATGCCACCTGCTATAATGATTACATTAACTATATTAAGTATAAACTTTGTAGGGGAAGGGATTAAAGATGCTTTTAATCCTAGAGGTAGACGTTAAATAATAAAAGAGGCACTAGTTAATTCTAGTACCTCTTTATTTTATCTCTTACGTCCTAAACCCATCGCTTTTTCCATTTTTTTGACAGTTTTAAATGAAACTTTGTGTGCTTTATCTCTACCTTGATCTAAAATATCATCAAGTTTATCTGAGTTATAGAAACTTTCGTATTTTTCTTGGAATTCTACTAAAAATGCTTTAACTATTTCAGCAAGGTCACCTTTAAATTTACCATAACCTTCGCCCTCATATTTTGCCTCAATATCTTTAATTGGCATGTCTGTTAATCCAGCGTATATTGAAATTAAATTTGTTATACCTGGCTTGTTGTCACGATCAAATTTAATAATACCATCTGAATCAGTTACTGCGCTTTTAATTTTTTTAGCTGCAACATTCGGCTCGTCTAATAATGAAATGAAGTTTTTAGCATTATCATCACTCTTACTCATTTTTCTTGTTGGGTCTTGTAAACTCATGACACGTCCACCAACTTTAGGCATACGAATTTCAGGTTTCACAAGCACATCATTATAGCGACTATTAAATCTATCTACAAGGTTACGAGTCAATTCGATATGCTGCTTTTGGTCATCTCCAACTGGAACGATATTAGTATTGTAAAGAACAATATCAGCTGCCATTAAAGGTGGATATGTTAATAGACCAGCAGGTATACCTTCAACTGCTTTCTGAGCTTTATCTTTGTATTGCGTCATACGCTCTAATTCTCCAACAGAAGCAATCGTAGTTAACATCCATCCTGCTTGTACGTGTGCAGGGACTTCAGATTGTATGAACAATGTTGCTTTGTCTGGATCTATACCAGAAGCTAAATAAATCGCTGCTAATTGTCTGGTCTGTTTACGTAATTTTAAACGATCTTGTGGCATTGTAATTGCATGTTGATCTACGATACAGAAATAACAATCATAGTCATTTTGCACATCAACAAATTGTTTTAGTGCGCCAATATAATTTCCAATAGTAGGAATTCCACTAGGTTGGATGCCTGAAAATAATGTCTCCATTTAAATGCCTACTTTCTTAGTAATATTTTAATAATTATCATTATAACAGTATTTCTTAAAAATGTAAGATGTGTTAGAATATACGTATAACTTACTACTAACAAAGGGATTAATAATCTTTTTTATAAGTGTAGAAACTTATCTGAAAAATTAGGTTTTTCTCATTTAATTTTAATGTTAGATAGTTATAATAAATAGTAACGATTAAGAATTTTAGAAAAAAATGTTTTTTCTTGATCTATAACTAAATTTTAAGCAATGAATTTTATTCATTCAAATAGGAGAGTGAGATGTATGGTAACATTATTTACTTCACCAAGTTGCACATCTTGCCGTAAAGCGAAAGCATGGTTACAAGAACATGACATTCCGTATACGGAGCGTAATATTTTTTCTGAACATTTAACAATTGATGAAATTAAGCAAATATTAAAAATGACTGAAGACGGTACTGATGAAATCATTTCTACACGTTCTAAAACATACCAAAAATTAAATGTTGATATTGATTCACTACCATTACAAGACTTATATTCAATCATTCAAGATAATCCTGGCTTATTACGTCGTCCAATTATTTTAGATAATAAACGACTACAAGTTGGTTATAATGAGGACGAGATTCGACGTTTCTTACCTAGAAAAGTTCGTACGTTCCAATTACAAGAAGCACAACGTATGGTTGACTAATAACCATTTAACTATGTGTCATACTTTACTAAAAGATATGTCAAGCAACACTATTTCTATAGTGTTGCTTTTTTGGTTTTAATTTTACAATAATTGCTTAGTATCTTTTAAATCAAATGTGCAATTGTTAATATAGCTCTATATTAGAGTGTTTTGGATGAAACATTTGCTATGATAAGGTAAAATTAAATTAAGAAAGTGCTTTAATGCTTTAACTGTATAAATCATTTAAATAGTTTTGCTACAACGAATATGTTATTATAAGTTACCAAAATATTTTAGAGAAAGAAATCAAACAAATAAATTGTATTTTGTTTGATGCTTTAATACAATGTGGATACTATTCATCGACTGTAAGGAGTGAGATGATATGAGAATAGAACGAGTAGATGATACAACTGTAAAATTGTTTATAACATATAGCGATATCGAGGCCCGTGGATTTAGTCGTGAAGATTTATGGACAAATCGCAAACGTGGCGAAGAATTCTTTTGGTCAATGATGGATGAAATTAACGAAGAAGAAGATTTTGTTGTAGAAGGTCCATTATGGATTCAAGTACATGCCTTTGAAAAAGGTGTCGAAGTCACAATTTCTAAATCTAAAAATGAAGATATGATGAATATGTCTGATGATGATGCAACTGATCAATTTGATGAACAAGTTCAAGAATTGTTAGCTCAAACATTAGAAGGTGAAGATCAATTAGAAGAATTATTCGAGCAACGAACAAAAGAAAAAGAAGCTCAAGGTTCTAAACGTCAAAAGTCTTCAGCACGTAAAAATACAAGAACAATCATTGTGAAATTTAACGATTTAGAAGATGTTATTAATTATGCATATCATAGCAATCCAATAACTACAGAGTTTGAAGATTTGTTATATATGGTTGATGGTACTTATTATTATGCTGTATATTTTGATAGTCATGTTGATCAAGAAGTCATTAATGATAGTTACAGTCAATTGCTTGAATTTGCTTATCCAACAGACAGAACAGAAGTTTATTTAAATGACTATGCTAAAATAATTATGAGTCATAACGTAACAGCTCAAGTTCGACGTTATTTTCCAGAGACAACTGAATAACGATATTAATTAAGCAACGCACTATGAAAGGAGACTCTTTGGAGTCTCTTTTTTTATTGATTTCAAAAGCTGAAAAAGTAATAGTAGTTAAACTTACGTGTAATATTTTGAGGTGAAGATATGTTAGTAGCTTTAAATGAAGAAAAGGAACGCGTATTAGCAACTACTGCATTGAGAAAGACACAATATTTTTGTCCGGTGTGTGGCAAGCAAGTTATTTTAAAGCGTGGGCTCAAAGTAATTAGTCATTTTGCACATAAACATTTAGCGGAACAAAAATGTTTTAATAATGAAACGATTAAACATTATAAAAGTAAATTGATTTTAGCACAGATGATACAGCAACAAGGATGTAAAGTAGAGATAGAGCCATTTTTAAAAGAAATAAAACAAATTCCGGATATTTTGATTAATAATAAATATGTTATTGAGCTACAGTATTCGCCAATTCCTTATAAACAGATTCTTCAACGAACGGAAGGTTTAAAGAAAATGGGATATAAAGTAAGTTGGTTATTAAATGATGTTGATTATTGTCATAATAAAGTGAAGTTCAATCATTTTCAAAGTATGTTTATTAATCCATTCACTCGAAAACTTCATACGTTCAATTTAGAGAAAAAACAAATAATGATGTTTCAACAAATACAATATTTAGGCGGGCACAAATATGTCGCTGAAAAAAGAAATGCCAAAATTAGTGAGTTGTTTAATGAGGCGCCTTGTGATTATCATGCTGTTTATAAATTATCAAAGTTCGCAATTAATCAATATATCAAATATTGTCGCTGGCAAAATTCTGTTTTAGAACCCACTTTAAGTGCAATGTATCAATTACAGTTAACTGATCAAGAAGTAGTGCACAATTATGGTTATATTTTTCCAGAGCAAATTTATATTAAAAATCATCCTATTGAGTGGCAATTACAAGTTGATTTATGGTTAAAGAATGGAAAAAGCAAATTAGTAAATGACAATCTTAATTATTTTAAACTGAAAAAATTTATTGTTGCTCTAGAAAGTAAAACAGCAATTATAGAAAAACTTATTAACAATTATTTAAATATTTGTTCAGATAAAGGTAATGACGTGCAAATTTTGTTCTAAAATGAGAAAATTATATCAATTATATTTTATTAGGAGGTTTACTACATATGAGTCAACAATTATCGAGAGAAGAACAGGAACGTAAATATCCTGAATATACATGGGACTTAACAACAATTTTCAAAGATGATGAAGCTTTTGAGGCTGCATTTAAAGAAGTTGAAAATGAGTTAGGCAAAGAAGAACAATTTAAAGGACACATTGGTGATAGTGCTGAGACATTATACAATGCGTTAGAATTAGAAGATACATTAGGTACTAAATTAGAAAAAGTATATGTATACGCGCACCTAAAACAAGACCAAGATACAACGAACGACAAGTATACTGGTATGGAGTCAAGAGCACATCAATTAATTATTAAATTTAGCTCGGCATGGAGTTTCTTAGTGCCAGAGATTTTACAAATTGATGAAGATAAAATTCAATCATTTGTAAATTCATATGATAAATTACAAAAATTCGCATTTGATTTGAAGTTGATTAATGAAAAACGTCCTCATATTTTAGATGCTGAAACTGAAAAGTTATTAACAGAAGCGCAGGACGCGTTATCAACGCCATCAAATGTATACGGTATGTTTAGCAACGCTGATTTAGTATTTGAAGATGCGATAGATAAAGATGGAAATGCACACCCGTTAACACAAGGTACATTTATTAAGTATTTAGAAACAGATGATCGCAAACTAAGAGAAAGTGCTTTTAGAAATGTATATAAAGCATATGGTGCTCATAATAATACGCTTGGCGCTACGCTAGCAGGTGAAGTGAAGAAAAATGTATTTAATGCTCGTACACACAATTACAAAACTGCAAGAGAAAAAGCATTGAGTAATAATCATATTCCAGAAAATGTATATGACAATCTAGTAAAAACTGTACATAAATATTTACCATTGCTACATAGATATACTGAATTGCGCAAAGAATTGCTAGGTTTAGATGACTTGAAAATGTATGATTTATATACACCATTAATTAAAGATATTAAGTTTGAAATGCCTTATGAAGAAGCTAAAGAGTGGATGTTAAAAGCATTAGAACCAATGGGTGAAGAATATTTAAATGTAGTTAAAGAAGGCTTAAACAATCGTTGGGTCGATGTCTATGAGAATAAAGGTAAACGTTCAGGTGGCTATTCATCAGGTGCACATTTAACTAATCCATTTATTCTACTTAACTGGTCTAATACTATTTCAGACTTATACACATTAGTTCATGAATTTGGGCATTCAGCACATAGTTACTTCAGTAGAAAATTCCAACCGTCAAATTCTAGTGACTACACTATTTTTGTCGCTGAAGTTGCATCAACTTGTAACGAAGCACTTTTAAGTGATTATATGGATAAACATCTTGATGATGAAAAACGCTTATTATTATTAAACCAAGAATTAGAACGTTTCAGAGCTACATTATTCCGACAAACAATGTTCGCAGAATTTGAGCATAAAATTCATGCAATTGAAGAAGCAGGTGAACCATTAACGCCAACTAGAATGAATGAAGAATATGCCAAATTAAATAAATTATACTTCGGTGATTCTGTAGAAACTGATGAAGATATTAGTAAGGAATGGTCACGTATTCCACACTTCTATATGAATTATTATGTATATCAATACGCAACTGGTTACAGTGCAGCTCAAAGCTTAAGTCATCAAATTTTAACAGAAGGTAAGCCAGCAGTAGATAGATATATTAATGAATTCTTGAAAAAAGGTAGCTCAAATTATCCAATTGAGATATTAAAAAATGCTGGTGTAGATATGACAACACCTGAACCAATTGAACAAGCTTGTGAAGTTTTTGAACAAAAATTGAACGCTTTTGAAAAATTAATGAAAGCTTAGTACTATTGTATTCGCTTACATTATGAACAGATTGTGACAATTTAAATTAAGTACTATTAAAAGGTTGAAATGGTAGAGATAGCATGTTATATTATGAACATGAAATTAATCACATAACAAACATACCCCTTTGTTTGAAGTGAAAAATTTCTCCCATCCCCTTTGTTTAGCGTCGTGTATTCAGACACGACGTTTTTTTATGTTCTTTTTTAATAAGAGGGAAGTGAAGTTGTATAAAAATGTATTAAATATGCACTTTTTATACATTAACGATTCATATATGTCTATTATGTACCAAATTTATAATTTGTATAATTTTCGAACTGGTTAAATTCGAAAAATATCACTAATATATTTAGATCGATGTGTAACATTACGTTCTAATAATTTAATGTTGCAAAATTAAGAGTCAGTAAAAAGACCTCGTTACATTTATGGTGTACGAGGTCTTTAATTTATTTATTTTGATTTGATTTTAGGCATTTTAGATTTCCAGAAATCGCCATCTGGATATTTAAGTTTTTCAATTTTTTGTTGAATGGCTAACTTCTTTAACTCTTTGTTTAAAAGTTTTTCTGGCCATTCATAAATAGTAAGTAATTCTTCCATCGTTACAAGTTGTTGTTGCTGTATATAAGTTTCTAATTTAGGAGGAAGATTCTTTTCGATAGATTTACCCATCAATTCATTAATTATATAAGTATAGATGTGATATGGGTATAATCCTTCGACTTTTAAACCTTCTTCATGAACATCTTCACTAAAGAAAACGAGAGAAGGGGCTTGTTCGATTTCCATTTCTCTTGCAATATGCAAATCAATTTTCAAGCTTTCGGTTAGTTTACTTTTTTGTAAGTCGTCTTTAAATACTTCTAAATCAATACCTGCATTTTGAATACAGTCACAAATCATTGATTCTGTAATAATATCTCTTTTAGGTATGATTTCATTTTGCATTAAATGTATAAATCGTTCGGCACGTACACGACCTTGTAACTCAGCTGCTTTATAAGCTAGGGCGATGTTATCAAAGTTGGATGTACTTTGAGCTTGGCATTTCGTTAATACTTTTAACGAAGGATTTAATATATGTCTGATACGTATATATTGATTATATTCAATTCTTAATTTGGATAAGATTGCTGATAATTTGAAGCAATCGGAGCTAAATGGATCGAAAAATGAATAAATTTCGATTTTACTTACAGGTGATAGATTGATATCTTCACGACTCTTATTTTCCATTATTCGTAATTCTCCAGCCATGTTTATTCACCTACAATTAATTTTAGGAATTCACCATATGATTAGCAGTTAATCTTAAGCGCTCAAATAAATAATCTCCAACACCTTGTGGAAACGCAGCGCGATTAATTGCTGTCTGCATATTTTCTAACCATGCATCTCTTTCAAATTCAGTGATTGTAAAATCTATATGTCTTTTTCTTAGCATAGGATGTCCGTGTTCTTCGGTATAAATGTTTGGACCGCCCAAAAACTGTGTTAAAAATTGTTTTTGTTTACGACTTGTTTCTGCAAAATCTCCTGGAAACAGGTGATTAAGTCGTTCATCTTTTTCTACAAGGGTGTAAAAATAATCAATCATATCGTATAACGCTTCTTTACCAATGATGTCATATGGTGTTGTTGTCATTTAATCACCCATTTTCAAAAATTTACTGTTACGAACTTAAGTTAATATATAACTAATATAACATGATTTTAAACATTTGAAAGAAATATGCATATTTGCCAATTTAATTTATATTGTTTGAAAGTGTTTCTTTTTTCTTGAAAAAACGTTGAACTTTATTTAAAGGTTGATGATGTTCGAGGTTTAGTTCGTTTAATAAAGATTGGAACTTTTGTAAACCTTGATTATAGTCTTTAACTTCGAACTCTAACTCATAATCCGTAGTATCGAAATACTCACTTTTATCTAAAACCAGTAAATCACCTTTATATTTAGTTTCTTGGCGATATGTCGTTAATGCACCAAGTATTGATAAAGTTGTATCTTTTACACCAAACTGTTCAACTATAATTTGACGAATGTCATCTGGAAGATTGTCGTTTGAAATAATCAAGTTCATCTCTGGTTTAATGTCGACGATATAGTTGTATTCTAATAGACCAACCTTTGCTGGTGTCTTTAAAGTCATTTCATATTGATTGTCTTTAACTCTTATGCGTAGTGCAGAGCGATGTTCCTTTAATTTGAAATCGGGTGTATCAATATAGTAATTGACTTGCTTAAAAAGCACACTGTCTTTAAAATATTTCTCTTGCAATTTATTATAGATTGATGCAGTTATCATTTGTTTAAATTCTATTTCATGATTTGTTGCCATGATATGTATACACCTCGTATCAAATTCAATTTATCTTAACTATATTATGAATGACAAAGTTGAATTTTAAAAGTAATTTCCTTTATCTATTATCAATGTTAATTTGACCATTAAAAATAGTGTTCGTAAGTGTTTTGTATTATTGAATTGTGTTAAAATGTTATGGAATAAGAGGAGGATTAAGCATGCGTTTATATATTAATGAAATTAAAATTAAAGATGACATACTTTATTGTTATACAGAAGATTCTATTAAAGGATTATCTGAAGTAGGACAAATGCTCGTTGATAGTGATAATTATGCCTTTGCGTATACATTAGATGATGGTAAAGCGTATGCTTATCTCATTTTCGTACAAGAAACATGGACGATGTTGCATGAAAACATGACTAAAAAAATTATTATCAATGATGAACTAGAATTGACTGAATTCCACCAAGAACTTACTTATATTTTAGACAACATAAAAGGGAATAATAATTATGGTAAGGAATTTGTTGCAACCGTTGAAGAAACATTCGACATTGAATAAAGCGGGGTGAAGCACTATGAATCAATGGGATCAGTTCTTAACACCTTATAAGCAAGCGGTTGATGAGTTGAAAGTGAAACTTAAAGGCATGCGCAAACAATATGAAGTTGGTGAACAAGCGTCGCCAATAGAATTTGTTACTGGTCGTGTTAAACCAATCGCTAGTATTATAGATAAGGCAAACAAACGACAAATACCATTTGATAGGTTAAGAGAAGAAATGTACGATATCGCTGGTTTAAGAATGATGTGCCAATTTGTTGAAGATATTGATGTTGTCGTCAATATTTTAAGACAAAGAAAAGATTTTAAAGTAATTGAAGAACGAGATTATATTCGTAACACTAAAGAAAGTGGTTACCGCTCGTATCATGTCATTATTGAATATCCAATTGAAACATTACAAGGCCAAAAATTTATATTGGCTGAGATTCAGATTCGTACATTAGCAATGAATTTCTGGGCAACGATTGAACATACTTTACGATATAAATATGATGGTGCTTATCCGGATGAAATTCAACATCGTTTGGAAAGAGCGGCAGAAGCAGCGTATTTACTTGATGAAGAGATGTCTGAAATTAAAGATGAAATTCAGGAAGCTCAAAAATATTACACGCAAAAACGTTCTAAAAAACATGAAAATGATTAACGAGGTGTTATAAATCATGCGTTATACAATTTTAACTAAAGGTGACTCCAAGTCTAATGCCTTAAAGCATAAAATGATGAACTATATGAAAGATTTTCGCATGATTGAGGATAGTGAAAATCCTGAAATTGTTATTTCAGTTGGTGGTGACGGTACATTACTACAAGCATTCCATCAGTATAGCCACATGTTATCAAAAGTGGCATTTGTTGGAGTTCATACAGGTCATTTAGGATTTTATGCGGATTGGTTACCTCATGAAGTTGAAAAATTAATCATCGAAATTAATAATTCAGAGTTTCAGGTCATTGAATATCCATTGCTTGAAATTATTATGAGATACAACGACAACGGCTATGAAACAAGGTATTTAGCATTAAATGAAGCAACGATGAAAACTGAAAATGGCTCAACACTTGTTGTGGATGTTAACTTAAGAGGGAAACACTTTGAGCGATTTAGAGGCGATGGATTATGTGTATCAACACCTTCGGGTTCAACGGCTTATAACAAAGCGCTAGGTGGCGCACTGATACATCCTTCACTTGAAGCAATGCAAATTACAGAAATTGCCTCGATAAATAATCGTGTGTTTAGAACGGTAGGATCACCACTTGTATTACCAAAGCATCATACATGTTTAATATCACCAGTTAATCATGATACCATTAGAATGACGATAGATCATGTTAGTATCAAACATAAAAATGTTAATTCAATACAATACCGTGTAGCAAATGAAAAAGTGAGGTTTGCACGTTTTAGACCATTCCCATTCTGGAAACGTGTGCACGATTCTTTCATATCAAGTGATGAAGAACGATGAAATTTAAGTATCATATATCACAACAAGAAACTGTTAAAACTTTTTTAGCACGACATGATTTTTCTAAGAAGACAGTGAGCGCCATTAAAAATAATGGCGCTTTAATTGTTAATGATGAACCAGTCACAGTGCGTAAGCAATTAATGACAAATGATATATTAGAAATTCATTTACCGCGAGAAATACCGAGTGTTAATTTAATACCTTATGCTCGTAAGCTAGAAGTATTGTATGAAGATGCTTTTATCATCATAGTTACTAAACCAAACAATCAAAATTGTACGCCTTCGAGAGAACATCCTCATGAAAGTTTAATCGAACAAGTACTATATCATTGTCAGGAACATGGTGAAAATATTAACCCACATATTGTTACGCGTCTAGATCGTAATACAACTGGTATTGTGATATTCGCTAAATATGGACATATCCATCATTTATTTTCTAAAGTAAACTTGAAAAAAATATATACTTGCCTTGTATATGGTAAAACCCATACATCTGGTATTATTGAAGCTAATATTAGACGGTCAAAGGATAGGATTATAACTAGAGAAGTTGCCTCGGATGGTAAATACGCTAAAACATCTTATGAAGTAATAAATCAGAATGATAAATACAGTTTATGCAAAGTTCATTTGCATACGGGACGTACACATCAAATTCGTGTACATTTTCAACATATTGGGCATCCAATTGTGGGAGATTCTTTGTATGATGGTTTTCATGACAAAATTCATGGTCAAGTACTGCAATGTACGCAAATATATTTTGTTCATCCAATCAATAAGAACAATATTTATATTACAATTGATTATAAGCAATTACTTAAATTATTCAATCAACTCTAATTCACACAGGGGGTGTAAGTATGTCAATGAACACAGATGAAAAAGAGCGTGTTCAAGAGGAATTATACGACCAAACTTTATTAGATCAATATTTAGAAAATGATGATATTGATCAATTTAGAGATGAATTTCTAGCATTACACACATATGAACAAAGTGAGTATTTTGAAGATACTACCGATGAAAATAGACAAAAGATTTTTCAATATTTATCACCTGAAGAAGTTGCAAATTTCTTTGATCAATTAGATATTGATGACGATGAATATGAGTTGCTATTTGATAAGATGAATGCGACATACGCAAGTCACATATTAGAAGAAATGTCATACGACAATGCAGTAGATATTTTAAATGAGTTGACTAAACCAAAAGTTGCTAGTCTTTTAACATTGATGAATAAAGATGACGCGAATGAAATCAAAGCATTACTTCACTATGATGAGGATACGGCCGGCGGTATTATGACGACGGAGTATTTATCACTTAAAGCGCATACGCCTGTTAAAGAAGCATTATTATTGGTCAAAGCGCAAGCACCAGACGCAGAAACAATATATGTTATATTTGTCGTTGATGATGATGGTAAATTAGTAGGTGTTTTATCGCTAAGAGATTTAATTGTAGCTGAAAATGATGCTTATATTGAAGATATTATGAATGAACGTGTCATTAGTGTGAATGTAGCAGACGACCAAGAAGATGTTGCTCAAGTTATGAGAGACTATGATTTCATGGCTGTACCTGTTATAGATTACCAAGAACATTTGCTTGGTATCATCACGATTGATGATATTTTAGACGTTATGGATGAAGAGGCTAGTGAAGACTACTCTCGTTTAGCCGGGGTATCAGATATCGATTCGACTAATGATTCAATCATTAAAACAGCATTAAAACGTTTACCATGGTTGATTATTTTAACATTTTTAGGAATGATTACTGCGACAATTTTAGGGAGATTCGAAAAAACATTAGAAAATGTAGCGCTACTCGCAGCGTTTATTCCTATTATTAGTGGTATGTCAGGAAATTCAGGTACACAATCTTTAGCCGTTTCAGTTCGTAACATTACGACAGGGGAAATTAATGAGCAAAGTAAATTTAGAATTGCATTAAGAGAAGCAGGAAGTGGTGTATTATCGGGTGTTGTATGTTCAACAATATTATTTACAATTATTGTTGCAATATATCATCAGCCACTTTTAGCATTAATCGTTGCAGGAAGTTTAACTTGTGCGATGACGGTGGGGACGTTTGTAGGTTCGATGATTCCATTATTGATGAATAAATTAAATATCGATCCAGCAGTGGCTAGTGGACCATTTATTACAACAATTAATGATATTATTAGTATGTTGATTTATTTTGGTTTAGCTACATCATTTATGGCTTACTTAATTTAAGGAGGAGTTATGGAGTTTTTATCTTTAGTTATTGTTGTTTTAGCAGCGTTTTTAACTCCAATAATTGTCAATCGATTAAATATTAATTTCTTGCCAGTTGTTGTTGCAGAAATTTTGATGGGGATTGTGATTGGAAATTCATTTCTAAATATAGTAGAAAGGGATTCAATTCTAAATATTTTATCAACGTTAGGCTTTATCTTTTTAATGTTTTTAAGTGGTTTAGAAATTGATTTTAAAGCTTTTAAAAAAGATAAACGCGCACGTCAAGGACAAAATGATGATGAATCCTCAATTCCAGGGCATCTTAATCTAGCGTTAACTGTATTTGCATTTATTATGATTATTTCGATTCTTTTAGCGTATGTATTTAAATGGCTTGGATTAGTGGATGATGTGTTATTAATGGTCATTATCATTTCAACTATTTCCTTAGGCGTAGTTGTTCCAACTTTAAAAGAAATGAATATTATGAGAACAACTATAGGGCAATTTATCCTATTAGTAGCAGTACTTGCGGACTTAGTAACTATGATTTTATTAACGGTCTATGGCGCAATCAATGGTCAAGGCGGCAGTACAATATGGTTAATAGGTATATTAGTTGTTTTCACAGCAATTTCATATATTTTAGGTGTTCAATTTAAAAGAATGTCATTTTTACAAAAATTGATGGATGGTACGACGCAAATCGGTATTCGTGCGGTATTTGCATTAATAATATTATTAGTAGCCCTAGCAGAGGGAGTTGGCGCAGAAAATATATTAGGTGCATTCTTAGCAGGTGTCGTTGTTTCATTATTAAATCCAGATGAAGAAATGGTTGAAAAGTTAGACTCATTTGGTTATGGGTTCTTTATTCCTATTTTCTTTATAATGGTTGGTGTAGATTTAAACATACCTTCATTAATTAAAGAACCGAAATTACTAATTATCATACCGATTTTAATCGTTGCATTTATCATTTCAAAATTAATTCCAGTCATGTTTATTCGACGTTGGTTTGATATGAAAACAACGATTGCATCAGCATTTTTATTAACATCAACATTATCGCTCGTGATAGCTGCAGCCAAAATTTCAGAAAGATTAAATGCTATTTCAGCTGAAACGTCAGGTATATTAATTTTAAGCGCAGTCATTACATGTGTATTCGTTCCGATTATTTTCAAAAAACTGTTTCCAGTTCCAGATGAGTTTAACCGTAAAATTGAAGTTAGTTTAATTGGTAAAAATCAATTAACGATTCCTATAGCGCAAAATTTAACATCTCAGTTATATGACGTGACATTATATTATCGCAAAGACTTGAGTGATCGTCGTCAATTGTCAGATGATATCACGATGATAGAAATTGCTGATTATGAACAAGATGTTTTAGAACGACTAGGTCTGTTTGACCGAGACATAGTTGTTTGTGCTACGAATGACGATGATATTAACCGAAAAGTTGCTAAATTAGCCAAAGCACATCAAGTTGAGCGTGTCATTTGCAGACTTGAAAGCACAACGGACGATACAGAGTTAGTTGATTCAGGTATTGAAATTTTCAGTAGCTACTTAAGTAATAAAATCTTATTAAAAGGTTTAATTGAAACACCTAACATGTTGAATTTATTAAGTAATGTTGAAACGTCACTATATGAAATTCAAATGTTAAATTATAAATATGAAAATATTCAATTACGTAATTTCCCATTCGGAGGAGACATCATCTTCGTGCGTATTATCCGTAATAATGAGTCGATTGTTCCGCATGGAGATACACAATTGCGATATGGAGATCGCTTAATTGTTACCGGTGCTAAAGAATACGTTGATGAATTGAAGCAAGAGTTAGAATTTTATTTTTAACAATAATGATATTAAAATGCAGACGTATTTTAGTACGACGTAAAATTAATGATTTTAAAATGCTAGTATGTATATGATTTTGATAAATAAATGCTTTTTACGTAAATCAAGTTTGATACAGAAAGGACTAAATCAAACATTTATCGTTGTAATACGTTTAAATAACTTTATTAAAAAGTCATAATAGTGTTAAAATGTATTGACGAATAAAAAGTTAGTTAAAACTGGGATTAGATATTCTATCCGTTAAATTAATTATTATAAGGAGTTATCTTACATGTTAAATCTTGAAAACAAAACATATGTCATCATGGGAATCGCTAATAAGCGTAGTATTGCTTTTGGTGTCGCTAAAGTTTTAGATCAATTAGGTGCTAAATTAGTATTTACTTACCGTAAAGAACGTAGCCGTAAAGAGCTTGAAAAATTATTAGAACAATTAAATCAACCAGAAGCGCACTTATATCAAATTGATGTTCAAAGCGATGAAGAGGTTATTAATGGTTTTGAGCAAATTGGTAAAGATGTTGGCAATATTGATGGTGTATATCATTCAATCGCATTTGCTAATATGGAAGACTTACGCGGACGCTTTTCTGAAACTTCACGTGAAGGCTTCTTGTTAGCTCAAGACATTAGTTCTTACTCATTAACAATTGTGGCTCATGAAGCTAAAAAATTAATGCCAGAAGGTGGTAGCATTGTTGCAACAACATATTTAGGTGGCGAATTCGCAGTTCAAAACTATAATGTGATGGGTGTTGCTAAAGCGAGCTTAGAAGCAAATGTTAAATATTTAGCATTAGACTTAGGTCCAGATAATATTCGCGTTAATGCAATTTCAGCTGGTCCAATCCGTACATTAAGTGCAAAAGGTGTGGGTGGTTTCAATACAATTCTTAAAGAAATCGAAGAGCGTGCACCTTTAAAACGTAATGTTGATCAAGTAGAAGTAGGTAAAACTGCGGCTTACTTATTAAGTGATTTATCAAGTGGCGTTACAGGTGAAAATATTCATGTAGATAGCGGATTCCACGCAATTAAATAATATCATTCAACAGCTTTGTTCACGTTATTATATATGTGAGCAAAGCTTTTTTGCTTTTATAATAATCGGACTGATGGAAAATTATTTGATATTTCATTTGACTGATTTTTTATGCACAAAAAAATCGCCTCAAAAGCTGTAGTTTCAACTTTTGATGCGATAGTATCTTATATTCTTAAAAGACATCCACAGAATTAGTCCTTAACATTACTGTTTGCTTTATCAATAATGCGTTGGCGGTATTTGAAAATATTACTAACAACCGTTTTAAGTACAGCATATAATGGCACTGCAATCAGAACTAATGTAAAGCCACCTAAATCTCCTGCTGCTAAAATAACAACGATAATTGTTAAAGGATGGATACTTAAAGATTTACCCATTACATTTGGTGTAATGATATTACCTTCAAGTTGATGTGCAATTAATGTAATGATACAAACCCATATAAATGTAGTAGGACTATCTATAATACCGAGTATTGCTGCAGGTGCAAATGATAACCATGAACCTAAGAAAGGAATTAAGTTTGCGACACCAGCAAATAGTACTAATAAAGGAATATATGGTAAGTCAATAATTGAATAACCGATATATAAGAATATACCTAAAATAACACTGACAGTTACTTGACCTTGAATGTAAGATTTTAATGTAAAGTTTAAATCAGTTAATAAATCTACGAAAAATACTTTACGTTCACCTTTGAAAAATTTAGCAACAGCTGGGATAAATTTTTCATGGTCTTTTAACATATAAATTAAGAAGAATGGAACCATAATCAATAAGAAGATGGTTGAAATTAATGATGTAATGTACTGTAATGAATTAGATAAAATATTAGTAACGCCATCACCCATTGATTTAACCATATTTGTAATTCTACTTGTTACATCTTCAGGTAATTTATCCATTTGAGCTAGTGCGAATTTAATAATTTGCTCTGCTTCTTTTTGTAGGGCAGGTGTCTGACTAATTAAATTGTTGATATTTGAAATGATGATTGGTGCAACAAACGCAACAATTAAGCCGATAATAGCAAACAAAGCTAACATGATTGTTGTTATACTAGCCCATCTTGGAAAACCGACTTTTTCAAGTAAGTTTTGAAAAGGTAGACAGATATAAAATAAAAAACCACTAATTAAAAATGGAAGAAATACAGAACCGATGATTGTAGCTATTGGAGTAAATACTTCGTGCACTTCCATAAATAGTTTGATGAGAATGAACAGCATAATCAGAGCGATGCCAGTTCGGAACCAAACCTTGTTTAACATAAACGATGTTCCTCCTATTTTTCTAAACTTAGTTATTATTTAGTATATCCTAAATAGCAGTGCTTAAAAAGGTTAATATTTTTTAAATATACTTAAATTAACCATTCACTTTCTATTTTAAGATATTTACTTTCAATAGTTTGTGAGACTTTTCAATGACTCGTAAGTCTGCAATTGGATCAAACAGCACCAGTTTATATGAATAACTTATTTTAATATTAAACGTGTTTAAATAGTGAAATGATCATATTAATATTTATAAGAATATTCTGAAAAATATATTGAAGTGTCTCGTGCTTAATCGTATAATATTTTTATGTTTAAACAATAGGGGGAATCTTATGATTGAAAAATTAGTAACCTTTTTAAATGAGGTTGTTTGGAGTAAGCCATTAGTTTATGGTTTGCTAATTACTGGTGTGCTATTTACATTGCGTATGCGATTTTTTCAAGTTAGACATTTTAAAGAAATGATTCGATTAATGTTTCAAGGAGAGAAGTCTCCTAATGGTATTTCAAGTTTTCAAGCGATAGCCATGTCTTTAGCAGGCAGGGTTGGTACAGGTAATATTGTCGGTGTATCTACTGCAATATTTATAGGAGGACCTGGTGCAGTATTTTGGATGTGGATTACTGCGTTTTTAGGTGCAAGTAGTGCTTTTATTGAATCTACACTTGGTCAAATATTCAAGAGAGTTGAAAATAATGAATACCGTGGTGGACCAGCGTATTATATTGAATATGGTATTGGTGGTAAATTTGGTAAAATTTACGGAATTATCTTTGCTATTGTTACGATTATCTCAGTAGGTCTATTGCTTCCTGGTGTGCAATCTAACGCTATAGCAAGTTCTATGCATAATGCGATTCATGTTCCACAATGGTTAATGGGTGGTATTGTTGTAGTTATTTTGGGATTAATTATTTTTGGTGGTGTACGTATTATTGCCAATGTTGCAACAGCCGTTGTACCATTTATGGCAATTATTTACATACTGATGGCTGTCATTATCATTTGTATCAATATACAAGAAGTGCCAGCGTTATTTGCATTAATTTTCAAATCAGCATTTGGATTACAATCTGCTTTTGGTGGTATCGTTGGCGCAATGATAGAGATTGGTGTTAAACGTGGATTATATTCAAATGAGGCTGGTCAAGGTACAGGTCCACACGCAGCAGCGGCAGCAGAAGTATCACATCCAAGTAAACAAGGTCTAGTACAAGCATTTTCAGTTTATATTGATACATTATTTGTATGTACTGCAACTGCTCTGATTATACTTATTTCTGGTACATATAATGTGACTGATGGTACGGTTAATGCGAATGGCACACCGCATTTAATTAAAGATGGCGGTATTTATGTTGAAAATGCAACAGGTAAAGATTATTCAGGTACTGCGATGTATGCACAAGCCGGCATTGATAAAGCGTTCCATGGCAGTGGTTATCAATTTGATCCTACTTTCTCTGGCGTAGGTTCGTACTTTATTGCATTTGCTTTATTCTTCTTTGCATTTACTACAATTTTGTCGTACTACTACATTACAGAAACAAATGTTGCTTATTTAACGCGTAATCAAAATAATCAAGTTTCATCGATATTTATTAATATTGCTCGTGTGATTATTTTGTTCGCTACATTTTACGGTGCAGTTAAAACAGCTGATGTAGCATGGGCATTCGGTGATTTAGGTGTAGGTCTAATGGCTTGGTTAAATATCATTGCGATTTGGATTTTACATAAGCCTGCCGTAAATGCTTTAAAAGATTATGAAATTCAAAAGAAACGTTTAGGCAACGGTTATAATGCAGTTTATCAACCTGATCCGAATAAATTACCTAATGCTGTCTTTTGGTTGAAGACGTATCCAGAACGTTTAAAACAAGCACGTGCCAAAAAGTAATCTACTTTTGTTTATAGTATATGTAGTGATCATTTGATAAAAAAGAAAAGTATTGAGAATTTTAGGTGCTCAGAAATTTGAATTTTAAAAATATAGTGTCTCTTGGTACAATAACAATACAACTACTAGGGGCACTTTTTTATGTCAGAATTTAAAACTGGTAAGATTAATAAACATGTTTTATATAGTAATATTTTAAATAGAGATGTCACGTTAAGTATTTATTTACCAGAATCTTATAATCAACTTGTTAAATATAATGTCATTCTTTGCTTTGACGGATTAGATTTTTTACGTTTCGGGAGAATACAACGTACATATGAATCGTTAATCAAAGAAGCGCGTATTGATGATGCGATCATTGTTGGATTCCATTATGAAGACGTTGATAAGCGTAGAGAGGAATTTCATCCACAAGGAAGTCGTTCTCATTTAACTATTCAATCAGTCGGTAAAGAAATATTGCCATTTATTGACTCGACGTTTTCTACACTGAAAGTAGGTAATGCAAGGTTATTAGTAGGGGATAGTTTAGCGGGTAGTATTGCCTTATTAACGGCGTTGACCTATCCAACGATTTTTAGTCGTGTAGCAATGTTAAGTCCACATTCAGATGAAAAAGTATTAGATAAGCTAAATCAATGTGCAAATAAAGAACAATTGACAATTTGGCATGTCATTGGTCTAGATGAAAAAGATTTTACTTTACCAACAAATGGTAAGCGTGCCGATTTCTTAACACCGAATAGAGAATTAGCTGAACAAATTAAGAAATATAATATAACTTATTATTACGATGAATTTGATGGTGGTCACCAATGGAAAGATTGGAAACCATTGCTGTCAGATATATTATTGTATTTTTTAAGTAAAAACACAGATGATCAACTTTATGAATAATTTACATTAGTAGATTTAGTATGAATTGTCTTCATATAGTCTGGTCTATAATATAATTTATAAAAGATTTTACTGTTTAATTTAATTTAAATTTGACGAAATTGCAAAAGATGTATAATGAATTATTTTTAATGTAACGGTTTTCAAAGAAATTTGATATAATAGCAATAGGTTAAACAAAGGAGGAATTCAGATGATTTTAGGATTAGCATTAATTCCATCAAAGTCATTTCAAGAAGCGGTGGATTCTTACCGTAAAAGATATGATAAACAGTATTCACGAATTAAACCACATGTGACAATTAAAGCGCCATTTGAAATTAAAGATGGTGATTTAGATTCTGTCATTGAACAGGTTAGAGCTCGTATTAATGGTATACCAGCAGTAGAAGTTCATGCTACAAAAGCTTCTAGCTTCAAACCAACGAACAATGTGATTTACTTTAAAGTTGCGAAGACGGACGACTTAGAAGAATTGTTTAATCGCTTTAATGGAGAAGATTTCTATGGAGAAGCTGAACATGTTTTTGTGCCACACTTTACAATAGCACAAGGACTATCTAGCCAAGAATTCGAAGATATTTTTGGTCAAGTAGCATTAGCTGGGGTAGACCATAAAGAAATTATCGATGAATTAACTTTGTTACGTTTTGACGATGACGAAGATAAATGGAAAGTTATTGAAACGTTTAAATTAGCTTAAGTAACATAATAGTATTGTTAATCGTAGTATGTTTGAATTAATAAGAAAATGGTCATTTTTATTGAATGTAATAAAAATGACCATTTTCTTTATTTTAAAATACGTTTTAACCTTACTTAGCTTTTTCTCTATTTACTATAAAGTAGCTTCCATAAAATACAGCTAAGACTAAAAAGATTAATGCCGAGAAATAAAATGTATTGTTTAAATTGTTGGTAAATTGTGTAATTAATCCGCCAAATAATGGCCCTATCATTGAGCCGAATCCTTGGATACTATTAAAAACACCCCAAGTTTCTTCTTGTTCATCTGATTTGATAAATCGTGCCATAAAGGTATTCCATGCTGGTAATAAGATGCCATACATTAGACCGATAGCTAAAGCGATAATCCACAAGATGTGAATATTAACAATCATAGATAGAGTAAAAATTAATATCATGTATAAAATAAATCCGCTTAGAATAACACCATACATAAAGTTTCTGCTGCGGTTATCTATTAGTTTCGATAAAAATAGCATCGAAACTGCACAGCCGATACCACCAATAATGATTGCAACAGTATATTCAATTGTGCTTACGTTAATAACCTTAGTAGCATATGTTGGTAATATAGGAACTAGGGCAGCAATTGCGGCACCTTGTAAAAGAATACCAGGGAACAACAATAAATGGCGCTTTGTCACATCAACAATTTGTCTCAATTGAGCTTTAACTGGACGAGTATTATAATTTGTTAACTTTACATCGACAAAATAATATAATATCCATGCAATTAAAACGACTAAAGACATCATGAAGGCAAAGCGTGTTGGGTGCACTTTGATAAGTAGATTCATAAAAACCATACCTACCAATAGGCCTAACAACCATGAAAAATAAACATAGCCCATTTGTTTGCCACGTTTATCTTCTTCAACACTGGATAACATAATGACCCAAATAGGACTAACTGCAATACCGAGCATCATAGCACTAAATATGATTACAAAAGGTGATGCTGGAAACCAAATAACTAAAAATAAACTTGTAAATGCTAAAATAAATCCAGTCGTTAAAACGATTTTTGTGCCGAATTTTTTCAGTAAAAATCCTATAACAAAGTTTGTAGATGCATCAGCAATAAAATGTATTGAAAATGCTAGAGACGTTATTGCTACAGCAATGGATGTAACTGTTGGCAAGAAATTAATATAGCTTAGGATATACATGCCTCTCGCAAATTCCATTAAAAATAAGATAATAAGCATTAAAATGAAATTTTTATGATTAGCGTAATTATTTAACGAAGAATCTTGCATATAAAGGAACCTTTCCATAAATCTCTTGTGGTTGTGATGAATGACCGATTAAATCAAGTAAGTCTCGACATATTGTCTGTGTAGCATACTTAATTTTATCTTGTTCCATTGTACTAATCATGTTAGTTAATTGCTCATTACCGTTAGTTAAACTTGCTACAATTTTTATTGCTTCTTCTGGAGTATCAGCGATTTTACCAAAACCTTTTTCTTCAAAGTAAAGGGCATTTTCAAGCTCTTGACCAGGTGCAGGATTTAGGAAAATCATTGGAATACAACGGGCGAAACCTTCAGTTATTGTGATACCACCAGGTTTCGTAATCATAAGTTGACTTGATGCCATCCATTCATTCATGTGTTTGGTATAACCTAGAATCAATACATTCTCGTTAGATTTAAACTTAGCTGTTAAAGAACGCTTTAGCTCTTTGCTCTTACCACAAATCATAACTACTTGTGCATTTGCACTTTTCGCTAATATATCAGTAATCATCGTGTCAAAACCTTTAGATACACCAAATGCACCAGCTGACATTAAAATAGTTTGCTTATCTGGATCTAAGTTGTTGTCTATTAACCACTGCTTTTGATTAATAGGCGTTTCAAATTTGTTATCAATAGGAATACCTGTCACTTTAACTGTTGAAGGATCAATACCTACGTCTATGAAGTCTTGTTTCGTTTCTTTTGTTGCCACATAATATCTTGTTGAATACGGCGTAATCCAGTTTTTATGTAAGCGATAGTCTGTCATCACTGTAGCAACTGGAATATTAATGTTAAATTGCTCAGTTAGTACCGACATAACTGGTGTAGGAAACGTTAATAATATTAAATCTGGCTTTTCTTTTATCAATAAATTAATTAACTTATTAAGTCCATAGTATTTGTAAAAACATTTGTCTAGTTTATCTGGGCGGCTGTAATAAAACCCTTTGTACATATTTCTAAAATATTTAAAGCTATTGATATACCATTTTTTACAAATAGAAGTCAAAATTGGATGAGCTTCCATAAATAAATCGTGCTCAATGACGCTTAAATGGTCTAGATTCATATCATTAAGTTGATTAACGATACTCTGTGTAACTTGCATATGACCGTTACCGAATGAGCCAGTAATAATCAATATCTTTTTATTTTGAGTAACCATTAATAGCCACCCTCCGTTAGTTTGAAAATTTTATTTAAGTGTAACTTATTTTACGGCATTATAAAAGAAATAAAGACGCAAAGTCGTTACATTTATAGCAATTTTAATCTATAGATGAATTGATACAAAATAAAACGTTATTTTATAAAGCAATTTATTGTTCTATGTTTTATTTGTATATTTAAAATTATCCAGTATACAATTATAGCATATTTTTGGAAACAATTATGATATTATACCATGTTACAAGATGGTTTTAATAATTTAAGATGAGCCATAATTGTAAAACTAATTCATAATACCGTATGTTTTATTTTTAATAGTAGAAATTAGAAAATGCTGATTAGTAGGATATAACAGTGAAATTATAAATTTATTAACATCAACAAAACGTGTATAATAAACATATTGTAGAAAAAGGAGCGGTTCAGTTTGGATGCAAGTACGTTGTTTAAGAAAGTAAAAGTAAAGCGTGTATTGGGTTCTTTAGAACAACAAATAGATGATATCACTACTGATTCACGTACAGCGAGAGAAGGTAGCATTTTTGTCGCTTCAGTTGGATATACTGTAGACAGTCATAAGTTCTGTCAAAATGTAGCTGATCAAGGGTGTAAGTTGGTAGTGGTCAATAAAGAACAATCATTACCAGCTAACGTAACACAAGTGGTTGTGCCGGACACATTAAGAGTAGCTAGTATTCTAGCACACACATTATATGATTATCCGAGTCATCAGTTAGTGACATTTGGTGTAACGGGTACAAATGGTAAAACTTCTATTGCGACGATGATTCATTTAATTCAAAGAAAGTTACAAAAAAATAGTGCATATTTAGGAACTAATGGTTTCCAAATTAATGAAACAAAGACAAAAGGTGCAAATACGACACCAGAAACAGTTTCTTTAACTAAGAAAATTAAAGAAGCAGTTGATGCAGGCGCTGAATCTATGACATTAGAAGTATCAAGCCATGGCTTAGTATTAGGACGACTGCGAGGCGTTGAATTTGACATTGCAATATTTTCAAATTTAACACAAGACCATTTAGATTTTCATGGCACAATGGAAGCATACGGACACGCGAAGTCTTTATTGTTTAGTCAATTAGGTGAAGATTTGTCGAAAGAAAAGTATGTCGTGTTAAACAATGACGATTCATTTTCTGAGTATTTAAGAACAGTGACGCCTTATGAAGTATTTAGTTATGGAATTGATGAGGAAGCCCAATTTATGGCTAAAAATATTCAAGAATCTTTACAAGGTGTCAGCTTTGATTTTGTAACGCCTTTTGGAACTTACCCAGTAAAATCGCCTTATGTTGGTAAGTTTAATATTTCTAATATTATGGCGGCAATGATTGCGGTGTGGAGTAAAGGTACATCTTTAGAAACGATTATTAAAGCTGTTGAAAATTTAGAACCTGTTGAAGGGCGATTAGAAGTTTTAGATCCTTCGTTACCTATTGATTTAATTATCGATTATGCACATACAGCTGATGGTATGAACAAATTAATCGATGCAGTACAGCCTTTTGTAAAGCAAAAGTTGATATTTTTAGTTGGTATGGCAGGCGAACGTGATTTAACTAAAACGCCTGAAATGGGGCGAGTTGCCTGTCGTGCAGATTATGTCATTTTCACACCGGATAATCCGGCAAATGATGACCCGAAAATGTTAACGGCAGAATTAGCCAAAGGTGCAACACATCAAAACTATATTGAATTTGATGATCGTGCAGAAGGGATAAAACATGCAATTGACATAGCTGAGCCTGGGGATACTGTCGTTTTAGCATCAAAAGGAAGAGAACCATATCAAATCATGCCAGGGCATATTAAGGTGCCACATCGAGATGATTTAATTGGCCTTGAAGCAGCTTACAAAAAGTTCGGTGGTGGCCCTGTTGATTAATAAAAGATTTATTGATGAAGGTAAAACTATTGATGTTTATTTATTCGAAGCATTAAATAACCAGATAATCATTGCTATACCAGATTGGTTTTGGTCATATCAGATGGCAATGACATTAGATGAAGAAACTTGTTTTGAAGCAATACTCATGCAATTGTTTGTTTTTAAAGAAGAGGAAGAGGCAGAATCGATTGCATCACAACTAACAGATTGGATAGAAACATATAAAAAGGAGAAAGACTAATGAACTTAAAGCAAGAAGTTGAGTCTAGAAAGACTTTTGCGATTATTTCACATCCCGATGCAGGGAAAACAACGTTAACTGAAAAACTATTGTACTTCAGTGGTGCTATTCGTGAAGCGGGTACAGTTAAAGGGAAGAAGACTGGTAAATTTGCGACAAGTGACTGGATGAAAGTTGAACAAGAGCGTGGTATTTCTGTAACTAGTTCAGTAATGCAATTTGATTACGATGATTATAAAATCAATATCTTAGATACACCAGGACATGAAGACTTTTCAGAAGATACGTATAGAACATTAATGGCAGTTGACAGTGCTGTCATGGTCATAGACTGTGCAAAAGGTATTGAACCACAAACATTGAAGTTATTTAAAGTTTGTAAAATGCGTGGTATTCCAATCTTTACATTCATTAATAAATTAGACCGAGTAGGTAAAGAACCATTTGAATTATTAGATGAAATCGAAGAGACATTAAATATTGAAACATACCCTATGAATTGGCCAATTGGTATGGGACAAAGTTTCTTTGGCATCATTGATAGAAAGTCTAAAACAATTGAACCATTTAGAGATGAAGAAAATATATTACATTTGAATGATGATTTTGAGTTGGAAGAAGATCATGCAATTACAAATGATAGTGATTTTGAACAAGCGATTGAAGAATTAATGTTGGTTGAAGAAGCGGGTGAAGCCTTTGATAATGACGCGCTGTTGAGTGGAGACTTAACACCTGTATTTTTCGGTTCAGCTTTAGCTAACTTTGGTGTACAAAATTTCTTAAATGCATATGTTGATTTTGCGCCAATGCCAAATGCGAGACAAACAAAAGAAGACGTTGAAGTAAGCCCGTTTGATGATTCATTTTCAGGATTTATCTTTAAAATTCAAGCCAACATGGACCCTAAACACCGTGATAGAATTGCCTTTATGCGTGTCGTTAGTGGTGCATTTGAACGTGGTATGGATGTTACTTTGCAACGTACTAATAAAAAGCAAAAGATCACACGTTCAACGTCATTTATGGCAGACGATAAAGAAACTGTGAATCATGCTGTAGCAGGCGATATCATTGGACTATATGATACTGGTAATTATCAAATTGGAGATACTTTAGTTGGTGGAAAACAAACCTACAGTTTCCAAGATTTACCACAATTTACGCCAGAAATTTTTATGAAAGTTTCTGCTAAAAACGTCATGAAACAGAAGCATTTCCATAAAGGTATTGAACAATTAGTACAAGAAGGTGCGATTCAATACTATAAAACATTACACACAAACCAAATTATTTTAGGTGCTGTTGGTCAGTTACAATTTGAAGTTTTCGAACATAGAATGAAAAACGAATATAATGTTGATGTTGTTATGGAGCCAGTAGGCCGTAAAATTGCACGTTGGATTGAAAATGAAGACCAAATTACAGATAAGATGAACACATCAAGATCGATTTTAGTGAAAGATAGATATGACGATTTAGTATTCTTATTTGAAAATGAATTTGCAACAAGATGGTTTGAAGAGAAATTCCCTGAAATTAAATTGTATAGTTTACTTTAACAGCTCAATTGTATAATCGAATTTGTTACATTAAAAATAATTGTTTCGTTGAAGAAAAATAAATTGTATATTTTAAAAGAAAAAGGTATACTATGATGTATCAAATGAATAACCTATGGCATTTTGTCAGAGGGGAGTAACTTAAGAATCATGACCGTATAAATGATTCGACACTTTATCGTCATTACGAAGATATCTTCCGGTAAAGTGGGCAATTTAAATTGCTTAGTGAGACCTTTGCTATTTATTTAGCATAGGTCTTTTTGTTTGTACTTAACTTATTTATTTAAAGGAGTTGTACATGTTAATGGATCCAAGTTTGATCTTACCTTATTTATGGGTACTTGTCGTTTTAGTATTTTTAGAAGGCTTATTAGCAGCAGATAACGCGATTGTTATGGCTGTAATGGTTAAGCACTTACCACCCGAACAACGTAAAAAAGCTTTGTTTTACGGTTTGTTAGGTGCATTTGTATTTAGATTTTTAGCATTATTCTTAATTAGTATTATCGCGAACTTTTGGTTTATTCAAGCTGCAGGAGCGGTTTACTTAATTTATATGTCAATCAAAAATCTGTGGCAGTTCTTTAAACACCCAGAAATTGAAAGTCCTGAAGCTGGAGATGATCATCATTATGATGAATCTGGTGAAGAGATTAAAGCAAGTAACAAATCATTCTGGGGAACTGTGTTGAAAATAGAATTTGCAGATATCGCATTTGCCATTGATTCTATGCTTGCTGCTTTAGCTATTGCTGTAACACTTCCTAAAGTTGGTATTCACTTTGGTGGTATGGACTTAGGTCAGTTCGTAGTCATGTTCCTAGGTGGAATGATTGGTGTTATTCTAATGCGTTATGCAGCAACATGGTTTGTAGAGCTATTAAACAAATATCCAGGACTTGAAGGTGCAGCCTTCGCGATCGTTGGTTGGGTAGGTGTTAAATTAGTTGTCATGGTATTAGCGCACCCAGACATCGCTGTATTGCCTGAGCACTTCCCACATGGCGTATTATGGCAATCTATTTTCTGGACAGTACTAATTGGATTAGTAATTATCGGTTGGTTAGGTTCAGTTGTTAAAAATAAAAAATCGCATAAATAATTGATGTGAAGCGGACAATCTTAATTTAGTTTAAGGTTGTCCTTTTTCATTTAATTGAGTGATTTATGAAAAATGGATTTTGAAGAATGTGAATCAAAAGATGCGATATAGTATTAAGAAAATGTGCCTTTTATATTTAGCATTTTTTCAATAGAAATTATATAGATTTTAAAGCAAATTAGGTGTTAATGTGTCATAATGATAAGTGATTTTATTGAATGGAGTGGACATTAGTGGATATTGGTAAAAAACATGTAATTCCTAAAAGTCAGTACCGACGTAAGCGTCGTGAATTCTTCCACAACGAAGACAGAGAAGAAAATTTAAATCAACATCAAGATAAACAAAATATAGATAATACAACATCAAAAAAAGCAGATAAGCAAATACATAAAGATTCAATTGATAAGCACGAACGTTTTAAAAATAGTTTATCATCGCATTTAGAACAGAGAAACCGTGATGTTAATGAGAATAAAGCTGAAGAAAGTAAAAGTAATCAGGATAGTAAGTCAGCATATAACAGAGATCATTATTTAACAGACGATGTATCTAAAAAACAAAATTCATTAGATTCAGTGGACCAAGATACAGAGAAATCAAAATATTATGAGCAAAATTCTGAAGCGACTTTATCAACTAAATCAACCGATAAAGTAGAATCAACTGAAATGAGAAAGCTAAGTTCAGATAAAAACAAAGTTGGTCATGAAGAGCAACATGTACTTTCTAAACCTTCAGAACATGATAAAGAGACTAGAATTGATTCTGAGTCTTCAAGAACTGATTCAGACAGCTCGATGCAGACAGAGAAAATAAAAAAAGACAGTTCAGATGGAAATAAAAGTAGTAATCTGAAATCTGAAGTAATATCAGACAAATCAAATACAGTACCAAAATTGTCGGAATCTGATGATGAAGTAAATAATCAGAAGCCATTAACTTTACCGGAAGAACAGAAATTGAAAAGACAGCAAAGTCAAAATGAGCAAACAAAAACCTATACATATGGTGATAGCGAACAAAATGACAAGTCTAATCATGAAAATGATTTAAGTCATCATATACCATCGATAAGTGATGATAAAGATAACGTCATGAGAGAAAATCATATTGTTGACGATAATCCTGATAATGATATCAATACACCATCATTATCAAAAACAGATGACGATCGAAAACTTGATGAAAAAATTCATGTTGAAGATAAACATAAACAAAATGCAGACTCGTCTGAAACGGTGGGATATCAAAGTCAGTCAACTGCATCTCATCGTAGCACTGAAAAAAGAAATATTTCTATTAATGACCATGATAAATTAAACGGTCAAAAAACAAATACAAAGACATCGGCAAATAATAATCAAAAAAAGGCTACATCAAAATTGAACAAAGGGCGCGCTACGAATAATAATTATAGTGACATTTTGAAAAAGTTTTGGATGATGTATTGGCCTAAATTAGTTATTCTAATGGGTATTATTATTCTAATTGTTATTTTGAATGCCATTTTTAATAATGTGAACAAAAATGATCGCATGAATGATAATAATGATGCAGATGCTCAAAAATATACGACAACGATGAAAAATGCCAATAACACAGTTAAATCGGTCGTTACAGTTGAAAATGAAACATCAAAAGATTCATCATTACCTAAAGATAAAGCATCTCAAGACGAAGTGGGATCAGGTGTTGTATATAAAAAATCTGGAGATACGTTATATATTGTTACGAATGCACACGTTGTCGGTGATAAAGAAAATCAAAAAATAACTTTCTCGAATAATAAAAGTGTTGTTGGGAAAGTGCTTGGTAAAGATAAATGGTCAGATTTAGCTGTTGTTAAAGCAACTTCTTCAGACAGTTCAGTGAAAGAGATAGCTATTGGAGATTCAAATAATTTAGTGTTAGGAGAGCCAATATTAGTCGTAGGTAATCCACTTGGTGTAGACTTTAAAGGCACTGTGACAGAAGGTATTATTTCAGGTCTGAACAGAAATGTTCCTATTGATTTCGATAAAGATAATAAATATGATATGTTGATGAAAGCTTTCCAAATTGATGCATCAGTAAATCCAGGTAACTCGGGTGGTGCTGTCGTCAATAGAGAAGGAAAATTAATAGGTGTAGTTGCAGCTAAAATTAGTATGCCAAACGTTGAAAATATGTCATTTGCAATACCTGTTAATGAAGTACAAAAGATTGTAAAAGATTTAGAAACAAAAGGTAAAATTGACTATCCCGATGTAGGTGTTAAAATGAAGAATATTGTCAGTCTAAATAGTTTTGAAAGACAAGCAGTTAAATTGCCAGGAAAAGTTAAGAACGGTGTTGTTGTAGATCAAGTTGACAACAATGGTTTAGCAGATCAATCTGGTCTGAAAAAAGGTGATGTAATTACTGAATTAGATGGCAAACTTTTAGAAGATGATTTACGCTTTAGGCAGATTATATTTAGTCATAAAGATGACTTGAAATCAATTACAGCGAAGATTTATAGAGATGGTAAAGAGAAAGAAATTAATATTAAACTAAAATAATGTTGAGGTGAACAACGTGTCAATTTTTAGCCAGTTTTTAAAAAGATCAAGCCCTCAACAAGGTATTGTATTGTACTATATCGTCGCAATTGTCATTGCATTTTTATTATTAAACTTACCGTATGTTCATAAACCAGGTGTAGAAGTAAATCCAATTGACACATTATTTGTTGCCGTATCCGGAATTAGTGTTACTGGATTGTCTCCGATAAGTATTGTCGATACCTATTCTACATTTGGACAATTAATTATCCTCGTGATATTAAATATTGGTGGAATTGGCGTCATGGCAATTGGTACGATGTTATGGGTGGTACTAGGTAAACATATTGGAATTAGAGAACGTCAGTTAATTATGTTAGATAATAACAAAAACACAATGAGTGGTACCGTCAAATTGATTATTGATATTGTAAAATCAATATTTGTAATCGAACTCGTAGGAGCCATGTTATTAGCATTTTACTTTTATCGAGATAATCCAGATTTAAAATATGCAATCATGCAAGGTGTTTTTGTTTCTATTTCTGCCACTACCAATGGTGGATTAGATATTACAGGTAAGTCATTAATTCCTTATGCACATGATTATTTTGTACAAGCGATAGTTATATTTTTAATAATTTTAGGATCAATCGGCTTCCCAGTATTATTAGAAGTTAAAGCTTATATTCAAAATAGGGTTACTAATTTTAGATTTTCATTATTTACTAAAATTACGACATCAACATATTTATTCCTATTTATTGTTGGGGTATTAGCCATTCTATTATTTGAACATAACCATGCGTTCAAAGGTTTAAGTTGGCATCAATCGTTATTCTATTCGCTGTTTCAATCAGCGACTACAAGAAGTGCGGGTCTTCAAACAATTGATGTGACAACACTAAGTGACCCCACTAATATTATCATGGGTATTTTAATGTTTATAGGATCTTCGCCAAGTTCGGTTGGTGGCGGTATTCGTACAACAACTTTCGCTATTTTAATTTTGTTTTTAATTAACTTTAGTAATAATGCCGATAAAACATCCATTAAAGTTTACAATAGAGAAGTACACATTATGGATATTCAACGTTCATTTGCAGTATTTACAATGGCGACAATTTTAACATTTTTAGGAATGCTAATTATATCAGCTACTGAAAATGGTAAGCTTACATTTTTACAAGTATTTTTTGAAGTCATGTCTGCATTTGGAACTTGTGGACTATCGCTTGGTGTCACAAGTGATATTAGTGATATTTCTAAGGTCGTACTAATGATACTCATGTTTATAGGACGTGTTGGCTTAATATCATTTATCATTATGATAGCAGGACGTCGAGAACCAGATAAATTCCATTATCCAAAAGAACGTATTCAAATAGGATAATATAATAGCAATCTAAGTTTAGTTAATGTAGATTTTAACTGGAACTTAGATTGCTTTTTTAGTTTGTATTTTTAACTTATTTTATAAGACGATTGGTTTCGAAAATGGTAAACTAGTAACAATGAGAGGTGTAACATGATGGAAAAAAATGAAAACATTAATGTAGAGATTTTAACTACGTCAGATATGCATAGTCATTTCTTAAATGGTGATTATGGTTCAAATATTTATAGAGCTGGTACTTATGTTAACCAAGTAAGAGCACAAAATCATCGCGTCATTTTATTAGATAGTGGCGGAAGTTTAGCTGGCTCGTTAGCGGCCTATTATTATGCTATTGTTGCACCTTATAAACGACATCCAATGATAAAGTTAATGAACAGAATGCATTATGATGCTAGCGGTGTGAGTCCAAGTGAATTCAAGTTTGGTTTATCATTTTTAACTCGTTCAATTGCTTTGGCACGTTTTCCATGGTTATCAGCAAATATTGAATACAATGTTACTAAGGAGCCTTATTTTTCAACTCCATATTGTATTAAACATTTTGGTGACTTAAAAATTGCTATCGTAGGCGTCACAGCAGATGGTTTAATGGAAAATGAGTATTCTGAAATGGAGCAAGATGTATCTATTGAAAAGACATTAGTGGCATCAAAACGTTGGATTAGATATATCCATGAAGTTGAAGAGCCAGATTTTTTGATTGTAATTTATCATGGTGGATTGAATAAAATTAGTAATAGTACGAAAAATAAAAAGGCAAGTTCGAATGAAGCTGAAAAATTAATGGAAGAACTCGGTGTTATAGATTTAATGATTACAGCTCATCAGCATCAAACAATAGTAGGTCAAGATCATGAAACGTATTATGTTCAGGCTGGTCAAGATGCCAAAGAGCTTGTACATCTTTCGATTAATTTTAAAAAGAGAACAACAACTTATGATGTTGAAAGCATTGATTCTAAAGTGATTGACTTAAATGAGTATGAAGAGGATCAAGAATTATTAGATTTAACATTCTATGATAGAAAAGCAGTGGCTTATTGGTCACAGGAAATCATAAGTGATAAAGGTTTGATGTTATCAGTAAATGGGTTACAAGATTTAGTCTGTCAAACACATCCATTTTCGCAATTATTACATGATGCAATTCACCTTGCATTTGATAATGATATAACATGTGTCCACGTGCCTATGAACGGAGAGAAGGGGTTGAGTGGACAGATTCGAAATGAAGATTTGTATCATGCATACCCATATCCAGATAAGCCAATGGATATGACAATTAGTGGTCAAAATATCAAAGATATATTGGAGTATAGTTATTCACATTTAGATTTTGTTAACGAGCAATTAAGCTTAACAATTATTGATGAAACGTTATGTACAATGTGGCAAGGATTCAATTATGAGATTGATATGAATCAAGAACCTGGGCAACGAGTAATGTTAGATCAAATTGATTTGACTAAGAGTTATAGAGTTACAATGACTGACTATTGTTATCGTAACTACAAGAATTATTTAAAAAATGCTATTATACATGAATCATACGATGAAACAATGAGTACATTAATTGCAGAGAAGTTAAGAGATCCGAATTATCGTATTTCATGTAGTGATAATTTTATAGTTAAAAACAGGTAAATATTGCTATGTAATAAATTAATTATAAGTTCAACAAGTATAAAAACCTTTCTTAGAGAAGATTATCTAGGAAAGGTTTTTAGAATTTTAAAATTGATATAAAAGAACAGTGAAATTCTCATTCATTATATATAAGTAAACAAAAAAGCTAAAATGGTATATACCATTTTAGCAAGTAACGGAAACGGAGGGATTCGAACCCTCGCGCCGCTTTCGCGACCTACACCCTTAGCAGGGGCGCCTCTTCAGCCAACTTGAGTACGTTTCCAATGGCTCCACAGGTAGGACTCGAACCTACGACCGATCGGTTAACAGCCGATAGCTCTACCACTGAGCTACTGTGGATTAATTTGTATGTGTTTGAATATCAAGCACAAATATTATTATAACAAGATTAAGTTAATTTGCAATAGATACCTTAAAAAAATATGCAGAACATTTACACTATATTTATAAAACATTCCGCATATTTTAAAAATAAACAATTTATTTATCTTCAAATAAAGAATAGCGTGTCAATGCTTCAAACACATTCAATGTGGCTTTATTATAATCTATTGGTTGGTCGGGATTTTTTGATATCATGCGAGATTGTTTATCTACCATGTAATAGTAAAAAATGGAATTGTTATATTGATGCCATAAACTGTGGTATGAAACATGAAGAATGATTGATTCATTATTAATAAATGTCACTTTACATTTACGATTTTTTAATTCTTTAATACTTTCGATATAATGCATATTTAACCAAATATTTTCATTTTGTCTGTCAGAATGTGTTGGGAAAAAATAAGTTGGAAATAATGGTGTTAGTAAAATAGGTGGTTTACTAGAAATGCCAGTAATGCGGTTTGTCTCTGCTTTCTTGCCAAGATAAGTATTACCATAAAATTTGCAAGAGCGTTCAATGATTTTCTGGACTTTAAAAGGATTTTGAATACGCGTTTTGTCAAACCGAATTATTTCACTACCGTTTCTTTGATCGTCATCATCAAATGCTGGTCGAATAACCATGTCTCCTTTGCGTATCACATAAATATTTTGAGAATACATAAGCAAAACCTCGCTTTATTAAGTTTTAAACCATTAATATAAAAATACAATTAATGATATAAAGATATTTTATAATAAAATTCTGAGTTGTCAAGTTATTATTTTGGTGAAAATGTACAATAATTTTTAACTAATAGTCAGAATATTCATTGATTTCAAAATTAGAAAAATGTATACTTATTATAAATTAAAGAAAGGTAGTGGTTTCTATGAAATACAATACTAATGTTAAACATACAACTTTAGAAGCGTTTGTCACAACTGTCAATGATTTGGGTATTGAATTAATTATCAATGAAGCACTTCGAGAGGTAAGAAAACGACAGCTCATAGAACTTATAGATGACGCACTCGTCAATAAAGATGAAGCAGCATTTAATCAATATACGGCAGAATACAAAAATTTGGAGGCATTTCTCGGTGAATAACATTGATTCGAATTCCATAACGCAATCATAAAAGGACTATTCTTAACATCTCATACATGTAAGAATAGTCCTTTAATCGTTTATGACATTAATCTAATTAATTCATGTCTATCTATGTCACCGAAATAATGATATAAATCATATTCTGATAGTGCTTCTTCTATGTGCTCAAAGTCGTGTAGACAGCCAACTAATGCATTTTCAAGATCAGTGACATCTCCGACACCAAAGAAATCACCGAATATTTTTGCATGTTCGATTTTACCTCGTTTAACATCAAACTTAATTTGTACAAATCCTTTTTCAAATTTTTCCTCGCGTTCAAAGTTATATTTAGGGTTTCTACCATAATTCCATTCCCAAGTTCTATATTTGTCGTTACTTAACTTTTCAATATTTTCCCAATCTTCATCCGTTAATTTATATTCTTCTACTTCAGTTTCTCCAAAGATAGTTTTCAAGATGATTTTTTTAAATTCTTCAATTTCTAAAGGGTCATTTAAAAATTCTTGAATGTTTGCTACCCGTTTACGAACAGATTTAATACCTTTTGATTTAATCTTAGCTGGATTAACTTTTAGTGCATTCTGAACTTCGTCTAAATCACTATTTAACATCAACGTACCATGACTAAACATTCTATTTTTAACTTTAACCATAGCATTCCCTGAGATTTTCGCTTGTCCAACTTGAATATCGTTACGACCAGTTAATTCAGCATTTACGCCTAAAGATTGTAATGCTTGAACAATTGGTTCAGTGAATTTTTGGAAATTGTGGAAACTGTTACCATCATCATCTGTTATAAAACTAAAGTTTAAATTGCCAGTATCATGATAAACAGCGCCACCACCAGAAATTCTTCTTACTACATCGATGTTGTGAGCATCGATATATGTCTGATTTACTTCCTCTATCGTATTTTGATTCTTTCCAACAATGATAGATGGTCTATTTATGTAAAATAAAAAGTAACTTTCTTCTGCTGGTAAATTTTTTAAAACATATTCTTCCATTGCTAAGTTTAAAGTTGGATCTGTAATATTATTATTACTAATGAATTTCATTACAATCTCTCCCTTATATCTATATATATTCTCTACTTATTTATGCCTTAACTTTGCTCAAAATGCCAATTATATACTCACAAATCATTCTAAATATCGGCTTAAAGTTACATTTTATTATTTTTGATTGTTAATAGTTTATTTGTTAAGTGAATTTTAGTACAATATAATTTAGTTATGATTTAAGGAGGACTTAAAATGACTGTTGCAGAAGTGGGTAACATTGTTGAGTTTATGGATGGATTAAGAGGTCGTGTTGAAAAAATCAACGATAACTCTGTTATTGTTGACTTAACAATTATGGAAAATTTTAATGACCTTGATTTACCGGAAAAAACTGTTATCAATCATAAACGATATAAGATTGTTGAATAAGAAGGTAAGTTATAATGAATAAAATCTCGAAGGCTTTAACTTGGTTTATTATAAGTTTCATTATATTTCATCTCATATTATTTATTATGTGGGGCGAACACCAAGAATACTGGTATTTATATACAGGTATAATGCTAATTGCTGGTATCAGTTATGTATTTTATCAAAGAGATATTGAATCTAAGCGGTTGCTTACATCAATTGGTGTTGGTATTATTACGGGAATTATTTTAATTATGCTTCAACTTTTATTCTCACTTATAACTTCTAATTTAAGTTATAGTTCATTAATTAAAGAATTAGCAAGAACAGGTGTCAATTGGAAGTGGCAAATGTTAGTAACTTTACTTTTTGTCATTCCATGTCACGAGTTATATATGAGAACTGTTTTACAAAAAGAATTAACACATTTTTCAATACCGAAATGGGTAGCTATATTAATAACTGCAATTTGTTCTAGTTCATTATTTATTTATTTAGATAATTGGTGGATAGTAACATTTATATTTGTTGCACAAGTGATATTATCATTAAGTTATGAGTATACTCGACGTATAGCAACAACATCCGTTGCACAAATTGTAGCTATTATATTGTTATTAATTTTTAATGCTTAAATAAGCTTTTCTTAGACGTATGTGTTCTAAGAAAAGCTTTTTTGCTTAAGAATAGCAATACGAAGATTCGAGGCATGCTTCATTATAGTGGTAATATTTTTTAACAGCAAGCGGTTATTATTGAGATTAGGTTTTAGTCAGTTTTTATTACTAAATATTTTATAAAAATGGTATAATATTTTTGAGCAAGTTGAATTGATGGTGGCTATCTGAGTAAAGGGGGGTGGTGCCTATGGCATTACTTAACACTTTTGAAAGGAAAAGCCTATTGTGATATCTATTGCAAACGCATTACATTTAATGTTAAGTTTCGGTATGTTTATCGTCACTTTCATTGGTATAGTAGTAGCAATAATAAATTTAAGCAATAAAAAATAACCATCATTTCAAAACTTTGACATAGAATGATGGTTAAAGAAAATCTCATTTAGTCACCGTCTTTTTAACGGGCTCATTAGGCGACATGTTCCTGCATGTCGTCTTTTTACATTTTTATAGTAACATATCTTTTATTTAATTGTCTATTTTTATTAGATGTGTAACAAAATTTTGAAGTATTTTCCGTATATTGCCTGCTAAACATGTCAGATTTGAAAGGAAAATCATACTGTGGTAGAAATCAATTATGATTATATGGTAGTACTTATAAATAAGTGATTTCTATTGAATATGTAATGAAGTTCATATATTAATATAACTTTCATTGATATAGAAGTCGCAATGATTAATTTAAACAATAAAAAACAACCATCATTTCCAAACTTTGACAACGAATGATGGTTAAAGAAAATCTCATTTAGTCACCGTCTTTTTAACGGGCTCAATAGGCGACATGTTCCTGCATATCGTCTATTTATACACTGCACAATTTAATAATAATACAATTATACTTTGATGTCCATTTAACATAAAGTGGTTGAAATTTGCAGCAAATAAATTAACCTTGACTATTTTCAGAAAATTCTGTATAAATAACGAAAAAGAGATATGGATTAAATATGAAGAGGTGTTTTTATAGAAGAATAAAATTTTTGGCACTATATTATATTTAACTTTAGCACTTGGATTATCAACAGCAGCTTATGCATCTACAGAATACGCAGAAGGAGGCACTTGGAGTCATGGTGTCGGCAGTAAGTATGTTTGGTCGTATTATTATCATGGTCATAAAGGACATGGTGCAACAGCTATTGGAAAATATAGATCATTTAGTGGTTATACAAGAGCTGGTGTAAAAGCAAAAGCATCAGCTACTAAACATAATTGGTGGGTCAATAGAGCGTATTATAACATTTATTAAATACTAAAAAATCATAGAAAATAAACAACGCAAGAGGTACAACATGAAATGGTTCAAATTAATACTTGATGTTACAATCTTCATTCTGATTGCTATATTGTTATTTGTTTATACATATAAAGAAAACGAAGAAATATTGCCTGATACTAAATACCCTATAGCGGTAACTGACTGGAATAAAAAATATAGTAAAAATGAGATTTATAAACGTATAGATCAATTCGCTAAAAATGAGAACGTAGCAATCTATAAATCAACTTCAAATTATACAAACAAAAACGTAGATAAAGATATATATGTATTTAATAAATCAAAAGCAGCAACTATCACTCCTTTTAATGCTAAATATAACATTCATTATTTAAGTGACGACGAAGTATTAAAAAAAGATATCAAAGGGAGTTATTTTGTAAAAGACAAAAATTTTGACGTGTCTAAATTCATAAATTTTTTAAAAGAATATGGTGTTACTGCTGAATCATACAAAATAGATCATATGATGATTGCCGTTGGTGTCATTAAACAAATGAATATAGTAGTTCCATTATCCTCACTTTTAATCGTTTATTTTATTTATTATATTTTCGAAAAGAACATTAATTTCAAAGCGTATGCGATTAAGTATTTAAATGGTTTTACATTAAGAAAAATAATTTTCGAAAATTTTTCAAAGAAATGCACGTATTGGGTAACGTTAATCATAACTCAAATTCTTTTAACTACAAGTGTACTTTGGATATTAAATTACACGGGTAATTTAGATTTATTCATATTAAGAATAGTTCTGCTTTCATGTCTTTTCATTTTAACGATTAGTGTTATTAATTTATGGACTTTCTTAATGTTACTAAATTTAAATATTGCAAATATGATTAAAGGTAAGCAGCACTTTAAAACAATTCGTTTTATTAATACAGTTTGTAAAAGTATTCTCTTAGTACTAATAGCTAATGTAATGATAGAAAATACTAGTGTTATTAAAGATTTGAATAAAATAAAAGAAACTGAGAAATATTGGAATGTATTAGATGATTATTACACGATTGAATTTGCACCTTATCACGAAACAAAACAAAGTTTGATTGATAATATGGTGCGATCAGAACAATTAGTAAAGGCTAGTGAAGCAGAAAATAATGCGATTTTATTCAAACCAAAGGGTGACTCCGTTGACAATGACAACTTTTCGCCTGATGAGGGGAATGTAATATTAGTAAATAATCAGTTCTGGTCGATTTATTACAAGCAGTTTCAACCTGATATTCCGATAAAAAATCAAAAAAATAATGTCGAAGTAATTATTCCACAAAAGTTTCATGCAATGCGTAATGAAATCAATCAAGCATATCATTCATGGTTTGAATTTGTACAAAATAAAAATAATAAAGAGAATAAGTTATCTATACAGTTTATCAACAAAAATGATTGTCGAATTTTTTCATTTGATGCACGAGATAGTCGCCATTTGTCATTTATAGAGGCGCCAATCATTGTGAATGTTCAGGCATCAGATTTATCGAATGATTTTTATTATGCCATGATCAGTCAAGGCGGGTATTTATTCAAAAATTATGACGCGCTAGTAAAAAATATTGAAAAGTATCATCTTGATGGGGAAATCAGTGGAATAACCAATTATAAAGATAGCGTGATGGAAATGTATCATGAAAACAATTTGAAATTAACAGTACTCAACTTTTCACAAATCATTATCGCAATCATTTTAATAATTATTATTTTATTTGATGTGAAATATTATTTTGAACAGCATCGAAAATTACTCGTAATCAAAAAGCTATATGGTTATTCAACATTAAGAGCCAATTACCAATACTTATTAATAAATAATATAGTTGTTATTTTTATTGGAATATTGACGAATGTAATTTTACATTCTCACTATATAATGATGTTATTTGCAACGATTCTTGTCGTTCAAATATTATTGCAGATTTGCAGCCTATACTATCATGGCCGACGTTTTAATGAAGTTATCAAGGAGTTTTAACTATGAAATTTATCATTGCAATATTATTAGGATTAATATTATCCATTACTATTGCTTTTACAATCATACATCATCCTATACTTGATCGTTTTAATCCTTTCTTAAAAACGGAGTATAGTTATGCCAAAGTGCCAAAAGGTACGCAACAATATGTTAATATTACGGCTTATAGTGAAAGAGGGGAAAAGCTTGATTATAAATTAACATTTAATGGATTTTCACCTAGTAGAACGTATGTCGAAATAAAGCATAAAGGGCAATATGTCATATCGATCACATATGTTGAAAAAGAGGATACACCAAAAGAGGTAAGACAAGAATGATAGAATTAAAAGATTTAACCATACAAAAAGGTAATACACATATTTTGAAGAAACTTAATTTGAAATTTCAATGTGGAAAATCATATGCACTTATTGGTAAAAGTGGATGCGGTAAATCTACATTATTAAATACTATTGCTGGACTTGAAAAAACAGGAAAACAATATGTCTATTTTAATGGTCAATTAGAACAATTTAAATCTAATTTTTACAGAGATAAATTAGGATATTTATTTCAAAATTATGGATTAATCGATAATTTGACAGTAAATGAAAATTTAGATATTGGATTAGCATATAAAAAAATAAGTAAGAAAGAAAAAGAACAAATAAAGATACGTTATATAGAACAGTTTGGTCTGTCAAACAGTTTAAAAAGAAAAGTTCATACGCTAAGTGGAGGTGAACAACAACGTGTCGCTTTAATTAGAATGATGTTAAAAGATCCGATTGTTATGTTAGCTGATGAACCAACGGGTGCGTTAGATCCTAAAACAGGACAGATGATTATTCAATCATTATTTGGTTTGGTCGATGAAAATAAAGTGCTGATTTTAGCAACACATGATATGGCTATTGCAAATCAATGTGACGAAATAATAGATTTAGAACAGTATAGAAAAGTAGCATCTATGTGATATCCAAAAGATAAAATTAAAAGCCAATCAATGGGAAATGTTGACTTCAACACTCCGTTTGATTGGCTTTTATACTGTGTTACTAAGTTATGAAAGTAACAACGGCAAACTGAAAAAAAGCAATATAATAATATTTAATACGATTAGTAATAAATGTAATTGATTTTTCGTTTTAATATAGCAAAAAACAATGACTAAAGATAACAACAATATCATGATTGCACCTGGGAAGAACCATAATGCTGAAGCTGTGTACCAAATCATTGGTAACGCCATAATAATAAAAGATATAAGACAAGAAAGGATACCAATAATATTATAAGTTCTAGTCAAAATTACACCTCCAATTTTCACTTTAAAATGACATGCGTAAAACAATCATTTTAAATACATTATACAATAAAATTAAATTGTGCGGTAGAAGAATTTGAAATTAAATTGAATTGTTTTTGGTAGTTGGTATATTTATAACACTCTGCAAAAGAATGTAGCAAAATTAGATAAATTAGATTATTTAAAATTATGCGTGATATTATTATTTTTATCATGCAAATAATTATAATAACAATATTTAATTATTGTATTTACAGTTGATTAATAGCGTTGTGAAGTATAAAATTATTTTGTAAAACAATTTTGTTATTAAGAGGTGCGCTATGGAAAAGGGGATTTTCAATTACGATAATGCGAATGTATTAAAATTAGATACTAATCAGTTAAATGAAAACATAAAAGTCATTGACGATATATTTAAAAATTATGAGCAGATAGAGCCAACTATAGAAGTCGAAAATGGAAATACAAAATTAAAATTAAATGGATATTTTATTGCGTCAATTATAAGCCCATTAAATTTAAATAAACTTAATAATTTATATGTTGAAGAAGAATTTTATCATACATATAACGAATTAATTGTTAAATATACTGAGGTAAAGGAATAATTATAATGAAAAAAATATTTATGATGGTACATGAGTTAGATGTGAATAAAGGTGGTATGACCTCTTCGATGTTCAATAGAAGTAAAGAGTTTTATGATGCGGACATACCTGCTGATATTGTTACTTTCGATTACAAAGGAAACTATGATGAAATTATTAAAGCTTTGAAAAAACAAGGTAAAATGGATCGAAGAACGAAAATGTATAATGTATTTGAGTATTTTAAACAAATTTCAAATAATAAACATTTTAAGTCTAATAAATTGTTATATAAACATATTTCAGAAAGACTAAAAAATACGATTGAAATTGAAGAGAGTAAAGGTATTTCAAGATATTTTGATATAACGACTGGTACATATATTGCCTACATTAGAAAAAGTAAATCTGAAAAAGTGATTGATTTCTTTAAAGATAATAAACGAATTGAACGGTTTAGTTTTATAGATAATAAAGTGCATATGAAGGAAACATTTAATGTAGATAATAAAGTTTGTTATCAAGTATTTTATGATGAAAAGGGATACCCATATATTTCAAGGAATATTAATGCTAATAATGGTGCTGTAGGTAAAACTTATGTGTTAGTTAATAAAAAAGAATTTAAAAACAATTTAGCACTGTGTGTTTACTATTTAGAAAAACTAATAAAAGATTCTAAAGATAGTATTATGATTTGTGATGGACCAGGGAGTTTTCCAAAAATGTTTAATACAAATCATAAAAATGCTCAGAAATATGGCGTTATTCATGTTAATCATCATGAAAATTTCGATGATACGGGTGCATTTAAAAAAAGTGAGAAATATATTATTGAGAATGCGAATAAAATTAACGGTGTAATTGTATTAACAGAGGCACAAAGATTAGATATTCTTAATCAATTTGATGTAGAAAATATTTTCACTATTAGCAATTTTGTTAAGATACATAATGCTCCAAAACATTTTCAAACTGAAAAAATCGTAGGTCATATTTCTAGAATGGTACCAACGAAGCGAATTGATTTGCTTATTGAAGTGGCTGAGTTAGTCGTAAAAAAAGATAATGCTGTTAAATTTCATATATATGGAGAAGGATCTGTCAAAGATAAAATAGCTAAAATGATTGAAGATAAAAATTTAGAAAGAAATGTTTTTCTTAAAGGATATACAACAACTCCACAAAAATGCTTGGAAGATTTTAAATTAGTCGTTTCTACATCTCAATATGAAGGTCAAGGGTTAAGTATGATAGAAGCAATGATTTCTAAAAGGCCTGTTGTTGCCTTTGACATCAAATACGGACCAAGTGATTTTATAGAAGATAATAAAAATGGTTATTTAATAGAAAACCATAATATTAACGACATGGCTGATAAAATACTTCAGCTTGTTAATAATGATGTATTAGCAGCGGAGTTTGGTTCGAAAGCGAGAGAAAACATTATAGAAAAATATTCAACGGAATCAATATTAGAAAAATGGTTAAATCTTTTCAATAGCTAAATGAAAAAATCCTAGGTATTCATGAGTACCTAGGATTTTTACGCATGATAAATACAAAAAAAGAGAGGATAGTCCTCTCAAACAATAGTTAATAAAATTGTAGCCATTTCTTCCAGCTGTAACTACTAATACAAGCTAAGTTCATTACGATATGTATGATTTCAAATTCATAACCACTTACATATCCTCTTGTAAGTTTAAGTGTGAAGATTGAGCCTAACATAACACAAATATAAAAAACATTAACATAAGGCGTTAAAAAGCCGATAATAAGTGCTAAACCTCCAACAACTTCACCAATTGACATCAATACTGCGATGGTAGGTGGTAAACCTAAAGAGCCTAAGAAGTGAATTGTTCCATCTAAATCAACAAATTTCAAAGTACCATGCACTAAGAATGATGTTGCTAACATCCATCTAATTAAAAGCATACCTAATTTCATCATGTCACCTCCAACATTCATATTTTTAAAACATAGTCCAAATTATATTTGTAAACATGTGGAAAGTAAAGATTTTTTATAAGATTAATTATTAAATATTTATTAAATATTCTATTGTATTGAACAATTGTTGTAGAAAGATGTTTAAGTCATCAGTTACTTTTTGTATTTATAAATAAAGATTAGTACAGCATAGTGCAAAGATTATAGGGAAATGAATTAACTATTGCATCGCTATTTATGAATCGTAAACACTATTATGAAATTGCGAGAGTAGTATGGACAATTAGAATGATGGTTTGAGATAAATGAGTGTTATTAACCAGTGCGTCATTTTCAAAATTAGATGCCATTTGCTGTTTATAATAAGAAGATTTGATAATTAACTATGATAAGAAAAAATAATAATCCCCTAAATACATTATAAACAAATTAAATGATAAAATAATAATATATATTTCTACTAAAGTTGTTTGGAGGTAAATGTGTGAATAGGAATATCGTTAAACTAGTTGTGTTCATGCTAATTTTAGTTGTAGCAGTAGCGGGTTGTGGTCAAAAAGATACTGAAGAGAAAACTGAAATGACGACAATAAAAGATGAATTAGGAACTGAAAAAATTAAGAAAAATCCTAAACGTGTTGTTGTATTAGAATATAGTTTTGCTGATTATTTAGCAGCATTAGATATGAAACCTGTTGGTATTGCAGATGATGGCAGCACTAAAAATATAACAAAGTCAGTAAGAGATAAGATTGGGGCATATGAATCGGTTGGATCTAGACCGCAACCGAATATGGAAGTGATAAGTAAATTAAAACCGGATTTGATCATTGCAGATGTTAGCAGACATAAGAAAATCAAATCAGAATTGAGCAAAATTGCTCCGACAATCATGTTAGTTAGCGGTACGGGAGATTATAATGCAAATATTGAAGCATTTAAAACAGTCGCTAAAGCAGTAGGCAAAGAGAAAGAAGGCGAGAAGCGTCTGGAAAAGCATGATAAAATATTAGCGGAGATTAGAAAGAAAATTGAACAGAGTACGTTAAAATCTGCATTTGCATTCGGTATCTCAAGAGCAGGTATGTTTATTAATAATGAAGATACATTTATGGGACAATTCTTAATTAAAATGGGTATTCAACCTGAAGTCACAAAAGACAAAACTACGCATGTTGGTGAACGCAAGGGTGGTCCTTATATATATTTAAATAATGAAGAACTTGCCAATATCAATCCAAAAGTTATGATTTTAGCCACTGACGGAAAAACGGACAAAAATAGAACGAAATTCATTGATCCTGCAGTTTGGAAATCATTAAAAGCTGTGAAAGATAACAAAGTTTATGACGTTGACCGAAATAAGTGGTTGAAATCAAGGGGGATTATCGCAAGTGAAAGTATGGCAGAAGATTTAGAAAAAATTGCAGAAAAAGCAAAATAAAAATACAGCGCTACTCGTAAATCATATAAGAGTGGCGCTGTATTTTTAATTATGTTTATTATCTGTCGGATGTGATGATTTACCTGAAAGTTTATTTCGAATAAATTTAATTACATAACCGACAAGGATTGTTTTAACAGTTCTTTTAATGAATTGGCGCATCGTTACATACCTCATTTCTCTATATCTTACGAACTATATACCCATTCATATATGCTTTTTAAACGTCATTGTCACAATTTAATTTTTAGGGAATATAATATAACCATCTTTATCTGCTTTTTTAGTAAAAATGACAAAAATTGCATGTATTATTGAGATGATGGTAGGGATACCTGTCCAGAAAAATAATAAGTGAAAAAGACCTTGTCCAAATTTATCAGCATAAAATTTATGAATACCTAAACCTCCAAGAAATAATGCAACAATAACATAAATGGCTTTATTGACTTTCATTTGTAAATCCTCCTTAACTATAATTCTACTTAAATTCGTTGTGAAAACCAATATTTCTAACTTTAGAATTTTCAAACTTTCTAAAATTATAAGTATATCTTTTTAAAATAAGCTAGAATTTCTATATAATAAATGTTAATAACGTAAAAGGGAATGATGACATAGTGATACGTCAAGCACGTCCAGAGGACCGATTTGATATTGCGAAGTTAGTTTATATGGTTTGGGATGATATGGAATTAGAATTGGTAAAGCATCTACCTAAAGACATGGTATTAGATGCAATTGAAAAAAGCTGTGTTGATGCAACATATCGAACTTTTTATCAGCATATTTTAGTTTATGAAGTAGAAAATAAAGTAGCAGGTTGTATTATTAGCTATAGTGGTGAAAATGAATTGAAATACGAAAAAGCATGGGAACTACTTGACTTGCCAGAAAAAATAAAACAATATGGCACGCCATTACCTGTAAAAGAAGCTAAAGACGATGAGTATTATATAGAAACAATTGCGACATTTGCAGCATATAGAGGTAGAGGCATCGCGACAAAGTTATTAACGTCATTACTTGAATCAAATACACATGTTAAATGGAGTTTGAATTGCGATATTAATAATGAAGCAGCATTAAAGTTATATAAAAAAGTAGGCTTTATATCTGATGGACAGATTGAATTATACAAGCACATGTATCATCATTTAATTGTTAAATAAAATACTCGACAGTTCGATGTAAGTCGATTGCCGAGTAGTATCATTTTCTATTAAATGCCTGCAAATAATGCACTAATATAAATACCTAATGCATATAATAAACCGAAAAATGTATTTGTTTTACCAGCAGCAGCCATTGCTGGCATCATTGTAGGCGGTGTATCATTCTTCTTGAAACGTCTGATAACTTTAACAGGCATTGGGAATGATAACAACGCAAGTAAGTAAAATAATGAGCCACCAGGTTTAATAATGATCGTAAGTACAATAAAGGCATAAGCGATAAAGTACATGATTGCCATAAATGTTAAAGAAGCATTTTTACCTAATAGAATGGGTAAAGTTTTGCGACCACTTGCTTTATCTTTGACACGGTCGCGAATATTGTTAGCCATATTAATTAAACCGATAGTGATTACTATAGGTACACTTAACCAAATTACATAACTTTGAATATTGCCAGTTTGAATAAAGAATGCAATAACGATAATAAACATACCCATAAATACGCCTGAGAATAATTCACCGAAAGGCGTCCATGAAATAGGGAAAGGGCCACCTGTATATAGGTAACCAACAGCCATACATACTAATCCAACTGGTAATAACCAAAATGAAGAGTTAGCAGCTAAAAACAAACCTAATATTGCTGCTAAGATGTAAAATGCAATGGCTAATCGTAGCACAAGCTCTGGGCTCATACCGTTGCGAACAATGGCACCACCAATGCCTACAGATTCATGATCATCGAGGCCTTTTTTATAATCATAGTATTCATTAAACATATTAGTTGCTGCTTGAATAAGTAAGCATGCTAGTAACATGGCAATGAATAGGCTGATTTTAATATGATCTTCGCTACCAAGAAAATATATTTTAGATGCTGCTGTACCAACTAAAACGGGTACTACGGAAGCAGTTAATGTATGAGGACGCATTAAATGCCAATATTTCTTAACTGTAGAATATTGCTGATATTGATTACTCATTGAATACAAAACCTCTTTAAATCATATTTTTTATAACAAAGATATTTTAATAGAAAGTAGCATAAAGGTCAATTGACGTGAAAAATTGCAAGATAAGTTTAAGCAATTCTTGTAACACAATTATCCAAAAATGATACAATATAATAATGAGTGAAAAAAGACGAAGAAAGAAGTGAAATGGATGGCTACGGGCGTATTAGAGGACGATATTGTCAAAGAGATATATGGCAGCTCAAAGGAATGGGTTTCAGTTGAAGTGAAATTATCACAGTCACTAGACCCGAGCACATTATTTCATCTCACTGACAATGAGGCAGGAGATCGCTTTTATATGCGTTTGAATGATAATCGAACGTCATATTTTGGCTACAAAGCAATTCAATTATTCAAAAATAATTCTAAAAATAAACAATCTATTTTTAAAGACTGGGAAAAATTAAAACATAACATCACATTTATACATCCGCAATCTGAGAAACATCATCTTCGAGTTGTTGGAGGGTTCCAATTTTCAAGTCATAAATCAGATGATGAATGGCGAGAGTTTGGACTAAATCATTTTGTATTACCTGAAGTTTTAATTTCAACTGATAATAATGGGACATTTTTAACTTATACAGTTAAAAGGGAAAGTTTTACTGTTGAGGCATTGAACGATTTAATGGATTTGTTCAACAATATATCGGACATAGATGTGGACGAGCAAATTGGGGAAATTACTAGAAATGAAGATATTTATAAAGATGACTGGCGTCAACTTGTAGTAGAAGCTATAGAATCTATTAATAATGAAGAAAAAATTGTACTAGCACGTAGACGGTTAATAAAGTTCGATAAAGATATCAGTATTCCATATATTCTAAAGCAAGCATATTCTAAAGAAAAAAACAGTTATATATTCTTGTTAGAATCACAAGATTCTATATTCTTTTCACAAACACCTGAACAATTAATAAAGGTCAATAATAAAATACTATCGACTAAAGCTGTAGCAGGTACAATTAAACGTTCACAAGATGAGGACGAAGATACAAAAAATGTTGAAGCATTTTTAAAAGATAATAAAAACTTAATCGAACATCGATTTGTTGTTGACAGTATTTTACATGATATTAAACCTTATATCACTGAATTACATTATGATAAGACGCCTAAAATTCTAAAAAATGATCATTTATATCACTTGTACACTGAAATAAAGGCGCCACTGAAGGATGATTCGTATATTAGTTTAATTGATAATTTACATCCAACACCTGCTTTAGGTGGCTATCCAAAAGAATTTGCAATGGATTTTATTGAGCAGAAAGAATTTGGTACGCGAGGATTATATGGTGCACCGGTTGGCTATATAGATATATACGATGATTGTGAATTTATTGTTGCAATTCGTTCGATGCTTATTAAGAAAGCACAAGCAACTTTATTTGCTGGGTGTGGCATTGTTAAAGATTCTGATCCAGATAGTGAATTGGCAGAAACGAACCTTAAGTTCACACCTATGATGAATGCATTAGGAGTCGATATGAATGGGAAATCATAAAGCAGCTTTAACGAAGCAAGTTTTTACATTTGCATCTGAGTTATATGCGTACGGCGTAAGGGAAGTAGTTATCAGTCCGGGATCACGCTCAACGCCACTTGCACTTGCATTTGAAGCACATCCAAATATTAAAACATGGATACACCCCGATGAGCGAAGTGCAGCGTTTTTTGCAGTTGGGTTAATTAAAGGCAGTGAAAGACCTGTCGCTATATTATGTACGTCAGGTACAGCAGCAGCGAATTATACGCCTGCAATTGCTGAAAGCCAAATTAGTAGAATTCCTTTAATCGTTTTAACAAGTGACCGTCCGCATGAATTAAGAAGTGTAGGCGCACCACAAGCGATTAATCAAGTAAATATGTTTAATAATTATGTAAGTTATGAGTTCGATATGCCTATTGCGGATGATAGTAAAGAGACCATTGATGCAATTTACTATCAAATGCAAATTGCTAGTCAATATTTATATGGACCACATAAAGGGCCAATTCATTTTAACTTGCCATTTAGAGATCCGTTAACACCTGATTTGAATGCAACAGAATTGTTAACTTCTGAGATGAAGATTTTACCGCACTATCAAAAAAGTATAGATGCATCGGCATTAAGACACATTTTAAATAAGAAAAAAGGTTTAATTATTGTAGGGGATATGCAGCACCAAGAAGTTGATCAAATACTAACGTATTCAACGATATATGATTTGCCTATTTTAGCTGATCCTTTAAGTCATTTAAGAAAATTTGATCATCCGAATGTTATCTGTACATATGATTTGCTGTTTAGAAGCGGCTTAGACTTAAATGTGGATTTCGTAATTCGTGTTGGGAAACCAGTGATTTCTAAAAAGTTAAATCAATGGTTAAAGAAAACTGATGCATTTCAAATATTAGTGCAAAACAATGATAAGATTGATGTCTTTCCGATAGCGCCAGATATTTCATATGAGATTTCTGCGAATGATTTCTTTAGGTCATTAATGGAAGACACGACAGTTAATCGCGTAAGTTGGTTAGAAAAATGGCAATGCTTAGAGAAAAAAGGGCGTAAAGAAATTAAATGTTATTTGGAACAAGCTACAGATGAGAGTGCATTCGTTGGTGAATTGATTAAGAAAACATCTGAAAAAGATGCATTATTTATTAGTAATAGTATGCCTATCAGAGATGTAGATAACTTGTTATTGAATAAAAATATAGATGTCTATGCGAATCGTGGTGCGAATGGTATTGATGGTATCGTTTCAACTGCACTGGGTATGGCTGTGCATAAACGAATAACATTATTGATAGGTGATTTATCATTTTATCATGATATGAATGGACTATTAATGTCAAAATTAAATAATATTCAGATGAATATTGTATTATTGAACAACGATGGTGGCGGTATTTTTTCATATTTACCACAAAAAGAAAGTGCAACTGACTATTTTGAACGGTTGTTTGGCACACCGACGGGATTGGATTTCGAGTATACAGCTAAGTTATATCAATTCGATTTTAAACGTTTTAACAGTGTTTCAGAATTTAAAAATGCCACATTGTTATCTGAAACTTCGACGATTTATGAATTGATAACGAATCGCGAAGATAACTTTAAACAGCATCAAATTTTATACCAGAAATTGAGTGAAATGATTCATGACACATTATAAATTTTATGAAGCAAACGTTGAGACCAATCAAGTTTTAGTATTTCTGCATGGATTTCTTAGCGACAGCCGTACTTATCATAATCACATCGAAAAATTTACTGATAACTATCATGTCATCACTATAGACTTACCAGGCCATGGCGAAGATCAGTCTTCAATGGATGAAACGTGGAATTTTGATTATATTACGACGTTGTTAGACCGAATTTTAGATAAATATAAAGATAAATCAATAACATTGTTTGGATATTCAATGGGTGGGCGTGTTGCATTATATTATGCAATTAATGGTCACATCCCTATATCTAATTTGATATTAGAAAGTACGTCACCAGGTATTAAAGAAGAAGCAAATCAATTGGAACGCCGTCTTGTTGATGATGCACGTGCTAAAGTATTAGACATAGCAGGTATTGAATTATTTGTTAATGATTGGGAAAAGTTGCCATTATTTCAATCGCAACTAGAATTACCAGTTGAAATACAACATCAAATAAGACAACAACGATTGTCTCAATCGCCACATAAAATGGCCAAAGCATTAAGAGATTATGGTACAGGTCAAATGCCAAACTTATGGCCGCGCCTGAAAGAAATTAAAGTACCAACATTAATATTAGCTGGAGAATATGATGAAAAATTTGTACAGATTGCGAAAAAAATGGCAAATTTAATTCCTAATAGTAAATGTAAATTAATTTCTGCTACAGGTCATACAATTCATGTGGAAGATAGTGATGAATTTGATACAATGATATTAGGATTTTTAAAGGAGGAGCAAAATGACTAACAGACAATGGGAAACACTTAGAGAATATGATGAAATCAAATATGAATTTTACGAAGGGATTGCTAAGGTAACAATAAATCGCCCTGAAGTACGCAATGCGTTTACACCTAAAACAGTTGCTGAAATGATTGACGCATTTTCACGTGCACGTGATGATCAAAACGTTTCAGTTATCGTATTAACTGGTGAAGGTGATTTAGCATTCTGTTCTGGTGGTGACCAGAAGAAACGTGGACATGGTGGTTATGTAGGTGAAGACCAAATCCCTCGCTTAAATGTATTAGATTTACAGCGTTTAATTCGTATTATTCCAAAACCGGTTATCGCGATGGTAAAAGGTTATGCTGTAGGTGGCGGTAATGTACTAAATGTTGTTTGTGACTTAACGATTGCTGCTGATAATGCTATTTTTGGACAAACTGGTCCTAAAGTAGGTTCATTTGATGCGGGTTATGGTTCAGGATATTTAGCACGTATCGTTGGACATAAGAAAGCACGTGAAATTTGGTACTTATGTCGTCAATACAATGCACAAGAAGCTTTAGATATGGGTCTAGTAAATACAGTGGTACCTTTAGAGAAAGTTGAAGATGAAACTGTGCAATGGTGTAAAGAGATTATGAAACACTCACCAACAGCGTTACGATTCCTTAAAGCAGCTATGAATGCTGACACAGATGGTTTAGCTGGTTTACAACAAATGGCTGGGGATGCAACATTGCTTTATTACACAACTGATGAAGCGAAAGAAGGCCGTGATGCGTTTAAAGAAAAACGTGATCCTGACTTCGATCAATTCCCTAAATTCCCATAAGTTATTTTGAATATGATATTAAGTCACTTGCGTCGTTTATTAGCGACGATAGGTGGCTTTTTTATTTTATAAGAATTTAAAAGGGCATTTTAATTAATTATCATAAAGATAAGATAGTTTGAGAAAAATTAATAGAGAAAGAATAAATGTTAAAGATTATTATTACAATGAAAAAACGAGCTGGTGAGAAATTGAATTCTCGCCAACCCGCTTTATGAAGTGAAATCATTTAAATTAGTTATACTAAGCGCTCATAAACGATTGGTCGCGAAGTGCCAATACCTTGTTTGGATGACGTTTGCATGAGGATATGCTGTGTATCATCATAATCAAGAATATAAATGATTTCTTCATTATCAATAGATGAAAATTTAATGCGTTGATGTGCCGTATCTATAAAAAGAATATGATATTGATTGTGACTTGTATCATCGCCATGACGTATACAAATTGATTTTTGTAATTGATGATTACTCCAATTACCAATGAATAAATTGATATTGGTTTGTTCTAGATGTGTGAGTTTGGTTGTGTCGTAAACTAAATTTATAAATTGTAGTTGATACATAGTTTTACCTGCCTTTAATCAATATCTATATTACTTTTTAGTAACCTATCATTGAACCATACCAGTTATAATCACGATTGAATGATAAATGTAATAGGCTTGAATCTGCATCTTGGATTGATAATTCTGTATCCCAAGGATTCCAGTAAATAAGTTTTTCTTGGTCATTAATTTTAGCATTACCAACAACTGCTAGCGCATGTCCTAAATGTGGGTCATTAGGGTTTTGAGATACACTTTGTGCAAGGATCATAATTCCTACATTATCTTTTGTAAGTTGATCAACTTGTTCATATGATGGTACGCCTTCTTGATAATGAATATCTCTGCCTTGTGATTTACCGTATTCAATCATTTGATTAGGGAATGTTGCACAATTAGGAAGGTCTTGCTCACTTACTTCAGGGTATAATGTACGCATAATATCATGTGCATTATAAGTGTCTGTATTTTTAGTTGCATTTAATAATGCTGCCATACTGAATCCTGCACACCATGAGTTATCGAATTGTTGTTCTCTAATTTTGAAGTTTTTTAATGTATTTTCATATTGAACTTGATCTTCTTGTATCGCTTCGTTTTCTTCAACTTTAGTAGGTGTTACTGTATTTTTTAACTCTTGTTTCAATTTTGCTGAAACTGTTTTAGCACTTTCTTTTTCTTTTACATTACCAGGTAGAGGCGTAGCTTTTACTAATCTAACTTTGCCATCTTCTTCAAAATAAAACCCTTTTTCATCAGTAAGAACAGTGATATTTGAATTTTTATCTTTAATTTGGTCTAAATCTTTAGCGATGAAGTTTGAAATTTTAACACTGTAATTCATGTCTTCTTTTGATTTGTTTAAATCATCTTTATTTTTAGGACTAAGTGTTAAAGTATAAACAATTTTACCGTCTTTTATAACTGGATAATAGTAACTATTATCTTCTTCACCATTAAATTTATAAATTTTAAAAGCTTCGCCAAGTTCATATTTACCAGTTTTTGCATTACTTTGTTTATCTAATGCTTTAGCATAACCAGCAAATTGTTGTTGTGCTAGATCTTTTACTTTTTGAGGTACTTTGTCACTCTTAACATTAATTTCTAGCTGTTTAGAGTGTGAATCGGCTTTGGCTTTATTGTTATTAGCAAATGCGCCTAGTGATAAAATAAGCATTGAAACCATTATGATGCTTATAATATTGAATACTCTAGATTTACATGAACTATTCATATAATACCCTCCATTTAAATCAAAATATTTTACGTTGCTAAGACTTTGCTTCTATTTTATCTAGACGAACTTAATTGTTAATTAAGCTGCATCTGGATTGTCTGAATTATTGTTATCGCCATTGTCTGGATTATCAGGGTTGTTAGGGTTGTCAGGGTTATTTGGTTCATCTGGGTTGTTAGGGTTATCAGGATTGTTAGGGTTATCAGGATTATCTGGGTTATTAGGTTGGTCATCGTTGGCAAAATGGATATCTTCAATATTTTGTTTTAAGAAGTTGCGTACATTTTCATTAATAAATACCGCACCATTAAATTCATTTGGTACACCGCCCCAATGAATTCCGATCACTTCATTTTTTTCATTAAATACAGGTGAACCTGAATTACCACCAGTTGTACTTAAATCATATTGCATAGCTTCGCCTTTGAGGTAAGTGATTTTTCCTTTACTTTCCCACATTGTTGCTACAGGTTTATCACCAGGATATCCTGTTACAGTAATATTTTGGTTAACTTGTGTTTCAGCATTATTACTCATTGTTGCTGGTTTAACTACTTCACCAATATGTTTGTTTTGCTCATTAGGGGAGAATTTAACTATTGCTAAATCACCTTCGCCTGAATATTTAGTGATTTGTTCAGCAGTGAAACCACCATTTGGATAATTGTCTTGGTTAATTGCAGAAGGGAATGCTTTTAAAGCATGAGGATCACCGTGCGTAGCATCTACGACGTGTTTATTTGTTAAAAGAGTATCTTTACCTACAACTACACCGGAAGCAATAAATGTACCAGTAGGTGCTTCAACTTGAATATAAGTTACGGGTGCATAATGACCATTCGTTGTATCTGTGATTTGGTGACGATCGTTATTTGGTAATATAACATTTGCGTGTTCACGTTGTTCTAATGGTTTAAGGTTACCGCCTTTTTGAATCTTAGGTGTTTGCTGTTTGCTTGACTGCGTTTGTTGTGGATGATTGTCCATAGCCTTTGAAGATAACGCGTTTGCTGCTGGAGAACTCACAAGTGTCGCTGTTGTCAAAGTTGCAACGAATAAAGAACTAACTTTTAAAAATTTACCTTTCATCTAAAAACCTCCAAAAAATTTATTTACAAGTTAAATATAACACTAAAAATTTTTAAGTCAATAAGAATATATAAATAAATTAAAAAGTTTTTGTAAAGATTAGAGTTTACAAAAACATTAAGGGAATTAAAATTGAATTGTATTATACTTTATTCAATTGAGTTAAATTGATAAGATCGTCAATTGTTTGCATTTATCTAAAAGAATAAATAAGAAAGGAATTGAGAGCGAATGGAAAGTATTTGTTTATAATAATAAATAGTAACTTTTGAATAATAATTGTTTGGCCAAAGGTAGATTAATATGAATGGTGATATATTATTTGAGTGCTTAAGTTTCGAAGAACAATTATAAGTTAGCATATTAAAACCTTTTGATAGAATCATTTTGAGTGAGGTGTTTAAAGGAGAGGAATATAACTCGGTAGTATTTACAGTCTCTATAGAGTATTATTTAAAACTTATAGAATATAAAAAACTGAACGTACTATGAATTTAGTTCACGACGTCCAGTTCAACATATCATTTTTATTTAGTATTTAAATATTTAGCAAGTCTCTTCATACCTTCTTTTAAAACATCCATTTCATAAGCATAGGAAATCCTTACAAATCCTTTACCGAATTCTGTAAAGGATGAGCCTGGAACGATTGCTAAATGTGTTGATTCAAGTAAATCGACACAAAATTCGAAATCGTCATCGGTGATATGTTTAATACTTGGGAAAATATAAAACGCGCCTTCAGGTTGAGCGGTAATCTCAAAACCTAATTTAGTTAATTCAGATACTAAATAATTTCTTCGTTCTACATAAGCTTCGTTCATATATTTAGGAGCTTCTAATCCTTCGTTAAGTGCTGTTATACATGCTATTTGAGCTGGAACATTGGCACAAATACAATTATAGGCGTGCATAAATGTTAATTTATCAATCAAATATTGAGGTCCTAATAGAAAACCAATTCTTATTCCGGTTGCTGAGTGTGATTTACTTAAACCACCAATTAATATTAATTGATCACGAATGTCTTCAAATTCAGCGAAGGATACATGTTTACCACTAAATGTATTTTCAGCATAAATCTCATCGCTAATAATAAATAACGGATATTTTTTTAATACATTTACGATATTTAAAACTTCATTTCTTTTTAAAACTACGCCAGTTGGATTAGTCGGATAATTTAACAAGACAGCTTTTGTCTTTGGAGAAATATGACTTTCTAATGCATCAGGTGTAATTTTAAATTGTGTTGCTGTTGTATCAATATAAATTGGTTTACCACCTAGTACTTCGATGAGTGGTATGTAGCCTGCATAAATTGGTCCCGGTATTATAATTTCATCTCCAGGCTCTATGATAGAACGTAACGTTGTGTCTATTGCTTCACTTGCTCCATTTGTCACAATAATTTCTTCAGGATCATAGGAAAAATGATAACGATTTTTGAAGTATTGACTAATTGCTTCGCGAGTTTCTAATAACCCTTTATTGTGAGAGTATGATGTCTTGTCATTGTTAATAGCATCAATATATGCCTTTTTCACAACATCAGGCATCGGGAAGTCTGGTTGGCCAATAGTTAAATTAACACAATCATCCAAATTATTCATACGATTTGAAAATTGGCGAATACTTGGTGCTCTTAAATATTTAGAATTAGAATTTAAAGAAAGTTTCATTTGTGACACCTCAAATATAAATCAAATATTGTCTAAAAATTTAGAAATTAATAATATCATAACATACTTTTAAAGCAAAAAAGGGTAAATTACTTAAGCTTTATTTGAAAAACGAAAAATGTCTAAATACACTGTAGTAACTACTTTTCAAAATGAATAAAGTGGTTACAGTTAATGTACTTAGACAGTATAAAATTATGAATCTTTAAACTGTGATGGTCTTTGTAAATTAATTATTGGATTTGTCCATTTACAAACAAAGTTTGTAGATAATACATATACGATGATTACAGATATACTTATTAAATAAAGATAAGTCATTAATGATATAGGATTATCGAATGGGTACCATTCAAATCCTCTAACAATGCCAATAATTAAACCATGTAATAAATATACGTATAGCGTACGACTACCAATATAAGTATATAATTTTTTCTTTGTTGACATTAAATTTAGAAACGCAGTCATTGCGATTAATATAATTCCATATAATATAAGTCGTTTAAAAGGACTGAATATACTCTGTCCTTCATTTTCAAGTGAAGTATATGGTGAACTTCCCAATAACCAATCTGCATTGATAGGATGAATCACGTAAACGATAAAAAACAAAATAAAGGTAATGATAGATACTGGTATTAGTTTTTTATTTTTAAAAATAGCCGTATGTTTTTTGGTGAAAATGTAACCTAGATAAAATATTGGGAAAAATACGATTGTCCTTGAAATGCTTAAGTAGCTATCGATGTTATCTGAAAAACCTGCTCCAATAGATATAATAATTGAAACTGATAGCACTTTATATGGATTAAATCTTCTAACTATTACTAAAATGACATGAAAGAAAAATAGCGTGATCAAAAACCATAACGCAAATACTGGGTTAAAAGGATCAAGTTGTAATTCGTCACTTTTACCTGTTAAGAAATAATAAATTGAAAAGAATGCAAAAAATATCATATAAGGTACTATCAAACGTTTTGAAATTTTTTCTAAATAGTATGGTTTATCAATATTTTTCGCGAAATAACCAGATATAAACAAAAATGTTGGCATATGGAAACTATAAATAACTAGGTATAATGCTGATAAATATTTATCGCCACTAGTGTAGGGTTGTAACATATGTCCAAATACGACTAATAATATTAAAATTGCTCTTGCGTTGTCAAAAAAATAATCTCTCTCTTTTAATGAAGTCATATTTTATCTCCTTTATGTCCATAAGACTCTTACTAATTTATTATATTTTGTATTAGTTATGCAACAAATTTGTCTATTGTGTCGAATAGTATTGTAAAAATTATAAAAAAAGCATATAATATTATAAATAATATGTAGTGGAGTAGAACAACATGTATAAACAACTTGAAAAACTTATTACACTGACTAACAATGACTTAAACTTAGTGAATAGAAGATTTGGACAACGCACGGATATCACATCTGAACAGCTAGAACTTCTCCGTATTTTATTTAATTACGATCGCTTATCACAGTATGATTTGACGATGAAGATTAGCAGGGAACAATCTATAGTTTCAAGGTGGATTAAGAAATTAGTTTTGAAAGGGTACATCACAAGTCAACAATCTAGCGAAGATTTAAGATGTAAAGAATTAATTTTGACTGATCAAGCACGTACATTAATTTCACAAATAAATAATGCACGTTGCGAATTGATTGAAGCAAGATGTCAATGTTTATCGGAAGTCGAATTAGACAATTTAAATCAATTACTTGATAAGTTAAATCAACGACGCATATCGTTGTAACACGACAATAGCAAACACATAATTTAGTGTCGTTGTGCACACAACAAAAATTGAATCATGAATTACAAGCAAAAGTAGCGGTGATTGTTAAAATTGATGGTAAACAATCACCGCTATTTTTGCTTGTGTATGTATAAAAAAGGGATCAAAGGTCATCCCCCATGATTGATAGTGGGGGATGACTTTTGATCCTATGTTCATGTTGCTTATTTATATTGTGGGATGTCGAAGTATTTGCCGACTTCGCCAATTTTATCATAGTAGCCTTTGATGATTTTAGCATTGATGTTAGCCCAATCTACATCTGTAGCATATTGGTGTGTTCCTGGATGTGCAGGATTCCATCTCATTTTGTAAAGTGTATTTTGACCAGCTTTTACATATGAGTTGCCGATGAATTTAGCACCACCAACGATTGCTTTTGATACTGTGTCCCAACCAGCTTGTTTAGCATATTTAATACCTTCACGTAAAGGATCGTTATCATATGCAGCAATACCAAATACGTTATGGTATTTCGTGTTTGAGTTAGTTACAACTTTGTTGTTCACTACATCTGCACCTTTCGCTAATTGAGAAGTACCGTTACCTGTTTCTAATAGGGCATGTGAGATAAGATAAACTTCATTAATGCCATACATTTGAGCAGCTTTGTTAAATGCAGCACCTTGGTTTTCTAATACACCTTTACCTTTTAAGAATTGATTAATTTTATCAATAGAAATATTTTGTGGTTGGTCTAAGCGTAAGAATTGATATTTTAATGCTGGATCTTGAGCTAAACGCTTCGTATCCATTGCATGCTTAACATCATTAAATTTAGCATCTGTCCACTTACCTGGTACACGTTGTACTTGTGGTTTATATTGTAAACCAGCTTGTATTTGAGCAACTTGGTTTAATGTCATACCTGTTTGATTATACTTAATTAATTCTTTAGCTAAATCAGTTGATTTAATCCATGCTAATTTACCGTTAGATAATTTACCATAGTACCAAGTTTGTCCATTAATGACTTGTTCTTTAACAACTGCGAATGGTTGTTCATTAAATGCTTTTAATGAGTATTTAGCTGTATCAGAATTTGGTGTTACATAGTAATAACCATTACCATTTTTAATTACATAAGTGTAGTTATAATCTTTGGCAGCTGATGTAGTTGGTTTCACAGCAGTTGGTGCAGTTAAATCTTTTGCATTTACCCAACCAGTGCGGTTATTAATAGTACCGTATAAATAAACATCTTTGCCTACAGATACTTGTTTCGTTGCATTAAATGTACCTTGAGCAATGTTATTGCCTGTTAAAATGACTTGGTTTTTAGTACCCCAAGGAACCATTGATAAGCCGTTATTTGATTTATTAACAGTATATTTTTGAGTCGTTTTAACTTCTTTGCCTAAGTTTTGAACATTTAAGTCTTTTACATTGAACCAACCTAATGGGATGTTATGGCTTGTATTGTTTAATAATACATACGTTTCATTACCATGAGCACGCTCTTTTGTTACATAGAACGTACGGTCTGCATATTTCGCACCGTTTTTCGCTGTTTTTTCATAAACAGAAGCACGAATACCAGTGTTGTTTGGTTTAACTTGAGCAATCTTGCTAACTGTTTGAGTCGTTTGTGGTTTAGTAACAGTATAAGCTTTTACAGCTGTTTTTGGTTGTGCTACTGCTTTTTTAGGTGCAGCAGGTACAGCTAAATATGCTTTACTTACCCAACCAGATTTACCATTTACAGTTCCAAATAAATAGATAGATTTATCAATTTGTTGTTGCTTAGTCGCTTTAAAAGTTTGGTTACCTGTACCAGAAACTGCACCAGCTTCTTGTTTATAAGTGCCCCAAGGTACTGAATATAATTTAGTGCCTGGTTTTACTGTATATGTTTGCATTACATTTACAGGTGATTTTGCATTGTTATAAATAACGTCACCTTGTTTAACCCAACCAATTAAAGTTGGACTATTGTAATCTTTAACTAAGTAGAATTTGTTTCCACCTAAACTTGCTTCTTTTGTTACAGCAAATGTTTTTTGAACTTCTTTCGTTGGCTTACCAGTTTTGTCATAAACTGTAGTGAATAAGCCATTGTTTTTAGCATTAATTTGAGCAACACCGTTTAATGATGAAACTGTTAATTTATTATTTGTTGTAGGTGTTGATGGCTTAGGTGTTGGTGTAGGCGTAGGTTTAGCAGTATCAACTAAATATGCTTTACTTACCCAACCAGATTTACCATTCACAGAGCCATATAAATAAATTGATTTATCAATTTGTTGTTGCTTTGAAGCCTTAAATGTTTGGTTTCCAGAGCCAGACACACTACCAGCAACTTGTTTAGATGTACCCCAAGGTACTGTATAAAGTTTCGTACCAGGTTTGATTGAATATGATTGATTTACATTTACAGGTGATTTAGCTGTGTTGTAAACCACATCGCCTTCTTTAACCCAACCAAATTTATTACCAGAATTGTAATCTTGAACAAGATAGAATTTTTGATTACCTAATGTAGCTGTTTTAGATACAGCAAATGTTTTTTGAACTTCATTAGTTGCTTTACCAGTTTTGTCGTATACAGTAGTATATAAACCACTATTTGTTGGTTTGATTTGTGCGACACCATTGTTTGCAGCAACTGTTAATTTACCAGTTGATGGTTTCGACGGTGTTGTTGGTTTTGATGGTGTAGTAGGGGTAGTTGTAGATTGCGTACCCCATGGCGCCACTTTACCCATTTTTATTAAATATTTTTCATTAATTAAGTCATATAATTGATCATAACTATAATTATGACTTCTTAAATATCCATGTGGATCGGCATGGTCAGTACCACCTAAATATTTACTTACAGCGTAGTGAGTCCATACTGTACCATTTCCATCATACTCAGCACTGTCTGGTTTTAAACCATAATATTGTAATTGTGTAGCTGCATAGTCAGCATAGTTATTCATTGAACGTGCAAATGAAGCATAGTCGTGTGTGTGTACGATTTCAACATTGATGAATCTAGGGTTACCGACTGCACCGACACCCCAAGATAAGTAATCCGTTGGTGCTGTTTCGATTATACGATCCCCATCAACAAATGCATGTACGAATGCGTTTTGATAGTTATTTTTCATATAACTAATTTCACCATTTATCGTCGAACGATCATTAGCTGTATCATGAACTACGATACCTTCAGGACGACCTACGCCGTTACGGTATGCGTATTTAGGGAAGTAAGATGTATAATCTTCTTCAATTTTAGGTGCTTTTAAGTTATTTTTACGAATGTAATCGTTAATTGAAGAGTTTACTTGTGGTTTATATTTTGGCAAACTCGTTTTTGGTGTTGCAGCAACTGATCTTGGTTGTGCTGAAGCGCTAAAAGTAGTTACTTTAGGTGTCGCTTCAGTTTTAGCTTTAGGTGCTGATGTAGTTGCAGCTTTAGGTGCTGCGGTTTTATATTGCGTTTCAAGAGCTGCAGGTTTAGCAGCTGATTTAATTAATTCTGGATTAATTTGATTTTCTGAATTATCATCTTCATCATCAACTAAACTATAACCAGCATTTGTAACATTAGTGTTAGTTTTAGGTGCTGTAGTGCTTGTTGACTTTGCAACAGGCTGCGTATTATTTGTAGTCGCTGATTGATTAGCACGAGTGTCACCATTTACTTGTGCAGTATCAACTTTTTGACTTACTTGAGCATTGCCTGTTTTGTTATTTGCTGTTTTTGGTTGGACAATAGCAGGGTCTTGATATACTTGAGTGCCAGAAATGTTTTGCGTTGGATTTTTTACCTCAGCTTTTGCTTGTTCAGTAGTTGCTTTAACTTTATTACTATCTAAAACGTTTTTATTAGTAGTTTGATCTTGTGTCGTCTCAGCTGCTTGAACTTGATGTGCAGTGACTGCTGAACCTACAAGCGTTAATGCAACCATTGATGGTAGTTTGTAATTGAATTTTTTCGCCATTCTATTTATTACTCCTAACATTTATTAATTATTACTAACATTATAGTACCTGTTTTATATACCTGTGCGTATTTAACCAATTTGTAATATACTCTTAATTTACATTTTCACTGTAAAAAAATGAAAAAAATTTTGAATCTCAATGGTGACGTGACAAATCAAATAGAATTGATGTCAATTTAAGAATTGGTTTATTACAAATGTTTCTAAAATAGATACAACTTTTTTTAATTAAGCGAGGTTAACTTTTTTGTCATTTCAATATGCTCGATGCCTTCCTCAAGAAATATATTACCTCTCATTTTAAAGTTTAAACTTTCATAAAATGGGATAGCATGACATTGGGCATTCATAGTAGCTACGTAAAAACCTTCATCTTTAGCTAATGATTCTACAGCTTGCATAAGCATTCTACCCATTCCTTGTCCACGATGTGATTTCATCACAGCTACTCGTTCTATTTTGACAGTTGTTTCATTAATAGGGCGTATTCGAGCAGTGGCAACTGGCTGTCCATTATCATATCCAATGAGGTGAATAGATTCAGATTCATATTCATCAATTTCACTTTCCTCAGGGACGCCTTGTTCTTCTACAAACACTTTCTTTCTTATATAGAAGCAATCTTCTAACATCTTTTGATTGTTTACTTTTGAAAACATAAAATTCCTCCACATCCTAACAAAATCATTTACATTTAATTTACTAATAATAACATAGAATAACGATTGTTATTTTCCTCAAAAATAATTAGACATAAAAAAGCTATAAAGATGATTGTTGTGAATCATCTTTATAGCTAATTAATTATTAATGTTATAGTGCTTCTTTTCTAATAATTGCTGTATATTGCCAAAAGATTCGCATTTGAGCAATATTCCAATTATTCATTCCCATTGTAAATCCTGAAGGCTTAAATATATTCACATCAGTTACTTCTAAAGCTGCTGCAACTAAATATTGTAATGGAATGCTAAGTGATTTCATTGTTTCGGTAATGCCATTTTCATCATATACCCATGAAAATGGTAACTCTGATTCGAAAACATCAACACTATTGAAAATTTCAGGTAGGGCTAAAATATAACATGCACCATCTACAATAGGATTGTCGATACTATTTTTGTAATAAATTAGGAGTGCTTCATAGTTTTCTCGATGCTCATGATTGACGTAAAAAAATTCACTTCTAAAATGAGCCATATCTTGGCTATGAATGATTTGTTGTTCTAACATATTAAACATGCCATTTATATTTGCAATCTTTTCGTATGTTTTTCTACTCATGTATGATGCTCCTTTCATAAATAGTAAATGTTAATCGTCATATAATATTAATTTACAACACCATTTTGGTTATTTGAAGCTTGTGGCGCTTGTTGTGTGCCACCTTGATTTTGATTTGAGTTTTGATCTGTAGCAGGTTGTTGTTGATTGCTGGAATCACTGTTATTAGTTGAATCACTGTTCTCGTTAGATGTCTTATCTTTATCTGTCGTATCATTTTGTTCTTTTCTCAATAAACTATTATCTAAAGGCGTTAATGGTATTAATGAACCATAATGATTAATGACACGTTGATCTAAGAAATCATTTTTATCATTAATAGGTGATAATTCTAAGTCTTTACGAAGTAAGTTTGCATATTTTTGAATGCTTTCAACACTTGGATGATAATAGTAAATACCATTTAACATATCATCTTTACCTTTTAATTGCGCAGTTTTAATTTCAACATCATTTGTTAAGTACATTTTTGCTAAAGCTTTAATTTCAGAGTTAGTTAAATTATGCTTTGCATTTTTACCTACAATTTGAATCACGTTATCAAGTTTATCAATAGAATCAACTTCCTGTGCTTTTTGGAATAAAATCTTAATTAATTCCATTTGACGTTGTCCACGTTTTAAGTCTGAATCATGATGTCTAGTTCTAGCAACTGCTAAAGCCTCATCACCATTTAATTTTTGGTACCCTTTTTTAATTTTAATCTTACCAGTATCATCTGTGTTAGGTTCATTTAAGTCGTATGGCACATCATAGTATATGCCACCAAGCTCATTTACAGCCTCGACAAATGCTTTCATATTGACTCTCACATAATAATCAACAGGTACATTCATGGTAGCTTCTACCGAATCCATTGCGGCAATTGGACCACCATATGCATGTGCATGGGTAATCTTATCGTAATAGCCAACTTTAGGAATGTAGCTGATAGTATCACGTGGAATACTAAGCATTCTAATTTGATGTTTTGATTGATTAAAAGTAGTTAAAATCATAGCGTCTGATCTAGAGTGTTCAGCATCCTGTCCTTTTTTTCTTCTTCCATCGTTATCATCGATACCTAAGAAAAGAATAGAGATAGGTTGTTCTTCGGGATTGACTTTATTATCTCTTAAGTTGGATTGACGATTAGCATTTTTGCTGTCTTGAGAAGATTCGAATGCATCTTGGGACGTTTTAAAAAGTAACGTAGCGAAGACTATTGGAACAACAATGAGAACCAATGCTAGAAGGATCAAAAAGTATTTTAAAAATTTATTCATGATTGATGCTCCTATATTAAATTTTTGTTAAATCATAATCATAATTTTAAAATATAATTAGTTGAACGATATTTATACAACTTCATTACTAATACATTATAGCCTTAAATTGTAGTACTTTATAGTAAAAAATACAAATGTTATGTCAAAGTTCCTTGTAATTTGAATGTTTTGTTAAAATCAAAAAGCATTTTTAAAAATATAATGCGACTTTAGTATGATGTCTTAAAAAATTTAAAGGCGTAATATAAATTCGAGTGATTTATACAAAGTGATAAGGTATAATTAATTTTGTTGTATAGATAACATATTAGAAAAACTTATTACTATGTAGCGTAAAGCATAAATGAATGATAAGTTAATTTTTGTAAGTTGTATTATTAGGCATCTAGGTTCAAATTTTTAACGATTTAAATATATAAAATGAATACATTGTGAGGCAATTATCAAATGAAATTTAATAAAGTAAAACTAGTTATACATGCGTGTGTACTATTATTTATCATTATTTCTATAGCGTTAATTTTTCATCGATTACAGACGAAGACACATTCTATAGACCCAATACATAAGGAAACAAAATTATCAGACAATGAAAAATATTTAGTGGATCGTAATAAGGAAAAGGTTGCGCCGTCTAAACTAAAAGAGGTATATAATAGCAAGGATCCTAAATATAAGAAAATTGACAAGTATTTACAAAGTTCATTATTTAACGGTTCAGTAGCTATATATGAAAATGGCAAATTGAAAATGAGTAAAGGTTATGGATATCAAGATTTTGAAAAAGGTATTAAAAACACACCGAATACGATGTTTTTAATAGGTTCAGCTCAAAAATTTTCAACAGGGTTACTGTTAAAACAGTTAGAAGAAGAACATAAAATAAATATCAATGATCCAGTAAGTAAATACCTTCCATGGTTTAAAACATCTAAGCCTATCCCATTGAAAGATTTAATGTTGCATCAAAGTGGATTATATAAATATAAATCCTCAAAAGATTATAAAAATTTAGATCAAGCAGTTAAAGCGATTCAAAAACGTGGTATTGATCCTAAGAAATACAAAAAGCATATGTATAACGATGGGAATTATTTAGTACTTGCGAAAGTAATTGAAGAAGTTACAGGTAAATCTTATGCTGAGAATTATTATACAAAAATAGGAGATCCTTTAAAACTTCAGCACACAGCATTTTATGATGAACAACCTTTTAAAAAATATCTAGCAAAAGGTTATGCTTATAATAGTACAGGACTTTCATTCTTAAGACCTAATATTTTGGACCAATACTATGGTGCAGGTAATTTATATATGACACCAACAGATATGGGTAAATTAATTACTCAAATACAACAATATAAATTATTCAGTCCTAAAATAACCAATCCATTATTACATGAGTTTGGTACGAAAAAGTATCCAGATGAATATCGATATGGTTTCTATGCTAAGCCAACATTGAATAGACTTAACGGGGGATTCTTTGGACAAGTCTTTACTGTTTACTATAATGATAAGTATGTAGTTGTACTTGCATTAAATGTAAAAGGAAACAATGAAGTTCGAATCAAACATATTTATAATGATATTTTAAAACAAAATAAACCTTACAATACGAAGGGTGTTATTGTTCAATAATTAATATAGAAGATATAACATGTATATGGCATTAAGGCATCGACCTTATCTGACCAGTATACGAGTTATATCTTCTTTTTTATAGTGGTAAAAAGTTTAAAGTATAAGGTTGAAGAAGGATGAGTTTAAAAATATGTGTTAACTGATAAAAGGGGAAATCATTTGGTGAGTTGGCATCAGACTAAAATGAATGAAGACGAATACGTTGGTCCATGCGTGGTGTGAATGTTTTCTAAATCTAACTGGAAATGATAATTTAATAATGTACACTTTTGATTGTTTAAACATGTACAATTTTTAAAAACCTAGGGATAATTTTATTGACGTGAACAACATTGAGATTATCTTTAGACATAAATATGGATTTTGAAGTTACTATATTTATTAGTTGTGGTTGTTAATGTATTAATTGAATTGATTATAATGATTGTCTTATAAGATATAGAAGGGGACTTAACCATTTAAAAATTGAAGGAAAATAAAAACCAGCTAACAAAAGTGTTAGCTGGTTAAACTTTACATTATTAAAATGTTGTTTATAAGTGTGAAGAGTGACCGCCTTGCATAACCCAATATGTTCCGACAACGAAACAAAGTGTAATTACAAGAGCAAAGATAACTTTGAATGTTTGTAAACGTCCATCTTTACCTTCAGTTAAATGCATGAACATTAATAATTGAAGTCCTGCTTGGACGAATGCAAAGCCAAAGATAATTGTCAACTTCGCGTGGAATGTTAATGACGTGTATAGTGTTACGTAAACTGCTAAAAGCGTTAATACGATAGATGCGATAAATCCTACAGTATGTTTCATTATTGTACTCATCCGCTATACACCATCCCTATCATATATACGGCAGTAAAGATGAAAACCCAAACAACATCTAAGAAGTGCCAGTATAAACTTACTATAAATAATTTTGGCGCATTATATTTGTCTAATCCGCGTCGTTGGATTTGGATTAATAAACAAATGGCCCAAACGATACCTAGCGATACGTGACAACCATGCGTTCCTAATAGGATAAAGAAACTAGACCAGTAAGAACCAATTGTTGGGTTAACGCCTTCTGATGCATAGTGTGCGAATTCATAAATTTCGAATCCAACAAAGACTAAACCTAAAAGTAACGTAATGATCATCCAAAACATCATTAACTTTTGTTTTTCTTGGCGCATGTAGTAAATAGCAATACCACATGTGTAAGAACTGAATAATAATGCAAACGTCATTATTAAAACAAGAGGCAATTCAAATAACTCAGTAGTCATTTTACCTGCATAATCGCCACCATGTTGCAAAGTTAATAGTGTCGCAAATAGGGTACCGAATAACGCAAATTCGGCTGTAATGAAAATCCAAAAGCCAAGCTTATTTAATTCGCCTTCATGTGTGCGTGAATCAATAGTGTTTGTATCATGACTCATGACTTACAGCCTCCCTTTCTTTAATACGCGCTTCTCTTAATCTAGCTTCAGTTTCTGCAACTTCAGCAGCAGGGATATGATATCCGTGATCGATTTGGAAACTGCGATAAATCATAGTACCAAAAATACCGAATAAACAAATTAATGCTGGAATTACAGTTTCGAAAATTAAGAAGAAACCGCCGATAGTCATAAAGATACCAATCCAGAATCCAACAGGAGTATTGTTTGGCATATGAATGTCTTTGTAATTATGGTTGTCTAAGTAATGACGACCATGTTCTTTCATATCAACAAATGTGTCGTAGTCATTCCAATCTGGTGTAATGGCAAAGTTGTATTTAGGTGGAATTGCTGATGCAGTAGTCCACTCTAGAGTACGACCAAGGCCATCCCAGTTATCTCCAGTTGCTTCACGTGGAGATTTGAAGTGACTGTATACGATACTAACAACAAGGAATAAGAATCCGATTGCCATTAATAATGCACCGATAGTTGAAATTAAGTTTAATAAGAACCAACCATCTGATGGCATATAAGTGTATAAACGACGTGGCATACCATCTAATCCAAGAATGAATTGTGGTAAGAAACAAACGTTAAATCCGATCATGAAGAACCAGAAGCACCATTTGTTTAATGTTTCGTTTAATTTGTAACCCATCATCTTTGGATACCAGAAGATTAAACCAGCTAAGCAGGCAAATACAACACCAGTAACCAATGTATAGTGGAAGTGAGCTACTAAGAAGTACGTATTGTGATATTGATAGTCAGCTGATGCCATTGCTAACATTACACCCGTAACACCACCTAAAAGGAAGTTAGGGATAAATGCTAATGAGAATAGCATTGGTGACTCAAATGTAATACGTCCTTTATATAATGTTAATAACCAGTTAAACAATTTCACACCAGTTGGAATACCAATCAGCATTGTTGAAATTGAGAAGAATGAGTTGATTAACGCACCATTACCCATTGTGAAGAAATGGTGAACCCAAACTAAGAAACTAAGGAACGCGATACCGGCAGTTGCCCATACCATACTTTGATGTCCGAATAAACGCTTACGAGCGAATGTCGGGATAATTTCTGAGTAAATACCAAATGCTGGAAGGATAACGATATAAACTTCAGGGTGCCCCCATACCCAGAAGAAGTTAGCCCAAAGCATTGGCATACCGCCATGTGCAACTGTGAAGAATGCTGTGTCAAATATTCTATCAGTTGTCATTAATGCTAACGCTACTGTTAAAGGAGGGAAAGCAAGAATAACAATTAATGTAGTAATAAATGTTGTTACTGTAAACATTGGCATTTGCATAAACTTCATAGTTGGTGTTTTACATCTTAAAATTGTTACAAAGAAGTTGATACCTGTAGCTAAGGTACCAAGCCCTGAAATTTGTATAGCTATTAAGTAATAGTTAACACCCGGACCAGGACTGAATTCACCTGCTAGTGGCGCATAGTTTGTCCAACCAGCTGCTGGTGAACCACCAATAATAAATGACAGGTTGAATAAAATCATACCTGCAAAGAATAGCCAGAAACTTACGTTGTTTAATACTGGGAATGCAACATCACGTGCTCCAATTTGTAATGGAACAACGATATTCCATAAACCAAAGATAAATGGCATTGCCATGAAGATAATCATGATTACACCATGTGTACTAAAAATTTCGTTATAGTGGTTAGATTCTAAAAATTTGTTATCAGGTACTGTTAATTGCGCACGAATAAGTAACGCATCAATACCACCACGGACGAACATTAATACGGCACAGATTAAATACATAATACCGATTTTCTTATGGTCTACAGATGTGAACCATTCTTTGTAAAGATATTTCCATAATTTAAAGTAAGTAATTACTGCGATTAAACCAATAACTAAGAATGGGGCACCAATTTGTGCCATTGTAATCATCCAGTTACCTTTAACTAGTAATTGATCCCATGGAAAATTCATTAATGTCCACGTCCATGATCATCATTGTCTTGATCTTGCGCATCTTTTGAAATTTTCTTCATTTCTTTCGCATTTTTCGATTCATCTTTCTTGAACTCATTGTTATATGGTTCGTCATTTCCAAGAATCATCAACTTCATACCATGTCGTTTATAGTTCGCATTTGTAATTTGAGCTTTACGAGCAGGTATTAATGGTTTGTCTGATACATCTTTAAACATATTTTCTTCACTAGTGAAGTTTGGATCTTTCAATTCGAAATTGAAACGTTTATATGCATAGAAGATGTATTCTGGATCGGCTGCTGGATCAACAAACGCCATATGTGTACCATTAAATTCTAAAGCTTTATTAGGTGTGCTTGGTAATAATTGTTTATCAAATGTATCTTGATCTAACGTTTTCTTACCTTTAACTTCTTTCACCCATTTGTCGTAGTCTTTTTGACTAACGGCATTTACTTTAAATGTTTGACGTGAGAATCCTTCACCATTGAAGTTAGAGTTACGACCTCTGAACGTACCAGTTTGAGATGCTTCTAACGTCCAATTCATTGTCATGCCAGTCATGGCATATTTTTGACCACCTAATTGTGGAATCCAGAAACTTGTCATTGTATCCATAGCTTGAAGCTTAAATACAACAGGACGATCTTTAGGGATTGTTAATGTATTAACAGTCTCTATATGTTCATCTGGATAAGCAAAGAACCATTTGTATCCTGCACTTACTGCATATACAACCATTGGATCTTTCTCACTCTTCGGTGGTTTTTCGTAATCGTATAAAGTTTTAACTGTAGGAATAGCTAAAGCAGCAACGATTATGATAGGTATTACAAACCATATTGTTTCAATGATGGCATTATGGTGCATCTTACCAGATTCGGCATTCTTATTATAACTATACTTGTAAATAAAAATGGCGAACATGCCAAGTACAACGAAACAAATAACAAGCATGAAGACGATTGAATAAAGAATCAAGAACTTCTGACTACTTGCTACTGGCCCTTTTGCGTTGAAAATTTCTATATTTGAACAACCACTAAGTAAAATTAGTGTGCCAAATAATAGAAGCAAAGACTTAAATTTTGACACTTTTTTGACCTCCTAATACTACAAATGTAGGGCTTAACATTAATTTTAAGTTATTACACAATATTTACAAGGGCTTATGGGAAAAAAATTAATAAAATTGTATCAAAAATGTTGATAAATCAAGGTGTGACGTGGGTTCACACATTTGTTAAAATTATGTGTACATTTTGTGACTAATAGCGTTTTTGAAAAAATTGCTTCATATTTAAAAGGAAAGTTGAGAATAGCTTTCAATTAAAGGTTAATTGAATGAAAATAAAAAAAGTTTGAAATTGTCTAATAAATTGAAAATGATGGCTAGTTGATTGAAAGGAAGCGCAAACATTTTAATAAGGAATTTGCCAAAAGTAATTTATCGTTAAACAATGAAAAGTGGAAATTTGTTTGTTCAAAATCAAAACATTTTTTTAAAAAGAGCAGTTAAGTTTTAATAATTTGATAGGTAGTCCTTTGGTATACAGAAAAAATACAATATTTGGGTTAAAGTTGCAGATGAAGTTAGAATAACAAATAAAATGGTAGCAAAACATGTTCGTTTGCTACCATTTTATTTGCAGTATAGTGATGAGGGCTATTTAACCTCAATATACCTAGTGGAAATTTTAATTGCACCATCTGAATCAGTGACATGATATTTAATTTGATATTTACCAGATTTAGATGTATCAATTTGGCCATCGACTTTAATTTTATCGGTTAAATCTCCATCTTCTTTATCAAATGCACTTATGCCGTTTAGAAGGTTATAATCTTGACCTTTCTTAATAACGATATCATTAGCGCCTTTAATTTGTGGTGTAGTATTCGTCGTTGCATCTGCATTTAAATTTGGTGTTACTAGTGTAGCAGAAACACCGAGGGCTGATAATGACTGTAATAGTTTATTCATAATGTAACCTCCGAATGATAAGTCATTTCTGAGTTAGCTTTACTATACCTTAATTTATATTATTTACACATCATACTATAGTCCTAATCTTACCCTATAAAGAATGAAATTTAAATATAAATTTATAAATAATGAGGAAATAATTATTATTTTGAAAATCTGCCACAATTGTAAAATTAATAATTTAGGGATAATTTGAAATCAAATATAACTTTATTCGACAGTTTGAACTTAAATTTTTGTGTATCAAAACAATAAGAAAAGGGAGGCGAAAATGATAAAGAACCACTAATGATTAACTATGTAGTAGTACTTTATCATAGTCACAGCTTCTGTGTTGGGGCCCATCCCCAACTTGCACATTATTGTAAGCTGACTTTTCGTCAGCTTCTTTGTTGGGGCCCCTGACTAGAATTGAAAACTTGTTACAAGCTTATTTTCATTCAATTAACTACTGTCTATATAAAATTGTTGAGCCAAGTACAAAGTGAAATGCTCCCTTCAAAGCCTTCATTTATTCAATGTCTACTTTGAAGGGAGCATTTGATCGATTAATGTCCCAGATTTTTCTTGTTATTCATTGCAATTGCAAAATAATATTTAATGTGGGTTAAAAGACTTCATTAAAACTCAGTTATTAGGGAGTGGGACAGAAATGATATTTTCGTAAAATTTATTTCGTCGTCCCACCCCGGCAAGGTTGACTAGAATTGAAAAAAGCTTGTTACAAGCGAATTTTCGTTCAGTCAACTACTGCCATTATAACTTTGTAGAGCATAGAACATTGATTTATGTCTCAGGCTCTTTACGAATCAATACCTCGACGCATTTTTTCTGCAAGCAAAGTATTATTTAATACCATAGTAATTGTTAATGGACCAACGCCACCAGGAACTGGTGTAATAGCTCCAGCAATTTCTTTAACCGCATCATAATCAACGTCACCTTTTAATTTGCCATTTTCATCTGGCGTATTGCCAACATCGATAATTACTGCTCCTTCTTTGACCACATCTTTTGTTACTAAACCAGGCTTACCAACTGCACTGACAATGACATCAGCATCTTTTAAATATGATGCCATATCTTTTGAACGAGAATGTAAGATTGTTACTGATGCATTTTTTTGAAGTAGTAACTTAGAAACTGGTTGTCCGACAATATGACTTCGTCCAATTACAACTGCATTTTTACCTTCTAAATCAATATCAGCATGTTTTAATATTTCCATGATGCCGAGCGGTGTGCAAGGTACAAAAGTTTGTTCATCGATATATAATTTCCCTATATTTATTGGATGAAAACCGTCCACATCTTTTTCAGGATTGATTGCTTCTAATATTTTCTGTTCGCTAACTTGTTTTGGTAATGGTACTTGTACCAAAATACCACTTACAGAATCATCATTATTTAGTCTATTTAGTTCGTTTAATACTTCTTCTTCAGTAGCTGTTTCTTCCAAATGTACGATTTCTGAAATCATACCAATTTTTTCAGCTGCTTTCTTTTTTGATCTAACATAACTTTGACTAGCGCCATCATTACCAACTAATATAACGGATAATTTAGGTGTAAAACCCTTTTCTTTTAGCGCTTCAACTTGATCTTGTAACCCCTGTCTGTAGTCTTTGGCAATTTGTTTACCATCTAAAATTTTAGCAACCATAAAAACTTCTCCTCCTATTGTCAATATCCTAACTTTGTTAGTTTATAAAACTAATTTACATAGCAAAAGACGTAAATTCAAATAAAAAATCAAAATAAAGTTCGATTTTTGATTGAAAAAGCAGAAATTGCTTGTTATGCTATATCTATAATATACAACTAAAGTAATTCACAATTCAAACTTTTGAAAGGGTGTACAAAGTGAAAGTAGCAGTCATTATGGGCAGTTCTTCCGATTGGAAAATTATGCAAGAGAGTTGTAACATGTTGGATTATTTTGAAATTCCGTACGAAAAACAAGTAGTATCCGCACATCGTACGCCAAAAATGATGGTTCAATTTGCTTCTGAAGCGAGAGAAAGAGGTATAAACATTATCATTGCAGGCGCTGGCGGTGCGGCACATTTACCAGGTATGGTTGCATCATTAACGACGCTACCAGTTATTGGAGTGCCGATTGAAACAAAAAGTTTAAAGGGTATAGATTCTTTATTATCAATTGTTCAAATGCCAGGAGGTATTCCGGTTGCAACGACTGCAATTGGTGCAGCAGGTGCTAAAAACGCAGGTATACTTGCAGCAAGAATGTTAAGTATTCAAAATCCTTCTTTAGTTGAAAAACTAAATCAGTATGAATCTTCGTTAATTCAAAAAGTGGAGGACATGCAAAATGAACTTCAATAAATTAAAGTTTGGTGCGACTATTGGCATTATTGGTGGTGGTCAGCTTGGAAAGATGATGGCACAATCAGCTCAAAAAATGGGTTATAAAGTGGTTGTATTGGATCCTTCTGAAGATTGTCCATGTAGATACGTTGCACACGAATTTATACAAGCCAAGTATGACGATGAAAAGGCACTCAATCAATTAGGACAAAAATGTGATGTGATTACTTATGAATTTGAAAACATTTCAGCCCAACAATTAAAACTATTATGTGAAAAGTACAATATTCCGCAAGGTTACCAAGCTATACAGTTATTACAAGATCGCTTAACTGAAAAAGAAACATTAAAAAGTGCTGGTACCAAAGTTGTCCCGTTCATTTCAGTAAAAGAATCTACAGATATTGACAAAGCAATTGAAACATTAGGATATCCTTTTATTGTAAAAACTAGATTTGGTGGCTACGATGGCAAAGGTCAAGTTTTAATTAACAACGAAAAAGACTTACAAGAAGGTTTTAAATTAATTGAAACTAGTGAATGCGTAGCTGAAAAATATTTGAATATCAAGAAAGAAGTATCTCTTACTGTTACAAGAGGAAACAACAATCAAATCACTTTTTTCCCATTACAAGAAAATGAGCATAGAAATCAAATACTTTTCAAAACAATTGTTCCAGCGAGAATAGATAAAACAGCTGAGGCGAAAGAGCAAGTTAATAAAATTATCCAATCGATTCATTTCATTGGAACATTTACAGTTGAATTTTTTATAGATAGTAACAACCAATTGTATGTGAACGAGATAGCACCAAGGCCTCACAATTCCGGACATTATTCAATTGAAGCATGTGATTATTCACAATTTGATACTCATATTTTAGCAGTTACCGGACAATCATTACCAAATTCAATTGAATTATTAAAGCCAGCAGTCATGATGAACTTACTAGGTAAAGATTTAGATTTATTGGAAAATGAATTTAATGAACATCCAGAGTGGCACTTACATATTTATGGTAAGTCTGAGCGTAAAGATAGCAGAAAAATGGGGCATATGACTGTACTAACGAATGATGTAAACCAAACTGAACAAGATATGTACGCTAAATATGAGGGGAGTAATTAAAGCATGACATTATTATATGAAGGAAAAGCGAAGCGCATTTTCTCAACAAATCAAGAAAATGAATTAAGAGTTGAATATAAAGATGAAGTTACTGCTGGAAACGGGGCTAAGAAAGACACAATGGCAGGTAAGGGGCGATTAAATAATCAAATTACTTCTATTATATTTAAATATTTACAAGAAAATGGAATAGAAAGTCACTTTATTAAACAATTATCTGAAACAGAACAATTAGTTAAGCCTGTGAAAATAATTCCATTAGAAGTAGTTGTTCGTAATATTGCTAGTGGATCTATTACAAAGCGTTTAGGTTTTGAAAATGGTGAAGTTTTTAGAGAACCACTTGTAGAATTTTTCTATAAAAATGATGCGTTAAATGATCCGTTGATAACGGATGACCATGTTAAATTGCTCAATATAGCATCAGATGAAGATATTGAAATACTAAAATCCAAAGCATTAAAGATTAATAATGTGTTGAAACAATTAATGGATGCTATGAATTTAAAATTAGTAGATTTTAAAATCGAATTTGGAAAGACTGAGACTGGTCAAATTTTGTTAGCGGATGAAATATCTCCAGATACATGTCGAATTTGGGATAAAGCTACCAATGCAAACTTTGATAAAGATGTATATAGAAATAACACTGGATCACTGATTGAAACATATCAAATATTTTTAAACAAATTGGAGGATTTAAAATAATGAAAACAATTGAACTACATATCACATTACAACCACAAGTATTAGATACGCAAGGACAAACGCTTACTCGAGCTGTACATGACTTAGGTTATGCACAAGTGAATGATATTCGTGTAGGAAAAGTATTATATATGACAGTGGATGAGGTTAGTGATGAAAAGGTACACAACATTATTACAACTCTAAGTGAAAAATTGTTTGCAAATACAGTGATTGAAGAATATAGCTATAAAGTGTTAGATGATGAAAAGGAGAATGCATAAAATGAAATTTGCGGTTCTTGTTTTTCCAGGTTCGAATTGTGATAGAGACATGTTTAATGCTGCTATTAAAAGTGGTGTTGAAGCGGAATATGTAGATTATAGAGAAACATCACTAAGTGGATTTGATGGCGTACTTATTCCTGGTGGATTTTCATTCGGGGATTACTTAAGATCTGGGGCAATGGCTAGTGTAGCGCCGATTATTTCGGAAGTTAAACGTCTTGCAGCTGAAGGTAAGCCAGTATTAGGTGTTTGTAATGGGTTTCAAATTTTAACTGAAATAGGCTTATTACCTGGTGCATTATTGCATAACGATTCACATTTATTTATTAGTAGAAATGAAGAGTTAGAAATAGTGAATAATCAAACGGCATTTACAAATCTTTATGAACAAGGTGAAAAAGTTATATATCCTGTAGCTCACGGTGAAGGTCATTATTATTGTACTGATGAAATATATCAACAATTAAAAGCTAACAATCAAATTATTCTGAAATATGTGAATAATCCGAACGGTTCATATGATGATATTGCAGGAATTGTTAACGAAAAAGGCAATGTATGTGGCATGATGCCACATCCTGAAAGAGCTTTAGAAACGTTGTTAGGTACTGATAGTGGTGTGAAATTATTTGAAGCGATGGTAAAAAGTTGGAGGGAACAACATGTCTAAATTTATCGAACCAAGCGTTGAAGAAATTAAACTTGAAAAAGTATATCAAGATATGGGATTAAGTGATCAAGAATATGAAAAAGTTTGCGATATTTTAGGCAGACAACCTAACTTTACAGAAACAGGTATCTTTTCTGTTATGTGGAGTGAACATTGCTCTTATAAACATTCTAAACCGTTTTTAAAGCAATTTCCTACGTCAGGTGACCATGTGCTTATGGGGCCTGGTGAAGGTGCAGGGGTAGTCGATATAGGTGATAATCAAGCCGTAGTATTTAAAGTAGAGTCTCACAATCATCCATCAGCAATTGAACCATATCAAGGGGCTGCTACAGGCGTTGGTGGAATCATTCGTGACATTGTCTCTATTGGGGCTAGACCTATTAATTTGTTAAACAGTCTTAGATTTGGAGAATTAGATAATAAACAAAACCAAAGATTACTTAAAGGTGTTGTAAAGGGTATCGGAGGTTATGGTAACTGCATTGGTATTCCAACAACTGCTGGTGAAATCGAATTTGATGAACGTTATGATGGCAATCCACTTGTTAATGCAATGTGTGTTGGTGTTATCAATCACGACATGATTCAAAAAGGCACAGCAAAAGGTGTAGGTAATTCGGTCATTTATGTTGGTTTGAAAACTGGTCGAGATGGTATTCATGGTGCTACTTTTGCATCTGAAGAATTGACGGAAGAAAGCGAAAGTAAACGACCTTCTGTACAAATCGGTGATCCATTTGTAGGTAAAAAATTAATGGAAGCAACACTTGAAGCAATTACATTTGATGAATTAGTTGGTATTCAAGATATGGGTGCTGCTGGTTTAACATCTTCATCGTCTGAAATGGCGGCAAAAGGTGGTAGTGGGTTACATTTGAGATTAGAACAAGTGCCAACACGTGAGCCAGGTATTTCTCCTTATGAAATGATGCTTTCAGAAACTCAAGAACGTATGTTACTAGTTGTTGAAAAAGGTACTGAACAAAAATTCTTAGATTTATTTGATAAGCACGAATTGGATAGTGCTGTTATAGGTGAAGTTACAGATACAAATCGTTTTGTTTTAACATATGATGACGAAGTTTATGCTGACATTCCAGTTGAACCACTAGCTGATGAAGCACCTGTATATATTTTAGAAGGAGAAGAAAAAGATTATAATACTTCTAAAAATGATTATACACACATCGATGTTAAAGATACTTTCTTTAAATTACTTAAGCATCCGACTATAGCATCTAAACACTATTTATATGATCAATACGACCAACAAGTTGGTGCCAATACGATAATTAAGCCAGGACTTCAAGCATCGGTAGTACGTGTGGAAGGCACAAATAAGGCAATTGCTTCAACAATTGATGGTGAAGCGCGTTATGTATATAACAATCCATATGAAGGTGGAAAGATGGTAGTAGCTGAAGCTTATCGAAATTTAATTGCCGTGGGTGCAACACCATTAGCAATGACAGATTGTTTAAATTATGGTTCTCCTGAAAAGAAAGAAATCTATCAACAGTTGATAGATTCAACGAAAGGTATGGCAGAAGCATGCGACATTCTTAAGACACCAGTAGTTTCTGGTAATGTATCTTTATATAACGAAACGAAAGGTACTTCTATTTTCCCAACACCAGTTGTTGGAATGGTAGGTTTGATTGAAAATGTAAATTATTTAAATGATTTTGAACCTCAAGTTGGAGATAAATTATATTTAATCGGTGATACTAAGGACGACTTTGGTGGTAGTCAACTTGAAAAGTTAATTTATGGCAAAGTTAATCATGAATTTGAGTCATTAGATTTGAGTTCAGAAGTTGAAAAAGGTGAATCAATCAAGACCGCTATTCGTGAAGGACTATTATCACATGTTCAAACAGTTGGTAAAGGTGGCTTACTGATTACCTTAGCTAAACTAAGTGCGCATTACGGTTTAGGATTAAAATCTTCAATAGATATAACAAATGCACAATTGTTTAGTGAGACGCAAGGCCGATATGTTGTTTCTGTTAAATCAGGTAAAACTTTAAATATTGATAATGCAATAGAAATTGGACTTTTAACAGATAGTGATAATTTCAAGGTAACAACACCATATACAGAGATTAGTGAAAATGTTTCAGATATTAAACAAATATGGGAAGGGGCAATTGCTCAATGTTTAACTACTCAGGATTAAACGAAGAATGTGGCGTGTTTGGTATTTGGAATCATCCTGAAGCAGCGCAACTAACATATATGGGACTTCATAGTTTGCAACATCGTGGTCAAGAAGGTGCAGGTATAGTTGTTTCTGATCAAAATGAATTAAAAGGCGAGCGAGGATTAGGCTTACTAACTGAAGCGATTAAAGATGATCAAATGGAACGATTAAAAGGATATCAACATGCAATTGGTCACGTCCGTTATGCTACTTCAGGTAATAAAGGTATTGAAAATATTCAACCGTTTCTGTATCACTTTTATGATATGAGTGTAGGTATTTGTCATAATGGTAACCTCATTAATGCTAAATCATTGCGTCAGAATTTAGAAAAACAAGGTGCTATCTTCCATTCGTCTTCTGATACTGAAGTCATTATGCATTTGATACGTCGAAGTAAAGCTCCTACTTTTGAGGAAGCGTTGAAAGAAAGTTTGCGAAAAGTTAAAGGCGGTTTTACATTTGCGATTTTAACTAAAGATGCGTTATATGGCGCAGTAGATCCAAATGCTATCAGACCACTTGTTGTAGGTAAAATGAAAGATGGGACATACATCCTTGCAAGTGAAACATGTGCAATAGATGTGTTAGGTGCAGAATTTGTTCAAGATATTCATGCAGGTGAATATGTCGTGATTAACGATAAAGGTATTACAGTTAAATCTTATACACATCATACGACAACTGCAATTTCTGCGATGGAATATATTTATTTTGCTAGACCAGACTCAACAATAGCTGGTAAAAATGTCCATGCAGTACGTAAAGCTTCTGGTAAAAAATTAGCCCAAGAAAGCCCTGTAAATGCTGATATGGTCATCGGTGTACCCAATTCATCGCTATCAGCTGCGAGTGGTTATGCTGAAGAAATAGGTTTGCCATATGAAATGGGACTAGTTAAAAATCAATATGTTGCAAGAACATTTATTCAACCAACTCAAGAATTACGTGAGCAAGGTGTGAGAGTGAAGTTATCTGCGGTAAAAGATATAGTAGATGGGAAAAATATCATTCTTGTTGATGATTCCATTGTTCGCGGTACGACAATTCGACGCATTGTGAAAATGTTAAAAGATTCTGGTGCAAATAAAGTGCATGTGCGTATAGCATCACCGGAATTTATGTTTCCAAGTTTTTACGGAATCGATGTTTCAACTACGGCAGAATTAATTTCTGCAAGCAAATCACCTGAAGAAATTAAAGATTATATTGGCGCTGATTCATTAGCATATCTATCTGTAGATGGGTTAATTGAATCAATTGGTTTAGATTATGACGCGCCATATAGTGGCTTATGTGTAGAAAGTTTCACTGGAGATTATCCTGCAGGGTTATATGATTATGAAGCAAATTATAAAGCGCATTTAAGTCATCGACAAAAGCAATATATTTCTAAAAACAAACACTTTTTTGATAGCGAGGGAAATTTAAATGTCTAAAGCATATGAACAATCTGGTGTAAATATTCATGCTGGTTATGAAGCTGTAGAAAGAATGTCTAGTCATGTTAAACGTACGATGCGTAAAGAAGTTATCGGTGGTTTAGGTGGATTCGGTGCTACATTTGATTTATCACAATTAAATATGACAGCGCCAGTTTTAGTTTCTGGAACAGACGGAGTAGGTACGAAATTAAAACTAGCTATCGACTATGGTAAACATGATTCGATAGGTATCGATGCAGTCGCAATGTGTGTTAATGATATTTTAACGACAGGTGCAGAACCATTATATTTTTTAGATTACATTGCTACAAACAAAGTTGTTCCTGAAGTTATTGAACAAATTGTTAAAGGTATTAGTGATGCATGTGTTGAAACGAATACTGCACTTATCGGTGGAGAGACTGCTGAAATGGGTGAAATGTATCACGAAGGCGAATATGATGTAGCTGGATTTGCTGTTGGAGCAGTTGAAAAGGATGACTATGTAGATGGTTCAGAAGTGAAAGAGGGACAAGTTGTTATAGGGCTTGCGTCAAGTGGCATTCATTCAAATGGATACAGTTTAGTGCGCAAATTAATTAATGAATCAGGCATTGATTTGGCATCAAACTTCGATAATCGTCCATTTATCGATGTCTTTTTAGAACCAACTAAATTATATGTCAAACCTGTACTTGCTTTGAAAAAAGAAGTTTCTATTAAGGCAATGAATCATATTACTGGTGGAGGTTTTTATGAAAATATTCCACGTGCATTGCCAGCCGGATATGCTGCTAGAATTGATACTACATCATTTCCAACACCAAAAATATTTGATTGGTTACAACAACAAGGCAATATAGACACAAATGAAATGTATAACATTTTTAATATGGGTATTGGCTATACGGTTATCGTTGATGAAAAAGATGTATCACGCGCTTTGAAGATTTTAGCAGAACAAAATGTGGAAGCCTATCAAATTGGTCATATTGTGAAAAATGAGTCAACTGCAATTGAATTGTTGGGGGTATAACAATGGTTAAAATTGCGATTTTTGCATCAGGTTCAGGAAGTAACTTTGAAAATATAGTTGAGCATGTTGAATCAGGAAAACTTGAAAATATTGAAGTTACGGCGCTATATACGGATCATCAAAATGCGTTTTGTATAGATAGAGCAAAAAAGCACGATATTCCTGTTTATATTAATGAACCAAAACAATTTGATTCAAAAGCAGCGTATGAACAACATTTAGTAACATTATTAAATGAAGATAAGGTAGAGTGGATTATTCTAGCTGGCTACATGCGTCTAATTGGTCCAGACTTATTAGCTTCATTTGAAGGTAAAATATTGAATATACATCCATCTCTATTGCCGAAATATAAGGGGATTGACGCAATAGGCCAAGCATATCATAGTGGCGATACTATTACTGGTTCGACAGTACATTATGTTGATAGTGGTATGGATACGGGAGAAATTATTGAACAGAGAAAATGTGATATTAGACCGGACGATTCAAAAGAACAATTAGAAGAGAAAGTAAAAAAATTGGAATATGAGTTATATCCAAGTGTTATTGCTAAAATTGTAAAATAAGGAGTATGTATGTGATGAAGAAAGCTATTTTGAGCGTATCAAATAAAACAGGTATTGTAGAGTTTGCTAAAGCGTTAACGCAATTAAATTATGAATTATATTCAACAGGTGGTACTAAACGTATATTAGATGAAGCAAATGTACCAGTTCGTTCTGTTTCAGACTTAACACATTTTCCAGAAATAATGGATGGCCGTGTTAAAACATTACATCCGGCTGTTCATGGTGGCATTTTAGCTGATCGAAATAAACCGCAGCATTTAAATGAATTATCAGAACAACATATAGATTTAATTGATATGGTAGTAGTTAATTTATATCCATTCCAACAAACTGTTGCAAACCCTGATGTGACGATGGACGAAGCAATTGAAAATATTGATATTGGTGGTCCAACAATGTTACGTGCTGCAGCTAAAAACTATAAACATGTAACAACAATTGTACATCCGGCAGATTATCAAGAAGTATTGACGCGATTAAGAAACGATTCGTTAGATGAGTCATATAGACAATCATTAATGATTAAAGTTTTTGAGCATACTGCAGAATATGATGAAGCGATTGTACGTTTCTTTAAAGGGGATAAAGAAACTTTAAGATATGGAGAAAATCCACAACAATCAGCGTATTTTGTGAGAACTTCGAATGCTAAGCACACGATTGCAGGCGCTAAACAATTACATGGGAAACAATTAAGCTATAACAATATTAAAGATGCAGATGCTACACTAGCTTTAGTTAAAAAGTTTGATACACCTGCTACAGTTGCGGTTAAACACATGAATCCATGTGGTGTTGGTATCGGTGACACGATAGAACAAGCATTTCAACATGCGTATGAAGCGGATAGTCAATCAATATTTGGTGGAATTGTTGCATTAAACCGAGCTGTAACACCTGAGTTAGCAGAGCAATTGCATAGTATCTTTTTGGAAGTCATTATTGCACCAAAATTTACAGATGAAGCATTAGATATTTTAAAACAAAAGAAGAATGTAAGATTATTAGAAATTGATATGACTATAGACAGTAACGAAGAAGAGTTTGTTTCAGTATCTGGCGGATATTTAGTTCAAGATAAAGACAATTATGTCGTGCCAAAAGAAGAAATGAAAGTTGTTACAGAAGTAGCACCTACAGATGAACAATGGGAAGCAATGTTATTAGGATGGAAAGTTGTACCATCAGTAAAAAGTAATGCAATTATTTTAAGTAATAATAAACAAACTGTAGGTATAGGTGCTGGACAAATGAATCGTGTCGGTGCTGCTAAAATTGCGTTAGAGAGAGCTATTGAAATCAATGATCATGTAGCGTTAGTATCTGATGGATTTTTCCCTATGGGAGATACAGTTGAACTTGCAGCACAACATGGTATAAAGGCAATTATCCAACCGGGTGGTTCGATTAAAGATCAAGATTCAATTGATATGGCTAATAAACATGGTATTGCAATGGTAGTCACAGGCACTCGACATTTTAAACACTAATTTTAAAGGGGCGTAACATAAATGAATGTATTAGTAATTGGTGCTGGTGGACGAGAACATGCACTTGCATATAAACTTAATCAATCGAATCTAGTTAAACAAGTGTTTGTCATTCCAGGTAATGAGGCAATGACACCTATAGCTGAAGTACACACTGAAATTTCAGAATCTGATCATCAAGCGATACTAGATTTTGCTAAACGGCAAAATGTTGATTGGGTAGTTATAGGTCCAGAACAGCCGCTAATTGATGGATTAGCAGACATTTTACGAGCGAATGGTTTCAAAGTGTTTGGTCCAAATAAGCAAGCAGCTCAAATCGAAGGCTCAAAATTATTTGCTAAAAAGATAATGGAAAAATATAATATTCCAACTGCTGATTATAAAGAAGTTGAGCGAAAAAAGGATGCTTTAACATATATTGAAAACTGTGAATTGCCCGTTGTTGTCAAGAAAGATGGGTTAGCTGCTGGGAAAGGCGTTATTATTGCAGATACTATTGAAGCAGCCAGAAGTGCTATTGAGATTATGTATGGTGATGAAGAAGAAGGTACTGTTGTATTTGAAACGTTTTTAGAAGGTGAAGAGTTCTCGCTAATGACATTTGTTAATGGTGATTTAGCAGTACCTTTCGACTGTATTGCACAAGATCATAAACGCGCATTTGATCATGATGAAGGACCAAATACTGGTGGTATGGGGGCTTATTGTCCAGTACCACATATTAGTGACGATGTTTTAAAACTTACAAATGAAACAATTGCACAACCCATTGCAAAGGCAATGCTTAATGAAGGTTATCAATTCTTCGGTGTATTATACATTGGTGCTATTTTAACTAAAGATGGTCCAAAAGTAATAGAATTTAATGCCCGTTTTGGTGATCCTGAAGCTCAAGTATTATTAAGTCGCATGGAAAGTGATTTAATGCAGCATATTATTGATTTAGATGAAGGAAAACGTACTGAATTCAAATGGAAAAATGAATCTATTGTAGGGGTCATGTTGGCATCAAAAGGATATCCTGATGCATATGAAAAAGGGCATAAAGTAAGTGGCTTTGATTTAAATGAAAACTATTTTGTTAGTGGATTAAAGAAGCAAGGTGATACCTTTGTTACTTCAGGTGGTAGAGTTATACTTGCCATCGGAAAAGGTGACAATGTACAAGATGCACAGCGAGACGCATACAAAAAAGTATCACAAATACAAAGTGACCATTTATTCTATCGTCATGACATTGCGAATAAAGCACTACAACTTAAATAAGTAAATTTAAAATACTAAGATTAGCTATGAACGAATCTATAACGATAGATTTTTTCATAGCTTTTTTAGTTGTAGAGTCTAGGACATTGATTTCTGTACCAAATTTGTGATTATGCATATGTAATACAAAAGAGGCGCCACAACATGTTTGGATGAACAAAATAACATGTTTGTGGCACCTCTTTTGTTTAGTATGGAATAAATGGTTTTCTTTTTCTATACAATGAATTTCTAATTTAGTATCTATACAATTATGGATAAAATTTAACCTACACGACCAAGACGAACATCATCTATGCCCGTGATGGGTAAGGTGATTGAACAATAATATGCCATAGTAATAATGGCAATTAAAACTATAATAAAGATTATATCTTTATATGAGAAAGGTACGTTGTAATAGTAAGTACGAGGACCATCTCTAAATCCTTTCGACTCCATCGCAACTGATAATTGATGTGCCTTTCTAATATTTTGGCTTAATAGAGGTATAATTAAATGCTTAAATCGCTTTAACCCTCTATAATTTGCCGCGTCTATCATCTGATAGCGCATTTTTAAAGATCTGCGAAGCTGTATTAAAGAACTAATCATTAAAGGTATCATACGAATGGCAGCCATGAATGCATAAGCAACTTTTGATTTAACCTTTAAATGTTGCATTAAACTATAAAATATCATGACAACCTGAGATGTAAGTGCGATTAAGATACCGAAAAATGAAATAGCAATGGTTCTTAATGATACATGTAAACCACGAACTAAACTTTCTGTTGTAATATGGATAAATCCGAATTTCAAAATTGTATGGCTACCATTCCCGTATAAAATCATGAACAGGGAAGAGAGTAATGCAAAGCCAATACTTATAGTTATAAAAATTGCTGTAATTTTAAACTGAGTACCATTAAACATCAATAAGAAAACTAACATTAAGATAGTGATATAAAGCATAAAATCGAAATTATGCACAAATATAATAAAGAAAAATAGTATAATTCCAAGAAATAGTTTCGTTATAATGTTGACATCATCAACAAATGATTGCCGAACTTTCCATTGCTCATACATTCGTATCACCATCACAATCTAGTAACGCACCATCTGAAATTTTAAGTCTTCTTGATGGATAACGTTCAATTATTTCATCGTCATGTGTAACCATGACAATACTTTGTCCCAAATTAATTCGCTTTTGGAAAAGTTTGATCAACTGGAATGTATTATGGCTATCAAGTCCAAATGTCGGTTCATCTAAAAAGATAATATCAGCTTTAGAACTTAGTGCGGTAGCTACGCTAAGGCGTCGTTTTTGACCAATAGACAACTCATAAGGATGTTGATCTTTTACATTTTGTAAATCTAAAAGTTTTAAAAGTTGTATCGTTTCATCATCACTTTGATCTTTAGAAAGGTGATTAAAATGAATGTTAATTTCATCATAAACCGAATTTGTTATAAATTGTAATTCTGGGTTTTGATAAACTAGGTACATGTGTTTTGCTGCATGTTTAATTTTTGTTAAACGCTGATTTTCAAAATAAACATCACCTTGATATTTAATCAATTGCATAATTGATTCAAGCAAGGTTGTTTTACCACTACCATTTGCCCCTGTAATTGTAATCCACTCACCTAGACCAATTTCTAAATCTGAGAATGAGAGCAATGTTGATTTACCGCGAATAATACGTCCATTTTTAAATTGTAATAAGTGTGAGTTTGTTGTTGGAAAGTCAACACGACTTGGTGCGAATTCCCATGCACGTGGATGCCACACACCATATTCACTGAGTAAATGAACATACTTCTGTAATATGATTTCAGGACATTCATCGGCAATGATATTTCCGTTATAATCCATCAAAATGACGCGGTCGACATGATTCCAGATGTGTTTAACTTTATGTTCAACGATTACAACCGTTTGATCTTCCCAAAGTTCAATTAGTTTAGTCCATAAATCTTCTGTTGCTTGAACATCTAACATTGCTGTCGGTTCATCTAAAAACAATGTTTTTGATTGTTGAAGAATGGTTTCAACAATTGCCAATTTCTGTTTCATCCCGCCACTTAAATCTTTGATATACGTTTCAGGGGTAACATTTAAATTGACCATATTTAAAGCATTGATAATTAACGCATCCATGTCTTCACGTGGTAATTGTCTATTTTCTAAAACGAATGCAAGTTCTTCGTATACTTTTGGCATACAAAACTGGCTATCAGGGTCTTGGAAAATAACGCCACTTAATGGGTCAACGATTAGTTCATCATATTTCATAGGTAATTCAATTAAATTAGGAACAATACCACTTAATACATTCAGAAGTGTACTTTTACCGCAACCAGAAGGACCGAGTAAAAGTACTTTTTCTTTGTCTTGAATAGTGATATTTAAATGATCGAAAATTTTACGTTGACCACTTGGATATTTTAATCGTAAATCACTTACTTTTAACACTCTGAATGCTCCTCTTATAAGTTGTCGTAATCTTCTTTAGCAGCTGGTCTAAATAATTTTGTTACGCCTGTCTTATCTAAAGCTTTTACTAAAAGGTAAGATAGGACGCCGGCGACTACTGCACCACTAATTAATCTAAATACGATGAATAATGTTAAGTTCCAACCTGCAACTTCATTTAAATAACCATAGAAATAATCTATCGGGAAAGCCGCGATTGCTGTACAAAAACCTGCTAACATAGCTACCATAACTGAACGTGATTGATATTTAAAAATTGCAAAGACAAGTTCACACGCTAAACCTTGTATAAAAGCGTAAACGATTGTCGGAATATCGAAACGACCCATAATGATAGTTTCGCCGGCACCTGCAGCAAATTCAGCCAGTAAAGCAATACCTGGTTTTGGAATAATTAGATAGCAGACAATCGCTGCCATGAACCAAACCCCGTTTGTTAATTGTTCGAGGTGAAGGCCTGTAGCTTGCACACCATTGTAAACAAACCACCATAAATTGTAAATAACTGCGAATACTAGTGAAATAAGTACGGTTACTAGTATTTCAGATAGCTTTAAACCTTTTGACATTTTTACATCCTCCTAATAAAAAAACGCACAACCATCCATAGGAAAGTTATGCGTTCACAATATATATTAGTAAAACATATGTATAGTAACACTTTCCTACGCTAGTTCAAGCTAGATCAGGTTCAAAGGGTTTGAGGGCAAGCCTCATCTCAGTATAAAACACCCCTAGTGTGTGCGATTTATTTAATTAATTATACTGTAAGACGTTTGTAAACTTATGTCAATAGGTTGTCTTCATGAAATTTCGTTTAATTCGATTTAAAATTTATAATATTAGCATTGGATTTAAATTGAAGATGTAGTAGGAATGTTAGTAATTAAAGATATAAAAATATGTGACATGTAATAATATTGAGCTGATAAATGAAGAGGGATACTTATCAATCATACCTCTTTAACAACAGTGAAGAACCCGTGCATAATGGCTTACGAATTATAGTTTATAAGGAAGAAGAGGGATACATGCGCCGAGCACATGCATAAAAGCCCCTAACAACTAAAAGTTGTAAGGAAGGAGAGGGATACATGCGCCGAGCACATGCATAAAATCCCCTAACAACTAAAAGTTGTAAGGGGATTTAAATTAATTTAGTGTATCTTGGATATCTTGTTTTGTTTGATTAATATCTTCTGTTTTTTCTTCTTTTTTATCTTTTAATTTTTCTTCAACTTCTTTAGCTTTTTCTGCTGCTTTTTTATTTTGATTTTCATTAGACATGATTAATTCCTCCCAAATTGGATAATTATTTATATATAAATCTTACCCGGTTGTACTTTCGTTAAACTTTTCTAAGTCTATAGCACTATTTATTCATTTATCTAAAGACAACAACATTAGATTAATATATAATGATTTTGAGGTGAACATAATGTCTTTTCTTAGGAAACACGCCGAAATTATTTTTAGCTATTTAATCGGTATCGTTTCACTCTTCACTGGTCTCATTATTTTAATTAACTTGCCATTAATTAAACAATTAAATGGTGGTAAAAAAGTTGATACACATGTTCATAATGTGTGGGAATTTCTGAATGCATTTTTCAGTGAAATTATTAAAGTAATGAGTCGATTTATAGGTAATTTCCCTATAGTTAGTGCAATTGTGATAATTATATTCGGTATTTTAGTTATGTTGATTGGTCATACATTACTTAGAACTATTAAGTATGACTATGATATTTCTATCTTTTTCTTAGTTATCGGTATCATGTACTTTATTATTACTCTTATATTAATGACTCAAGTTTATGGATTCTTTGCAGTGATTTTCATTATTCCATTTACAATTCATATAGGATATATCGTCTATAAAGATGAATTGAATCAGGAAAATGTAAAAAATCATTTCATGTGGATAATTGTGAGTTATGGTATAAGTTACTTAATTACACAAATTGCATTGTATGGCAGAATTGATGCTAATGAAATAGAGTCAATTGATATCTTAAGTGTCAATGCTTTCTTTATAATTATGTGGTTACTTGGTCAAATGGCTATTTGGAATTTCTTGTTCTTGCGCCGAGCTTTACCTTTAACAAAGCAAGAATTAGGTGAAGAGGAGCCAGAATTATCAAGAACAAGTAAAGGGAATGTCACGAATCAAACTAAAATTCACTTGAAACAACTCCAAGATAAGACTACAGAATATGCACGTAAGACAAGAAGAAGTGTCGATTTAGATAAAATTAGAGCTAAAAGAGATAAATTCAAAAAGAAAGTTAATGATATTATCGATATTCAAGAAGACGATATTCCTGATTGGATGAGAAAACCGAAATGGGTTAAACCAATGTATGTCGAACTATTTTGTGGTGTCGTCATCTTTTTATTCACATTTTTAGAATTTAATAATCGTAATGCATTATTTGTATCTGGTGATTGGAAATTATCACAGACACAATATGTTATTGAATGGGTTACATTATTAATTCTGTTATTCATTATTATCGCATATATCGCTACAACGTTAACTTTCCACTTGAAAGGTAAGTTTTATTATTTACAATTATTTATGGGGAGCATTTTATTCTTTAAATTGTTAACGGAATTTATAAATATAATGATTCATGGACTATTACTTTCAGTGTTCATTACGCCAACATTACTATTAATGTTATTGGCAATCATCATTTCTTATTCGTTACAATTACGAGAGCGACCATAATTAAAAGCATTATAAAAGTACTATCTATTAAACATTTTGATGTGTACGCTATAAGTTAGATATATCTCTAACTTACTTAGATACAGGTCAATGAAGTTTATGGATAGTACTTTTTTTGTAACTAGATTTGATTGATTCAGGTGATGTGAATTAAGTATTGAAAATTGTATACAAAGTTTTAGTGCAAATAAAATAGTTGAAAAGTTATCCATTTGTAAAATCAAGAAAACTAGTAAATAGTTGAAGCGACTTATGGAATTTGCGAAACGATATATAGTATTTCCTTTGTAGAAATTTAACATATATCATTCAAATTACTAATTTGTTAAAATCAACAGTAAGATTAGAAGTAGATGATATTGAAATTTGGCAAACAATTTAATCTATATAAAACTACAACGAAACACAGAAAGGAAGTTGTCAGATGAAAATAGCAACTCTGAACAAAGGCAAAGAAACAAAATATTTTAATGGATATCCTTTAATTGAAGAAGAGGATATCTATTCACAAGATCATTTAAAAGAAGGAGATATTTTTCAAATTGTGACTGATAAATCACAATATGTCGCAACGGCTTATGTTGGTCGCCAACATAAAGGATTAGGTTGGGTTCTAACATACGATAAAGCTCAACAAATCAACACAGCTTTCTTTGTAAAATTGTTTAATACTGCATTAGCAGAACGTGATTATTATTTTAATATAGATGGAACAAATGCTTTTAGATTATTTAATGCTGAAGGTGATGGTGTTGGGGGATTAACAATCGACAATTACGATGGTCATTTGTTGATTCAATGGTACTCAAAAGGTATTTATAAATTTAAATATGCCATTCTTGAAGCGGTTAGAAAAGTATTTGATTATAAATCTATTTACGAAAAAGTAAGATTTAAAGACAGCGAATATAGTGGTGGTTTTGTTGAAGGAGATGCACCTGAGTTTCCAATTGTTATCGAAGAAAACTTCACATTTTATAATGTAGACCTTGAAGATGGTTTGATGACAGGTATCTTTTTAGATCAAAAAGAAGTGCGCAAGAAATTAAGGGATCAATATGCCAAAGAACGCCATGTTTTAAACTTATTTAGTTATACAGGTGCTTTTTCTGCAATAGCAGCAAGTGAGGCATCTTCAACAACAAGTGTAGATTTGGCTAATCGTTCTCGTAGTTTAACTGAAGAAAATTTTGGATTAAATGCTATTGATCCTAAATCCCAATATATTTATGTCATGGACACTTTTGATTTCTATAAATATGCTGCACGACATGGACATAGTTATGACACGATCGTGATTGATCCACCTAGCTTTGCGCGTAACAAAAAACGTACATTTTCAGTGCAAAAAGATTATGACAAATTAATTAATGGCGCCTTAAATATCTTATCATCTGAAGGAACATTATTGTTATGTACAAACGCAAGTGTATATCCATTAAAGCAATTTAAAAATACTATTAAAAAGACGCTTGAAGAGAGTGGCGTTGATTATGAATTAACTGAAGTTATGGGATTACCAAAAGATTTTAAAACGCATCCACATTATAAGCCATCTAAATATTTAAAAGCTGTTTTTGTAAATATTAGACATTAATTTGATAAAAAGGGGTATAGTAACTTATTGAGAAAAAGAAGGGTGATAATATTATGGGATTCAAAAACAATTTAACATCAAATTTAACAAATAAAATCGGTAATTCAGTCTTTAAAATAGAAAATGTTGACGGAAAAGGTGCAATGCCAACGACGATTCAAGAATTGAGAGAAAGACGACAACGTGCTGAAGCAATTGTAAAGAGAAAGTCTTTAATGTCATCAACAATGAGCGTTGTTCCAATTCCGGGTTTAGATTTTGGTGTTGATTTAAAATTAATGAAAGATATTATCGAAGATGTTAATAAAATTTATGGTTTAGATCATAAGCAAGTTAATAGCCTTGGGGATGATGTGAAAGAAAGAATTATGTCTGCAGCAGCAATTCAAGGTAGTCAATTTATTGGTAAAAGAATTTCAAATGCATTTTTAAAAATTGTAATTAGAGATGTAGCTAAACGTACTGCTGCAAAACAAACAAAATGGTTTCTTGTTGTAGGACAAGCTGTGTCTGCATCTATTAGTTACTATTTTATGAATAAAATTGGAAAAGATCACATTCAAAAATGCGAAAATGTTATTAAAAATGTCATGTAGGTGCTATAATAGTTTTGCAATTTGCAAATTTTACTGAAACCGGTTTTAAACGAATTGAATTTAAAGCATGGTTTTGGTAAAGTTAATGTATAAAACTAAGTTAGTATTGTAATAATATTGAAGATTCTAACTATACGAAGGAGAAATGTAATTATGGAACAAAATTCATATGTAATCATCGACGAGACTGGTATTCACGCTAGACCAGCAACAATGTTAGTACAAACAGCTTCAAAATTCGATTCTGATATTCAATTAGAATATAACGGTAAGAAAGTAAACTTAAAATCAATCATGGGTGTTATGAGCCTTGGTGTTGGTAAAGATGCTGAAATTACAATTTATGCTGACGGTAGTGATGAATCTGACGCCATTCAAGCAATCAGTGACGTCTTATCAAAAGAAGGATTGACTAAATAATCATGTCTAAATTAATTAAAGGTATTGCCGCATCTGATGGTGTCGCAATTGCTAAAGCTTATTTATTAGTTGAGCCAGACTTAACATTCGACAAAAATGAAAAAGTCACTGATGTTGAAGGAGAAGTTGCAAAGTTCAATAGCGCTATCGAAGCTTCTAAAGTTGAGTTAACTAAAATTAGAAATAATGCAGAGGTTCAACTAGGTGCTGATAAAGCTGCTATCTTTGATGCACATTTATTAGTTTTAGATGACCCTGAATTAATTCAACCAATCCAAGATAAGATTAAAAATGAAAACGCTAATGCTGCTACAGCATTAACGGATGTAACAACACAATTTGTTACAATTTTTGAATCTATGGATAACGAATACATGAAAGAACGTGCGGCTGATATTCGCGACGTTTCTAAACGTGTGTTATCACATATTTTAGGTGTAGAATTACCGAATCCGAGTATGATTGATGAAAGCGTTGTTATTGTAGGGAATGACTTAACGCCATCTGATACTGCTCAATTAAATAAAGAATTCGTACAAGGTTTTGCTACAAACATTGGCGGAAGAACAAGTCACTCTGCAATTATGAGTCGTTCTTTAGAAATTCCAGCAATTGTTGGTACAAAATCAATTACTCAAGAAGTTAAACAAGGCGACATGATTATCGTAGATGGATTAAATGGTGATGTAATCGTTAATCCAACTGAAGATGAGTTAATCGCTTATCAAGATAAACGTGAGCGTTATTTTGCTGACAAGAAAGAATTACAAAAACTACGTGATGCTGATACTGTTACAGTTGATGGTGTTCACGCAGAGCTTGCTGCAAATATTGGTACACCTAATGATTTGCCAGGTGTTATTGAAAATGGTGCACAAGGTATCGGCTTATATAGAACTGAGTTTTTATATATGGGTCGTGACCAAATGCCTACAGAAGAAGAACAATTTGAAGCTTATAAAGAAGTATTAGAAGCAATGGGCGGTAAACGTGTTGTTGTACGTACTTTAGATATAGGTGGAGATAAAGAATTATCATACTTAAACTTGCCTGAAGAAATGAATCCATTCTTAGGTTACCGTGCGATTCGTTTATGCCTTGCGCAACAAGATATTTTCAGACCACAGCTACGTGCATTATTACGTGCATCAGTTTATGGTAAGTTAAATATCATGTTCCCAATGGTTGCAACAATTAACGAATTTAGAGAAGCTAAAGCTATATTATTAGAAGAAAAAGAAAACCTTAAAAATGAAGGTCATGACATTTCGGATGATATAGAATTAGGAATCATGGTAGAGATACCTGCAACAGCAGCATTAGCTGATGTCTTTGCTAAAGAAGTAGATTTCTTCAGTATCGGTACAAATGATTTAATTCAATACACATTAGCTGCTGACCGTATGTCAGAGCGTGTATCATATCTATACCAACCATATAACCCTTCAATCTTACGTTTAGTTAAACAAGTTATTGAAGCGTCACATAAAGAAGGTAAATGGACAGGTATGTGTGGTGAAATGGCTGGAGATGAAACAGCTATTCCATTATTGCTTGGTTTAGGTTTAGATGAGTTCTCTATGAGTGCAACGTCTATTCTGAAAGCAAGAAGACAAATTAATGGTTTAAGTAAAAATGAAATGACTGAACTTGCTAACCGTGCAGTCGACTGTGCAACGCAAGAAGAAGTTATTGAATTAGTTAACAACTACGTAAAATAATTAATTCTTTCGAAAGACAGAATTATAAATAAACCCGAAGTATTCATTGTAAGTAATTATGAATACTTCGGGTTCTTTTTTATGATTTATGTTAATTTCAATGGAATGTTGTTGCTAACTAATTAAACAACTATGTGTCATTAACAAAATGTAGTTCTTTAATTAATGTTAGTTAATTTAAAAATCGATATTTAATTTATGATAGCTATAAATGATGAAGTTGATTTAGATGAAAATTAATCTTGGATATTTAATACTTTGTTGATTTCATCAAGATCAACATGGTACATTGGATTGCCATTCAACAAAATAAACGGAGTTGAAAAAGCATCAAAATCTATCATTTCGTTTCGATATTGTTGATTGTTGATATTTCTCTCTTCAAAATCAATGTGATGCTCATTTAGATAATTTTTTACAAATGTACAAGGTGGACAATCATTCTGCGTATAAACGATTATTTCTGACATGTATCATGCTCCTTCGTGCTTTATTCTAATGTAATATACACAATTATACATTGAAATTCAAATTTGTGAACACATTGTGAACTGACATAAATTATACACAATTTCATAGCGCATAATGTTTTAAAAATACACATTATAGCAATTATAATTAAGTTCATTGTGTTGTCATCAAAAAAAGAAAAAGGTGATGTTTTTAAATGGATACAGTTGAAATCAGTCGGTTTTTGACAGCTATGACTTTAGCAGTTCATATCATTTTTGCAACGATTGGTGTTGGTATGCCTTTAATGTTCGCAATTGCAGAATTTTTAGGTATTCGCAAAAATGATCTTCAATATATAGCTATGGCCAAAAGATGGGCTAAAGCTTATACAATTACTGTAGCAGTGGGAGTTGTTACAGGTACAATTATAGGACTTCAATTATCATTGATTTGGCCTACATTTATGGAAATGGGTGGACACGTTATTGCACTTCCATTATTTATGGAAACATTTGCGTTCTTCTTTGAAGCTATTTTCTTAAGTATATATTTATATACTTGGGATCGTTTTAAAAATAAATGGACACATTTCTTAATTAGTATACCAGTAATTATTGGTGGCTCTTTCTCAGCATTCTTCATTACTTCAGTGAATTCATTTATGAATACGCCTGCAGGTTTTGAGTTGAAGAATGGAAAGATGGTCAATGTTCAACCTATAGAAGCGATGTTTAACCCATCGTTTATAGTTCGATCATTTCACGTAATTACTACAGCCGGTATGACGATGGCATTTGTTATTGCATCAATAGCAGCTTTTAAATTATTGCGTAATCGTCAACCTAAAGATACTGTCTACCATAAGAAAGCTTTGAAAATGTCTATGATAGTTGGATTCTTTTCAACATTACTTTCTATGTTGGCAGGGGATTTATCTGCAAAATTTTTGCATAAATTCCAACCTGAAAAATTAGCAGCTTATGAATGGCATTTCGATACATCTTCCCATGCCAAATTATTATTATTTGGTGTGTTAGATGAAAAGACTCAGCAAGTTAAAGGTGCGATTGAATTACCTGGACTATTGAGTTTCTTAGCAGATAATAGTGTCAAAACTAAAGTACAAGGGTTAAATGATTTTCCAAAAAGTTTACATCCGCCTATGATCGTCCATTATTTCTTTGATTTAATGGTAACGATGGGAATTTTATGTTTTGTCATTTCAGGTGTTTATGTCTTAACTTTAATGTTTAAAAAGCTTAGAAAGTTTTCTACTCATAAATGGATGCTTTATGGAATATTATTAACAGGCCCAGCTTCAATGCTAGCTATAGAATTTGGATGGTTCTTAACAGAGATGGGTAGACAGCCTTGGATTGTTCGTGGTTATATGCGCGTGGCAGAAGCAGCAACACAAGCAGGCGGAATAACCTTCGTTACAATTTTATTTGGCATATTGTACATCATTTTAATGTATACATGTGCATACGTATTAATTCGTATGTTTAAAAATAAACCGGCGTATGAAGATGTAAATCGTTTAGCCAAGAAGCAAGGAGGAGAAATAGAAAAATGATTTATGCATTTATAGGTATAACAGTGTTATGGTTGTTTTTATTTTGCTATATCATTATTGCTTCTATAGATTTTGGGGCAGGTTTCTTCGCATTGCATTCAAAGTTAACTGGTGATGAAAAGAAAATTAATCACTTAATTTCACGTTATTTAAACCCAGTTTGGGAAGTTACGAATGTATTCTTTGTTTTCTTCTTCGTAGGATTCGTAGGTTTCTTTCCAGAGTCAATCAAATATTTAGGCACGGTATTGTTAATACCAGGTTCAATAGCACTGATTATGATATCGTTGAGAAACAGTTTTTATGCATTTGAAAATTATGGTCAAGATACAAAATTAGCATGGATGATCATGTATGGGGTAAGTGGATTATTAATTCCAGCTTCATTATCTACTGCTTTAACTATTACAGAAGGTGGCTATATTAATGTTCGAAACAATGTTATCGATCTAGATTGGGTGCAGTTATTATTAAGCCCATTTGCTTGGTCTGTAGTATTCTTGGCAATTATTTCAGTTTTATATATTTCATCAGGATTTTTGACATATTATGCTAAAAAAGCAAATGACGAACCAGCATATAATTTAACAAGACAATGGCACATATTTTTAGGGCCGCCGATGATTATCATTTGTTTATTCGTATTTCTATCATTACGCATTCAAAATTCTGAACATTTTTATTCAGCTGTTTTTGACTATTGGTGGATGTTTGGTATAAGTTTCTTATTCTTTGCATTAGCTTCATTGTTAACATTCTTTAAGAAAAAACATGGTTTGGCTTTTGTATTTGTTATTTTACAAATGATGTTCGCGTTCTTTGGCTATGGAATTAGTAAATTGCCATACCTTTTATATCCGTTTGTAAAAATTACAGATGCATATGTTAATCCAGAAATGGGCTGGACATTAGTGATTGTCTTTATTTTAGGTTTACTTTTATTACTTCCATCGTTAATATTATTATTAAGATTATTTGTTTTCGACAAAGAATATGTTGAAGGAAAGAAATCATAAGTTGAGACGATACCCCAACTTTCATTTACTTGCATTACTGCATTTAGATAATTTAGTTGGGGTACTCATTTATAATAATTTTAAATTTATATTTTCAATGAATTGATGAAAATCATTTAATGGAGGGCGAGTATGGGTAAAGAATATGTAGTCATCGGTCTAGGTCGTTTTGGAGGTAGTATCGTTCGTGAGTTGAATGCATTAGACATGGATGTAATGGCCATCGACCATGATGAAAATAGAGTGAATGAATATAGTGATATCGCTACTCATGCGGTTGTTGCAGACACTACAGATGAAGCAGTTATGAAAAGTTTAGGTATCCGTAACTTTGATCATGTCATTGTGGCAATTGGTGAAAATATTCAATCAAGTACGTTGACGACTTTAATTTTAAAAGAGTTAGGTGTAAAAAAAGTAACTGCTAAAGCACAAAATGATTATCATGCAAAGATTTTAAATAAAATTGGAGCAGATACGGTTGTGCACCCTGAGCGTGATATGGGTAGACGTATTGCGCATAATGTTGCGAGTGCAAGTGTACTTGATTATCTTGAGTTGGCAGACGAGCATTCTATTGTAGAATTGAAAGCAACTGAAAAGATGGCGGGGCAGTCTATCATTGATTTAGATATAAGAGCACAATATGGAATTAACATTATTGCAATTAAACGAGGCAAAGAGTTCATCATTTCACCAAATCCAAATATTAATTTAGAAATAGGTGATATTTTAATCATGATTGGACATGATAATGATTTAAATCGCTTTGAAAAAAATATTGCGACGAGATAATCGGGAGTGGGACAGAAATGATATTTTCTCAAAATTTATTTCGTCGTCCCACCCCAACTTACATTGTCTGTAGAAATTGGGAATCCAATTTCTCTTTGTTGGGGCCCACACCCCAACTCGCATTGCCTGTAGAATTTCTTTTCGAAATTCTCTATGTTGGGGCCCCTGACTAGAATTGAAAAAAGCTTGTTACAAGCGCATTTTCGTTCAGTCAACTACTGCCAATATAACTTTGTAGAGCATTGAACATTGATTTATGTCTCAAGCTCATCATATATAAAGAAAAAGCTACTAACAATGGGTGGTGAGTTTAATTAAAACTTCACTTCAAAGTTAGTAGCTTTTTGATTATTTATTGTTTGATTCTTTTTGTTCGTTTACCTTCATAATGACTGGTAAAATCATTGGTTTTCTAGCTGTTTTTTCAAATAAATAAGGTTGTAATATTTCAATGATAGAAGATTTAATCTGATGCCATTGAATATCTTTATTTTGATTTAACTTACTAATAACATCAGTTTTGATTTTGCGTTGTGCATCATAAATTAATTGACCTGATTCCCTCATATATACAAATCCTCGAGAAATAATGTCTGGACCAGAAAGTAATTTATTTGTATTAAAATCAATACTAACAACAACGATAACTAAACCTTCTTCAGATAATAGCTTACGGTCTCTTATTACAACATTACCGATATCACCGATACCACTACCATCAACAAGTACATTACCAGATGGAATGCGACCAGCTTTACGTGCTGAATCGTGTGTTAAAGCTAAGACATCTCCAATATCAAAGATGAAGACATTATCTTCTTCAACGCCGCATTCAACACCAGTCTCACCATGTGCTTTTAACATACGGTATTCACCATGAATAGGTAAGAAATATTTCGGCTTGATTAATCGAAGCATTAATTGTTGATCACCTTGAGAACCATGCCCTGAAGTATGGATGTTAGAAATCTTGCTATGGATAACATCTGCACCAGCTTTATACAAGGAATTAATAGTTCTGTTAATACTTTTTGTATTACCTGGGATAGGTGATGAACTAAATACAACGGTATCTTCAGGTATAATTTTAATTTGCTTATGAGTACCATTAGCAATTCTAGATAATGCTGCCATTGGTTCACCTTGTGAACCAGTACATAGTATCAATAACTCATGCTTCGGTACGGTATTAATTTTATTAGGTTCAATAAATGTTTCAGGTGGTGCTTTAATATAACCAAGTTCCATACCTATTTTAATATTGTTTTCCATCGAACGACCGAACGTAACAATTTTACGGTTATTTTTGATAGCAGCTTCAACTGCTTGTTGAACTCGGTAAATATTAGAAGCGAAGGTAGCAAATATAATACGACCTTTACAATTACGGAAGATCTTATCTACGTTTTGACCAACTTCACGTTCGCTTAAAGTAAAATCAGGCACAAGTGAATTTGTTGAGTCTGAAAGTAAACATAGAACGCCTTCTTCGCCTAATTGAGCCATTTTAGCAATGTTTGCTGGTTTGCCTACAGGTGTAAAATCAAATTTAAAGTCACCGGTATGAACTACTTTTCCTTCAGGTGTATCTACGATGACGCCATAAGTTTCAGGAATACTATGTGTAGTTAAGTAGAAAGAAATCGTAAAGTGCTTAGATTTAATCACACTGTCCTCATTGATTTCATTTAGTTTAGCAGTACGTAATAAATGATGTTCTTCAAGTTTATTACGGATTAAACCTAATGCTAAAGGACCACCATAAATAGGTATATTAAGTTGTTTTAATAGGAAGGGCACACCGCCTATATGGTCTTCGTGACCATGTGTTATAAATAGGCCAACAATTTTATCTTGGTTTTGAACTAGATATGTGTAGTCAGGTATAACATAATCAATCCCTAATAAGTTATCATCAGGGAATTTGATACCTGCATCGATAATGACAATTTCGTCTTTATACTCAACTGCATAAGTATTTTTACCGATTTCACCTAGACCTCCAAGTGCATATACACCTACTTCATTTGGATGTAATTGTTTCATTATTTAGCAATCTCCACATTAAAGTGTTCTGAGTTTTCTTTTTCGTAATCTAAATGTGCGCCCTCTAATTTAGTGATAAATTCGATATTAAAATTACGATCTTTCAAGTAACGACGTACTTGTTCTTCTGTTTGAGCTTCAACATAAAGTGATTGTGTATTTTCACGCACAATTACCTCGTCTCTGTTATGTTGATAAAAAACTTTAAATACTGCCATGTTAAAAATTCCTCCTAAGAATGTTTGTTTAATTTATTGTTAACCCTAGTAAAATCGTATTGGAGTATATATCGATAAATTCATTCCAATCATCTCTATAATGTAACTTAATAACGATTTGGTTAATAACTAGGTTCATCATGTCGTTCATTTTAAAAAATTAGTGAAATAACACTAAAATTTCAGTTAAATCTTATTTTACATGATGAATGATAATAAATAAAGCAGTTTATCTCACTAGAAATCTAAGTATTTCGAATAAATGTGCAGTTCTATTTATTAAAATAAATGTAGAGATTATAAATTAATGTTAAGAAAGAATTAAAGGATTTTATATGAAACGGTAAAATTTAAATGAGGGGATAAAAAGTTTGGTAGAAAGGTGAATATATTTAACTGTTGTTTATTCGAAAAAGTTGTAAAAGGAAAAGCTTAGGACATCATATTTATCCTAAGCTTTGATAATTAGAAAAATGTGTTTTAAACTTCTACTGCATCTGTATGTGGTTGTAATGGGTGATCTTTGTCAATGTGATCATAGAACATTACACCATTTAAATGGTCAATTTCATGTTGGAAAACAATTGCTGGATATCCTTTTAGTCGTAATTGTATATCATTACCTTCGATGTCTTTGGCTTTAATTGTAATTCTATTATGACGGTGAACTAGACCAGCAACATTATCATCGACACTAAGGCAACCTTCACCAGTTGGTAAATAAGCTTCTTGAACGCTATGACTTACAATTTTTGGGTTCACAAGCATATAGTCATAAGATTTGCCACTGCCATCATCTGGTATTAAAACAGCAATCATACGTTTAGAAATATTAATTTGAGGTGCAGCCAAACCAACGCCTGAACGTAAACCATATCGTTTCGCGATTTCCTCATCTTGACTATTTACTAAAAACTCTCTCATGGCGATTAATGTTTCTTTTTCTTCTTTAGTTAATGGTAATTCTAACTCAGCTGCTTTTTGACGCAAAGTTGGATGACCATCTCTAATGATGTCTTTCATTGTTAACATATATTGCACCTTCCTTATTTTAATTTGTTTTAGTTGAATGACAGTAAAAAGGTTGTTAAGATACTCATACATTTTTATGTGTAAATATCTACAAAGTTAACCAACTACTGCCAATGTTTATTTTAGATAGTATATGTAAATTTTCAGATATGCTAATTGCTTAAAAAATGATTAAAGTGTTGGTTTCAAGCAATGATACTTTAGAAATTTATTTATCATCTTGACTTTAAAAATTATATTATAAATGACGTAACTGTCAACAGATATACTTAGTAATGAAGATGTGTAATGTAATTGTTTAAAATTGATTTCCAAGCAGATTTTATTTATCATTTAATTTAAATAGCAAGTGGAGGTACAAGTAATGAAATTTGGAAAAACAATCGCAGTAGTATTAGCATCTAGTGTCTTGCTTGCAGGATGTACTACGGATAAAAAAGAAATTAAGGCATATTTAAAGCAAGTGGATAAAATTAAAGATGATGAAGAACCAATTAAAACTGTTGGTAAGAAAATTGCTGAATTAGATGAGAAAAAGAAAAAATTAACTGAAGATGTCAATAGTAAAGATACAGCAGTTCGCGGTAAAGCAGTAAAGGATTTAATTAAAAATGCCGATGATCGTCTAAAGGAATTTGAAAAAGAAGAAGACGCAATTAAGAAGTCTGAACAAGACTTTAAGAAAGCAAAAAGTCACGTTGATAACATTGATAATGATGTTAAACGTAAAGAAGTAAAACAATTAGATGATGTATTAAAAGAAAAATATAAGTTACACAGTGATTACGCGAAAGCATATAAAAAGGCTGTAAACTCAGAGAAAACATTATTTAAATATTTAAATCAAAATGACGCGACACAACAAGGTGTTAACGAAAAATCAAAAGCAATAGAACAGAACTATAAAAAGTTAAAAGAAGTATCAGATAAGTATACAAAAGTACTAAATAAGGTTGGTAAAGAAAAGCAAGACGTTGATCAATTTAAATAATTAATATAATACAGATGGTAGGAAACAACTAATACAGTTCCTATTATCTGTATCTTTTTTTATTAAAACAGAACTTTTTCAAATGGTTTAACAGTCCCATTTATTTGTGGTACAATTAGTAAGGATAAAATGAATTTCTATACAATTATGGGAAAGGTATGGTGAATTGAATGGCTCCTAAGTTACAAGCCCAATTCGATGCAGTAAAAGTTTTAAATGATACTCAATCGAAATTTGAAATGGTTCAAATTTTGGATGAGAATGGTAACGTCGTAAATGAAGACTTAGTACCTGATCTTACGGATGAACAATTAGTGGAATTAATGGAAAGAATGGTATGGACTCGTATCCTTGATCAACGTTCTATCTCATTAAACAGACAAGGACGTTTAGGTTTCTATGCACCAACTGCTGGTCAAGAAGCATCACAATTAGCGTCACAATACGCTTTAGAAAAAGAAGATTACATTTTACCGGGATACAGAGATGTTCCTCAAATTATTTGGCATGGTTTACCATTAACTGAAGCTTTCTTATTCTCAAGAGGTCACTTCAAAGGAAATCAATTCCCTGAAGGCGTTAATGCATTAAGCCCACAAATTATTATCGGTGCACAATACATTCAAGCTGCTGGTGTTGCATTTGCACTTAAAAAACGTGGTAAAAATGCAGTTGCAATCACTTACACTGGTGACGGTGGTTCTTCACAAGGTGATTTCTACGAAGGTATTAACTTTGCAGCAGCTTATAAAGCACCTGCAATTTTCGTTATTCAAAACAATAACTATGCAATTTCAACACCAAGAAGCAAGCAAACTGCTGCTGAAACATTAGCTCAAAAAGCAATTGCTGTAGGTATTCCTGGTATCCAAGTTGATGGTATGGATGCGTTAGCTGTATATCAAGCAACTAAAGAAGCACGTGACCGCGCAGTTGCAGGTGAAGGTCCAACATTAATTGAAACTATGACATATCGTTATGGTCCTCATACAATGGCTGGTGACGATCCAACTCGTTACAGAACTTCAGACGAAGATGCTGAATGGGAGAAAAAAGACCCATTAGTACGTTTCCGTAAATTCCTTGAAAACAAAGGTTTATGGAATGAAGACAAAGAAAATGAAGTTATTGAACGTGCAAAAGCTGATATTAAAGCAGCAATTAAAGAGGCTGATAACACTGAAAAACAAACTGTTACTTCTCTAATGGAAATTATGTATGAAGATATGCCTCAAAACTTAGCAGAACAATATGAAATTTACAAAGAGAAGGAGTCGAAGTAAGCCATGGCACAAATGACAATGGTTCAAGCGATTAATGATGCGCTTAAAACTGAACTTAAAAATGACCAAGATGTTTTAATTTTTGGTGAAGACGTTGGTGTTAACGGCGGTGTTTTCCGTGTTACTGAAGGACTACAAAAAGAATTTGGTGAAGATAGAGTATTCGATACACCTTTAGCTGAATCAGGTATTGGTGGTTTAGCGATGGGTCTTGCAGTTGAAGGATTCCGTCCGGTTATGGAAGTACAATTCTTAGGTTTCGTATTCGAAGTATTTGATGCGATTGCTGGACAAATTGCACGTACTCGTTTCCGTTCAGGCGGTACTAAAACTGCACCTGTAACAATTCGTAGCCCATTTGGTGGTGGCGTACACACACCAGAATTACACGCAGATAACTTAGAAGGTATTTTAGCTCAATCTCCAGGTCTAAAGGTTGTTATTCCTTCAGGCCCATACGATGCGAAAGGTTTATTAATTTCTTCTATTAGAAGTAATGACCCAGTCGTATACTTAGAGCATATGAAATTGTATCGTTCATTCCGTGAAGAAGTACCTGAAGAAGAATATACAATTGACATTGGTAAGGCTAATGTGAAAAAAGAAGGTAATGACATTTCAATCATCACATACGGTGCAATGGTTCAAGAATCAATGAAAGCTGCAGAAGAACTTGAAAAAGATGGTTATTCTGTTGAAGTAATTGACTTACGTACTGTTCAACCAATCGATGTTGACACAATTGTAGCTTCAGTTGAAAAAACTGGTCGTGCAGTTGTAGTTCAAGAAGCACAACGTCAAGCTGGTGTTGGTGCAGCAGTTGTAGCTGAATTAAGTGAACGTGCAATCCTTTCATTAGAAGCACCTATTGGAAGAGTTGCAGCAGCAGATACAATTTATCCATTCACTCAAGCTGAAAATGTTTGGTTACCAAACAAAAATGACATCATCGAAAAAGCAAAAGAAACTTTAGAATTTTAATACATTTTAAAAGTTAACGAAGTTAGCGTATTTTAGTCTCATTGATTAAAATGAAATGTTTAATTTACGAAATCTTAGGAGGGCAAAAACGTGGCATTTGAATTTAGATTACCCGATATCGGGGAAGGTATCCACGAAGGTGAAATTGTAAAATGGTTTGTTAAAGCTGGAGATACTATTGAAGAAGACGATGTTTTAGCTGAGGTACAAAACGATAAATCAGTAGTAGAAATCCCATCACCAGTATCTGGTACTGTAGAAGAAGTTATGGTAGAAGAAGGTACAGTAGCTGTAGTTGGTGACGTTATTGTTAAAATCGATGCACCTGATGCAGAAGATATGCAATTTAAAGGTCATGATGATGATTCATCATCTAAAGAAGAACCTGCGAAAGAGGAAGCGCCAGCAGAGCAAGCACCTGTAGCTACTCAAACTGAAGAAGTAGATGAAAACAGAACTGTTAAAGCAATGCCTTCAGTACGTAAATACGCACGTGAAAAAGGTGTTAACATTAAAGCAGTTTCTGGATCTGGTAAAAATGGTCGTATTACAAAAGAAGATGTAGATGCATACTTAAATGGTGGTGCACCAACAGCTTCAAATGAATCAGCTGCTTCAGCTACAAGTGAAGAAGTTGCTGAAACTCCTGCAGCACCTGCAGCAGTAACATTAGAAGGCGACTTCCCAGAAACAACTGAAAAAATCCCTGCTATGCGTAGAGCAATTGCGAAAGCAATGGTTAACTCTAAGCATACTGCACCTCATGTAACATTAATGGATGAAATTGATGTTCAAGCATTATGGGATCACCGTAAGAAATTTAAAGAAATCGCAGCTGAACAAGGTACTAAGTTAACATTCTTACCTTATGTTGTTAAAGCACTTGTTTCTGCATTGAAAAAATACCCAGCACTTAACACTTCATTCAATGAAGAAGCTGGTGAAATCGTTCATAAACATTACTGGAATATCGGTATTGCAGCAGACACTGATAGAGGATTATTAGTACCTGTTGTTAAACATGCTGATCGTAAGTCTATTTTCCAAATTTCAGATGAAATTAATGAATTAGCTGTTAAAGCACGTGATGGTAAATTAACAGCCGATGAAATGAAAGGTGCTACATGCACAATCAGTAATATCGGTTCAGCTGGTGGACAATGGTTCACTCCAGTTATCAATCACCCAGAAGTAGCAATCTTAGGAATTGGCCGTATTGCTCAAAAACCTATCGTTAAAGATGGAGAAATTGTTGCAGCACCAGTATTAGCATTATCATTAAGCTTTGACCACAGACAAATTGATGGTGCAACTGGCCAAAATGCAATGAATCACATTAAACGTTTATTAAATAATCCAGAATTATTATTAATGGAGGGGTAAAACATGGTAGTTGGAGATTTCCCAATTGAAACAGATACTATAGTAATCGGAGCAGGTCCTGGTGGATACGTTGCAGCAATTCGTGCAGCTCAATTAGGACAAAAAGTAACAATCGTTGAGAAAGGTAATCTTGGTGGTGTTTGCTTAAACGTAGGATGTATTCCTTCAAAAGCATTACTACATGCTTCTCACCGTTTTGTTGAAGCACAACATTCTGAAAACTTAGGTGTTATTGCTGAAAGTGTTTCTTTAAACTTCCAAAAAGTTCAAGAATTCAAATCATCAGTTGTTAATAAATTAACTGGTGGTGTTGAAAGCTTACTTAAAGGTAACAAAGTTAACATCGTTAAAGGTGAAGCATATTTCGTAGATAACAATAGCTTACGTGTTATGGACGAAAAGAGCGCACAAACATACAACTTTAAAAATGCAATCATTGCAACAGGTTCAAGACCAATTGAAATTCCTAATTTCAAATTCGGTAAACGTGTTATCGACTCAACAGGTGCTTTAAACTTACAAGAAGTACCAGGTAAATTAGTTGTAGTTGGTGGAGGATACATTGGATCAGAATTAGGTACAGCATTTGCTAACTTTGGTTCAGAAGTAACCATCCTTGAAGGTGCTAAAGATATCTTAGGTGGCTTCGAAAAACAAATGACACAACCTGTTAAAAAAGGTATGAAAGAAAAAGGTGTTGAAATCGTTACTGAAGCTATGGCTAAATCAGCTGAAGAAACAGATAACGGAGTTAAAGTTACTTATGAAGCTAAAGGCGAAGAGAAAACAATCGAAGCTGATTATGTATTAGTAACTGTAGGTCGTCGTCCAAACACAGACGAATTAGGCCTAGAAGAATTAGGTGTTAAATTCGCTGACCGTGGATTATTAGAAGTTGATAAACAAAGCCGTACGTCTATCAGCAATATCTATGCAATTGGTGATATCGTTCCAGGTTTACCACTTGCTCACAAAGCTAGCTATGAAGCTAAAGTTGCTGCTGAAGCAATTGATGGTCAAGCTGCTGAAGTTGATTACATTGGTATGCCAGCAGTATGCTTTACTGAACCAGAATTAGCTACAGTTGGTTATTCAGAAGCGCAAGCTAAAGAAGAAGGTTTAGCAATTAAAGCTTCTAAATTCCCATATGCAGCAAATGGTCGTGCATTATCATTAGATGATACTAACGGATTTGTTAAACTTATTACACTTAAAGAAGATGATACTTTAATCGGTGCTCAAGTAGTTGGTACTGGTGCATCAGATATTATCTCTGAATTAGGTTTAGCAATTGAAGCTGGTATGAATGCTGAAGATATCGCATTAACAATCCATGCACATCCAACATTAGGTGAGATGACTATGGAAGCAGCAGAAAAAGCTATCGGATACCCAATCCATACAATGTAATAACTGATTATCTATAAAGATTCAGTCATTAAAAGCTGTAGCATATGCTACGGCTTTTTTGTTTTAGGTAAAGTAATGTAAGGAAATTGATTTGAGATATCGTTAACATGTGACATGCATGTTATACTAGCGATGCTAACAAAAGAATTGAAATGGAGGGTTCAACAATGGAATATGAGTATCCAATTGATTTAGACTGGAGTAATGAAGAGATGATTTCAGTGATAAATTTCTTTAATCATGTAGAGAAGTATTATGAATCCGGCGTGACGGCAGGCGACTTTATGGGTGCATATAAAAGATTTAAAGAAATTGTGCCTGCTAAAGCAGAGGAAAAACAAATTTTTAATACTTTCGAAAAAAGTAGTGGCTATAATAGTTACAAAGCAGTTCAAGATGTAAAAACTCACTCTGAAGAACAAAGAGTAACAGCTAAAAAATAATTCGTTCGAAATTAACACAATTTAATAGGAATTTTTCTTTAAAACTATTGCTAATAAAGCTATATTTTGATACCTTTATCAAGTGTTAAACAAAATGTTTGATAAAAGTAAACTTAATATAGCTTTTTTAGGTGGAAAAATAAATGAACATAGGTAATAAAATTAAAAATCTTAGAAGAATTAAAAATTTAACGCAAGAAGAACTTGCTGAACGTACAGACTTATCGAAAGGCTACATTTCACAAATAGAAAGTGAACATGCCTCACCAAGTATGGAAACTTTCTTAAATATTATAGAGGTGTTAGGAACGACGCCAAGTGAATTTTTTAAAGACAGTGAAAATGAAAAAGTATTATACAAGAAGGAAGAACAAGTTATTTATGATGAGTATGATGAAGGTTATATATTAAATTGGTTAGTTTCAAAGTCAAATGAATATGATATGGAGCCATTAATATTAACTTTAAAGCCTGGAGCATCATATAAAAATTTTAATCCATCAGAGTCTGATACGTTTATTTATTGTATGTCAGGTCAGATAACACTTAATTTAGGCAAAGAGATATATCAAGCACAAGAAGAAGACGTTTTGTATTTTAAAGCACGAGATAATCATCGTTTGTCAAACGAATCAAACAATGAAACACGAATACTTATTGTAGCGACAGCTTCATATTTATAGGGGGGATCTTATTTGGAACCGTTATTATCATTAAAATCAGTTAGTAAAAGCTATGATGATCTTAATATCTTAGATGACATAGATATTGATATTGAATCAGGATACTTTTATACATTATTAGGTCCTTCAGGTTGTGGTAAAACAACAATTTTAAAATTAATTGCAGGGTTTGAATATCCTGACAGTGGTGAAGTGATTTATCAAAACAAACCAATTGGTAATTTACCACCAAATAAACGTAAAGTGAATACAGTCTTTCAAGATTATGCATTATTTCCACACTTAAACGTCTATGATAATATCGCTTTTGGTTTGAAATTAAAAAAATTATCAAAAACCGAAATTGATCAAAAAGTAACTGAGGCATTAAAATTAGTAAAACTTTCAGGTTATGAAAAAAGAAATATTAATGAAATGAGTGGCGGACAAAAGCAACGTGTTGCAATTGCACGTGCTATCGTAAATGAACCAGAAATATTATTGTTAGATGAATCTTTATCCGCATTAGATTTGAAATTGCGTACTGAAATGCAATATGAATTACGAGAATTGCAATCTAGATTAGGTATTACATTTATATTTGTAACACATGATCAAGAAGAAGCGTTAGCATTAAGTGACTTTCTTTTTGTATTAAAAGATGGGAAAATTCAACAATTTGGCACACCAACAGATATATATGACGAACCAGTGAATCGATTTGTAGCTGATTTTATTGGAGAATCTAATATTGTTGAAGGGCGCATGGTTAGAGATTATGTCGTGAATATTTATGGGCAAGATTTCGAATGTGTCGATATGGGTATTCCTGAAAATAAAAAAGTAGAAGTCGTTATTCGACCAGAAGATATATCATTAATCAAAGCTGAAGAAGGATTATTTAAAGCAACTGTTGATTCTATGTTATTTAGAGGGGTCCACTATGAAATATGTTGTATAGACAATAAAGGTTATGAATGGGTAATACAAACGACTAAAAAAGCTGAAGTAGGCAGTGAAGTTGGTCTTTATTTTGATCCTGAAGCCATTCATATTATGGTTCCTGGAGAAACAGAAGAAGAATTTGATAAACGTATTGAAAGCTATGAGGAAGTAGACAATGCGTAATACTAATAAATTTCTCTTAATCCCGTATTTACTATGGATGGTTATATTTATTATTGTACCAGTTGTATTACTCATTTATTTTTCATTTTTAGATATCAATGGACATTTTAGTTTCACGAATTATCAACAAATTTTTACTACAAAATATTTGAAAATGTTTGCATATTCAATTTTATATGCCGCTTCAATAACAATTATTACCTTGACTATCAGTTATCCAGCTGCCTATTATATTACTCGTTCGAAATTTCAAAATATCTTATTAATGATAATGATTATTCCAACATGGATAAATTTATTGTTAAAGACATATGCTTTTATAGGTTTATTAAGTCATGATGGCGTGATTAATCAATTTTTCCACTTATTTAATTTACCATCATTCAATTTGTTATTTACAACTGGTGCGTTTTTAGTAGTGGCAAGTTACATTTATATACCATTTATGATTTTACCTATATTTAATAGCATGAAAGCAATTCCTAATAATTTATTGCAGGCCTCAAGTGATTTAGGTGCCAGTCCTTTCTATACTTTTAGAAAAGTAATCATGCCGTTAACAAAAGAAGGTGTTATGACTGGGATTCAAGTAACCTTTATTCCATCACTTTCATTATTTATGATTACAAGATTAATTGCAGGTAATAAAGTCATAAATATAGGTACGGCAATAGAGGAACAATTTTTAACAATTCAAAATTATGGTATGGGATCAACTATAGCTATATTCTTAATTGTATTTATGGCATTCATTTTAATCATTACAAAATCATCTAATGGGAGAGGGTGAATCATATGAAATGGTATGGAAAGCTGTATATCGGGATACTTTTAGCGATTTTATACATCCCAATATTCTTTTTAATGTTCTATTCATTCAATTCGGCTGGTAATATGATTCACTTTGAACATTTTACATTAGAGCATTATCAATCATTATTTCAAAATGATCATTTAATGTCGGTCATTTTTAATACGATAGCTGTAGCACTTTTAGCAGCCTCAATTTCTACAGTTATTGGTACATTTGGTGCCATTGCTATTTATTATTTAAGAAATAAAAAGTTTAAAGTAACTTTACTAACATTGAATAATGTCTTGATGGTATCATCCGACGTTGTCATAGGTGCATCATTCTTAATTATGTTTACAACGATTGGCCATTTTACTGGTCTTGGTTTAGGATTTTGGACAGTTCTAATATCTCATATTGCATTTTGCATACCTATAGTTGTGATTATCGTCTTACCACAACTGTATGAAATGAATAATAATATGTTAAATGCTGCAAGAGATTTAGGAGCGACTGAACCACAATTATTAAGCAACATTATTATTCCTAATATTTTACCTTCTATTATAGGAGGATTCTTTATGGCTTTAACTTATTCACTAGACGATTTCACAGTAAGTTTCTTCGTTACTGGTAATGGCTTTAGTGTGTTATCAGTTGAAGTTTATGCTATGGCGAGAAAAGGAATTAGTATGGAAATTAATGCGATTTCAACATTATTGTTTGCTGTTATTGTATTAGGAATACTAGGATATTATTTGATTCAATACGTGATAAATAAGAAAAAACTAATCAAGCGAGGTGTAAAATAATGAAACGATTTTTACAACTCATTATAGGTGCATTAGTTGTGGGTATGCTTTGTCTTACTTTAAGTCATTGGTTTAAATCTAAAGAACAAGTGCATACAAATCAAAAAATTTACGTATACAATTGGGGCGAATATATTGATCCAGAGTTAATTAAGAAATTTGAAAAAGAAACTGGCATTCAAGTCGTTTATGAAACTTTCGATTCAAATGAAGCGATGGAAGCCAAAATTCGCAATGGCGGTACACATTATGATGTTGCTTTTCCTAGTGAATATACAGTTCAAAAATTGAAAAGAGATCATTTATTGTTACCAATAGATCATAATAAGGTACCTAATATTAAAAATTTAGATTCAGATTATATGAATATGTCATTTGATAGAGGCAATAAATATTCTTTACCTTATTTCTTTGGAACTGTAGGTATTTTATATAATAAAGAAAAGTATCCAAATGAATCATTTGATAGTTGGAAGTCATTGTATAATCCTAAATTTAAAAACCAAATTTTACTAGTTGACGGTGCTAGAGAGATTATAGGCATGAGTTTGAATAAACTTGGGTATAATCTTAATGACCGTAATTCGCACCATTTAAAAGAAGCAGAGCGAGATTTAACCAAACTAGCACCACAAGTAAGAGGTGTCGTAGGTGATGAAATTACCATGATGCTTCAACAAAATGAAGGTAACATAGCGGTTGTTTGGAGTGGTGTTGCAGCACCTCTAGTGCAAGAAGGGGATAAATATAATTATGTTATTCCTAAAGAAGGATCGAATTTATGGTTCGACAATATGGTAATTCCAAAAACGGCACAAAATAAAGAGGGTGCATATAAATTTATGAATTTTTTATTAGATGCTAAAAATAACAAGCAAAATACAGAATTCGTAGGCTATGCAACGCCAAACAAGGCTGCTCGACAATTGTTGCCTAAAGAGATTAAAGACGACCATCGTTTTTATCCGACTAAGAAAGAGCAAGAACGCCTTGAAGTTTATAAAGATTTAGGACCTGAAGTTTTAAGTGAATACAATGAAAACTTTTTGAATTTCAAAATGTCATTAAAATAAAATCATAAATAGTAGTTATTTACTGTATATTTAGTTATAATAACGGGATAAGTACTATAAGGAGTTGTAACGAATGACTGGAGAACAATTTACTCAAATTAAACGTCCAGTAAGTAGATTAACTGAAAAAGTTCTAGGTTGGTTATGTTGGGTGATGTTATTAGTGCTTACTGTCATTACGATGTTTATAGCACTTGTTTCATTCAGTAATAACACATCGATTGCTAATCTTGAAAATACATTAAACAATAATGCATTTATCCAGCAATTATTAGCTGGAAATGGCTATAATACAACACAATTTGTAATATGGTTACAAAATGGTATATGGGCTATTATCGTTTACTTTATTGTTTGTTTGTTGATTTCATTTTTAGCTCTCATATCTATGAATATAAGAATCTTGTCAGGTTTCTTATTCTTAATATCAGCAATTGTAACGATTCCTTTAGTTTTACTTATCGTTACTTTAATCATTCCGATATTATTCTTTATTATTGCGATGATGCTATTTATAAGAAAAGATAAAGTTGAAATGGTTGCGCCACAATATTATGAAGAGTATAACGGACCGATTTATGATTATCGTGAACCTGTGTATGAGCGCCCCCAACCGAAAGATGATTATTATGATGTGCCTAAATATGAAAAAGAATTGGATAAATCAAATACTGTATATGATCAAGAACAGGAAAGAGATAAATATGATCAATTTCCTAAACGTGCAGTTGAAAGTGAATATAATCATGATGAGCGCACTGAGGAAGAACCATCAGTATTATCCAGACAGGCTAAATACAAACAAAAAAGTACTGAAGAACTAGGTATTGAAGATGATGGTTATTATGCAGAACCTGAAGTTGATCCAAAAGAATTGAAAGCACAACAAAAGCGAGAAAAAGCTGAAATTAAAGCTAAGAAAAAAGAAAAACGTAAAGCTTATAACCAACGAATGAAAGAACGTAGGAAAAATCAACCTAGCGCAGTTAGTCAACGTCGAATGAATTTTGAAGAGCGACGTCAAATTTACAACAATGATATTTCTGAAGAACGCAATTCAAGTGAAGTTAAGGACAAAAAAGAGCAAGAATAAATATTGATGATACCCAGATTAGTAAGCAGAGGTCTTTTGCTTATTAATCTGGGTTTTTATATGAGGTTAATTATCGATAACGTTTAATTAAAGTGTTTAGGTGTCATAATTTTAAATGACGATTTCTCATTACTATACACCTAAATTATCATCAATCTGAATTCAGATGTTTATTATAAAAATTAGATGAAAAATATGTTAATATACAAGTAATTTAATGTGCGTATATCTATAGGCTCGTAGTATACTTATTAAAATATTAAACAAAGAAAGGATTTTAAGATGAATAGAAAACCTGAATTAATCATGGCTTGGATTGCAAATAGTATTAGTATTATTTATTTATTAGTTATGGGGCTATCCTATTTTTCTTTAAAAAGTGGTAATGCATCACAACGTGAAGAATTAGCGAAGCAATTATCTCAGAACGGTGGCAAGGTTTCTTTAGATATGCTTCAGACAACAATGGGTGCATTAGCAATTATTTTATTAATTTCAACACTTTATGGTATATTTGCGACAATTTGTATTAAAGGACGTAGAAAATTATCGATTATACTTTTTGTTATCGCGATAATTGTAAGTTTGATGGCTCTTAATTTAATTGTAATTGTCTTATGGGTTATCGTGATGATTATGTTGATTTCTAAAAAAGAATCAAAAGAAACAACACATAAGGACGATGAGTATATTTATCATTAATATGTTCATAGCAAAAGAAAAACCATTAAAATGTTAAGTTGTTAATTATTAGATACAACCAACATTTTAATGGTTTTATTTTTAACTTTGTAGTTCTTGGAATGTTTGAACGATTAAATAGACATTTAAAATACTTAGAATAATAATAAGTGTCCATGAAATGATATTAACCCATGTTTTATTATAGAAAGGTCCCATCAAGTCTTTATTACTAGTAGCCAATTGTAATGGTATTAAACAGAATGGCAGAGCAATACTTAAAAATACTTGAGAGAATACAAGTAGTTGCTCAATTTTAGCTGCATTACCTTTAAAAATGATTAAGCATACGATAACAGGAATGACAGCAAGAGAACGTGTAATTAAACGTCTTAACCAATTTGGTATGTGTAATCTTAAAAATCCTTCCATTACAATTTGTCCTGCTAAAGTACCAGTAATCGTTGAATTTTGACCTGACGCTAATAATGCAACTGCAAATAATGTACTCATGATTGCACCCATTGTTGCACCTAGTACAGGTTCAGTTTTTAAGGCGTGATATAAATCATAGAAACCACCTAAATCGTCAGCATTTGAGTTGAAAAATAGTGATGCTCCTAACACTAATAATAAGCAATTGACTACAAATGCGATTGATAACTGAATGTTCGAATCTATCGTAGCAAATTTAATCGCTTGCGCTTTTTCTTCATTGTTATGTCTTGAGTATGTTCTAGATTGTACAATTGATGAATGTAAGTACAAATTATGAGGCATAATTGTAGCGCCAATAATACCTAATGCAATATAGAGAATGCCGTTATTTGTAATGATTTCACTATGTGGTATAAATCCATTTAACACAGCATTCAACTGTGGTGATGAAATATAGACTTCAAATATAAAGATGAATAACACTGTGAAAATTAATGTACCAACAATAGCTTCAATTTTTCTAAAACCATATTTCATTATAAAAAGTAGTAAAAATACATCAAGTACAGTTATTAGTGCACCGACGATTAAAGGTATGTTAAATAGGAGATTAAGAGCAATAGCACTACCAATAACCTCAGCAATATCTGTAGCGATAATTGCTAGTTCTGCAATGATCCAAAAGATTATAGCAATAGGTCTTGATAAATAATGTCGTGTCATTTGAGCTAAGTCCATACCTGTTGCTATTCCTAATCTCACTGTCATGCTTTGAAGTAACATTGCTGATAAACTTGAAATAAGAATTACGAATAGCAAAGTATAGCCATATTGGGCGCCACCTTGCATTGATGTTATCCAGTTTCCGGGATCCATGTAACCAACAGCGACTAATAACCCAGGTCCAAGAAATGATAAAAATTTCTGTTTATTTGAACTGCGATGATCGAATTTAATTGTATTGTTTATTTCGTCTAAACTTAATTGTTCATTTGTTGAATGTCGTTTATTATTCATTTTGACTCACCTCTACTTCTTATGGACAATATAATAACCTAATAAAATGTTTAGGCCAACCTAAATTTATTTTAATTTTTTTAAAAGTATGAATTATTATGTTGAACGTTCGATTTAATATTAAGAAAAAAGAGCACGAAATCATGGATGTGATTAAGTGCTCTATTATTTAAACAAAGTTATTTATGCAGAATAAAATGGTAAGAACTGATCGAAGGTTTCTTCTAAAAATGCAATAAATGCTTTGTCACTTTTTAATCTTTTATCTTGTGGTGTGATTGCACGCGCTATAAAGAATTCACCTTTTTTCACATTGATGGCTCTTTGTATCGCTTCTATTAAATCATCATCCGTTAAATCTTTAATAAATGGTTTATCAGGTTTCATATGATCTAAGCAAACACGATAATCATCAGGTAATTGTTGAATAGCTTTAAATTTTCTTTCAAAAACTTTTGCACGTGTTGCTTTATCTTTTGCTTCATGCATGATTCCAAACATAACAAACAGTTGATCTTCAAACATACCAATTTGGAAATGAGGTAACATTTTATAGCCTCTTTTGTTTGTTGCAAAAGCAACCCATGTATCTTTAGGAGGATTCACACTTCTTCTAGCATGCTTTGCTACGTGAGGATAAAATGTTTCACCAGTTTGACTTGTAAAGAAGTCACTAAAATATTCTCCTAATTCACGGAGTTGTGGTCGTATGTATTCGTTTAAAGCTTCCATTCGTGCGTCTAAGCCTTCTACGTTGAACGCTTTGAAATCTTTAGGTTTAAATGTATATTTTGTCATAGAGTACCTCCTGTATAGTGTTTAAAAATATTGTAGCATATGTTTTATCAATTGCGGCTTAAGACGCTCTCATTAAAATTAGTATTTTCATTTTTATCATAAGAAGTTATTTTTATAAAATGTTGATGTATAATAAAGATGTTAGGAGATGATGTTATGGCACTTTATGGATTTGCCCAAGGACTTATTCAAGAAGCAGGAATTAGAATTAAACAATTGATGGAGCAAAATTTAACAATTGAAACAAAGTCAAATCCGAATGACCTTGTTACAAATGTAGATAAAGCAACAGAAGATTTCATTTTTGATACAATTTTAGAAACATATCCCAATCATCAAGTATTAGGTGAAGAAGGGCATGGTCATGACATCGATACTTCCAAAGGTACGGTATGGATTGTTGACCCAATAGACGGTACATTGAATTTTGTTCATCAACAAGAAAATTTCGCAATTTCAATTGGTATTTATATCGATGGTAAACCTTATGCAGGTTTTGTATATGATGTTATGGCTGATGTCTTATATCATGCTAAAGTAGGGGAAGGTGCATATCGTGGTAGCCAACCCTTGAAACCATTGAATGATTCTAATCTAAGACAAAGCATTATTGGGATCAATCCGAACTGGTTAACTAAACCAATTTTAGGAGAAATCTTTAAAGAAATTGTTAATGATTCTAGAAGTGCAAGGGCATATGGTAGTGCAGCGCTTGAAATCGTTTCAGTTGCTACAGGTAATTTAGAAGCATATATGACGCCAAGACTTCAACCATGGGATTTTGCTGGCGGATTGGTTATTTTATATGAAGTAAATGGACAAGCTTCCAATTTACTAGGAGAACAATTAACAATTAGTGGTCCAAATTCAATCTTAGTTGGAAATCGTGGTCTCCATCAAGAAATTAGCAATGATTATTTAGAGCCCCACCATGATGCGTTAATACAATTACATGAACAACGATTTAAAAGAAAATCAAAATAATTACCAAAAGCGTAATATGTAGTCCTAACAATTAGGTAACATATTACGCTTTTATACCTTAAATAATAAAAACACGCGCCAATATAAAACCAGTTAAATGTTCATCATGAACATGTGTGGTCTTAAATCAACGCGTGTTATTGTCGATATAACTTATAGCCAATCGTTTTCTCGATATTTTTTCTTTGTAGTAAATCCAATTCCAAAGGTTGCAACGAGTAATATAAATGTTAAAATCATCATTGGTACATTTGATGCACCAACAGCAAAACTAAATAATACTAAGAAAACAACAGCTAATATAGAAAATACCCAAAAGATATTTTTAGATTTTTTTTGTTTCATCCTATCCCCACCTTTTGCTTATCTTTTCTCAATTATATGATATAATAAAAAAGTTGTAATTAAAAGTGGGATTTTACTTAAGAAAGAAGGAAACTATTTATATGACTAATAAAAGAGAAGATGTCCGCAATATAGCAATTATTGCTCACGTTGACCATGGTAAAACAACTTTAGTAGATGAGTTGTTAAAACAATCTGGTATATTCAGAGAAAATGAACATGTCGATGAACGTGCAATGGACTCTAACGATATCGAAAGAGAGCGTGGAATTACGATTCTAGCCAAAAATACGGCTGTTGATTATAAAGGTACACGTATTAATATTTTGGATACACCAGGACATGCAGACTTTGGTGGAGAAGTAGAACGTATTATGAAAATGGTTGATGGGGTTGTCTTAGTAGTAGATGCGTATGAAGGTACAATGCCTCAAACACGTTTTGTACTTAAAAAAGCGCTAGAACAAAACCTGAAACCTGTTGTTGTTGTTAATAAAATTGATAAACCATCAGCACGTCCAGAGGGTGTTGTAGATGAAGTTTTAGATTTATTTATTGAATTAGAAGCAAACGATGAACAATTAGAATTCCCTGTTGTTTATGCTTCAGCAGTAAATGGTACAGCTAGCTTAGATCCTGAAAAGCAAGATGATAATTTACAATCATTATATGAAACAATTATTGATTATGTACCAGCTCCAATTGATAACAGTGATGAGCCATTACAATTCCAAGTAGCATTGTTGGACTACAATGATTATGTTGGACGTATTGGTATTGGTCGTGTATTCAGAGGTAAAATGCGTGTCGGAGATAATGTATCACTAATTAAATTAGACGGTACAGTGAAAAACTTCCGTGTAACTAAAATCTTTGGTTACTTTGGATTAAAACGTTTAGAAATTGAAGAAGCACAAGCTGGAGATTTAATTGCTGTTTCAGGTATGGAAGACATTAATGTTGGTGAAACTGTAACACCACATGACCATCAAGAAGCATTGCCAGTTCTACGTATTGATGAGCCTACTCTTGAAATGACATTTAAAGTTAACAATTCTCCATTTGCTGGCCGTGAAGGTGACTTTGTAACAGCACGTCAAATTCAAGAACGTTTAAATCAACAATTAGAAACAGATGTATCTTTGAAAGTTTCTAACACAGATTCTCCAGATACATGGGTAGTTGCTGGTCGCGGTGAATTGCATTTATCAATCCTTATTGAAAATATGCGTCGTGAAGGTTATGAATTACAAGTTTCAAAACCACAAGTAATTATTAAAGAAATAGATGGTGTAATGTGTGAACCATTTGAACGTGTGCAATGTGAAGTGCCACAAGAAAATGCAGGTGCTGTTATTGAATCATTAGGTGCACGTAAAGGTGAAATGGTTGATATGACTACAACTGATAATGGACTTACACGTTTAATCTTTAATGTACCGGCTCGTGGTATGATTGGTTATACGACTGAATTTATGTCAATGACAAGAGGTTACGGTATTATTAACCATACATTTGAAGAATTTAGACCACGTATTAAAGCACAAATTGGCGGTCGTCGTAATGGTGCATTAATTTCAATGGATCAAGGTTCTGCAAGTACTTATGCCATTTTGGGACTTGAAGATAGAGGTGTAAACTTCATGGAACCTGGTACTGAAGTTTATGAAGGTATGATTGTTGGTGAACATAATCGTGAAAATGATTTAACTGTTAACATCACTAAAACAAAACATCAAACTAACGTACGTTCTGCAACGAAAGACCAAACACAAACAATGAATAGACCGCGTATTCTAACATTGGAAGAAGCGTTACAATTCATTAATGATGATGAACTTGTTGAGGTTACACCAGAAAGTATACGTTTAAGAAAGAAAATTTTAAACAAAAATGTTCGTGAAAAAGAAGCAAAGCGTATCAAACAAATGATGCAAGAAAACGAATAATTTAACATAATAAAAGAGAAGCTGAGCGATGAAAGTTGCTTAGCTTCTCTTTTGGCATATAATATTTGAAAAAGTGTTTAAATGCTATTATTTCCTGTTACTTTCACATTTTCAAATTTCTAACTTGTTTATTCAGATATTAATCGAGCGGATAGTGTTGCGCACGTTGTTTAGGTGTGTCTAATCGACTTTTACAATCATCACACATAAATGTTCGAATAGGATTGTTTTTAAGTCGTTTAGACTCAGTTGTGCGCTCATCTATAAATACTTTTGCATCACAGATAATGCATTGCACTTGTCTCAAATTAAATCACCTCAATATGAGTTACATGGTTGATTCGATATGAATAACCATCTTCTTGATTGTAAATAAAACTATCTACACCATTATCGCTGTAAAGTCGTTTACCGTCTTTTGCAAATTGGAAAAATAAATAGGGTAATAGATCTATCGGTATATCTAAATGATCATGCTCATTTGATAATCGAATAGTAGTTGCAGAGTCATGTGGTTCGGAATGTTTGAAAAATGGTGTCATATTAATGACAAATGAACCTTCTAACATGGCACGTTTTTTATATTTTATTTCTGAATTTAAAGTAGGCGGATTAGTTTGTCCTTCTAGGATAGCACGATTCCATTCATGATTATCTTCAAAGTCGATTGGTTTTGAACCATCAAATACACCTTTTTCTAAATCTTCGATGCTAACTTTTCTATCATCGAAAATCCAAGTCGTACTATCTAATGTTATAGGAAACTTTACGGCTCCTTTAATTTGTATCATTTTCCCACTCCCTATCAATGTATATAGCATTATTTTAACACAAATTGCTAACGACACATTTTAAATCTACTTGCTTTTTAATATTTAGTAAGATAAACTTTTAGTAAGACTTGAGAATTTATATAGAGGGGGAGCGTGTCATGGCGAAACAAGCAACAATGAAAAATGCAGCTTTGAAACAATTGACTAAAGATGCTGATGAAATCTTGCATCTGATTAAAGTTCAACTAGATAATTTAACATTACCTTCATGCCCATTATATGAAGAAGTACTAGATACACAAATGTTTGGACTTCAAAAAGAAGTTGATTTTGCTGTTAAATTAGGTTTAGTTGACCGCGAAGATGGCAAACAAATTATGTTACGTCTTGAGAAAGAACTTTCAAAATTACATGAAGCTTTTACACTTGTTTAAGGTTTAATATATAAGCATATTAAAATGGCGTGAGATATCGACAATTGAGCTGCGCCGATTTTATATTTATAGTTTAATTACTGATTAAAGTGGCTGTTATGTTGTCTTCTTGATGACATGTCAGTCACTTTTATTGGGTTTTAGCAATTCACGATATTAAGTAAACAAATATTCTATAAATTACCTCAAGAGACCTGTTAATATTTGTGATTATGACTGTGTCATGTATATAATAAGTAACATGGATTTTTAAAATTAAAGTATAAAACGAAATCATTTGAAGTATAAATTGTAGAATTGGATGACTGAATATATGAAGAATTTTAGAAGTATTTTACGGTATATTGGTAAAACCTCAAAGTTTATTGATTATCCGTTATTAGTTACATATATTGTATTGAGTTTAATTGGATTAGTGATGGTATATAGTGCAAGTATGGTTCCAGCAACTAAAGGCACATTGACTGGTGGTATCGATGTTCCAGGAACGTATTTTTACAACCGACAATTAGCATATGTCATAATGAGTTTTATAATTGTATTTTTTATTGCATTTTTAATGAATGTTAAATTACTGAGTAATATTAAAGTGCAAAAAGGTATGATTATAACTATCGTCTCACTATTATTACTGACGTTAGTAATAGGTAAAGATATTAATGGTTCTAAAAGTTGGATAAACTTAGGATTTATGAACTTACAGGCATCTGAGTTATTAAAAATTGCAATCATATTATATATCCCATTTATGATCAGTAAAAAAATGCCTAGAGTATTAAGTAAACCAAAATTAATTTTAAGTCCTATTGTATTAGCATTAGGTTGTACGTTTTTAGTTTTCCTACAAAAAGACGTAGGGCAAACATTACTAATATTAATTATTTTAGTTGCGATCATTTTTTATTCAGGAATTGGGGTAAACAAAGTCCTAAGATTTGGTATACCAGCAGTGCTAGGATTCTTAGTAGTATTTGTCATTGCATTAATGGCTGGTTGGTTACCAAGTTATTTAACTGCCAGATTTAGTACGCTAACAGATCCATTCCAATTCGAATCAGGAACTGGATACCATATTTCCAATTCATTGCTTGCGATAGGTAACGGTGGCGTATTTGGAAAAGGATTAGGAAATAGTGCAATGAAATTGGGCTATTTACCAGAACCACATACAGATTTTATTTTTGCAATTATTTGCGAAGAATTAGGTTTAATCGGAGGATTGCTAGTTATTACTTTAGAGTTCTTTATTGTATATCGTGCCTTCCAGTTTGCAAATAAAACATCATCATATTTTTATAAACTTGTGTGTGTTGGGATTGCCACATACTTTGGAAGTCAAACGTTTGTAAACATTGGCGGTATTTCGGCAACAATTCCATTAACTGGTGTGCCATTGCCATTTATCAGCTTTGGTGGATCATCAATGATTAGTTTAAGTATTGCTATGGGTTTACTTCTGATTGTAGGTAAACAAATCAAAGTAGACCAGCAACGAAAGAAACAACAACAAAAAGTTGATATAAGAAGACAATTTAATTAAAAAAATACTAGCCAATATTTAGTACGAGATGACTTCTGTCATTAAGCAATGCTAAACATTGGCTATTTATATACTCTTTGTCAAATTGGACTGATGAGTTCAATAACGGAAGTTAGGCAACCAAACAACGCTTAACTTCCTTTTTGTTTTGATATTACGAGATTACTCATGATTATCAAATTTTATAAACAAAACAACGTATAATTATAACTAAATTTTATGACTAAAAATTACTAAATGTGGTGGCGAAATTAGAATCATGATGATAAGATAAAGTTATCGCTATTGATAATAAATGTTGATGTTTTGCAATTTTATTTTTAATTTTTTAGAGTTGTAGAAATCGAAAATGTTTCACAACAAAAACGTGAACTACCTGTTGTTGCATAGTCATTTTTGAAATTATTATTTCTGAAGCGGAGGTTTTAATTGTCTCAAGAATGTTAAATTTTGAAAATTTGAAACATAACTATAGCAAAACAGAGCGCTTTAAGATAAAATTTTATTATCTAATTAGTTAGAAAATTCTAATAGTTTGAGGAGTGTATCGCTATTGAAACAAATAAAAAAGTTACTTGTTGCTAACCGTGGAGAAATTGCAATTCGTATATTCAGAGCGGCGGCAGAATTAGACATCAGCACAGTTGCAATTTATTCGAATGAAGACAAAAGTTCATTACATAGATATAAAGCAGATGAATCCTATTTAGTTGGAAGTGATTTAGGTCCTGCTGAAAGTTATTTAAATATTGAGCGTATCATTGATGTAGCAAAACAAGCGAATGTGGATGCGATTCATCCTGGCTATGGATTTTTAAGTGAAAATGAACAATTTGCGCGTCGTTGTGCAGAAGAAGGAATTAAATTTATTGGTCCTCATTTAGAACATTTAGATATGTTTGGAGATAAAGTTAAAGCTCGTACAACGGCTATCAAGGCAGATTTACCAGTTATTCCTGGTACAGACGGTCCAATTAAATCATATGAATTAGCAAAAGAATTTGCAGAAGAAGCTGGTTTCCCGCTAATGATTAAAGCCACAAGTGGTGGCGGCGGTAAAGGTATGAGAATCGTTCGTGAAGAAAGTGAATTAGAAGATGCTTTCCATAGAGCAAAATCAGAAGCTGAAAAATCATTTGGTAATAGTGAAGTTTACATAGAAAGATACATTGATAATCCAAAGCATATTGAAGTACAAGTCATAGGTGACGAACATGGAAATATCGTACACTTATTTGAACGTGATTGTTCAGTACAACGTCGTCATCAAAAAGTTGTAGAAGTTGCACCATCAGTTGGATTATCATCAACATTACGTCAACGTATTTGTGATGCTGCAATTCAATTGATGGAAAATATTAAATATGTCAATGCAGGTACTGTTGAATTTCTAGTATCTGGTGACGAATTCTTCTTTATAGAAGTTAACCCTCGTGTACAAGTAGAGCATACAATTACAGAGATGGTAACAGGAATTGATATTGTTAAGACACAAATTTTAGTTGCAGCAGGTGCCGATTTATTTGGTGAAGAGATTAATATGCCGCAACAAAAAGATATTACAACATTAGGCTATGCCATCCAATGTCGTATTACAACAGAAGATCCGTTAAATGATTTCATGCCGGATACTGGAACAATCATTGCTTATCGTTCAAGCGGGGGCTTTGGTGTACGTCTTGATGCTGGAGATGGTTTCCAAGGTGCTGAGATATCACCTTATTATGATTCATTACTCGTAAAATTATCTACACACGCGATATCATTTAAACAAGCAGAAGAAAAAATGGTACGCTCATTACGAGAAATGCGTATTCGTGGTGTTAAAACTAATATTCCATTCTTAATTAATGTAATGAAGAATAAAAAGTTCACAAGTGGTGATTACACAACTAAATTTATTGAAGAAACACCAGAACTTTTCGACATTCAGCCGTCTCTAGATAGAGGTACTAAAACATTAGAATATATAGGTAATGTAACAATTAATGGTTTCCCAAATGTTGAGAAACGTCCGAAACCAGACTATGAATTAGCATCAATTCCAACTGTATCTTCAAGTAAAATCGCTTCATTTAGTGGTACGAAACAATTGCTTGATGAAGTAGGTCCAAAAGGTGTAGCTGAATGGGTTAAAAAGCAGGATGATGTCTTACTAACAGATACAACCTTTAGAGATGCACACCAATCATTATTAGCTACACGAGTTAGAACTAAGGATATGATTAATATCGCATCCAAAACAGCGGACGTATTTAAAGATGGTTTCTCACTAGAAATGTGGGGCGGTGCTACATTTGATGTGGCATATAATTTCTTGAAGGAAAACCCATGGGAACGACTTGAACGTCTACGTAAAGCTATTCCAAATGTATTATTCCAAATGTTGTTACGTGCTTCAAACGCAGTTGGTTATAAAAACTATCCTGATAATGTTATTCATAAATTCGTACAAGAAAGTGCTAAAGCAGGCATAGATGTCTTTAGAATTTTCGATTCATTAAACTGGGTAGATCAAATGAAAGTTGCCAATGAAGCAGTACAAGAAGCGGGCAAAATCTCAGAAGGTACTATTTGTTATACAGGTGACATTTTAAATCCTGAGCGATCAAACATTTATACTTTAGAGTATTATGTCAAACTAGCTAAAGAGTTAGAACGTGAAGGTTTCCATATTTTAGCGATTAAAGATATGGCAGGCTTATTAAAACCTAAAGCCGCTTACGAATTGATTGGTGAGTTAAAATCAGCTGTAGATTTACCAATTCATCTTCACACTCATGATACAAGTGGTAATGGTTTATTAACATACAAACAAGCAATAGATGCTGGTGTCGATATCATTGATACTGCTGTTGCTTCAATGAGTGGTTTAACAAGTCAGCCAAGCGCCAATTCGTTATATTATGCATTAAATGGCTTCCCACGCCACCTTAGAACTGATATTGAAGGTATGGAGTCACTTAGTCATTATTGGTCAACTGTACGTACTTATTATTCAGACTTTGAAAGTGATATCAAATCACCGAATACTGAAATTTATCAACATGAAATGCCTGGTGGACAGTATTCGAATTTAAGTCAACAAGCTAAAAGTTTAGGTTTAGGCGAAAGATTTGATGAAGTCAAAGATATGTATCGCAGAGTGAATTTCTTATTTGGTGATATCGTAAAAGTAACACCATCGTCTAAAGTAGTTGGTGATATGGCACTTTATATGGTACAAAATGATCTTGATGAACAATCCGTGATTACAGATGGCTATAAATTAGATTTCCCAGAATCAGTAGTGTCGTTCTTCAAAGGTGAAATAGGACAACCTGTAAATGGTTTTAATAAAGATTTACAAGCGGTTATTTTAAAAGGCCAAGAAGCACTAACAGCTCGTCCAGGTGAATATCTAGAGCCAGTTGATTTTGAAAAAGTCCGTGAGTTGCTTGAAGAAGAGCAACAAGGTCCTGTTACGGAGCAAGATATTATTAGTTATGTACTATATCCAAAAGTATATGAACAATATATTCAAACTAGAAATCAATACGGAAACTTATCGTTACTTGATACGCCTACATTCTTCTTTGGAATGCGTAATGGTGAAACAGTAGAAATCGAAATCGATAAAGGTAAACGATTAATTATTAAACTAGAAACGATTAGTGAACCAGATGAAAATGGTAATAGAACGATTTACTATGCGATGAATGGTCAAGCGAGACGTATTTACATTAAAGATGAAAATGTGCATACAAATGCGAACGTTAAGCCAAAAGCAGATAAGAGTAATCCAAGTCATATCGGTGCTCAAATGCCAGGTTCAGTAACTGAAGTCAAGGTTAGTGTAGGTGAAACTGTGAAAGCTAATCAGCCGTTGCTAATTACTGAAGCTATGAAAATGGAAACAACAATTCAAGCACCATTTGACGGTGTGATTAAACAAGTAACTGTAAATAATGGTGACACAATAGCGACAGGCGATTTATTAATCGAAATTGAAAAAGCAACTGACTAAAATGATTAAAATAAAACGAGATTACACAACAATTGACGTGTAATCTCGTTTTTACATGGCTTAGGTTTAATTTTAAATATTGATATAAAAAACCGTAATTTTAATGGGCGTGCCATTAAAATTACGGTTTGCTTTTTTGTTATTGCTTGTCACTTCTTACTGATCGTAACATTAGCATGATAAAGTATGTTGTCATACCAAATAAATAAGTGATAAATAATGCATGGAAAAGTGCGATTATCAGGTTAACATTTGTCATAATAGATAATGCACCTGTGATAACTTGTAATATAACAAGTATAAATGCAGCTGTATAACCATAATGAACAGTACGGTTATTTGGATAATTTTTAACAGCGTGAATATAAGTAATCATAATAATCGTAAACACTATAAAAGCCATGATACGATGCGTGAGTTGAACCCAATCTTGTTCTGAATGTGGTACAAGATCGTGGAATGGCAATGGCCAACCACCATATGCTAAACTTGCATCCGCATGTCTCACTAGTGCACCAGTATAAACACCACAATAAATGATGATTGCCATTAACCATGTTAAACGTCTTAATGGCTTTTTGATATATAATTCGTCAGCTTCATATTTTTGATCTATAGAGAAAATAATCAATGTTATTAAAAATACAGATGAGAAACTGATTAATGATATACCAAAGTGCAATGCTAAAACGTAATCGTTTTGTTGCCAAATAACAGCAGCAGCTCCGATTAATGCTTGCAATAATAAGAATCCAACACTAATGATTGATAAAGGTTTAATTTCTTTAATATAGCCTATATGTTTCCATGCAGTGATAACTAACCATAAGACCATTAATAAAGACAAAGCTGAAACGGCTCTATGACTTAACTCAATAATCGTATCAATAGGAAAGAATTCTGGAATCAACGCACCATGACATAGTGGCCAAGAAGAACCACAACCATCAGCTGATCCGGTTTTGGTAACTAAGGCTCCACCAAGTTGTACAAATGTCATCATTAACGTTGCTACGACACCTAACCATTTTAAATTCTTTTTGCCAAACAATTTATACACCCCATCATAAAAAAACGCATCACTGAGAATTAGAATTAATAGCCGGATTTGAGATGATACTATAAATAGACCTGATTGTAGGATATGAAAAGATGGGATCCAACGCAGGAAATATGATTTAATTTTACAAGTATTGTATGTGGACGACATAAAAAGAACTTAATCGTAATGATTTTTTTATTGGGATAATTATGTAATCCACGTTTACTCAAATTTGAAGCTTAAATATTAATCTCTTTTAGATGCATGATTCTACTTATTAAAATTTTCTAACATATACATTATAGCAATAAATTAAATGTTATTTGTGTCACAAAATTGACATTTTCTCTTGTCGTTAATTTGTCACAATTTAATTTTATTAAACCTAGTCTTTTTATGCAATCTAAGATATCATAATCTTATATGAACAAATTTAAGGAGGGGGATTATGAGCAAAGAGCATACTTTGTCACAAAATATTAGCAGAGTTAACTTCAAAGAATTGCAACAGATAATTAAAATGGGACTTGTTCAAGGTAACTTAATTCCGGCTTTTGCGGGCGCATGGCTAGCAGTTGTAATGACAAATCATTCCTTCTTATCATCAATACCTCAAATTTTATTAATGCTATTTGGATCTACTTTAATTATGGGTGGCGCATGTGCGTTAAATAATTATTACGACCAAGATATTGATCGTATTATGCCTAGTAAACAAAATAGACCAACTGTAAATAATAGAATTACAGATCAAAATTTATTACTATTAAGTTTTGGTATGATGTTAGTTGGAGAAATTTGTTTGTTTTTATTGAATATACCATCAGGCGTACTTGGTCTTATGGGGATTGTAGGTTATGTGTCTTATTACTCAATATGGTCTAAAAGACATACAACATGGAACACAGTGATTGGGAGTTTTCCTGGAGCAGTACCACCACTAATTGGATGGGTTGCAATTGAAGGACAAATTAGTTTAACAGCGATTGCGCTGTTTTTAGTTGTATTTTGTTGGCAACCAATTCATTTTTATGCCTTAGCTATTAAACGTAAAGATGAATATGCACTTGCAAATATTCCAATGTTACCATCAGTTAAGGGCTTTAAACGTACACGTGTCAGTATGTTTATCTGGTTGATTATTTTATTGCCAGTACCTTTATTACTAATAAATTTAGGTGTCGTATTCGTAGTGTTAGCTACATTATTAAATTTAGGATGGATTGCATTAGGTTTAACAACATTTAAGAAAAATTCAGATCAAACAAAATGGGCAACACAAATGTTTATATATTCACTAAATTATTTAGTGATCTTTTTCGTGTTAGCTGTGATTGTTTCATTACTTACTTTGATCTAGATTAATTAAGTTAGGATGAAAAATATGGGCGTTCCAATTTTACCAACGATTAGTACGACATGTATTGTCATTAGTGCAATTTTAATTGCCATTGGTTGGAGACTTATTTGGAAAAGGGAAATAAATAAACACAAAAATGTTATGTTAGCTGCAGCTGTTTTTGCTTTAACTTTTTTCTTAATCTATGCAAGTAGAACGATTTTTATCGGTAATACAGCATTTGGCGGACCAGCATCAATTAAGAAATATTATACGATTTTCTTATTTTTCCACATTAATTTAGCAACAATTGGTGGTATTCTAGGCCTAGTTCAAATTATTACTGCATTTAAAGATAAATATAATGTACACCGCAAATTCGGGCCATTCGCTTCAGTTATATGGTTCTGTACTGCAATTACAGGTGTAGCAGTTTACTTATTATTATATGTATTATATCCAGGTGGAGAAACGACATCACTGATTAAAGCAACATTTGGTCATTAATATGCTTATACAAATGATACTAATCTGATAAGGCAATTTGTTTTATCAGGTTTTTTGATGAAGAATAGTCGGACAGTTGATGGTATTCATTTGATACCTTAACTGTCCATTTTTTTATACATATTTTAATCTTAATAATGAAATTCAACCTGAAAACATAAAGATAGGTTATGATATAGAGTGTAGGGAAAATCTTTATGACGTTAAAATTATGCCTGAAGATGATTTTGTTTTATCGAAACGACACAGTTATGTCAGTGTTGAAAATTTGCTAATTAATGTGTTGTTTTTTACAATAGTATTAATACTTTTTAGGTGGTTGATTGATGAAAAAGTTAATTATAAGAGTCGTCGGTGTATTATTTTTAGTTGGATTTTTAATATATCTTTTTTATTCACCGAGATTAAAATTTGATGTATTAGAGAACCCGAATAAAGGTAATAAAGTAAATAGATCTGAACAGGTGAATAAATCAAATAACCATGCTGAAAATCCAAAGCCTAAAGAAGGTGTTGGTACATGGGTAGGTAAAGATATTAAAGTGCTTACTTCTAAATTTGGACAAGCAGATCGTGTCTACCCTTTTAGAGATGGTTACAAAAATTATGTGTTTAAAGACAAAAACAGTTATTACATTGTTTCAACTAAACGTGAAGAAATCGTTTCAGTGTATGCTACAGGTGAGAAAGTCAATGTTAGTCCGTTAAAAATAGGACAACATTCTGCAGAAATTTTTAATCATACAAGTATTAATCCAGAACCGTCCTTTAAAGTTGATGGTAAAAAATATGAATTTGAACTTTCAGATGAAGATTTAAAAACACAAACACTGATTAAATATGGCGACATATATGCACAAGTGTATTCTGATCAACAATCGAAAAAGGTGCTAAGTGTACGATTTTTAACAAAAGAAATGTTAGCAGATATTGAACCTTATCAATTAAATTCTAATTCTACGTCAGAAGAGCATAATAAGCGTCCAGTTGAGCAAAATCCAAATCAATTAATTTCTCTTTATGAAGTAACGAATGAAATGAGAAAATTAAAAGGATTAAAACCATTGAAAATCAATAGCGATTTAGCACATATTGCATCTAATAACTTATATGAAGCGACCTCTAATGGTTCTGATAGTGTTGAATTTACAGAGGACGCATTAAGAGGGCAATTAGATAAAAATCACGTTACTTATAAAACAACTGCTCAAAATGTTGGTTATGCGTTTAATGATGTACCAACATTAATCCATAGTTGGATGAATTCAGATATACATCGATCTCGTCTATTAAATTCAAAATACGATGAGATGGGTGGAGATGTAATGAGAGATTATTATTCACTAATTTTCTTAGAAAAATAACAATGAGGGGTATTTATGATTAATGAAGCTTCACTAGCGATATTAGATGATATTGATGAACTAGCTGATATGATAGTTGCATCAGATATTTATGCATCATTTGAGCAAGCTAAACAGGCGCTCGAAAACAATGACGAAGCACATTTACTTTATCAATCATTTTTAAAATCAAAAGAGAAATATGATGAAGTAATGCGATTCGGGAAATATCATCCTGATTATAAGAAAGTTATGTTAGAGACAAGACAACGCAAAAGAGCATATGAGATGCTTGACGTTGTGATGCATTACAAAGCTAGGGAAATGGCACTTCAACATTTAATAGATGAAGTTGTTACGAAAATTGCGTACGCTGTTTCAGAACATGTCAAAATAGAAACAGGTAATCCATTCTTTCAAACATCACATAGTGGTTGTGCGACGGGCGGATCCTGTAATTGTTCATTATAAAAAACATCGAGTCAGAAAAAGGTGGTTATTGAAACCACTAACTAGCATCTGACTCGATGTTTTTATTTATTCGGGATTGTTTGTTTGAATTGTTGTGCTAAATCTGGTCGATCTGTCACAATCGTGTGTGCACCTTTTTGGTATAAATCATTCATCAGATTTATACTATTTACGCCATAATAGCCTGGAATGATATTCATATCATTTAACCATTTGATAAAACGAGATGAAGTCAAATCAATGCCTTTAAAATGAGTAGGCATTTGGAACGTTTGTGCTAATGGTTGGTAGTACCTACCACCTAATAAATGATATTTTAAAAATGCTTCTGTAACTTCCTGTTGGCTAGCACCAATTGCGACGGATCCTTGTGCAATTTTATTAAAACGAACGATTTGTTCTTTATAAAAACTTGTCACAAGAACGCGGTCAAATGCTTGATTTTCTGCAATTGTATCAAACATAATTTGTGGTGCGATTGAGCCTTCATAGGATTCAGGAGCATCTTTTAAGTCTACGTTTATATACATATCAGGATATTGCTTCAGCAACTCATCGAAGGTTAGTATAGCTGTGTGTGCATGACCACGATATGGTGTTAGTCCATTGATATCTTTGAAGTGATAAGCTGCGTCTAATTTCTTTAATTCTGCTAATGTATGGGCACTAACTTTTCCAGAGCCGTTCGTCGTTCTATCAACAGTTGCGTCATGAAAAACGATAAGCTGTTGATCTTTTGTGAGTCTCACATCTGTTTCAAAGCCATCAACGCCTAATTGTTTAGCATAGTCAAATGCAAGTTGCGTTTGCTCTGGTCTTAAAGCCATACCACCGCGATGCGCAAATATATATGGTGCATTGCCTTTGAAAAAAGCAGGGATGGTTTGCTTTTTAGTAATCACTTTATTTTTATTGATCATTAATAGACTACTTAAAAATCCAGCACCGACTAGTACCGCATTTAAAATGTTTCTGTTTACTTTTTTCATAAAAAATTCCTCCTCGTTTACTTTTATAGCTTAACAAATTCATAGTTCTGACTACAGCGAAATGTGTGGTTAATCATATAGTGATGCTCTTGAGAATTGAATTAATATAATGATGTTTAATATAATCTAAATACATTTATCGAGCAATTACATAAGACATAATTAAGGTAGCTTAATATTTTAAAATTAATAAAGACATGATATGATTAATGCTGAAAATAAATGGAGTGAGGTTTAAATGAATTTAATCCCAAGAACTAGTATTGTAGTTTATTTAAAACATATGAAACATGAACGACAAATCCGAAAATATGGACATATCGTTCATTCAAATAGAGATCGTAAATTTGTAATTATGTATGTGAATGAGCAAGATGTTGATCAAATTGTACATAAACTAATGCAACTTAAATACGTTAGACACATTGATGGCTCACCATATAAATACTTAAAGAAAACTTACGAAAAAGAGAAACACGAAATATATAATTAATATTATTGAAGTTCTGGTATCCATTTTTGGAGCCTTAACACACTAATTAAATAATTATAATATAACGATAAATCATGAAATGCTTGAGGGGGCTGTACATCGATACCTAAAATTGGTATGTCGAATTTTTCAGCACAATCATTTATCATTTGAAACTTTTTATTTGAATCTGGATATGGATATTTAATAGCGTTTATCATGATATAAAATGCTTGGAAATGATTGCCAGTTGTAGGGTTCATAATGATTGCTACAGATGACTTTTTATTTTCAGCTTGTGGTGAATGAAAATAGATAATTTTATCAATACGTTGATGGTTATATTCAATCATCGTCATGAATTCGAACAAATCTGTTAGACCTTCACCAAGTGTAATAAATGTTTGTTTCATTGGTTTATCATTCTCCTTTTTCTCAATAAATTATATTAAATAACTAAATGAATTGGAAGTGTGAACAACATGCGCGTCATTGCAGGTAAACATAAAAGTAAAGCTTTAGAAAGTATGGAAGGCCGTAATACGAGACCAACTATGGATAAAGTTAAAGAAGGTATCTTTAATAGTTTATATGATGTGTCAGGTATAGGTTTAGATTTATTTGCAGGAAGCGGGGCGCTTGGAATAGAAGCACTCTCTCGAGGTATGGATAAGGTAATCTTTGTTGATCAAAATTTTAAAGCTGTAAAAGTTATTAAATCAAATCTTGCGAATTTGGATTTAGAGGCACAATCTGAAGTTTATAAAAATAATGCAGATAGAGCTTTAAAAGCATTGTCAAAACGTGATATTCAATTTGATGTCATTTTCTTAGATCCACCTTATAATAAAGGTCTCATTGATAAAGCTTTAAAACTAATTTCAGAGTTTAATTTATTGAAAGAAAATGGTATCATCGTTTGTGAATTTAGCAATCATGAAGAAATAGATTATCAACCGTTTAATATGATTAAACGTTACCATTATGGGTTGACAGACACATTGTTATTAGAAAAGGGAGAATAGCATGGAACATACAATAGCGGTCATTCCGGGTAGTTTTGACCCCATTACTTATGGTCATTTAGACATTATTGAGAGAAGTACAGATAGATTTGATGAAATTCATGTCTGTGTTCTTAAAAATAGTAAAAAAGAAGGTACGTTTAGTTTAGAAGAGCGTATGGATTTAATTGAACAATCTGTTAAACATTTACCTAATGTCAAGGTTCATCAATTTAGTGGTTTACTAGTCGATTATTGTGAACAAGTAGGAGCTAAAACAATCATACGTGGTTTAAGAGCAGTCAGTGATTTTGAATATGAATTACGCTTAACTTCAATGAATAAAAAGTTGAACAATGAAATTGAAACGTTATATATGATGTCTAGTACTAATTATTCATTTATAAGTTCAAGTATTGTTAAAGAAGTTGCAGCTTATCGAGCAGATATTTCTGAATTCGTTCCACCTTATGTTGAAAAGGCATTGAAGAAGAAATTTAAGTAATAAAAATAACAGTATTTTAGGTTTATCATGGTTTACAATCCTAAAATACTGTTTTCATTTGTTAACGATATTGCTGTATGACAGGCGTGTTGAAATCTGTTTGTTGTTGCCCGCTTATTGCATTGTATATGTGTGTTGCTTTGATTTCATTTGTGAAGTAATGTGCATTGCTTTTGTTAATATTGGTTATATATTGTCTTTCTGGGAACGCTGTTTTTAAATGCTTTAAATATTGTCTGCCACGGTCGTTCATCGCTAATACTTTAACTGCGTGAATGTTACTCGTAACATCTGTAGGTTTAATGTTTAATAATACATTCATTAACAGTCTTTGGATATGCGTATATGTATAACGCTTTGTTTTTAGTAATTTTACAAAATGATGAAAATCAGTTGCTTCATAAATGTTAGATTTCAAACGATTTTCAAAACCTTCAGTAACAGTATAAATATTTTTTAATGAATCTGTAGTCATAGCTATGATTTGATATTTCAAATATGGAAATATTTGATTTAATGTTATATGAGGTGTTACGTACAAGTGTTGAATATCTTTAGGTACCACATGATGCCAATGATCATCTTGACTAATGATTGATGTTCTAATAGATGTACCACTTGCAAACTGATGGTGTTGAATTAATGAATCATGATGTTGAGCATTTTCTCGTTTGATAGAAATTGCATTGATGTTTTTAGCATTTTTAGCAATTGCTTTCAGGTAACTAATACCAAGTATGTTGTTAGGACTTGCTAGTGCTTCATGATGCTCTAATAATTCGCTAATGATACGAGGGTAGCTTTTACCTTCTTTTACTTTTTGTGAAAAGGATTCAGATTGTTCAATTTCATTAATGCTGTGTGCTAATTGCTTTAATGTTTTGATATCATTATTTTCACTACCAAATGCAATTGTATCGACACTCATATAATCTGCGACTTTAACTGCTAGTTCGGCAAAATGATCGCCAGATGATAAACTGGCAGTTGCTGGTAGTTCGATAACTAAATCAGCTGTTGATAATGCCATTTTTGCACGAGTAAACTTATTATAGATTGCTGGTTCGCCACGCATGACAAAGTTACCACTCATTATTGCAATAGTAACGTCAGCATTTGTAAGTTTTTTAGATTGATTAATATGATATTGATGCCCATTATGAAAGGGATTATATTCTGTGATTAAGCCAACGCTTTTCATTTGCAATTCGTCCTTTCGGTATTCATTATTAATATTGTAACAGAACATGATATGTTAAGAAAAAATCTTGACAACTTGTTCTTAGAAAGTTAAAATAAATTTTGTGCTTGTTAGAGGTGAAGCCATATGAAATGGTCAATTACGCAATTAAGGAAATATCAAGGTAAGCCATTTGAATTTGATCAAACGGTGAGTTTTGACAATTTAAAAGAATCATTAGATTTAATTGATTTATCTCCAATTACAATCCAAGGTCAGTTAACCATTAAGTCAACAGAAGTCGTTGCGGATATTCACATTACTGGAACGTATACAATGCCTTGTGCACGTACTCTTGTACCAGTAAAAGTCCCACTAGATGTAACTACTACAGAAGTATTTGATTTAGAAGGGTACAATCAGTATAACGATGATCAAGATGATGTAGATGAACACTATCACATTATTAAAGATGGTATGGTTAATCTTCAGGATATTGTCGAGGATATAGTTATTATTGAGAAACCAATGAGAGCTTATTCAGAGCAAAGTGACCAAATGTTGACAGTAGGTAATGGTTGGGAAGTAATCGATGAGGATCAATTAGATGAGCTTGCTAAACAGCAAGAACAAGATGATTCAGAATCACGACAAGTTGATCCAAGGCTTCAAAAATTACAACAATTATATGATAAAGAGCAATAAGTAGTTTAATTAATGATATAATGTTGTTAATTAAACTAACATTTAGTATTTTTCGTTTATAATCTAAGGAGGATATATCATGGCAGTACCAAAAAGAAGAACTTCTAAAACTAGAAAAAACAAACGTCGTACGCATTTCAAAATTTCAGTACCAGGTATGACTGAATGCCCAAACTGTGGCGAATACAAATTATCACACCGTGTATGTAAAAACTGTGGTTCTTACAATGGCGAAGAAGTAGCAGCTAAATAATTTTAGTTACTCAATATAAAAAGTCCCGCTTAAAATGATTGTTTTAAGTGGGACTTTTTATATTGCGAAAAATAATTGGCGAACGAGGTAACTGGATACCTCATCCGCCAATTAAAATTTGTTAATTTAATAATTAAATATAAAGACGATTTATTAGTTTTTACGTTTTCTAGGTAATACGAATGCAACGATGCTACTTAAAGCTAATAATGCCATTAATGGTAATGTCATATCTTTATTTGATTCTTCACCAGTTTGTGGTAATGATTTTGCTTTATTTTCTTGTGTATTTTTATTGTTTTGGCTTTGAGTGTGTCCATCATTTGTGTTTTTAATGTTTGCTTTTTGTAATGGAGCACTATCTTTTGCTTCGCTAGAACCTGCTGAAGTTTGAACAACATCTTTTGTTGTTTTTGATGAAGCAGTTGTTGGTTTTGCAACATTTTGAGTCGTAGATACTACCTTAGTTGGAGTTGTACTACTTGATTCTACTTCACCTTTAGTTGGTTTTGTAGCAGGCGTTTTGTCTTTACCTGACTCACTAGATGCGTCATTTTCTTTTTCAACACTTGGTAATTGTTTATTGTCATCTTTTTGGCTGTCTTGTTTTTGTGATTCTTTTTCAACAGGTGATGGTGTTGGTTTGCTAGGCGTAGCTGGAGTAGCTTCCTTCTTAGCTGAGTTATCTTGTTGTTCTTTTTTGTTAGATTTATCGGTATTGGCTTTTGTAAATGCTTCTTTATCAACGATTCTGACATGGTATTGTCCATCATAATCAATCGTTTTTACGTGAACTTTAACGATAGCATCATATAGAGTTTTACCTTCAACATATGGGAAAATAATTGTTCTAGTATTATTTTTAGCATCTTTGCTTATAGTTCTAACACGTTGACCTTCAACCATGAAATCTTTCCAGTAATCGTCATTAGTAGTTTCCATGACCATATATTTTTTGCCGTTAAGCATACCTGTTTTAATAGGGTGTTTAACAAAAGTATCCATCATAGATTCGTTATTCTCAACACTTTCATAAACAACATATTTTGTATCTTGTAAATCAGTCATTTTTTCATTTGTTGGTTGTACATTTTGGAATTCAGTAATAGCTGATTTCACTTGCTCATCTAAAGCTTTCTTTGTATCCTCTAATTTCTTCTTGTACTCAGCCTTTAATTTTTCAGGAAGTTTATCTTGAATTTTATTTAATTCATAAACTTGTCTTTCTAGTGTTTTCGCTTTTTTATATGGCGCTAATAATTTTTCAGCTTTATAATCTTCTTCAGTTTTGAATTTATCTGCACTGTTATAAATTGGTTGTGCGAATTCCATTAATGTGTAATCGTATTTTTCTTCTTTGTTATTGAAGTGTGTTGAACTAACAATTTTAACAGCTTTTGTTCCGTTTGATACAGAGAAGCGAATGTAAGCATAATCTTTAACAGTATCGTATGATACTAATTTAATTGGCAACTTTTTGTCACCTTCATAAACTTCAAATTTTCTCCAAAATTGACCTGATTGTAATCCTAATTCAATTTCTGGTTTTGAATCAGTGAAAATAACTCTAGCAGGTTTAACAGAACTTGCATAATGATAAAACTGTTGAGTTCCATCTTTCTTTTTCATTTCAAAATCAATTGGACGAGAGTTTGGTGCGCTATGATCTTTGTCTTTTATTGCAGGGTTTTTAATCGCTTCTCTAAGTTCCTGATTCAAAATAGGATATGTATTGTTAGTGGCTTTTGCTGCTGGTTTAACTTCTTTTGTTTCCTTAGGGGCTTTAACTTCTTTAACTTCTTTAGCTTCTTTTGTTTCAGAAGTAGGGGCCTCAACTTCTTTATTAGATACTGAGACAGCATTAGCTACTGGTTTAGTTTCTGGAGCTTTTTCAGATGTTGTTGTTGGACTTGCAACTGCTTCAGTTTTTGGTTGTGCTTCTGTATTTGTACCACCTGTTTCTTCAGCTGCTGCTTGTGCTTCGCCATTTGACATTAATAATAAAAGTGTACTAATTGCTACAGATGCAACGCCTAGTGATGACTTTCTAATTGAATAAAATGATTTAAATTCTTTTTGCTGTTTGTTCATGTTGTAGAAACAACTCCTAATTGTATATTATCAACTGATAATCATTATCAATTGATTACTTGTATTGTACATTGAAATGTTAGTTAATTGCAACGTTATTTTATAAAAAAATAACCTATGTTATAGATTATGAAATATCTATGACATAGGTTAAATAAAATTTAAAATAAAAAATATATTAAGTTATGAGTGTGACGATGATTTATTTAGATTCTTTTCTTTTGAAAAGTAATAAAGATAATGAACCTAAAAGGGCAAGTGTTGCGAAGGCAACTGTGCTAATAAAGTTATCAACTGAAGTTAAACCAGTTTTTGGTAATTCTTTAGCTTTAGATGCTTGTTTAGGCGTTTCGTTATGTTTTGTAACTTTGTTAGTTTGTTGTGATTTATTATCACTTACAGCTTGATTGTTGCTTTCAGATTTCGCTGTTGCAACATCTTTAACAGGTGTTTGAACTTTATTTTGTTCTTGAGCAGTTTGTGCTGTTTTAACTGTATGAGCAGTTTGTGTTTTAGTTTGATCTTTTGTTGTGTCAGTACTTACAACTTTAGTAGAGTGATTGTCTTCAACTTTGCTTGTTGTAGTTACAGTAGGTTTAACTTTTTCAACTTTAGGTTGAACTGGTTTAGTTTGCTCAGTAGGTGTTTTAGGTTGAGCTGGTTTTGGTTGAACCGGTTTAACATTGTTTGGTTTTGCTGCGTCAGCTAATGTAGGAATTGCTTTTTCAAATTCCAAATGCGTAGTATATCTATGATTGTAATTAATTTGTGGCACGACAATATGTACTTTAGTAGTTAAGCTCTTATATCCAGGTTCAACTGCAACATTGATTGTTCTAGTATCCGCTTTTTTATTATCGTTAACAACAGTTGTTGCTAATTCTTGATTGTTTGCATTGTAAAATTTGTATTCTTTCCAGAATGATGCATTGTTTAACACGGTTTGGAAATAATATTTATTATTTTGTTTAATTACTTTACCAGGGTGTTGCATATAGTCATCCATGTGTGACTTCTCTGAAGAGCCATCTTTTTGCACTTGGAAATTAATTGGTTGTGATGTTGCTTGAGAAACTTGTGTGCTTTGATTATTAGTTGCGTTCGTAGCTTCTGTTGCCGCATTGACTTGTTGGCTGTCTGCGCCTATGTATACAAGGGAACCTAAAATGATAGATGCTGTACCCATTGTAATCTTTTTCATAGCTGATGAACGTTGTTCTGATTGATACTTACTGTTTAAATAATGTTTTGTCATGTTGTTTTCCTCCTAAGGATACAAATTATGTGTTGTTATATGAGATGATTAACCATTGCAATTGATAATGGTTATCAATTATACTAGCACATCTATTTTCGTATAACAATAATAAATTGATTATAAAATAAATATTGACAATGATAATCATTATTATTTATGATTTTACTAAAGACTTAAAAGCAATCATAAAAAGGAGGATTATGTTTTGAAAAATATTTTAAAAGTTTTTAATACAACGATTTTAGCGTTAATTATCATCATCGCGACATTCAGTAATTCTGCAAATGCCGCAGATAGCGGTACTTTGAATTATGAGGTTTACAAATACAATACCAATGACACGTCAATTGCTAATGACTATTTTAATAAACCGGCAAAGTACATTAAGAAAAATGGTAAATTGTATGTTCAAATAACTGTCAACCACAGTCATTGGATTACTGGAATGAGTATCGAAGGACATAAAGAAAATATTATTAGTAAAAACACTGCCAAAGATGAACGCACTTCTGAATTTGAAGTAAGTAAGTTGAACGGTAAAATAGATGGAAAAATTGACGTTTATATCGATGAAAAAGTAAATGGAAAGCCATTCAAATATGACCATCATTACAACATTACATATAAATTTAATGGACCAACTGATGTAGCAGGTGCTAATGCACCAGGTAAAGATGATAAAAATTCTGCTTCAGGTAGTGACAAAGGATCTGATGGAACGACTACTGGTCAAAGTGAATCTAATAGTTCGAATAAAGACAAAGTAGAAAATCCACAAACAAATGCTGGTACACCTGCATATATATATGCAATACCAGTTGCATCCTTAGCATTATTAATCGCAATCACATTGTTTGTTAGAAAAAAATCTAAAGGCAATGTGGAATAATGAGAAATGTTAAACAAATTGCTACAAAATCTATTATAGCTATTATTAGCTTAGGTATACTTACATATACAACAATGATTGGTAGCGTGTTGGCTGATGAGATAAAATATCCATCAGCCAAATTTAATCAACCTGAAGCAAAAGATAAAACAGAATTAACTACATCAATTTTTGATGAAAAGATAAAAGAGAATAAAGCGTTAGAGTTACTAATTTTTAATCAAGAAAATAAAAATGTAACTGAGGAACAACAACTAGTTGACGAAAAGGCGCAATTGATTTCAGATATGACTGGTAAAATTTACTTGCAAGTAAAGCTAAAAGGTCAAATAGATAAAGAACAACTTGTTTTTCAAAATGACAAAAATGAAGAATTTCCTTTTGTTATAAAAGATGAAAAGGATGACACAATAGTAAGAATTTTAATTGAACAGCATATGGATAAAATCAATATGCATGTTAAAACGTTGGCTGAAAAGAAAAATCTAGATAACAAAGAAATGGTGTATTCTATTCATTTTAAAGAGAAAAAAGTACAACATGATGATGCAAAAGAAGTGCCTTCAAAACATCAAAATCAAGAAAATAATCAAGATCAGCTTAAAAAAGATATTGATGACAAAAAAGATAGTCAAAAATCAGATACTAAGGAAAGACGTACTAGCCTTTTTACTGAAAAAGGATTAAATGATATTCCTGTACAAAAAGATAAAGTGCAACAAGACAGTAATAAAAAGATTGAAAATGAGCGACCTAAAGCATCAGGTACATTAAAAGTTGAAAATAGCCCTCCAACAATAAAAAAGGTTGAAAATAATCACAAAGAGCAACCGAAACATAAAGATGAAAAATCAAAAAAGGAAAAGAAAAAAGTAGTTGAAAAAGAAAAAGCGTTACCAGCTTTTAATAGAGATGATGATAGCAAGAATAGTAGTCAATTATCTAGTGATATTAAAGAACTTGATGAACCAAATCATAAAAAGCAATATATGTTATTTGCAGCTGGCATTGTGTTAGCAACTATTTTACTTATTTCGGCACATTTATACAGCAGAAAGAGAGGTAACCAAGTTTGAGAATCATAAAGTATTTAACCATTTTAGTGATAAGCGTCGTTATCTTAACCAGCTGTCAATCTTCCAGTTCTCAAGAATCAACTAAATCCGGCGAATTCAGAATCGTACCAACAACTGTTGCATTGACAATGACATTGGACAAATTGGATTTACCAATTGTCGGCAAACCCACGTCATATAAGACATTGCCTAATCGTTATAAAGATGTACCGGAAATTGGTCAACCAATGGAGCCGAATGTTGAAGCTGTTAAAAAGTTAAAACCAACACATGTTTTGAGTGTGTCAACGATTAAAGATGAAATGCAACCATTTTACAAACAATTAAATATGAAAGGCTACTTTTATGATTTTGATAGTTTAAAAGGGATGCAAAAGTCGATTACACAATTAGGTGATCAATTTAATCGTAAAGCACAAGCAAAAGAATTAAATGACCATTTAAATTCTGTAAAGCAAAAAATTGAAAATAAAGCAGCTAAACAAAAGAAACATCCCAAAGTATTAATATTAATGGGTGTACCGGGTAGCTATTTAGTAGCAACTGATAAATCATATATTGGTGATTTAGTTAAAATAGCAGGTGGAGAAAATGTTATTAAAGTGAAAGATCGTCAATATATTTCGTCTAATACTGAAAATTTGTTGAATATCAATCCAGATATTATTTTACGATTACCACACGGAATGCCTGAAGAAGTTAAGAAAATGTTTCAAAAAGAATTTAAACAAAATGATATTTGGAAACATTTTAAAGCTGTGAAAAATAATCATGTTTATGACTTAGAGGAAGTGCCATTCGGTATTACAGCAAATGTTGATGCTGATAAGGCAATGACTCAATTATATGATTTATTTTATAAGGATAAAAAATAGTGAGTTGATATGATGATAAAAAATAAAAAGAAACTACTATTTTTATGTTTGTTAGTCATTTTAATCGCAACTGCTTATATTTCGTTTGTAACCGGTACAATTAAATTGTCATTTAATGACCTATTTACAAAATTTACAACTGGTAGCAATGAAGCAGTGGATTCAATCATTGATTTGCGATTGCCACGTATATTAATTGCATTGATGGTTGGCGCAATGTTAGCAGTTTCTGGAGCATTATTACAAGCAGCACTACAAAATCCTTTGGCAGAGGCGAATATCATTGGCGTTTCCTCAGGTGCACTTATAATGAGAGCACTTTGTATGTTGTTTATTCCACAATTGTACTTTTACTTACCATTATTAAGTTTTATTGGAGGTTTAATACCATTTTTAATAATTATATTGTTGCATTCTAAATTTAGATTCAATGCTGTAAGTATGATATTAGTAGGTGTTGCGTTATTCGTATTATTAAATGGTGTTTTAGAAATTTTAACTCAAAACCCTTTAATGAAAATTCCTCAAGGCTTAACAATGAAAATATGGAGCGACGTATACATATTAGCAGTATCAGCATTATTGGGATTAATATTAACATTACTATTGTCCCCTAAATTGAATTTACTAAATTTAGACGACATACAAGCGCGAAGTATCGGTTTTAATATTGATCGTTACAGATGGTTAACAGGTTTATTAGCAGTATTTTTAGCAAGTGCAACTGTTGCGATTGTTGGACAACTAGCCTTTTTAGGTATTATTGTGCCACATGTGGTTAGAAAGCTAGTTGGGGGCAATTACAGAGTACTTATTCCGTTTTCTACAGTTATTGGTGCATGGCTATTGTTAGTGGCTGATTTATTAGGACGAGTGATACAGCCTCCTTTAGAAATTCCAGCCAATGCTATTTTAATGATTGTCGGTGGTCCAATGCTAATTTACTTAATTTGTCAAAGTCAACGAAATCGAATCTAAAACGGTACAACAACTGGTTTAGTGATGACTGAAGAAACGTCGTTAATAAAAGAGGATTTTTATGAGAATGAAGCGATTTTTAACTATTGTACAAATTTTATTGGTTGTAATTATTATCATTTTTGGTTACAAAATTGTTCAAACATATATTGAAGACAAGCAAGAACGCGCAAATTATGAGAAATTACAACAAAAATTTCAAATGCTGATGAGCAAACATCAAGAACATGTGAGACCACAATTTGAATCACTTGAAAAAATAAATAAAGACATTGTTGGATGGATAAAATTATCAGGAACATCATTAAATTATCCAGTACTACAAGGTAAGACAAATCACGATTATTTAAATTTAGATTTTGAGCGAGAACATCGACGTAAAGGTAGTATTTTTATGGATTTTAGAAATGAATTGAAGAATTTAAATCATAATACTATTTTATACGGGCACCATGTCGGTGATAATACGATGTTTGATGTGTTAGAAGATTATTTAAAGCAATCGTTTTATGAAAAACACAAGATAATTGAATTTGACAATAAATATGGTAAATATCAATTGCAAGTATTTAGTGCATATAAAACTACTACTAAAGATAATTACATACGTACAGATTTTGAAAATGATCAAGATTATCAACAATTTTTAGATGAGACAAAACGTAAATCTGTAATTAATTCAGATGTTAATGTAACGGTAAAAGATAGAATAATGACTTTATCAACGTGCGAAGATGCATATAGTGAAACGACGAAAAGAATTGTTGTTGTCGCAAAAATAATTAAGGTAAGTTAAACAGAAAAGAGGATAATTATGAAATTTATGGCAGAAAATAGGCTGACGTTAACAAAAGGAACAGCAAAAGATATTATAGAACGATTTTACACGAGACATGGGATTGAAACATTAGAAGGCTTTGATGGCATGTTTGTTACACAAACTTTAGAACAAGAAGATTTTGATGAAGTGAAAATTTTAACAGTTTGGAAATCAAAGCAAGCTTTTACGGATTGGTTAAAATCTGATGTCTTTAAAGCAGCGCATAAACATGTTAGAAGTAAAAATGAAGATGAAAGTAGCCCGATTATAAATAACAAAGTAATTACATATGATATAGGCTATAGTTACATGAAATAATTGAATTTAAAGAGGTTGCAGTACTTGTTATGACAATTGGTATTGTTAGCTTTTGTAACGACCATACATGATACCGATGATGGTCGTTTTTTTAATGAACACAAACATGCTAACAACAAATTGCTAAAACATAGTTTGATTTGAATGTGCTTTGAAAATAATCATCAATTATATCATTTTGATTTATTTTGAAGAAGAAAAGAATTAATAATGATATTTTGGGGCGTATGATTTATAGTAGTAGTATCGATAAAAGAAATTTATACAATTTGAAATATTATGAGTGATAAAAGCGATTAATTAATATTAACTATACAATCAAATGTTTTCATCTTATTAATGATTAATATTTTTATTTTTAAAAATAAAGCGAGGAGCTATCAATGGAACAAATTACTTCTGCACAAAATAATAGAATTAAACAAGCGAACAAGCTAAAAAAGAAACGTGAGAGGGATAAAACTGGATTAGCTTTAATTGAAGGTGTGCATTTAATTGAAGAAGCTTATCAAAGTGGAATTGTAATTACACAATTATTTGCAATTGAACCGGCAAGATTAGATCAGCAAATTATCGCATACGCGCAAGAAGTTTTTGAAATAAACATGAAAGTTGCTGAATCTTTATCAGGTACAGTGACACCACAAGGGTTTTTCGCAATCATTGAGAAGCCGCATTATGATATTTCTAAAGCACAACAAGTATTGCTCATCGATCGTGTTCAAGATCCTGGAAATTTAGGCACATTAATTAGAACTGCGGATGCTGCTGGAATGGATGCTGTAATAATGGAGAAGGGTACGACAGATCCTTATCAAGATAAAGTGTTGCGAGCGAGTCAAGGTAGTGTTTTCCATTTGCCAGTTATGACACAAGATCTCGATACGTTTATTACTCAATTTAATGGTCCTGTTTATGGTACAGCACTTGAAAACGCAGTGGCATACAAAGAAGTTACTTCAAGTGATTCTTTTGCATTACTATTAGGTAATGAGGGAGAAGGTGTTAATCCTGAATTATTAGCACATACTACACAAAATTTAATCATACCTATTTATGGTAAAGCTGAAAGTTTAAATGTAGCGATTGCAGGTAGTATTTTACTTTATCATTTGAAAGGTTGACCGTGTTGAAAGTTTTCCGATATAATTATAATTAATTGTTTAACAGAACATTTCTACGTGAATGCATACACAATTGAATATAAACCAATAAAAAGGCATGGACATTTATATAAATAATTGTTTTAGGGAGAATAATCGTGACTGCAAGTTATTCCAATTATTTAAAGTCTTTTCACCTTTTTGGTTACTTAAAGAGATTTAAGTCGGAAAGACAATCCGTTATCAATATTAAACAAGTGTATGCTTAGGCATAAATTTGGGTGGTACCACGGAAATGACTTTCGTCCCTTATTTTTTAAGAGGATGAAAGTCTTTTTTTAGTTAAACAACAAATATGATAAATAGAAAATGAATAGTTCGAATAGGGAGGTCAGTGACATATGTCTGAACAACAAACAATGTCAGAGTTAAAACAACAAGCGCTTGTAGATATTAATGAAGCAAATGATGAACGTGCACTGCAAGAAGTTAAAGTGAAATACTTAGGTAAAAAAGGGTCAGTTAGCGGACTAATGAAATTGATGAAGGATTTGCCGAATGAAGATAAACCTGCGTTTGGTCAAAAAGTGAATGAATTGCGTCAAACAATTCAAAATGAATTAGATGAAAGACAACAGATGTTAGTTAAAGAAAAATTAAATAAGCAATTGGCTGAAGAAACAATTGATGTATCATTACCAGGTCGTCATATTGAAATCGGTTCAAAGCATCCATTAACACGTACAATAGAAGAAATTGAAGACTTATTCTTAGGTTTAGGTTATGAAATTGTGAATGGATATGAAGTTGAACAAGATCATTATAACTTCGAAATGCTGAATTTACCTAAATCACACCCTGCACGTGATATGCAAGATAGTTTCTATATTACGGATGAAATTTTATTACGTACGCATACATCACCAGTGCAGGCACGTACGATGGAATCACGTCATGGTCAAGGTCCAGTTAAAATTATTTGCCCTGGTAAAGTGTATCGTCGTGACTCTGATGATGCGACACATAGTCATCAATTTACACAAATCGAAGGATTAGTTGTTGATAAAAACGTTAAAATGAGTGATTTGAAAGGTACTTTAGAATTGTTAGCTAAGAAATTATTTGGTGCTGATCGTGAAATTCGTTTACGTCCAAGTTACTTCCCATTCACTGAACCTTCTGTAGAAGTTGATGTGTCATGTTTTAAATGTAAAGGAAAAGGTTGTAATGTGTGTAAACACACAGGATGGATTGAAATTTTAGGTGCTGGAATGGTACATCCTAATGTATTAGAAATGGCTGGTTTTGATTCTTCAGAGTACTCTGGATTTGCATTTGGTATGGGACCAGACCGTATTGCAATGTTGAAATATGGTATAGAAGATATTCGTCATTTCTATACTAATGATGTGAGATTTTTAGATCAATTTAAAGCGGTAGAAGATAGAGGTGACATGTAATGTTGATATCAAATGAATGGTTGAAAGAATATGTAACAATCGATGATTCTGTAAGTAATTTGGCAGAACGTATTACGCGCACAGGTATTGAAGTGGATGATTTAATTGACTACACAAAAGATATCAAAAATTTAGTTGTCGGCTTCGTTAAGTCAAAAGAGAAACATCCTGATGCTGATAAATTAAATGTTTGCCAAGTTGATATCGGAGAAGACGAACCTGTACAAATCGTTTGTGGTGCACCGAACGTTGATGCAGGACAATATGTCATTGTTGCTAAAGTAGGTGGCAGATTGCCTGGTGGTATTAAAATTAAGCGTGCCAAATTACGCGGTGAACGTTCAGAAGGTATGATTTGTTCGTTACAAGAAATTGGTATTTCAAGTAACTATATACCGAAAAGTTTTGAATCAGGCATTTATGTATTTAGTGAAGCCCAAGTTCCAGGAACAGATGCCTTACAAGCTTTATATTTAGATGATCAAGTAATGGAATTTGATTTAACGCCGAATCGTGCAGATGCTTTAAGTATGATAGGTACTGCTTATGAAGTTGCAGCATTATATAATACAAAAATGACTAAGCCAGAGACAACATCAAATGAGCTTGATTTATCTGCAAATGATGAACTGACTGTGACAATTGAAAATGAAGATAAAGTACCATATTATAGTGCACGTGTTGTTCACGACGTGACAATTGAACCCTCGCCAATTTGGATGCAAGCACGCTTAATAAAAGCGGGTATACGTCCTATTAATAATGTTGTTGACATTTCAAATTATGTGTTATTAGAATACGGTCAACCATTGCACATGTTTGATCAAGATGCGATTGGTTCACAACAAATTGTTGTTCGTCAAGCTAATGAAGGCGAAAAAATGACAACATTAGATGATACAGAACGTGAATTATTAACGAGCGATATTGTCATTACTAATGGACAAACTCCAATTGCATTAGCTGGTGTTATGGGTGGCGATTTTTCAGAAGTTAAAGAACAAACATCAAATATAGTGATTGAAGGTGCTATTTTTGATCCAGTTTCAATTCGTCATACATCAAGACGTTTAAATTTACGCAGTGAATCATCTAGTCGTTTTGAAAAAGGAATAGCTACTGAATTTGTAGATGAAGCAGTCGACCGTGCATGTTATTTATTACAAACTTATGCAAACGGAAAAGTGCTAAAAGATAGAGTGTCTTCAGGAGAACTTGGTGCATTTATTACACCAATCGACATCACTGCTGATAAAATTAATCGCACTATTGGATTTGATTTGTCACAAAATGATATTGTTACTATTTTTAATCAACTAGGGTTTGATACAGAAATAAATGATGATGTTATTACAGTGCTAGTACCATCACGTCGTAAAGATATTACAATTAAAGAAGATTTAATTGAAGAAGTTGCACGTATATATGGATACGACGATATTCCATCAACGTTACCTGTCTTCGATAAAGTTACTAGTGGTCAGCTAACTGATCGCCAATATAAAACTAGAATGGTTAAAGAAGTGTTAGAAGGTGCTGGATTAGACCAAGCTATTACGTATTCGTTAGTTTCTAAAGAAGATGCTACTGCATTTTCGATGCAACAGCGTCAAACAATTGATTTATTGATGCCAATGAGTGAAGCGCATGCGTCATTACGTCAAAGTTTATTACCACATTTAATCGAAGCGGCATCATATAATGTGGCACGCAAAAATAAAAATGTAAAATTATTTGAAATCGGCAATGTCTTCTTTGCTAATGGAGAAGGTGAACTACCAGATCAAGTTGAATATTTAAGTGGTATTTTAACTGGAGATTATGTAGTCAATCAATGGCAAGGTAAGAAAGAAACGGTTGATTTCTATTTAGCAAAAGGTGTCGTGGATCGAGTATCTGAAAAGTTAAATCTTGAATTTAGTTATCGCCGTGCTGATATTGATGGATTACATCCAGGTCGTACTGCTGAAATCTTATTAGAGAATAAAGTTGTTGGTTTTATTGGTGAATTACATCCAATATTAGCAGCTGATAATGATTTAAAACGTACGTATGTTTTTGAGTTGAATTTTGATGCATTAATGGCTGTGTCGGTAGGTTACATTAATTACCAGCCAATTCCGAGATTCCCAGGCATGTCTCGTGACATTGCATTAGAAGTAGATCAAAATATTCCAGCAGCTGATTTATTATCAACGATTCATGCACATGGTGGCAATATATTAAAAGATACACTTGTCTTTGATGTATATCAGGGCGAACATTTAGAAAAAGGTAAAAAATCAATTGCAATACGTTTAAATTATTTAGACACAGAAGAAACATTGACAGATGAGCGCGTTTCAAAAGTACAAGCGGAAATTGAAGCAGCATTAATTGAACAAGGTGCTGTTATTAGATAATGATTTAAACCCCATGTATAAGGATATCTGAAGTAGATTGATATCCCTAACATGGGGTTTTATTTTTGGGTTCACCAATTTGGTTCCAATGCATTTAAAAAGTCAAAGAGGAACAGCGGAATACAGATGATGCTTCGCACAACTGCATAAAAGCCTCTAATGATTAAAAATCAAAGAGGCTTTAAAATTTTTTGGGCTTTTTCACGATTTTTAAAATGCTTTTTTGAAATGGTATCTAAACGTGAAAGACCGTATTTTTTTATAATTTTGGCGGCGATTACATCGACTTTAGCACCGGCACCTTTAGGAATCGTCATATTAATATTTTTTGATATTTGATCCATATATGTAACAAATGCGTATCGAGAAATTATGCTTGCCACTGCAATGGCTAATGACTTCGATTCTCCTTTTGTTTCAAATTTTGTTTTCTTTGGAAGTGGTATATCTGATAATGCGTAATGGCTATACACTTCGCGTTTTGCGAACTGATCAATGACGATATAGTCTAATTGAGACGAATCAATTTTTTCAAGTACATTTTTGATGGCTTCATTATGAAGGGCAGCTTTCATTTTTACTTGAGTCCAGCCTTTTGCTTGCTGAATATTATATTTTTCATTGTGTAGTGTTAATAATGAATGTGGTATGAAAGTAACCAATTGCTCAGCAAGTTCTACAATTTTGGTATCGGTTAATTTTTTTGAATCATCTACACCCAAAGTTTTTAAAATAGGGACATGCTCTTTGGTAACGAAAGCAGCACACACAGTCAACGGACCAAAGTAATCGCCACTTCCAGCCTCATCACTACCAATACAGTTAAATTGATCATACATTAAAGTTTGTTCAAGAAAAGAATTAGCCATATTTTTCTTTTTAGTTTTATTAGTATTCAATTGAGAATGCTGCGGTAGAAGTTCTTCAGACACAGCTTCTGCATGATTACCTTGAAACATGACTTTACCTGATTGGTAAATATTTACAGTTGTATTTTGATACTTTGCACGTGCTTTCATACCTTGAGGTAAATTCTCAGTATCAAAAGAAATGCGTGACATTAATGTCGTTATGTCTTTATCCGACAATTTAAAAACGATATTCGCCATTTGTGTAAATCCTTTCATAAAATTTCATTGTCTTTAGCAAAAATAATCATATCATAAATGATAATAACGTCAGAAACATTTATGTATGTTGTAAAGAATTAATTGCGGATACTTACAAAATACATAGTGGTCATGTATAATGTTTATGAAAATGTTATAGTGACACAATTTAAACATGATAAAGTATTGAATAGAAAATTCTTTACATTATTTCATTATAAAAAGAACATTAAGTCATCTATAGAGATTGTGTTGTTGTTTTATCATAATTGCAATATAACAATATTAGTATCAAATTCAGACAAACTATCCAGTCATATTTTATAACGTGAATTTAGATTTTAAAAAAAGGATCAGGAGAAATTATAAATGACACAGTTTAAAAACAAGGTAAATGTATCAATTAATGATCAGCTTTTTACAATTGTTGGGGAAGATAACCCAGAGCACATACGATATGTAGCACATTTAGTTGATGATAAAATAAAAGAATTAGGGTATAAAGCAGCAGGTTTAGATACTTCAAGAAAAGCAATACTAACTGCTGTGAATATTATGCATGAAAAAGTACTACTAGAAGAAGAAAATCGACGTTTGAAACAACAAATTCACAAATTGCAGCAGCGTGAGCAATAAATGGTCATTGATTTTATCATAATCATTTTCTTTGTGTATTTTGTCATCGTTGGATTCAGACGAGGTTTTTGGTTATCTATGATACATTTGAGTGCAACGATTGTATCATTGTGGATTGCCAGTCAATTTTACAAATCTATTGTAGAAAGATTAATTGTATTTATTCCATATCCTAAAACAACAGCATTTAATACAACTTTTGCGTTTCATTTTAATCATCTACAAAATCGATTTGAAGCGATTGTAGCTTTTTTAATGATTACATTGTTTTGTAAGTTCATTTTATATCTAATTATCGTAACTTTTGATAAAATAATAGCGTATCAAAACATTCATATTTTCAGTCGTGCAATGGGAATGATAGTTGGTGTGTTTATGACGATAATTGTCTTACACTTTACGTTATATCTATTGGCATTATATCCTAACGAAGCATTACAACATCAGCTTAAAATATCTATTGTGAGTCATTCATTGATTTTTCACATCCCATATTTATCGGCTTTCACCATTAATTTATAAATTATCATAAGAGGTCAGGACAAAGGTATATATTAATGATACGTCCTGGTCTTCTTTTTATGGAGTGTTATTATGACAAAAAAAGATGTTATCAAACTATTAGAACAAATTGCTACTTATATGGAATTAAAAGGGGAAAATACTTTTAAAATATCAGCGTATCGAAAAGCAGCTCAAAGTCTTGAATTAGATGAACGACCATTAGATGAAATATCTGATGTAACGGAGTTAAAAGGCATTGGTAAAGGTGTTGCAGAAGTAATCAATGATTACCGTGAGACCGGTGAATCTCAGTATTTACAGCAATTACAGGAAGAAGTTCCGGAAGGTCTTATTCCACTTTTGAAAATTCAAGGACTTGGAAGCAAGAAAATTGCTAAGCTATATAAAGAGTTGAATATTGTTGATAAAGCGTCACTTCAAGTTGCTTGTGAAAATGGAAAAGTTAGTGAATTAAGCGGATTTGCTAAGAAAACGGAACAAAACATATTAGAAGCTGTGAAACAACTTGGTGCTAAGAAAGATAGATATCCAATTGATCAAATGAGAAGACTTAATCAAGAAATCATTGATTATATAGATACATTAAATTATATCGATCAATATTCATCTGCAGGAAGCTTCCGTCGTTTTAAAGAAATGAGCAAAGATTTAGATTTCATAATAAGTACCGATAACCCAAAAGCAGTGCAGCAGCAATTATTAAATATTCCCAATAAAGTAAAAGAAGTTGCAGTGGGGAACACAAAAGTTTCATTAGAATTAGCGTATGATGATGAAACGATTGGTGTCGATTTTCGATTAATTGAACCAAGTGCTTTTTATCATACATTGCAGCATTTTACTGGGTCAAAAGAACATAATATAAGAATTCGACAACTTGCTAAAGCACGTGATGAAAAAGTAAGTGAATATGGAATTGAACAAGCTGATGGTACATTAATTCAATATGATAGTGAAGCCAAGATATATGAACATTTTAATGTGAATTTTATACCACCTGCTATGCGAGAAGATGGTAGCGAATTTGATAAAGATCTAAGTAATATCATTACAATAGATGATATTAATGGTGATATTCATATGCATACAACGTATAGTGATGGTGCGTTTTCTATTCGAGACATGGTAGAAGCAAATATCGCAAAAGGTTATAAATTCATGGTAATTACTGATCATTCACAAAGTTTACGTGTTGCTAATGGCTTACAAGTAGAAAGACTTTTAAGACAAAACGAAGAAATTAAGGCTTTAGATAAAGAATATAGTGAAATTGATATTTATTCAGGTACAGAAATGGATATATTACCTGATGGCTCGCTGGATTATGATGATGAAATTTTAGCACAACTTGATTATGTAATTGGAGCTATTCATCAAAGCTTTAACCAATCAGAAGAACAAATTATGGAACGATTAGCTAATGCATGTCGCAATCCATACGTGCGACATATAGCGCATCCAACAGGGCGTATTATAGGTAGAAGAGATGGTTATAAACCGAATATTGAACAATTAATGGCATTAGCTGAAGAAACGAATACAGTATTAGAAATTAATGCCAATCCACATCGACTGGATCTGAGCGCTGATATCGTTCGTAAATATCCAAATGTGAAATTAACTATTAACACTGATGCGCATCATACAAATCATTTAGATTTTATGAATTATGGCGTAGCAACTGCGCAAAAAGGATTTGTAACAAAAGATAGAGTGATTAACGCATTATCGCGTGAAGCTTTTAAAGACTTTATTGAAAATAATACAAAACTTAAGAAATAGAGGGATTTTATGAGACAAAAAACATTAGACGTCTTAGAATTTGAAAAAATAAAATCACTCGTTGCCAATGAAACTATTAGTGACTTAGGCTTGGAAAAGGTCAATCAAATGATGCCAGCTACTAATTTTGAAACGGTTGTTTTTCAAATGGAAGAAACGGATGAGATTGCTCAAATCTATAATAAGCATCGTTTACCAAGCTTGAGTGGCTTATCTAAAGTATCAGCATTCATTCATCGCGCTGATATTGGCGGCGTTTTAAATGTATCAGAGCTTAACTTGATAAAAAGATTAATTCAAGTACAAAATCAATTCAAGACATTTTATAATCAATTGGTTGAAGAAGATGAAGGTGTTAAATACCCAATATTAGATGACAAGATGAATCAATTACCTGTGTTAACTGATCTTTTTCAACAAATAAATGAAACATGCGATACGTATGATTTATATGATAATGCGAGTTATGAATTGCAAGGGATTAGAAGTAAAATTTCTAGCACGAATCAACGTATTAGACAAAATTTGGACCGTATTGTTAAAAGCCAAGCAAATCAGAAAAAATTATCAGATGCTATTGTAACAGTTAGGAATGAAAGAAACGTTATACCTGTCAAAGCTGAATATCGACAAGATTTTAATGGGATTGTACATGATCAATCTGCTTCAGGACAAACATTGTATATTGAGCCATCATCAGTTGTTGAAATGAATAATCAAATTAGTCGATTACGTCATGACGAAGCAATTGAAAAAGAACGCATTTTAACGCAACTAACTGGTTATGTGGCTGCGGACAAAGATGCACTACTTGTGGCAGAACAAGTCATGGGTCAGTTAGATTTTTTAATCGCAAAAGCGAGATATAGTAGAAGTATTAAAGGAACAAAGCCGATATTTAAAGAGGACCGTACTGTATATTTACCTAAAGCATACCATCCATTATTAAATCGTGAGACTGTTGTAGCTAATACCATCGAATTTATGGAAGATATTGAAACGGTAATTATTACAGGACCGAATACAGGTGGTAAAACTGTAACATTAAAAACATTAGGTTTAATTATTGTTATGGCTCAATCAGGATTGTTGATTCCCACACTTGATGGTAGTCAGTTAAGTGTATTTAAAAATGTATATTGCGATATCGGAGATGAACAATCAATAGAACAATCATTATCAACTTTTTCATCTCATATGACGAATATAGTTGAAATTTTAAAGCATGCAGACAAACATAGTTTAGTTTTATTTGATGAATTAGGTGCAGGTACAGATCCGAGTGAAGGTGCTGCATTAGCAATGAGCATTTTAGATCATGTTAGAAAAATTGGTTCTCTAGTAATGGCAACGACGCACTATCCTGAACTTAAAGCATATAGTTATAATCGAGAAGGCGTTATGAATGCGAGTGTAGAATTTGATGTAGATACTTTGAGTCCAACGTATAAGTTATTAATGGGTGTGCCGGGTCGTTCAAATGCTTTTGACATTTCTAAAAAGTTAGGTCTTAGTTTGAATATTATTAATAAGGCTAAGACGATGATTGGTACTGATGAAAAAGAAATAAATGAAATGATTGAATCATTAGAGCGTAATTACAAACGTGTAGAGACACAGAGGTTAGAACTGGACCGTCTTGTAAAAGAAGCGGAGCAAGTGCATGATGATTTATCTAAGCAGTATCAACAATTCCAAAATTATGAAAAGTCTCTAATAGAGGAAGCGAAAGAAAAAGCAAATCAGAAGATTAAGGCTGCAACAAAAGAAGCTGACGATATTATTAAAGACTTAAGACAATTGCGTGAACAAAAAGGTGCAGATGTTAAAGAACATGAATTGATTGATAAGAAGAAACGATTAGATGATCATTATGAAGCGAAATCTATAAAGCAAAATGTACAAAAGCAAAAATACGATAAAATTGTTGCTGGTGATGAAGTAAAAGTATTATCTTACGGTCAAAAGGGTGAAGTTTTAGAAATTGTCAATGATGAAGAAGCAATTGTTCAAATGGGAATTATTAAAATGAAGTTACCTATTGAAGATTTAGAGAAAAAACAAAAAGAAAAAGTTAAGCCAACGAAAATGGTTACACGTCAAAATCGTCAAACAATTAAAACTGAACTTGACTTACGAGGCTATCGTTATGAGGATGCTTTAATTGAACTAGATCAATATTTAGATCAAGCCGTTTTAAGTAATTACGAACAAGTTTATATCATTCATGGTAAAGGTACAGGTGCACTTCAAAAAGGTGTACAACAACATTTGAAAAAGCATAAAAGTGTTAGTGACTTTAGAGGTGGTATGCCAAGCGAAGGTGGATTTGGCGTTACCGTTGCAACACTAAAATAAATTATAATTTGATAAATTAAATAGCTGCAGTTAAAATAATGTAAAGCAACAAGAATACATTTCAAACATGTTATTTGAAATAAGCATAAAAATTGAGCAAATAGAAATACATGAAGCATGTTATCTGATATAATTTGAACATCATAATAATAATTAAGGAGGATTGGCATTTATGGCAATCGTAAAAGTAACAGATGCAGATTTTGATTCAAAAGTAGAATCTGGTGTACAACTAGTAGATTTTTGGGCAACATGGTGTGGTCCATGTAAAATGATCGCTCCGGTATTAGAAGAATTAGCAGCTGACTATGAAGGTAAAGCTGACATTTTAAAATTAGATGTTGATGAAAATCCATCAACTGCAGCTAAATATGAAGTGATGAGTATTCCAACATTAATCGTCTTTAAAGACGGTCAACCAGTTGATAAAGTTGTTGGTTTCCAACCAAAAGAAAACTTAGCTGAAGTTTTAGATAAACATTTATAAGTTACAACCAATGACGACTGGGGCATTTCTTTAATGAATTGCTCCAGTTTTTGTTTGTGTTTTTAATATAAAAAGTTGAATGATAAGTCATCATATTGTTTACGACTTGAGAATGGTGGGATTAATAAATCTATGAACGTTAAATGATAATCTAGCATGCTGATAGATTTGTAGCAGTTGGTTTGATAAAACCATGTTCAATATTACATGATGTGCATGAAAAGTCATACTCGAAGATGTTGATTATTAACTAGAATTAGTGGTGATAAATTTGAAGCACTTTTGTAGCATCATTCATTTTAAAATTAGAAGGGGGGATATTTTTGGAAGACTATAAGCAACGAATTAAAAATAAATTAAATGTCGTACCTATGGAACCAGGATGCTATTTAATGAAAGATCGTAATGATCAAGTGATATATGTTGGCAAAGCTAAAAAGCTAAGAAATCGATTGCGATCATATTTTACGGGTGCTCATGATGCTAAAACAACGAGACTGGTTGGTGAAATACGTCGCTTTGAGTTTATTGTCACGTCAAGTGAAACAGAATCACTTTTACTGGAATTGAATCTGATTAAACAATATCAACCAAGATATAATATATTATTAAAGGATGATAAAAGTTATCCATTTATTAAAATTACGAAGGAGAAATATCCTAGACTACTAGTGACGAGAACTGTAAAACAAGGTACTGGCAAATATTTCGGACCGTATCCGAATGCATATTCTGCTCAAGAAACTAAAAAGTTATTAGACAGAATATATCCATATCGCAAATGTGATAAGATGCCAGATAAATTATGTCTTTATTACCATATTGGACAATGTTTAGGACCATGTGTATATGACGTTGATTTGAGTAAATACGCACAAATGACGAAGGAAATTACTGATTTTCTGAATGGGGAAGACAAAACAATTTTAAAAAGTTTAGAAGAGCGAATGTTAACTGCAAGTGAATCACTTGATTTTGAACGGGCTAAAGAATATAGAGATTTAATTCAACATATTCAAAATCTGACAAACAAACAAAAAATTATGTCATCAGATAAAACGATTCGTGATGTCTTTGGTTATAGTGTTGATAAAGGATGGATGTGTATCCAAGTTTTCTTTATACGACAAGGTAATATGATAAAGCGAGATACAACGATGATTCCATTACAGCAAACAGAAGAAGAAGAATTTTATACATTTATTGGACAATTTTATAGCTTAAACCAACATATTTTACCTAAGGAAGTTCATGTACCACGTAATTTGGATAAAGAAATGATTCAATCTGTTGTGGACACTAAAATCGTTCAACCCGCGCGAGGTCCCAAAAAAGATATGGTTGACCTAGCTGCACATAACGCTAAAGTATCCTTAAATAATAAATTTGAATTAATATCACGTGATGAGTCCAGAACGATTAAAGCTATTGAAGAACTTGGAACACAAATGGGAATTCAAACACCAATTAGAATTGAAGCATTCGATAATTCTAATATTCAAGGTGTGGATCCAGTGTCAGCAATGGTTACATTTGTCGACGGTAAACCAGATAAGAAAAATTATAGAAAGTATAAAATCAAAACGGTTAAAGGTCCAGATGATTACAAATCAATGAGAGAAGTAGTAAGACGACGATATTCTCGCGTTTTAAACGAAGGATTACCATTACCTGATTTAATAATAGTAGATGGTGGTAAAGGACATATGAACGGGGTTATTGATGTGCTACAAAACGAATTAGGTCTTGATATCCCTGTTGCAGGTTTGCAGAAAAATGATAAACACCAAACATCTGAATTATTATATGGCGCTAGTGCAGAAATTGTACCACTGAAGAAAAATAGCCAGGCATTTTATTTGTTGCACCGTATCCAAGATGAGGTTCACAGATTCGCAATCACATTTCATAGACAAACACGTCAAAAGACAGGCTTGAAATCAATACTTGATGATATAGATGGTATCGGTAACAAACGTAAAACATTATTATTGCGTTCATTCGGTTCAATCAAGAAAATGAAGGAAGCTACACTTGAAGATTTTAAAAATATAGGTATTCCTGAAAACGTCGCAAAGAACCTACATGAACAATTGCATAAATAAATTACTGGGCGTGAGAATCATTCTCATGCCCCAAAATATATGAAATAATGTTACAATATGGTTAACAAAGTTATTTTTTTGAATGTACGTGGAAGCGTTTTCTAAATGAGAAAGTTTATCATCACAAGCAATTTTAAATATCGAATCCAAATGTTACATTGTTCGACATGCAGTTTGGTGATCGTGCAGTGTGTATTTGTCTTTAAAATGTTTCGCTTAATGATAATGACAACGCTAGAAACGATATCACTTTAGGGGGTTAAGCGTACGTTTAATATAAATAGCTCAATAAATTAAATATTCGTTCACAGGGGGGACTCCTTTTGGCTCAATCAAAAAATGAATTTTATCTAAGACGTATTCACTCGTTATTAGGTATTATCCCAATAGGTGCATTTTTGGTCGTTCATTTATTAGTGAATCACCAAGCAACACAAGGTGCTGAAGCGTTTAATAAGGCATCTAACTTTATGGAATCATTACCATTTCTAATTATTGTAGAATTTTTATTTATATACATTCCGTTGTTATATCACGGTTTGTTTGGTATACACATTGCATTTACAGCAAAAGAAAATGTTGGACATTACTCGATTTTTAGAAACTGGATGTTCTTCTTCCAAAGAGTGAGTGGTATCTTAACATTTATCTTTATTGGTATCCATTTATGGCAAACACGTTTACAAAAAGCATTTTACGGCAAAGAAGTGAATTACGATTTAATGCACGAAACATTGCAACATCCTGGATGGGCAATATTTTATATTATTTGTATTATTGCTGTTGTGTTCCACTTTGCAAATGGCTTATGGTCATTCTTAGTTACTTGGGGTGGACTTCAATCTCCAAAATCACAACGAGTATTTACATGGGTTTCATTAATCGTATTTTTAGTTATTTCGTATATTGGTGTTACTGCAATTATTGCCTTTATGTAATACATCGCATTTAACAAATATAGATTGAAAATTTAGGGGAGTGAAATTTTTATGGCAGAGAAACATCTTATTGTTGTCGGAGGTGGCCTAGCGGGCTTAATGTCAACAATTAAAGCGGCAGAAAAAGGTGCACATGTAGATTTGTTCTCAGTTGTACCAGTAAAGCGTTCGCACTCTGTTTGTGCCCAAGGTGGCATTAATGGTGCGGTCAATACTAAAGGGGAAGGCGATTCTCCTTGGATTCACTTTGATGATACAGTGTATGGTGGCGATTTCCTTGCAAACCAACCACCTGTTAAAGCGATGACAGAGGCAGCACCTAAAATTATTCATTTATTAGACCGTATGGGCGTAATGTTCAATAGAACAAATGAAGGTCTATTAGATTTTAGACGTTTCGGTGGTACATTACATCACAGAACAGCATATGCAGGGGCAACAACTGGACAACAATTATTATATGCATTGGATGAACAAGTTCGTGCATATGAAGTAGATGGATTAGTTACGAAGTATGAAGGATGGGAATTCCTTGGCATAGTTAAAGGTGACGATGATAGTGCAAGAGGTATCGTTGCACAAAATATGACAACTGCTGAGATTGAAACATTTGGTTCAGATGCAGTTATTATGGCAACGGGTGGCCCTGGTATTATTTTCGGTAAAACAACAAACTCAATGATTAATACAGGATCAGCGGCTTCCATTGTTTACCAACAAGGCGCTATTTATGCTAATGGTGAGTTCATTCAAATTCATCCTACTGCAATCCCTGGTGATGATAAACTGCGACTAATGAGTGAATCAGCACGTGGTGAAGGTGGACGAATTTGGACATATAAAGATGGTAAGCCTTGGTACTTCTTAGAAGAGAAATATCCTGATTATGGTAACTTAGTACCTCGTGATATCGCAACGCGTGAAATTTTCGATGTATGTATTAACCAAAAATTAGGTATAAATGGCGAAAACATGGTATATCTTGATTTGTCACATAAAGATCCACATGAGTTAGATGTAAAACTAGGTGGTATCATTGAGATTTATGAAAAATTCACTGGTGATGACCCACGCAAAGTACCAATGAAGATTTTCCCAGCTGTTCACTATTCAATGGGTGGTCTATATGTAGATTATGATCAAATGACAAATATTAAAGGGTTATTTGCAGCTGGAGAATGTGACTTCTCTCAACATGGTGGTAACCGCTTAGGTGCCAATTCATTGTTATCAGCGATTTATGGTGGTACAGTAGCAGGTCCAAACGCGATTGATTATATTTCAAATATTGATCGATCATATACTGATATGGACGAAAGTATTTTTGAAAAGCGTAAAGCTGAAGAGCAAGAACGTTTTGATAAATTATTAGCTATGCGCGGTACAGAAAATGCATATAAATTACACCGTGAACTTGGTGAAATTATGACAGCAAATGTAACTGTTGTTCGTGAAAATGAAAAACTGTTAGAAACAGATAAAAAGATTGTTGAATTGATGAAACGTTATGAAGATATTGATATGGAAGATACTCAAACTTGGAGTAACCAAGCGGTATTCTTTACCCGTCAACTATGGAACATGTTAGTACTTGCACGTGTTATTACGATTGGTGCATATAACCGTAACGAATCACGCGGTGCCCATTATAAACCAGAATTCCCAGAGCGTAATGATGAAGAGTGGTTAAAAACGACAATGGCCTCATTCCAAGGCGCATTTGAAAAACCGCAGTTTACTTATGATGACGTCGATGTGAGTTTAATACCACCTCGTAAACGTGATTACACAAGTAAGTCTAAAGGGGGTAAAAAATAATGACTGAACAATCAGTGAAAAACACTCCACAACATGAAACACAATCTAAACCGAAACAAAAAACAGTAAAATTAATTATTAAACGACAAGATACAAGTGATTCTAAGCCTTATGAAGAAACATTTGAAATTCCATATCGTGAAAATTTAAACGTCATTGCTTGTTTAATGGAAATTAGACGTAACCCAGTTAATATTAAAGGTGAAAAAACAACACCTGTTGTCTGGGATATGAACTGCTTAGAAGAAGTATGTGGAGCATGTTCTATGGTTATCAATGGTCGTGCAAGACAATCTTGTTCTGCGATTGTTGATCAATTAGAACAACCTATTCGTTTAGAGCCAATGAATACTTTCCCAGTTATCCGTGACTTACAAGTTGATCGTTCTAGAATGTTCGATAACTTAAAACGTATGAAAGCATGGATCCCAATTGATGGAACGTATGATTTAGGTCCGGGACCACGTATGCCAGAGAAAAAACGTCAAACAGCTTATGAATTATCTAAATGTATGACATGTGGTGTATGTTTAGAGGTTTGTCCTAATGTTACTGAAAATAATAAATTCGTTGGTGCACAAGCAATCTCGCAAGTTCGTTTGTTTAATTTGCACCCAACAGGATCTATGACTAAAGATGAACGTTTAAATGCATTAATGGGTACTGGTGGCTTACAGCAGTGTGGTAATTCACAAAACTGTGTTAATGCTTGCCCTAAAGGTATTCCATTAACAACATCCATTGCAGCAATGAACAGAGAAACAACATTCCACATGTTTAAATCATTCTTTGGTTCAGACCATGAAGTAGAATAAAAATTAATCCCTTTTGAGTTAAAATGTTATGTTCCTTTCAAAATTAAATTGAATGGAGATACACAATAACTTGGAAGGGATTTTTTTAATAAGCAGATTACATGACAATATGATAGTGGGCTGATTTAAAATAAATATTATAATGACAAAAATGGTAAACACAGTGCATAATACTAAAATCCAATGCTTAGTTATGATAAACTAAAAATTAAATTAAAAGTAAGGATGACCGAATATGAATAAACCAATAGGTGTAATAGACTCTGGTGTCGGAGGTTTGACAGTAGCTAAAGAAATTATGCGTCAGTTGCCAAATGAGACGATTTATTACTTAGGTGATATTGGACGATGTCCATATGGGCCAAGACCAGGAGAACAAGTAAAACAATATACAGTTGAAATCGCTCGTAAATTAATGGAATTTGATATAAAAATGCTCGTGATTGCTTGTAATACAGCAACTGCTGTAGCTTTAGAATATTTACAAAAGACCTTATCAATCCCAGTGATTGGCGTAATTGAACCAGGTGCTAGAACAGCAATAATGACTACTAGAAATCAAAATGTATTAGTACTAGGAACGGAAGGCACAATTAAATCTGAAGCATATCGTACGCATATTAAACGTATCAATCCACATGTAGAGGTACATGGCGTTGCCTGTCCAGGTTTTGTGCCACTTGTAGAACAAATGAGATATAGTGATCCAACAATTACAAGCATTGTCATTCATCAAACACTGAAACGTTGGCGTAATAGTGAGTCTGATACTGTCATTTTAGGATGTACCCACTATCCATTGCTCTATAAACCTATCTATGATTATTTTGGTGGTAAAAAGACAGTGATTTCGTCTGGATTAGAAACGGCTCGTGAAGTTAGTGCATTGCTAACATTTAGTAATGAACATGCAAGTTATACTGAACATCCAGATCATCGATTTTTTGCAACAGGTGATCCTACTCACATTACTAACATTATCAAAGAGTGGTTAAATTTATCTGTCAATGTGGAACGTATATCAGTGAATGACTAGGAGGATTTTTAATGAAAGAGATTGTTATTGCATCGAATAATCAAGGGAAAATAAATGACTTTAAAGTAATATTTCCAGATTACCACGTAATAGGTATTTCAGAACTAATACCAGATTTTGATGTGGAAGAAACAGGATCAACATTTGAAGAAAATGCTATATTAAAATCAGAAGCTGCTGCAAAAGCATTGAATAAAACGGTCATAGCTGATGACAGTGGACTAGAAGTTTTTGCATTAAATGGTGAGCCAGGTATATACTCTGCACGTTATGCTGGTGAAAATAAAAGCGATGAAGCAAATATTGAAAAATTATTAAATAAGCTTGGTAATACAACTGATCGTCGTGCGCAATTTGTTTGTGTCATAAGTATGAGTGGCCCTGATATGGAAACAAAAGTATTTAAAGGTACTGTTTCAGGTGAAATTGCAGATGGAAAATATGGCGAAAATGGTTTCGGATATGATCCGATATTTTATGTACCGAAATTAGATAAAACCATGGCTCAACTTTCAAAAGAACAAAAAGGGCAAATTAGTCATAGACGAAATGCGATTAATTTACTTCAAGCTTTTCTTGAAGGTGATAAAAATGTCTAAATGGATTATTGTGAGTGATAACCATACTGAATCAGGCGTTTTATATCAAATTTATGAAATGCACCCAGATGCAGATGTATATTTACATTTAGGAGATTCAGAATTCGCGTATGATGATACGGAACTTAGCTTATTTAATAGAGTAAAAGGCAATTGTGATTTTTACCCAGAATTTGAAAATGAAGCGGTCGCAAAATATAATGACGTGAAAGCATTTTATACTCATGGACATTTATATCAAGTCAATCGAACAAGAGATTTATTAGCTGAAAAAGGACTTGAATTAGGTTGTTTGTTTGCATTTTATGGACATACACATGTGGCAAAATATGAGTATATTAATGGTGTTCATGTTATTAATCCTGGAAGTATATCTCAATCTAGAAGTTCAATGGAAGAAACATATGCTGAAGTTATTATTGATGATCAAACTTTACATGGCACCATCAATTTCAAAAATCGACATCACGAAACAATCAGTCATACTACTTTTTAAATAGAAGTAGCTATGGCTTTTTTTAGTTTATAGACTGATTTAACTAGGAGGTCGTGTCATGAATGTTTGTTTAAAAGTATTTCTGACAATTTTATAAGATAATTGGAATGAATAACACATTTATGTTATGAAAAGAATTGTAATTTTGGAGAATGTGATTGTTGATAACCCTATATGGTTGAATCATGTTGATTATTTGGTTAAAAGTGTATTATTAAAAAGTATAAAATTAAGATTCCAAGAAGTCAGGAAATTTGAAATTTTAGTTAAAATCATGAATCGTATACATATTTAAAAGGATTTCTAAAGTCATAAATTATATCAATAATTTGATGGTTAAAATATGGAGTAGCAAAATTCTTGAAATTCAGAAATGTAGTGACACAAATATTAATGTTTAGTTAATAAATAGTTAATGTAGTTTTTTGTATCTGTCTATTATTATAAATATATACAAAATAAATATTTGAGGATAGGTGTTATTAATTATGAAAAAGAATTTTATTGGGAAATCAATTTTAAGCATAGCTGCTATTAGTTTAACGGTATCAACGTTTGCCGGTGAATCTCATGCACAAACTAAAAACGTTGAAGCTGCTAAAAAATATGATCAGTATCAAACAAACTTTAAAAAACAAGTAAATAAAAAAGTTGTGGATGCACAAAAAGCTGTAAACTTTTTCAAACGTACAAGAACTGTTGCAACACACCGTAAAGCACAAAGAGCTGTTAATTTAATTCATTTCCAACACAGTTATGAAAAGAAAAAATTACAAAGACAAATCGATCTAGTTTTAAAATATAATACTTTAAAATAATTGATAGAAGCCATGCTATAGAGTGTGGCTTTTTGCTATATCCAAAGGTATAATTATTTTATAATATTGTGTTTATTTGAATGGTGAGCTTATTGGGATAAATAATATAAATAATTACTTAAAAGTGAATGCAATAGTTGTTTATGTTTTGAACAAGCGAGGTGGCTATTGTGAAAAGGAAATCGAATGTATTAACAATCATAAAAATTGTAACGGATATAGTGGCAACCGTGTTAATCATACGTGCTTTATTAAACAGTCGTAAAGATGCTAAATAAATTGGAAGTTACTTAAAATAAAAAAGCACGCCAATACGTTAGCATTGTTTTCTAACGTTTGGCGTACAACTATTTAATTCAGTATGTTTTTTAATACCAAGTAATCGAGTCGATTTCACCGTTTTTAACAACTTTAATATTTTTTCTGTTCTCTTCTAAAGGACGAGTTAAGTCAAAAGTATAGTAATCTCTAGGACCACCATCTTTAATTCTGACAACTGCTTTCTTCACATCACCTTGGCTTAATTTTTTAACAATAAGGTACAGATCATTAACAGTTTCAGCTTTGTAAGGAGTTAGATTTTTATCAGACTCTTTCATTAACTTATCAATACGTTCATCGTCCTTTTTAGCTTGATCTGCTAAATTTTTTGCGATTTCTAAACCTTTCCATTCATAACTAAAGAAAGCTTTAGCATCATTAGTTTGAGTTAAAAGACCTGCAGCGATTACTGTAGATGCGATAATAGTTTTTGTGATATTTTTTTTCATAATAAGTTCTCCCTGTAAAATAAATTTGTACTTACTAATGCGAGTACACTGCTATTTTACAAACGGTTTCATACATTTACCAGTTAACACTTCATTAATTAAAATTAAGTGCAAATTAATAAGGTTTAATGCAATCGAAAAAGAATAATGATGAATTTGATGGTATTATTTTTATTTGAGGTATTATTGAATTTGTTGATAGTATAATAATAGTAGTAAACGTCACTCAACTATGATTGAATAATTTTTATTGCTAAAACGATATTTACATTTCTCTACATTTTGTTTGCTAAGTTGGATAGACAAACACTCCAAATTGTTATACATATAGCTGTTTTGATATATATTTTTTATAAAACAAAGAAATGATTCATAGTAGAGAAGTAATTAATATGTATAATTTTACTTATAAAGAAATAAGAGATATATTCTAATTATGGTTGATATGTTATGATTAATATATAAGTTAAAAATTATACTATTTAATTGAATTATGCATTTTCGAAGTAAACATAATTCAACACTTACATTTTTAAATAGATAAAATAGTGTAAAATCACGTGCCAAGATTACTATAGAGTAGGCATTGAGTATTATTGGCAATCACTTAAGTGATTGTTATTTTTCGTGGTCAATAATAAAGATATAAATAAATATATTGAGGTCAAACGATGATAATTAAAATTTTAACAATTCTATTACTACTTTGTATATTGAGCTATTTGGTTACAAATAGAAAGAAGCCTTTTCTGTTCTTAAAGACACTCTTTATGGGTGTGGTATTTATCTTTATAGGATATATTTCACTGGCAATATCTGCCGTAATTATTTATGGTATTATTCAATTTATCACAATTGATTTTGGTAGTTTTTTCTTAATGGGTATTATATTGATCTTGATTTCAAGTATATTCCAATTATTTATAGTTAGATTACTTTTTAGAAAAAAGAATGTCGATTTGACAGAGGTTGTCGTTTTAGAGCATTTAATTCAATAGTTCTTAGTTTACTTTGCGATCTATCAAGCAGTAAATGAAAAAATGGACATTAATGATATTAATATCGACAATTTCCAATCTGTCTTTTTTGACGTGTCTAATTTGAATTTAGTAATTCTACCAACGTTAATCATTAGCTGGGTCACAATATTTAACTATAGAATGAGAAGTTACAAATAAAATCTATGAGATTATACCTTCAGACACCAACATTCAAATGGTGTCTTTTTTGTTGTGTGGTTTTATTTTTGAAATTCGAAAAAGTAGAGGCATGAATTTTTTGACTAGTGTATAAGTGCTGATGAGTCACAAGATAGATAGCTATATTTTGTCTATATTATAAAGTGTTTATAGTTAATTAATAATTAGTTAATTTCAAAAGTTGTATAAATAGGATAACTTAATAAATGTAAGATAATAATTTGGAGGATAATTAACATGAAAAATAAATTGATAGCAAAATCTTTATTAACATTAGCGGCAATAGGTATTACTACAACTACAATTGCGTCAACAGCAGATGCGAGCGAAGGATACGGTCCAAGAGAAAAGAAACCAGTGAGTATTAATCACAATATCGTAGAGTACAATGATGGTACTTTTAAATATCAATCTAGACCAAAATTTAACTCAACACCTAAATATATTAAATTCAAACATGACTATAATATTTTAGAATTTAACGATGGTACATTCGAATATGGTGCACGTCCACAATTTAATAAACCAGCAGCGAAAACTGATGCAACTATTAAAAAAGAACAAAAATTGATTCAAGCTCAAAATCTTGTGAGAGAATTTGAAAAAACACATACTGTCAGTGCACACAGAAAAGCACAAAAGGCAGTCAACTTAGTTTCGTTTGAATACAAAGTGAAGAAAATGGTCTTACAAGAGCGAATTGATAATGTATTAAAACAAGGATTAGTTAAATAAAACTTCAATCGTTGCTGTTATCTGGAAATAATTAATTAAATGTTATGTTAATTTTTGTTAATGAAAAAAGTAATCTATTTAATGACAGGTTAATGTAATTGTCCTGAAATTGACTATATACTCAGTAAGTATCAATTTTAAGGAGAGCTTATAATGAAATTTAAAAAATATATATTAACAGGAACATTAGCATTACTTTTATCATCAACTGGGATAGCAACTATAGAAGGGAATAAAGCAGATGCAAGTAGTCTGGACAAATATTTAACTGAAAGTCAGTTTCATGATAAACGCATAGCAGAAGAATTAAGAACTTTACTTAACAAATCGAATGTATATGCATTAGCTGCAGGAAGCTTAAATCCATATTATAAACGTACGATTATGATGAATGAATATAGAGCTAAAGCGGCACTTAAGAAAAATGATTTCGTATCAATGGCTGATGCTAAAGTTGCATTAGAAAAAATATACAAAGAAATTGATGAAATTATAAATAGATAATAAATAAAACAGGTTGAGACAAAAAATGGTCTTAACCTGTTTTCAATTTGCATATGTGATAAATTCTATATCAAAATGCTTATGTATAATGAATGACATTTAAAAGTAGGGGAGACAAATATAAATACAATAGTTCCTAGGATTACTCTCAAAATAACTATATCAATTATTTACTTTGCTCTCCTATTTTTTAAAATATGTACATGTTTAAACAATCAAAAGTGTACAATATTAAATTATCATTTCCAGTTCTAGTGCTATATTGGTAGTAGTTGACTAAATGAAAATAAGCTTATAACAAGTTTTTTCAATACTCGTGGGGCCACAACAGAGAGAAATAGGATCACCAATTCCAACAGACAATGCAAGTTGGGGTGGGGCCCAACACAGAAGCTGGCGAAAAGTCAGCATACAAAAATGTGCAAGTTGGCGGGGCCACAACAGAGAGAAATAGGATCACCAATTCCAACAAACAATGCAAGTTGGCGGGGGCCCCAACATAGAAGCTGGCGAAAAGTCAGCTTACAAAAATGTGCAAGTTGGCGGGGCCCCAACATAGAGAAATTGGAACCCCAATTTCTACAGACAATGCAAGTTGGGGTAGGACATCGATAAAGAAATACTTTTTCTTTAGCAATTAGTATTTCTTATGCATGAGCTTTACTCATGTATTCATTTTTTAAGTACACATTAGCTACAGCTAATGATAAAGAACCACTACATAATAAATCATTAGTGGTTCTTTATCATTTCTATCTCACTCTTTTACTGGAAGAAAAAGTTTACGTTTGTAGAACATGCCACAATACCAAAAATAATTAAGAAAAATAAGACGATAAGCATGATGACACTTTTCAAACAACCTCTATCAGTTTCTTTCGATTTTCTTTGTTGAACCTTTTTATAATCTTCAAGTAGTTTTGCGGCTTTTTTATTTATATGTTTATTCATGATGTTGACTCCTTATAATATATGTTTAATTCATTAAAATAGTTGAAAACATGACTTGAAATAAAGATATAAAGCTAAAGTAAGGATGTTCAATTGTTTCAAATTTTATGAAAGTATAACGTTAAATATGTTAATTTGATGATGATATTTGCTTTTTATTTTCCAAATGGAATTTACTTAAACTGATGCATTAAAATATTAATGAAGCACTAGAATACATAAATGAATAGTAATGGTGCACAGTATAGAATAATTAAGGCTATATTAAGTATAAATATCGTTAACTGTAAGTTATCTTTAGTTTTAATATAAACTATTAGGATAATCGACGTAAGAAGAATCATATATATTAATGATGAAGAAGTCCATACAAAATCCGCATCATTTGTTGTTAATAATGGGACTATAATTAATCCGAAATTAATCATGCATGCTATATATACTATAATGTTATACACAATGTTAATTTTTGTTCACCACCTTATACTTCTATTTTAAAAACTTCTTTATAATGATATATTGTTTAATGTTGAAATAATTAGATTATCTAATTTTCATTTGCTTTACATGTAAAAGGCTATATATAGTATGCTCTTTATGATTCTAAATGCTTTTTAATATTTAATGCTCATCAACATTTGGATTTTGAATATTCAATTCAAAAACTTTATTAGCTACGTCAATTGTAAAATCAGAACCATAGTTGACATGAGCTACTTTTAATTTTCCATCTAAATAATAGATTGCGATTGCAACATCGTAAAATTCGTCAATGACAAATAAACTCTTTTCGTTTGTTACAACCTCATGCTCTCCTGAGTATACAACGTTAATTTCCCAATCATTAAAAACCATTTGTTAACCTCCTTGAACATTTAAATTGATTCAACTTAAGTTTAACTTATTCATACAACTTCGTACAATATCTAGATGAACATTAATTGTATTTCTAGAAATCTTTTTCAATTATATGTACTAATTATACTTTTAAATTTCTTATTTCAGTATAGTTTTAAAACGATTTTAAAATAATTCTGCAAATATATTAACACATAATGTGTTCAAAAAGTTTTGAACAATTTCAAAACTTTTATATAAAGGGTTTGACAACATGGAATTCAAATTTCTTATTTTAAAAATTACCTCATATAGTGTCATGTTTAGTCTAATTTTTAAGTCAGGAAAGCAAATCAAGTAGATAGTTTAAATTAAAAATATCATAAGTTAATTAAACTAAATTCAGTATAAAAATTAGCCGAAAAACATCATTTCTGAAGTTATCGGCTAAAGTTATAAATTATATTTATTTGTACATGAACAAATAATTTACATTAATTTGTCATTTCTTCTTTTTCCCAATCGATTTTATATCTTTCTGAAGAACGATCTATCCATTTATCTTTAGTATTGGTACCTTTCCAATTTGTTGAAGTCCAGTGCAATTGGTAGTCATCACGAACTCGTTCGTATATTACATCTATATTTGTTTGTTGTTTGGATGCTTTTCTATCCATAGTAATAACTGTAGCGAAGTCTGGTGAAAACCCTGAAGATAATAGAGAACTTGCTTTGTTAGGATCAAGGAAGTTATCTGCTGCTTTCATAGAGCCATTTCTAGTTTTCATGAAAAGTTGATTGCCATATACCGGGTTCCAAGAATCTCTATCATATGGTCCCCAATTTTGATTCACCATATTGTTAAATATCACTTTCCAGCCTACTTTTTTATCAGTTGGGCTCTCTAAAATTGTTTTGAAATCAGGTTGAACATATTTCAGTGTATGACCAATCGAAACATTTGCACCAATAAGGCCGCCAATTTTTCCTGTATCATCACCAGTAACATTACCGTTGAATCCATAAGTTAAAGTACTCATATACTCTTTTGTATCAATCGAATTTCTTGGATAGTAATCAGATATTTGAGCTACTTCATTATCAGGTAGTTGCAACTGTACCTTAAAGGCTGAAGGCCAGGCTAAACCACTTTTGTTAGCACCTTCTTCGCTATAAACTCTATATTGACCAGCAATGGTACCTTTCGTTCTAATAACTAGCAGTTTTTTATTATGATTTTTATCATCGATAAAACTATAAAATACTTTTTTGTGCATGCCATTTTCTTTATCATAAGTGACTAAATCACCTGTTTTTACTGTAGTATTGCTTCCAATATCTGTAGTACCGGTTTTAATATTAATATCAGAATCTGCGGCATTAGCGACAGGATTCATTAATATGGAACCTAGCAATAGTGTTGTTGTTACTGAGCTGACTATACGTGTTTTCATTTTCATCATCCTTCTATTTTTTAAAACGATTTGAGGAAACAATAATCAATATGTCAATTTAGAATATTGCAGTTGAGACATATCAAATATTTATAATCGTTTATATTAGTATATTTAATGTAGCAACTGATAAATTACTGAGTGATGATGAGTGATTATTTTAAGAATATGTTTTTAACTTTTATTTAAAATTTGAAAGGAAGCATTTCAATTTCGAGGGTTAGTCAAAGTTGAATAAATTCTTTATGAAACAAGGAAAAGACATAGCTAATTTTATTGATTAATTTCTTTAAAACTAATGATTTGTTTGATTTAAAAATGTAATCGATTACAATATAAAAATACAAATATCTTAGAATTAAATCAATTAATTAACTATTAAATAAAAATTAACTATATATTAACTAGTGTAAATTAATAAATAGAAATAGAGAAAAAGGGTATTAATTATGTTTGGAATTTCGTCGGGAATAAATTTTGCCATTACATAGAAATATCTAATAGATAACGAAAAAGTATCGTATGTATTTTTAATATAGTGTAAAATATTATATGTAAAATAAAATGTAGGTTTTTAGTTAGAGGCATTATAAGAAAATTTTGAGTATAGGTTAGCTTTTAATTATGAATCTTATTGAAATTTGATTAATAAAAATATGATAGGGGATTAAAATGAAACTATTTTATATCGTATTTCTTATTATTATATGGCTGAATATATTTTTAGGAAATGAAATCATCCATACACTGACTGTTTTAATAACAACATTGTATATTGTTAATTCAAGAAAGGGGATTAAAAATGACAGAGTTGAATAATATTATAAACTCTCTTCAATCTTTGTTTGAGTCTGAATCAGGCTATAAAATTTCGAAAAATTCAGGAGTTCCATATCAAACAGTACAAGATTTAAGAAATGGGAAAACCAAACTAGAAGATGCTAGATTTAGAACGATTATTAAACTTTATAGTTACTATGTCTCATTAAAAGAACACTAATCATGGGACAATAAAGTATTGCTATAATAATTTAATCATTAAATGAAGGAATAGAGCCTAAGACATAATAAATCAATGTCTTAGGCTCTACAATATTATATTGGTAGTAGTTGACCGAATGAAAATGCCCATGTAACAAGCATTTTTCAATTATAGGCGGGGCCCCAACATAGAGAATTTCAAAAAGAAATTCTACAGACAATGCAAGTTGGGGTGGGCCCCAACACAGAAGCTGACGAAAAGTCAGCTTACAATAATGTGCAAGTTGGCGGGGCCCCAACATAGTGAAATTGGATTCCCAATTTCTACAGACAATGCAAGTTGGCGGGGCCCCAACATAGAAGCTGGCGGAAAGTCAGCTTACAATAATGTGCAAGTTGGGGAGTGACAACGAAATAAATTTTATAAAATACTATTTCTGTCACATTCCTACTCCCAATTCCATTTAAATATATAGAAAATTTTACCTATTATATACATCATACACTTTAAAAATTATCATTTAAATAATCTGATTTGGAATTAAAGTGCATGAAGTATAAGTCACCTTCATATACTAATCAAAGAGGACGTCAACAGTTATTTTATTAGGATTTTTAACATAAACATTTGCTAGATCTGAATGTAATCTTTTGCTTAAATCAATAGTGTAGTTATTACCGCCACCGGTGATCTTAAGCTTACCTTTATTACGATTTTCGTTATATAATATTTTATTTTTTATTAACGCTTCTCGTGCACGGAAATCGATTTCTTTCAATGTTAATACTGGTTTATTGCCTTGGTATATTTTATGCGCACCAATAATCGTTTGTAGTTTATCTTTGTATTGCACAAAAAGATTATAAGTTTTATCAGAAGGTTTTGCGGCTGGTGTAACGCCACCTGTAAATGTCTCTCTATAAGACCACCATAACTGATCAGTATCTTTGTCTTTTAGTCCAAACACATCTACGTAACGATCTTTTAACTGATTAATATTTCCCCAACTTTCAGCGCCCCATAAAGATATATGTGCTGACCATGAATATCTCTTAAGTTCAACATAAATGTTTCCATTATCATATTGATATAGCCATTTATTTGAAAATGAAAAATGAGGCTGTGTGTAATATTTAATTAATTCATTGATGTTAGTTTCATCTTGACCAATGCTATAAGCTTTAGCTTCAGAGTAAAAACTAAATACTGGTTTTTGATTTTGAGGTAATACAGTACCTAATAGTAATAATGTTGTCGTTAAAATTATATTTTTCGTGATGTTCTTACTCATTAGAACATCTCCTTTCAGAGGAATCATGATACGAGGAATAAGAAATTTAAATGTGAGCGAAGTCAATATAGTATTTGCGATTATTTTTATTAACTCCATTATTATTGTTAGTTTGATTTTTCGAGGATAACTTCAATTTTTGCATTTTGAGGTTTTTTAACATATCTATTTGCATCAGTTGATGGCAACCTTTTACTTAAATCTATTGTGTAGTTATTGTCTGCACCTGTTATTTTAATTTGTCCTTTATTATAAGAATTATTATATAATTTTTTACTTTTAATTAATGTTTGACGAATACGAAAATCTAATTCTTTTAAAGTTAAAACAGGCTTATTGCCTTCATAAACTGGAAATCCGCCAGTAAACGTTTCTGCTTTATCTTTATATGTTACATTCAGTTTATAGTGTTTATCGTTAGATGTTGCTGCAGGAGTAACACCACCAGTAAACGTTTCTTGAGATAATGCAAAAGAATCAATGGTTTCTTGGTCTTTTATGCCAAAAATATCAACGCTTTTATTTCTTAATTGGTTGATATTGCCCCAACTTTCAGGTCCATAAACTTGAATATGACTATACCAAGAAAACTGTAACAACGTTGCATGAATCGTACCGTTATCTTTTTGCCATAACGTACTGTTAGAGAAGGTTAAATATTTTTGCGAGTAATATTTAGTTAACTCATTAACGTTAGTTTCGTTTTGATTTATATAATAAGCTTTCGCTTCAGATGAAGAATTGATAGGTGTATTAGGAAATTGTGTAGATGCTGTACCTAATAGTAACAATGTTGTTGATAAAATAATTTTTTTCGTGATGTTATTGTTCATTCGAATTTCTCCTTTGAGTATTGTTGGAATGTTTAATTATAAAAAGGGGTTAATTAGATAATTGAAATTATCCGCATTTACAAAAGGTAATAGGTTAGTTAGATTTTTCGAGTATGACTTCAATTTCTGCATTACGAGGATTTTTAACATAACGGTTTGTGTCAGTTAATTTTAACTTTTTACTTAAATCAATCGTGTAATTATTTCCATCAGCAGTTATCTTAATTTGACCTTTATTAAATTCTCCGTTATATAACTTTTTATTTTTTATTAATGTTTGACGAATACGGAAATCTAATTCTTTTAAAGTTAATACTGGTTTATTTCCTTTGTAAAATTCATGTCCACCGATGATAGTTTGTTGTTTATCACTATATTTTAAAAATAGTCTATAAGGCTTATCAGATGAAGTAGCTGCTGGCGTAACACCACCAGTAAATGTTTCATCATAAGTCCAGTAACCTTCAACTGTGTCCTCATCTTTAGTTCCAAATATATCAACGTATTTATTTCTTAACTGATTAATGTTTCCCCAACTCTCGGATCCAAACACTTGAATATGACTATACCAAACCCACGTTTGCAATGTTGCATGAATGCTACCATTGGGCTTTTGCCATAACCATTTTCCAGATAATGAAAAATGCGGCTGAGTGTAATATTTGATTAGTTCATTGATATTAGTCTCGTTTTCACTGATATTATAGGCTTTTGCTTCAGATGAAAAACTGATTGGTGTTTTAGGAAGTTGTGTTGATGTAGTTTCTAAAAGTAACAATGCTGTTGATAAAACTAATTTATTCATGATGTTCTTTTTCATATGAAAATCTCCTTTGCGTGAATTACCCAAAGTATATAAGCTATTACACCGATTCGGAATTAAATAAAAGCTAAAACTATGTTAAATAAACTTAAACAGTTAGTAGTGTTATTTAAGCAAAACTTATCATTTTTAAGTTTTGGACAGAAACAGTATCTAATAAAGTAGGCGGGAGTTATATATTAAAAACGATACGTTAGAATTATTCTCTAATCAATTGTATTAAATTGTTTGATAATTGAATTTTCTAACTACTTGAAAAATAGTTATACTTTAAATGTAGTACTTATTTTAATTATTTCCTACTACTTAAATTTAATATTAATAAAATGTTCATTTAATTATTGATAAAATATTACAAATTTTAATAGTAGGTTGTGTTTATTTTGTATGCGCTTACAATTTAGGTGTAACTAAAATAAAAGGAGTTGTTATTAATGAAAAATTTACGAAACAGAAGTTTTTTAACTTTATTAGACTTTTCACGACAAGAGGTAGAATTCTTATTAACACTCTCCGAGGATTTAAAACGTGCTAAATATATTGGCACTGAAAAGCCTATGTTAAAAAATAAAAATATTGCACTGTTATTTGAAAAAGATTCTACAAGAACGCGATGTGCATTTGAAGTTGCAGCGCATGATCAAGGTGCAAATGTAACTTATTTAGGCCCAACTGGATCACAAATGGGTAAAAAAGAAACAACTAAAGATACTGCACGTGTGCTTGGTGGAATGTATGATGGCATTGAATACCGTGGTTTTTCACAAAGAACAGTAGAAACTTTAGCTGAGTATTCAGGCGTACCAGTGTGGAATGGTTTAACTGATGAAGATCATCCTACTCAAGTTCTTGCTGATTTCTTAACAGCAAAAGAAGTCTTAAAAAAAGATTATGCAGATATTAACTTTACATATGTTGGAGATGGTCGTAATAACGTTGCAAATGCATTAATGCAAGGTGCTGCCATTATGGGTATGAACTTCCATTTAGTTTGTCCAAAAGAATTAAATCCAACAGATGAATTATTAAATCGCTGTAAAAATATTGCCGCTGAAAATGGTGGCAACATATTAATCACAGATGATATTGACCAAGGTGTAAAAGGTTCGGATGTAATTTACACTGATGTTTGGGTATCAATGGGTGAACCTGATGAAGTATGGAAAGAACGACTTGAATTATTGAAACCATATCAAGTAAATAAAGAAATAATGGATAAAACTGGTAATCCAAATGTTATTTTTGAGCATTGCTTACCATCTTTCCATAATGCTGATACGAAAATAGGTCAACAAATTTTTGAAAAATATGGTATTCGAGAAATGGAAGTTACAGATGAAGTATTCGAAAGTAAAGCTTCAGTTGTATTCCAAGAAGCTGAGAACAGAATGCATACAATCAAAGCAGTCATGGTTGCTACATTGGGTGAATTTTAAATGATATAAGGAAGTGAATATGATGGCGAAAATAGTAGTAGCATTAGGTGGTAATGCTTTAGGAAAATCACCTCAAGAACAACTCGAGCTTGTTAAAAATACTGCGAAATCATTAGTAGGATTAATAACAAAAGGACATGAGATTGTTATTAGTCATGGTAATGGACCACAGGTTGGAAGCATTAATTTGGGACTTAACTATGCTGCAGAACATAACCAAGGTCCGGCATTTCCATTTGCTGAATGTGGCGCAATGAGTCAAGCTTACATCGGCTATCAATTACAAGAAAGCTTACAAAATGAATTGCATTCTATTGGAATGGATAAACAAGTGGTAACACTAGTGACACAAGTTGAAGTTGATGAAAATGATCCGGCATTTAACAATCCTTCAAAACCAATTGGGTTATTTTACAACAAAGAAGAAGCTGAACAAATTCAAAAAGAAAAAGGATTTATATTTGTTGAAGATGCTGGAAGAGGATATAGACGCGTTGTTCCTTCACCACAACCCATCTCTATTATTGAATTAGAGAGTATTAAAACACTTATTAAAAATGATACACTCGTTATTGCTGCTGGTGGTGGAGGTATACCAGTAATTAGAGAGCAACATGATGGTTTTAAAGGTATTGATGCAGTTATAGACAAAGATAAAACAAGTGCGTTGTTGGGTGCTAATATTCAATGCGATCAATTGATTATTTTAACAGCAATTGATTATGTATATATTAATTTTAACACTGAAAACCAACAGCCTTTGAAAACAACAAATGTTGATGAATTAAAACGATATATAGACGAAAATCAATTTGCAAAAGGAAGTATGTTACCAAAAATTGAAGCAGCCATATCATTTATTGAAAACAATCCAAAAGGAAGTGTGCTTATAACATCATTAAATGAATTAGATGCTGCCTTAGAGGGTAAAGTAGGTACTGTGATTAAAAAGTAATTGAATTGAAACGCTTTTCAATTACTATATGTCAAATGCATGATTTTTATTATTTATGTGCACCCCCTGAAAATAATGCCTCTATTTTGATGCGGGGTGCACTTTCTTAATTTATATTTATAAAATCTTTAAGGTAGAAATGCTAGGTTAAATGTCGAAGGAGATGAAACCGTGGAAAATACAATTAATGAAAGTGAAAAGAAAAAACGATTTAAATTAAAAATGCCAGGTGCATTTATGATTTTATTCATTTTAACGGTTGTTGCAGTTATAGCAACATGGGTTATTCCTGCTGGTGCATATTCTAAACTTTCTTACGAACCTTCATCCCAAGAACTAAAGATAGTTAACCCTCATAACCAAGTGAAAAAGGTTCCGGGTACGCAACAGGAACTAGACAAAATGGGGGTTAAAATTAAGATTGAACAATTTAAATCAGGTGCAATTAATAAGCCGGTATCAATTCCGAATACTTATGAAAGATTAAAGCAACATCCAGCTGGACCAGAACAAATAACAAGTAGCATGGTTGAAGGTACGATAGAAGCGGTCGATATCATGGTATTCATTCTTGTACTAGGGGGACTTATTGGCGTAGTTCAAGCCAGTGGTTCTTTTGAATCGGGATTGTTAGCTTTAACGAAGAAAACAAAAGGGCATGAATTTATGCTAATTGTGTTTGTATCAATACTAATGATTATCGGCGGGACATTATGTGGTATTGAAGAAGAAGCTGTAGCATTTTATCCGATTTTAGTCCCTATATTTATAGCGTTAGGATACGATTCTATCGTTTCAGTTGGTGCCATATTCCTTGCCAGCTCTGTCGGTAGTACATTTTCAACTATTAACCCGTTCTCGGTTGTAATTGCCTCTAATGCCGCTGGTACAACTTTTACGGATGGCTTGTATTGGAGAATAGGTGCTTGTATTGTCGGTGCGATTTTTGTTATTAGTTATTTATATTGGTACTGTAAAAAAATTAAAAACGATCCTAAAGCGTCATATTCTTATGAAGACAAAGATGCTTTTGAACAGCAATGGTCTGTATTAAAAGATGACGATAGTGCCCATTTTACTTTGCGTAAGAAGATAATCCTTACATTATTTGTACTACCATTTCCAATTATGGTATGGGGAGTTATGACGCAAGGTTGGTGGTTCCCAGTTATGGCTTCAGCATTTTTAATATTTACAATTATAATAATGTTTATTGCTGGGACAGGTAAATCTGGATTGGGAGAAAAAGGAACTGTAGATGCATTTGTCAATGGTGCATCAAGTTTAGTAGGTGTATCTTTAATTATTGGTTTAGCTCGAGGTATTAATTTAGTGTTGAATGAAGGTATGATTTCAGATACAATCTTACACTTTTCATCATCTTTAGTTCAACATATGAGTGGACCATTATTTATCATCGTATTACTATTTATTTTCTTCTGTTTAGGTTTTATCGTGCCATCATCTTCTGGCTTAGCGGTATTATCAATGCCTATCTTTGCACCACTAGCTGATACAGTAGGTATACCAAGATTCGTCATCGTTACGACATATCAATTTGGTCAATATGCGATGTTATTCTTAGCGCCGACTGGACTTGTTATGGCCACACTACAAATGTTAAACATGCGATATTCACATTGGTTCCGATTTGTATGGCCGGTAGTTGCTTTTGTATTGATTTTCGGTGGCGGAGTACTAATTACGCAAGTACTAATTTATTCATAATTTGAAATGCTATATTATAAAAAATACTAATGGGGTTTTATGCATCTCGTAGGTTTGTAGAAATACTAAACTAAGCGAGGTGCATTATTATTTTTGATTAAGAAAATAATGACGGTAATGATAACACTAGTAAGTAATTGATACAATGCTCTATTTAATAATGATATTTTTAAAATTTGTTTTTAATGTAATGTTAGATCTATGGTATATTATATTTATCGTGGTAAATATGTATTTGCTGTAAACAGTTTTTGTAACACATGATACATATGGTTGTGAAAATAGCATATATAAAGGATGGCTATAAATGACACATTTGACAAAGGTTTTAGATACACTAACTGGAATATGCGTAGTATTATTATTTAGTAAATATTTTGTGGCGTATGCAAATATGGTGTTTGATTGGAATTTAAGATGGTATTTGCTAGAAAACATACCACATTTGCCAATTATATTATTTATTCTGATGTTTATTTTCGGAGTACCTTCTGAAATGATAAAAGATAGGCAAAGGAAAAATAACGGTGTTTAATTTATCGATATTTAGAGGTGATAAAATTTGTCAACTATTACAAAGACTAAAATAAAAATCTTTATTAATTATTTTATTGGTATATTAGCCTTGGCGTTTGCTGCTTATATATTATTTAAATAAAGGTTAGAGTGAAACGTGTTTATGAACTAGACGTTCTAGTATAGTTACTACAGCTTTAGTCAGAAGGTATCATTGATAAGATCATATTAAATCAAAGAGGCATTGATATACACTAAAAAGAGGCAAGATTACCTGCCTCTTTTTAGTTATTAAATATACGTGTTAATTCTTGGTAATAGTGTTACTGAGACGCATTACGAAGAAATTTATCTTGTTTTTCCTTTTTTAAAAAGAAGTGAAGATATCCTATAAAGACTCTAAGTACTATTACAGTGGCTAATAACACTTCGATAAACAAAAGACCTTTCCAAATGTCTGGAAACATAAGTACAGGCAAACTGTTCTTTAAAGCAGTTGCTGAGATTACTAAAGGGAATGTGAAAGCTGAAAATACGGGCGAAAAAGGTTCTTTTAGTAATTTAGGCAATTGTATAATGATATAAAAATAAAATATTTGAGCTAATAGTAAAAATATAATTACGATAAAAGCATTCGCCTTAGGAAAAGCTATAACATATGCTGCAGCGACTAAAGAAAATGGTGCACAAATTGTCGATGTGTTCGGTTTGATTGACGTCTGCAATGGAAATGCTTTTAATCGCTTGAAAACTATAGGTAAGACAATACAAGTAGCTACAAAGCCATATATTACTGTTAATTGACCTATGAAAAAATATCCGCTAACGGGTGCCGTCAATCCTGCGATAGCAATACCAATAAAAAGTACAGTCCACGAAGGATAAACATTTTCAAGTGAAAAATCTTTTAAATATTTTATTGAAAAAATAATCATATGCGTCATAATTCCCACAAGGCATAAAATCCAAATAGGCGTTATTAAGCTATTGATAAAAGTTATGTTACTAAAAAATGTATTTAAATAAGTAGTACCTAAAAAGCCAGACATGAAAAATGTTGTGAACACTGATGAAACTAGAGGACTGTTTAATTGTTCTTTCACATTATTAAAATATTTGATCATAGTACATAAAAGGTGAATCCAAATCAAGAAAGCAAAGATTCCGCAAACAGCGTTTAAAGTAAGAGATAAGTCTTTTAATAGATTACCCAGGCCTAATAATCCTAAGACTAGTCCTGACGTTACTAGAGGTGCTTTTTGAAGTCTCATGATTTACAACCTTTCTTATGTGATTTTCTTCACTAATTATATCATGATAGCTATGGCCAATTAATAAGAAGAGTGTGTACTATTACGTTATTAGAGTATGTATATTGGATTGATAGACACATAATTGACATTTAAATCTCAAAATTAATGATATTTGAGGTATGCTTTGCAACCTAAATATTGGAATATGTGGAAAAGTAATTATTTAATTTAAATGATGATTGAAGATTTACAAGGGGGTGTACAAAATGAGAAATCAAATTCAAAAACTATTAGACAGTGATTTGAGCAGTTTACATATATCGAAACAAACAGGAGTTCCACAAAGCACAATACACAGAATGAGAAAAAATGAAAGATCATTAGACAATATGTCATTGAAAAACGCTGAACTACTTTATAAATTTGCCAATAGTATATTTAGCAATGAAAATTAAGAAGAATAATTAGTGAGTTAAATAATTAAAAAACCACGTCTCGATGGACGTGGTTATTTTTTTTAGATGTATATAATTATAATTATAGGATTTCGGGCCCCTGAAAAGTCCCTAAAATTTTGAATAGTATCAAAATCTATAGGAATAATATAATAATAAAAATCTCTACGCATGCAAATGGTGAGTGTTAAAAATCTTGGTGTAGTGTTGGTGTAGTTCAGGTGCAGTATAGATGAAATTTGAGCACAAAATTACTTAATTAAAAATGTATAAACAAGTGTCAGACGCGTGTCAATTGTGTGTCAAAAAATTCTATAACGAATAAGCATGCTTGTTTTAATTACTGTATTTTCGGGGCTTATGCGGGGGACGTTTTGGTGACGCATCATACTATATTACTGAAATTCAAAACAAAAAGAGCCCCGTAATCACGGAACTCTTTTGTTTGGTAATGCGTATAAAAATACCTATAAACGTCCTGGGAGGGATTCGAACCCCCGACCGATGGCTTAGAAGGCCATTGCTCTATCCAGCTGAGCTACCAGGACACGTTTAACAACACAAGAATTATTATATCTAAATGAACTTAAATTAGCAATACCTTGTAAATAAAAAATGTTTATATTTTTCACTATTATAGAGCTATTTATCTAAAAAGGTTCAATAAGACTTAAATACGAATTCAGGCAACTTAATTGTGTTAAATACAGTTTTGAATGCCTAACTGTATTTCTTTTCTCTTTAAAATACAGTTAAGTACATTATAAGATGTTGTGCGGATAAACAAACTAATTGCATCAAATTTATTTTAAAATAACAACAACAAAACGTTAAGCGAATAACATTTCGGTGATTTAAAAGCTACGCACGTTTTTGTTATCTTCAAATTTAAATTTTAAGGAGTGTTTTCAATGGAAGGTTTATTTAACGCAATTAAAGATACCGTAACTGCAGCAATTAATAATGATGGCGCAAAATTAGGCACAAGCATTGTGAGCATCGTTGAAAATGGCGTAGGTTTATTAGGTAAATTATTCGGATTCTAATTTCAATATGTTATGTAAGTAATCAGTATTATTTCAAAGGTGAGGGAGAGATTTAAATGACTGGACTAGCAGAAGCAATCGCAAATACTGTGCAAGCTGCACAACAACATGATAGTGTGAAATTAGGCACAAGTATCGTAGACATCGTTGCTAACGGTGTGGGTTTACTAGGTAAATTATTTGGATTCTAATATAATAACTAATATTCTTTAAAATAAACTGGGTGAGCATACTTTAATGTTATGCACTCAGTTTATTTTATTTGCAGAAATTTGAGCCTCTGTTAAGATTTAGATACATAGACAATATAGGAGATGGGGAAATTGGGATATAAAAATATTTTGATAGACTTTGATGATACAATTGTTGATTTTTATGATGCAGAAGAATGGGCGTTTCACTATATGGCGAATGTTTTTAATCATAAAGCAACAAAGGATGATTTTTTAACATTTAAAAAAATCAATCACCAACATTGGGAAGCTTTTCAACAAAATAAATTAACGAAGTCTGAAGTATTATCAGAACGATTTGTGAATTACTTCAAACATCATCAAATGGAAGTTGATGGGCATCGTGCAGATGTGTTATTTAGAAATGGATTAGCAGAAGCTAAAGTTAAATACTTTGATCAAACATTAGAAACAATTGTCGAATTATCGAAAAGACATGATTTATATATTGTTACTAATGGTGTAACCGAAACGCAAAAGAGAAGGTTAAATCAGACGCCGTTGCATAAATATATTAAAAAGATATTTATATCTGAAGAAACAGGATATCAAAAACCTAATCCGGAATTTTTTAATTATGTTTTTAATGATATTGGTGAGGATGAAAGACAGCACTCGATTATAGTTGGAGATTCTTTAACATCTGACATTCTAGGTGGAATCAATGCGGGTATAGCTACTTGCTGGTTTAATTTTAGAGGATTTGATCATAATCCAGGAATTATACCTGATTATGAAATTAATTCATGGAAACAACTAAATGATATTGTACGTTAAGACAAATAATTTGAAAATGATTTACTTATATTAGCTTAAGAAAGTAATTGTAAAAAAGACACTACGAAAAGATGCATTTTCATGCTCGTAGTGTCGAATATTATTATCTTATGGTTTCCACAATAAGACATCATGTCCCTCTATATTTTTAGCTTCCACATCTGTAAATCCATGATGTAAAAAGAAATCCTTAGAATCATTTCTGCCAATGGCTTTAATTGGCATATTGAAACTCTTTGCAAAATCAATCAATTCTGAAGCGTACCCTCTGTTTTGATATTTTGGTAATACTTCTAACTTCCATAATAATATATAATCTTCAAAATCTGGGAAGTAGATTTCTTCGACATCACCTTTTTTTAGTAATGCCATTCTAGCTCCTAATTGATCTCCGACAAATATGCCATAAAATGGTGAATCTGAACTTGCATCAATCATTTGACCGTTTAACTCATTGACCATGTATAAGTCTTTGTTGCCAAACGCTCTAAAGTTTTCGAATAATTCGTCAGTTTTGTAATTAATTTCAAGACGTTTGATTTCACTCATATTTATCTACCCCTTATTTGTTTACTACTATTATTATACATTAAACCACTTGTGTTTTTCATTGATTTGAAAATGTAAAACAATGAATATTATAAATTTTCCATGATTAAATTGATTTTCAAGCCGTAAAATTGTCAATCACCGGTATAGACTTTATACTATAGTTTGTAATCGCGTACTTAAGGAGAAAAAACATGGACTGTAAAGTAGTTAGTTTAAATGAAAAAGATCAGTTTATACCAAAAATAAAGAGCAGTGACCCTGTAATAACAGGATTATTTCAATATGATGCAGCTCAACAAACTAGTTTTGAAAAAAGGATGTCTAAAGAAAATAATGGAAGAGAAGCGGCATTAGCGAATGTTATTCGTGAATATATGAGTGATTTAAAGCTTTCAAGTGAACAAGAATTAAACATACAACATTTAGCTAATGGTTCAAAAGTTGTGATTGGTGGACAACAAGCAGGGCTTTTCGGGGGACCATTGTATACATTCCATAAAATATTTTCAATCATTACTTTATCTAAGGAATTAACGGATACACATAAGCAACAAGTAGTACCAGTTTTTTGGATTGCAGGAGAAGATCATGATTTCGATGAAGTGAATCATACATTTGTTTATAACGAAAATCATGGGTCGCTGCATAAGGTTAAATATCATACAATGGAGATGCCAGAGACGACTGTCTCTAGATATTATCCTGATAAGGCTGAGTTGAAACAAACTTTAAAAACGATGTTCATTCATATGAAAGAAACTGTTCATACACAAGGTCTACTGGAGATTTGTGACAGAATTATTGACCAATATGACTCGTGGACTGATATGTTTAAAGCACTACTGCATGAAACATTTAAAGCATATGGCGTTCTATTTATAGATGCGCAGTTTGAGCCGTTAAGAAAAATGGAAGCGCCTATGTTTAAAAAGATTTTGAAAAAACATCAGTTGCTTGATGATGCTTTTAGAGCAACACAACAACGTACTCAAAATCAAGGCTTGAATGCGATGATACAAACAGATACAAATGTTCATTTATTCTTACATGATGAAAATATGCGTCAATTAGTTTCGTATGATGGTAAGCATTTTAAATTAAATAAAACAGATAAGACATATATAAAGGAAGAAATTATAAATATTGCGGAAAATCAACCTGAATTATTTTCTAATAATGTAGTGACAAGACCATTAATGGAAGAATGGTTATTTAACACGGTGGCATTTGTTGGAGGACCGAGTGAAATTAAGTACTGGGCTGAACTAAAAGATGTATTTGAACTATTTGATGTTGAAATGCCTATCGTGATGCCAAGGCTTAGAATTACTTATTTAAATGACCGTATAGAAAAATTACTTTCGAAATACAATATTCCATTAGAAAAAGTGTTAGTCGATGGTGTTGAAGGAGAAAGAAGTAAGTTTATTAGAGAACAAGCATCACATCAATTTATTGAAAAGGTAGAAGGTATGATTGAACAACAGCGTCGTCTAAACAAAGACTTATTAGATGAAGTGGCGGGGAATCAAAATAATATTAACCTTGTGAATAAAAATAATGAAATTCATATACAACAGTATGATTATTTGTTAAAACGTTATCTTTTAAACATTGAAAGAGAAAACGACATCAGTATGAAGCAATTTAGAGAAATTCAAGAAACACTCCATCCAATGGGAGGATTACAAGAAAGAATATGGAATCCACTTCAAATTTTGAATGATTTTGGGACAGATGTGTTCAAGCCCTCCACCTATCCACCACTTTCTTACACTTTTGATCATATTATTATAAAACCTTAATATACCAAGGGTTTAGCCCGATTTATCTTAATGATAAATCGGGCATTTTTTTGTTTTTTAAAATAAATTTCACAAATTTTGTATAAATAGTGGTGGATAGTGGGGAGATGTGGTAAATTATATATAAGGTGAGGTGATAAAAAATGTTCATGGGAGAATACGATCATCAATTAGATACAAAAGGACGTATGATTATACCGTCCAAGTTTCGTTATGACTTAAATGAGCGTTTTATTATCACAAGAGGCCTTGATAAATGTTTATTCGGTTACACTCTAGACGAATGGCAACAGATTGAAGAGAAAATGAAAACCTTACCTATGACAAAAAAAGACGCACGTAAGTTTATGCGTATGTTCTTCTCTGGTGCTGTTGAAGTAGAACTTGATAAGCAAGGGCGTATTAACATCCCTCAAAACTTGAGGAAATACGCTAATTTAACTAAAGAATGTACAGTAATCGGTGTTTCAAATCGTATTGAGATTTGGGATAGAGAAACTTGGAATGATTTCTATGAAGAATCTGAAGAAAGTTTCGAAGATATTGCTGAAGATTTAATAGATTTTGATTTTTAAAATGGAGGAATTGAAGTGTTTCATCATATCAGCGTTATGTTAAACGAAACCATTGATTATTTAAATGTAAAAGAAAATGGTGTGTACATTGACTGTACGCTAGGTGGAGCGGGACATGCCCTTTATTTACTAAATCAATTAAATGACGACGGAAGATTAATAGCAATCGATCAAGACCAAACTGCAATTGATAATGCTAAAGAGGTATTAAAGGATCATTTGCATAAGGTGACTTTTGTTCATAGCAACTTCCGTGAATTAACTCAAATATTAAAAGACTTAAACATTGAAAAAGTAGATGGAATTTATTACGACTTGGGTGTTTCAAGCCCACAACTCGACATTCCAGAACGAGGATTCAGTTATCACCATGACGCAACATTAGACATGCGTATGGACCAAACACAAGAACTAACAGCATATGAAATTGTTAACAATTGGTCATATGAAGCGTTAGTGAAGATTTTTTATCGCTATGGCGAGGAGAAATTTTCAAAACAGATAGCTCGAAGAATCGAAGCACATCGCGAACAACAACCAATAACAACAACATTAGAATTAGTTGACATTATAAAAGAAGGTATTCCTGCAAAAGCAAGAAGAAAAGGCGGACATCCTGCAAAACGAGTATTTCAAGCACTACGAATTGCAGTAAACGATGAATTGTCAGCTTTTGAAGATTCAATAGAACAAGCGATTGAATTAGTGAAAGTAGATGGCAGGATTTCGGTAATCACTTTCCATTCTTTAGAAGATCGTTTATGTAAACAGGTGTTCCAAGAATATGAAAAAGGTCCAGAGGTACCAAGAGGATTACCAGTTATACCAGAAGCATATACACCTAAGTTAAAGCGTGTTAATCGTAAACCGATTACCGCTACAGAAGAAGATTTAGATGACAATAACAGAGCACGAAGCGCGAAATTACGTGTAGCTGAAATACTTAAATAAGGAGCAATTTATAATGGCTGTAGAAAAAGTGTACCAACCATATGACGAACAAGTTTATAATAGTATACCGAAGCAACAACCACAAACTAAGCCCGAAAAGAAGACTGTTTCGAGAAAAGTGGTTGTACAATTAACTAAATTTGAAAAAGTTTTATACATAACTTTGATTACTGTAATTGCTATGTTAAGTATTTATATGCTATCTTTAAAAATGGATGCGTATGATACGCGAGGAAAGATTGCAGATTTAGATTATAAAATAGATAAACAATCAAGTGAAAACAGTGCTTTACAATCTGAAATCAAAAAGAATTCTTCTTATGAACGCATATACGAAAAGGCTAAGAAACAGGGGATGAGCCTTGAGAACGATAATGTAAAGGTAGTGCGTAGTAATGGCGAAGCAAAAAATTAAAATTAAAAAAAATAAAATAGGGGCAGTCCTACTTGTTGGTTTATTCGGACTGCTCTTTTTTATATTGGTTTTAAGAATTTCATATATCATGATTACTGGACATTCTAATGGTCAAGATTTAGTCATGAAGGCAAATGAAAAGTATTTAGTTAAGAATGCACAACAACCAGAACGAGGAAAGATATATGATCGTAATGGTAAAGTGCTAGCAGAAGATGTAGAAAGATATAAACTTGTTGCAGTAATAGATAAAAAGGCGAGTGCCAATTCTAAAAAACCTAGGCATGTAGTTGATAAAAAAGAGACTGCAAAGAAATTATCTACAGTCATTAATATGAAGCCAGAGGAAATTGAAAAGAGACTTAGTCAAAAGAAAGCTTTCCAAATTGAATTTGGACGCAAAGGAACAAATTTAACGTATCAGGACAAATTGAAAATAGAGAAAATGAATTTGCCTGGTATTTCTTTATTGCCTGAAACAGAACGCTTTTATCCAAATGGCAATTTTGCATCACACTTAATTGGTAGAGCTCAGAAAAATCCGGATACTGGTGAACTTAAAGGTGCACTTGGAGTTGAAAAGATTTTTGATAGTTATTTAAGTGGATCTAAAGGATCATTGAGATATATTCATGATATTTGGGGATATATCGCACCAAATACTAAAAAAGAGAAGCAGCCTAAACGTGGTGATGATGTCCATTTAACAATCGATTCAAATATTCAAGTATTTGTTGAAGAAGCTTTAGATGGCATGGTTGAAAGATACCAGCCGAAAGATTTATTTGCGGTTGTCATGGATGCCAAAACTGGAGAAATTTTAGCATACAGTCAGCGACCAACATTTAATCCTGAAACTGGTAAAGACTTTGGTAAAAAGTGGGCAAATGACCTTTATCAAAACACATACGAGCCTGGATCAACATTTAAATCATATGGGTTAGCAGCTGCTATTCAAGAAGGTGCTTTTGATCCTGATAAGAAATATAAATCTGGACATAGAGATATTATGGGTTCACGTATTTCAGACTGGAATAGAGTCGGTTGGGGTGAAATCCCAATGTCACTCGGATTTACTTATTCATCTAATACATTGATGATGCATTTACAAGATTTAGTTGGTGCAGACAAAATGAAATCTTGGTATGAACGATTTGGATTTGGAAAATCAACTAAAGGTATGTTTGATGGAGAAGCACCTGGTCAAATTGGATGGAGTAATGAGTTGCAACAAAAAACGTCATCATTTGGTCAATCGACAACAGTAACACCTGTTCAAATGTTACAAGCGCAATCAGCGTTCTTTAATGATGGTAATATGTTAAAACCATGGTTTGTGAATAGCGTTGAAAATCCTGTTAGTAAAAGACAATTTTATAAAGGGCAAAAACAAATCGCAGGCAAACCAATAACAAAAGATACTGCTGAAAAAGTTGAAAAGCAATTGGATTTAGTTGTGAATAGTAAGAAGAGTCACGCTGCAAACTATCGTATTGATGGTTATGAGGTCGAAGGTAAGACTGGTACAGCACAAGTCGCTGCACCTAATGGTGGTGGATACGTTAAAGGTCCAAACCCATATTTTGTAAGTTTTATGGGTGACGCGCCGAAGAAAAATCCTAAAGTTATTGTATACGCTGGTATGAGCTTGGCACAAAAAAATGACCAAGAAGCTTATGAATTAGGTGTTAGTAAAGCGTTTAAACCAATAATGGAAAATACTTTGAAATATTTAAATGTAGGTAAATCAAAAGATGACACATCTAATGCAGAGTATAGTAAAGTGCCAGATGTTGAAGGTCAAGACAAACAAAAAGCTATTGATAATGTGAGTGCAAAATCATTAGAACCAGTTACTATTGGTTCTGGCACACAAATAAAAGCACAATCTATAAAAGCAGGGAATAAAGTCTTACCTCATAGTAAAGTACTGTTATTAACAGATGGAGACTTAACTATGCCTGACATGTCAGGATGGACGAAAGAAGATGTCATTGCTTTTGAAAACCTAACAAATATTAAAGTAAATTTAAAAGGTAGCGGTTTTGTGTCCCACCAATCAATTAGTAAGGGACAAAAACTTACTGAAAAAGATAAAATAGACGTAGAATTTTCATCAGAGAATGTAGACAGCAATTCGACGAATAATTCTGATTCAAATTCAGATGATAAGAAGAAATCTGACAGTAAAACTGACAAGGATAAGTCGGACTAACAAGAATGGCTACATTAAATTAGGATGTATTGTCACTATTTGTTTTTACTAAAGTAATGCTGTGATAGAAAACAACATCTTCATTTAATCTTTATAAATAAGTGTTGATAGAGAATTTTAAGGTAGACGAGGTCAGATTAACTTGTTTGTTATAGGCAAACTTTTTATACTGGCCTCTTATGCCGTAAAAAAGAAAAATTATAAATTTTGATTACAACTTTGTTTATTTAATTGAAAAATTGATAATATATTAGTGGTTAAAAAAGTCTGGATTAAGAAGAGGAGATAGTTATGATTTTTGTATATGCGTTATTAGCGCTAGTGATTACATTTGTTTTGGTACCTGTTTTAATACCTACATTAAAAAGGATGAAATTTGGTCAAAGTATTCGAGAAGAAGGTCCACAAAGCCATATGAAGAAGACTGGTACACCAACGATGGGTGGACTAACATTTCTATTAAGTATTGTGATAACGTCTTTGGTGGCTATTATATTTGTAGATCAAGCTAATCCAATCATACTGTTATTATTTGTGACGATTGGTTTTGGGTTAATTGGTTTTATAGATGATTATATTATTGTTGTTAAAAAGAATAACCAAGGTTTAACAAGTAAACAGAAGTTTTTGGCGCAAATTGGTATTGCGATTATATTCTTTGTTTTAAGTAATGTGTTTCATTTGGTGAATTTTTCTACGAGCATACATATTCCATTTACGAATGTAGCAATCCCACTATCATTTGCATATGTTATTTTCATTGTTTTTTGGCAAGTAGGTTTTTCTAATGCAGTAAATTTAACAGATGGTTTAGATGGATTAGCAACTGGACTGTCAATTATCGGATTTACAATGTATGCCATCATGAGCTTTGTGTTAGGAGAAACGGCAATTGGTATTTTCTGTATCATTATGTTGTTTGCACTTTTAGGATTTTTACCATATAACATTAACCCTGCTAAAGTGTTTATGGGAGATACAGGTAGCTTAGCTTTAGGTGGTATATTTGCTACCATTTCAATCATGCTTAATCAGGAATTATCATTAATTTTTATAGGTTTAGTATTCGTAATTGAAACATTATCTGTTATGTTACAAGTCGCTAGCTTTAAATTGACTGGAAAGCGTATATTTAAAATGAGTCCGATTCATCATCATTTTGAATTGATAGGATGGAGCGAATGGAAAGTAGTTACAGTATTTTGGGCTGTTGGTCTGATTTCAGGTTTAATCGGTTTATGGATTGGAGTGCATTAAGATGCTTAATTATACAGGGTTAGAAAATAAAAATGTATTAGTTGTCGGTTTGGCAAAAAGTGGTTATGAAGCAGCTAAATTATTAAGTAAATTAGGTGCGAATGTAACTGTCAATGATGGAAAAGACTTATCACAAGATGCTCATGCAAAAGATTTAGAATCTATGGGCATTTCTGTTGTAAGTGGAAGTCATCCATTAACGTTGCTTGATAATAATCCAATAATTGTTAAAAATCCTGGAATACCTTATACAGTATCTATTATTGATGAAGCAGTGAAACGAGGTTTGAAAATTTTAACAGAAGTTGAGTTAAGTTATCTAATCTCTGAAGCACCAATCATAGCTGTAACGGGTACAAATGGTAAAACGACAGTTACTTCTCTAATTGGAGATATGTTTAAAAAAAGTCGCTTAACTGGAAGATTATCCGGCAATATTGGTTATGTTGCATCTAAAGTAGCACAAGAAGTAAAGCCTACAGATTATTTAGTTACAGAGTTGTCGTCATTCCAGTTACTTGGAATCGAAAAGTATAAACCACACATTGCTATAATTACTAACATTTATTCGGCGCATCTAGATTACCATGAAAATTTAGAAAACTATCAAAATGCTAAAAAGCAAATATATAAAAATCAAACGGAAGAGGATTATTTGATTTGTAATTATCATCAAAGACAAGTGATAGAGTCGGAAGAATTAAAAGCTAAGACATTGTATTTCTCAACTCAACAAGAAGTTGATGGTATTTATATTAAAGATGGTTTTATCGTTTATAAAGGTGTTCGTATTATTAACACTGAAGATCTAGTATTGCCTGGTGAACATAATTTAGAAAATATATTAGCAGCTGTGCTTGCTTGTATTTTAGCTGGTGTACCTATTAAAGCAATTATTGATAGTTTAACTACATTTTCAGGAATAGAGCATAGATTGCAATATGTTGGTACTAATAGAACTAATAAATATTATAATGATTCCAAAGCAACAAACACGCTAGCAACACAGTTTGCCTTAAATTCATTTAATCAACCAATCATTTGGTTATGTGGTGGTTTGGATCGAGGGAATGAATTTGACGAACTCATTCCTTATATGGAAAATGTTCGCGCGATGGTTGTATTCGGACAAACGAAAGCTAAGTTTGCTAAACTAGGTAATAGTCAAGGGAAATCGGTCATTGAAGCGAACAATGTCGAAGACGCTGTTGATAAAGTACAAGATATTATAGAACCAAATGATGTTGTATTATTGTCACCTGCTTGTGCGAGTTGGGATCAATATAGTACTTTTGAAGAGCGTGGAGAGAAATTTATTGAAAGATTCCGTGCCCATTTACCATCTTATTAAAGGGTGTGAGTATTGATGGATGATAAAACGAAGAACGATCAACAAGAATCAAATGAAGATAAAGATGAATTAGAATTATTTACGAGGAATACATCTAAGAAAAGACGGCAAAGAAAAAGATCAAAGGCTACACATTTTTCTAATCAAAATAAAGATGATACATCTCAACAAGCTGATTTTGATGAAGAAATTTACTTGATAAATAAAGACTTCAAAAAAGAAGAAAGCAATGATAAAAATAATGATTCTGCTTCTAGTCATGCGAATGATAATAATATCGATGATTCTACAGACTCTAATATTGAAAATGAGGATTATAGATATAATCAAGAAATTGACGACCAAAATGAATCGAATGTAATTTCAGTCGACAACGAACAACCTCAATCAGCTCCTAAAGAACAAAATAGCGACTCGATTGATGAGGAAACAGTAACGAAAAAAGAACGAAAAAGTAAAGTAACACAATTAAAGCCATTAACACTTGAAGAAAAGCGGAAGTTAAGACGTAAGCGACAAAAGCGAATCCAATACAGTGTTATTACAATATTGGTATTGTTGATTGCTGTTATATTAATTTACATGTTTTCACCACTTAGTAAAATTGCGCATGTAAATATAAATGGAAATAATCACGTTAGTACTTCAAAGATAAACAAAGTTTTAGGTGTTAAAAATGATTCAAGGATGTATACGTTTAGTAAAAAAAATGCTATTAATGATCTCGAAGAGAATCCATTAATCAAAAGTGTTGAGATACACAAGCAATTACCAAACACATTAAACGTAGATATCACAGAAAATGAAATTATTGCTTTAGTGAAATATAAAGGTAAATATTTACCTTTATTAGAAAATGGTAAATTGCTTAAAGGTTCAAATGATGTCAAAATTAATGATGCACCTGTCATGGATGGTTTCAAAGGTACAAAAGAAGATGATATGATTAAGGCGTTATCTGAAATGACACCTGAAGTTAGACGATATATTGCCGAAGTGACATACGCCCCAAGTAAAAACAAACAAAGCAGAATTGAATTGTTTACGACAGATGGACTTCAAGTAATCGGTGATATTTCGACGATATCTAAGAAAATGAAATATTATCCGCAGATGTCACAATCATTATCAAGGGATAGTTCGGGTAAACTAAAAACACGAGGCTATATTGATTTATCAGTCGGTGCTTCATTTATCCCATACCGTGGAAACACGTCTAGTCAATCAGAAAGCGATAAAAATGTGACTAAATCATCTCAAGAGGAAAATCAAGCAAAAGAAGAATTACAAAGCGTTTTAAACAAAATTAACAAACAATCAAGTAAGAATAATTAAAAAATTTTGATATTGTCTATGTTTATAGTTCACAAGCCATTCAACGTATTGTAAACTAAGGATAGTGTATTTTTTTAATAGTAATTTGTCAGGAGGTGCCTATCTATGGAAGAACATTACTACGTAAGTATTGATATTGGATCATCAAGCGTAAAAACAATAGTAGGCGAGAAATTTCACAATGGTATAAATGTGATAGGTACAGGACAAACCTACACGAGCGGTATAAAAAATGGTTTAATTGATGATTTTGATATTGCGCGACAAGCAATCAAAGACACAATTAAAAAGGCATCAATCGCTTCGGGTGTTGATATTAAAGAAGTTTTCCTGAAATTACCTATCATTGGAACGGAAGTTTATGATGAATCAAATGAAATCGACTTTTATGAGGATACAGAAATCAACGGTTCACATATCGAAAAAGTATTAGAAGGTATTAGAGAAAAAAATGATGTGCAAGAAACAGAAGTAATTAATGTGTTCCCGATTCGTTTTATAGTCGATAAAGAAAATGAGGTTTCAGACCCTAAAGAATTAATTGCCAGACATTCATTAAAGGTTGAAGCAGGCGTAATTGCTATTCAAAAATCGATTTTAATTAATATGATTAAATGCGTAGAAGCATGTGGTGTTGATGTATTAGATGTTTACTCTGATGCATATAACTATGGTTCAATCCTAACAGCTACTGAAAAAGAGTTAGGTGCATGTGTCATTGATATTGGTGAAGACGTTACGCAAGTTGCTTTTTATGAACGCGGTGAATTAGTAGATGCTGATTCTATCGAAATGGCAGGGCGTGATATTACAGACGATATTGCACAAGGATTAAACACTTCTTATGAAACTGCTGAAAAAGTTAAACACCAATATGGTCATGCATTCTATGATTCTGCTTCAGATCAAGATATCTTCACTGTTGAACAGGTTGATAGTGATGAAACAGTACAGTATACTCAAAAAGATTTGAGTGACTTTATTGAAGCGCGTGTAGAAGAAATATTCTTCGAAGTATTTGATGTTTTACAAGATTTAGGATTAACAAAAGTAAATGGTGGGTTTATTGTAACTGGTGGATCTGCAAACTTACTTGGCGTAAAAGAATTATTATCAGATATGGTAAGTGAAAAAGTTAGAATTCACACGCCATCACAAATGGGAATTAGAAAACCTGAATTTTCTTCAGCAATTTCTACAATTTCTAGTAGTATCGCTTTTGATGAGTTATTAGATTATGTTACAATTAATTATCATGATAATGAAGAAACTGAAGAAGATGTTATTGATGTGAAAGACAAAGATAACGAATCTAAATTAGGCGGATTTGATTGGTTTAAACGTAAAACAAACAAAAAAGATACTCATGAAAATGAAGTAGAGTCAACAGATGAAGAAATTTATCAATCAGAAGATAATCATCAGGAACATAAACAGAATCATGAACATGTTCAAGACAAAGATAAAGATAAAGAAGAAAGTAAATTCAAAAAACTAATGAAATCTCTATTTGAATGATTATTGGCCAATAAAACTAGGAGGAAATTTAAATGTTAGAATTTGAACAAGGATTTAATCATTTAGCGACTTTAAAGGTCATTGGTGTAGGTGGTGGCGGTAACAACGCCGTAAACCGAATGATTGACCACGGAATGAATAATGTTGAATTTATCGCTATCAACACAGACGGTCAAGCTTTAAACTTATCTAAAGCTGAATCTAAAATCCAAATCGGTGAAAAATTAACACGTGGTTTAGGAGCAGGAGCTAATCCTGAAATCGGTAAAAAAGCTGCAGAGGAATCTCGTGAACAAATTGAAGATGCAATCCAAGGTGCAGACATGGTATTTGTTACTTCTGGTATGGGTGGCGGAACTGGTACTGGTGCAGCACCAGTCGTTGCTAAAATTGCAAAAGAAATGGGCGCATTAACTGTTGGTGTTGTAACTCGTCCATTTAGTTTTGAAGGACGTAAACGTCAAACTCAAGCTGCTGCTGGAGTAGAAGCTATGAAAGCTGCAGTAGATACATTAATCGTTATACCAAATGACCGTTTATTAGATATCGTTGACAAATCTACGCCAATGATGGAAGCATTTAAAGAAGCTGACAACGTGTTACGCCAAGGTGTACAAGGTATCTCAGACTTAATCGCTGTTTCTGGTGAAGTAAACTTAGACTTTGCAGACGTTAAGACAATTATGTCTAACCAAGGTTCTGCATTAATGGGTATTGGTGTTTCTTCTGGTGAAAATAGAGCGGTAGAAGCTGCTAAAAAAGCAATCTCTTCTCCATTACTTGAAACATCTATCGTTGGTGCACAAGGTGTGCTTATGAATATTACTGGTGGCGAGTCATTGTCATTATTTGAAGCACAAGAGGCTGCTGATATTGTCCAAGATGCTGCAGATGAAGACGTTAATATGATTTTCGGTACAGTTATTAATCCTGAATTACAAGATGAGATTGTTGTAACAGTTATTGCAACTGGTTTTGATGACAAACCAACATCACATGGTCGTAAATCTGGTAGCACTGGATTCGGAACAAGCGTAAATACTTCTAGCAATGCAACTTCTAAAGATGAATCATTCACTTCAAATTCATCAAATGCACAAGCAACTGATAGTGTAAGTGAAAGAACACATACAACTAAAGAAGATGATATTCCTAGCTTCATTAGAAATAGAGAAGAAAGACGTTCAAGAAGAACAAGACGTTAATCGGTTAATATATATACACAAATAATTCAACACAAATCATCAGATAACATATCTGATGATTTTTTTACTAATTTTTAGAACATGTAGAAGGACATTTAAGTTTTTCAAAGTTATTAAAAGTGTTTAAGTATCGTGTGAAAATTAAGTCAAAAATTATTTGCGCAACATTTTAACTTTAAACATAAATGTTATATTATATAATTATTAACTTTGTACAGTTAGACGAAGATAATTTAAATGAAATGATGGTGACGATCGAGTGAATGATAATTTTAAAAAGCAACCGCATCATTTAATATATGAAGAGTTATTACAACAAGGTATTACTCTAGGTATTACAACTAGAGGAGATGGTTTAAGTGACTATCCTAAAAATGCTTTTAATATGGCGAGATATATTGATGATCGCCCATATAATATTACTCAACATCAATTGCAATTAGCTGAAGAAATTGCGTTTGATAGAAAAAATTGGGTGTTTCCCATTCAAACACATGAAAATAAAGTCGCTTGTATTACAAAGGATGATATAGGCACAAATATAGACACTTTAACTGATGCGCTTCATGGTATTGATGCGATGTACACATATGATAGTAATGTCTTATTAACGATGTGTTATGCAGACTGTGTACCAGTATATTTTTATAGTACAAAACATCATTTTATTGCATTGGCGCATGCAGGTTGGCGTGGTACCTATACTGAAATTGTAAAAGAAGTGCTAAAACATGTGAACTTTGATTTGAAAGACTTACATGTCGTTATTGGACCATCTACATCATCAAGTTATGAAATTAATGATGATATTAAAAATAAATTTGAAACATTGCCAATTGATAGTGCCAACTATATTGAAACTAGAGGACGAGATCGTCATGGTATTGATTTGAAAAAAGCCAATGCTGCATTATTAATTTATTATGGTGTTCCTAAAGAAAATATTTATACGACAGCGTATGCTACATCTGAACATTTAGAATTATTTTTCTCTTATCGATTAGAAAAAGGTCAAACAGGACGCATGTTAGCATTCATTGGTCAACAGTAAACAAGGAGGAGATATGTTTGCGTGTGAAAGATAATTTACAACAAATCTCAACACAAATTAATGACAAAAGTGAAAAAAATAATTTTTCAACAAAACCAAACGTGATTGCAGTTACAAAATATGTTACAATAGAGCGAGCTAAAGAAGCGTATGAGGCTGGAATAAGACATTTTGGTGAGAATAGATTGGAAGGCTTTTTTCAAAAGAAAGAAGCATTACCATCAGATGCGGTGATCCATTTTATAGGATCATTACAATCTCGAAAAGTTAAGGACGTTATAAACGACGTAGATTATTTCCATGCTTTAGATCGATTGAGCTTAGCCAAAGAAATTAACAAACGTGCAGAACATAAAATTAAATGTTTCTTGCAAGTGAACGTTTCGGGAGAAGCTTCTAAACATGGTATTGCTTTAGAAGATGTTGATCAGTTTATAGATGATCTTAAAAAATATGACAAAATCGAAATTGTAGGTTTAATGACGATGGCACCATTGACAGATGATGAAGCATATATTAGATCGTTATTTAAACAGTTACGTTTGAAAAAAGAAGAAATACAACGACTCAATTTAGAATATGCGCCTTGTGATGAATTATCAATGGGAATGAGTAATGACTATCTTATTGCAGTTGAAGAAGGTGCGACGTTTGTTAGAATTGGGACTAAACTTGTAGGAGAAGAGGAGTGAGCCACTTGGCTTTAAAAGATTTATTTAGTGGATTTTTTGTAATAGATGATGAAGAGGAAGTAGAAGTACCTGACAAACAACAACAGGTAAATGAAGCGCCAGCAAAAGAGCAGTCACAACAAACAACAAAACAAAACGCAATCAAATCAGTCCCTCAAAAATCTGCATCAAGATATACAACAACGTCAGAAGAAAGGAATAACCGTATGTCTAATTATTCAAAAAATAATTCACGTAATGTTGTAACTATGAACAATGCTACACCAAACAATGCATCACAAGAAAGTTCAAAAATGTGTTTATTCGAACCACGTGTTTTTTCAGATACACAAGATATTGCTGATGAGCTTAAAAACCGCCGTGCGACACTTGTCAATTTACAACGTATTGATAAAGTATCAGCGAAAAGAATTATTGATTTTTTAAGCGGTACTGTTTATGCAATCGGTGGAGATATCCAACGTGTAGGTACTGATATTTTCTTATGTACGCCTGATAATGTGGAAGTAGCTGGAAGCATTACAGACCATATTGAAAATATGGAACATTCATTCGACTAAGGAGTTAACATATGGATATAAATGTGCTAGCTACAATATTTAAATTCATCCTTTTTGTTGTTGAAATTTATTATTTCGGCATGATTATATATTTCTTTACATCTTGGGTACCAAGTATTAGAGAAACTAAGGTAGGTTATTTTTTAGCGAAAATATATGAACCTTTCTTACAACCATTTAGAAAAGTAATTCCACCTATTGGAATTATCGACATATCATCAATCGCTGCAATTATCGTTTTAGTATTATTCCAAAAAGGGTTACTCCAAATCTTTAATTGGATTTTAATTCAATTACAATAAATTAAGCGACATAACGAGGCAAGGGTACATGATACTTTAGCCTCGTTTTTGATATGTATTTTTCTGAATATAAGGGCAATAGATGGTATTTTATAATTTTTTTAAGGTAGTGATTAACATAGATATTTATCAACACTTTAGACAGGAAGAATACGAATTAATTGATCAGCTAACGGATAAATGTGATCAAGCGGAACAGCATTATGCACCAGTATTAACGCATTTTTTAGATCCAAGAGGGCAATATATATTGGAAGTGATTTGTGGCAGTTATGAAGATTTAAACGTATCTTTTTATGGTGGACCTAATGCTGAAAGAAAAAGAGCAATCATTTCGCCGAACTATTATGAACCTAAAGAAAGCGACTTTGAATTAACTTTAATGGAAATAGATTATCCTGAAAAATTCGTCACTTTAAAACATCAACATATTTTAGGGACATTAATGTCTTTAGGTATCGAACGCGAACAAGTTGGAGATATAATTGTGAATGAACGAATTCAATTTGTTTTGACAAGTAGATTGGAATCATTTATTATGTTAGAATTACAACGTATTAAAGGCGCATCAGTTAAACTTTATACTATTCCAGTAACAGATATGATACAATCTAATGAGAATTGGAAAAATGAAAGTGCAACAGTTAGTTCTTTAAGGTTAGATGTTGTTATTAAAGAAATGATACGTAAATCACGTACGATTGCGAAACAACTAATCGAAAAAAAACGTGTTAAAGTGAATCACACTATTGTTGATTCAGCAGATTTTCAATTACAAGCAAATGATTTAATATCCATCCAAGGTTTTGGTAGAGCACACATTACTGACTTAGGTGGTAAAACTAAAAAAGATAAAACGCACATTACCTATAGAACATTATTCAAATAGTAATGATTTAAGGAGGATAACAAATGCCTTTTACACCAAATGAAATTAAGAATAAAGAGTTTTCACGTGTAAAGAATGGTTTAGAACCTACTGAAGTTGCTAATTTTTTGGAGCAACTAAGCACTGAAATTGAACGTCTTAAAGAAGATAAAAAACAACTTGAAAAAGTAATCGAAGAGAGAGATACTAATATTAAGTCTTATCAAGACGTGCATCAATCTGTAAGTGATGCTTTGATACAAGCTCAAAAAGCTGGTGAAGAAACTAAGCAAGCTGCAGAGAAACAAGCTGAAGCGATTATAGCTAAGGCAGAAGCGCAAGCTAATCAAATGGTTGGTGACGCGGTAGAAAAAGCACGCCGTTTAGCATTCCAGACTGAAGATATGAAACGTCAATCAAAAGTATTTAGATCGCGTTTCCGTATGTTAGTTGAAGCGCAATTAGACTTATTAAAAAACGAAGATTGGGATTACTTGTTGAATTATGATTTAGACGCTGAACAAGTGACGCTTGAAAATATTCATCATTTGCATGAAAATGATTTAAAGCCAGATGAAGTTGCAGCAAATGCACAAAATAATGCATCAAATACACCAGACAATAATCAACAATCCAATGATTCAGAAACAACTAAGAAGTAAGAATTAAATAAAGACAGACGCGTAATATACATTTAACTTTTCACAGCGAATTAGGTAATGGTGAGAGCCTAGTAAAAGCATGTATGTTATATCACTGGCTTTTTAATATTTAAATAATGTAATGAGAGAACTCTAAGTTGAGTTAATAAGGGTGGTACCGCGAGCAATCGTCCCTTTTAATTTAACTTAGAGTTTTTTAAATTTTTAAGGAGTGAAAAAAATGGATTACAAAGAAACGTTATTAATGCCTAAAACAGATTTCCCAATGCGAGGTGGTTTACCAAACAAGGAACCGCAAATTCAAGAAAAATGGGATGCAGAAGATCAATACCATAAAGCGTTAGAAAAAAATAAAGGTAACGAAACATTCATTTTACATGATGGCCCACCATACGCGAATGGTAACTTACATATGGGACATGCCTTGAACAAAATTTTAAAAGACTTTATTGTACGTTATAAAACTATGCAAGGGTTCTATGCACCATACGTACCAGGTTGGGATACACATGGTTTACCAATTGAACAAGCATTAACGAAAAAAGGTGTTGACCGAAAGAAAATGTCAACAGCTGAATTCCGTGAGAAATGTAAAGAATTTGCTTTAGAACAAATTGAATTACAGAAAAAAGATTTTAGACGTTTAGGTGTTCGTGGTGACTTTAATGATCCATATATTACATTAAAACCTGAATACGAAGCTGCACAAATTCGTATTTTTGGAGAAATGGCAGATAAAGGTTTAATTTATAAAGGTAAAAAGCCAGTTTATTGGTCTCCTTCAAGTGAGTCTTCATTAGCAGAAGCAGAAATTGAATATCACGATAAACGTTCAGCATCAATTTACGTTGCATTTGACGTTAAAGATGACAAAGGTGTCGTTGATGCAGATGCTAAATTTATTATCTGGACAACAACGCCATGGACAATTCCATCAAATGTTGCGATTACCGTTCATCCTGAATTAAAATATGGTCAATACAATGTAAATGGCGAAAAATATATTATTGCAGAAGCCTTGTCTGACGCTGTAGCAGAAGCACTGGATTGGGATAAAGCATCAATCAAATTAGAAAAAGAATACACAGGTAAAGAATTAGAGTATGTTGTAGCACAACATCCATTCTTAGACAGAGAATCGTTAGTGATTAATGGTGATCATGTTACTACAGATGCTGGTACAGGTTGTGTACATACAGCACCAGGTCACGGGGAAGATGACTATATTGTTGGTCAAAAATATGAATTGCCAGTAATTAGTCCAATCGATGATAAAGGTGTATTTACTGAAGAAGGCGGCCAATTTGAAGGGATGTTCTATGATAAAGCTAATAAAGCCGTTACTGATTTATTAACAGAAAAAGGTGCACTATTAAAATTAGACTTTATTACACATAGCTATCCACACGACTGGAGAACAAAAAAACCTGTAATCTTCCGTGCTACACCACAATGGTTTGCCTCAATCAGTAAAGTAAGACAAGATATTTTAGATGCAATCGAAAATACAAACTTCAAAGTAAATTGGGGTAAAACACGTATTTACAATATGGTTCGTGACCGTGGCGAATGGGTTATTTCTCGTCAACGTGTGTGGGGTGTACCGTTACCAGTATTTTATGCTGAAAATGGCGAAATTATCATGACGAAAGAAACAGTGAATCATGTTGCTGATTTATTTGCAGAACACGGTTCAAATATTTGGTTTGAAAGAGAAGCGAAAGACTTACTACCAGAAGGATTTACACATCCAGGCAGCCCTAACGGTACATTTACTAAAGAAACAGACATTATGGACGTTTGGTTTGATTCTGGTTCATCACACCGTGGCGTGTTGGAAACAAGACCGGAATTAAGTTTCCCAGCGGATATGTATTTAGAAGGTAGTGACCAATATCGTGGTTGGTTCAACTCTTCTATCACAACTTCAGTTGCTACAAGAGGAGTATCACCTTATAAATTCTTACTTTCTCATGGTTTTGTTATGGACGGTGAAGGTAAGAAAATGAGTAAATCTTTAGGTAATGTGATTGTACCTGACCAAGTGGTTAAACAAAAAGGTGCTGATATTGCGAGACTTTGGGTAAGTAGTACGGACTATTTAGCTGATGTTAGAATTTCTGATGAAATTTTAAAACAAACATCTGATGTTTATCGTAAAATCAGAAATACATTAAGATTTATGTTAGGTAACATTAACGATTTCAATCCTGACACAGATAGCATTCCTGAATCAGAGTTATTAGAAGTGGATCGTTACTTGCTAAATCGTTTACGTGAATTTACTGCAAGTACGATTAACAACTATGAAAACTTTGACTACTTAAATATTTATCAAGAAGTTCAAAACTTTATCAATGTTGAGTTAAGTAATTTCTATTTGGATTACGGTAAAGATATTTTATATATTGAACAACGTGATTCTCATATCCGTCGTAGTATGCAAACAGTGTTATATCAAATTTTAGTTGATATGACGAAGTTGTTAGCACCAATCTTAGTGCATACAGCTGAAGAAGTTTGGTCTCATACACCACATGTTAAAGAAGAAAGTGTTCACTTAGCAGACATGCCTAAAGTTGTAGAAGTAGATCAAGCTTTATTGGATAAATGGCGTACATTTATGAATTTACGTGATGATGTGAACCGTGCATTAGAAACTGCTCGTAATGAAAAAGTTATTGGTAAATCATTAGAAGCTAAAGTTACGATTGCTAGTAACGATAAATTTAATGCATCTGAATTCTTAACTTCATTTGATGCATTACATCAATTATTTATCGTGTCACAAGTTAAAGTTGTAGATAAGTTAGACGATCAGGCAACAGCTTATGAACATGGTGATATTGTCATCGAACATGCAGATGGTGAAAAATGTGAAAGATGTTGGAACTATTCAGAGGATCTTGGTGCTGTTGATGAATTGACGCATCTATGTCCACGATGCCAACAAGTTGTAAAATCACTTGTATAATTGAAATTGTATAAAGTACTCATACAGATGATATAAATTAAAGCTCTCTTCATAATCATGTTGTAGTTTTTGTTGACATGATGAAGAGAGTTTTTTTGTGAATAAAAAAATGACCAAGTTACCGGTCATATATGTAAAAAATGTGCGATTTACTAAAATAAAAATTATTCAGGAATGGTACAAATTCTCTGAGGCATATAAATGCGTTATAGTTGCTATTCTCAATTATGTTCGCGATAATTTTAAGTAAAAGTAAGCACAGATATTGAATTTGATAGGAGTTAATTGAATGTATCATAACAGTAACGCAAACTTTGTCAATGGTATCACTTTAAATGTGAGAGATAAGAATGAATTAAAGCCATTTTATGAGGACATATTAGGATTAAATATTATAAATGAGACATTAACATCGATACAATATGAAGTAGGTCAAAATAATCATGTCATTACACTTGTTGAATTACAAAATGGACGTGAACCTTTAATGTCCGAAGCGGGACTGTTTCATATCGCAATTAAACTACCTCAAATTAGTGATTTAGCTAATTTACTAATTCATTTAAGCGAATATGATATTCCAGTTAACGGAGGTATACAGCCTGCTTCGTTATCATTATTTTTTGAAGACCCGGAAGGAAACGGTTTTAAATTTTATGTTGATAAAGACGAAGCGCAATGGACGAGGCAAAATAATTTAGTAAAAATTGATATTAGACCATTAAATGTACCGAGATTAGTGAGTCATGCAACAAAATTGTTATGGTTAGGTATTCCAGATGACGCTATTATAGGTGCATTGCATATTAAGACAATTCATTTATCAGAGGTAAAAGAGTACTACCTCGATTATTTTGGATTAGAGCAATCGGCATATATGGATGATTATTCAATATTTTTAGCATCGAATGGCTATTATCAACATTTGGCCATGAATGATTGGGTATCAGCAACGAAACGTGTAGAAAATTTTGATACGTATGGATTAGCAATTGTTGACTTTCATTATCCTGAAACAACACATTTAAATTTACAAGGTCCGGATGGTATCTATTATCGCTTTAATCATATCGAAGTTGAAGATTAGTATATACTTTGAATGGACGAACCATATAATGAATCGTTTTTAATGATCTTTTTATACAAGTTATGAAGGAGGCTGGGACATTAAGTTCTTAGGCAATGTAAAAAGCTGATTTCTATTAATTATTTGATAGAAATCAGCTTTTTTGATATGTATTTTATAATGTACAGCTCGTTGAGCTGCTATTTTCCTTATATTAATTGCCATTAATACAAAACCTAGCTCTCGTTTAACTTTATTTATTCCTCGAACTGACATTCGAGTGAAACTCAAAATAGCCTACTTTCTTAAATTAACAATATCTATTCTCATAGAATTTGTCCAATTAAGTGTAGACGATTCATGTCTTATTTTTTTAAAGTATTTAAAAGTAAAATTACATGTTAATACGTAGTATTAATGGCGAGACTCCTGAGGGAGCAGTGCCAGTCGAAGACCGAGGCTGAGACGGCACCCTAGGAAGGGACCCATCATCAAAAATTCTATTTATAGAATTTTACAGTAATGTGCCAGATGGGCATAGCGAAGCCATTCAATACGAAGTATTGTATAAATAGAGAACAGCAGTAAGATAATTTTTAATTAGAAAATATCTTACTACTGTCTTTTTAGGGATTTATGTTCCAGCCTGCTTTCCTAATTTTTAATGTCATCTTAAATATGATAAATGAATAATTAAGTTCATATTTAATGTCAAAACATAGTAGTTTATCAAGTATTGAGTTAGTAACATTAGATTTAATGTAATATGCTTACTTTTTTTATTAGCAGGTGTAAGCTATAATATAAAGAGTTGTCTCATGGACGATTGATTGGAGGAACGAAAATGCACAAAAAATATTTTATTGGCACTTCCATTTTAATAGCAGTATTTGTCGTTATATTTGACCAAGTTACTAAATATATTATAGCTACTACAATGAAAATTGGAGATTCATTTGAAGTGATACCGCACTTTTTAAACATAACATCACATCGAAATAATGGTGCTGCATGGGGAATATTGAGTGGAAAAATGACATTTTTCTTTATTATTACCATTATTATATTAATAGCCTTAGTATATTTCTTTATTAAAGATGCTCAATATAATTTGTTTATGCAAGTTGCTATTAGTTTACTTTTTGCAGGTGCACTTGGAAACTTTATTGATAGAATTTTAACAGGAGAAGTTGTTGACTTTATTGATACAAATATTTTTGGTTATGATTTTCCAATATTTAATATCGCAGATTCAAGTTTAACAATTGGTGTAATATTAATTATTATTGCCTTATTAAAGGATACTTCCAATAAAAAGGAGAAGGAGGTTAAGTAATGGAGACTTATGAATTTAACATTACAGATAAAGAACAAACAGGTATGCGTGTAGATAAGTTGCTGCCTGAATTAAATAATGATTGGTCTCGTAACCAGATACAAGATTGGATTAAAGCAGGTTTAGTCGTTGCAAACGATAAAGTTGTTAAATCTAATTATAAAGTGAAACTTAATGATCATATAGTTGTCACTGAAAAAGAAGTGGTTGAAGCTGATATTCTACCTGAAAATTTAAATTTAGATATTTATTATGAAGATGACGATGTTGCAGTTGTATATAAACCGAAAGGCATGGTAGTTCATCCATCACCAGGGCATTATACCAATACATTAGTTAATGGTTTAATGTATCAAATTAAAAATTTGTCAGGTATTAATGGAGAAATTCGTCCAGGTATTGTTCACCGTATAGATATGGATACTTCTGGTTTATTAATGGTTGCTAAAAATGATATTGCTCATCGTGGGCTTGTAGAACAATTAATGGATAAATCTGTTAAAAGAAAATATATCGCTTTAGTTCACGGGAATATTCCTCATGATTACGGTACAATCGATGCGCCAATTGGTAGAAACAAAAATGATCGTCAATCTATGGCTGTTGTTGATGATGGTAAGGAAGCAGTGACACATTTTAACGTACTAGAACATTTTAAAGATTATACGCTTGTTGAATGTCAACTTGAAACAGGACGTACGCATCAAATCCGTGTTCACATGAAATATATTGGCTTCCCATTAGTTGGTGATCCAAAGTATGGACCGAAAAAGACATTGGATATTGGTGGTCAAGCTCTACATGCTGGACTTATTGGATTCGAACATCCAGTAACAGGTGAATATATTGAAAGACATGCTGAATTACCACAAGACTTTGAAGATTTATTAGATACAATTCGAAAAAGAGATGCATAATTGTGTCGTGCTATAATTACGATAACATTATTATGTAAACTATAAGTGTTTATCGTTTTCGTTTTTTTTAAATGAAAACACATTATAAAATAGATTAAGGTTAACATTTTTACTGAGTATGGTTAATTTTTCAATATAGATTGACAAAGCGCCTGATTAGTATTATCCTTATAACAGTTTAAGTACAACATAAAGAGTCTTTAATTGAGCGTCCAGAGAGACGTCAAAGACATGAAAATATAGATATATACTAAAATGATCATAACACTTTCACATATGCAAGAATAAGTAGTAATACTACGATTCTTCTATGTAAATAGGCTGATTGTATATACTAAACCTCATGTCGATATTAAAGACATGAGGTTTTTTGTTTCTAAATTTTGAAAGGGTGAGAATATGTCTGAACGTATCATAATGGATGATGCCGCAATACAACGTACAGTGACGAGAATCGCTCACGAAATTTTGGAGTATAACAAAGGTACTGATAATTTAATTCTTTTAGGTATCAAAACAAGAGGTGAATATTTAGCGAATCGTATACAAGATAAAATTCATCAAATTGAGCAACAACGTATACCTACTGGAACAATTGATATTACATACTTTAGAGATGATATAGAGCACATGTCATCACTTACGACAAAAGACGCAATAGACATCGACACAGATATTACAGATAAAGTAGTCATCATTATTGACGATGTGCTGTATACTGGTCGAACGGTTCGTGCTTCACTTGATGCTATTTTGCTAAATGCTAGACCTATTAAAATTGGTTTAGCTGCTTTGGTTGATCGAGGACATCGTGAGTTACCAATTCGAGCAGATTTTGTTGGTAAAAATATACCTACTTCTAAAGAGGAAACGGTAAGTGTCTATTTAGAAGAAATGGATCAAAGAAATGCAGTTATAATTAAATAATACCCCTTTTAATTCAGTACGAGAGACTGAAAAAGGTGGGGGAGTTGAATGATAAATAAGTTTTCATATGCTTGTTTATCTAATAATACCCTCATGTTCGACAACTATAAGTCAATTTCTATGGACGAAAATGACTTGTAGCAACTTGTCACACTTTTTGTCTCTTTACATATACTGATGTAAAGAGATTTTTTTATTATCGGAGGAAATGAATATTATGCAAAATGATGAAATGTTTGAACGAACAGTAAAACCCGTACTAGATGTAAATGAAAAACCACAACCAGCGCAATGGGCATTTTTAAGCTTACAACATTTATTTGCGATGTTTGGCGCAACAGTACTAGTACCATTCTTAACAGGACTACCAATATCAGCAGCGTTACTAGCTTCGGGAATCGGTACATTACTTTATATCTTAATAACGAAGGCGCAAATACCAGCATACTTGGGATCTAGCTTTGCATTTATCACGCCAATTATCACGGGATTAAGTACGCATAGCTTAGGAGACATGCTTGTAGCATTATTCATGAGTGGTGTTATGTACGTCATCATCGGGATTCTAATCAAATTAAGTGGGACAGCATGGTTAATGAAATTATTACCACCAGTTGTTGTTGGACCAGTCATCATGGTAATTGGTTTAAGCTTAGCGCCTACTGCAGTCAATATGGCAATGTATGAAAATCCTGGAGATATGAAAGGTTACAATATCAGTTTCTTAATTGTTGCAATGATAACCTTGCTTGTAACAATAGTCGTTCAAGGATTTTTTAAAGGATTCCTATCTTTAATTCCAGTTCTTGTAGGTATTATCGTAGGTTATGTGGTAGCGATTTTTATGGGGATTGTGAAATTTGATGCAATTATGTCAGCAAAATGGATAGATTTCCCTCATATTTATCTGCCATTTAAAGATTATGTACCTTCATTTCACTTAGGACTTGTACTTGTAATGATTCCGATTGTGTTCGTAACAGTAAGTGAACATATTGGGCACCAAATGGTATTGAATAAAATCGTAGGTAGAAACTTCTTTGAAAAGCCAGGACTTGATAAATCAATCATTGGTGATGGTGTTTCTACAATGTTTGCCAGTATTATTGGTGGACCACCAAGTACAACATACGGTGAAAATATCGGTGTATTAGCGATTACCAGAATATACAGTATTTACGTCATTGGTGGTGCAGCAGTTATAGCAATTGTTTTAGCATTCATTGGTAAGTTCACTGCATTAATTTCTTCTATACCTACACCAGTTATGGGAGGAGTATCTATATTACTTTTCGGTATTATTGCAGCAAGTGGCTTAAGAATGTTAGTTGAAAGCAAAGTAGATTTTGCGAACAATCGAAATTTAGTTATAGCTTCTGTAATTTTAGTTGTAGGTATCGGTAATTTAGTATTTAACTTAAAAGAAATTGGTATCAACCTTCAAATTGAGGGGATGGCATTAGCTGCACTTTCAGGAATTATTTTGAACTTAATCTTACCTAAAGAGAAAAAACAAAACAATTAAGATTTACAAATTAAGGAGGGCGCTTTTATGAATCATTTATTATCAATGGAACATTTATCTACAGATCAAATATACAAACTTATCCAAAAGGCAAGTCAATTTAAATCTGGTGAACGTCAACTACCAAACTTTGAAGGGAAATATGTCGCAAATTTATTCTTTGAAAATTCTACTCGAACAAAATGTAGTTTTGAAATGGCAGAACTTAAGCTAGGGTTAAAAACGATTAGCTTTGAAACATCAACATCATCTGTTTCAAAAGGTGAATCTTTATATGACACATGTAAAACTTTAGAAAGTATTGGCTGTGATTTATTAGTCATTAGACATCCGTTTAATAACTACTATGAAAAATTAGCGAATATTAACATCCCAATTGCGAATGCTGGTGATGGTAGTGGACAACATCCAACACAAAGTTTACTTGATTTAATGACGATATATGAAGAATATGGATATTTTGAAGGCTTGAATGTATTGATTTGTGGAGACATTAAAAATTCACGTGTCGCACGTAGTAATTACCATAGTTTAAAAGCATTAGGTGCAAACGTAATGTTTAATAGCCCAAATGCTTGGATTGATGATTCTTTAGAAGCACCTTATGTAAATATAGATGATGTTATAGAAACAGTAGATATAGTTATGTTATTAAGAATTCAACATGAAAGGCATGGGCTTGCAGAAGAAACTAGATTTGCAGCAGATGATTATCATCAAAAGCATGGCTTAAATGAAGTACGCTATAACAAATTACAAGAACATGCTATTGTTATGCATCCGGCACCTGTGAATAGAGGAGTAGAAATACAAAGCGATTTAGTAGAAGCTTCAAAATCAAGAATTTTTAAGCAAATGGAAAATGGCGTTTACTTAAGAATGGCAGTCATTGATGAATTATTAAAATAGGTAAGGGGACGAAAATGATGAAATTAATTAAAAACGGTAAAGTATTACAAAATGGCGAATTACAACAAGCAGATATTTTAATTGATGGTAAGGTAATTAAACAAATTGCACCTGCAATTGAACCAAGCAATGGTGTTGACATCATAGATGCGAAAGGTCACTTTGTGTCACCTGGATTTGTCGATGTTCATGTTCATTTACGTGAACCTGGTGGTGAATATAAAGAGACAATTGAAACTGGTACTAAAGCTGCTGCTAGAGGCGGATTTACAACTGTATGTCCAATGCCTAACACAAGACCGGTACCAGATTCTGTAGAACATTTTGAAGCTTTACAAAAATTAATCGATGACAATGCTCAAGTACGTGTATTACCTTATGCTTCAATTACAACACGTCAATTAGGTAAAGAATTGGTTGATTTCCCAGCACTAGTAAAAGAAGGTGCCTTTGCGTTTACAGATGACGGTGTAGGAGTACAAACTGCAAGCATGATGTATGAAGGCATGATTGAAGCTGCAAAAGTAAACAAAGCCATCGTAGCACACTGTGAAGATAATTCATTAATCTATGGTGGTGCAATGCATGAAGGGAAACGCAGTAAAGAGTTAGGTATACCAGGTATTCCAAACATTTGTGAATCTGTTCAAATCGCAAGAGATGTACTATTAGCTGAAGCAGCAGGTTGTCATTATCATGTATGTCATGTTTCTACTAAAGAAAGTGTTAGAGTCATTCGTGACGCTAAACGCGCAGGCATTCATGTTACAGCTGAAGTTACACCACACCATTTATTGTTAACAGAAGATGATATTCCTGGTAATAATGCCATTTATAAAATGAATCCACCATTGAGAAGTACTGAAGATAGAGAGGCTTTGTTAGAAGGGTTACTAGACGGTACAATTGACTGTATCGCAACAGACCATGCACCACATGCACGTGATGAAAAAGCACAACCAATGGAAAAAGCACCATTCGGAATTGTTGGTAGTGAAACAGCATTCCCATTATTATATACGCATTTTGTAAAAAATGGTGATTGGACATTACAACAATTAGTAGATTACTTAACAATTAAACCATGTGAGACATTTAATTTAGAATACGGCACATTAAAAGAAAATGGTTATGCAGATTTAACAATCATTGATTTAGATAGTGAACAAGAAATTAAAGGAGAAGATTTCTTATCAAAAGCAGATAATACACCATTTATCGGCTATAAAGTTTATGGAAATCCGATCTTAACAATGGTTGAAGGCGAAGTTAAATTTGAGGGGGATAAATAATATGCAAAGCAAACGTTATCTAGTGTTAGAAGACGGTTCTTTTTACGAAGGCTACCGTTTAGGATCTGATAACTTAACTGTAGGAGAAATTGTATTTAATACAGCGATGACAGGTTATCAAGAAACTATTTCAGATCCATCATATACAGGTCAGATCATTACTTTTACGTATCCATTAATCGGTAATTATGGTATCAATAGAGACGATTTTGAATCATTAGTACCTACATTAAACGGTATTGTAGTGAAAGAAGCGAGTGCGCATCCAAGTAATTTTAGACAGCAAAAGACACTTCATGACGTTTTAGAATTGCATCAAATTCCAGGGATTGCAGGTGTTGATACAAGAAGTATTACGCGTAAAATTCGACAACACGGTGTGTTAAAAGCTGGTTTTACTGATCGAAAAGAAGATATTGATCAACTTGTCAAACATTTACAACAAGTAGAATTACCTAAAAACGAAGTAGAAATCGTTTCGACTAAAACACCGTATGTTTCGACAGGTAAGGATCTAAGTGTCGTACTTGTAGACTTTGGTAAGAAGCAAAATATTGTTCGAGAATTAAACGTCAGAGGTTGTAACGTCACAGTTGTACCATATACAACTACTGCCGAAGAAATTTTAGCAATGGCTCCAGATGGCGTTATGCTATCAAACGGACCAGGTAATCCTGAAGTTGTAGAATGTGCGATTCCAATGATTCAAGGAATTTTAGGGAAAATTCCGTTCTTTGGTATCTGTCTAGGACATCAACTTTTTGCATTATCTCAAGGAGCAAGCTCATTTAAAATGAAGTTTGGTCATCGTGGTGCGAACCATCCAGTTAAAAATTTAGAGACTGGAAAAGTTGATATTACGAGTCAAAACCATGGATATGCAATAGATATAGATTCGTTAAAAAGTACTGATTTAGAAGTTACTCATCTTGCATTAAATGATGGTACTGTAGAAGGTTTAAAACATAAAACATTACCAGCATTTTCTGTTCAATACCATCCTGAAGCAAATCCAGGACCGTCAGATTCAAACTATCTATTTGATGATTTTGTAGCAATGATGACTAATTTTAAGGAAAAGGAGCGTCATATCAATGCCTAAACGTAATGATATCAAAACAATTTTAGTAATAGGGTCTGGGCCAATTATCATAGGTCAAGCAGCTGAATTTGATTATGCTGGAACACAAGCATGTCTAGCTTTAAAAGAAGAGGGATATCGAGTTATTCTTGTAAATTCAAATCCAGCGACAATCATGACTGATAAGGAAATTGCGGATAAAGTATATATCGAACCGTTAACTCATGATTTTATAGCGCGAATTATACGTAAAGAGCAACCTGACGCTTTACTTCCAACTTTAGGTGGTCAAACAGGTTTAAACATGGCGATTCAACTACACGAAAGTGGTGTGCTTCAAGATAATAACGTCCAATTATTAGGAACTGAGCTAACATCAATTCAACAAGCAGAAGACCGTGAAATGTTTAGAACATTAATGAATGATTTAAACGTTCCTGTACCAGAGAGTGACATTGTAAATACAGTAGAGCAAGCCTTTAAATTCAAAGAGCAAGTGGGATACCCGCTAATTGTTAGACCGGCATTTACGATGGGTGGTACCGGAGGCGGTATTTGTCATAATGATGAAGAATTACATGAAATCGTCTCAAATGGTCTTCATTATAGTCCAGCAACGCAATGTTTATTAGAAAAATCTATCGCAGGTTTTAAAGAAATCGAATACGAAGTAATGCGTGATAAAAACGATAATGCCATCGTTGTATGTAACATGGAAAATATTGATCCAGTTGGTATTCATACAGGCGATTCAATTGTTGTGGCTCCTAGTCAAACATTATCAGATGTTGAGTATCAAATGTTACGTGATGTTTCATTAAAAGTTATTCGAGCTTTAGGTATCGAAGGTGGTTGTAATGTTCAATTAGCATTAGATCCCCATTCATTCGATTATTATATTATAGAAGTAAATCCGCGTGTATCACGTTCATCAGCGTTAGCTTCAAAAGCAACAGGATATCCTATTGCAAAATTAGCTGCTAAAATCGCGGTTGGTCTAACATTAGATGAAATGTTAAATCCAATTACAGGAACATCTTATGCAGCGTTTGAACCAACTTTAGACTATGTGATTTCAAAAATACCAAGATTTCCTTTTGATAAATTTGAAAAAGGAGAACGAGAGCTTGGCACACAAATGAAAGCAACAGGTGAAGTTATGGCCATTGGTCGAACTTACGAAGAATCATTGTTAAAAGCAATTCGATCACTTGAGTATGGTGTGCATCACTTAGGATTACCAAATGGTGAAAGCTTCGATCTTGATTATATTAAAGAACGTATTTCACACCAAGATGATGAACGATTATTTTTCATCGGCGAAGCAATTAGAAGAGGCACAACATTAGAAGAAATTCATAATATGACTCAGATTGATTACTTCTTCTTACACAAGTTCCAAAACATTATTGATATTGAGCATCAATTAAAAGAGCATCAAGGTGATTTAGAATATCTTAAATATGCAAAAGATTATGGATTTAGTGATAAAACAATAGCGCATCGCTTTAATATGACGGAAGAAGAAGTATATCAATTGCGTATGGAAAATGATATTAAACCTGTTTACAAGATGGTTGATACTTGCGCAGCTGAATTTGAATCTTCAACACCATATTATTATGGTACATACGAAACTGAAAATGAATCCATAGTTACTGACAAAGAAAAAATCTTAGTATTAGGCTCTGGACCAATTCGAATCGGCCAAGGTGTAGAATTTGACTATGCGACAGTTCACGCCGTTTGGGCAATTCAAAAAGCAGGGTACGAAGCGATAATTGTGAATAACAATCCAGAAACAGTTTCAACAGACTTCTCAATTTCTGACAAATTATACTTTGAACCTTTAACTGAAGAAGATGTGATGAATATCATTAATTTAGAAAAACCTAAAGGTGTCGTTGTACAATTTGGAGGACAAACAGCGATTAATTTAGCAGACAAATTGGCTAAACATGGTGTTAAAATACTTGGTACTTCACTAGAAAATCTAAATCGTGCTGAAGATAGAAAAGAATTTGAAGCACTATTAAGAAAAATTAACGTGCCACAGCCACAAGGGAAAACAGCTACATCACCTGAGGAAGCATTAGCGAATGCTGCAGAAATCGGATATCCGGTTGTAGTAAGACCTTCTTATGTATTAGGTGGTCGCGCAATGGAAATTGTAGACAATGACAAAGAGTTAGAAAACTATATGACCCAGGCTGTAAAAGCGAGTCCGGAACATCCGGTACTAGTCGATAGATATTTAACTGGTAAAGAAATTGAAGTTGATGCGATTTGTGATGGAGAAACGGTCATTATTCCAGGAATCATGGAACATATTGAACGTGCTGGTGTGCATAGTGGTGACTCAATCGCTGTATATCCACCACAAACTTTGACAGAAGACGAGTTAGCAACACTTGAGGACTATACTATAAAATTAGCTAAAGGTTTAAACATCATTGGCTTAATCAACATTCAATTCGTTATAGCTCACGATGGTGTGTATGTTTTAGAAGTAAATCCACGTTCTAGTAGAACGGTACCATTCTTAAGTAAAATTACTGATATTCCAATGGCACAATTAGCTATGCGAGCAATCATTGGGGAAAAACTAACAGATATGGGTTATCAAGAAGGGGTTCAACCATATGCTGAGGGTGTCTTTGTGAAAGCACCAGTATTTAGTTTTAATAAATTGAAAAATGTTGATATTACTTTAGGACCTGAAATGAAGTCAACAGGTGAAGTGATGGGGAAAGATACTACATTAGAAAAGGCGTTATTCAAAGGGTTAACAGGTAGTGGCGTTGAAGTTAAAGATCACGGTACAGTATTAATGACCGTCAGTGACAAAGATAAAGAGGAAGTTGTTAAATTGGCACAACGCTTAAATGAAGTTGGCTATAAAATTTTAGCAACGTCTGGAACAGCTAATAAATTAGCTGAGTATGACATACCTGCAGAAGTAGTAGGCAAAATTGGTGGCGAAAATGATTTATTAACACGTATTCAAAATGGTGATGTTCAAATCGTTATAAATACAATGACTAAAGGTAAAGAAGTAGAAAGGGATGGCTTCCAAATTAGACGTACTACAGTTGAAAATGGTATTCCATGTTTGACATCTTTAGATACAGCTAATGCCTTAACGAATGTAATTGAAAGTATGACATTTACAATGCGTCAAATGTAAATCAATCAAACTGTATCGGTGGGGCTGTAATTAACCATTTACTTAAAGAAGTTTATATTACAGCCTCATTATTTTAATGAATTTCTTAATATAAAGGGAGACATATATGATGAAAGATTTACCAATTATTGCATTAGATTTTGAATCAAAAGAAAAAGTAAATCAATTTTTAGATTTATTTGATGAATCATTATTCGTAAAAGTAGGTATGGAACTTTTTTATCAAGAAGGTCCTCAATTAATTAATGAGATAAAAGAAAGAGGCCATGATGTATTTTTAGATTTAAAACTGCATGATATTCCTAATACAGTTGGTAAGGCGATGGAAGGACTAGCTAAATTGAATGTTGATCTGGTAAATGTTCATGCTGCTGGTGGCGTAAAAATGATGTCTGAGGCCATTAAAGGATTAAGAAAACATAATCAAGATACAAAAATTATTGCAGTAACACAGCTTACGTCAACAACAGAAGACATGTTACGACACGAACAAAATATACAAACATCGATTGAAGAGGCCGTTTTAAATTATGCCAAGTTAGCAAATGCAGCTGGTTTAGATGGCGTTGTTTGTTCACCTCTTGAAAGTCGTATGTTGACTGAAAAGTTAGGTACATCATTTTTAAAAGTAACACCAGGTATTAGACCTAAAGGTGCATCTCAAAATGACCAACACCGTATTACGACACCGGAAGAAGCAAGACAGCTTGGTTCGACGCATATTGTAGTCGGTAGACCGATTACACAAAGTGACAATCCAGTCGAAAGTTATCATAAAATTAAAGAAAGTTGGTTAGTATAATGGCTAAAGAAATTGCAAAATCATTATTAGATATTGAAGCTGTAACATTATCACCAAATGATTTATATACATGGAGTTCAGGTATTAAATCACCGATTTACTGTGATAACCGTGTTACGTTAGGTTATCCTTTAGTTCGAGGCGCAATCCGCGATGGTTTAATTAACTTAATTAAAGAACACTTTCCTGAAGTAGAAGTTATTTCTGGTACTGCAACAGCTGGTATTCCACATGCAGCTTTTATTGCTGAAAAATTAAAATTACCAATGAATTATGTTCGTTCATCAAATAAGAGTCATGGTAAGCAAAATCAAATCGAAGGTGCTAAAAGTGAAGGTAAAAAAGTAGTTGTGATAGAAGATTTAATTTCGACAGGGGGATCTTCAGTCACAGCAGTTGAAGCCTTAAAACTAGCAGGTGCAGAAGTATTAGGTGTTGTAGCTATCTTTACTTACGGTTTGAAAAAAGCAGATGATACATTTAGCAATATTCAACTACCTTTTTACACTTTAAGTGATTACAATGAATTAATTGAAGTAGCTGAAAATGAAGGTAAAATTTCTAGTGAAGATATCCAAACATTAGTTGAATGGAGAGACAACTTAGCATAATATAGACACTAGAAGGAGGAATTCAACAAATGAATGACAAAACATCTAATGATTTATATGGGAAGATAAAACATTGTAACGAATTTATCAATCATTCAAATGATTCCAATCTATCTAGTAGTCACGATGTCGACGAAAGTTCAACGAAGCAAAAACATATAAAAAATAAAACAACTATAGATCATAATGATGATTTATTTAAACATGTAAAGGATATATTACGTAAACAAGGACAAATTTAAAAACAAAAAAGCTATAGTGTTTAATATCAGGGGCTGCTTAACCACATCCGAATATTACAAACACTATAGCTTTTATTATATAAAAAATTTATTAGCGGATAATTAACTTTATTAAAATCCAACCAATTAAGAATACGAGTAATAGGACTAATACTGGAATCACATAATGTAACATAACGTCCCTCCTTTAACTTAATTTTAATTGTAATCAAATTTGACAATAAGTCAAAACATTAATACCTATGATAAGTATCATTTATTAACATATGTATCATATTTTTAATCTTGCGTAATTTTTATCGTTAACTATGTGATTTAATCAACAGGCCAATAAGACGTTTGTCATTCGTGCACATAACGGTACGACGCGCTTTTGTCATTTTAATTATGTTAAGATAATAGTAGTTATAGAAGTTCAATCTATAGGAGGCATAGCATGGATATTCCAAAAATCACGACATTTTTAATGTTTAATAACCAAGCTGAAGAAGCTGTTAAACTATACACAAGCTTATTTGAAGATAGTGAGATTATAACAATGGCTAAGTATGGTGAAAATGGACCTGGTGATCCCGGGACTGTACAACACTCAATATTTACATTAAATGGACAAGTATTCATGGCGATTGATGCTAATAGTGGCACAGAATTACCAATGAATCCTGCGATTTCATTATTTGTTACAGTAAAAGATACTATTGAAATGGAACGACTATTTAATGGATTAAAAGATGAAGGTGCCATTTTAATGCCAAAAACGAATATGCCACCATACAGAGAGTTTGCTTGGGTTCAAGATAAGTTTGGAGTAAGTTTTCAATTAGCATTACCTGAGTAAAAGGATTCGCACAGCGTTGAATGATAAAGAAACACTTTTTCTTATGCATGCGTTTTACCTATGTATTTCTATTTTAAGTACACATTAGCATTTTAGTTTCACTCATTTTTAAAATCACAAAGATAATTTGTAACTTAAATGATGATACGTTATTTAAAAACACGATACTTCGTTTCAATGAACGCATTAAATAATAAATAAACACCTCACCATAAGAAAGGACTACTTTCTTTTGTGAGGTGTTTATTTGTCGACAACTTGATTATGATTGTTTCATTTTTTGAATAAGTTCATAATCAGGTGTAGCATACAAAGTTTTTTGATTGTCATATGTTACAAACCCAGGCTTTGCACCTGATGGTTTATGCACATTTTTAATTAATGTATAATCAACAGGTATTTGTCCAGAATTACCAGCTTTTGAAAAGTATCCTGCTAACATAGCCGCTTCCTTGATTGTCGTATCACTTGGTGCATCATTAAATATAACGACATGTGAACCAGGAATATCTTTTGTGTGTAACCATGTGTGAGTTTTTTTAGCTTTTTTATTTGTTAAATAATCATTTTGCTTGTTATTCTTACCAACATATATATCGTCGCCATCAGTTGATACATAATGTTGTAATTGAATCTGCGCTTTCTTTTTCTTAGTTTGATTTTTACGCTGTTTCATAAAGCCTTGTTCTGCTAATTCATCTCTAATTTCATCAATGTCATGGACAGAAATATGATGTAATTGTTGTTCGATTGTTGAAAAATAATCTATATTGTCTTTCGTCAATTGAATTTGATGTTGTAATTCACGTTCTCTCGTTTTCATACGATTATATTGTTTATAATAATATTGAGCATTTGCTGATGGGGATTTTGTAGGATTTAAAGGAATGACAACTTCTTCATTCGTATAATAATTCAATGCCGTCACTTCTTTATCGCCTTGCTTAATTCGATATATATTAGCAGTGATCAATTCACCATATAACTGTTCAGTATCTTTATTTTTAGACTGCTCATATTCTTCAATCAACTTCGCTAATTTATTTTGATATTTGTGCAACTGCTGTTGAACAAATCGAACTAAATCATTCGCACGTTGTTTAACGCGTTCACGTTCGCCACGCGCATCATAAAAACGATCAAGCAAATCATTTAATGAATCGTATGTAACTGTATCATCATTAAATTGATTTAACTTTATAAAATAGAAATCCTCTTTACCTGTTTCATGATTTTTATGAAAAATAGGAGTAGGTGGTAACTTGGTTTCTGCCATTACTTCGTCAAATGCTTCTGGTAATGTTGATGAAGTCATAAATTGACGACGACTAACGATTTCATTCGTAATTAAAGGGCTAAATCCTTCAAACTGATTCAATAATTGTTTAGCAATATTACCTGCGTTAAAATCGATATATTTCAACACCTCTGCACCTGTAATATCATACGGATTTATTTTGTGCTGAGTAGGTGGTGCTTCATAATTAAATCCTGGCATTACTGTACGATAGTGATTCGTATTTGGTGTTAAGTGTTTAAATCCTTCAATTATTTTGCGATTTTCATCTACTAAAATTAAGTTACTATGTTTACCCATAATCTCAAGGATGACAGTGCGGTAAATAGTATCGCCAATTTCATCTTTACTCTTTATATCGATTTCAATGCGACGATCATTACCAATTTGCTTAATCGATTCGATAATACCACCTTCTAAGTGTTTTCTAAAAACACGCGCAAACATGGGTGGATTAAATGGATTATCATATTTTTTAGTAGTCAATTGTAATCTTGAAAAGTTTGGATGGATTGACAATAACAATTGATGGTTTTGTCTATTTTGACGTACAACCATTAGTATCGTGTCATTATCAGGTTGATTGATTTTGTGAACGCGTCCTGTTGTTAAAAATTGTAGAGACTCAACCATTTTCTTTGTAAATAAGCCATCATAAGCCATAATTTATCTTCCACCTTCTTCATATCATTCGTTTCATTTTAACATGATTGTAACTTTTCAGTATAGTTATTGAACCATACATTATGCCATACATTTTACATTATCTAAAAGTTTGCAATTCAATTTATTTAATTAAAATTAATCGTGCAATATAACGATATTGTTAGACTTAATAGAAATTATGGCATGCAATTTCAAATATGCTATACAATATAAAGAACAATGTGATATCATATTTAAATAATAGAAGATTAGCTTAGAGAGGTCGTAAGGCATGGATAATGAAAAAGGATTGTTAATCGTTTTATCAGGACCATCTGGAGTAGGTAAAGGTACTGTTAGAAAACGAATATTTGAAGATCCAAGTACATCATATAAGTATTCTATTTCAATGACAACACGTCAAATGCGTGAAGGTGAAGTTGATGGCGTAGATTACTTTTTTAAAACTAGGGATGCGTTTGAAGCTTTAATCAAAGATGACCAATTTATAGAATATGCTGAATATGTAGGCAACTATTATGGTACACCAGTTCAATATGTTAAAGATACAATGGACGAAGGTCATGATGTATTTTTAGAAATTGAAGTAGAAGGTGCAAAGCAAGTTAGAAAGAAATTTCCAGATGCGCTATTTATTTTCTTAGCACCTCCAAGTTTAGAACACTTGAGAGAGCGATTAGTAGGTAGAGGAACAGAATCTGATGAGAAAATACAAAGTCGTATTAACGAAGCGCGTAAAGAAGTTGAAATGATGAATTTATACGATTACGTTGTAGTTAATGATGAAGTAGAACTTGCGAAGAATAGAATTCAATGTATTGTAGAAGCTGAGCACTTAAAAAGAGAGCGCGTAGAAGCTAAGTATAGAAAAATGATTTTGGAGGCTAAAAAATAATGTTAAATCCACCTTTAAACCAATTAACGTCACAAATTAAATCAAAGTATTTAATTGCAACAACTGCAGCGAAAAGAGCGCGTGAAATTGATGAACAACCTGAAACTGAATTATTAAGTGAATATCATTCATTTAAACCAGTTGGTAGAGCGTTAGAAGAAATTGCTGACGGTAAAATTCGCCCTGTTATTTCAAGTGATTATTATGGTAAAGAATAGTTTCGACCATTAAAAATATGTGAAGCTAGACGTACATCAAATACGTCAAGGCATATCCAAATCAAACGCACCTATGTAGGTGTGTTTTTTTAGTTTATCCAATGATTGATGTTATAATAATACTAAATTTGTATCTATAAAAAAGTAATGAGCATTTGTGCGCATATGATGATGTAAAGCGTAAATGTCATAGTGATATTTAAGGGAGATTGAATATGAAGAAAATATTATTAGCCGTTACAGGTGGCATTGCGGCATATAAAGCAATTGATTTGACAAGTAAGTTAACACAATCTGGGTATGAAGTTCGCGTTATGTTAACGAATCACGCACAAAAATTTGTGACACCATTAGCATTTCAAGCAATAAGTCGAAATGCTGTTTATACAGATACTTTTATAGAAGAAAATCCTTCAGAAATACAGCATATTGCATTAGGTGATTGGGCAGATGCAATCATTGTTGCACCTGCAACGGCAAATACAATTGCAAAATTGAGTGTAGGTATTGCTGATGATTTGGTGACATCAACGTTGCTAGCAACAGAGACACCGAAATTTATTGCGCCTGCTATGAATGTGCATATGTATGAAAATAAACGTACGCAGCAAAATATTAATATTTTAAAAGAAGATGGGTATCATTTTATCGAACCAGGAAGCGGATTTCTAGCATGTGGTTATGTTGCTAAAGGACGTATGGAAGAACCGCTTCAAATCGTTTCTGTAATTGATGCTCATTTTCAAAATAGTAATCGTTTAGCTAATAGTTCATTTCAAGATAAACGCGCATTGGTTACAGCAGGACCAACTATTGAAGTTATCGATCCAGTCAGATTTGTATCCAATCGTTCTTCTGGAAAAATGGGCTATGCAATAGCTGAAGCATTGCGAAATCGAGGAGCTATCGTGACGTTAGTTGCTGGTCCTACAACACTAGAGGATCCAAAAGATATTGAAGTTATTCATGTTCAAAGTGCTGAAGAAATGTTTGAACAAGTGACAAGCCGATTTGACGAACAAGATATTGTTGTAAAAGCAGCAGCCGTATCTGACTATACACCGGTTGATGTATTAGAACATAAGATGAAAAAGCAGGATGGTGATTTGTCAGTATCTTTTAAACGTACTAAAGACATTCTTAAATATTTAGGTGAACATAAAACATCACAGTATTTAATAGGCTTTGCAGCAGAGACTGAAGATATTGAAAATTATGCACAACAAAAATTACGCAAGAAAAATGCAGATGTGATTATTTCAAATAATGTTGGGGATATGTCTATCGGATTTAGTTCTGATGATAATGAATTGACAATGCATTTTAAAAATAATGAAAAAGTAAATATCAAGAAAGGAAAAAAAGTAGTATTAGCTGCACAAATTTTAGATGAACTAGAAACTAGGTGGCAATAATGATAGCGAAAGTCATAGTCGATGTCGCGTCGAAGAGCGTTGACTATAAATTTGATTATATAATTCCCGAACAACTCGAATCTGTCATCCAACCTGGTGTGCGTGTAATTGTACCTTTTGGACCAAGAACGATTCAAGGTTATGTAATGGAAGTAACAGCAGAACCTGATGCACAACTTGACGTTTCGAAGTTAAAAAAAATCATAGAAGTGAAAGATATACAACCAGAATTAACATCAGAATTAATAGCTTTAAGTGAGTGGATGGGTTCAACTCATGTCATTAAACGTATTTCTATGCTAGAAGTGATGCTTCCGAGTGCTATTAAAGCGAAGTATAAAAAAGCATTTAAGATGAAAGATGACATAGAGCTACCTTCAGCTTTATTACAAAAATTTGATAAGCATGGTTACTATTATTATAAAGATGCGCAAAAAAATAATGATATTCAATTGCTTATGAAGTTGTTAAAAGATGATATCGTTGAAGAAAAAACGATTCTCACACAAAATATAACTAAAAAAACCAAGCGTGCTGTTCGTGTCATTGAAGGGTATCATCCTGATGAAGTATTAGCTAAGTTGGAGAAAGTTATTAAACAATACGATTTGTATGCTTACTTGTCTGAAGAACAACATAAAACAATATTTTTAACTGATATTGAGGATATGGGCTTTTCAAAATCCAGTTTAGATGGACTTATCAAAAAAGGTTATGTTGAAAAATATGACGCGGTTGTTGAAAGAGACCCATTTAAAGATCGTGTTTTCGAACAAGAATCAAAACAGCAATTAACAGAAGACCAATATAAAGCATATGAAGCGATTAAAGCTAAAATTGTAAGCCAAGAGCAAGAAACATTTTTACTTCATGGTGTGACGGGATCAGGTAAAACAGAAGTATATTTACAAACGATAGAAGATGTTTTAAGCCAAGGAAAACAGGCGATGATGTTAGTTCCTGAAATCGCTCTAACACCGCAAATGGTTTTACGCTTCAAACGTCGATTTGGTGATGACGTTGCTGTATTACATTCTGGCTTATCTAATGGGGAACGTTATGATGAATGGCAAAAAATTAGGGATGGTCGTGCGAGAGTAAGTGTTGGTGCAAGGTCAAGTGTGTTCGCACCTTTCAAAAATTTAGGGTTAATCATCATTGATGAAGAACATGAATCTACATATAAACAAGAAGATTATCCGAGATATCACGCTAGAGAAATTGCCCAATGGCGAAGTGAATATCATCACTGTCCAGTCATTTTAGGAAGTGCAACACCATGTCTTGAAAGTTATGCACGAGCTGAAAAAGGCGTTTATCATTTGCTATCATTACCAAACAGAGTGAACCAACAAGCTTTACCTGAAATTGATATAGTAGACATGCGTGAAGAATTGAGTGAAGGTAATCGGTCAATGTTTTCAAAAGATTTACGTGAAGCCATACAATTAAGATTAGATCGACAGGAACAAGTTGTTTTATTTTTAAATCGACGTGGTTATGCATCGTTTATGTTATGTCGGGATTGTGGATATGTACCGCAATGTCCAAACTGTGATATTTCATTAACGTATCATAAAACGACAGACTTATTAAAATGTCACTATTGTGGTTACCAAGAGACGCCACCGAATCAATGTCCAAATTGTGAGAGTGAACACATTCGACAAGTAGGTACTGGTACTCAGAAAGTTGAAGAACTATTGCAACAAGAATTTGAAGATGCGCGCATAATTAGGATGGATGTAGATACAACCTCAAAGAAAGGTGCACATGAAAAGTTATTGACTGAATTCGAAAAAGGTAACGGTGACATTTTACTAGGTACTCAGATGATTGCGAAAGGATTAGATTATCCAAATATTACTTTAGTTGGTGTGCTGAATGCAGATACAATGTTAAATTTACCTGATTTTCGGGCGAGCGAACGTACTTATCAACTATTAACGCAAGTGGCTGGTAGAGCTGGTCGTCATGAAAAGGCAGGTCAAGTCATCATTCAAACGTATAATCCAGATCATTATTCAATATTGGATGTTCAAAAAAATGATTATTTAACATTTTATCGTCAGGAAATGGAATATCGTAAATTAGGAAAGTATCCACCGTATTATTATTTGATTAATTTCACAATCTCACATAAAGAAATGAAGAAGGTTATGGTAGCATCGCAGCATGTTCATAAAATTTTATTACAGCATTTAACAGAAAAAGCGCTTGTACTAGGTCCATCTCCGGCAGCACTTGCGAGAATCAACAATGAATTTAGATTCCAAATTTTAGTGAAATATAAAAGTGAACCTGGATTATTACAAGCCATTCAGTTTTTAGATGACTATTACCATGAAAAATTTATAAAAGAAAAATTAGCATTGAAGATTGATATTGATCCACAGATGATGATGTAACATTACTAATTATTAGAAACAAGTTCAGTATGTACGAGTATTTGAACCAGTGTTTGAATATTTACTTTAAGTACAGAAAAAGGGCAGAATATACAACTGTTAACTATTTAAATTAGCAGTTTATATTCTGTCTTTTTATATGGCTTTATAACTTACGTGATTTTGGTTTGATAAGGAATTTATTAGTATTTTCATTTACGAATTCTGATTTTAATGCAAGCGCCATACTTACTGATGAATAAAAGTACTAATGATTAAACAAACTATTTTTAAATGGCAAATTGAAATAGTGCGAATTTTAAACTTATAAATTAATGGCTATAAACTATTTTATATCTATCTATGTTTTAACTACTTAAATTATTAGACAAAACAATTTTCTTAAATTATCAATTAAAGTATTTAAAAATATTGATGGTTAATGTAAAATATCAATATAAATAAGTTTTTTAAATTTATGTATGTTTATTTGATTCAAACAAAATAACTTAAGAGGAGAAAGTTTATGAAAAAGACACTGGGATGTTTACTTTTAATTATGCTTTTAGTCGTAGCAGGTTGTTCTTTTGGTGGGAATCATAAATTATCATCAAAGAAATCAGAAGAATCAAAACAAGAAACTGTAAAAAAAGAATCGGAAGAAGAGAAAGATCCAGATTTAGAGAAATATGAAGAAATAGAGAAGAAAATGAAAGGAATTAAAGATGCGCCATCTCTTGATAAGTTGGATCCATTAATGACAGAAAAGTCGTTTACGAATAGTAAAGGGATTCAAGGATGGAAAGATTACAAAGAATTAATGGGTAAAGTGGAACTTGCAGATTATAGATTTACTAAAGATTCAAAAGGATCTTCAATAAAAGATGTTGATGCATTCTTTAAAGGTAAGAAAGGTATAAAAAGGAAAGTGATTGAAACACACGATGATGTAAAACAAGTTGATTATTGGTATGTAGATCCAGATGGAAAGAAAATTGGCAATTCAAACACACCTGTTTTTTACGCAGAAATTATGACAAAATATAAAGATGGAAAGTTAGTTTATGCATCAGTCGAACCAGGATCTTACGTAATACATAAAGATGATGCAATTAAATATGACGATTATTCTAAGTTAAAAAAATTAAGTCAGCTAACTAAACTTGATCATCCAAAACCAGTTCCATATAGCGTAGCTCAAATCAAATCTTTCGGAGTACCTTTAACAAGCGTTTCATTTATGACACATGGATCAAAGGATACTAAAGATGAAGTGTTGCCGGCATTGGCCTATTTCACTTTTTCACCAAAAAATTATGAAGACAAGTCTAATCCAGATCCAAAAGTTTTAAATTTAGTACATATGGATTTCTTAAATGCATCTAGTGATTTTGGTAACGCACATTTTGTTGTTTTAAGTAAATATATTAAAGAGTATGAATCAAACTATGAAACAGCGTCAGATGATTCTTTAAAATAGTATTTACTGTGTGAAAAATAAATAGTGTACTACATTAAATAATCGCAATAATAATCCCGATAAACAATCAGCATTACTGCTTATCACATAGAGTTCGTAATAACTATAACTCTATGATTCGCAAATAATAAATGATTGTCATCGGGATTTATTTTTATCAATTTATAAAGTGACATTACCTTGTTCATCAGCAGGTTTGAAAACAGTAATCACTGCACTAATAATTGCTAAAATGTGTGGGATACCTGTCCAACAGAATATTAAGTGTAGAATACCTTGCATATTCTTGCCGGCATAAAATTTATGAATACCAAAACTACCTAAGAACAATGCTAATAAAATATAAATAACTTTGTTTACTTGCATTTCTTTCCCTCCAGTTGAATTGCTTATAATGACATTAGCTTCTCTTTTTATTATACCCACTTTTAGTTCAAACATTCTAGTTTAAGCATTCCCAATCATCTAAATTTCAGTTATTCAATCCTTACAATAAATTTAGGATTACATTTCAGTTGCATTGTATTATTTTACGTGTGAAATATACGTAATGAATCACATGACAATCTTCAAATTGAAAAATATACATTCTATGATGTAAGGTCGCATTTTTAATATATTTACGTTATAATAGTTTGATGAATTTTATTGAGGAGTAAGAGTTATGGCGATTAAAAAGTTAGTACCAGCATCGCATCCTATTTTAACGAAAAAAGCGCAAGCAGTTAAAACATTTGATGATTCGTTAAAAAGATTATTACAAGATTTAGAAGATACAATGTATGCACAAGAAGCTGCTGGCTTATGTGCACCTCAAATTAATCAGTCATTGCAAGTGGCAATTATTGATATGGAAATGGAAGGATTATTACAACTTGTTAATCCGAAAATTATTAGTCAATCAAATGAAACAATAACAGACTTAGAAGGTTCAATTACATTGCCAGATGTTTACGGCGAAGTGACAAGAAGTAAAATGATAGTTGTCGAAAGTTATGACGTCAATGGGAACAAAGTTGAACTAACTGCACATGAAGATGTAGCAAGAATGATTTTGCATATTATAGATCAAATGAACGGTATCCCTTTTACAGAACGTGCGGACCGTATTTTAACAGATAAAGAAGTGGAGGCATATTTTATAAATGACTAAAATAATATTTATGGGTACACCAGACTTTTCAACAACTGTTTTAGAAATGCTTATTGCAGAACATGATGTCATTGCAGTCGTAACGCAACCAGATCGACCTGTTGGACGTAAACGTGTTATGACACCACCACCAGTTAAAAAAGTTGCAATGAAATATGATTTACCTGTATATCAACCTGAAAAATTAAGTGGATCAGAAGAATTAGAACAATTGCTTCAATTAGATGTAGATTTAATTGTAACTGCTGCTTTTGGACAATTATTACCTGAATCATTGTTGGCATTACCAAATCTTGGGGCAATTAATGTACATGCATCATTGTTACCGAAGTATAGAGGTGGTGCACCAATTCATCAGGCAATTATCGATGGTGAACAAGAAACCGGCATAACAATTATGTATATGGTTAAAAAATTAGATGCGGGTAATATTATTTCGCAACAAGCAATTAAAATAGAAGAAAATGATAATGTCGGTACGATGCATGATAAATTAAGTGTATTAGGGGCAGATTTATTAAAAGAAACTTTACCATCTATTATAGAGGGCACAAATGAAAGCGTACCTCAAGATGATACGCAAGCAACATTTGCTTCCAATATTCGACGCGAAGATGAGCGAATTAGCTGGAATAAACCAGGAAGACAAGTGTTTAATCAAATTCGTGGATTATCACCATGGCCAGTTGCTTATACAACTATGGATGACACTAACTTGAAAATATACGATGCTGAACTCGTTGAGACTAATAAGATAAACGAGCCTGGAACCATTATAGAAACGACTAAAAAAGCCATTATTGTTGCTACAAATGATAATGAAGCTGTTGCAATTAAAGATATGCAATTAGCTGGGAAAAAGAGAATGTTAGCTGCCAATTATTTAAGTGGTGCGCAAAACACACTAGTAGGGAAGAAACTTATATGATAGAAAACGTGAGAAGTCTTGCTTTTGACACGATTCAAGATATATTAAATGAAGGTGCGTATAGTAACTTGCGTATCAATGAAGTGTTGTCAGAAAATGAATTAAATGCAATGGATAAGGCTTTATTTACAGAAATTGTCTACGGAACCGTTAAAAGAAAATATACGTTAGATTTTTATTTAAAGCCTTTTGTGAAAACAAAGATTAAGGCATGGGTTAGGCAATTATTATGGATGAGTATTTATCAATATGTTTATTTAGATAAAGTTCCAAATCATGCCATTATTAATGAAGCAGTTGAAATAGCAAAAGAACGCGGTGGCTATCATAATGGTAATGTCGTAAATGGTATTTTACGTACAATGATGCGTAGTGACTTACCTGATTTTAATGAAATTGCAGATCCTAAAAAAAGAATGGCAATCGAGTATAGTATGCCGAAGTGGATTATAGATCATTGGGCAACACATTATGGTCTCGAAGAAACTGAAAAAATTTTACAGTCATTTTTAGAAACGACATCAACAACTGTGCGTGCCAACCTGACGCGAGCATCATTAGATGATATTATTGAAAAGTTGCAAGACGAAGGTTATGACGTTGAAAAAGATCATGACTTACCTTATTGTCTCCATATAGGAGGACAACCAATTATTCATTCTCGTTCATTTAAAGATGGATTCGTTTCAATTCAAGATAAAAGCTCAATGTTTGTTGCACACATTATGAATGTAGACCGACATGATCACGTATTAGATGCATGTAGTGCACCTGGCGGTAAAGCTTGTCACATTGCTGAAGTTTTAATGCCAGAAGGGCAAGTTGACGCTTCAGATATACATGATCACAAAATAGACTTAATTAATTTTAATATAAAAAAATTACGATTAACAAATATTAAAGCTTTTCAACATGATGCGACAAAACCTTATGATAAAACATACGATAAGATACTTGTTGATGCACCATGTAGCGGATTAGGTGTAATGAGACATAAGCCGGAGATTAAGTATACTCAAAGCAAACAACATATTGAGTCACTAGTTGAATTACAGCTTGAAATATTGGAAAATGTAAAAAACAATGTAAAAATAGGTGGAGAAATCATCTATTCAACATGTACAATTGAGCAACTAGAAAATGAAAACGTGATTTATACGTTTTTGAAAAATAATAAAAACTTCGAATTTGAACCGTTTCAACATCCGATAACTGGAGAGTTGGTCAAAACGTTACAAATCATGCCGCAAGACTTTAATTCAGATGGATTCTTTATCACTAAGATAAAAAGAAAGGACAATTAGGAATGATAACTGCTGAAAAGAAAAAGAAGAATAAATTTCTTCCAAATTTTGACAAGCAATCAATATATTCATTGCGATTTGACGAAATGCAAAACTGGCTCGTTGAACAAGGGCAACAAAAATTTCGAGCGAAACAGATTTTTGAATGGTTATATCAAAAAAGAGTAGATTCGATTGATGAAATGACGAACTTATCGAAAGACTTACGACAGCTTTTAAAAGATAACTTTACTGTTACAACTTTAACAACTGTAGTAAAACAAGAAAGTAAAGACGGTACAATTAAATTCTTATTTGAATTACAAGATGGCTATACAATTGAAACTGTTTTAATGAGACATGATTATGGAAATTCAGTATGTGTAACGACACAAGTAGGTTGTCGCATCGGATGTACGTTTTGTGCTTCTACACTTGGCGGCTTAAAAAGAAACCTTGAAGCTGGCGAAATTGTTTCACAAGTTTTAACAGTTCAAAAAGCCCTTGATGCTACAGAAGAGCGCGTATCTCAAATTGTCATAATGGGTATCGGTGAACCATTTGAAAATTATGATGAAATGATGGACTTTTTAAGAATCGTCAATGATGATAACAGTTTAAATATTGGTGCACGTCACATTACAGTATCAACATCAGGTATCATTCCTAGAATATATGACTTTGCGGATGAAGATATTCAAATTAATTTTGCTGTAAGCTTACACGCCGCAAAAGATGAAGTGCGATCACGCTTGATGCCAATTAACCGTGCATATAATGTTGAGAAGTTAATCGAAGCAATTCAATATTATCAAGAAAAAACAAATCGTCGTGTTACTTTTGAATATGGTCTGTTTGGTGGTGTGAATGACCAACTAGAACATGCAAGAGAATTAGCACATTTAATAAAAGGCTTAAACTGCCATGTTAACTTAATTCCTGTCAACCATGTTCCAGAAAGAAATTATGTGAAAACGGCTAAAAATGATATCTTTAAATTTGAAAAAGAATTAAAGAGACTAGGAATTAATGCCACAATACGTCGTGAACAAGGTTCGGATATTGACGCAGCTTGTGGTCAATTAAGAGCAAAGGAACGACAAGTAGAAACGAGGTAAAGACAAATGCTAGAGGCACAATTTTTTACTGATACTGGACAACATAGAGATAAGAATGAAGATGCGGGTGGTATTTTTTATAATCAAACTAATCAACAACTTTTAGTTCTGTGTGATGGTATGGGTGGCCATAAAGCAGGAGAAGTTGCAAGTAAATTTGTTACAGATGAGTTGAAATCCCGTTTTGAAGCGGAAAATCTTATAGAACAACATCAAGCTGAAAATTGGTTGCGTAATAATATAAAAGATATAAATTTTCAGTTATATCACTATGCACAAGAAAATGCAGAATATAAAGGTATGGGTACAACATGTGTTTGTGCACTTGTTTTTGAAAAATCAGTTGTGATAGCAAATGTCGGTGATTCTAGAGCCTATGTTATTAATAGTCGACAAATTGAACAAATTACTAGTGATCACTCATTTGTTAATCATCTTGTTTTAACGGGTCAAATTACGCCGGAAGAAGCATTTACACATCCACAACGTAATATTATTACGAAGGTGATGGGCACAGATAAACGTGTGAGTCCAGATTTGTTTATTAAGCGATTAAATTTTTATGATTATTTATTATTAAATTCAGATGGATTAACTGATTATGTTAAAGACAATGAAATTAAGCGTTTGTTAGTAAAAGAAGGTACAATAGAAGATCATGGTGATCAATTAATGCAATTGGCATTAGATAACCATTCGAAAGATAACGTTACTTTCATACTCGCGGCTATTGAAGGTGATAAAGTATGATAGGTAAAATAATAAATGAACGATATAAAATTGTAGATAAGCTTGGCGGCGGTGGCATGAGTACCGTTTATCTTGCTGAAGATACGATACTTAACATTAAAGTTGCAATTAAGGCGATTTTTATACCACCTAGAGAAAAAGAAGAAACATTAAAACGTTTTGAACGAGAAGTACATAACTCATCACAGCTATCACATCAAAATATAGTAAGTATGATCGATGTTGATGAAGAAGATGACTGTTACTACTTAGTAATGGAATATATCGAAGGTCCGACTTTGTCTGAGTATATTGAAAGTCATGGGCCATTAAGTGTTGACACAGCGATTAATTTTACGAATCAAATATTGGATGGCATTAAACATGCGCATGATATGCGTATTGTACATAGAGATATTAAGCCACAAAATATATTAATTGACAGCAATAAAACGTTGAAAATATTTGATTTTGGAATTGCTAAAGCTTTAAGTGAGACGTCTTTAACTCAGACTAATCATGTGTTAGGTACTGTGCAGTACTTTTCGCCAGAACAAGCAAAAGGTGAGGCAACGGATGAATGTACAGATATTTATTCTATAGGTATTGTGTTATATGAAATGCTTGTTGGTGAACCACCCTTTAATGGAGAAACTGCAGTTAGCATTGCGATTAAACATATTCAGGATTCTGTGCCAAATGTGACAACAGATGTACGTAAGGATATTCCGCAATCTTTAAGTAATGTCATTTTACGCGCTACAGAAAAAGACAAAGCGAATCGTTACAAAACAATTCAAGAAATGAAAGATGATTTGAGTAGTGTTTTACATGAAAATCGAGCGAATGAAGATGTCTATGAACTCGATAAAATGAAAACGATAGCGGTACCTTTGAAAAAAGAAGATCTAGCAAAGCATATTAGTGAACATAAGTCGAATCAACCTAAACGTGAAACGACGCAAGTACCTATTGTAAATGGGCCTGCTCATCATCAGCAATTCCAAAAGCCAGAAGGTACGGTGTACGAACCAAAACCTAAAAAGAAATCAACACGAAAGATTGTGCTCTTATCACTAATCTTTTCGTTGTTAATGATTGCACTTGTTTCTTTTGTGGCAATGGCAATGTTTGGTAATAAATACGAAGAGACACCTGATGTAATCGGGAAATCTGTAAAAGAAGCAGAGCAAATATTCAATAAAAACAACCTGAAATTGGGTAAAATTTCTAGAAGTTATAGTGATAAATATCCTGAAAATGAAATTATTAAGACAACTCCTAATACTGGTGAACGTGTTGAACGTGGTGACAGTGTTGATGTTGTTATATCAAAGGGCCCTGAAAAGGTTAAAATGCCAAATGTCATTGGTTTACCTAAGGAGGAAGCCTTGCAGAAATTAAAATCGTTAGGTCTTAAAGATGTTACGATTGAAAAAGTATATAATAATCAAGCGCCAAAAGGATACATTGCAAATCAAAGTGTAACCGCAAATACTGAAATCGCTATTCATGATTCTAATATTAAACTATATGAATCTTTAGGCATTAAGCAAGTTTATGTAGAAGACTTTGAACATAAATCCTTTAGCAAAGCTAAAAAAGCCTTAGAAGAAAAAGGGTTTAAAGTTGAAAGTAAGGAAGAGTATAGTGACGATATTGATGAGGGTGATGTGATTTCTCAATCTCCTAAAGGAAAATCAGTAGATGAGGGGTCAACGATTTCATTTGTTGTTTCTAAAGGTAAAAAAAGTGACTCATCAGATGTCAAAACGACAACTGAATCGGTAGATGTACCATACACTGGTAAAAATGATAAGTCACAAAAAGTTAAAGTTTATATTAAAGATAAAGATAATGACGGTTCAACTGAAAAAGGTAGTTTCGATATTACTAGTGATCAACGTATAGACATTCCTTTAAGAATTGAAAAAGGAAAAACAGCAAGTTATATTGTTAAAGTTGACGGTAAAACTGTAGCTGAAAAAGAAGTCAGCTATGATGATGTATAAATATAATTGAAGTAAATGTACCGAGGTTTCTATTTGGAAGTCTCGGTATTTTTATGTTGAGATTGCGGTAGTTTTAAAATGCTTCATGTCATCATATACAGGTGAGCATTGTCTATCAATTCTGTATCACTCTCACAATATTTATATCATTTGAAATGATCATTTATATATTAATTTTCCAGTCTTTGATATAATAAATGCAGTAAAATTAATCGAGAGGTGCCATTTTGAAGACAGGTCGAATAGTGAAATCAATTAGTGGGGTATATCAAGTAGACGTTAATGGCGAACGTTTCAATACAAAACCACGAGGATTATTTAGAAAGAAAAAATTTTCACCGGTAGTTGGTGATATAGTGGAATTTGAAGTTCAAAACATTAACGAAGGTTATATTCATCAAGTGTTTGAGCGGGAAAATGAGTTGAAAAGACCACCTGTAAGTAATATAGATACACTAGTAATTGTAATGAGTGCTGTCGAGCCAAATTTTTCAACGCAATTATTAGATCGATTTTTAGTTATTGCACATTCGTATCAGTTAAATGCGAGAATTTTGGTGACTAAAAAAGATAAAACACCAATTGAAAAGCAGTTCGAAATAAATGAGTTGTTGAAAATATATGAAAATATTGGCTATGAGACTGAATTTATTGGAAATGATGATGATCGAAAAAAAATTGTAGAAGCTTGGCCAGCTGGACTTATAGTACTTAGTGGTCAATCAGGTGTCGGTAAGTCCACTTTCTTAAATCATTATCGTCCAGAACTTAATCTTGAGACAAATGATATATCAAAATCATTAAATCGAGGAAAGCATACTACAAGACATGTCGAACTATTCGAACGTCAAAACGGTTATATTGCAGACACACCTGGATTCAGTGCTTTAGATTTTGATCATATAGATAAAGATGAAATAAAAGATTATTTTCTTGAATTAAATCGATATGGTGAAACATGTAAGTTTAGGAATTGTAATCATATCAAAGAACCTAATTGTAATGTTAAGCATCAATTAGAGATAGGGAATATTGCGCAATTTAGATACGACCATTATTTACAACTATTTAATGAAATTTCAAATAGAAAGGTTAGATATTAAATGACAAAACTATATCCATCATTATTATCTGTTGATTTTTTGGATTTACAACATGAATTAAAACGACTTGAAGAAGCAGGCGTCGACGGAGTTCATTTTGATGTTATGGATGGTCAATTTGTGCCTAATATATCTATTGGTTTACCAATATTAGATGCAGTAAGAAAAGGCACAACATTACCTATAGACGTACATTTGATGATTGAAAATCCAGAAAAGTATATTGCATCATTTGCAGAACATGGTGCCGATATGATTTCAATTCATGTCGAATCAACGCCTCATATTCATCGTGCTATTCAAATGATTAAACATTTAGATAAAAAAGCTGGTGTAGTAATTAATCCTGGTACACCAATATCACAAATTGAACCTATTTTAGACATTGTTGATTATGTACTAGTGATGACAGTTAACCCAGGGTTTGGTGGTCAATCATTTATTGATCAATGCGTAGAAAAAATAGCGGGTCTTAATGCTATTAAAATGGAACGTCAATTAAACTTTGATATTGAAGTTGATGGAGGCGTAAATACCGATACAGCGAAAGTTTGTGTTGAAAATGGTGCTACAATGCTAGTAACAGGTTCATTTTTCTTTAAACAAGAGGATTATAAAAAAGTCACACAAGCATTGAAAGGTTGAGTGTATATGCATATAAATTTATTATGTTCTGATCGACACTTGCCGCAAGATATTTGGGCCAAAAGTAATGAAGGTAAATGGGGCGGCGTTGATAGAGGTGCTTTGATTTTATTGAAGCATCAAATTATCCCTTTTTTCTCAGTGGGAGACTTTGATTCAGTCAGTAAAGAAGAACGCCAACTTCTAACAGAACAGTTACAAATCAAACCAGTTCAAGCTGAAAAAGCTGATACGGATTTAGCTTTAGCGGTTGATAAAGCTGTTGCACTTGGATTTGATAGTATTACAATTTATGGTGCAACAGGCGGACGATTAGATCACTTTTTTGGGGCAATTCAGTTATTATTGAAAAAAGCATATTATAAACATGATGTTCATATAGAAGTTATCGATCAACAAAATAAAATTGAATTATTGCCTAAAGGTCAACATACAGTTGAAAAAGATAAGAGTTATCCGTACATTTCATTTATACCGATGACTGATGATGTAGAACTTTCTCTAGCAGGTTTTAAATATAATTTAGCTAGACAAATGCTTAATATAGGTTCTACTTTAACTATTTCAAATGAAATTGAGTCTTTGCAAGCGAAAGTAACTGTACATGATGGGTTGATTTTGCAAATTAGAAGTACAGATTTAAATTAAGTATATTCAAATTTGTGAGGATTTTTAATAAAGTGCATGAGTTATTTAATAAAGTGACGTTTATAGATAGAATTTATAACATAATAATAGATGAATCACGCTGTAATTAATGAAGATTATGGCGTGATTTATTATTGAAAGGAAAATTGTAGGTCCTAGTACATTGATTTATGTGCCAAAATCGATATTGAACCCATAAGTCCAATTTGACAGAGAACCATTATTAAACGTATTAACCAAATTATATTGATAGTTCGAATTTCACTATGAACCATTATGTATTGTTTGGTAACAAAAAAAGAACTAAGAGGTTGAGCTCTTAGTTCTTAAGTAAATGTGTCCTCCACATAAGGTCACATTTTTTATGTGCAATATATTTATTAAACTCTAGTTACTTTACCAGATTTTAAAGCACGTGCAGAAACCCAAACTTTTTTAGGTTTACCGTCAACTAGGATTCTAACTTTTTGAAGGTTAGCGTTCCATCTACGTTTAGTAGAGTTTAAAGCGTGTGAACGTCTGTTACCAGTCGAAGCTTTACGACCTGTTACGAAACATTGTTTACCCATATGAGTACCTCCTTTAATAAATATAAATACACATAACTACTTATATACTTAATTAAGATAGCATAGTTTCATTTGAAAAACAATGAATAATTTTCACATAAAAGTCAAAAATACTGAGTTTTGTGATATAATTGTAGACTGTGAAGTTATGTAGTATGATATTTTAGAGAAATAAGTGAATGAAACATTTAAAATTTTTATTTAATGATACTACATCTATTAAAAGAAAACGCCTATAGATAATCGTCATGAGTGTAAATTCAGTTTACTCAAAATATAATAGGTGATTTAAGCGTAAGTCATTCTGATAAGTTGTACCATTGATATTTTATAAAAATAATCAATGAAACTTAAAGCGTTTATGACTACACTAAGTGGTAAAATTTTAAAAGTGATTAGGGAAAACGAATAATAAACTTTGAAATTTAGGAGGGACAAAGATATGACATTAGAGATTTCAAATGATTACGGTAAAATTGATATTTCAAACGAAGTGATTGCTTCGGTTGTAGGTGGAAAGGCCGTTGAATGTTATGGTATTGTAGGTATGGCATCTAGACAACAAGTTAGAGATGGTATTGCGGAAATACTAGGACATGAAAATTATGCTAAAGGCATCAAAGTAACTGAAAATAATGGCGTAGTGGATATAGATATGTACATTATTGTAAGTTACGGTGTGAAAATATCTGAAGTTGCCAATAATGTACAATCAACAGTGAAATATACTTTGGAAAAATCACTTAATGTATCAGTAAATTCAATCAATATATATGTACAAGGTGTACGTGTGAATAATACAGGCAAGAAAGCTTAGGAGGACAACTTGAAATGATTAGCAAAATTAATGGTAAATTATTTGCCGATATGATTATACAAGGGGCACAAAATTTATCTAACAATGCAGATTTGGTAGATTCTTTGAATGTGTATCCAGTGCCAGATGGTGATACAGGAACAAATATGAATCTTACTATGACTTCAGGTCGCGAAGAAGTAGAGAATAATTTGTCGAAAAATATCGGCGAATTAGGTAAAACATTCTCGAAAGGTTTACTAATGGGTGCAAGAGGTAACTCTGGTGTCATCTTGTCACAATTATTCAGAGGATTTTGTAAAAATATTGAAAGTGAATCTGAAATTAATTCAAAATTGTTAGCTGAAAGTTTTCAAGCTGGTGTTGAAACGGCATATAAAGCTGTTATGAAACCAGTTGAAGGTACAATACTTACAGTTGCAAAAGATGCTGCGCAAGCTGCAATAGAAAAAGCAAATAATACTGAAGATTGTATAGAATTAATGGAGTACATTATTGTAAAAGCCAATGAATCACTTGAAAACACACCAAACTTATTAGCTGTACTTAAAGAAGTTGGTGTTGTTGATAGTGGCGGTAAAGGTTTGTTATGCGTTTACGAAGGATTCTTAAAAGCGCTTAAAGGTGAAAAAGTTGAAGCCAAAGTTGCAAAGATAGATAAAGATGAATTTGTACATGATGAACATGATTTCCATGGTGTAATTAATACTGAAGATATTATTTATGGCTATTGTACTGAAATGATGGTTCGTTTTGGAAAGAATAAAAAAGCCTTTGATGAACAAGAATTCAGGCAAGATATGAGTCAATTTGGTGATTCTTTATTAGTCATTAATGATGAAGAAATTGTGAAAGTTCACGTGCATACCGAATACCCAGGTAAAGTGTTTAATTATGGTCAACAATATGGTGAATTAATTAAACTTAAGGTTGAAAATATGAGAGAACAGCACCGTGAAGTGATTCGAAAAGAACAGCACACAGCTAAACCGAAAATGGAAACGGTTGAAACAGCAATTATTACTATTTCTATGGGTGAAGGTATTTCAGAGATATTTAAATCAATGGGTGCCACACATATCATTAGTGGTGGACAAACGATGAATCCTTCTACAGAAGATATCGTTAAAGTCATTGAACAATCAAAATGTAAACGTGCAATTATTTTACCGAATAATAAAAATATCTTAATGGCAAGTGAACAAGCAGCGAGTATTGTTGATGCAGAAGCTGTTGTTATTCCAACGAAATCTATTCCTCAAGGTATAAGCGCACTATTCCAATATGATGTGGACGCAACACTTGAAGAAAATAAAGCGCAAATGGCTGATTCAGTAAATAACGTTAAATCTGGTTCATTAACGTACGCTGTTCGTGATACGAAAATTGATGGCGTTGAGATTAAAAAAGACGCGTTTATGGGCTTGATTGAAGATAAGATTGTAAGCAGCCAAAGTGATCAATTAACAACGGTTACTGAGTTGTTAAATGAGATGTTAGCAGAAGATAGTGAAATATTGACTGTGATTATTGGTCAAGATGCAGAGCAAGCAGTTACAGATAACATGATAAACTGGATCGAAGAGCAATATCCAGATGTAGAAGTGGAAGTTCATGAAGGTGGACAACCAATTTATCAATATTTCTTTTCAGTAGAATAAAAATTTAAAATAAAAAACTACCAATGATAAATCATCAGTTGGTAGTTTTTTATTTTGCTATTTTAGTGATATTGCGGGTTAAAAGTATCGTTCTCGAGTTGCTAACAATGTCATGTTCAACTTAGTCATGATAAAATAAATAACATACTAAATGATACGTAAAATCAAATAAAACATAGGTGATTTATTTTGGCTAAAGTAAACTTAATAGAAAGTCCATATTCTCTTTTACAATTAAAAGGTATAGGTCCTAAGAAAATAGAAGTATTGCAACAACTAAATATTCATACAGTGGAAGATCTTGTTCTTTATTTGCCAACTAGATATGAAGATAATACAGTGATTGATTTGAATCAAGCAGAAGATCAATCTAACGTTACGATAGAAGGACAAGTATATACAGCTCCAGTAGTTGCATTTTTTGGAAGAAATAAATCAAAATTAACCGTTCATTTAATGGTAAATAATATTGCTGTCAAATGTATTTTTTTCAATCAACCGTATTTAAAAAAGAAAATCGAATTAAATCAAACTATAACTGTTAAAGGTAAGTGGAATAGGGTTAAACAGGAAATTACTGGTAATAGGGTTTTCTTTAATTCACAAGGGACACAAACTCAAGAAAACGCAGATGTTCAATTAGAACCAGTCTATCGTATTAAGGAAGGTATTAAACAAAAGCAAATACGAGACCAAATTAGACAAGCGTTAAATGATGTGACAATTCATGAATGGTTAACTGATGAACTAAGAGAAAAATATAAATTAGAGACCTTGGACTTTACTTTGAACACATTACATCATCCTAAAAGTAAAGAGGATTTATTACGTGCTCGTAGAACCTATGCATTTACTGAACTGTTTTTATTCGAATTACGTATGCAATGGCTAAATAGATTAGAAAAGTCATCTGACGAAGCAATTGAAATTGATTATGACATAGACCAAGTTAAATCATTTATTGATCGTTTACCTTTTGAACTAACTGAAGCACAGAAATCCAGTGTTAATGAAATTTTTAGAGATTTAAAAGCACCAATACGTATGCATCGATTACTTCAAGGTGATGTAGGTTCAGGAAAAACAGTAGTTGCTGCAATTTGTATGTATGCGTTAAAAACTGCTGGTTATCAATCAGCATTGATGGTACCAACTGAAATTTTAGCAGAGCAACATGCTGAAAGTTTAATGGCTTTATTTGGAGATTCTATGAACGTTGCATTGTTAACTGGGTCAGTAAAAGGTAAGAAACGAAAGATACTTTTAGAACAACTTGAAAATGGTACGATTGATTGTTTAATTGGAACCCATGCTTTGATTCAAGATGATGTGATTTTCCATAATGTTGGTTTAGTAATTACAGATGAACAACATCGATTTGGTGTGAATCAACGCCAGCTTTTAAGAGAAAAAGGTGCAATGACGAATGTGTTATTTATGACAGCAACGCCGATACCAAGAACACTAGCAATATCAGTTTTTGGTGAGATGGATGTGTCTTCAATTAAACAATTACCAAAAGGTCGTAAACCTATCATTACTACTTGGGCAAAGCATGAGCAATACGATAAAGTTTTGATGCAAATGACCTCAGAGTTGAAAAAAGGTCGTCAAGCATATGTCATTTGCCCGCTAATAGAAAGTTCTGAGCATCTCGAAGATGTTCAAAATGTTGTCGCATTGTACGAGTCTTTACAACAGTATTATGGTGTTTCCCGTGTAGGGTTATTGCATGGTAAGTTATCTGCCGATGAAAAAGATGAGGTCATGCAAAAGTTTAGTAATCATGAGATAAATGTTTTAGTTTCTACTACTGTTGTTGAAGTAGGTGTTAATGTACCGAATGCAACTTTTATGATGATTTATGATGCGGATCGCTTTGGATTATCAACTTTACATCAGTTACGCGGTCGTGTAGGTAGAAGTGACCAGCAAAGTTACTGTGTTTTAATTGCATCCCCTAAAACAGAAACAGGAATTGAAAGAATGACAATTATGACACAAACAACGGATGGATTTGAATTGAGTGAACGAGACTTAGAAATGCGTGGTCCTGGAGATTTCTTTGGTGTTAAACAAAGTGGATTGCCAGATTTCTTAGTTGCCAATTTAGTTGAAGATTATCGTATGTTAGAAGTTGCTCGTGATGAAGCAGCTGAACTTATTCAATCTGGCGTATTCTTTGAAAATACGTATCAACATTTACGTCATTTTGTTGAAGAAAATTTATTACATCGTAGTTTTGACTAATTGCCATGCTGATTTGTCAATTTGAGTGCAACACTTCGTTAATTGAGTGATATGACACTTGAACTATTTAAATGTAAAGTGGTATTTTAACAATTTATAAATTTTCGACTAAATAATAGCTAAATATTACAGTTATTTGTTGAGTCGGTTAAATAGAAAGTGTTATGATATGTGAGGAATGTTTAAGACTAGGTACTAAAAAATGAGGGGTGAGACGTTGAAACTAAAGAAAGATAAACGTAGAGAAGCAATCAGACAACAAATTGATAGCAATCCCTTCATCACAGACCATGAACTAAGCGACTTATTTCAAGTGAGTATACAAACAATTCGTTTAGATCGCACTTATTTAAACATACCAGAATTAAGGAAGCGTATTAAATTAGTTGCTGAAAAGAATTATGACCAAATAAGTTCTATTGAAGAACAAGAATTTATTGGTGATTTGATTCAAGTCAATCCAAATGTTAAAGCGCAATCAATTTTAGATATTACATCGGATTCTGTTTTTCATAAAACTGGAATTGCGCGTGGTCATGTGCTGTTTGCTCAGGCAAATTCGTTATGTGTTGCGCTAATTAAGCAACCAACAGTTTTAACTCATGAGAGTAGCATTCAATTTATTGAAAAAGTAAAATTAAATGATACGGTAAGAGCAGAAGCACGAGTTGTAAATCAAACTGCAAAACATTATTACGTCGAAGTAAAGTCATATGTTAAACATACATTAGTTTTCAAAGGAAATTTTAAAATGTTTTATGATAAGCGAGGATAAAATTATGGTTAAATTAGCAATTGATATGATGGGTGGCGACAATGCGCCTGATATCGTATTAGAAGCCGTACAAAAGGCTGTTGAAGACTTTAAAGATCTAGAAATTATACTTTTCGGTGACGAAAAAAAGTATAATCTGAACCATGAACGAATCGAATTTAGACATTGTTCTGAAAAGATTGAAATGGAAGATGAGCCTGTTAGAGCGATTAAACGTAAAAAAGATAGCTCAATGGTAAAAATGGCTGAAGCTGTGAAATCTGGTGAAGCAGATGGATGTGTGTCAGCAGGTAATACTGGTGCTTTAATGTCAGCTGGTTTATTCATTGTTGGACGTATTAAAGGTGTAGCTAGACCGGCTTTAGTAGTAACATTGCCAACGATTGATGGAAAAGGTTTTGTCTTTTTAGACGTTGGTGCAAATGCTGATGCTAAACCTGAACACTTATTACAGTATGCGCAACTAGGGGATATTTATGCTCAAAAAATTAGAGGTATTGATAATCCGAAAATCTCATTATTAAATATAGGAACCGAGCCAGCTAAAGGTAATAGTTTAACGAAAAAATCATATGAGTTATTAAATCATGATCATTCATTGAATTTTGTTGGGAATATTGAAGCGAAGACATTAATGGATGGCGATACAGATGTTGTAGTTACCGATGGCTATACTGGGAACATGGTCCTTAAAAATTTAGAAGGTACTGCAAAATCAATCGGTAAAATGTTAAAAGATACGATTATGAGTAGTACTAAAAATAAATTAGCAGGTGCAATATTGAAGAAAGATTTAGCTGAATTCGCTAAAAAGATGGATTACTCAGAATACGGTGGTTCCGTATTATTAGGATTGGAAGGTACTGTAGTTAAAGCACACGGTAGTTCAAATGCTAAAGCTTTTTATTCTGCAATTAGACAAGCGAAAATCGCAGGAGAACAAAATATTGTACAAACAATGAAAGAGACTGTAGGTGAATCAAATGAGTAAAACAGCAATTATTTTTCCGGGACAAGGTGCCCAAAAAGTTGGTATGGCGCAAGATTTGTTTAACAACAATGATCAAGCAACTGAAATTTTAACTTCAGCAGCGAACACATTAGACTTTGATATTTTAGAGACAATGTTTACTGATGAAGAAGGTAAATTGGGTGAAACTGAAAACACACAACCAGCTTTATTGACGCATAGTTCGGCATTATTAGCAGCGCTAAAAAATTTGAATCCTGATTTTACTATGGGGCATAGTTTAGGTGAATATTCAAGTTTAGTTGCAGCTGACGTATTATCATTTGAAGATGCAGTTAAAATTGTTAGAAAACGTGGTCAATTAATGGCGCAAGCATTTCCTACTGGTGTAGGAAGCATGGCTGCAGTATTGGGATTAGATTTTGATAAAGTCGATGAAATTTGTAAGTCATTATCATCTGATGACAAAATAATTGAACCAGCAAACATTAATTGCCCAGGTCAAATTGTTGTTTCAGGTCACAAAGCTTTAATTGATGAGCTAGTAGAAAAAGGTAAATCATTAGGTGCAAAACGTGTCATGCCTTTAGCAGTATCTGGACCATTCCATTCATCGCTAATGAAAGTGATTGAAGAAGATTTTTCAAGTTACATTAATCAATTTGAATGGCGTGATGCTAAGTTTCCTGTAGTTCAAAATGTAAATGCGCAAGGTGAAACTGACAAAGAAGTAATTAAATCTAATATGGTCAAGCAATTATATTCACCAGTACAATTCATTAACTCAACAGAATGGCTAATAGACCAAGGTGTTGATCATTTTATTGAAATTGGTCCTGGAAAAGTTTTATCTGGCTTAATTAAAAAAATAAATAGAGATGTTAAGTTAACATCAATTCAAACTTTAGAAGATGTGAAAGGATGGAATGAAAATGACTAAGAGTGCTTTAGTAACAGGTGCATCAAGAGGAATTGGACGTAGTATTGCGTTACAATTAGCAGAAGAAGGATATAATGTAGCAGTAAACTATGCAGGCAGCAAAGAGAAAGCTGAAGCAGTAGTCAAAGAAATCAAAGCTAAAGGTGTTGACAGTTTTGCGATTCAAGCAAATGTTGCCGATGCTGATGAAGTTAAAGCAATGATTAAAGAAGTAGTTAGCCAATTTGGTTCTTTAGATGTTTTAGTAAATAATGCAGGTATTACTCGCGATAATTTATTAATGCGTATGAAAGAACAAGAGTGGGATGATGTTATTGACACAAACTTAAAAGGTGTATTTAACTGTATCCAAAAAGCAACACCACAAATGTTAAGACAACGTAGTGGTGCTATCATCAATTTATCAAGTGTTGTTGGAGCAGTAGGTAATCCGGGACAAGCAAACTATGTTGCAACAAAAGCAGGTGTTATTGGTTTAACTAAATCTGCGGCGCGTGAATTAGCATCTCGTGGTATCACTGTAAATGCAGTTGCACCTGGTTTTATTGTTTCTGATATGACAGATGCTTTAAGTGATGAGCTTAAAGAACAAATGTTGACTCAAATTCCGTTAGCACGTTTTGGTCAAGACACAGATATTGCTAATACAGTAGCGTTCTTAGCATCAGACAAAGCAAAATATATTACAGGTCAAACAATCCATGTAAATGGTGGAATGTACATGTAATATATTTGAGCTAAAGCTCATTGACGCAGTGGTTGACTGGTCATCCAATGGAGAATTGTCTGACCTAGTCAACTTTGCGGGGGAAATTCTAAGCAACCTAGATAAGGTTCCAGAATTTCTCCCTAAGAAACACTAATCAATAAATTGATAAGTGTTTCTAAAATTTCTACTTGTTTTTTAGAATTTAAAATGGGAAAATATAGTAGTCTATGTATAGGCATTTTTAAAGGAGGTGAATCGACGTGGAAAATTTCGATAAAGTAAAAGATATCATCGTTGACCGTTTAGGTGTAGACGCTGATAAAGTAACTGAAGATGCATCTTTCAAAGATGATTTAGGCGCTGACTCACTTGATATCGCTGAATTAGTAATGGAATTAGAAGACGAGTTTGGTACTGAAATTCCTGATGAAGAAGCTGAAAAAATCAACACTGTTGGTGATGCTGTTAAATTTATTAACAGTCTTGAAAAATAATAAATCTTACATCTGGGTCGTCAGTATTGTCGACTCAGTTTTTTTCTTTAATTATCAATAGTTTTAACGTAAAATTAAAGATGATTCAAGAGCAACACATAAAGGAGATAAAATAATGTCTAAACAAAAGAAAAGTGAGATAGTTAATCGTTTTAGAAAGCGCTTTGATACTAAAATGACAGAGTTAGGCTTTACTTATCAAAATATTGATTTATACCAACAAGCATTTTCGCATTCGAGTTTTATTAATGATTTTAATATGAATCGTTTAGACCATAATGAGCGTTTAGAGTTTTTGGGTGATGCGGTATTAGAATTGACGGTTTCACGATATTTATTTGATAAACATCCCAACTTGCCAGAAGGGAATTTAACAAAAATGCGTGCCACTATTGTATGTGAGCCCTCACTTGTAATATTTGCGAATAAAATTGGATTGAACGAAATGATTTTACTTGGTAAAGGTGAAGAGAAAACAGGGGGACGTACAAGACCATCATTAATATCAGATGCATTCGAAGCATTTATTGGGGCATTGTATTTGGATCAAGGACTAGATATAGTTTGGAAATTTGCTGAGAAAGTCATTTTCCCACATGTAGAACAAAATGAGTTATTAGGCGTGGTAGATTTTAAAACACAATTCCAAGAATATGTGCACCAGCAAAATAAAGGTGATGTAACCTATAATTTAATAAAAGAAGAGGGACCGGCACATCATCGTCTATTCACTTCAGAAGTTATTCTGCAAGGGGAAGCAATAGCTGAAGGTAAAGGGAAAACGAAAAAAGAATCAGAACAACGTGCTGCTGAAAGTGCCTATAAGCAATTAAAACAAATTAAATAGAAATTTATATGATACGACATATAGGTGTTCGATTTAGGATTTAAGGAAGAATTTTTAATATTTTATGGAACAACTTCGAAATTTAATATACAAATACTAAAATATCGTATACATGTGTTCTTTAAAATTGTGATAAGGAGTTTAGGATGGTTTATTTAAAATCAATAGATGCCATTGGATTTAAGTCTTTTGCAGATCAAACCAATGTTCAATTCGATAAAGGTGTAACTGCAATTGTTGGTCCAAATGGAAGCGGTAAAAGTAATATTACAGATGCTATTAAATGGGTGTTGGGTGAACAATCGGCTAAATCATTACGTGGCTCAAAAATGGAAGATATTATCTTCTCAGGTGCAGAACATCGCAAAGCTCAAAATTATGCTGAAGTACAGTTAAGATTAGATAATCATTCTAAAAAGCTCAGTGTTGATGAAAACGAAGTTATTGTAACAAGAAGATTGTATCGAAGTGGTGAAAGTGAGTACTACATAAATAATGACCGTGCAAGATTAAAAGATATTGCCGATTTATTTTTAGATTCTGGATTGGGAAAAGAAGCGTATAGCATTATCTCGCAAGGTAGAGTTGATGAAATACTAAATGCTAAACCAATTGATAGACGTCAAATTATTGAAGAATCGGCTGGTGTACTTAAATATAAAAAACGTAAGGCTGAATCATTAAATAAACTTGACCAAACAGAAGATAATTTAACGAGAGTAGAAGACATTTTATATGATTTGGAAGGTCGCGTAGAACCTCTAAAAGAGGAGGCAGCTATAGCTAAAGAATATAAGACACTTTCACATCAAATGAAACATAGTGACATTGTAGTTACAGTGCACGATATTGATCAATATACAAATGACAATAGACAATTAGATCAACGTTTAAATGATTTACAAGGCCAACAAGCAAATAAAGAAGCTGACAAGCAACGTTTAAGCCAACAAATTCAACAATATAAAGGTAAACGTCATCAACTTGATAATGATGTTGAATCGCTTAATTATCAATTAGTAAAAGCTACGGAAGCCTTTGAAAAATATACGGGACAATTAAATGTTTTGGAAGAACGTAAGAAAAATCAATCTGAAACAAATGCACGATATGAAGAAGAACAAGAAAATTTAATGGAGCTTTTAGAAAATATATCAAATGAGATTTCTGAAGCTCAAGATACTTATAAGTCTCTGAAAAGTAAACAAAAAGAACTCAATGCTGTCATTCGTGAACTTGAAGAACAACTATATGTTTCAGACGAAGCACATGATGAAAAATTGGAAGAAATTAAAAACGAATACTATACATTAATGTCAGAGCAATCAGATGTTAACAATGATATTCGTTTTTTAAAGCATACTATAGAAGAGAATGAGGCTAAAAAATCAAGACTAGATTCTCGATTAGTTGAAGTTTTTGAGCAATTGAAAGATATTCAGGGTCAAATAAAAACGACAAAAAAAGAATATCAACAGACCAACAAAGAACTTTCTGCTGTAGATAAAGAAATTAAAAATATAGAAAAAGACCTCACTGATACAAAAAAAGCACAAAATGAATACGAAGAGAAATTGTATCAAGCATATCGATATACCGAAAAAATGAAAACACGTATTGATAGTTTGGCAACGCAAGAGGAAGAATATACTTATTTTTTCAATGGCGTCAAACATATTTTGAAAGCTAAAAATAAAGAATTAAAGGGTATTTATGGTGCAGTTGCGGAAATTATTGATGTGCCATCTAAATTAACTCAGGCAATTGAAACAGCATTAGGTGCTTCATTACAACATGTCATTGTAGATTCAGAAAAAGATGGACGCCAGGCTATTCAATTTTTAAAAGAACGTAATTTAGGTCGTGCGACGTTTTTACCATTAAATGTTATACAGAGTAGAGTGGTAGCGACTGATATTAAATCTATTGCTAAAGAGGCAAACGGATTTATTAGTATCGCTTCGGAAGCAGTTAAAGTAGCACCAGAATATCAAAATATTATCGGGAATTTATTAGGTAATACGATTATCGTTGATCATTTAAAGCATGCAAATGAATTGGCACGTGCGATTAAATATCGAACTCGTATTGTTACTTTGGAAGGTGATATTGTAAATCCTGGTGGTTCTATGACTGGTGGTGGCGCTCGTAAGTCAAAAAGTATTCTGTCTCAAAAAGACGAGTTGACAACAATGAGACACCAATTAGAAGATTACTTGCGTCAAACAGAATCATTTGAACAACAATTTAAAGAGTTGAAGATAAAAAGTGATCAATTAAGTGAACTGTATTTTGAAAAAAGTCAAAAGCATAATACACTTAAAGAGCAAGTGCATCATTTTGAAATGGAGCTCGATAGATTAACTACACAAGAAACACAAATAAAAAATGATCATGAAGAATTCGAATTTGAAAAAAATGATGGTTATACGAGTGACAAAAGTCGACAAACTTTGAGTGAAAAAGAAACTTATCTAGAAAGTATTAAAGCATCTTTAAAACGACTAGAAGATGAAATTGAACGCTACACAAAACTTTCTAAAGAAGGTAAGGAAAGCGTTACTAAAACACAACAAACCTTACATCAGAAACAATCTGATCTTGCTGTGGTTAAAGAGCGTATTAAAACACAACAACAGACAATAGATCGATTAAATAATCAAAATCAACAAACTAAACATCAATTAAAAGATGTTAAAGAAAAAATTGCATTCTTTAATTCGGATGAAGTGATGGGCGAACAAGCTTTTCAAAATATTAAAGATCAAATTAATGGTCAACAAGAAACGAGAACACGCTTATCAGATGAATTAGATAAATTGAAACAACAACGTATTGAGTTGAATGAACAAATCGATGCGCAAGAAGCTAAACTACAAGTTTGTCACCAAGATATTTTAGCTATCGAAAATCACTACCAAGATATTAAAGCTGAACAATCAAAGCTAGATGTATTAATTCATCATGCGATAGATCATTTAAATGATGAATATCAATTGACTGTTGAACGTGCGAAATCTGAATATACGAGTGATGAATCGATTGACGCATTACGTAAAAAAGTTAAGTTAATGAAGATGTCGATTGATGAACTAGGTCCTGTAAACTTAAATGCAATTGAACAATTTGAAGAGTTAAATGAACGTTATACATTTTTAAGTGAACAACGTACAGATCTTCGTAAAGCTAAAGAAACATTAGAGCAAATTATAAGTGAAATGGATCAAGAGGTTACTGAAAGATTTAAAGAAACTTTCCATGCTATTCAAGGACATTTTACAGCTGTGTTCAAACAATTGTTTGGTGGAGGCGATGCAGAATTGCAATTAACTGAAGCCGATTATTTAACAGCTGGTATTGATATTGTGGTACAACCACCGGGTAAAAAGTTGCAACATTTATCGTTACTGAGTGGTGGTGAGCGTGCATTAACTGCTATTGCTTTACTATTTGCAATTTTAAAAGTAAGATCTGCACCTTTTGTTATATTAGATGAGGTTGAAGCTGCACTAGATGAAGCAAATGTTATTAGATACGCAAAATATTTAAATGAGTTATCAGACGAAACACAATTCATTGTTATTACACACCGTAAAGGAACAATGGAATTTGCAGATAGGTTATACGGTGTAACAATGCAAGAATCAGGTGTTACTAAACTTGTGAGTGTGAATTTAAATACAATAGATGATGTGTTGAAGGAGGAGCAATAATGAGCTTTTTTAAACGCTTAAAAGATAAGTTTGCAACAAATAAAGAAAATGAAGAAGTTAAATCCTTAACAGAAGAACAAGGTCAAGACAAATTAGAAGATACACATTCTGAAGGTTCAACGCAGGACGCAAATGATTTAGCAGAAAATGCTGAAGTGAAAAAGAAGCCACGCAAGTTGAGTGAAGCGGATTTTGATGACGATGGCTTAATATCAATTGAAGATTTTGAAGAAATTGAAGCTCAAAAAATGGGTGCTAAATTTAAAGCAGGACTCGAAAAATCTCGTCAAAATTTCCAAGAACAATTAAATAATTTGATAGCGAGATATCGTAAAGTAGATGAAGACTTTTTTGAAGCTTTAGAAGAAATGTTAATCACTGCAGACGTCGGTTTTAATACAGTGATGACGTTAACTGAAGAATTACGTATGGAAGCACAACGACGTAATATTCAAGATACTGAAGATTTGCGTGAAGTCATTGTTGAAAAAATCGTAGAGATTTACCATCAAGAAGATGATAATTCAGAAGCTATGAACTTAGAAGATGGTCGTTTAAATGTCATTTTAATGGTTGGTGTGAATGGTGTTGGTAAAACAACAACAATTGGAAAATTAGCTTACCGATATAAAATGGAAGGTAAAAAAGTAATGTTAGCTGCGGGCGATACTTTTAGAGCGGGTGCTATTGATCAATTGAAAGTTTGGGGCGAACGTGTTGGTGTAGACGTAATTAGCCAAAGTGAAGGTTCTGATCCAGCTGCTGTTATGTATGATGCGATTAATGCCGCTAAAAACAAAGGTGTTGATATTTTAATCTGTGATACCGCTGGACGTTTACAAAATAAAACAAATCTAATGCAAGAATTAGAAAAAGTTAAGCGTGTAATTAATCGAGCAGTGCCAGATGCGCCTCATGAAGCATTACTATGTTTAGATGCTACAACTGGTCAGAATGCGTTGTCACAAGCTAGAAACTTTAAAGAAGTAACAAATGTTACAGGTATTGTATTAACGAAATTAGATGGTACAGCCAAAGGTGGTATCGTATTAGCCATTCGTAATGAATTGCACATCCCAGTTAAATATGTAGGTTTAGGTGAGCAATTAGATGACTTACAACCATTTAACCCTGAAAGTTATGTCTACGGCTTATTCGCTGATATGATTGAACAAAATGAAGAAATAACAACAGTTGAAAATGATCAAATTGTAACAGAAGAAAAGGACGATAATCATGGGTCAAAATGATTTAGTTAAAACGTTACGAATGAATTATTTGTTTGATTTTTATCAATCCTTATTGACGAATAAACAACGTAATTATTTGGAATTATTTTATCTTGAAGATTATTCTTTAAGTGAAATCGCAGATACTTTTAATGTGAGTAGACAAGCAGTTTATGATAATATAAGAAGAACTGGCGATTTAGTTGAAGATTATGAAAAGAAATTGGAATTATACCAGAAATTTGAGCAACGCCGAGAAATATATGATGAAATGAAACAACATTTAAGTAATCCAGAACAAATACAACGTTATATTCAACAATTAGAAGACTTAGAATAGATATAAATTGAGGGAGGACATCGATATGGCATTTGAAGGGTTATCAGAACGCTTGCAAGCGACGATGCAAAAAATGCGTGGTAAGGGTAAACTTACTGAAGCTGATATAAAGATAATGATGCGTGAAGTAAGATTAGCGTTACTTGAGGCTGACGTAAACTTTAAAGTGGTAAAAGAATTTATTAAAACAGTATCAGAACGCGCATTAGGTTCCGATGTAATGCAATCATTAACACCAGGGCAACAAGTTATTAAAATAGTTCAAGATGAATTAACGCAGTTGATGGGTGGAGAAAATACGTCGATTAATATGTCAAATAAACCACCTACTGTTGTTATGATGGTTGGTTTACAAGGTGCTGGTAAAACAACAACTGCAGGTAAATTAGCATTATTGATGCGTAAAAAATACAACAAAAAACCTATGTTAGTTGCAGCAGATATTTATCGTCCAGCAGCGATAAATCAATTACAAACAGTAGGGAAACAAATTGATATTCCTGTATACAGTGAAGGAGATCAAGTAAAGCCACAACAAATTGTAACTAATGCATTAAAACATGCTAAAGAAGAACATTTAGACTTTGTAATCATTGATACAGCAGGTCGATTACACATCGATGAAGCATTGATGAACGAATTAAAAGAAGTAAAAGACATTGCTAAACCAAACGAAATTATGTTAGTTGTCGATTCAATGACGGGTCAAGATGCTGTCAATGTTGCAGAATCTTTTGACGATCAACTTGATGTCACAGGTGTTACCTTAACTAAATTAGATGGTGATACACGTGGTGGTGCAGCTTTATCTATTCGTTCGGTGACACAAAAACCAATTAAATTTGTTGGTATGAGTGAAAAGTTAGATGGTTTAGAGCTATTCCATCCTGAACGTATGGCATCACGTATTTTAGGTATGGGTGATGTGTTAAGTTTAATTGAAAAAGCGCAACAAGATGTGGATCAAGAAAAAGCAAAAGATTTAGAGAAAAAGATGCGTGAGTCATCGTTTACTTTAGATGATTTTTTAGAACAACTTGATCAGGTGAAAAATCTAGGACCACTGGATGATATTATGAAAATGATTCCAGGTATGAATAAAATGAAAGGGCTAGATAAGCTTAATATGAGTGAAAAGCAAATTGATCATATTAAAGCGATTATCCAGTCAATGACGCCGGCTGAAAGAAACAATCCAGACACATTGAATGTATCACGTAAAAAGCGTATTGCTAAAGGGTCTGGTCGTTCATTACAAGAAGTCAATCGTTTGATGAAACAATTTAACGATATGAAGAAAATGATGAAACAGTTCACTGGTGGCGGTAAAGGTAAAAAAGGTAAACGCAATCAAATGCAAAATATGTTAAAAGGTATGAATTTACCGTTTTAATGTTTAATATAACACGCTGATTTTTGTTGCAATGAGATGTGCATCCCGAAAGTTATACTAAAGAATATAACTTTATGGGGTGCATATTTTTAGATACACAATAATAATTAAAAACTGAAATTGCTGATTTGCTAGAACATGAGGTTATTGTTGCTAATATTAATAAGTTATATTGGGGGAACGTGTGCGGTAGAAGTGGTACCATTCATGTCCTTACGAGATAAATTAACTTAACACGTAGGTGGTGAAATTTACTATGAATTTTTATAACCTATTAACAGTCTAATTTAGTAATCACATAGTTATTATTGTAAGAAAAAGGTTCAATAATTTTCCTGGTAAAGAAAAAACTCTTTACAAACATTCATACACCTGTTAATATTATTTCTTGTAGAAAATAAAAATTAAAACATGACTTAAAGGAGATTTTATAAATGGCAGTTAAAATTCGTTTAACACGTTTAGGTTCAAAAAGAAATCCATTCTATCGTATCGTAGTAGCAGATGCTCGTTCTCCACGTGACGGACGTATCATCGAACAAATCGGTACTTATAACCCAACGAGCGCTAATGCTCCAGAAATTAAAGTTGACGAAGCGTTAGCTTTAAAATGGTTAAATGATGGTGCGAAACCAACTGATACAGTTCACAATATCTTATCAAAAGAAGGTATTATGAAAAAATTTGACGAACAAAAGAAAGCTAAGTAATTTAGCGTAAAATTGTTCTAACAATAAGAATAACTCGTTTACACTGACAGTTATTACTCAATGATACGTTGGGAATATCACATGTTAGTAATATAGAACGTATTGGGTACCATAATGGTGCCCTTTTTCTTTGAATTATTTTCAATTAAAATAGAAGTGTTCAAAGCATAGAGTTGGAGGTAATAGAATGAGAGTTGAAGTTGGTCAAATTGTTAACACACATGGTATTAAAGGTGAAATTAAAGTAAAATCCAATTCAGACTTTACAGACGTTCGTTTTCAACCCGGTCAAGTGCTGACAGTTGTGCATAACAATAACGACCTTGAATATACTGTTAAGTCACATAGAGTGCATAAAGGGCTTCATATGCTTACATTTGAAGGTATTAATAATATTAATGATATTGAGCATTTAAAAGGGAGTTCTATTTATCAAGAGCGTGATCATGAAGATATCGTACTTGAGGAAAATGAATTTTATTATTCAGATATTATAGGATGTACAGTTTTTGATGATCAAGAAACACCAATAGGTCGTGTAATTAATATATTTGAAACAGGTGCGAATGATGTGTGGGTGATTAAAGGATCTAAAGAATATTTGATTCCTTATATTGCTGATGTTGTAAAAGAAGTGGATGTTGAAAATAAAAAAATTATCATCACGCCAATGGAAGGATTGTTGGATTAATGAAAATTGATTATTTAACTTTATTTCCTGAAATGTTTGATGGTGTTTTAAATCATTCAATTATGAAACGTGCCCAAGAAAACAATAAATTACAAATCAATACGGTTAATTTTAGAGATTATGCAATTAACAAGCACAACCAAGTAGATGATTATCCGTATGGTGGCGGACAAGGTATGGTGTTAAAGCCTGAACCTGTTTTTAATGCGATGGAAGACTTAGATGTCACAGAACAAACACGCGTTATTTTAATGTGTCCACAAGGCGAGCCATTTTCACATCAGAAAGCTGTTGAATTAAGCAAGGCCGACCACATCGTTTTCATATGCGGACATTATGAAGGTTACGATGAACGTATCCGAACACATCTTGTCACAGATGAAATATCAATGGGTGACTATGTTTTAACTGGTGGAGAATTGCCAGCGATGACCATGACTGATGCTATTGTTAGACTGATTCCAGGTGTTTTAGGTAATGAACAGTCACATCAAGACGATTCATTTTCAGATGGGTTATTAGAGTTTCCGCAATATACACGTCCGCGTGAATTTAAGGGTCTAACAGTTCCAGATGTTTTATTGTCTGGAAATCATGCCAATATTGATGCATGGAGACATGAGCAAAAGTTGATCCGCACATATAATAAAAGACCTGACTTAATTGAAAAATATCCATTAACTAATGCAGATAAGCAAATATTAGAAAGATATAAAATAGGATTGAAAAAAGGTTAGTATTGTGCTAACATAATCTGAGTGTGGAAACACTAAAATCACTATGATCCGCTGCTATATATTTGTCGAGGCAAGAACATAGGTTGAAGAGGAGAATTTATAATGACAAATCACAAATTAATCGAAGCAGTAACTAAATCACAATTACGTACAGACTTACCAAGTTTCCGTCCTGGTGATACTTTACGTGTACACGTACGTATCATTGAGGGTACTCGTGAGCGTATCCAAGTATTCGAAGGCGTTGTAATTAAACGTCGTGGCGGTGGCGTTTCTGAAACGTTTACAGTTCGTAAAATTTCATCAGGTGTTGGCGTGGAACGTACATTCCCATTACACACACCAAAAATTGAAAAAATCGAAGTTAAACGTCGTGGTAAAGTACGTCGTGCTAAATTATATTACTTACGTAGTTTACGTGGTAAAGCTGCTAGAATCCAAGAAATTCGTTAATCAGCATTTAAACAAAGCTATGTATGAGTCAAATTCGACTCAAACAATAAAGCCATCTAGGTCACTTTTATGGAGTGATATAGATGGCTTTTTTTGCTGTTTAGTTAATGTAAAGTTGATAATGTAATTGTTTATTCCTTCTCTATTCATAACGTGTTTGCTCAAAATGGTTATATAAACAAAAATCTACTAAGTGCCATTGAAAAGGACTTAGTAGATTTATTAAATATATGCGTAGCAACATTATTTTTGTCTTGCCCATCTCGTGAAAATAATACTACATATAATGCCAAATATAGTAATTGTTATAAGTAAATAATAGTATGGTGGGGTATAGCTCAATTGAATCTTTGTTATATTTTTAGGTGCTTTAATGCCGGTCATAACACCATTTACTTGTTCAACTTTAAGACTTTGATCACCTGATGTCGCTTTCATACCTTGATTATATGCTGTTGGCAAAACAATATACCCAGATGAATTTTTATTTTTAGTAATAGTATAACCATGCTTTGTCTTACTAACTTTGACAGCTTCTAATGAATTTGAAGCGTCTTTAAGCGTGGTATAATCTTCGCCGTATATCCCTTTTAAATTTACTCGATACTTACCTTTAGGCAATGATAATCTAATTCTATCTGGAGCTTTAATGCGTATCGTTACGGGTGTTACAACGCGTCGATATTTATAAGTGAGTTTATTTCTTTCTTGTGTATATTCATTCACTTTAACATCATGAGCTTTATCCGGCGAAAGTAATTCTAAATCCATTTCAAAATACAAATCTTTAAATTGATTAGAAACTGATTTTGGCAACTGTACAGTTAGACCACCATTATTTTGTTTAACTTGTAATAAATGTTTTGTAGGAGATTGCCAGGCTGCACTATTTAATTTAATTGTTGAATCTGATAGTAAATTTTTATTGGCTTTAAAATGTGTATTAACATCTTTAATATTGTTAGAAACAATCCCTTGCAACATTGCTTGTTCTTTATCTAATGGAGATTTTAATTCTTTATTGGAAAAGACCTTATTTGTAATATGTGCACTTGGATAATGGATGGTATTTTTAGAATGAATCCAACGAACTTTATTGTCTTTGTGTTCAGACTTAATTTTAAATCCATATGGTAAGTTGTCATCATGATTCACTCTAATTCGATCATTAACATTCCAAAGTGATAGTAAATTTTGACGATTGCCAAGTAATCTATAAGTGCTGTTTTTATCGATTGGCATATTAATTTGGAGTGTCTTGTCATAATATTTTAAAATGTCTCCATTAAAAATACTAGAATATAATGAAATGCCATTATAATGATATATAAATGGTGAATTTAATGCATAGTCTGACATATAATCAATGCGATTAAATGAGCCTGTTGCATTTTGATTTATCTTTTTTATAAGCTGGTTTACATAGTTACTATGGTAATCATGTTGTTTCAACGTTGATAATGATTGTTGATAAGGTTTGATTGCCATGTTTTTGTTGTTATCTAAAATGACGATTTGTTGAATCATAACGATTAATACTAATATTGCAACGGTTAATTTTTTATAACGCCATAAACTAAATTTTAAAATAACGGCAAGCACTATTAGCAGGATAATACCTACTATAAGTGCAAGTGGGTGTGTCGGTGATAGTAATACATAAAGTATTGCGATGATGCATACGGGTATTGTTCTGATTAAATAATATTTCATATTTAATGTTGATAAATGTTGAATAAACAATCCGCAAAGAGCACTTGATGATAGTGCTAAGATATACACCCAACGCCTTTCTGGAAATGAAAAACCATTAAAAGCACTGTCGAAATACTGTGATAATGAACCTATAAATAATATCCATGTTACTATTGCGAAAAGTCTATAAAAGTAAAAACGATACAGTTTGAATGACAATAATGCAACGATAGTAAGAATTGAAATCGTAATATAAAATCCATCGCTAAAGAAAAAATAATGATAATCAAGTGGTGTCAAAAACGGTATATCAACATTGGGATTTTGCTTTCTGTCATTTTCCAAAAACGCAGAAATGCCAGTGAATAAACCAAATACACTTGATAACACACTCAAAACTGTAGCAGATATGACGCAAATTAATTTTTGTGTTCTAGAGACAATGTCATATTTGTAAGTGAAAATGAGTCGATATAAATAGTAGCAACCTATAATAATAGCTTGATAATAACTGAAATAAAAATTGCTAAATAGTGTTAAGGCTATCGCAACAATGAAAATACCGATTTTGCGTTGTTGAAAATATCTTTCCAAACCAAGAATCGATAATGGCAATAAATATAATAAATTTCCATAAAATGACCAAGTAAAATTAAAGTATATAACGACAGTTGACATGCCGTATAAAATCGTAGCGATCATATTTGCTGAGCGTTTAAAGTGTAATATTTTAAATAAGTAGAAGGTCACGACAAATGTTATGATAGCTCGTATCATAGCCATAATAAGTTGGTTTGTCGGCCAAAAATGTATTGTCGTCGGATTAAATATACCAACCGTTTCTCCTATTTTAATGAATAGAAAATTTAGCCACATTAAAGGTGACAGCGAATAATAATATGATAGTCCTTTCATATAATCGCCACCTAATCCAAACGATGCATCATATAAACTAGAAAAACTACGTAGATGTTCATACAAATACATTTGAAATGGCATCATTTGACGGAATCCATCTCCAGCCCCGCTAAAAACAGTACCATTCACAATATAATCATAGATATGAGTAGAAAATAAAATAAGCGTTAATATTACACTAATGAAAGTTATAACAAAGAATTGTTTGACGTTTGAATTTAGCCACTTTTTTAACACAACATTATCCTCAACTTTCAAATTTAAAATTAAGTTTAACTGAAACTAAAGTTAATGAGGTTCTTGATAGGTAAAGACGAAGATGACTGTGGAACAGATACCTTATCATAGTTACTTAAACTTTGGATCATTTTCAGTTTATCATTAAACAAATATATTGAATAATAAAAATGTCATACTGATAAAGATGAATGTCACTTAATAAGTAACTTAGATTTAACAAATGATGATTTTTAATTGTAGAAAACTTGAAATAATCACTTATACCTAAATCTAAAGCATTGTTAAGAAGTGTGACAATGTTAAAATAAATATAGTTGAATTAATGAATTTGTTCTATAATTAACAGGTTATAGATTTTAATAATGAGAAAAGAATTGACGAAAGTAAGGTGAATTGAATGGTTATTCAATGGTATCCAGGACATATGGCGAAAGCCAAAAGAGAAGTAAGTGAACAATTAAAAAAAGTAGATGTAGTGTTTGAACTAGTAGATGCAAGAATTCCATATAGTTCAAGAAACCCTATGATAGATGAAGTTATTAACCAAAAACCACGTGTTGTTATATTAAATAAAAAAGATATGTCTAATTTAAATGAGATGTCAAAATGGGAACAATTTTTTATTGATAAAGGATACTATCCTGTATCAGTGGATGCTAAGCACGGTAAAAATTTAAAGAAAGTGGAAGCTGCAGCAATTAAGGCGACTGCTGAAAAATTTGAACGCGAAAAAGCGAAAGGACTTAAACCTAGAGCGATAAGAGCAATGATCGTTGGAATTCCAAATGTTGGTAAATCCACATTAATAAATAAACTGGCAAAGCGTAGTATTGCGCAGACTGGTAATAAACCAGGTGTGACCAAACAACAACAATGGATTAAAGTTGGTAATGCATTACAACTATTAGACACACCAGGGATACTTTGGCCTAAATTTGAAGATGAAGAAGTCGGTAAGAAGTTGAGTTTAACTGGTGCGATAAAAGATAGTATTGTGCACTTAGATGAAGTTGCCATCTATGGATTAAACTTTTTAATTCAAAATGATTTAGCGCGATTAAAGTCACATTATAATATTGAAGTTCCTGAAGATGCAGAAATCATAGCGTGGTTTGATGCGATAGGGAAAAAACGTGGCTTAATTCGACGTGGTAATGAAATTGATTACGAAGCAGTCATTGAACTGATTATTTATGATATTCGAAATGCTAAAATAGGAAATTATTGTTTTGATATTTTTAAAGATATGACTGAGGAATTAGCAAATGACGCTAACAATTAAAGAAGTTACGCAGTTGATTAATGCGGTTAATACAATAGAAGAATTAGAAAATCATGAATGCTTTTTAGATGAGCGAAAAGGTGTTCAAAATGCCATAGCTAGGCGCAGAAAAGCGTTAGAAAAAGAACAAGCTTTAAAAGAAAAGTATGTTGAAATGACTTACTTTGAAAATGAAATATTAAAAGAGCATCCTAATGCTATTATTTGTGGGATTGATGAAGTTGGAAGAGGACCTTTAGCAGGTCCAGTCGTTGCATGCGCAACAATTTTAAATTCAAATCACAATTATTTGGGCCTTGATGACTCGAAAAAAGTACCTGTTACGAAACGTCTAGAATTAAATGAAGCACTAAAAAATGAAGTTACTGCTTTTGCATATGGGATCGCGACAGCTGAAGAAATAGATGAATTTAATATTTATAAAGCTACTCAAATCGCCATGCAGCGAGCTATTGATGGATTATCAGTACAACCAACGCATTTATTGATAGACGCGATGACGCTTGATAATGCACTGCCTCAAGTATCTTTAATCAAGGGTGATGCAAGAAGTGTGTCCATTGCAGCTGCAAGTATCATGGCAAAGGTTTTTCGTGATGATTATATGACACAGTTATCTAAAGATTATCCTGAATATGGTTTTGAAAAAAACGCGGGTTACGGTACCAAACAACATTTACTAGCAATCGATGATATTGGCATTATGAAAGAGCATAGAAAAAGCTTTGAACCTATAAAATCGTTACTGTAAATCGTAAAATTCAATTAAATGATAAAAAAGTAGCATTTAAGTTTACAATAGCGCTTACATTTTTTATAATTGTAAGGGAACTTAACCTAAGTAACAGGAGGATGGAAGATGAATATCCACGAGTATCAAGGTAAAGAAATATTTCGTTCAATGGGCGTTGCAGTTCCAGAAGGACGAGTAGCATTTACTGCTGAAGAAGCGGTGGAGAAAGCAAAAGAATTAAATTCTGATGTTTATGTTGTAAAAGCACAAATTCATGCTGGAGGTAGAGGTAAAGCAGGCGGAGTAAAAATTGCTAAATCTTTATCTGAGGTAGAAACATATGCAAAAGAATTATTAGGGAAAACTTTGGTGACACATCAAACTGGTCCAGAAGGTAAAGAAATTAAGCGTTTATATATCGAAGAAGGTTGTGCTATTCAAAAAGAATATTACGTTGGATTCGTTATTGATCGTGCGACTGACCAAGTAACATTGATGGCGTCTGAAGAAGGGGGCACTGAGATTGAAGAAGTTGCTGCGAAGACTCCTGAAAAGATCTTCAAAGAAACTATCGATCCAGTAATCGGACTTTCACCATTCCAAGCAAGACGAATTGCGTTTAATATTAATATTCCTAAAGAATCTGTTAACAAAGCTGCTAAATTCTTATTAGCACTTTATAATGTATTCATTGAAAAAGATTGTTCAATCGTAGAAATCAACCCATTAGTTACAACAGCTGATGGTGATGTATTGGCATTAGATGCTAAAATTAATTTTGATGATAATGCATTATTCAGACATAAAGATGTTGTAGAATTACGTGATTTAGAAGAAGAAGATCCGAAAGAGATTGAAGCGTCTAAACATGATTTATCATACATTGCATTAGATGGTGACATCGGATGTATGGTTAATGGTGCAGGTTTAGCCATGGCAACAATGGATACGATTAATCATTTCGGTGGAAACCCAGCCAATTTCTTAGATGCAGGCGGAAGCGCTACTAGAGAAAAAGTAACTGAAGCATTTAAAATCATTTTAGGTGATGAAAATGTTAAAGGTATTTTTGTAAACATTTTCGGTGGCATTATGAAATGTGATGTTATCGCAGAAGGTATCGTTGAAGCTGTAAAAGAAGTAGATTTAACTTTACCACTAGTTGTACGCCTAGAAGGTACAAATGTTGAGTTAGGTAAAAAAATCTTAAAAGACTCAGGATTAGCAATTGAACCAGCAGCAACAATGGCTGAAGGTGCACAAAAAATTGTTAAACTAGTCAAAGAAGCATAAGGAAAGGATGGGAGCACTAAGATGAGTGTATTTATAGATAAGAATACTAAAGTAATGGTACAAGGTATTACAGGGTCTACTGCCCTTTTCCATACAAAACAAATGCTTGATTATGGTACGAAAATAGTAGCAGGTGTGACGCCTGGTAAAGGTGGTCAAGTTGTTGAAGGCGTTCCTGTTTTCAACACTGTTGAAGAAGCTAAAAATGAAACTGGGGCAACGGTTTCAGTCATTTACGTTCCAGCACCATTTGCTGCAGACTCAATTTTAGAAGCAGCTGATGCAGACTTAGATATGGTTATTTGTATCACTGAACATATTCCTGTATTAGACATGGTTAAAGTTAAACGCTACTTACAAGGTAGAAAAACACGTTTAGTTGGTCCGAACTGTCCAGGTGTGATTACAGCAGATGAATGTAAAATTGGTATTATGCCTGGCTATATTCACAAAAAAGGTCATGTTGGTGTAGTATCTCGTTCAGGTACATTAACATATGAAGCAGTGCACCAATTGACTGAAGAAGGTATTGGTCAAACTACAGCTGTTGGTATTGGTGGAGACCCAGTCAACGGAACAAACTTTATTGATGTTTTAAAAGCATTCAATGAAGATGACGAAACGAAAGCAGTTGTTATGATTGGTGAAATCGGTGGTACGGCTGAAGAAGAAGCAGCTGAATGGATTAAAGCGAATATGACAAAACCAGTTGTAGGCTTTATCGGTGGACAAACAGCACCTCCTGGAAAACGTATGGGACATGCTGGTGCAATCATTTCAGGTGGTAAAGGTACTGCTGAAGAGAAAATTAAAACATTAAATAGTTGTGGTGTGAAAACAGCGGCAACACCTTCAGAAATTGGTTCAACATTAATTGAAGCTGCTAAAGAAGCAGGTATTTATGAATCATTATTAACTGTTAATAAATAAAGTTAAAAGATGATATAAATGGCTATAGCCCATTCCATACTTTATAAAAGTATCGGAAATGGGCTATTTGTCGTGCGATGAATTTTAGTACACTTTTCATATTTTGGAAAGACAAGTTAATTATTTTACCTCCTACAATAGCTTTATAAAACAAAGAAAATTTTAATTAAAATATATAGCGCACTATGTTATAATGTTTGTATATTATTGTAAGGAGTGTTTCATCATGAATAAACAACAAAGTAAAGTACGCTATTCAATTAGAAAAGTTAGTATTGGAATTTTGTCAATTTCAATAGGTATGTTTTTGGCATTGGGTATGTCGAACAAAGCATATGCAGATGAAATTGATAAATCTAAAGATTTTACAAGAGGGTATGAGCAAAATGTATTCGCGAAATCAGAGTTAAATGCTAATAAAAATACGACAAAAGACAAAATAAAAAATGAAGGTGCTGTTAAAACATCGGACACAAGTTTAAAGTTAGACAACAAATCAGCAATTTCAAACGGAAATGAAATTAATCAAGATATAAAGATTTCAAATACTCCGAAAAACTCAAGCCAAGGTAACAATCTAGTTATTAATAACAATGAACTTACTAAAGAAATTAAAATTGCAAACTTGGAAGCTCAAAATTCTAATCAGAAGAAAACGAATAAAGTTACTAATAATTACTTTGGTTACTACAGTTTTAGAGAAGCTCCAAAAACACAAATCTATACTGTAAAAAAAGGAGACACACTTAGTGCTATAGCATTAAAATACAAAACTACAGTTTCAAATATTCAAAATACAAATAATATAGCAAATCCTAATTTAATATTTATTGGTCAAAAATTAAAAGTGCCAATGACACCATTAGTAGAACCAAAACCAAAAACAGTGTCTTCAAATAATAAAAGTAATAGTAATAGCAGTACATTAAATTATTTGAAAACATTAGAGAATAGAGGATGGGATTTCGACGGTAGTTATGGATGGCAATGTTTCGATTTAGTTAATGTATATTGGAATCATCTTTATGGTCATGGATTAAAAGGATATGGAGCTAAAGATATACCATATGCAAATAATTTTAATAGTGAAGCTAAAATTTATCACAACACACCAACTTTCAAAGCTGAACCTGGGGACTTAGTGGTTTTTAGTGGAAGATTTGGTGGAGGATATGGTCATACAGCTATTGTCTTAAATGGTGATTATGATGGAAAATTAATGAAGTTCCAAAGTTTAGATCAAAACTGGAATAATGGTGGATGGCGTAAAGCAGAGGTTGCACATAAAGTTGTTCATAATTATGAAAATGATATGATTTTTATTAGACCATTTAAAAAAGCATAATTTAAATCGAAGGCAGGACATTGAAATATGAAATTTTCAACTTTAAGTGAAGAAGAATTTACCAACTACACCAAAAAGCACTTCAAACATTATACGCAGTCTATAGAATTATATAATTATAGAAATAAAATAAATCATGAAGCACATATTGTGGGAGTGAAGAATGATAAAAATGAAGTTATAGCTGCATGTTTATTAACAGAGGCACGAATTTTTAAATTCTACAAATATTTCTACTCTCATAGAGGTCCTTTACTTGATTATTTCGATGCTAAATTAGTTTGTTACTTTTTTAAAGAATTATCTAAATTCATTTATAAAAATAGAGGAGTATTTATTCTTGTTGATCCATATTTAATAGAGAATTTAAGAGATGCAAATGGTAGGATAATAAAGAATTATAATAATTCAGTGATAGTAAAGATGCTAGGGAAAATTGGGTATCTCCATCAAGGTTATACAACAGGATATTCAAATAAAAGTCAAATTAGGTGGATTTCTGTATTGGATTTAAAAGATAAAGATGAGAATCAACTTTTAAAAGAAATGGAATACCAAACTAGAAGAAATATAAAAAAGACTATTGAGATTGGTGTTAAGGTTGAAGATTTATCTATTGAAGAAACAAATCGATTTTATAAATTGTTTCAAATGGCTGAAGAAAAACATGGTTTTCATTTCATGAATGAAGATTATTTTAAACGAATGCAAGAAATATATAAAGATAAGGCAATGTTAAAGATAGCTTGTATAAATCTTAATGAATATCAAGATAAATTAAAAATACAATTATTGAAAATCGAAAATGAAATGATGACTGTGAACAGAGCATTAAATGAAAATCCAAATTCTAAAAAAAATAAATCAAAATTAAATCAGTTAAATATGCAATTATCTAGTATTAATAATAGAATTAGTAAAACCGAAGAACTAATATTTGAAGATGGACCTGTTTTGGATTTAGCTGCTGCTTTATTTATATGTACTGATGATGAAGTTTATTATCTATCAAGTGGATCAAATCCGAAATATAATCAGTATATGGGTGCATATCATCTACAATGGCATATGATAAAATATGCAAAATCACATAATATTAATAGGTATAATTTTTATGGAATAACAGGCGTCTTTAGTAATGAGGCGGATGATTTTGGTGTTCAACAATTTAAAAAGGGTTTTAATGCACATGTTGAAGAATTAATTGGTGATTTCATCAAACCAGTAAGACCAATTCTATATAAATTTGCAAAACTTATTTATAAGGTTTAATTATAAAGTATGTTGGAAATTGAAATTTTAAATTCTTTCCAACATACTTTTCACTTTTTAAGTCAGTATTTTTACTCCTTAAAATAACATTACATCGACAATGTTTTTGTATTAGAAATGTAAAACAAAAATAGAATATGATTTTGTATGATTACAAAAAGGAGTTGATTTATTGATTAAACTATTTTTGCTTAAGTTATACTGGGCACACTTTTCGACTAAACAAATTCATCAATTTTTAATGGCATATCCTAATGTAATTAAAGAGGAGGGAAGAAAAAAAGATAGTTATTTATGTGAATGGGTGAATAGGGAAGAAAATGTTCATTTATTACGTAAATACTATGCTTTTATAAAACTTGATCATAACGATATTATTAAAGAACTGCAGAAATTAAAAGTAAGTTACATTACATATATGGATTCTGAATACCCAGTGCTATTAAAAGAAATATATCAATTTCCATTACTTCTTTTCTATAAAGGGAACATCAAATTAATAAATAATATGCATCATTTGGCAGTAGTAGGTGCAAGAGATTCTACAAGTTATACCCAACAGTCTTTAGAATTTTTATTATCAAATGATAAAAGCAAATATTTAACAATTGTTTCCGGCCTTGCTCAAGGAGCTGATGCAATGGCACATCAAATAGCTTTAAAATACAATCTCCCTACAATTGCAGTTTTAGCCTTTGGCCATCAAACACATTATCCCAAAAGTACATTAGCATTAAGAAATAAAATAGAAGAAAAAGGTTTAGTTATATCTGAATATCCACCACATACACCAATCGCTAAATATAGATTTCCTGAGCGCAATAGAATTATCAGCGGTTTGTCAAAAGGGGTTTTAATTACTGAGGCTAAGGAACAAAGTGGCAGTCACATCACGATAGATTTTGCATTAGAGCAAAATAGAAATGTTTATGTTTTACCTGGATCTATGTTTAATCCTATGACAAAAGGTAATTTATTACGTATCCAAGAAGGTGCTAAGGTAGTATTAAACGCTAATGATATATTTGAAGACTACTATATTTAAAACTAAAAATAACGAGTTGCTTCATATTTCTTTTGTTTCCCTTTGTAATTTATTTTTTAATAAAATCTATAAAAAATAGACAGGGAAAATGATTTGTTTAGATATAAAACGTTGACAAAAGCAAAATTAAGCGTTTATCATTTATCTTTAGTAATTAGATTAGCGAGGGGGAAATGACATTGGCAGATAATTTAGTCATTGTTGAATCGCCTGCAAAAGCAAAAACCATTGAAAAGTATTTAGGTAAGAAATATAAAGTTATAGCTTCAATGGGACACGTCAGAGACTTACCAAGAAGTCAAATGGGTGTCGACACTGAAGATAATTACGAACCAAAATATATAACAATACGCGGAAAAGGTCCTGTTGTAAAAGAATTGAAAAAACATGCAAAAAAAGCGAAAAACGTCTTTCTCGCAAGTGACCCCGACCGTGAAGGTGAAGCAATTGCTTGGCATTTATCAAAAATTTTAGAGCTTGAAGATTCTAAAGAAAATCGCGTTGTTTTCAACGAAATAACTAAAGACGCTGTTAAAGAAAGTTTTAAAAATCCTAGAGAAATTGAAATGAACTTAGTCGATGCACAACAAGCGCGTCGAATATTAGATAGATTAGTTGGCTATAACATCTCGCCAGTTCTTTGGAAAAAAGTAAAAAAAGGGTTGTCAGCGGGTCGAGTTCAATCTGTTGCACTTCGTTTAGTCATTGACCGTGAAAATGAAATTCGAAACTTTAAACCAGAAGAATATTGGACTATTGAAGGAGAATTTAGATACAAAAAATCAAAATTCAATGCTAAATTCCTTCATTATAAAAATAAACCTTTTAAACTAAAAACGAAAAAAGATGTTGAGAAAATTACAGCTGCATTAGATGGAGATCAATTCGAAATTACAAACGTGACTAAAAAAGAAAAAACGCGTAATCCAGCAAACCCATTTACAACTTCTACATTACAACAAGAGGCGGCACGTAAATTAAACTTTAAAGCAAGAAAAACAATGATGGTCGCACAACAATTATATGAAGGTATAGATTTGAAAAAACAAGGTACGATTGGTTTAATAACATATATGAGAACCGATTCTACACGTATTTCAGATACTGCCAAAGTTGAAGCAAAACAGTATATAACTGATAAATACGGTGAATCTTACACTTCTAAACGTAAAGCATCAGGGAAACAAGGTGACCAAGATGCCCATGAGGCTATTAGACCTTCAAGTACTATGCGTACGCCAGATGATATGAAGTCATTTTTGACGAAAGACCAATACCGATTATACAAATTAATTTGGGAACGATTTGTTGCTAGTCAAATGGCTCCAGCAATACTTGATACAGTCTCATTAGACATAACACAAGGTGACATTAAATTTAGAGCGAATGGTCAAACAATCAAGTTTAAAGGATTTATGACACTTTATGTAGAAACTAAAGATGATAGTGATAGCGAAAAGGAAAATAAACTGCCTAAATTAGAGCAAGGTGATAAAGTCACAGCAACTCAAATTGAACCAGCTCAACACTATACACAACCACCTCCAAGATATACTGAGGCGAGATTAGTAAAAACACTAGAAGAATTGAAAATTGGGCGACCATCAACTTATGCACCGACAATAGATACGATTCAAAAGCGTAACTATGTCAAATTAGAAAGTAAGCGTTTTGTTCCTACTGAGTTGGGAGAAATAGTTCATGAACAAGTGAAAGAATACTTCCCAGAGATTATTGATGTGGAATTCACAGTGAATATGGAAACGTTACTTGATAAGATTGCAGAAGGCGACATTACATGGAGGAAAGTAATCGACGGTTTCTTTAGTAGCTTTAAACAAGATGTTGAACGTGCTGAAGAAGAGATGGAAAAGATTGAAATCAAAGATGAGCCAGCCGGTGAAGACTGTGAAATTTGTGGTTCTCCTATGGTTATAAAAATGGGACGCTATGGTAAGTTCATGGCTTGCTCAAACTTCCCGGATTGTCGTAATACAAAAGCGATAGTTAAGTCTATTGGTGTTAAATGTCCAAAATGTAATGATGGTGACGTCGTAGAAAGAAAATCTAAAAAGAATCGTGTCTTTTATGGATGTTCGAAATATCCTGAATGCGACTTTATCTCTTGGGATAAGCCGATTGGAAGAGATTGTCCAAAATGTAACCAATATCTTGTTGAAAATAAAAAAGGCAAGACAACACAAGTAATATGTTCAAATTGCGATTATAAAGAGGCAGCGCAGAAATAATATTTTTATTTCCTAGATACATTTTAAGATTGTTAAATAGAATCATTAGTGAATCTTATTTTAAAGATAGTAAAGGATTAATCTAAATAAGTGCGGATAATATAAACATAACAACATAATTAAAAGACATAAATGACAATAAAAGGAGTATAGAAATGACTCAAACTGTAAATGTAATAGGTGCTGGTCTTGCCGGTTCAGAAGCGGCATATCAATTAGCTGAAAGAGGAATTAAAGTTAATCTAATAGAGATGAGACCTGTTAAACAAACACCAGCGCACCATACTGATAAATTTGCGGAACTTGTATGTTCCAATTCATTACGCGGAAATGCTTTAACTAATGGTGTGGGTGTTTTAAAAGAAGAAATGAGAAGATTGAATTCTATAATTATTGAAGCGGCTGATAAGGCACGAGTTCCAGCTGGTGGTGCATTAGCAGTTGATAGACACGATTTTTCAGGTTATATTACTGAAACACTTAAAAATCATGAAAATATCACAGTTATTAATGAAGAAATTAATGCCATTCCAGATGGATACACAATTATCGCAACAGGACCACTTACTACAGAAACCCTTGCGCAAGAAATAGTGGACATTACTGGTAAAGATCAACTTTATTTCTATGATGCGGCTGCTCCAATTATTGAAAAAGAATCTATTGATATGGATAAAGTTTACTTAAAGTCCCGTTATGATAAAGGTGAAGCTGCATATTTAAACTGTCCTATGACTGAGGATGAATTTAATCGCTTTTATGATGCAGTATTAGAAGCTGAAGTTGCGCCTGTAAATTCATTTGAAAAAGAAAAATATTTCGAGGGTTGTATGCCTTTTGAAGTAATGGCAGAACGCGGACGCAAGACATTACTATTTGGACCAATGAAACCAGTAGGATTAGAAGATCCAAAGACTGGGAAACGTCCTTATGCGGTGGTTCAATTAAGACAAGATGACGCTGCTGGTACACTCTACAATATTGTTGGCTTCCAAACGCATTTAAAATGGGGAGCTCAAAAAGAAGTCATTAAATTAATTCCAGGCTTAGAAAATGTTGATATTGTTAGATATGGTGTGATGCATAGAAATACCTTCATTAATTCACCGGACGTATTAAACGAGAAATATGAATTGATTTCACAACCAAACATACAGTTTGCGGGACAAATGACTGGTGTTGAAGGTTATGTAGAAAGCGCAGCTAGCGGCTTAGTTGCAGGTATCAATCTTGCGCATAAAATATTAGGCAAGGGTGAGGTAGTATTTCCGAGAGAAACAATGATTGGAAGTATGGCTTACTATATTTCTCATGCTAAAAACAATAAGAATTTCCAACCTATGAATGCTAACTTCGGGTTATTACCATCTTTAGAAACTAGAATTAAAGATAAAAAAGAACGCTATGAAGCACAAGCTAATAGAGCTTTGGATTACTTAGAAAATTTCAAAAAAACTTTATAAAATAGTTAGAAAGACTAGATATGCTATTCATTCTTAAGTCATCAACGAGTAAGTAATGACTTTCTAAATGGAAAATACTTATCCTAGTCTTTTTAATTTTGGAATTGTTACGTATTTCTGACAATTTAGAATTCGCATTCAAAAAATATCTAAATAAATAACACGCAATAAGTTGATTGATGTAACATGTAAGAGAATGTTTTAAATAAACTTTATTTAAAAGGCAATGAAATAATAAATGGCAAGGCTATTAATAAAGACTTTTAGTAATTAATTTAAAAAAGAGGTATTCTAATTAACAGGTTTTCCGATTAGTTACAATTATTTAATTCTCAAAAGATTTAGAATTGATTATCAAATTACTGTAAGCCCTTTGCTGTATATGCTACAATTCTTATTGATGGAGGGTAAATGTATTGAATCATATTCAAGATGCGTTTTTAAATACATTGAAAGTTGAACGGAATTTTTCGGAACACACATTGAAATCATATCAAGATGACTTAATTCAGTTTAATCAATTTTTAGAACAAGAACATTTAGAGTTGAATACTTTTGAATACAGAGATGCTAGAAATTATTTGAGCTATTTATATTCAAATCATTTGAAAAGAACATCTGTTTCTCGTAAAATCTCAACGTTAAGAACTTTCTATGAATATTGGATGACGCTTGATGAGAACATTATTAATCCATTTGTTCAATTAGTACATCCGAAAAAAGAAAAATATCTTCCGCAATTCTTTTACGAAGAAGAAATGGAAGCGTTATTCAAAACTGTAGAAGAGGACACTTCAAAAAATTTACGGGATCGAGTTATTCTTGAATTGTTGTATGCTACAGGCATCCGTGTTTCGGAATTAGTAAATATTAAAAAACAAGATATAGATTTTTACGCGAATGGTGTTACCGTATTAGGAAAAGGGAGCAAAGAGCGCTTTGTACCGTTTGGTGCTTATTGTAGACAAAGCATCGAAAATTATTTAGAACATTTCAAACCAATTCAGTCATGCAATCATGATTTTCTTATTGTAAATATGAAGGGTGAAGCAATCACTGAACGCGGTGTACGATATGTTTTAAATGATATTGTTAAACGAACAGCAGGCGTAAGTGAGATTCATCCCCACAAGCTCAGACATACATTTGCAACGCATTTATTGAATCAAGGTGCAGACCTAAGAACAGTACAATCGTTATTAGGTCATGTTAATTTGTCAACAACTGGTAAATATACACACGTATCTAACCAACAATTAAGAAAAGTGTATCTAAATGCACATCCTCGAGCGAAAAAGGAGAATGAAACATGAGTAATACAACATTACATGCAACAACAATTTATGCTGTAAGACATAATGGGAAAGCAGCTATGGCTGGAGATGGGCAAGTAACGCTTGGTCAACAAGTCATCATGAAACAAACGGCAAGAAAAGTGCGACGTTTATATGAAGGTAAAGTGTTAGCTGGTTTCGCAGGTAGTGTAGCAGATGCGTTTACGTTATTTGAAAAATTCGAAACAAAATTACAACAGTTTAGTGGTAACTTAGAAAGAGCTGCTGTTGAATTGGCACAAGAATGGCGAGGCGATAAACAATTACGTCAATTAGAAGCTATGCTAATTGTAATGGATAAAGATGCTATTTTAGTTGTCAGTGGAACTGGCGAAGTTATTGCTCCAGATGATGACCTTATCGCTATTGGATCAGGAGGCAACTACGCATTAAGCGCAGGACGTGCATTGAAACGCCATGCATCGCATTTGTCTGCTGAAGAAATGGCATATGAGAGCTTGAAAGTAGCGGCTGATATTTGTGTCTTTACCAACGATAATATTGTTGTCGAAACACTATAATAATCAGAGCACGATAAATAATTACGAGCAATTAATTTTAGTTAAAAGACGGAGGAATGAAATTAATGGATACAGCTGGAATAAGATTAACTCCAAAAGAAATCGTATCTAAATTAAATGAATACATCGTTGGACAAAATGATGCTAAACGTAAAGTGGCAATTGCCCTACGTAATCGATACAGAAGAAGTTTATTAGATGAGGAATCAAAGCAAGAAATTTCACCTAAAAATATTTTGATGATTGGACCAACCGGCGTTGGTAAAACTGAAATTGCAAGAAGAATGGCCAAAGTTGTCGGCGCGCCATTTATAAAAGTAGAAGCTACTAAATTTACTGAGGTAGGTTATGTAGGACGAGATGTTGAAAGTATGGTTAGAGATCTTGTTGATGTTTCAGTAAGATTAGTCAAGGCGCAGAAAAAATCATTGGTACAAGATGAAGCAACAGCTAAGGCCAATGAAAAACTTGTTAAGTTATTAGTTCCAAGTATGAAAAAGAAAGCGTCTCAAACGAATAATCCTTTAGAGTCACTTTTCGGAGGTGCAATTCCAAATTTCGGACAAAATAACGAAGATGAAGAAGAACCACCTACTGAGGAAATTAAAACAAAACGTTCTGAAATTAAGAGACAGCTAGAAGAAGGCAAACTTGAAAAAGAAAAGGTAAGAATTAAAGTCGAACAAGATCCTGGTGCTTTAGGTATGCTAGGTACAAATCAAAATCAGCAAATGCAAGAGATGATGAATCAATTAATGCCTAAAAAGAAAGTTGAGCGAGAAGTTGCTGTTGAGACGGCAAGGAAAATCTTAGCTGATAGTTATGCGGATGAACTAATTGATCAAGAAAGCGCTAACCAAGAAGCGCTTGAATTAGCAGAACAAATGGGTATCATCTTTATAGATGAAATCGACAAAGTTGCGACGAATAATCATAATAGTGGTCAAGATGTCTCAAGACAAGGTGTTCAAAGAGATATTTTACCTATACTTGAAGGTAGCGTTATTCAAACCAAATATGGTACTGTGAATACTGAACATATGCTGTTTATAGGTGCTGGAGCTTTCCATGTATCTAAGCCGAGTGACTTGATACCAGAATTGCAAGGTCGTTTTCCGATTAGAGTTGAACTTGATAGTTTATCGGTAGAAGATTTTGTAAGAATTTTGACAGAACCAAAATTGTCATTAATTAAACAATATGAAGCATTGCTTCAAACAGAAGAAGTTACTGTAAACTTTACCGATGAAGCAATTACTCGCTTAGCTGAGATTGCTTATCAAGTAAATCAAGATACAGACAACATTGGTGCACGTCGACTTCATACAATTTTAGAAAAGATGCTAGAAGATTTATCATTCGAAGCACCAAGTATGCCGAATGCAGTTGTAGATATTACCCCACAATATGTTGATGATAAATTAAAATCAATTTCAACAAATAAAGATTTAAGTGCATTTATTCTATAAAAATATACAAAAGGAGAAAAATTCATGAGCTTATTATCTAAAACGAGAGAGTTAAACACGTTACTTCAAAAACACAAAGGTATTGCGGTTGATTTTAAAGATGTAGCACAAACGATTAGTAGCGTAACTGTAACAAATGTATTTATTGTATCGCGTCGAGGTAAAATTTTAGGATCGAGTCTAAATGAATTATTAAAAAGTCAAAGAATTATTCAAATGTTGGAAGAAAGACATATTCCAAGTGAATATACAGAACGATTAATGGAAGTTAAACAAACAGAATCAAATATTGATATCGACAATGTATTAACAGTATTCCCACCTGAAAACAGAGAATTATTCATAGATAGTCGTACAACTATCTTCCCAATTTTAGGTGGAGGGGAAAGATTAGGTACATTAGTACTTGGTCGAGTACATGATGATTTTAATGAAAATGATTTGGTACTAGGTGAATATGCTGCTACAGTTATTGGTATGGAAATCTTACGTGAGAAGCATAGTGAAGTAGAAAAAGAAGCGCGCGATAAAGCTGCTATTACAATGGCAATTAATTCATTATCTTATTCTGAAAAAGAAGCGATTGAACATATCTTTGAAGAACTTGGCGGTACGGAAGGCCTATTAATCGCATCAAAAGTTGCAGATAGAGTTGGTATTACTAGATCTGTAATTGTAAATGCACTACGTAAATTAGAAAGTGCTGGTGTAATTGAATCACGTTCTTTAGGAATGAAAGGTACTTTCATTAAAGTTAAAAAAGAAAAATTCTTAGATGAATTAGAAAAAAGTAAATAAGTCGATGAGTCTGGGACATAATTCAATGTCCTAGTCGTGACGATGTTATCTTGGCGGTAGTCAATGAAATGACTTTGATGATTATGTTGAAGTCATTTCTTTATTTTTGTCTAATTTTCAATCAAATTGATATTTCACATTAACTTGATAGAATTACCTTTAAATTTATGGAAAAATGCTTGAAAAACATTTGCTTTAGACACGGCATTATGTTATATTTATTTTCGGCTATAAAGCCAATACACACATATCAAACGTGATTGTGTAAAGGGTGCAATATTTATATATTGTCTTTACAATAGTTTGCTATGGAGGTAATTAACCAATAGGAGGAATTTATAATGGCAGTAATTTCAATGAAACAATTACTAGAAGCGGGTGTTCACTTCGGTCACCAAACACGTCGTTGGAACCCAAAAATGAAAAAATATATCTTCACTGAGAGAAATGGTATTTATATCATCGACTTACAAAAAACAGTGAAAAAAGTAGACGAGGCATACAACTTCTTGAAACAAGTTTCAGAAGATGGTGGACAAGTCTTATTCGTAGGAACTAAAAAACAAGCACAAGAATCAGTTAAATCTGAAGCAGAACGTGCTGGTCAATTCTACATTAACCAAAGATGGTTAGGTGGATTATTAACTAACTATAAAACGATCTCAAAACGAATCAAACGTATTTCTGAAATTGAAAAAATGGAAGAAGATGGTTTATTCGAAGTATTACCTAAAAAAGAAGTAGTAGAACTTAAAAAAGAATACGACCGTTTAATCAAATTCTTAGGCGGAATTCGTGATATGAAATCAATGCCTCAAGCATTATTCGTAGTTGACCCACGTAAAGAGCGTAATGCAATTGCTGAAGCTCGTAAATTAAATATTCCTATCGTAGGTATCGTTGACACTAACTGTGATCCTGACGAAATTGACTACGTTATCCCAGCAAACGACGATGCTATCCGTGCGGTTAAATTATTAACTGCTAAAATGGCAGATGCAATCTTAGAAGGTCAACAAGGCGTTTCTAATGAAGAAGTAGCTGCAGAACAAAACATCGATTTAGATGAAAAAGAAAAATCAGAAGAAACAGAAGCAACTGAAGAATAATCAACTGTTGAATCTGACTTAGATATAGTTTAAATGGGTGATAAGATATTAATGCTTATCACCTTTTTTAAAAAGAAAATCGAGGCAAATTACAAATATTCAAATAGAGTATTGGCAATCTTGCCTATAATAATGCTAAAATCATAATATATAAAATGATAACTTATTGGAGGAATAATGAATGGCAACTATTTCAGCAAAACTTGTTAAAGAATTACGTGAAAAAACTGGCGCGGGTATGATGGATTGTAAAAAAGCGCTAACTGAAACTGATGGTGACATCGATAAAGCGATTGACTACCTACGTGAAAAAGGTATTGCTAAAGCAGCTAAAAAAGCAGACCGTATTGCGGCTGAAGGTTTAGTACATGTAGAAACTAAAGGTAACGACGCAGTTATCGTTGAAATCAACTCTGAAACAGACTTTGTTGCTCGTAACGAAGGTTTCCAAGAGTTAGTTAAAGAAATCGCTAATCAAGTATTAGATACAAAAGCTGAAACTGTTGAAGCTTTAATGGAAACAACTTTACCAAATGGTAAATCAGTTGATGAAAGAATTAAAGAAGCAATTTCAACAATCGGTGAAAAATTAAGTGTTCGTCGTTTTGCTATCAGAACTAAAACTGATAACGATGCTTTCGGCGCTTACTTACACATGGGTGGACGCATTGGTGTATTAACAGTTGTTGAAGGTTCAACTGACGAAGAAGCAGCAAGAGACGTTGCTATGCATATCGCTGCAATCAACCCTAAATATGTTTCTTCTGAACAAGTTAGCGAAGAAGAAATCAACCACGAAAGAGAAGTTTTAAAACAACAAGCATTAAATGAAGGTAAACCAGAAAACATCGTTGAAAAAATGGTGGAAGGACGTTTACGTAAATACTTACAAGAAATTTGTGCTGTAGATCAAGACTTCGTTAAAAACCCTGATGTAACAGTTGAAGCTTTCTTAAAAACAAAAGGTGGAAAACTTGTTGACTTCGTACGCTATGAAGTAGGCGAAGGTATGGAAAAACGCGAAGAAAACTTTGCGGATGAAGTTAAAGGACAAATGAAATAATCTGTCATAAAGTAAAACAAGGAAGAAGACACCTTTAATGTTGCTTTATTAAAATGTAAATCATTCTAATAAAACGACAACTGTGTCTTCTTTACTTGTATATGTTACATATATTCACGATAGAGAGGATAAGAAAATGGCTCAAATTTCTAAATATAAACGTGTAGTTTTGAAACTAAGTGGTGAAGCGTTAGCTGGAGAAAAAGGATTTGGCATAAATCCAGTAATTATTAAAAGTGTTGCTGAGCAAGTGGCTGAAGTTGCTAAAATGGACTGTGAAATCGCAGTAATCGTTGGTGGCGGAAACATTTGGAGAGGTAAAACAGGTAGTGACTTAGGTATGGACCGTGGAACTGCTGATTACATGGGTATGCTTGCAACTGTAATGAATGCCTTAGCATTACAAGATAGTTTAGAACAATTGGATTGTGATACACGAGTATTAACATCTATTGAAATGAAGCAAGTGGCTGAACCTTATATTCGTCGTCGTGCAATTAGACACTTAGAAAAGAAACGCGTAGTTATTTTTGCTGCAGGTATTGGAAACCCATACTTCTCTACAGATACTACAGCGGCATTACGTGCTGCAGAAGTTGAAGCAGATGTTATTTTAATGGGCAAAAATAATGTAGATGGTGTATATTCTGCAGATCCTAAAGTAAACAAAGATGCGGTAAAATATGAACATTTAACGCATATTCAAATGCTTCAAGAAGGTTTACAAGTAATGGATTCAACAGCATCCTCATTCTGTATGGATAATAACATTCCGTTAACTGTTTTCTCTATTATGGAAGAAGGAAATATTAAACGTGCTGTTATGGGTGAAAAGATAGGTACGTTAATTACAAAATAAATTTAGAGGTGTAAAATAATGAGTGACATTATTAATGAAACTAAATCAAGAATGCAAAAATCAATCGAAAGCTTATCACGTGAATTAGCTAACATCAGTGCAGGAAGAGCTAATTCAAATTTATTAAACGGCGTAACAGTTGATTACTATGGTGCACCAACACCTGTACAACAATTAGCAAGCATCAATGTTCCAGAAGCACGTTTACTTGTTATTTCTCCATACGACAAAACTTCTGTAGCTGACATCGAAAAAGCGATAATAGCAGCTAACTTAGGTGTTAACCCAACAAGTGATGGTGAAGTGATACGTATTGCTGTACCTGCCTTAACAGAAGAACGTAGAAAAGAGCGCGTTAAAGATGTTAAGAAAATTGGTGAAGAAGCTAAAGTATCTGTTCGAAATATTCGTCGTGATATGAATGATCAGTTGAAAAAAGATGAAAAAAATGGCGACATTACTGAAGATGAGTTGAGAAGTGGCACTGAAGATGTTCAGAAAGCAACAGACAATTCAATAAAAGAAATTGATCAAATGATTGCTGATAAAGAAAAAGATATTATGTCAGTATAAAACTAATATACAATGACATATTAAAATGCCAGTATTAAACGATAATGTAACATTTAAAATGGGCATGTTTAATTAAATCAAAGATGCATGTGATAATTTAAATTCACAATGAGCATAAAAATGGTGTTTAAACAAGTTAATTAAACATATACTTTATAAATAATAGGCATTAGGTATATTGCTATAATAAAGTTATGTAATTTTTAACCTCAGTATGTATGTCACATTTCTGGTGTAAACTGTACCGAGTCAGACTTTGGTACAGTTTTTTTATTTGCTTATTCAATGCATTAAATGAGTATGATAAAATGATAATGATTGTTTAGTAACTTATACTATATGACAGAGATGATCAGGCTCGGAGGAAAGACCATGTTTAAAAAGCTAATAAATAAAAAGAACACTATAAATAATTATAATGAAGAATTAGACTCGTCTAATATACCTGAACATATCGCTATTATTATGGATGGTAATGGGCGATGGGCTAAGAAGCGAAAAATGCCTAGAATTAAAGGTCATTACGAAGGTATGCAAACAATAAAAAAAATTACTAGGGTAGCTAGTGATATTGGTGTTAAGTACTTAACTTTATACGCCTTTTCCACTGAAAATTGGTCAAGACCTGAAAGTGAAGTAAATTATATTATGAATTTGCCTGTCAATTTCTTAAAGACATTCTTACCGGAACTAATTGAAAAAAATGTCAAAGTTGAAACAATTGGATTTACTGATAAGTTGCCAAAATCAACGATAGAAGCAATTAATAATGCTAAAGAAAAGACAGCTAATAATACCGGCTTAAAATTAATATTTGCAATTAATTATGGTGGCAGAGCAGAACTTGTTCATAGTATTAAAAATATGTTTGACGAGCTTCATCAACAAGGTTTAAATAGTGATATCATAGATGAAACATATATAAACAATCATTTAATGACAAAAGACTATCCTGATCCAGAGTTGTTAATTCGTACTTCAGGAGAACAAAGAATAAGTAATTTCTTGATTTGGCAAGTTTCGTATAGTGAATTTATCTTTAATCAAAAATTATGGCCTGACTTTGACGAAGATGAATTAATTAAATGTATAAAAATTTATCAGTCACGTCAAAGACGCTTTGGCGGATTGAGTGAGGAGTAGTATAGTATGAAAGTTAGAACGCTGACAGCTATTATTGCCTTAATCGTATTCTTGCCTATCTTGTTAAAAGGCGGCCTTGTGTTAATGATATTTGCTAATATATTAGCATTGATTGCATTAAAAGAATTGTTGAATATGAATATGATTAAATTTGTTTCAGTTCCTGGTTTAATTAGTGCAGTTGGTCTTATCATCATTATGTTGCCACAACATGCAGGGCCATGGGTACAAGTAATTCAATTAAAAAGTTTAATTGCAATGAGCTTTATTGTATTAAGTTATACTGTCTTATCTAAAAACAGATTTAGTTTTATGGATGCTGCATTTTGCTTAATGTCTGTGGCTTATGTAGGCATTGGTTTTATGTTCTTTTATGAAACGAGATCAGAAGGATTACATTACATATTATATGCCTTTTTAATTGTTTGGCTTACAGATACAGGGGCTTACTTGTTTGGTAAAATGATGGGTAAACATAAGCTTTGGCCAGTAATAAGTCCGAATAAAACAATCGAAGGATTCATAGGTGGCTTGTTCTGTAGTTTGATAGTACCACTTGCAATGTTATATTTTGTAGATTTCAATATGAATGTATGGATATTACTTGGAGTGACATTGATTTTAAGTTTATTTGGTCAATTAGGTGATTTAGTGGAATCAGGATTTAAGCGTCATTTCGGCGTTAAAGACTCAGGTCGAATACTACCTGGACACGGTGGTATTTTAGACCGATTTGACAGCTTTATGTTTGTGTTACCATTATTAAATATTTTATTAATACAATCTTAATGCTGAGAACAAATCAATAAACGTAAAGAGGAGTTGCTGAGATAATTTAATGAATCTCAGAACTCCTTTTGAAAATTATACGCAATATTAACTTTGAAAATTATACGCAATATTAACTTTGAAAATTAGACGTTATATTTTGTGATTTGTCAGTATCATATTATAATGACTTATGTTACGTATACAGCAATCATTTTTAAAATAAAAGAAATTTATAAACAATCGAGGTGTAGCGAGTGAGCTATTTAGTTACAATAATTGCATTTATTATTGTTTTTGGTGTACTAGTAACTGTTCATGAATATGGCCATATGTTTTTTGCGAAAAGAGCAGGCATTATGTGTCCAGAATTTGCGATCGGTATGGGGCCAAAAATTTTTAGTTTTAGAAAAAATGAAACACTTTACACTATTAGGTTATTGCCTGTTGGTGGATATGTTCGTATGGCAGGAGATGGCTTAGAAGAGCCACCAGTCGAGCCCGGTATGAACGTTAAAATTAAACTTAATGAAGAAAATGAAATAACACATATCATATTAGATGATCATCATAAGTTTCAACAAATTGAAGCGATCGAAGTTAAAAAATGTGATTTTAAGGATGACTTATTCATAGAAGGTATCACTGCTTATGATAATGAAAGACATCATTTTAAAATTGCTAGAAAGTCTTTCTTTGTTGAAAATGGTAGCTTAGTTCAAATTGCTCCGAGAGACAGACAATTTGCACATAAAAAGCCATGGCCGAAATTTTTAACATTATTTGCGGGACCGTTATTTAACTTTATATTAGCTTTAGTCCTATTTATTGGTCTTGCATATTATCAAGGCACGCCTACGTCTACTGTAGAACAAGTCGCAGATAAGTATCCAGCTCAACAAGCAGGATTACAAAAAGGTGATAAGATCGTCCAAATTGGCAAATATAAAATATCTGAATTTGATGATGTTGATAAGGCGTTAGATAAAGTTAAAGATAATAAGACGACTGTTAAATTTGAACGTGATGGTAAAACAAAGTCAGTTGAATTAACACCTAAAAAGACTGAAAAAAAACTGACTAAAGTAAGTTCAGAGACGAAGTATGTTCTCGGATTCCAACCAGCGAGTGAACATACACTTTTTAAACCAATTGTATTCGGATTTAAAAGCTTTTTAATCGGTAGTACTTATATTTTTACAGCTGTAGTAGGTATGTTGGCTAGTATATTTACGGGCGGATTCTCATTTGATATGTTAAATGGTCCGGTTGGTATTTATCATAACGTCGACTCAGTTGTTAAAGCGGGTATCATTAGCTTAATTGGTTACACTGCGTTATTAAGTGTAAACTTAGGTATTATGAATTTAATTCCTATTCCTGCACTAGACGGTGGTCGTATTTTATTTGTTATATATGAAGCGATTTTCAGAAAACCAGTTAATAAAAAAGCGGAAACAACGATTATTGCTATTGGTGCCATTTTCATGGTCGTTATAATGATATTAGTAACGTGGAATGATATTCGACGATATTTCTTATAATTTAGGAGGATAAATAATTATGAAGCAATCCAAAGTTTTTATACCAACGATGCGTGACGTGCCATCAGAAGCAGAAGCACAAAGTCATCGTTTATTATTGAAATCGGGTTTGATAAAACAAAGTACAAGTGGGATTTATAGTTATTTACCGCTAGCAACACGTGTGTTAAATAATATTACTGCAATTGTGCGACAAGAAATGGAACGTATCGATTCTGTTGAAATTTTAATGCCAGCGTTACAACAAGCTGAATTATGGGAAGAATCAGGACGTTGGGGTGCATATGGCCCAGAATTAATGCGTTTACAAGATAGACATGGAAGACAATTTGCATTAGGTCCAACACATGAAGAATTAGTTACATCAATAGTAAGAAATGAATTGAAATCATACAAACAATTACCGATGACATTATTCCAAATTCAATCTAAATTCCGTGATGAAAAGAGACCACGTTTTGGTTTACTTCGTGGGCGTGAATTTATTATGAAAGATGCATATTCATTCCATGCTGACGAGGCATCATTAGATCAAACGTATCAAGATATGTATCAAGCGTATAGCCGTATTTTTGAGAGAGTTGGCATTAACGCAAGACCAGTAGTTGCAGATTCAGGTGCTATAGGCGGTAGCCATACACATGAATTTATGGCATTAAGTGCTATCGGTGAGGATACAATCGTTTACAGTAAAGAAAGTGATTATGCTGCTAACATCGAAAAAGCAGAAGTCGTTTACGAACCAAATCATAAGCATACTACTGTGCAACCTTTAGAAAAAATTGAAACACCAAATGTTAAGACTGCGCAAGAATTGGCAGACTTCTTAGGTAGACCAGTAGATGAAATCGTTAAAACGATGATTTTCAAAGTTGATGGCGAATATATTATGGTTTTAGTGCGTGGCCATCATGAAATTAATGACATTAAATTAAAATCTTATTTCGGCACAGATAATATTGAATTAGCAACACAAGACGAAATAGTTAATTTAGTTGGTGCAAATCCTGGTTCACTAGGTCCTGTAATTGATAAAGAAATCAAAATTTATGCAGATAATTTTGTGCAAGATTTAAATAATTTAGTTGTCGGTGCTAACGAAGATGGTTATCACTTAATTAATGTAAATGTAGGTAGAGACTTCAACGTTGATGAATATGGCGATTTCCGTTTTATTTTAGAAGGCGAAAAGTTAAGTGATGGTTCAGGCGTTGCACATTTTGCTGAAGGTATTGAAGTTGGTCAAGTATTCAAATTGGGTACTAAGTATTCAGAATCAATGAATGCTACATTCTTAGATAACCAAGGAAAAGCTCAATCTTTAATTATGGGTTGTTACGGAATTGGAATTTCTAGAACGCTAAGTGCGATTGTTGAACAAAATCACGATGATAATGGAATTGTTTGGCCTAAATCAGTTACTCCGTTTGATTTACATTTAATTTCTATTAATCCTAAGAAAGATGATCAACGAGAACTAGCAGATGCACTATATGCTGAATTTAATACTAAATTTGATGTGTTGTACGATGATCGTCAGGAACGTGCAGGTGTTAAATTTAATGATGCCGATTTAATTGGTTTACCACTGCGAATTGTTGTTGGTAAACGTGCATCGGAAGGTATTGTAGAAGTTAAAGAACGTTTAACAGGTGATAGCGAAGAAGTTCACATTGATGACTTAATGACTGTCATTACAAATAAATATGATAACTTAAAATAATTAAGATCGAATGAATTATAAGAGTAGGAAAAAGCTGAAAGAAATCTGATGCTTATGTCCTGCTCTTATTATTTTTGATATAATGATTATTCGATGAAAAATGACTGAAGACATAGTATAATTAAAGATAAATTTGTTTTAACAATATAATGATTAGCCAAATATAAAGCATTTAATTTTCTATCATTACTATGCTCACATAATCTAAATATTGTTCGAACACGTAAAAGTAATTTCTATTTAAGGTGGTAATTGTCTTGGCAATGACAGAGCAACAAAAATTTAAAGTGCTTGCTGATCAAATTAAAATTTCAAATCAATTAGATGCTGAAATTTTAAATTCAGGTGAACTGACACGTATAGATGTTTCTAACAAAAACAGAACATGGGAATTTCATATTACATTACCACAATTCTTAGCTCATGAAGATTATTTATTATTTATAAATGCAATAGAGCAAGAGTTTAAAGATATCGCCAACGTTACATGTCGTTTTACGGTAACAAATGGCACGAATCAAGATGAACATGCAATTAAATACTTTGGGCACTGTATTGACCAAACAGCTTTATCTCCAAAAGTTAAAGGTCAATTGAAACAGAAAAAGCTTATTATGTCTGGAAAAGTATTAAAAGTAATGGTATCAAATGACATTGAACGTAATCATTTTGATAAGGCATGTAATGGAAGTCTTATCAAAGCGTTTAGAAATTGTGGTTTTGATATCGATAAAATCATATTCGAAACAAATGATAATGATCAAGAACAAAACTTAGCTTCTTTAGAAGCACATATTCAAGAAGAAGACGAACAAAGTGCACGATTGGCAACAGAGAAACTTGAAAAAATGAAAGCTGAAAAAGCGAAACAACAAGATAACAACGAAAGTGCTGTCGATAAGTGTCAAATTGGTAAGCCGATTCAAATTGAAAATATTAAACCAATTGAATCTATTATTGAGGAAGAGTTTAAAGTTGCAATAGAGGGTGTCATTTTTGATATAAACTTAAAAGAACTTAAAAGTGGTCGCCATATCGTAGAAATTAAAGTGACTGACTATACGGACTCTTTAGTTTTAAAAATGTTTACTCGTAAAAACAAAGATGATTTAGAACATTTTAAAGCGCTAAGTGTTGGTAAATGGGTTAGGGCTCAAGGTCGTATTGAAGAAGATACATTTATTAGAGATTTAGTTATGATGATGTCTGATATTGAAGAGATTAAAAAAGCGACAAAAAAAGATAAGGCTGAAGAAAAGCGTGTAGAATTCCACTTGCATACTGCAATGAGCCAAATGGATGGTATACCCAATATTGGTGCGTATGTTAAACAGGCAGCAGACTGGGGACATCCAGCCATTGCGGTTACAGACCATAATGTTGTGCAAGCATTTCCAGATGCTCACGCAGCAGCGGAAAAACATGGCATTAAAATGATATACGGTATGGAAGGTATGTTAGTTGATGATGGTGTTCCGATTGCATACAAACCACAAGATGTCGTATTAAAAGATGCTACTTATGTTGTGTTCGACGTTGAGACAACTGGTTTATCAAATCAGTATGATAAAATCATCGAGCTTGCAGCTGTGAAAGTTCATAACGGTGAAATCATCGATAAGTTTGAAAGGTTTAGTAATCCGCATGAACGATTATCGGAAACGATTATCAATTTGACGCATATTACTGATGATATGTTAGTAGATGCCCCTGAGATTGAAGAAGTACTTACAGAGTTTAAAGAATGGGTTGGCGATGCGATATTCGTAGCGCATAATGCTTCGTTTGATATGGGCTTCATCGATACGGGATATGAACGTCTTGGGTTTGGACCATCAACGAATGGTGTTATCGATACTTTAGAATTATCTCGTACGATTAATACTGAATATGGTAAACATGGTTTGAATTTCTTGGCTAAAAAATATGGCGTAGAATTAACGCAACATCACCGTGCCATTTATGATACAGAAGCAACAGCTTACATTTTCATAAAAATGGTTCAACAAATGAAAGAATTAGGCGTATTAAATCATAACGAAATCAACAAAAAACTCAGTAATGAAGATGCATATAAACGTGCAAGACCTAGTCATGTCACATTAATTGTACAAAACCAACAAGGTCTTAAAAATCTATTTAAAATTGTAAGTGCATCATTGGTGAAGTATTTCTACCGTACACCTCGAATTCCACGTTCATTGTTAGATGAATATCGTGAGGGATTATTGGTAGGTACAGCGTGTGATGAAGGTGAATTATTTACGGCAGTTATGCAGAAGGACCAGAGTCAAGTTGAAAAAATTGCCAAATATTATGATTTTATTGAAATTCAACCACCGGCACTTTATCAAGATTTAATTGATAGAGAGCTTATTAGAGATACTGAAACATTACATGAAATTTATCAACGTTTAATACATGCAGGTGACACAGCGGGTATACCTGTTATTGCGACAGGAAATGCACACTATTTGTTTGAACATGATGGTATCGCACGTAAAATTTTAATAGCATCACAACCCGGCAATCCACTTAATCGCTCAACTTTACCGGAAGCACATTTTAGAACTACAGATGAAATGTTAAACGAGTTTCATTTTTTAGGTGAAGAAAAAGCGCATGAAATTGTTGTGAAAAATACAAACGAATTAGCAGATCGAATTGAACGTGTTGTTCCTATTAAAGATGAATTATACACACCGCGTATGGAAGGTGCTAACGAAGAAATTAGAGAACTAAGTTATGCAAATGCGCGTAAACTGTATGGTGAAGACCTGCCTCAAATCGTAATTGATCGATTAGAAAAAGAATTAAAAAGTATTATCGGTAATGGATTTGCGGTAATTTACTTAATTTCGCAACGTTTAGTTAAAAAATCATTAGATGATGGATACTTAGTTGGTTCCCGTGGTTCAGTAGGTTCTAGTTTTGTAGCGACAATGACTGAGATTACTGAAGTAAACCCGTTACCGCCACACTATATTTGTCCGAACTGTAAAACGAGTGAATTTTTCAATGATGGTTCAGTAGGATCAGGATTTGATTTACCTGATAAGACGTGTGAAACTTGTGGAGCGCCACTTATTAAAGAAGGACAAGATATTCCGTTTGAAACATTTTTAGGATTTAAGGGAGATAAAGTTCCTGATATCGACTTAAACTTTAGTGGTGAATATCAACCGAATGCCCATAACTACACAAAAGTATTATTTGGTGAGGATAAAGTATTCCGTGCAGGTACAATTGGTACTGTTGCTGAAAAGACTGCTTTTGGTTATGTTAAAGGTTATTTGAATGATCAAGGTATCCACAAAAGAGGTGCTGAAATAGATCGACTCGTTAAAGGATGTACAGGTGTTAAACGTACAACTGGACAGCATCCAGGGGGTATTATTGTAGTACCTGATTACATGGATATTTATGATTTTACGCCGATACAATATCCTGCCGATGATCAAAATTCAGCATGGATGACGACACATTTTGATTTCCATTCTATTCATGATAATGTATTAAAACTTGATATACTTGGACACGATGATCCAACAATGATTCGTATGCTTCAAGATTTATCAGGAATTGATCCAAAAACAATACCTGTAGATGATAAAGAAGTTATGCAGATATTTAGTACACCTGAAAGTTTGGGTGTTACTGAAGATGAAATTTTATGTAAAACAGGTACATTTGGGGTACCAGAATTCGGTACAGGATTCGTGCGTCAAATGTTAGAAGATACAAAGCCAACAACATTTTCTGAATTAGTTCAAATCTCAGGATTATCTCATGGTACAGATGTGTGGTTAGGCAATGCTCAAGAATTAATTAAAACCGGTATATGTGATTTATCAAGTGTAATTGGTTGTCGTGATGATATCATGGTTTATTTAATGTATGCTGGTTTAGAACCATCAATGGCTTTTAAAATAATGGAGTCAGTACGTAAAGGTAAAGGTTTAACTGAAGAAATGATTGAAACGATGAAAGAAAATGAAGTGCCAGATTGGTATTTAGATTCATGTCTTAAAATTAAGTACATGTTCCCTAAAGCCCATGCAGCAGCATACGTTTTAATGGCAGTACGTATCGCATATTTCAAAGTACATCATCCACTTTATTACTATGCATCTTACTTTACAATTCGTGCGTCAGACTTTGATTTAATCACGATGATTAAAGATAAAACAAGCATTCGAAATACTGTAAAAGACATGTATTCTCGCTATATGGATCTAGGTAAAAAAGAAAAAGACGTATTAACAGTCTTGGAAATTATGAATGAAATGGCGCATCGAGGTTATCGAATGCAACCGATTAGTTTAGAAAAGAGTCAGGCGTTCGAATTTATCATTGAAGGCGATACACTTATTCCGCCGTTCATATCAGTGCCTGGGCTTGGCGAAAACGTTGCGAAACGAATTGTTGAAGCTCGTGACGATGGCCCATTTTTATCAAAAGAAGATTTAAACAAAAAAGCTGGATTATCTCAGAAAATTATTGAGTATTTAGATGAGTTAGGCTCATTACCGAATTTACCAGATAAAGCTCAACTTTCGATATTTGATATGTAAAATGAAATAATCAAGGTATTTATTTAATGCGTATGGCGTAGTCAAAGAAATACAAAATTGTTGCTGGACACAAAATTATGCCCGTATTTCTTTTCAATGTCTTACGAGTCTATTCAAATGTAATGGTGAAATAAAGGAACAAACTTTTACAAGAATCTCTGATTAATAGTGAAGTCATTTGTTTCAAGCATAAACTTATGCTATAATTAAGTTGCTTAAAAATTAGTGAACTCAGGCAGAAGAGTGGGAGATTCCCGCTCTTTTCTATTTGCCAAAAAGGGAGGCCTGTATGAGTAAAATTACAGAACAAGTAGAAGTGATTGTTAAACCAATTATGGAAGACTTGAATTTTGAACTTGTAGACGTTGAATATGTCAAAGAGGGTAGAGATCATTTTCTTAGAATCTCTATTGATAAAGAAGGTGGCGTAGATTTAAATGATTGTACGCTAGCTTCTGAAAAAATAAGTGAAGCTATGGATGCAAATGATCCTATTCCTGAAATGTATTATTTAGACGTAGCGTCACCTGGTGCAGAACGTCCAATTAAAAAAGAACAAGATTTCCAAAATGCAATAACTAAACCTGTATTTGTTTCTTTATATGTACCAATTGAAGGTGAAAAGGAATGGTTAGGCATTTTACAAGAAGTCAATAATGAAACAATTGTAGTACAAGTTAAAATCAAAGCAAGAACGAAAGATATAGAGATACCGAGAGACAAAATAGCAAAAGCACGTCACGCAGTTATGATTTAACGTGATGAGGAGGAAAAAACGTGTCAAGTAATGAATTATTATTAGCTACTGAGTATTTAGAAAAAGAAAAGAAGATTCCTAGAGCAGTATTAATTGATGCTATTGAAGCAGCTTTAATTACTGCATACAAAAAGAATTATGATAGTGCAAGAAATGTCCGTGTGGAATTAAATATGGATCAAGGTACTTTCAAAGTTATCGCTCGTAAAGATGTTGTTGAAGAAGTATTTGACGACAGAGATGAAGTGGATTTAAGTACAGCGCTTGTTAAAAACCCTGCATATGAAATTGGTGATATATACGAAGAAGATGTAACACCTAAAGATTTTGGTCGTGTAGGTGCTCAAGCAGCGAAACAAGCAGTAATGCAACGTCTTCGTGATGCTGAACGTGAAATTTTATTTGAAGAATTTATAGACAAAGAAGAAGACATACTTACTGGAATTATTGACCGTGTTGACCATCGTTATGTATATGTGAATTTAGGTCGTATCGAAGCTGTTTTATCTGAAGCAGAAAGAAGTCCTAACGAAAAATATATTCCTAACGAACGTATCAAAGTATATGTTAACAAAGTGGAACAAACGACAAAAGGTCCTCAAATCTATGTTTCTCGTAGCCATCCAGGTTTATTAAAACGTTTATTTGAACAAGAAGTTCCAGAAATTTACGATGGTACTGTAATTGTTAAATCAGTAGCACGTGAAGCTGGCGATCGCTCTAAAATTAGTGTCTTCTCTGAAAACAATGATATAGATGCTGTTGGTGCATGTGTTGGTGCTAAAGGCGCACGTGTTGAAGCTGTTGTTGAAGAGCTAGGTGGTGAAAAAATCGACATCGTTCAATGGAATGAAGATCCAAAAGTATTTGTAAAAAATGCTTTAAGCCCTTCTCAAGTTTTAGAAGTTATTGTTGATGAAACAAATCAATCTACAGTAGTTGTTGTTCCTGATTATCAATTGTCATTAGCGATTGGTAAAAGAGGACAAAACGCACGTCTAGCTGCTAAATTAACCGGCTGGAAAATTGATATTAAATCAGAAACAGATGCGCGTGAAGCGGGTATCTATCCAGTAGTTGAAGCTGAAAAAGTAACTGAAGAAGATGTTGCTTTAGAAGATGCTGACACAACAGAATCAACCGAAGAGGTAAATGATGTTTCAGTTGAAACAAATGTAGAGAAAGAATCTGAATAATAGGTTGGAGTGAAGTATCTATGAAAAAGAAAAAAATTCCGATGCGAAAATGTATTCTTTCAAATGAAATGCATCCCAAAAAAGATATGATTCGTGTTGTTGTTAATAAAGAAGGCGAAATCTTTGCGGATGTTACTGGAAAGAAACAAGGCCGTGGCGCATATGTTTCTAAAGATGTTGCTATGGTTGAAAAAGCACAACAAAAAGAAATTTTAGAAAAATATTTTAAAGCATCTAAAGAGCAATTGGATCCTGTTTACAAAGAAATTATTAGATTAATTTATAGAGAAGAGATCCCAAAATGAGTATAGATCAAATATTAAACTTTTTAGGATTAGCAATGAGAGCTGGTAAAGTAAAAACAGGTGAATCAGTCATTGTTAATGAGATTAAAAAAGGAAATTTGAAGCTCGTTATTGTTGCAAATGATGCGTCTGATAATACAGCTAAATTAATTACAGATAAATGTAAGAGTTACAAAGTTCCATTCAGAAAGTTTGGAAATCGAAATGAATTGGGAATAGCACTTGGAAAAGGTGAGCGTGTTAATGTAGGGATTACTGACCCAGGCTTTGCTAAAAAGTTGCTATCAATGATAGATGAATATCATAAGGAGTGATTATATGAGTAAACAAAGAATTTACGAATATGCGAAAGAATTAAATCTAAAGAGTAAAGAGATTATAGATGAGTTAAAAAGCATGAATATTGAGGTTTCAAATCATATGCAAGCTTTGGAAGATGACCAAATTAAAGCATTAGATAAAAAGTTCAAAAAAGAACAAAAGAACGACAATAAACAAAGCACTCAAAATAATCACCAAAAATCAAACAATCAAAACCAAAATAAAGGGCAACAAAAAGATAACAAAAAGAATCAACAACAAAATAATAAAGGCAACAAAGGCAATAAAAAGAATAATAGAAATAATAAGAAAAATAACAAGAATAATAAACCACAAAATCAACCAGCTGCTCCAAAAGAAATACCATCAAAAGTGACATATCAAGAAGGTATTACAGTAGGCGAATTTGCGGATAAATTAAATGTTGAATCATCAGAAATTATCAAAAAATTATTCTTACTTGGTATTGTTGCTAATATCAATCAATCATTAAATCAAGAAACAATCGAATTAATTGCCGATGATTATGGCGTTGAGGTTGAAGAAGAAGTTGTGATTAATGAAGAAGACTTATCAATCTATTTCGAAGACGAAAAAGATGATCCAGAGGCAATTGAGAGACCAGCAGTTGTAACAATTATGGGACATGTTGACCATGGTAAAACGACTTTATTAGATTCAATTCGTCATACAAAAGTTACAGCAGGTGAAGCAGGCGGAATCACTCAACATATTGGTGCATATCAAATTGAAAACGATGGCAAAAAAATCACTTTCTTAGATACACCGGGACATGCTGCATTTACAACGATGCGTGCGCGTGGTGCACAAGTAACAGATATTACTATTTTAGTAGTAGCAGCTGACGATGGTGTTATGCCACAAACAATTGAAGCAATTAACCATGCTAAAGAAGCAGAAGTACCAATTATTGTTGCAGTAAATAAAATTGATAAACCAACTTCAAATCCTGATCGAGTTATGCAAGAATTAACTGAATATGGTTTAATTCCTGAAGATTGGGGCGGCGAAACAATTTTCGTTCCACTTTCTGCATTAAGTGGTGATGGTATCGACGATTTATTAGAAATGATAGGATTAGTTGCAGAAGTTCAAGAACTTAAAGCAAATCCTAAAAACCGTGCTGTTGGTACAGTTATCGAAGCTGAATTAGATAAATCACGTGGTCCTTCTGCATCATTATTAGTACAAAACGGTACATTAAATGTTGGTGATGCGATTGTAGTTGGTAATACTTACGGCCGTATCCGTGCAATGGTTAATGACTTAGGTCAAAGAATCAAAACGGCTGGTCCATCAACGCCTGTTGAAATTACAGGTATTAATGATGTGCCACAAGCTGGGGATCGCTTTGTTGTATTTAGTGATGAAAAACAAGCTCGTCGTATTGGTGAATCAAGACACGAAGCTAGCATTATACAACAACGTCAAGAAAGTAAAAATGTTTCATTAGATAACCTGTTTGAACAAATGAAACAAGGTGAAATGAAAGATTTAAACGTTATTATTAAAGGTGATGTTCAAGGTTCTGTTGAAGCTTTAGCTGCATCATTAATGAAAATTGATGTTGAAGGCGTAAATGTTCGTATCATTCATACAGCGGTTGGTGCAATTAATGAGTCAGACGTGACACTTGCTAATGCCTCAAATGGTATTATCATTGGTTTCAATGTTCGTCCAGACAGTGGTGCAAAACGTGCTGCAGAAGCTGAAAATGTTGATATGCGTTTACACAGAGTTATTTATAATGTTATCGAAGAAATTGAATCAGCGATGAAAGGTTTACTTGATCCAGAATTTGAAGAACAAGTTATCGGACAAGCTGAAGTTCGTCAAACATTCAAAGTTTCTAAAGTTGGTACTATTGCTGGATGTTATGTTACTGAAGGTAAAATTACGCGAAATGCTGGTGTACGTATTATTCGTGATGGTATTGTTCAATATGAAGGCGAATTAGATACACTTAAACGTTTCAAAGATGATGCTAAGGAAGTTGCAAAAGGTTATGAATGTGGTATTACAATTGAAAACTACAATGACCTTAAAGAAGGCGATGTTATCGAAGCATTTGAAATGGTTGAAATTAAGCGTTAATTAAATAAATTACAAGCTAAAAGTATAGTTAAGATTGATATGCTCCCTATAAATATTGCACTTTTTAAGTGTCTACTTTATAGGGAGCATATTTGATACTAGCTTTTGGTTTTTTATTAGAATAGATTACCTATTAAAAGTTACGTTATATGGACATGATTTTGTATAAAATTTTGTGGTGGCCTAGAATGATTTTTAATGACAAAATATAATGTCGACTATTATTGGAAAATTTTCTGTTGAAATGCCTATCTTACGGCAAACTTTATTTGATTTTATAGGCTTAATTTATTAAAATAACGTGTGAGCTAAAATAATTGTTTAAGCATTGTTACACTAAAAAATGCAAATAACAATTGAACTTAAAGATAAAGAGGTGACAAGAATGAGCAGTATGAGAGCAGAGCGTGTTGGTGAACAAATGAAGAAGGAATTAATGGATATCATCAACAATAAAGTCAAAGATCCTCGAGTTGGTTTTATTACAATTACAGATGTTGTTTTAACAAATGATTTATCGCAGGCTAAAGTATTTTTAACTGTATTAGGTAACGATAAAGAAGTAGAAAATACATTTAAAGCACTTGATAAAGCAAAAGGCTTCATTAAGTCTGAATTAGGTTCTAGAATGCGATTACGTATTATGCCGGAATTAATGTATGAATATGATCAATCAATCGAATATGGTAATAAAATTGAACGAATGATTCAAGATTTACACAAACAAGATAGATAATTTAGTGTTAGGTATCTGGAAAATGTTTGATAATTTCTTAATATCGGTATATTAACATTAAACAGTTAATACATAGATGTGTAGAAATAGTTAACATTTTCCAGTTTTTTTATGAATAAATTTAGTTGATACGCTATTAAAATATATTTTAAAAAAGAAGGTGACTATATGTATAATGGGATATTACCAGTATATAAAGAGCGCGGTTTAACAAGTCATGACGTTGTATTCAAATTGCGTAAAATATTAAAAACTAAAAAAATAGGTCACACGGGTACGCTTGATCCCGAAGTTGCAGGCGTGTTACCGGTATGTATAGGTAATGCAACGAGAGTTAGTGATTATGTTATGGATATGGGCAAAGCTTATGAAGCAACTGTATCGATAGGAAGAAGTACAACGACTGAAGATCAAACGGGTGATACATTGGAAACAAAAGGTGTACACTCAGCAGATTTTAATAAGGACGATATTGACCGATTGTTAGAAAGTTTTAAAGGTATCATTGAACAAATTCCGCCGATGTACTCATCCGTCAAAGTAAATGGTAAAAAATTATATGAATATGCGCGTAATAATGAAACAGTTGAAAGACCAAAGCGTAAAGTTAATATTAAAGACATTGGGCGTATATCTGAATTAGATTTTAAAGAAAATGAGTGTCATTTTAAAATACGCGTCATCTGTGGTAAAGGTACATATATTAGAACGCTAGCAACTGATATTGGTGTGAAATTAGGCTTTCCGGCACATATGTCGAAATTAACACGAATCGAGTCTGGTGGATTTGTGTTGAAAGATAGCCTTACATTAGAACAAATAAAAGAACTTCATGAGCAGGATTCATTGCAAAATAAATTGTTTCCTTTAGAATATGGATTAAAGGGTTTGCCAAGCATTAAAATTAAAGATTCGCACATAAAAAAACGTATTTTAAATGGGCAGAAATTTAATAAAAATGAATTTGATAACAAAATTAAAGACCAAATTGTATTTATTGATGATGATTCAGAAAAAGTATTAGCAATTTATATGGTACACCCTACAAAAGAATCAGAAATTAAACCTAAAAAAGTCTTTAATTAAAGGAGATAGAATTTATGAAAGTCATAGAAGTGACACATCCTATACAATCTAAACAGTATATTACAGAGGATGTTGCAATGGCATTCGGATTTTTCGATGGCATGCATAAAGGTCATGACAAAGTCTTTGATATATTAAACGAAATAGCTGAGGCACGCAGTTTAAAAAAAGCGGTGATGACATTTGATCCGCATCCGTCTGTCGTGTTGAATCCTAAAAGAAAACGAACAACGTATTTAACGCCACTTTCAGATAAAATCGAAAAAATTAGCCAACATGATATTGATTATTGTATAGTGGTTAATTTTTCATCTAGGTTTGCTAATGTGAGCGTAGAAGATTTTGTTGAAAATTATATAATTAAAAATAATGTAAAAGAAGTCATTGCTGGTTTTGATTTTACTTTTGGTAAATTTGGAAAAGGTAATATGACTGTACTTCAAGAATATGATGCGTTTAATACGACAATTGTGAGTAAACAAGAAATTGAAAATGAAAAAATTTCTACAACTTCTATTCGTCAAGATTTAATCAATGGTGAGTTGCAAAAAGCGAATGATGCTTTAGGCTATATATATTCTATTAAAGGCACTGTAGTGCAAGGTGAAAAAAGGGGAAGAACTATTGGCTTCCCAACAGCTAACATTCAACCTAGTGATGATTATTTGTTACCTCGTAAAGGTGTTTATGCTGTTAGTATTGAAATCGGCACTGAAAATAAATTATATCGAGGGGTAGCTAACATAGGTGTAAAGCCAACATTTCATGATCCTAACAAAGCAGAAGTTGTCATCGAAGTGAATATCTTTGACTTTGAGGATAATATTTATGGTGAACGAGTGACCGTGAATTGGCATCATTTCTTACGTCCTGAGATTAAATTTGATGGTATCGACCCATTAGTTAAACAAATGAACGATGATAAATCGCGTGCTAAATATTTATTAGCAGTTGATTTTGGTGATGAAGTAGCTTATAATATCTAGAGTTGCGTATAGTTATATAAACAATCTATACCACACCTTTTTCTTAGTAGGTCGAATCTCCAACGCCTAACTCGGATTAAGGAGTATTCAAACATTTTAAGGAGGAAATTGATTATGGCAATTTCACAAGAACGTAAAAACGAAATCATTAAAGAATACCGTGTACACGAAACTGATACTGGTTCACCAGAAGTACAAATCGCTGTACTTACTGCAGAAATCAACGCAGTAAACGAACACTTACGTACACACAAAAAAGACCACCATTCACGTCGTGGATTATTAAAAATGGTAGGTCGTCGTAGACATTTATTAAACTACTTACGTAGTAAAGATATTCAACGTTACCGTGAATTAATTAAATCACTTGGTATCCGTCGTTAATCTTAATATAACGTCTTTGAGGTTGGGGCATATTTATGTTCCAACCTTAATTTATATTAAAAAAGCTTTTTACAAATATTAACATTTATTATATGTTAAGCTAATATTGAGTGAATAATAAGGTTACAATGAGATAAAGATGATATAAGTACACCTAGAGTAATAATCAAGATATTAAAAATAAAGTATGTTTTTTTAAAAAATATAACTTATATTTATACTGATAAGGGTGGGACGATAAGTCTATTTTGTAAATAATAGATGGATATCCCGCTCTCTTTTTTTCCAATTCAATATTTTATAACTAATATTAAAATACGATAATAAATGATATGATATAACTATTAGATTCAAGAGAGGAGATTTATAATGTCTCAAGAAAAGAAAGTTTTTAAAACTGAATGGGCAGGAAGATCTTTAACGATTGAAACAGGGCAATTAGCTAAACAAGCAAATGGCGCTGTATTGGTTCGTTATGGAGATACAGTCGTGTTATCGACGGCAACTGCATCAAAAGAACCTCGTGATGGAGATTTCTTCCCATTAACAGTGAACTATGAAGAAAAAATGTACGCTGCGGGTAAAATTCCTGGTGGATTTAAAAAGAGAGAAGGACGTCCTGGTGACGATGCAACATTAACTGCGCGATTAATTGATAGACCAATTAGACCTTTATTCCCTAAAGGATATAAGCATGATGTTCAAATTATGAACATGGTATTAAGTGCAGATCCTGATTGTTCACCACAAATGGCTGCAATGATTGGTTCATCTATGGCGCTTAGTGTGTCGGATATTCCATTCCAAGGGCCAATCGCCGGTGTAAATGTGGGTTATATTGACGGTAAATATATCATTAACCCAACAGTAGAAGAAAAAGAAGTTTCTCGTTTAGACCTTGAAGTAGCTGGTCATAAAGATGCGGTAAACATGGTAGAGGCAGGCGCTAGTGAGATTACTGAACAAGAAATGTTAGAGGCGATTTTCTTTGGTCATGAAGAGATTCAACGTTTAGTTGATTTCCAACAACAAATCGTCGACCACATTCAACCTGTTAAACAAGAATTTATTCCAGCAGAGCGTGATGAAGCGCTAGTTGAACGTGTAAAATCTTTAACCGAAGAAAAAGGACTTAAAGAAACAGTTTTAACATTTGATAAACAACAACGAGATGAAAATCTTGATAACTTAAAAGAAGAAATCGTCAATGAATTTATCGATGAAGAAGATCCAGAGAATGAATTACTTATTAAAGAAGTTTATGCAATTTTAAATGAATTAGTGAAAGAAGAAGTTCGACGTTTAATTGCAGATGAAAAAATTAGACCAGACGGCCGTAAACCTGATGAAATCCGTCCATTAGATTCTGAAGTTGGTATTTTACCTAGAACGCATGGTTCAGGTCTATTTACACGTGGTCAGACTCAAGCACTTTCAGTTTTAACATTAGGTGCTTTAGGCGATTATCAATTAATTGATGGTTTAGGACCTGAAGAAGAAAAAAGATTCATGCATCATTACAACTTCCCGAATTTTTCAGTAGGTGAAACTGGTCCAGTACGTGCGCCAGGTCGTCGTGAAATTGGACATGGTGCGTTAGGTGAAAGAGCATTAAAATATATTATTCCTGATACTGCTGATTTCCCATATACAATTCGTATTGTAAGTGAGGTACTTGAATCAAATGGTTCATCATCTCAAGCGTCAATTTGTGGATCAACATTAGCATTAATGGATGCGGGCGTACCGATTAAAGCACCAGTTGCTGGTATTGCTATGGGCCTTGTTACACGTGAAGATAGCTATACGATTTTAACTGATATCCAAGGTATGGAAGATGCATTAGGTGATATGGACTTTAAAGTCGCTGGTACTAAAGAAGGTATTACAGCAATCCAAATGGATATTAAAATTGACGGTTTAACGCGTGAAATTATCGAAGAGGCTCTAGAACAAGCGAGACGTGGTCGTTTAGAAATAATGAATCATATGTTACAAACAATTGATCAACCACGTACTGAATTAAGTGCTTACGCGCCAAAAGTTGTAACTATGACAATTAAACCAGATAAGATTAGAGATGTTATCGGACCTGGTGGTAAAAAAATTAACGAAATTATTGATGAAACAGGTGTTAAATTAGATATTGAACAAGATGGTACTATCTTTATTGGTGCTGTTGATCAAGCTATGATAAATCGTGCTCGTGAAATCATTGAGGAAATTACACGTGAAGCGGAAGTAGGTCAAACTTATCAAGCCACTGTTAAACGTATTGAAAAATACGGTGCGTTTGTAGGCCTATTCCCAGGTAAAGATGCGTTGCTTCACATTTCACAAATTTCAAAAAATAGAATTGAAAAAGTGGAAGATGTATTAAAAATCGGTGACACAATTGAAGTTAAGATTACTGAAATTGATAAACAAGGTCGAGTAAATGCTTCACATAGAGCATTAGAAGAATAATATTTAAAGTCATATGACGACAATGTATCGTCATGTGATTTTTTTATGCCACTTTTTACGAAGTGACCCGTTTTGAATTTGTTGTATTGAACATTTTAAAACGCTTTATTATTTTGTGTGCAACTGTTAATTATCCTGTATGTATAGTGATTAATAGTGTACATCAAGTGTTTTTTAACTTATAATGAATAGTGAGTTTATATATGGACGGGTAACAAATTTAGGAGGTAAGATTTTGAGTTTAATAAAGAAAAAGAATAAAGATATTCGCATTATACCATTAGGCGGTGTTGGCGAAATTGCTAAAAATATGTATATCGTTGAAGTAGACGATGAAATGTTTATGTTAGATGCTGGACTTATGTTTCCAGAAGACGAAATGCTAGGTATTGATATTGTTATACCAGACATTTCATACGTACTTGAAAATAAAGATAAATTGAAGGGTATATTCCTTACACACGGACATGAGCACGCGATTGGTGCAGTGAGTTATGTTTTAGAACAATTAGATGCACCAGTATATGGATCTAAATTGACAATAGCGTTAATTAAAGAAAATATGAAAGCCCGTAATATTGATAAAAAAGTTCGCTACTATACAGTTAATAATGATTCAATTATGAGATTCAAAAACGTGAATATTAGTTTCTTTAATACGACACACAGTATTCCTGATAGTTTAGGTGTTTGTATTCACACTTCATATGGTGCCATTGTGTATACAGGTGAATTTAAGTTTGACCAAAGTTTACATGGACATTATGCACCAGATATTAAACGTATGGCAGAGATTGGTGAAGAAGGCGTATTTGTCTTAATCAGTGATTCTACTGAGGCAGAGAAACCTGGATATAATACTCCGGAAAATGTGATTGAACATCATATGTATGATGCTTTTGCAAAAGTGCGAGGTCGCTTGATAGTTTCATGTTATGCTTCGAACTTTATACGTATTCAGCAAGTTTTAAATATTGCTAGCAAGCTAAATCGTAAAGTGTCATTTTTAGGAAGATCACTTGAAAGTTCATTTAATATTGCTCGTAAAATGGGGTATTTCGACATTCCTAAAGATTTGCTAATTCCTATAACAGAAGTTGATAATTATCCTAAAAATGAAGTGATAATTATAGCTACTGGTATGCAAGGAGAACCTGTAGAAGCCTTAAGTCAAATGGCGCAACATAAGCATAAAATTATGAATATCGAAGAAGGCGATTCTGTATTTTTAGCAATTACGGCTTCTGCTAATATGGAAGTTATCATTGCGAATACATTAAATGAGCTTGTACGTGCTGGCGCACATATTATTCCAAATAACAAAAAGATTCATGCTTCAAGTCATGGTTGCATGGAAGAATTAAAAATGATGATTAATATTATGAAACCTGAATACTTTATTCCTGTACAAGGTGAATTTAAAATGCAGATAGCACATGCGAAGCTAGCAGCTGAAGCAGGTGTTGCACCAGAAAAGATTTTCCTTGTGGAAAAAGGAGATGTCATTAATTACAACGGTAAAGATATGATATTAAATGAAAAGGTAAATTCAGGAAATATTTTAATAGATGGCATTGGTATTGGGGATGTAGGAAATATCGTGTTGAGAGACCGTCATCTTTTAGCAGAAGATGGTATCTTTATTGCTGTTGTAACGTTAGATCCTAAAAATAGACGTATAGCTGCGGGACCTGAAATTCAATCTCGTGGGTTTGTATATGTACGTGAAAGTGAAGACTTATTACGTGAAGCAGAAGAGAAAGTACGTGAAATAGTAGAGGCTGGTTTACAAGAAAAACGCATAGAATGGTCTGAAATTAAACAAAATATGCGTGATCAAATTAGTAAACTATTATTCGAAAGTACAAAACGTCGTCCTATGATTATTCCAGTAATTTCTGAAATTTAATCAAAAAGTCATTAACATAAAAGAGGTCAGAACAAGTCACTGAAATATAATGGTTGTCATGGACAATTTACTTATATTTTATGATAGTCAATTGAAGGGGTAACGATTAATCTGTTATCTTAAGTAAATTGATACATAGATGATATTGTTCTAACCTCTTTCATCGTCTGTTTGGACTACATATTCTAAACATCAAATAGGAAATTATATATAATAACGTCGTTTTAACTAAGGCAACATAAGGAGGTGCGTCAATTGGCACAAGCAAAAAAGAAATCGACAGCTAAGAAAAAAACAACATCAAAAAAAAGAACAAATTCGAGGAAAAAGAAGAATGATAATCCGATACGTTATGTCATAGCTATTTTAGTAGTTGTATTAATGGTGTTGGGTGTTTTCCAATTAGGAATAATAGGTCGTCTAATTGACAGCTTCTTTAATTATTTATTTGGGTACAGTAGATATTTAACATATATTTTAGTACTCTTAGCAACTGGTTTTATTACATACTCTAAACGTATTCCTAAAACTAGACGAACGGCTGGTTCGATTGTATTGCAAATTGCATTGCTATTTGTATCACAGTTAGTTTTTCATTTTAATAGTGGTATCAAAGCTGAAAGAGAACCTGTACTTTCTTATGTGTATCAGTCATACCAACACAGTCATTTCCCAAATTTTGGTGGCGGTGTATTAGGCTTTTATTTATTAGAGTTAAGCGTACCTTTAATTTCATTATTTGGTGTATGTATTATTACTATTTTATTATTATGCTCAAGTGTTATTTTATTAACAAACCATCAACATCGTGAAGTTGCAAAAGTTGCACTGGAAAATATAAAAGCTTGGTTTGGTTCATTTAATGAAAAAATGTCGGAAAGAAACCAAGAAAAACAATTGAAGCGTGAAGAAAAAGCAAGACTTAAAGAAGAACAAAAGGCACGTCAAAATGAACAGCCACAAATAAAAGATGTGAGTGATTTTACGGAAGTGCCTCAAGAAAGAGATATTCCAATTTATGGGCATACTGAAAATGAAAGTAAAAGCCAGAGTCAACCAAGTCGAAAAAAACGAGTGTTTGATGCAGAGAATAGTTCGAATAACATCGTAAATCATCATCAAGCAGATCAGCAAGAACAATTAACAGAACAAACTCATAACAGTGTTGAAAGTGAAAACACTATTGAAGAAGCTGGTGAAGTTACGAATGTATCGTATGTTGTTCCACCGTTAACTTTACTTAATCAACCTGCAAAACAAAAAGCAACATCTAAAGCTGAAGTGCAACGTAAAGGACAAGTACTAGAGAATACATTAAAAGATTTTGGGGTAAATGCAAAAGTGACACAAATTAAAATTGGTCCTGCAGTAACTCAATATGAAATTCAACCAGCTCAAGGGGTTAAAGTGAGTAAAATTGTAAACTTGCATAATGATATTGCATTAGCTTTAGCAGCAAAAGATGTTAGAATCGAAGCGCCAATACCTGGTCGTTCTGCAGTAGGTATTGAAGTGCCAAATGAGAAAATTTCATTAGTTTCACTAAAAGAAGTTTTAGATGAAAAATTCCCGTCTAATAATAAACTAGAAGTTGGATTAGGAAGAGATATATCAGGTGATCCAATTACTGTTCCACTAAATGAAATGCCACACTTATTGGTGGCAGGATCGACGGGTAGTGGTAAATCTGTTTGTATAAATGGTATTATTACAAGTATTTTATTAAATGCTAAGCCGCATGAAGTTAAACTTATGTTAATCGATCCGAAAATGGTTGAACTAAATGTTTATAACGGAATTCCACACTTATTAATTCCGGTTGTTACAAATCCTCATAAAGCTGCTCAAGCTTTAGAAAAAATTGTAGCTGAGATGGAAAGACGTTATGATTTATTCCAACATTCATCAACTAGAAACATTAAAGGTTATAACGAATTAATCCGTAAGCAAAATCAAGAATTAGATGAGAAGCAACCAGAATTACCTTATATCGTTGTTATTGTAGATGAGCTTGCAGATTTAATGATGGTAGCTGGTAAAGAAGTTGAAAATGCGATTCAACGTATTACACAAATGGCACGTGCAGCAGGTATACATTTAATTGTAGCGACACAAAGACCTTCTGTGGATGTAATTACAGGTATCATTAAAAATAATATTCCATCTAGAATAGCTTTTGCTGTGAGTTCTCAAACAGATTCAAGAACTATTATTGGTACTGGCGGCGCAGAAAAGTTACTTGGTAAAGGTGACATGTTATACGTTGGAAATGGTGACTCATCACAAACACGTATTCAAGGGGCGTTTTTAAGTGACCAAGAGGTGCAAGATGTTGTAAATTATGTAGTAGAACAACAACAGGCAAATTATGTAAAAGAAATGGAACCAGATGCACCAGTGGATAAATCGGAAATGAAAAGTGAAGATGCTTTATATGATGAAGCGTATTTGTTTGTTGTTGAACAACAAAAGGCAAGTACATCATTGTTACAACGCCAATTTAGAATTGGTTATAATAGAGCATCTAGGTTGATGGATGATTTAGAACGCAATCAGGTAATCGGTCCACAAAAAGGAAGCAAGCCTAGACAAGTTTTAATAGATCTTAATAATGACGAGGTGTAAAAAAATGTCAGAAATGAATGCGGTATATAACGTTAAACAATACATTTTAAATTTGATTAAGCAAAATAAATTGGAATATGGTGACCAACTTCCAAGTAATTTATCAATTGCCAGAGAATTAAATGTAAAAACCGACGATGTTTATGAAGCAATTCAGGCATTGATTACTGAACAAGTCATTAAAGATAATTTTGAAGAGGGCACAAGTGTTAAGTCACTGCCCCCTTTCTTTTATCCATTGAATGAACTTATAAGTATTGGGCAAATGATTAAAAATGCAGGATTTGAATGCGGAACTGAATACTTAAATTTTGATGAGCAACCAGCAACTATGTTAGATGCAAATTTGTTGAGCGTTGAAGAAGGATATCCAGTAACCATTATAGAACGATTACGAACTGCCGATGGAGAACCGGTCGTCTATTGTTTAGATAAAATTGCTAAAAAAGAATTAACATGTACAGAGTATCAAATGAGCAATGGATCGATTCTAAGTGCGATAAAAGAACAAAGTAATCATAATATTTGTTATGCTGATACAGAAATTGAAGCGGTAAATTATGAACCTCGAATATCCGAAGTACTGAATGCTTCGCCACACGAAGGTTTGATTTTATTAAAAATTACGCACTATAATGAATCAGATGAACCTATTTTGTATTCATTAAATTATATGAAAAATAGCTTAGTTCAATTTAAAATCACTAGAAAAATATAGATGTAAGAAGATATAGAGGAGGCTATATATTTGAGTAGACAATCTCAACCAAATATACATATCAAAGTTTCACCAACAACTAAATTTAAAACAACTACTATAGTTTTTAAATTTATGGCACCTTTAGAATATGACACAATAACAGCTAGATCATTATTAAGCAAATTATTAGTTCGAGCAACTAAGAAATGGCCAACCGATAAGTCGTTTAATAATCACTTAGCCGATTTATATGGTGCGTATGTGAATAGTACAATTTCAAAATTCAAAGATCAGCATGTCATTACATTTTCATTAGAAATTGTTAATGAACGTTATTTAAGAAACGGTGAATCATTATTTAATCAAGGATTAGATTTATTACAAGAAATCATTTGGAATCCATTAATTGAAAATAAAGCATTCAATGATAATTTTGTTAACCAAGAGAAAACATTATTAGCCAAAAAAATAGAAGCAATGGTAGATAATAAAGCACAATATTCGTTTTTAAAATTACTCGACCATATGTTTGAAAATGAAGCATATAAATACTTATCTACAGGACAACTAGAACAAATCCCACATATTACTGCTGAAACACTATATCATACATATCAATCAATGATTAATAATGATCAATGTTCTGTTTATGTTGTCGGCAATGTAGAACCTGAAAGTGTTGAGAAACAAATACGTGAAAAATTTGCACTTAAACCATTCGATAAACATCAATTCCAACATTCTACTCATCATTTACACGATGAAGAAGTTGATTATATTGTTGAATATGATGACGTGGATCAAGCTAAATTAAATATGGGATACCGTTTTCCAACACAATATGGACAAAGTGGATATGCTGCCTTTGTTGTATTTAACATGATGTTTGGAGGAGATCCTTCATCTGTTTTATTTAATGAAGTGCGAGAAAAGCAAAGTTTAGCGTACTCTATACATTCACAAATTGATGGCAAAAATGGCTATTTATTTGTTTTGAGTGGGGTTTCAAGTGATAAGTACGAAACTGCAAAAGACACTATTATAAGTGAATTTGAAAAAATAAAAGCAGGAGATTTCACTGAAGAAAAATTAGAGTTAGCTAAAAAAGTAATCATTTCTCATCGATATGAATCTGAAGATCGTCCGAAAAGTATTATAGAGATTATGCATAACCAAATATTATTAGAGCAACCACAAAGCAAAGAAACATTTATAAATGATATACAGAAGGTAAGTCGCGAAGATATTGTTTCTGTTGCTGAAAAAGCATTTTTAGATACAATCTATGTGTTGACAAAAGGAGGGGATAAATAATGAAAGAGCGTTATTATGAATTAATAGACGAAAGAGTATTCGAACAAGAATTAGAAAATGGTTTACGATTATTTATTATCCCCAAACCAGGTTTTCAAAAGACATTTGTCACTTACACTACACAATTTGGTTCATTAGATAATCAATTCAAACCCCTTGGACAAGACCAATTTGTTACTGTACCTGATGGAGTTGCTCACTTTTTAGAACATAAATTATTTGAAAAAGAAGAAGAAGACTTATTTACTGCGTTTGCTGAAGATAACGCACAAGCAAATGCGTTTACAAGCTTTGATCGTACAAGCTACTTGTTCAGTGCAACTGATAATATTGAAAACAACATTAAACGTTTACTTACAATGGTTGAAACGCCTTATTTTACAAAAGAAACTGTTGATAAAGAAAAAGGTATTATTGCAGAAGAAATAAAAATGTATCAAGAGCAACCTGGATATAAATTAATGTTTAATACATTGCGTGCAATGTATCAACAACATCCAATACGTGTTGATATTGCCGGTAGTGTAGAAAGTATATACGATATTACAAAAGATGATTTGTATCTATGTTATGAAACGTTTTATCATCCATCAAATATGGTTTTATTTGTTGTTGGCGATGTGGATCCTGAAGCAATATGTCGAATAGTAAAACAACACGAGGATGCTCGTAATAAAGTTAACCAACCCAAAATCGAACGAGGACTTGTTGATGAACCGGAGGATGTTAAAGAAGCATTTGTTACTGAATCTATGAAAATTCAATCACCAAGACTAATGCTTGGTTTTAAAAATAAACCATTACAAGAAGCGCCTCAAAAATATGTACAACGTGATTTAGAAATGTCATTATTCTTTGAGTTAATTTTTGGGGAAGAAACAGATTTTTATCAGAATTTATTAAACGAAGGACTTATCGATGATACATTTGGTTATCAATTTGTACTAGAGCCGACGTATAGTTTTTCAATCGTGACAAGTGCTACTGAAGAACCAGATAAATTAAAAAAATTATTATTAGATGAGTTGCGTGATAAAAAAGGCAATTTCCAAGATGCAGAAGCATTTGAACTTTTGAAAAAGCAATTTATAGGTGAATTCATATCAAGTTTAAACTCACCTGAATATATTGCTAATCAATATACTAAATTGTATTTTGAAGGTGTTAGCGTGTTTGACATGTTAGACATTGTTGAAAATATCACGTTAGATAGTATTAACGAAACGTCATCGTTATATTTAAATTTAGATCAGCAAGTCGATAGTCGTTTGGAGATTAAAAAGTAATGAAAGCATTAGTATTAGGTGGTTCTGGTTCAATTGGTTCTGAGATAGTCAAACAATTATTAACTGATGGATTTGAAGTTTATGTGCAATATTATCGTACTGATATAAATGAATTAACTAGCAAATTTAATGATGATAAAGTTCGTTTTATACAAGCGGATTTATCTCAAACAATTGATATTGACAAAACATTTGGTGACATTAAATCATTAGACTGTTTAATATATGCAAGTGGTCAGTCTTTATATGGTGTTTTACAAGATATGAAAGACCATGATATTGATGCATGTTATCAGTTAAATGTCTTGCAATTAATTCGATTATGTAGATATTTCGTTGATGTTTTACGTCAAAGTGCCAATGGAAGAATTATTGTAATTTCATCAATTTGGGGTGAGACAGGAGCTAGTATGGAAACTATTTATTCGGCGATGAAAAGTGCACAATTAGGTTTCGTTAAGGCGCTTAGTCAAGAGCTTGCACTAACATCAGTGACAGTAAATGCTATCGCACCTGGATTTGTAGCCGGTAATATGGCAAGTGAGTGGCAAGAAGATGAACTTCAAGCAATGATAACTGAATTACCACAACAGCGATTGGTTTTACCGAGTGAGGTTGCTCATACATGCGCCTATTTATATCACCCAAATGCTAGAAGTGTTACTGGAACTATACAGAAAGTTAATGGTGCTTGGTATATTTAAAATATAGAACTATTTTTATGAGCAAATGTTTTTATGATTGATGTTATAATATGAATATTACAATGAATCATAATTTGTTAATTAAACAAGGGGTGAGGTTCACCATGACAGTTGCAGAGAAAAAAGAATGGTACCTAGAATACGAAATTGAAATTAATAGACCGGGTCTTTTAGGTGATGTATCTAGTTTATTAGGTATGTTAGGTATAAGTATTGTTACAATTAATGGTGTTGATCAAGGTAAACGAGGCCTTTTAATTAAAACAGACAATCTTGAAAAAGTTGAACGTTTTGAGCAAATAGCTCGTGGTATAAATGAAATTGAAATAACAAAGCTTAAAAAACCAGAATTAAGAGACCGTCTTGCAGTAAGACATGGAAGATATATTGAGCAAGATGCAAAAGATAAGAAAACCTTTCGATTTGAGCGTGAAGATTTAGGCTTGTTAGTAGACTTTTTAGCTGAATTGTTCAAAGAAGAAGGTCATAAGTTGATTGGCATTAGAGGTATGCCACGGGTTGGTAAAACTGAATCAATTGTTGCGGGAAGTGTTTGTGCACATAAGAGATGGTTATTTATTAGTTCTACTTTAATAAAACAAACTGTACGTAGCTCTCTAATTAAAGGGGAATATGATGCCAATCATGTATACATTATTGATGGTGCAGTTACTGCCAGAGAATCTAATCCAAAACATCAAGAGCTTGTTAACGAAGTTATGACGTTACCATCAATCAAAGTCGTTGAACATCCAGATTTATTTGTTGAAACAAGTACTTGTACAATGGAAGATTTTGACTATATTATCGAATTGAGAGAAAATGAAAATCAAGAAATACATTACGAAGAAATGAAGAAACAGACAGTCCAAAGTAAGAATAATTTAGATTTTGGAGATCCGTTTGGTGGTGGTTTTGGTTTCTTCGAGTAAGTGTAAGGAGGCTATGAATTGAAAACGGTCGGTGAAGCGCTAAAAGGTAGACGTGAAAGGTTAGGAATGACTTTAACAGAATTAGAGCAACGTACTGGAATTAAACGTGAAATGCTAGTGCATATTGAAAATAATGAATTCGATCAACTACCGAATAAAAATTACAGCGAAGGATTTATTAGAAAATATGCAAGCGTAGTAAATATTGAACCTAACCAATTAATTCAAGCTCATCAAGATGAAATTCCATCGAACCAAGCCGAATGGGACGAAGTAATTACAGTTTTCAATAATAATAAAGACTTAGATTATAAGAGTAAATCAAAAGAGCCAATACAATTATTAGTAATCATGGGTATTACAGTTTTAATAACTTTATTGTTATGGATCATGTTAGTTTTAATATTTTAACAGAAATAAATTAGTGAGAAATGAGGATGTATAATGAATATTCCGAACCAGATTACGGTTTTTAGAGTAGTGTTAATACCAGTTTTTATATTGTTTGCGTTAGTTGATTTTGGATTTGGCAATGTGTCATTTCTAGGAGGATATGAAATAAGAATTGAGTTATTAATCAGTGGTTTTATTTTTATATTGGCTTCCCTTAGCGATTTTGTTGATGGTTATTTAGCTAGAAAATGGAATTTAGTTACAAATATGGGGAAATTTTTGGATCCATTAGCGGATAAATTATTAGTTGCAAGTGCTTTAATTGTACTTGTGCAACTAGGACTAACAAATTCTGTAGTAGCAATCATTATTATTGCCAGAGAATTTGCCGTAACTGGTTTACGTTTACTACAAATTGAACAAGGATTCGTAAGTGCAGCTGGTCAATTAGGTAAAATTAAAACAGCAGTTACTATGGTAGCAATTACTTGGTTGTTATTAGGTGATCCATTGGCAACATTGATTGGTTTGTCATTAGGACAAATTTTATTATACATTGGCGTTATTTTTACTATCTTATCTGGTATTGAATACTTTTATAAAGGTAGAGATGTTTTTAAACAAAAATAAATATTTGTTTATACTAGATTTCATTTTCATATGGAATCTAGTTTTTTTAATCCCAATTTTAGAAATTAGCCACGCAATTGTTTATAATGATATATTGTAAAACAATATTTGTTCATTTTTTTAGGGAAAATCTGTAGTAGCATCTGATACATTGAATCTAAAATTGATGTGAATTTTTAAATGAAATACATGAAAAAATGAATTAAACGATACAAGGGGGATATAAATGTCAATTGCCATTATTGCTGTAGGCTCAGAACTATTGCTAGGTCAAATCGCTAATACCAACGGACAATTTCTATCTAAAGTATTTAATGAAATTGGACAAAATGTATTAGAACATAAAGTTATTGGAGATAATAAAAAACGTTTAGAATCAAGTGTACGTCATGCGCTAGAAAAATATGATACTGTTATTTTAACAGGTGGCTTAGGTCCTACGAAAGATGACTTAACGAAGCATACAGTGGCCCAGATTGTTGGTAAAGATTTAGTTATTGATGAGCCTTCTTTAAAATATATTGAAAGCTATTTTGAGGAACAAGGACAAGAAATGACACCTAATAATAAACAACAGGCTTTAGTAATTGAAGGTTCAACTGTATTAACAAATCATCATGGCATGGCTCCAGGAATGATGGTGAATTTTGAAAACAAACAAATTATTTTATTACCAGGTCCACCGAAAGAAATGCAACCAATGGTGAAAAATGAATTGTTGTCACATTTTATAAACCATAATCGAATTATACATTCTGAACTATTAAGATTTGCGGGAATAGGTGAATCTAAAGTAGAAACAATATTAATAGATCTTATCGATAAACAGACTAATCCTACGATTGCGCCTTTGGCGGGAAGTCATGAAGTATATATTAGATTGACTGCAAATGCCGACTCAAAAGAACAAGCACAATCATTGATTCAACCTGTTAAACAAGAAATTCTTGATCGTATTGGAGAATATTATTATGGTTCAGATGACACATTAATTGAGCAAGCTGTAATAAAGAAAATTCATGAACCTTTTGTAATATATGATGGTATTACTAATGGTGCTTTATATCATCGATTGAAAGAAGTGGATTTAAACGATGTTCTAAAGGGTATGATTAATCACAATGAAAACTTTGTTGATATTAATAAACCTATTGAGCAGCAATTAAAAGATGCAGTGCAATTTGTTAATAAATTGTTTAATGTGTCATCAGCAATTATTCTATTAGAGTATGATGGTGTAGTTCATATAGGCTATGATAATAACTTTGAATTTAAAACTGAGCAATTTAAAATGTCTAAATCTAGAAATTTATTAAAGAACAGAAGTCAAAATTATGCGCTCATAAGATTATTAAATTGGCTTAGAACAACAAATTAATTGTATTATCGATAAAAATATAAGCACGTTTGTTCGTTTTTGCGTTTTGATTTCAAGATTTTATACGAACAAATATTCGCAAAACACTTGTATTTTATTTTGAATCCTTGTATAGTATTGGTAAGATAATTAAAAGATAGCAATTTCAATTAGGAGGTCTCGCTTTGGATAACGATCGTCAAAAAGCTTTAGATACAGTAATTAAAAATATGGAGAAATCTTTCGGTAAAGGTGCCGTAATGAAGTTGGGTGACAATATAGGTCGCCGAGTTTCAACTACATCAACTGGTTCAGTTACATTAGATAATGCGCTAGGTGTAGGTGGCTATCCTAAAGGACGAATTATTGAAATTTATGGTCCTGAAAGTTCTGGTAAGACAACAGTAGCGCTTCACGCTATTGCTGAAGTACAAAGTAATGGCGGGGTGGCAGCATTTATCGATGCTGAACATGCTTTAGATCCAGAATATGCTCAAGCATTAGGCGTAGATATCGATAATTTATATTTATCGCAACCGGATCATGGTGAACAAGGTCTTGAAATCGCCGAAGCATTTGTTAGAAGTGGTGCAGTTGATATTGTAGTTGTAGACTCAGTTGCTGCTTTAACACCTAAAGCTGAAATTGAAGGAGAAATGGGAGACACTCACGTTGGTTTACAAGCTCGTTTAATGTCACAAGCGTTACGTAAACTTTCAGGTGCTATTTCTAAATCAAATACAACTGCTATTTTCATCAACCAAATTCGTGAAAAAGTTGGTGTTATGTTCGGTAATCCAGAGACTACACCAGGTGGACGTGCATTAAAATTCTATAGTTCAGTAAGACTAGAAGTACGTCGTGCAGAACAGCTTAAACAAGGACAAGAAATTGTAGGTAATAGAACTAAAATTAAAGTCGTTAAAAATAAAGTGGCACCACCATTTAGAGTAGCTGAAGTTGATATTATGTATGGACAAGGTATTTCTAAAGAGGGTGAACTTATTGATTTAGGTGTTGAAAACGACATCGTTGATAAATCAGGAGCATGGTATTCTTACAATGGCGAACGAATGGGTCAAGGTAAGGAAAATGTTAAAATGTACTTGAAAGAAAATCCACAAATTAAAGAAGAAATTGATCGTAAATTGAGAGAAAAATTAGGTATATCTGATGGTGATGTTGAAGAAACAGAAGATGCACCAAAGTCATTATTTGACGAAGAATAGTACACAAATTTATATCTATAGTTAAACTTAGCAAATATCCTTATAGGATTGATTGAAAGTGATATTCATCTCATAAAGCTAGAATAATATCTAACTTTATGGGATACACTACAAATCGAGACTATAAGGTTTTTTATTTTATTTATTATTACATTATCAATAGTTTTATAATCGAGCTTCAAAACTTTAGAAAATAGTAGAAATAGCATTCAATATAGTGCAAAAGTGCAAATTGATAACTTGACACTTATCTCCTATAAACCGTACAATTAATTTGTATGATTTATATATAATTTCATAAAGTCATATTGAATTTCATATAAAGAGCAAACCCTAGAAAAGGAGGTGTTTGTGTGAATTTATTAAGCCTCCTACTCATTTTGCTGGGGATCATTCTAGGAGTTGTTGGAGGGTATGTTGTTGCCCGAAATTTGTTGCTTCAAAAGCAATCACAAGCTAGACAAACTGCCGAAGATATTGTAAATCAAGCACATAAAGAAGCTGACAATATCAAAAAAGAGAAATTACTTGAGGCAAAAGAAGAAAACCAAATCCTAAGAGAACAAACTGAAGCAGAACTACGAGAAAGACGTAGCGAACTTCAAAGACAAGAAACCCGACTTCTTCAAAAAGAAGAAAACTTAGAGCGCAAATCTGATCTATTAGATAAAAAAGATGAGATTTTAGAGCAAAAAGAATCAAAAATTGAAGAAAAACAACAACAAGTAGATGCAAAAGAGAGTAGTGTTCAAACGTTAATAATGAAGCATGAACAAGAATTAGAACGCATCTCCGGTCTCACTCAAGAAGAAGCTATTAATGAGCAACTTCAAAGAGTAGAGGAAGAACTGTCACAAGATATTGCAGTACTTGTTAAAGAAAAAGAAAAAGAAGCTAAAGAAAAAGTTGATAAAACAGCAAAAGAATTATTAGCTACAGCAGTACAAAGATTAGCAGCAGATCACACAAGTGAATCAACGGTATCAGTAGTTAACTTACCTAATGATGAGATGAAAGGTCGAATCATTGGACGAGAAGGACGAAACATCCGCACACTTGAAACTTTAACTGGCATTGATTTAATTATTGATGACACACCAGAAGCGGTTATATTATCTGGTTTTGATCCAATAAGAAGAGAAATTGCTAGAACAGCACTTGTTAACTTAGTATCTGATGGACGTATTCATCCAGGTAGAATTGAAGATATGGTCGAAAAAGCTAGAAAAGAAGTAGACGATATTATTAGAGAAGCAGGTGAACAAGCTACATTTGAAGTGAACGCACATAATATGCATCCTGACTTAGTAAAAATTGTAGGGCGTTTAAACTATCGTACGAGTTACGGTCAAAATGTACTTAAACATTCAATTGAAGTTGCGCATCTTGCTAGTATGTTAGCTGCTGAGCTAGGCGAAGATGAGACATTAGCGAAACGAGCTGGACTTTTACATGATGTTGGTAAAGCAATTGATCATGAAGTAGAAGGTAGTCATGTTGAAATCGGTGTAGAATTAGCGAAAAAATATGGTGAAAATGAAACAGTTATTAATGCAATCCATTCTCATCATGGTGATGTTGAACCTACATCTATTATATCTATCCTTGTTGCTGCTGCAGATGCATTGTCTGCGGCTCGTCCAGGTGCAAGAAAAGAAACATTAGAGAATTATATTCGTCGATTAGAACGTTTAGAAACGTTATCAGAAAGTTATGATGGTGTAGAAAAAGCATTTGCGATTCAGGCAGGTAGAGAAATCCGAGTGATTGTATCTCCTGAAGAAATTGATGATTTAAAATCTTATCGATTGGCTAGAGATATTAAAAATCAGATTGAAGATGAATTACAATATCCTGGTCATATCAAGGTGACAGTTGTTCGAGAGACTAGAGCAGTAGAATATGCGAAATAATTTTTGTCTCCCTCACAAATTAGTGAGGGAGCTTTTTTAAGTTGTAGTCTTAATCTAGTTAGACAGCACTTTATCGGTAATAACTATATTAAACAGTAGTTATTTGAAAGTAAGACGGACCTTATATTAAATAAGAAGTTATTGCTTTTAATAAAAATGTTTTAGGCTTCGTAATTACTATATTTATATTATGTAAACCTATAAAGATGATTGGTTTTCTATCCAATAAAAAAGAAGAGAAGATGTAACACATCTTCTCTTCTGCAATATTAATTAGGATTTATTTCTAAGTTGAGTTATTTTAATTGTAAATCTGTTTTCTTTAATTCTTTTATAACTTCTGCAGTATCATAACAATTTGTTGCAATTGTTGAATATCTCTCTGCTAAACGATATGCATTAATGTAAAGCTTTAAACTTTCTTTAGCTATATCCTCTGCATCTTCGAATTTTGATGGGTTAGACATAACCACTAATTCTGCAAATTTTTCTGGATCAATATTAATAGACATGTATTTATTTACAACTCCTATTTATTTTGATGTCTTAATACTAACATATTGAAGTTTTCAGACAAAGTAATGTCTCTCTATAATTGAAGAAAAATAATTCAAAGAATTTAATATTTACTTTAAATATTAGAACGTATGAATTAAACTAGTATTTATGAGAGGATGAACAAAACATGAGAATAATGTTTATAGGGGATATCGTAGGTAAAATTGGACGAGACGCAATTGAAACGTACATACCTCAACTGAAGCAAAAGTATAAACCAACAGTTACAATTGTAAATGCTGAAAATGCAGCACATGGTAAAGGTTTGACTGAAAAAATATATAAACAATTACTAAGAAATGGTGTAGATTTCATGACTATGGGTAATCACACATATGGTCAACGTGAAATTTATGATTTTATAGATGAAGCAAAACGACTAGTAAGACCAGCGAATTTTCCGGATGAAGCGCCGGGAATTGGTATGAGATTTATACAAATTAATGATATTAAACTTGCAGTTATTAATCTGCAAGGAAGAGCGTTTATGCCAGATATTGATGATCCTTTTAAAAAGGCAGATCAATTAGTCAAGGAAGCACAAGAACAAACTCCGTTTATATTTGTTGATTTTCATGCAGAAACAACTTCTGAAAAGTATGCAATGGGATGGCATTTAGATGGTAGAGCTAGCGCTGTTGTTGGAACGCATACACACATTCAAACAGCAGATGAACGTATTTTACCAAAGGGGACAGGGTATATAACGGATGTTGGTATGACAGGTTTTTATGATGGCATTTTAGGAATAAATAAAACAGAGGTAATTGAGCGTTTTATCACTAGTTTGCCACAAAGACATGTTGTTCCAAATGAAGGTAGAAGTGTATTATCTGGTGTTGTTATTGATTTAGACAAAGAAGGTAAAACAAAGCACATCGAACGTATATTGATAAATGATGACCATCCATTTTCAACATTTTAAAATTACGTAAGTAAACATTCGAATTGGACCCTATCGTCCATTAGTATGAATTTAATATAGTACCACTGTTTACATAGTAAATCGGTGGTTCTTTTTGTTATCATTTAATATGAAATATATCCATAGGAGGCATATAACTATGAAACCACAATTATCGTGGAAAGTTGGCGGTCAACAAGGCGAAGGTATTGAATCAACTGGGGAAATCTTCGCTACGGCTATGAATAGAAAAGGATATTATTTATATGGATATAGACATTTTTCAAGTCGTATCAAAGGTGGACATACGAATAATAAAATTAGAGTTTCTACGACGCCTGTTCATGCAATTAGTGATGATTTAGATATTTTGATTGCATTTGACCAAGAAACAATTGATGTTAACCATCATGAAATGAGAGAAGACAGTATTATTTTAGCTGATGCCAAGGCTAAACCTGTGAAACCAGAAGGATGTCATGCACAGCTTATTGAATTACCTTTTACAGCAACCGCTAAAGAATTAGGTACAGCATTAATGAAAAACATGGTTGCAATAGGTGCTACTAGCGCATTGATGAATTTGAATACAAATACATTTGAAGAACTTATTACTAATATGTTTTCTAAAAAAGGTGACAAGGTAGTTGAAGTCAATATCCAAGCATTAAACGAAGGTTATCAATTAATGCAATCTCGCTTACCTGAAATCTACGGGGACTTTGAATTAGAGTCAACAGATGCACTACCACATCTATATATGATTGGTAACGATGCCATTGGATTAGGTGCAATTGCTGCAGGTTCACAATTTATGGCGGCATATCCTATTACACCTGCGTCTGAAGTTATGGAATATATGATTGCCAATATATCTAAAGTAAACGGAGCGGTTATTCAAACAGAAGATGAAATTGCTGCTGTAACTATGGCTATTGGTGCAAATTATGGTGGAGTCAGAGCGTTTACGGCTAGTGCTGGTCCAGGTTTATCTTTAATGATGGAAGCAATTGGATTATCTGGTATGACTGAAACGCCATTAGTCATTATTAATACCCAACGAGGTGGACCTTCTACTGGATTACCTACGAAACAAGAACAGTCAGATTTAATGCAAATGATTTATGGTACACATGGTGATATTCCAAAAATTGTTGTAGCACCAACAGATGCAGAAGATGCATTTTATTTAACTATGGAAGCATTTAATTTAGCAGAACAATATCAATGCCCTGTTATAGTTCTAAGTGATTTGCAATTATCTTTAGGTAAACAAACTGTTGAAAAATTAGATTATAATCGTATTGAAATTAAACGTGGTGAAATCATTCAATCTGATATTGAACGTGAAGAAGATGATAAAGGTTATTTCAAGCGTTATGCGTTAACATCCGATGGTGTTTCTCCTAGACCTATCCCCGGTGTTAAAGGAGGTATTCATCATATAACTGGTGTGGAACACAATGAAGAAGGTAAACCTAGTGAATCTGCGTCAAATAGACAACAACAAATGGAAAAACGAATGCGTAAAATTGAGCAGTTACTAATTGAATCGCCAGTAGAAGCTAACTTACAACATGAGGATGCAGATATTCTTTATATCGGTTTTATTTCTACAAAAGGTGCAATTCAAGAAGGTAGTAACCGTTTGAATCAACAAGGCATAAAAGTTAACACTATACAAATTAGACAATTGCATCCATTCCCAACAAGCGTTATTCAAGATGCAGTTAATAAAGCGAAGAAAGTCGTTGTAGTGGAGCACAATTATCAAGGACAATTGGCTAGTATTATAAAAATGAATGTCAATATTCATGATAAGATTGAAAATTATACAAAGTATGATGGGACACCTTTCCTACCACATGAAATCGAAGAAAAAGGCAAAATAATTGCTACTGAAATAAAGGAGATGGTATAGATGGCGACATTTAAAGATTTTAGAAATAATGTTAAGCCTAACTGGTGCCCCGGATGTGGCGATTTCTCAGTACAAGCTGCAATTCAAAAAGCAGCCGCAAATATAGGGTTAGAACCTGAAGAAGTAGCTATCATCACCGGTATAGGATGTTCTGGCCGTCTTTCAGGATATATTAATTCTTATGGCGTTCATTCTATTCACGGACGTGCATTACCTTTAGCTCAAGGTGTAAAAATGGCGAATAAAGATTTAACTGTTATTGCATCGGGAGGAGATGGTGATGGTTATGCTATAGGTATGGGGCATACAATCCATGCTTTAAGAAGAAATATGAACATGACGTATATAGTCATGGATAATCAAATTTATGGTTTGACAAAGGGACAAACATCGCCGTCATCAGCAGTAGGATTTGTTACTAAAACAACGCCAAAAGGTAATATAGAAAAAAATGTTGCGCCTTTAGAATTAGTATTATCATCTGGTGCCACATTTGTAGCCCAAGGTTTTTCAAGCGATATTAAAGGATTAACAAAACTAATTGAAGATGCAATTAATCATGATGGATTTTCATTCGTTAATGTCTTTTCACCATGTGTGACTTATAATAAAATTAACACATACGATTGGTTTAAAGAACATTTAACAAGTGTTGATGACATTGAAAATTATGATTCTACAGATAAACAATTAGCGACTAAAACTGTTATTGAACATGAATCTTTAGTAACTGGTATTGTTTATCAAGATAAAGAAACACCATCATATGAATCTCAAATTAAAGAGTTAGATGATACACCACTTGCTAAAAGAGATATCAAAATTACTGAAGACACCTTCAATGCATTAACTGAACAATTTATTTAATAATTAAAACTGAGTCGTATAAATGTATTTATAACAGATCCATTTATGCTACTCAGTTTTTTACTATTACAAAAAATAAAGGAGTTTTTAAAAATGAAAGACACATTAATGAGTATACAAATAATTCCTAAAACACCAAACAATGACAATGTTATACCTTACGTAGACGAGGCGATTAAAATAATTGACGAATCTGGTTTGCATTTTAGAGTAGGTCCGTTAGAAACGACAGTACAAGGAAATATGAATGAATGTTTAATTTTAATACAATCATTAAATGAACGAATGGTGGAACTTGAATGTCCAAGTATTATTAGCCAAGTTAAGTTTTATCATGTGCCAGATGGCATCACTATTGAAACTTTAACTGAAAAATATGATGAATAACATTAAAAGTGAAGTAAACTGGATTTGAATTGGCTTGTTAGAGATGACGTATAACTTTAACTGTTTTTGCACTTTATAGTTAAATTTAATATAATTATTAAATGATACGGGCAAATAGAAAGGATTTTGTAAAGTGAACGAAGAACAAAGAAAAGCAAGTTCTGTAGATGTTTTAGCTGAGAGAGATAAGAAAGCAGAAAAAGATTATAGTAAATATTTTGAACATGTTTATCAGCCGCCTAATTTAAAAGAAGCGAAAAAAAGAGGTAAACAAGAAGTTCGTTATAATAGAGATTTCCAAATTGATGAAAAATATCGCGGTATGGGGAACGAGCGTACATTTTTAATTAAAACATATGGATGTCAAATGAATGCACATGACACTGAGGTCATTGCTGGTATACTTGAAGCATTAGGCTATCAAGCAACGACTGATATTAACACTGCAGATGTTATTTTAATTAATACATGTGCGATTAGAGAAAATGCCGAGAACAAAGTGTTTAGTGAAATAGGTAATTTGAAGCATTTGAAAAAAGAACGACCTGATATTTTAATCGGTGTTTGTGGTTGTATGTCACAAGAAGAGTCAGTAGTGAATAAAATTTTAAAATCGTATCAAAATGTAGATATGATATTTGGTACACATAATATTCATCATTTACCAGAAATTTTAGAAGAAGCATACTTATCTAAAGCAATGGTTGTTGAAGTATGGTCTAAAGAAGGAGACGTTATTGAAAATCTTCCAAAAGTCCGTGAAGGCAACATTAAAGCATGGGTCAATATTATGTATGGTTGTGATAAGTTTTGTACATATTGTATTGTTCCATTTACAAGAGGTAAAGAACGAAGCCGTAGACCTGAAGACATTATAGATGAAGTACGTGAACTTGCTCGTGAAGGTTACAAAGAAATAACGCTTTTAGGTCAAAATGTAAATTCTTATGGTAAAGATTTACAGGATATAGAATATGACTTAGGAGATCTTTTACAAGCAATTTCTAAAATAGCGATTCCAAGAGTTCGTTTCACAACAAGTCATCCTTGGGACTTTACAGATCACATGATTGATGTTATTTCAGAGGGTGGTAATATCGTTCCGCATATCCACTTGCCAGTTCAATCTGGAAATAATGCAGTATTAAAAATAATGGGTAGAAAATATACACGAGAAAGTTATTTGGATTTAGTAAAACGAATCAAAGATAGAATTCCTAATGTAGCATTAACTACAGATATTATTGTAGGGTATCCAAATGAATCAGAGGAACAATTTGAAGAAACTTTAACTCTGTATGATGAAGTTGGTTTTGAACATGCATATACGTACTTGTATTCACAACGTGATGGTACGCCTGCTGCTAAAATGAAAGATAATGTACCTTTAAATGTCAAAAAGGAACGATTGCAACGTTTGAATAAAAAAGTTGGTCATTATTCACAAATAGCTATGAGTAAGTACGAAGGACAAACTGTAACAGTACTTTGTGAAGGAAGTAGTAAAAAAGATGATCAGGTTCTTGCTGGCTACACTGATAAAAATAAGCTAGTTAATTTCAAAGCGCCTAAAGAAATGATTGGTAAACTAGTGGAAGTACGAATAGATGAAGCTAAACAGTATTCATTAAATGGCAGTTTTATAAAGGAAGTAGAGCCGGAAATGGTGATTCAATAAATGTATAATAAAGATGACGTGTTGAACCAAGCGGATAATATTGCAAATAAAATTAAAAATTTGGATACTATCAAAACATATCAACAAATTGAAGCACAGATTCATCAGAACCAAACGATAAAGACTAAAATGGATATGTTAAAAAAGCATCAAAAACAAGCAGTAAACTTTCAAAATTACGGGAAACAAAATGCGCTAGAACAGTCGGAACATACCATTCAGAGTATAGAAGCAGAAATAAATACATTGCCCATAGTTGAACAGTTTCAAACTTCACAATATGAAGCGAATCAATTATTGAAAATGTTTGTATCAACAATGGAAACACGTTTAAATGACCATAATAAAGCCAAGCATAGTGATTAATTACAAACAAAAAGGAGAACAATCATATGAAATCAAGAAAACTGGCTATAACTGCACTTTTAATTGCAATAAATGTTGTATTAAGCAGTATTATCATCATTCCTCTAGGACCAGTTAAGGCAGCACCAGTACAGCATTTTGTAAATGTATTAAGTGCGGTCATAGTAGGTCCTTGGTATGGATTAGCTCAAGCGCTTATATCATCAATTTTAAGAGTTCTTTTTGGTACTGGTACAGCTTTTGCATTTCCGGGTAGTATGATTGGAGTTTTATTGGCTAGTATGTTTTACATATATCGTAAACATATATTTATGGCCGCGGTCGGTGAAGTACTTGGAACTGGTGTCATCGGAAGTTTAATTTGTATACCATTAGCATATTTCCTTGGGCTTCAAGACTTCTTCATTAAACCGTTAATGATTACGTTCATAGTCTCAAGTGCTATCGGATCTATTATAAGTTATTTCTTATTAATTACTCTAAAAAAACGTGGTATTCTTCAAAGGTTTATAAAATAATTTTATGATATATGATTTCAAACAGAGTCATTGTTCATTTTAATATTGAACGCCCTTACTTAATTAAATGTCTTGAATGTTAGAATTTTAATTTAATTCTAAACATGCTATTGACACATTTTATTAGGTTTGAGGCGTTTTCTTATACATTTAAGATGCTTCGTGATTATATGGTATGAATAGGTTTGTAAAAGTAAGTATGTTAAAATGTATAAGTTAAATAATTAATAATTAAAAAGCTTACAAACGAATATATTGTAAAGACAAATTTTAAAAAGAGACAAGGGTTGTGAAGAAATAATATGTCTAATGTTACACCAATGATGCAGCAATATTTAAAAATAAAATCAGAATACCAAGATTGCTTATTATTTTTTAGACTAGGTGATTTCTATGAAATGTTTTATGAAGATGCCAAGGAGGCATCACGTGTACTTGAAATTACTTTAACTAAAAGAGATGCTAAAAAAGAAAATCCAATTCCGATGTGTGGTGTTCCGTATCATTCTGCAGATAGTTATATAGATACACTTGTTAATAATGGATATAAAGTAGCTATTTGTGAACAGATGGAAGATCCGAAACAAACGAAAGGTATGGTTAGACGTGAGGTAGTAAGAATTGTGACTCCAGGAACTGTGATGGAGCAAGGTGGTGTAGATGATAAACAAAATAACTATATTTTAAGTTTTGTTATGAATCAACCTGAAATTGCGCTTAGTTACTGTGATGTTTCTACTGGCGAATTAAAGGTTACACATTTTAATGATGAAGCGACTTTATTAAATGAAATTACGACGATAAACCCTAACGAAGTTGTTATCAATGACAATATTTCCGATAATTTAAAAAGACAAATTAATATGGTGACAGAAACAATAACAGTCAGGGAAACGTTATCATCAGAAATCTATAGTGTGAATCAAACTGAACATAAATTAATGTATCAAGCGACACAATTATTGCTAGATTATATTCATCATACACAAAAACGTGATTTATCGCATATCGAGGATGTTGTTCAATATGCAGCTATAGATTATATGAAAATGGATTTTTATGCTAAGAGAAACCTTGAGTTAACGGAAAGCATTCGATTAAAATCAAAAAAAGGAACGCTACTTTGGCTAATGGACGAAACGAAAACACCAATGGGAGCACGCCGCTTAAAACAATGGATAGATAGACCACTAATAAGTAAAGAACAAATTGAAGCACGATTAGATATCGTTGATGAATTTAGTGCTCATTTCATAGAAAGAGACACCTTAAGAACATATCTTAATCAAGTGTATGATATTGAACGTCTTGTTGGGCGTGTTAGTTACGGAAATGTTAATGCGAGAGATTTAATTCAACTTAAACATTCCATTTCTGAAATACCGAATATTAAAGCATTACTAAATTCTATGAATCAGAATACTCTTGTACAAGTTAATCAACTAGAACCCCTTGATGATTTACTTGATATATTAGAACAGAGTTTAGTAGAAGAACCACCAATTTCAGTTAAAGATGGCGGACTATTCAAAGTTGGTTTTAATACGCAATTAGATGAATATCTTGAAGCTTCAAAAAACGGAAAAACATGGTTAGCAGAATTACAAGCCAAAGAAAGACAACGTACAGGAATAAAATCATTGAAAATAAGCTTTAATAAAGTGTTTGGTTATTTTATAGAAATAACACGTGCCAACTTGCAAAATTTTGAACCAAGTGAATTTGGTTATATGAGGAAGCAAACGTTATCGAATGCTGAACGTTTTATAACTGATGAACTTAAAGAAAAAGAAGATATCATTTTAGGTGCGGAAGACAAAGCCATCGAATTAGAATATCAATTATTTGTTCAGCTACGTGAAGAAGTTAAAAAATATACTGAACGTTTACAACAACAAGCTAAAATTATTTCAGAGCTAGATTGTTTACAGAGCTTTGCAGAAATTGCTCAAAAATATAATTACACTAGGCCTTCATTTAGTGAAAATAAAACATTAGAATTAGTGGAATCTAGGCACCCAGTAGTGGAAAGAGTAATGGATTATAATGACTATGTGCCTAATAATTGTCGATTAGATAATGAAACATTTATATATTTAATTACAGGTCCGAATATGTCTGGTAAATCGACATATATGAGACAAGTTGCCATAATTAGTATAATGGCCCAAATGGGAGCTTATGTCCCTTGTAAAGAGGCAGTGTTACCTATATTTGATCAAATATTCACTAGAATAGGTGCGGCAGATGATTTGGTTTCAGGTAAGAGTACGTTTATGGTAGAAATGCTAGAAGCACAAAAGGCATTAACTTATGCAACAGAGGATAGTTTGATTATTTTCGATGAAATTGGACGTGGTACTTCAACGTATGACGGTTTAGCTTTAGCGCAGGCAATGATAGAGTATGTAGCTGAAACATCACATGCTAAAACGTTATTTTCAACACATTATCATGAATTGACAACATTAGATCAAGCATTACCAAGTCTAAAAAATGTTCACGTCGCTGCTAATGAATATAAAGGTGAACTTATATTCTTGCATAAAGTCAAAGATGGTGCAGTTGACGATAGTTATGGTATTCAAGTTGCGAAATTAGCTGATTTACCTGAAAAAGTTATTAGCAGAGCACAAGTGATTCTAAGCGAGTTTGAAGCGTCTGCTGGTAAAAAATCATCGATATCAAATTTAAAAATGGTCGAAAATGAACCTGAAATTAATCAAGAAAATTTAAACTTAAGTGTTGAAGAAACAACTGATACTTTATCTCAAAAAGACTTTGAACAAGCATCATTTGATTTGTTTGAAAATGATCAAAAAAGCGAGATTGAACTACAAATTAAAAATTTGAATTTATCTAATATGACACCAATTGAGGCATTGGTGAAGTTAAGTGAATTACAAAATCAATTAAAATAGAGGTGTTGCAAAATGGGGAAAATTAAAGAACTCCAAACCTCATTAGCAAATAAAATCGCAGCAGGTGAAGTAGTTGAAAGACCGAGTTCTGTTGTGAAAGAACTGTTGGAAAATGCTATAGATGCAGGCGCTACAGAAATAAGCATTGAAGTAGAGGAATCTGGCGTCCAATCTATTCGCGTAGTCGATAATGGAAGCGGAATTGAAGCGGAAGACTTAGGATTAGTATTTCATAGACATGCGACTAGTAAATTAGATCAAGATGAAGATTTATTTCATATTAGGACATTAGGATTCCGTGGTGAAGCACTAGCCAGTATTTCATCAGTTGCTAAAGTAACATTGAAGACTTGCACGGATAATGCTAATGGAAATGAAATATATGTAGAAAATGGTGAAATATTAAATCATAAGCCTGCAAAAGCGAAAAAAGGAACAGATATACTTGTAGAATCATTATTTTATAATACACCAGCACGTTTAAAATATATTAAAAGTTTATACACTGAACTAGGTAAAATAACAGATATTGTCAACAGAATGGCAATGAGCCATCCGGACATTCGAATAGCACTCATTTCAGATGGCAAAACAATGTTAAGTACAAATGGTTCAGGACGAACTAATGAAGTGATGGCAGAGATTTATGGGATGAAAGTTGCACGAGATTTAGTACATATATCTGGAGATACAAGTGATTATCACATTGAAGGTTTTGTTGCAAAGCCTGAACATTCTAGAAGTAATAAGCACTATATTTCTATTTTTATTAATGGACGATACATTAAAAACTTTATGCTAAATAAAGCGATTTTAGAAGGCTATCATACACTCTTAACAATAGGTAGGTTCCCGATTTGTTATATTAATATTGAAATGGATCCAATCTTAGTAGACGTAAATGTTCATCCAACAAAACTAGAAGTGCGTTTATCAAAAGAAGAGCAACTATACCAATTGATTGTGAGCAAAATACAAGAAGCATTTAAAGACCGTATATTAATTCCTAAAAATAACTTGGATTATGTGCCAAAAAAAAATAAAGTATTACATTCATTCGAACAACAAAAAATCGAATTTGAACAAAGACAAAACACAGAGAATAACCAAGAGAAGACGTTTTCATCTGAAGAAAGTAACAGTAAGCCATTTATGGAAGAAAATCAAAACGATGAGATAGTTATAAAAGAAGATTCATATAATCCATTCGTAACGAAAACATCTGAAAGTTTAATAGCTGATGATGAATCTTCTGGTTATAATAATACACGTGAAAAAGATGAAGACTACTTCAAAAAACAACAAGAAATTTTACAAGAAATGGATCAAACATTTGATTCAAATGATGGTACAACTGTGCAAAATTATGAGAATAAAGCGTCTGATGATTATTATGATGTAAACGATATTAAAGGAACAAAAAGTAAAGACCCTAAACGAAGAATTCCATATATGGAAATTGTTGGACAAGTACATGGAACGTATATTATTGCTCAAAATGAATTTGGCATGTACATGATTGACCAGCATGCAGCTCAAGAAAGAATAAAATATGAATATTTTCGAGATAAAATAGGTGAGGTTACCAATGAAGTACAAGATTTATTAATCCCGTTAACATTTCATTTTTCAAAAGATGAACAATTAGTCATTGATCAATATAAAAATGAGCTTCAACAAGTAGGTATCATGTTAGAACATTTTGGTGGTCATGATTATATTGTAAGTAGCTATCCAGTTTGGTTCCCTAAAGATGAAGTAGAAGAAATTATTAAAGATATGATTGAGCTAATTTTGGAAGAGAAAAAAGTAGATATCAAAAAATTACGTGAAGATGTAGCAATCATGATGTCATGTAAAAAATCCATTAAAGCGAATCATTATTTACAAAAACATGAAATGTCTGATTTAATTGATCAATTAAGAGAAGCGGAAGATCCATTTACATGTCCACATGGTCGTCCAATAATCATTAATTTTTCAAAATACGAATTAGAAAAATTATTTAAGCGTGTGATGTAGAGAGGATGAATCAAGTGAATAACAACATATTGCCTGCTATAAGAAACATTAAAGATTTAGAGAAACTGATTAAAACAGACTATAAAATGTGTGTGCTTCTAGATATGCATATAGGACATATAAAAAGTATTATGGAATTGCTGAAGCAAAATCATATAGAGTGTTTTATTCATATAGATTTGATAAAAGGTTTAAGCCACGATGAATTTGCAAGTGAATTTATTATTCAGCAATACAAGCCAAAAGGTATCGTATCGACTAAATCTAAAGTAATAAAAAAAGCTAAATCATTAAATACTTTAACGATTTTTAGAGTATTTATTATTGATAGTCAAGCATTGAAACGCAGTATAGATTTGATAAAAAAAGTTGAACCTGATTTTGTTGAAGTACTTCCAGGTGTTGCGAGTAAAGCGATTCATCATATTCAGAAAGAAACAAACACACAAGTCATTGCAGGTGGCCTAATTAATACAATAGATGAAGTCAATGAAGCTGTTAAAAATGGAGCGAAATATGTAACTACTAGTTATGATAAACTTTGGTAAATCATAAGTCTGCAAAAATTTCATTTTTCACGAGATTTAGTCATATAACATAATAAAAAAGCCGTTTTCATATGGGATATGCAGTAGGTATCAAACAAAAAATAATCAAATAAAATAATTAGCACCTCTAAAACGATTAAAATCATTAAAGTTTTAGAGGTGTTTATTAGTAAAAAATGCAACTAGTCATAAAAAATATGGCTGAAGAATGTCAATTAAACAAAAGAGCGTCATAAATAAATTAGTTAGGATTGGTATTTCTAGTTTTCAAATTAAACTACTTTTATAAAGACTTGAAAAATTAAATTTGACAAAATTTTTACAAAAACCATTGACAACGCTTTCATATCGATAGTATCATAACAAATATAATAAAAGTTAATACATAGAATAGAGACGGGAGATTTCTACGAGCCAAACTGCTAGTGTAGGAATCTCTTTGTCTTTTTGGGAGGACATTTAATATGAATGTATATTTAGCAGAATTCCTAGGAACTGCAATCTTAATCCTTTTTGGTGGTGGCGTTTGTGCCAATGTCAATTTAAAGAGAAGTGCTGCGAATGGTGCTGATTGGATTGTCATCACAGCTGGATGGGGATTAGCGGTTACAATGGGTGTGTTTGCTGTCGGTCAATTCTCAGGTGCACATTTAAACCCAGCGGTGTCTTTAGCTCTTGCATTAGACGGAAGTTTTGATTGGTCATTAGTTCCTGGTTATATTGTTGCTCAAATGTTAGGTGCAATTGTCGGAGCAACAATTGTATGGTTAATGTACTTGCCACATTGGAAAGCGACAGAAGAAGCTGGCGCGAAATTAGGTGTTTTCTCTACAGCACCGGCTATTAAGAATTACTTTGCCAACTTTTTAAGTGAGATTATCGGAACAATGGCATTAACTTTAGGTATTTTATTTATCGGTGTAAACAAAATTGCCGATGGTTTAAATCCTTTAATTGTCGGAGCATTAATTGTTGCAATCGGATTAAGTTTAGGCGGTGCTACTGGTTATGCAATCAACCCAGCACGTGATTTAGGTCCGAGAATTGCACATGCGATTTTACCAATAGCTGGTAAAGGTGGTTCAAATTGGTCATATGCAATCGTTCCTATCTTAGGACCAATTGCCGGTGGTTTATTAGGTGCAGTGGTATACGCTGTATTTTATAAACATACATTTAATATTGGTTGTGCAATTGCAATTGTTGTAGTTATTATTACTTTGATTTTAGGTTACATTTTAAATAAATCATCAAAAAAAGGTGATATCGAATCAATTTACTAAAATAAAAAGAAACGTAAATAGCATAATTTAACATGTTTGATTCATGGATTATGCTATTTTTTCGCCAAAATTTAACAGATTTTGTACAATGGGTTAGCGATTATTTTTTAATAAAGGAGATACTACTAATGGAAAAATATATTTTATCTATAGACCAAGGAACAACAAGCTCAAGAGCGATTTTATTCAATCAAAAAGGGGAAATTGCAGGGGTAGCACAACGTGAGTTTAAGCAATATTTTCCACAATCAGGTTGGGTTGAACATGATGCAAATGAAATTTGGACATCTGTGTTAGCTGTAATGACGGAAGTAATTAATGAAAATGATGTTAGAGCTGATCAAATTGCAGGTATCGGTATTACAAACCAACGTGAAACAACGGTTGTTTGGGACAAACATACTGGCCGCCCAATTTATCACGCAATTGTTTGGCAATCACGTCAAACACAATCAATTTGTTCAGAATTAAAACAACAAGGATATGAACAAACATTTAGAGATAAGACAGGATTACTTTTAGATCCGTATTTTGCAGGTACAAAAGTTAAATGGATTCTAGACAATGTTGAAGGTGCACGAGAAAAAGCAGAAAATGGCGATCTATTATTTGGAACGATTGATACTTGGTTAGTATGGAAATTATCAGGAAAAGCTGCGCATATTACTGATTATTCAAATGCGAGTCGTACATTAATGTTTAATATCCATGATTTAGAATGGGACGATGAGTTATTAGAACTACTTACAGTACCTAAAAATATGTTGCCAGAAGTTAAAGCTTCGAGTGAAGTATATGGTAAGACAATTGATTACCACTTCTATGGTCAAGAAGTACCAATCGCTGGAGTAGCTGGTGATCAACAAGCAGCATTATTTGGACAAGCTTGCTTCGAACGTGGTGACGTGAAAAACACATATGGAACTGGTGGCTTCATGTTAATGAATACAGGTGACAAAGCGGTTAAATCTGAAAGTGGTTTATTAACAACAATTGCTTATGGTATTGATGGAAAAGTAAATTATGCGCTTGAAGGTTCCATCTTTGTTTCGGGTTCAGCAATCCAATGGTTACGTGATGGATTAAGAATGATTAATTCAGCACCACAATCAGAAAGTTATGCGACACGAGTTGACTCTACTGAGGGTGTTTATGTTGTTCCAGCTTTTGTAGGTTTAGGAACACCATATTGGGATTCTGAAGCACGTGGTGCGATTTTCGGTTTAACACGTGGAACTGAAAAAGAGCACTTTATCCGTGCAACTTTAGAATCACTATGTTACCAAACTCGTGACGTTATGGAAGCAATGTCAAAAGACTCTGGTATTGATGTCCAAAGTTTACGTGTCGATGGTGGTGCAGTTAAAAATAACTTTATTATGCAGTTCCAAGCAGACATTGTTAATACTTCTGTTGAAAGACCTGAAATTCAAGAAACTACAGCTTTAGGTGCTGCATTTTTGGCAGGTTTAGCAGTTGGATTCTGGGAGAGTAAAGATGATATCGCTAAAAACTGGAAATTAGAAGAAAAATTCGATCCGAAAATGGATGAAGGCGAAAGAGAAAAATTATATAGAGGTTGGAAAAAAGCTGTTGAAGCAACACAAGTTTTTAAAACAGAATAAACTTGTAGATTAGACTTTTGTATAAACATTGTGATACAATCAATTTAAGTTAATATTTGAATCGAGAAGCGAGAGATTTGTTCGAACATGTACAATTGAAGGATTGTTTATGTGGGACAAGTCTCTCGTTTTTACATTTTTTAGGAGGCGTTTTGGAATGGCATTGTCTACTTTTAAGAGAGAACATATTAAAAAGAATTTAAGAAATGATGAATATGATTTAGTAATTATTGGTGGCGGTATTACAGGTGCAGGTATTGCACTAGACGCGAGTGAAAGAGGAATGAAAGTTGCATTAGTTGAAATGCAAGACTTTGCACAAGGAACAAGCTCAAGATCTACAAAATTAGTCCATGGTGGTTTGCGTTACTTAAAACAATTCCAAATTGGAGTAGTTGCCGAAACTGGTAAAGAACGTGCGATTGTTTATGAAAATGGGCCTCATGTTACGACTCCAGAGTGGATGCTTTTACCAATGCATAAAGGTGGAACATTTGGTAAATTCTCAACATCAATTGGTTTAGGAATGTATGATCGTTTAGCAGGTGTTAAGAAGTCTGAACGTAAAAAAATGTTATCTAAAAAAGAAACTTTAGCTAAAGAACCATTAGTTAAAAAAGAAGGTCTAAAAGGCGGCGGTTACTATGTTGAATATCGTACTGACGATGCGCGTTTAACTATTGAAGTTATGAAGCGTGCTGCTGAAAAAGGCGCAGAAATTATCAACTATACTAAATCTGAACACTTCACTTATGATAAAAATCAACAAGTAAATGGTGTTAAAGTTATAGATAAATTAACTAATGAAAATTATACAATTAAGGCTAAAAAAGTGGTTAATGCAGCAGGTCCATGGGTTGATGATGTTAGAAGTGGTGATTATGCACGCAATAATAAAAAATTACGTTTAACTAAAGGTGTACATGTTGTTATTGATCAATCAAAATTCCCATTAGGTCAAGCAGTATACTTTGATACTGAAAAAGATGGAAGAATGATTTTTGCAATTCCACGTGAAGGAAAAGCGTATGTAGGTACTACAGATACATTCTATGACAATATCAAATCTTCACCATTAACTACACAAGAAGACAGAGACTATTTAATCGATGCGATTAATTACATGTTCCCTAGTGTTAATGTTACAGATGAAGATATTGAATCAACATGGGCAGGAATTAGACCATTAATTTACGAAGAAGGCAAAGACCCTTCTGAAATCTCTCGTAAGGATGAAATTTGGGAAGGTAAATCAGGTTTATTAACTATTGCAGGTGGTAAATTAACAGGCTATCGTCACATGGCTCAAGACATTGTTGATTTAGTATCTAAACGCTTGAAAAAAGACTACGGTTTAACATTTAGTCCATGTAATACAAAAGGTCTGGCAATTTCAGGTGGCGATGTAGGTGGTAGCAAGAACTTTGATGCGTTTGTAGAGCAAAAAGTAGATGTAGCTAAAGGATTCGGCATTGATGAAGATGTTGCAAGACGTTTAGCATCTAAATATGGTTCAAATGTTGATGAATTGTTCAACATTGCGCAAACATCTCAATACCATGATAGCAAGTTACCATTAGAAATTTATGTAGAACTTGTTTATAGTATTCAACAAGAAATGGTATACAAACCTAACGATTTCTTAGTTCGTCGTTCTGGTAAAATGTATTTCAATATTAAAGATGTATTAGATTATAAAGATGCTGTCATCGATATTATGGCAGATATGCTTGATTACTCTCCAGCTCAAATTGAAGCATATACTGAAGAAGTTGAGCAAGCAATTAAAGAAGCGCAACATGGAAATAATCAACCAGCAGTTAAAGAATAATTAATTTGTACAATCATAAACTGGTGTCCTGTTTTAAGGGCATCAGTTTTTTTATACGAGATACATTAGTCAATTGAAACTATGCATCACTAAATGTATGATAATAATAAAAGCGAATATAAAAGCGTTGTTATTAAAGGTGTGAGATGATGACTGAAAAACAATTTAAATTAACTGTACAAGATAATACGAATATTGAAGTTAAAGTGAATTTTACAGATGTAGATTCAAAAGGAATTATTCATATATTTCATGGTATGGCTGAACATATGGAACGTTACGATAAATTAGCACATGCACTTTCAAAGCATGGCTTCGATGTGATACGTCATAATCATCGAGGACATGGTATTAATATTGATGAATCAACAAGAGGGCATTACGATGATATGAAACGAGTTATCGGTGATGCCTTTGAAGTAGCGCAAACAGTGAGAGGCAATGTTGATAAACCATACATTATAATCGGACATTCAATGGGATCCGTTATAGCTAGATTGTTTGTAGAAACATATCCGCAATATGTTGATGGTCTAATTTTAAGTGGTACTGGTATGTATTCATTATGGAAAGGTTTACCAACCGTTAAAGTGTTACAACTGATTACAAAAATTTATGGTGCTGAGAAACGAGTTGAATGGGTTAACCAGTTAGTATCAAATAGTTTTAATAAAAAAATACGTCCATTACGTACACAAAGTGATTGGATTTCTAGTAATCCAATTGAAGTAGATAACTTTATTAAAGATCCATATAGTGGATTTAATGTGTCAAATCAATTATTATATCAAACAGCCTATTATATGCTACATACATCACAATTAAAAAATATGAAAATGTTAAATCATGCCATGCCTATATTATTAGTTTCAGGATATGACGATCCTTTAGGTGATTATGGTAAAGGGATTTTAAAATTGGCGAATATATATAGAAAAGCTGGCATTAAAAATGTTAAAGTGAATCTTTATCATCATAAACGTCATGAAGTGTTATTTGAAAAAGATCATGACAAAATTTGGGAAGACTTGTTTAAATGGTTGAATCAATTTTATAAAAAATAAAGAAAGTGGAATTAAATATGAATAAAAATAAGCCTTTTATTGTAGTAATTGTGGGGCCAACTGCTTCAGGTAAAACAGAGCTTAGCATCGAACTCGCGAAGCGTATCAATGGTGAAATCATAAGCGGTGACTCTATGCAAGTCTACAAACATATGAATATTGGAACTGCAAAAGTAACACCTGAAGAAATGGATGGTATTCCACATCATTTAATTGATATCTTGAATCCTGATGATACATTTTCAGCATATGAATTCAAGCGATTAGCAGAAGATTTAATTACTGATATAACGAATAGAGGTAAAGTTCCAATCATAGCAGGTGGAACAGGCTTATATATTCAATCATTAATATATAATTATGAATTAGAAGATGAAACAGTTACACCTGCACAATTATCCATAGTTAAACAAAAGTTATCTGCATTAGAACATTTAGATAATCAGCAACTACACGATTATTTAGCTCAATTTGATGCGGTTTCTGCAGAAAATATTCACCCTAACAACCGCCAAAGAGTGTTGCGCGCTATTGAATATTATTTAAAAACAAAAAAACTTTTGAGTAATCGCAAGAAAGTGCAACAATTTACTGAAAATTATGATACATTATTATTAGGGATTGAAATGTCGCGTAAAACATTATATTCAAGAATAAATAAACGTGTTGATATTATGTTGGATCACGGATTATTTAGAGAAGTGCAACAACTTGTTGAACAAGGCTATGAATCTTGCCAAAGTATGCAAGCTATTGGATATAAAGAATTAATACCTGTGATTAACGGACAAATGATTTATGAAGATGCTGTCAATGATTTAAAGCAACATTCACGCCAATATGCAAAACGACAAATGACATGGTTCAAGAATAAAATGAGTGTTCATTGGTTAGATAAAGAAAATATGTCACTTCAAATGATGTTAGATGAGATTACAACCCAGATTAAGTAAAAGGAGTCCGACAGATGATTGCAAACGAAAACATCCAAGACAAAGCACTAGAGAATTTTAAAGCAAACCAAACTGAAGTAACTGTATTCTTTCTAAACGGTTTCCAAATGAAAGGTGTTATTGAAGAATACGACAAGTATGTCGTAAGCTTAAATTCTCAAGGCAAACAACACTTGATTTACAAACATGCGATCAGCACTTATACAGTAGAAACTGAAGGTCAAGCATCTACTGAAAGTGAAGAATAAGTTGTAATCATATGGGCACGATTTAATGACTCGTGTACATAACGTTTGAAGTATGATAAATAGATATAGAAATAAAGTCATATGTGACATCAATTAAATGATGTTCAAATGACAAGATACAATAGAGGAATGTTTGTAATAAAAACGCTTCATATAAAGGTCGAGTCAATATATGATACGACTTTATATGAAGCGTTTTATTTGCTATGAGCTAGTATATTTTATAATAATTTTTCTATTTCTCTTTCGATTTGAACAGGTTTTTTTTGAGGTGCAAATCGTTTAACAACGTTACCTTCGCGATCCACTAAAAACTTAGTGAAATTCCATTTGATTTTCTCATTAAAGAATCCGTGTTGTGCCGCAGTCAAATATCTAAATAAAGGTAATTGATGTTCCCCTTTTACGTCTATTTTTTGATGCATAGGGAAGGTAACACCATAGTTTAATTTACAGTTTTGAGCTGCTTCTTCGCCTGAACCAGGTTCTTGGCCACCAAATTGATTACAAGGGAAACCTAGAATTACAAACCCTTGATCTTTGTATTTCTCGTATAATGATTGCAAACCTTCAAATTGTGAAGTAAAGCCACATTCGCTAGCTGTATTAACAATTAGCATAACGTCACCCTTATATGCATCTAATTTGTAAGTAACACCTTTATTTGTTTCTACTACAAAATCATAAATTGTCTCCATTGTATCATCCTTTCGATTTACTTAAAATGTACCACAAAATCGTGTAATAGTCTTTACTAAAACTCTATGATAGAATACTTTGAGTAGGATTTTATTAAGGAGATGTATAACATGGCTCAGCAACAAATTCATGATACTAAAAATAAACTAGAAAAAGCTGTCTTAGTCGGTGTACATGCTCAAGATGATAAGCAATTTAATTTTGAGTCTACAATGGAGGAATTATCATCTTTATCAGAGACTTGCCAACTTGAAGTGTTGGGTCAAATTACTCAAAACAGAGATCGTGTAGATCGCAAATATTATGTTGGTAAAGGTAAAATTGAAGAAATTCAAGCATTTATTGAGTTCGAAGATATTGATGTAGTCATCACAAATGATGAATTAACGACTGCACAATCCAAATCACTAAATGAAGCTTTAGGTGTAAAAATTATTGATAGAACTCAGTTGATTCTTGAAATATTTGCATTAAGAGCAAGAAGTAAAGAAGGTAAATTGCAAGTAGAGCTAGCACAACTTGATTATTTATTACCTAGATTGCAAGGCCATGGTAAAAGCCTTTCTCGTTTAGGTGGCGGTATTGGAACTAGAGGCCCTGGTGAAACGAAGTTAGAGATGGATCGCAGACATATTCGAACTCGTATGAATGAAATTAAACATCAATTGCGGACGGTAGAAGAACATCGCGAAAGATATCGAAATAAAAGAAATCAAAATCAGGTGTTTCAAGTAGCTTTAGTTGGTTATACAAATGCTGGTAAATCATCATGGTTTAATGTTTTAGCAAATGAAGAGACGTATGAAAAAGATCAATTATTTGCAACGTTAGATCCTAAAACACGACAAATTCAAATAAATGATGGATTTAATTTAATTATTTCAGATACTGTTGGTTTTATACAGAAACTACCTACGACGTTAATTGCAGCTTTTAAATCAACTTTAGAAGAGGCTAAAGGTGCAGATTTATTAGTACATGTCGTAGATAGTAGCCATCCTGAATACCGTACGCAGTATGACACAGTTAATGATTTAATCAAACAATTAGATATGAGTCATATTTCTCAAATAGTTATTTTTAATAAAAAGGACTTATGTGATCATGCATCAAATCGTCCAGCAAGTGATTTGCCTAATGTTTTTGTTTCTTCTAAAAATGATGGTGATAAATTACTTGTTAAGACGTTATTTATTGATGAAATCAAAAGGCAATTAACTTATTATGATGAGACAATTGCGACGAATAATGCAGATCGATTATATTTTCTAAAACAACATACATTAGTGACTGAACTTAAATATGATGAAATTGAAAATGTTTATCGTATAAAAGGATTTAAAAAATAATAAAAGGACGAAATTCAAATGAAAGATATAAGTAAGATAGTAGCTGACGTCGAATCAACGTTAGCACCATATTTTAAAGAAATTGAAGAAACAGCATATATTAATCAAGAAAAAGTATTAAATGCATTTCATCATGTCAAAGCAACCGAAAGTGATCTACAAGGATCAACAGGATACGGGTATGATGACTTTGGACGTGATCATTTAGAAGAAATATATGCGCAGGCATTTAAAGCAGAAGATGCAATTGTTCGTCCGCAAATTATTTCAGGTACGCATGCGATTACTATTGCATTACAAAGTTTATTAAAACATGGTGATGAATTAATTTATATAACGGGTAGTCCATATGACACTTTACTTGAAGTCATTGGCGTAAACGGAAATGGTATTGAAAGTTTAATGGAGCATGGCGTATCGTATAAAGATATTGCACTTAAAGAAGGTAAGATCGATATTGAAAGTGTGTTAGATGGGGTTTCTGAGCGCACCAAAGTAATAGCGATTCAACGTTCGAAAGGCTATGATCAAAGACCTTCAATTCCGCTAGATGAAATTGAAAAGGTAATTACTAGGTTGAAAAACGTGCATCCTAATATTTTAATATTTGTGGATAACTGTTATGGGGAATTTGTTGAAAGACGTGAACCTATAGAATGTGGTGCCGATTTAATAGCAGGATCATTAATTAAAAACCCTGGCGGTGGTTTAGCTAAGATTGGTGGATACATTGCTGGTAGAAAAGATTTAATTGAACGATGTGGTTATAGATTGACAGCACCTGGTATTGGTAAAGAAGCGGGTGCATCATTAAATGCATTGCTTGAAATGTATCAAGGTTTCTTTTTAGCACCACACGTTGTCAGTCAGAGTCTTAAAGGTGCATTGTTTACTAGTTTATTTTTAGAAAAAATGAATATGAACACAACGCCGAAGTACTACGAAAAACGAACTGATTTAATTCAAACAGTTAAATTTGAAACGAAAGAACAAATGATTTCATTTTGTCAAAGTATTCAACACGCATCCCCAATTAATGCACATTTTAGTCCAGAACCTAGTTATATGCCTGGTTACGAAGATGATGTTATTATGGCAGCTGGTACGTTTATTCAAGGTTCATCGATTGAATTATCTGCAGATGGACCTATTCGTCCTCCTTATGAAGCATATGTTCAAGGAGGATTAACATATGAACACGTTAAAATTGCTGTGACAAGAGCTGTTAATCAGTTGAAAGAACAAGGACTTATATAATAGATTAAATTTCACCCTAAATGATAATGTGTTTTGGGTGAAATTTTTTGCGGAGATTTATCAGATTATTTTTAAAAATTGAAAAAATATTTTAGCTGTAGATTGTTTTATGTCGTTTTAGAAGTCGAAATCGCAGTTATATCAATGTTTTAAGCTTTATGTTAGAAAACCTGACATATTTTTGAAATCCTAAAAAAATTATGATAAGTTATTAACAAGTTCAAAAGTAGAGGAGAGGAACAATGATATCGAATGATGCAATCAGACGAAATATGGCTGTCTTCTCTATGAGTGTAGTAAGTAAGTTAACGGATTTAACGCCAAGGCAAATACGTTACTATGAAACACATGAACTCATCAAACCTGAAAGAACAGAAGGTCAAAAACGTCTGTTCTCACTCAATGATTTGGAAAGATTACTAGAAATTAAATCATTATTAGAAAAAGGATTTAATATCAAAGGGATTAAACAAATCATTTATGACTCACAAGAGCATTTAACAACAGATGAACAAGAGATAAGAAAAAAGATGATTGTAGATGCCACGCAAAAGCCTATTGGAGAAACTTTGCCAATAAATCGTGGTGATTTATCCCGATTTATTAAATAAAATTTGGAGGATTTTAAAATGCCAAAACGTACTTTCACTAAAGACGACATTCGTAAATTTGCAGAAGAGGAAAATGTAAGATATTTAAGATTACAATTCACTGATATTTTAGGAACAATTAAAAATGTTGAAGTGCCTGTAAGCCAATTAGAAAAAGTACTTGATAACGAAATGATGTTTGACGGTTCTTCTATCGAAGGTTTCGTACGTATCGAAGAATCAGATATGTACTTACATCCAGATTTAGATACTTGGGTAATCTTCCCATGGACTGCTGGACAAGGTAAAGTTGCACGTTTAATTTGTGATGTATATAAAACAGATGGAACACCATTTGAAGGGGATCCTCGTGCAAACTTAAAACGTGTATTAAAAGAAATGGAAGATTTAGGCTTCACAGACTTTAACCTAGGGCCTGAACCAGAATTCTTCTTGTTTAAGTTGGATGAAAAAGGGGAACCAACTTTAGAACTTAATGATGATGGTGGATATTTCGATTTAGCACCTACAGATTTAGGTGAAAACTGTCGTCGTGATATTGTTTTAGAATTAGAGGATATGGGCTTCGATATTGAAGCTAGTCACCATGAAGTTGCCCCTGGTCAACATGAAATTGACTTTAAATATGCAGATGCTGTTACAGCATGTGATAATATCCAAACATTTAAATTGGTTGTTAAAACAATCGCACGTAAACATAATTTACACGCAACATTTATGCCTAAACCATTATTCGGTGTGAATGGTAGCGGTATGCACTTTAACGTTTCATTATTCAAAGGTAAAGAAAATGCATTCTTTGATCCAAATACTGAAATGGGCTTAACGGAAACTGCATATCAATTTACAGCAGGTGTGCTTAAAAATGCACGCGGATTTACTGCTGTATGTAACCCGTTAGTAAACTCATATAAACGTTTAGTACCTGGTTATGAAGCACCATGTTATATTGCATGGAGTGGTAAAAACCGTTCACCATTAATCCGTGTACCATCTTCAAGAGGATTATCTACTCGTATCGAAGTACGTTCAGTAGATCCAGCTGCAAACCCATACATGGCGTTAGCTGCAATCTTAGAAGCTGGACTAGATGGTATTAAAAATAAATTAAAAGTTCCAGAACCAGTTAACCAAAATATTTACGAAATGAACCGTGAAGAACGTGAAGCAGTAGGCATTCAAGACTTACCTTCAACACTTTATACTGCATTAAAAGCAATGCGTGAAAATGAAGTTATTAAAAAAGCTTTAGGAAATCATATCTATAATCAATTTATTAATTCAAAATCAATTGAATGGGATTACTACAGAACTCAAGTCTCTGAATGGGAAAGAGATCAGTACATGAAGCAATATTAATACGCTAAACAATGATGGGAAATCAGTAATATCAAGGGCTAGAGCATTTTGCTTTAGCTCTTTTTTGATTTGGAAAGATGGGATTTCACTTGACCACTTTTGTTAAAAAATGGATTTGGTCAAGTTTTGGTCAAGTAAATGTTTTATGTATTTATTTTTTTAAAGCTGGGGAAGACCATTTTATATTTTAGTTCACATGAATTTTAATATATTTGGAGGTGATGAGATGAGGCGATAAAAGAACGTCGCGAAAACGTTGAGTATTACTTGAAAATAGCCATATTCATATTACTTCTCATCGAATTCATTTGCAGAACGTTCTAAGGTAAGACCCCGAAAAGAGGGACCTTACTACGCATTATTAAGGGGGTAATACTATATGAAAAGAGAAACAAAACAAAAAATATCTTTTTGTTTATCGATCGGTATTTTCATTTTAGTTATACTACTATTGATATTCTAAAAAATTAAAAATTTCGCCTCATCTAATTTATGAATTGCTATGATGAAATATTCAATACAATCAAAGAATTGATAGAAAACAAAGAGATATCGAGTTATCAAATTAATAAAGATACTGGGATAAGTTACGGTAATATTAATGCTATGCGCCGTAGAGAAAGAAGAATAGAAAATTTAAGCTTAAAGAATGCAAAGATCTTATATGAATATGCGAAAAAGGTATTGTAATATAAGCATTGAGTTCAATAGGCATACAATAACTGCCCAAACTAGTGACTGAGTGGGTGCTTTTATAGTATTAAAAGTTTTCTAAAAGTGAAAGAAATCATGTTTAGTGATTTACTTATGTTTTTCAAAATAGTATAATAATTTTATATAATATATAGAGCTTCAGTATACCTTTTGAGTATATATGGAGTTCTTTCTTTTTATACAAGATGTATATGTATAAATGGAAATATTTAATACATTACATAAAAACCTTTAGGTGCACTTAGAGGGATGTTAATCATAAAAAAAGAGATTTTGAAAAATATAGGCTATTATACTTTAGAATTACAAATTATAAATCTTGCCAGTGGATATGGGAGTTCAACATGTCACTTACCCCAATTTGTGGAATGTTAAATAACTATAAAGAGGAAAGGAGAAAAAATGATAAGAATGGTTAAAGAAAAAGAACGAATAGCAAAATTAAATTTCGAATAGCTGTGACGAGCTTAATAATTCAAGTACTTAATTTTATCAAATCGTTCTTTTAAAAAGGTAAAGGGCAAAAGACCTTTACCACATTAAATAGGGAGGTGGTATTTATGACAAGAGAATTAAGGAAAAAATTAACTCTCTATCTTAACATTGCAACTTTAATATTATTTATTATTAATTTAACTAGAAAAAAATAAATTATTCTTTCATTTTGACAAAAATTATGAACCAGTTTAAAGAAATTTATAATACAATAGAAAAATTACTAAATGATAAATCAATATCTAATTATAGAATTAATCAAGACACTGATGTTTCTTATGGTGGTATAAGTGAATTAAGAAGCGGGAAAAGAAAAGTGAATAATTTAACTTTAGAAACAGCGGAAAAACTCTATAATTACCAAAAACAATTAGAAATAATGATTGAAGATTAAAATAAGGCCATATTTTTGAAATATCATGGAGTGAGCCTTTTAAGTCATCTAATTTTAAAGTATATTAAATATGGATAACTTAATGTGAATATAAATAAAAAATTATCAAATAATATAATATAGAATAGATGGAGACAAGAAATTTTATCAATATATAAAAAAAACGCCAATACTATTAGGTATTAGTTTATGAATTAACTAGTTTGGCAACTAGAAAAAAACAATGTATTGCTAAACGTAGTTACTGCATTAGGATTATTATAATTATAAATAGAAAGAGAGTGTGATTAATAATGAATGAGATTGAAACTATTATAAGTGAAATAGAAAAGTTATTAACTAACAATACACCATATAGTATTTCAAAAAACTCAGGTGTACCACGTCAAACAGTTACTGATTTAAAGGTAGGTAAAACTAAAATAAAAGAAGCTAAATTTAAAACGATAATCAAGTTATATGAATATCAAAGAACATTAGAAAATAAAACAGAATGTTAACAAAAATATTTTGTTAGGTTAGGTGGACAAGAAATTAAATTTCTAATGATTTCATGGTTGTCTGTCCACGTTTTGTCCACCTCAATAAGATAATCTCTTAGTTTTAGAAATTGTACATGGTTAAATAATCAAAAATGCATATTATGAAATTATCATTGCCATTAAATCTTGAATGATCTTTAAGCGATGATATAAAAGGCTGAACACAGTAAATAAGTTAACTTTAATGCAGTATTCTATACTATACATATTTTGTAATAATGTTTATGCACATAATTTTTCATTGACAATTTTTTATATTAAATTGTGTAATTGGCATATATGATGATTTGTGATAATTATATTGTAATATAGCATTTGGTTTTATGATTCTAAAATTAATAGATTTGAAAAGTATACTTTATTTCATGAAAGTTTTTGGTACATTTATTTGAAAATGTTTTTATTACAAAGTTACATGGCTAAATGTTTCTTAACAAAATTAATTTTTCGAGTGTAAAGAATCGTGTGGTAAACATAATTTATATAGATTATAAGGAGGTGAAAATGGTCGAGGAAGTTAAAACGATAAAATAGTTTGAATGTTTTGATTTCAATTCTGGTAGGACTATTGAATTTGCAATCTAATAAGAATGTGAGGTTTGATTTAATATGAAGTCATATTCTTTGAATAAAATATTACTTTCTCACCATTAGTAAAATGAAGATGACTATTAAAGTGCGAAAAACAAATAAAAAAGAGAAAATAGAATTTTTAATAGGGACGTTTATAATTATTTTAGTAATATTAGGGTTCAAAATTATGAAATAAATGTATAGTATTTGAGAAGTCTATATGACTCCGGAAAAATTAAATTCTAAAGATATCTCAATATCTCAAATTTAATAGACTACTGGAGTTAGTAGTTTGAATATTGAAAGACACTAATCTAATAAAAATACATAAAAGGTTAAACTTTAGAAGTGGCTGTAAACTTCAATGAATACTAAACATTGAAGTTTTGTAAAAGGCGTAAGGTATACAAGACAAATCGTTTATCTTTGACAAAGTAATTGATGATGAAAAGTCGTTAATATGTAGAAACAAAAATTGAAAATATAAAATTTAACTATTATGAAGTGATGATAGCCATTAATGAATAGAAAAATAATAAAATCATTTATAGATAAAAAATACGTTAAGTTCACAGAATTTCGAAAAAAAGCAGAAAACATTGTACAGATATGGAGATGAAAAAATGTCAGAATACAAGAAAAAAATAATTGAATTAATTGAAAGTAATTTAACAGGATATGAAATTTCTAAAAAAACTGGAGTTTCTCAATACGTACTTTCACAATTAAGACAGGGCAAACGCGAAGTAGATAATCTAACCCTGAATACAACAGAAAAATTATATGAATATGCCAATAAAGTTTTGTAATTTAACTAATGTATAAATTAATCAAGCTATGTTTATTTGATTTAACTATTAATAAAAATCATATGGTGAATGGATATTATAATAATTAAAATACAAAAATAGTAGATTCCAATTTGTGAAAAAGGAGTATGTCGTTTCATTTAGAATTTATTGCACGAAATTAGCATCGAATAAGGGAAAATAAGTGTTAAGTTTTAAATGATAAAAAAGATTGGAATGGATCGTCTTGAAATGCTCCCTTCAAAGTTTTCATTTTTTCAATGTCGACTTCGAAGGGGGCATTTTCATTAAATTGTTATAGCTTTTTATATTTGTATAATGAACATATAAGTTTAAGAAGGTGCGAGTGAAGGAAATAAAAAAGCTCAAATGTACCAAATTGTTAATCTTAATAAATCTCTACTTTATAAAGATTGAATGGACATTCGAGCGTTAATCAGTCAGGAGGGACTTTCCCTCCTACAATTTAATAATAATACTTGCTTCACCACTATACAAGGAGTGAGTTGTTATGTTCAAAGTGAATTATTCGATTTTAAGTTATTATCCAGAATATAATATCGCAGTAAGTTGGCAACGTTTAAGAGAAGGAAAAACAATAAAAAACAAGATTTAATACTGCTGCGTCATGAGGCGCTTGAACATTATTTGATGAATAAGTATAATTTCAACTATGATTATGCACATAAAATTGTATCAAAAAAATACGATTATTCAATTTTTATAAAAAAGAAGGTGGATTAAATGCTTACATTAATAAAATTGAAAGAAGATGAACAGGTTATAATATATGAATATATACCTGAAGATGATATAAGTAACGGTAAAGGTTCAGTAACTTTTAATAAAAAAGATGCAGAGGTTATAGATTTCTCATTATCTGAAATAGAAAATGAAGAATATTTTATGTTATATCGTAATAAGTCTTTTTCTGTAGTAAGAGACTTTATCGAGAAGCAAGAATTTCCCGAAAATTATAAAATAGCATGGTATTAAAGCATCCTTTCTACACAGATAAAGAGAAAGCGATGCTATTTTTATATGCTTTTTTCATTATTCGTTGAAAAAGAAGAGTCACAAAAGTTAACATATTTAAAAGAACTTGGTGAAGATGGCGAATATAAATATGTTGCCAAAATAGATAGTAAAACATCTAAATTATGTCATTCACTCAACGGAAAAATATTTAAAGTTAAAGATATGATACCAGGTGTGAATGCGCCACCTATGCATCCTTGGTGTAGAAGTACCACAGTGCCACATGTCGGCAATTGGCGAGACAAGTTCTTTAAAGAGCGTGAAGGTAAATATCAAGTAGAAGGTTGTTTTATTGAATCAGGTGCACTTAATAATAAAAGTGATGAATACGGTATCAAAAGGAACAGACATGCTCAAATTTATTATAATTCAGTTAGAAATCGAGATAAACAGATAGAGATTTCTAAAATTGCTAAAAATACTAATATAAATAAAAATTTAATTCAAAGAGTTTATGAACATATATTTGAAAATAAGTATTTATTAGAAAGTGGATTTAAACAATTTGATCCTGACTTTTATATGGCTCAAAGTTGGCAACGTTTAAGAGAAGGGAAAAATATTAAAAAAATGGATATAATAATGTAGAAACATGAAGCTCTTGAACACTATCTAATGAATAAGTATAATTTACACTATATAGAGGCACATAAACTTACAGAAATAAAATATAATTATAGTATTTTAATTAATTAGAGGTGGAAATGATTGCTAATATTAAAAATAAAAGAAATTAATGATAAAAGTGTTACATATAAATATTTTCCTAATAATGATGAAAATATTAAGCCTGGTATTATTCAAATGGATATAGATAGTCTTGAAGTTATCAATGCTGAAAAATCTAGTTTAGAAAAAAATACAAGAGATAATTATTTTATTCATGCCATAGACAGAATATACATAAATACTAGTAAAGGGCTATTTCCTGAATCTGAACTCGTAGCATGGGGATAAAGAAAGTTTACTTTAAAAATTTTAACCTTCAAATGTGAAGGTTATTTTTTATTGTCCAAAACGTGCTGATGACATTTTAAAAGCAAGTATGGAATATCAGTCGACAGACTATAAACGGAGGTATATCTCATGGAAAACAATGATAGCAATGAAGTAGCTTATTTGTTAAAAGATGGTAAATTTACAAAAGTATATGTCAATCAAGATAGTGTATCTTTTGTGCCAGGGTAACAAGCAACCGAATTATTATTTAACAGTAAACCGAATTCAATTGTTATGTTACATAACCATCCTGGACAGTCAGGATTTTCAGAATATGATTTATTTACATTTTTTAAGCATCCATCAATAAAATCAATGACAATCGTTACTAATAAGGGACAAGTAAAATTTATTACCAAGTCAAATAGGTTTCATGGTAAAATAGTGAGTAAATTTTGTGCTAAATATTTTACGCATATTAATATCATTAATGATAGCCATATTGAAAAATTATTGAAAAAACTTTATAGTATAAATATGATTAAATATAAAGTGAGATGATTTTAATTATGTTAGATTCACAATTAGATGGAAATGTAACTGCAAAAGAATTGAGTGAATCTTTTAAAGAATTAGTTGAAGAATTTGAAAGTATAGAAAAAGCGAAAAAGAATTCAAATTCAAAAGATAAATAGCATCCTTTTTAGACAGATAAAGAGAAAGTGGTGCTATTTTTATACGCTTTTTTAACTATTTACTGAAAATGCAGAAGCACAAAAGTTAACATATTTAAAAGAACTTGGTGAAGATGGCGAATATAAATATGTTGCCAAAATAGATAGTAAAACATCTAAATTATGTCATTCACTTAACGGAAAAATATTTAAAGTTAAAGATATGATACCAGGTGTGAATGCGCCACCTATGCATCCTTGGTGTAGAAGTACCACAGTGCCACATGTTGGCAATTGGCGGGACAAGTTCTTTAAAGAGCGTGAAGGTAAATATCAAGTAGAAGTAAAAGAAGCATAATTACAGGAAAAAGCTAAAAACCAGATGAAAGAAATGATTAAAAATGGTAAAATAAAAATAGAAATAAATTGCGGAAAATAAAATAGATATATGTTAGGTCATCACCTATATAATGAAAATAAAAAAAGAGCCATTTTAAATAATAAGAAATTGCCTAGCTATACAATACTTTCTATAGATTTATTGAATGAATTGTTAAGAGAAAAAATGTCAACAGGCAATCTAATATTAAGTGATGAGCGATTTGATTTGAAAGAGATTATTAATTTTAATCAAATTATTGGAAAAATACATATCGAAAATGTGTATATTGAAACCAGAAAGGGAAAAGTGCATTATTCGAAGACAGGTGCTCATATAGTACCTTATATTGATAAGTAGGTGAAAAGTATTGAGAATTGAAGATGCATATCGTAAAGATGTTATTATCACGCTTTTGAATAATGAAGAATACGAAGGGTTTGTAACTGACTATGAAAATGAATTCGAGAGCGAAACAGGAAATCTTGTTGTAGATATACAGACTGATTTTGCTGTTTATTCGTTTGATGAAACTGAGATAAAAAGTATTAGATTATTAAAATAATTACAAAATAGCATCCTTTCTACAAAAAGCTAAAAAAGAAATGCTTGAAATGATAAGTAATGGTAAAATGACGATGAAATTGAATAATGTTAAGCAAAAGCGTCATATTTTATGCACAAATGAATATAATAATAAGAAAAATAATTCATCTTTATTACCAAGTTATACTATAATAGATTCTAATGAAAGTGAAAAGATGACTAAAAAAGAATTTATTGATATTCCAGTTTTGTTTGATGATGAAGGGAATTTTAGAATAAAACAAGTTATAGATTATAAAAAGATAATAGGTAAATCTTATGTGAATGGTAAATATATTGAAACGAAATTAGGTAAGGTTCATTATTCTAAAACTGGTTTTCATGTAGTTCCGTATATTAAAAAGGAGTGATTAAATATGAATTTACAGTCATACATAGGCAAATTAGTCAAATTAACGCTTACTAATAATAAAATATTAATTGGAAAAGTGATAGACTTTGATGATAAAGTTGATAATTTTGATGGTTATAATTCGATAGAAATTGATACAGGTAGAATTACATATGATATATCAGAAAATAAAATTAAAACTATTGTTTTACAATAATAGCATCCTTTCTACACAGATAAAGAGAAAGCGGTGCTATTTTTTGCGCTTTTATAACAACTAAGGATACAAGACACATAACTTCAACAATATCCTCATCTAAACCTATCGATTTCCTAAGCTCAATTTTAAACACAAAGTTTATTTGAAATGATGCACACCTATAAAAATCTTAATCATCGAAAAGTCACAAACATCTCCATATTAAAAACTTAAATAGTGCATTCCATTTAAACTAAACATCGATATTCCTACCAATATAGACTTAGTAATTCGATTGTTAATACATTACTTTCATAAAATAACTACAACCATCATAATACTTCTCAAATGTCGTCAAATTAAAGTAAATACAGCACAAATTAACATTTTTAAATATATAAAATAAAACAAGATACTCAATAATCTGTAGTACCTTGTTTTGGAATAATGTAATTTTATATCATCAACGGCTACAAATGAGCAGTTTCATATATAAATAAACACATCTACTCAACTGATCTTAATTAATTAATAAATGATTTACCAGATGACATATAACAGCATTATTAGATTAATTCTAATAGTTTATTTAAATTTTCTTCGGTTGTCGCCCAACTGGTTGCGAATCTAACAACACGATGTTGATCATCGTATTTTTCCCAAACAGCAAATTTAACTTTTTGTTCTAACTCTGCTATTTTCTCGTTACTTAAAATAAAAAATTGTTGATTGGTTGGAGAATCAAAGTAAAGACGATAGCCTTTATTTTTAAACCCGTCTTTCATCTTATTTGCCATTTCGATAGCATGTCTGCTTATATTAAAATATAAATTGTCCGTAAATAATTCTAAAAATTGTATGCCTGTTAACCGTCCTTTTGCTAAAAGGGCACCGTGATGCTTGATTCGAGTGGTAAATTGTTTCGGTTCATTATTTTTCGTAAAAACAATGGCTTCCCCGCATAATGCACCTATCTTCGTACCACCTATATAAAATACATCACAATATTTAGCGATGTCTTTAATAGTCATATCTGATTGGTCACTCATCAATCCATACCCTAATCGTGCACCATCCATAAATAATGGAAGCTGATATTGCTTACATACTTTGCATAACTCTTCCAATTCTGATTTAGAGTATAATGTGCCATATTCTGTAGGATGAGAAATATATACCATTCCTGGGAATACCATATGGTCCTTTTTAAAATCACTTTTAAATGTCTCCATGTAAGTTTCAACATCTGAAGCACTAACTTTTCCTTCCTTAGAGGGTACAGTAATTACTTTATGTCCACTATATTCAATTGCACCGCCCTCATGCACAGCAACATGACCAGTGTCTGCTGAAATGACCCCTTCGTAACTTTCTAACATTGAATTAATAACAACCTGATTGGTTTGTGTTCCACCTACTAAAAAACGAATTGTAGCATTTGGACAGTCAATTGTATCTTTAATCTTTTCAATTGCCTGAGCTGTGAATTGATCAAAGCCATATCCCGAAGCTTGTACAAGATTTGTATCTACTAATCGTTTTAATACTTTTTCATGAGCACCTTCTAAATAATCATTTTCGAATGAAATCACTACATTTCCCCCTAAAACTAATATCAACATTTTAATAAGATAAACCAATTTCAAAACTAGTTCGATATTTAAAATGTATTATGAATGGTTAAAGTTTGTATCGCATTATCGCGAAGTTGAATAAATATATTATACATCAAACAATACATTATGAAAATTAATTAATTTTTTATCACAGCGACTTTTCATGCTGGAACACATGTATTAATGATTGAATTTTACTGTTAAAAGTTCTATGATTTAGGAAATAGAGAAAAGAGGGGATTTAAATGGAACAAATTAAACTTAAAACTTTTACAGCTGAGACTTTAGAGTTATTAGAAAAAAACATTAATGCTTTTTTAAGTTCTGAAGAAGCTACAAATTTAAAATTAGTAAATATTACTATTAAAGAAATAGAAGAAAGAACATTCCCAAATAATGAAGAAGAATTCAATGCAATTTTAACTTTATCTGTGAATAAATAATATGACGTGAAAGGTGCAAAATGTTTTTTTGTGCCTTTCTTTATAGGAGAAAAGACTATGCGATTTACATTTTCAAACGATTTAGGAACGTTATTTACTATTATTTTAGCCATTGGATTCATCATTAATTTAGTATTGGCTTTTATTATTATCTTTTTAGAAAGAAATAGGCGTACAGCGAGTTCAACTTGGGCATGGCTATTTGTACTTTTTGTCTTACCATTGATTGGTTTTATTCTTTACTTGTTTTTTGGTAGAACCGTTTCGGCACGCAAATTGAATAAAAACAATGGTAACGTGTTAACGGATTTCGATGGACTTTTAAAACAACAAATAGAAAGCTTTGATAAAGGTAATTATGGTACTGATAACAAACAAGTTCAAAAACATCATGATTTAGTACGTATGCTTTTGATGGATCAAGATGGTTTTTTAACTGAAAATAATAAAGTTGATCATTTCATTGATGGAAATGATTTATATGATCAAGTTTTAAAAGATATTAAAAATGCAAAAGAATATATCCATTTAGAGTACTATACTTTCGCTTTAGATGGTTTAGGTAAAAGAATTTTACATGCTTTAGAAGAAAAATTGAAACAAGGTCTAGAAGTAAAAATATTATATGATGATGTTGGATCTAAAAATGTTAAGATGGCAAATTTTGATCATTTTAAATCGTTAGGTGGAGAAGTTGAAGCATTTTTTGCTTCAAAATTACCGTTATTGAATTTCAGAATGAATAATAGAAATCATAGAAAAATCATCGTAATCGATGGTCAACTAGGTTATGTCGGAGGATTTAACATTGGTGATGAATATCTAGGATTAGGAAAATTAGGATATTGGAGAGATACGCATTTACGTATACAAGGGGATGCGGTTGATGCACTGCAGTTGCGATTTATTTTAGACTGGAATTCGCAAGCGCACCGTCCACAATTTGAATATGATGTTAAGTATTTCCCTAAAAAGAACGGACCATTGGGCAATTCACCAATTCAAATAGCTGCAAGTGGCCCGGCTAGTGACTGGCATCAAATTGAATACGGTTATACAAAAATGATTATGAGTGCAAAGAAATCTGTATATTTACAATCACCATATTTCATTCCGGATAATTCATATATAAATGCCATTAAAATTGCTGCTAAATCAGGTGTAGATGTACATTTAATGATTCCATGTAAGCCAGATCATCCATTAGTATATTGGGCGACATTTTCAAATGCCTCTGACTTATTATCAAGTGGTGTTAAAATTTATACGTATGAAAATGGATTTATACATTCTAAAATGTGCTTAATTGATGATGAAATCGTATCAGTGGGCACAGCAAATATGGACTTTAGAAGTTTTGAATTAAATTTTGAAGTAAATGCCTTTGTATATGATGAAAATCTTGCTAAAGATTTAAGGGTGGCTTATGAACATGATATTACAAAATCAAAACAACTAACCAAAGAATCATATGCCAATAGACCGCTGTCTGTTAAATTCAAAGAATCGTTAGCAAAATTAGTTTCGCCAATTTTATAATTTATTTGTAAGGAGTCTCGATTATAGAGGCTCTTTTTATTTTGCCCAAAATTAAAATAACGATAAATATATTATGTAAATCTAATAATGACATTTGTCATTTCAAATCTATGACAAAGTGTTCTATTTTAAATCTAATAAATTTACTAATATTAAATTAAGAAAAAAATAGAGGTGATTAAATTGATTCAAATATCTAATATCAACAAGTCATTTAATAAAAGATGTGTTCTAAAAAATATTTCGTTCGATATTGAACAAGGTAAATGTATCGCTTTAATTGGAAAAAATGGTGCTGGAAAGTCAACGTTAATTGATATATTAATTGGTAATGTTAATGCTAATTCTGGTGAGATATTTGATAAAGACAAGTTATTACAAAGTGAAAATCGCAGTATAATGTTCCAAAAAACGATGTTTCCAGATCAATTAAAAGTTATTGAGATTATCAACTTATATCAATCATTTTACGAAAATCCATTACCATTGGAAGAAATAATAGAACTGACGAAATTTGATTCTAGTCAACTGAACCAATTTGTAAATAAACTTTCTGGTGGTCAACAACGATTACTCGATTTTGTATTATCTTTAATCGGACAACCACAATTGATCTTATTAGATGAACCAACATCGACTATGGATATAGAAATTAGAGAATATTTTTGGTCAATTATTGAAAATTTAAAAGAAGATAATCGAACGATACTCTATACATCGCACTATATTGAAGAAGTCGAACGTATGTCAGACAAAATTATTCTCATTGAAAATGGAGAAATAATACTTAATGATTCAACGTCACATATTAGAACCAATCAGCAATCTCAGATTACGTTATCCGATGAATATATAAGAAAGTTAAAACTAGATAAAGATGATTTAGTTATTCAAAAAAATCATAATGGCACTATCAAAATTATTACTTCAAATGTAAATGATACGATTTTATATCTTCAACAACTTCATATTAATTTGGATGATATTGAAATACAAAAAGTCTCAATTGTTGATTCATACTTCAACAATAAAAAGCAAAGGGGATCTAATTATGATACTAAGTTACTTGAAAATCGAATTTAAAGTTATAATGCGTAAAAAAACAACATTAATATTATCTATTTTATTTCCTGTTATATTCTATATATTATTTACTTCGATATTGGAATTGCCGGAAGATGTTAAACCTAAATTTTATAAAGAGTATATGTATAGTATGACGGTTTATAGTTTGTTAAGTTTTAGTTTACTAACTTTTCCATTAGATATTATTAATGAAAAACAAAATGAATGGCGCCAAAGATTAATGGTAACACCATTTACTTTTACTAGTTATTATATTTCAAAAGTAGTGAAAACTATGCTGCAATTTGCAATAGCGATATTAGTTATTTTTATGGTTGGACATTTTTATAAAGGTGTTGCAATGAGTGCAGTTCAATGGTTAGAGTCAGGAATATTTTTATGGTTAGGTGCGTCTCTATTAATAACTTTTGGCATATTATTTTCTTTGTTAAATGATATTCAAAAAACAAGTGCTTTAGCTAATATCGTAACAATTGGTTTAGCAGTATTAGGTGGATTGTGGTTTCCGATAAACACATTTCCAAATTGGCTTCAACATGTTGCTCATGTTTTACCGAGCTATCATTTGCGTAAACTAGGTGTAGATATTGCTTCAAATCATCATATCAATTTAATATCATTTGCTATAATACTCTTGTATGCTTTAGGGAGTATAATAGCAGTATATTGTATTAGTCATTTTAAAAGGGCGGAATAAAATATGAAATTTTTAAAAGATACTTCAATTGCTGAAATATCGTCTATACTTTATCTGATTTTTCCTATTGCCGGTATATTTTTTAATGAAGTATATGGTCCCAAATGGTTGTATATTATATCAGTCATTGTCTTTTCGTTGTCGTATCTTATATTAGTTATAGTAAATAATAGACTTAATACATTAATGTTTTACATTTTGTTGATTATTCATTATTTTATTATTTGTTATTTTGTTTTCAGTGTACATCCAATGCTAAGTTTGTTTTTCTTTTATAGTGCTTTTGCCGTTCCATTTACTTTTAAAAATAATGTTAAAAAAACGGCAACTAATCTTTTCATACTAACAATGATTATATGTACAATAATAACGTACTTATTGTATAACAACTATTTTGTTGCAATGATGGTTTATTATGTCGTTATATCGTTAATAATGCTAGATAATTTTAAAAAAATGAAAAACCGTGAATATCAAAAAGAAATAGCAGAAAAAAATAGACATATTAATACATTAATTGCTGAACAAGAGCGACATAGAATTGGTCAAGACTTACATGATACGTTAGGGCATGTGTTTGCAAGTTTATCATTAAAATCAGAATTAGCTTATAAACTAATAGATGCTGATGTAGAAAAAGTAAAAGCTGAATTATTAGCAATTAATAAATTATCTCGTGAATCATTGAACAAAGTTCGAGAAATTATTGATGATGTAAAATTACCATCATTTATTGAAGAGATTGATAGTATACGTAAAGTTTTAAAAGATGCTGATATTGATTTTACATTTGAAAATAAAGAATTAGCGCAAGTATTAAGTCCTACTAAACAATCTATGTTAGTTATGATTACGCGTGAAGCGATAAATAATGTTATTAAACATGCAAATGCTTCAAAAGTTCATGGTAAATTAAAAACTGTAAACAATCATAAATTACTGCTTATGATTGAAGATGATGGCAAAGGTATCGATAGTGATTGTGAGGTGAAAAGTATTTCACAGCGTGTACAACATTTAAATGGAACTTTAGCAGTCGACTCAACAAATGGAACTAAAATAATCATTGAAATCTCAACAGGAGGAATAGCATGACATCTTTAATTATTGCAGAAGATCAAAATATGTTACGACAGGCAATGGTTCAATTAATTAAACTACATGGTGATTTTGAAATTTTAGCAGATACTGATAATGGTCTCGATGCAATGAAACTTATTGAAGAATATAATCCTAACGTTGTTATTTTAGATATAGAAATGCCAGGCATGACTGGACTTGAAGTTTTAGCGGAAATTAGAAAAAAGCATTTGAATATTAAAGTGATTATTGTAACAACTTTTAAAAGACCGGGATACTTTGAAAAAGCAGTTGTGAATGATGTGGATGCATATGTTTTAAAAGAACGTTCTATAGAAGAATTGGTGGAAACCATTAATAAAGTAAATAACGGAGAGAAAGAATATAGCGCCACATTGATGACTTCATTTTTTGTAGATAAAAACCCATTAACGCCCAAAGAACAAATTGTATTAAGGGAAATTGGCAATGGTTTAAGTAGTAAAGAAATAAGTGAAAAATTATTTTTGACAGATGGAACAGTTAGAAATTATACATCTGTTATAATTGATAAATTATTTGCAGATAATCGTTTTGATGCTTGGAAAAAGGCAAATGAAAAAGGCTGGATCTAAATACAAACAAAAAAGTATTGAGTGTTTTGATTTAAGAGACTTGGAAAGTGAGTCAATAATCAAAATCTTACTCAATACTTTTATTTTGGTACTCGCAATTTAGATTTGTTAACTAATTTTTTCGCTTATTATAAAACGAAACAATCAAGTAAACGATAAAGCCTACAAAGATACCCAATAAAATAGATAGTACTGCCGTCACTATTAATGGTAATTTGAAAAATATTTGTAGGAAAATACCAATGATAATTGCGATAATTACTGCAATTAATGTGACTGTATTTTCATTTGAAATGTTCATTTATTTTCACTCCTTAACAATAACATTATATCATGCTATAGCTTTCCAAAATATTGAAATATGTAGATATGGCTATTGACGATATTTCTTAACTTTTATATGATTAATCGGAATGAAAAAAGAGAAGTAGGTGGCAATATGAAGTCAAATAAATCGCTTGCTATGATTGTGGTAGCCATCATTATTGTAGGTGTATTAGCATTTCAATTTATGAATCATACGGGTCCTTTCAAAAAGGGGACGAATCATGAAACTGTACAAGATTTAAATGGTAAAGATAAAGTACATGTTCAAAGAGTTGTGGATGGTGATACATTTATTGCAAATCAAAATGGTAAAGAAATTAAAGTTAGGCTTATAGGGGTTGATACGCCAGAAACGGTGAAACCGAATACGCCTGTACAACCATTTGGCAAAGAAGCATCAAATTATAGTAAGAAGACATTAACAAATCAAGATGTTTATTTAGAATATGATAAAGAAAAACAAGATCGCTATGGTAGAACATTGGCGTATGTATGGATAAGTAAAGATCGTATGTACAATAAGGAATTAGTGGAAAAGGGACTTGCTAGAGAGAAGTATTTTTCACCAAATGGCAAATATAGAAATGTATTTATAGAAGCACAAAATAAAGCTAAACAACAGAAATTAAATATTTGGAGTAAATAATTAAATAGGTGATTATATATATTAAAGTAAAATATACTTGAAGCATCGATTTATTATTACCATAAATTTATATATAGAAATAATTTAAAGGCATAATAACCATAGTGCGTATCGAGCGTAATGGATTATTATGCCTTTGATTTTACTTGAATATAGCTGTGATTTGATCAACCTGTTCTTTATTTAAAGGGTGTTTAGATAGCTCTATGGCTTCGCTAATAATACGTCGTAACGAAGATTTTGTTGAAACTGTATCAACATATTTATCTCTTTCTTCAGAACCTTGAATGATATTAACTGTACCATCACTAAAGTAAATAACACCGGTACTTTGGACTTTAAAGTTAAAGTTTTGTTCAATATGATCCTTTAATGCTTTCGCATTATTTGCTGCTAATTGATACGGATCATAATCATAAAAATCATAAATAACACGATTTGGTTGAACTGTTTCTGTAAAAGTATAGATAGACTTTCTTGATGAATTAAACTGATCATGATATTGCTGGCTAATGTAATGACCGACAACTTTTTCAATATTACTATTGCTTATTTCTGTATCATGCTCATCAGGTACATCAAAGTGATAAAATGTTTTTTCACCCCAGCTTTTTACATCAACGTTTATTAAACCGATATCTGAAACAATGATAAAATCAAATGAACGTGCATACTCGAAAAACGGATGTTTAGTAGCTAAATTGCTTGTAACGATAATATCGTAATATTTTAATTTACCATTTTCGAGATAGCTATCTAAAATCTTGCGTAATTCTCTTTTAGCATTTTTGTATGCATGGTGGCCAACATCATTATTAGAACTCAGCATTTGACTTCTTAATTCAGCATTTTCTGCACTTAATGCTTTGTTCTTTTTAATAAGTTGCTTTCTTGCATAAACTTCGGTATCTATTTTACTATTACTATACCTTTGATTTAAAACTAATATACCAATTAATGCTACAATGATAATGATAAGTACAACATAAAAAGACATTTTTTCACCAATCCTTTTTGACTTCTTTAACTTTGTATACAATAATAATTAATAAAGATTAATTGTTATTCAATTTCCCACATTTTTATTAGTTGATTTTAGTTCATCATTGTTATAATCAAATTATAAACTGACAGATATTGATGTTCAATGAATATGACGTGAAAGATTCGTGAATTCAAGTTTATGTCGAATTTATGTTATAACGGTCATTTAAATGACAGAATTAGGTCACTCATAGTATTTTGAAGATTGAATTCATTAATTTTAAAATGTATAATGATATTTGTGAAAGCGCTTGCTTAGGAGGTGTATTTGAGAGTGAATGAAATGAATGCTAAAGAACAATTAGTGGACAATTTAATGAAAACATCATCGCAATTATTTAAATTTCACGGTGAAGTTGCCATGCAGCTTTTCTTAAATGATGAATTAAAATTACCTTCTATTGTTGAAATATGCGTGGAACGTAAGCGTTTAAGTGATATTGTGAAAGTTATTCCGCAATCATATGCGTTACTATACATAGATAAGCAAGATCAAGCAATAGCTAAAGAAGATTTATCACTTTCAAAAATTGCAAAAGTTTATGTGCAATATGATGATACAACAATAATGAGTATTTTCGTTTATGATGTAGTAAACGATGAATGGATTTTTAGATTGGATCCGAATATACGTATACCTAAGAGTAACATATACTTCCATAGTTTAAATTGGGATGTGGATTATATTAAACCGGAGATCGTTCTAATGTATGATCTAATGCAACACCATCAGTATCATCATTATTCCAATTATAAACGAGTCATAGATGCATTAAGCTACTATCAATTTTTTATTTTAAAATTTGTAGTAGGTGAGCAACGTATTAAGGATGCAATCCAGAGAACAATAAATAATTAAGAAAAAGCAATTCATAACGCAGTTGAATACATGTGTTACGAATTGCTTTTATATTAGTTTTTATCACACAAGTTTTTTAATGCAACCCCGTGATAGCAAAACTCATATGTAGATAATACAGCTTTTTCAGCATCATCTACATGAATTCCAAACATCATCGAGATTTCCGAAGCACCTTGGTTAATCATTTTTAAGTTAATTTTTGATTCAGCTAAGGCATGTGTAATTTTATTTGCAGTACCGATGACTTTATTCATACCTTCGCCGACAATCATTAATATTGCTAAATCATGCTCAATACTTAGCTCATCAACATCACATTTTTGACGAATTTCATTTAATACTTTTGTTTCTTTATTTTGAATTTGTTTTGAACGCATAACGATACTGATAGTATCAATACCTGAAGGCATATGATCAAATGAAATATTATTATCCTCTAAGACACCTAATATCTTTCTAGTAAAGCCGACTTGTCTATTCATTAAATACTTTTTGATATTAATAACGGTAAAATCTTTATCACAACTTATACCGCTAATCACATTTTTCGCATTTATTTCTCTATCATGCACTATAAATGTACCCTTATCTTGAGGGCGGTTCGTATTTTTAATCACCACAGGGATGCGATCTTTATAAAGTGGTTGTAAGGCTTCATCATGGAAAACACTAAAACCAGCATAAGATAATTCACGCATTTCTCGATAAGTGATTTCTTCGATTAATTCAGGATCTTTGATGATATTTGGATTAGCTTTATAAATACCAGACACATCGGTGAAATTTTCATAAATTGTGGCTCTAACACCACTTGATATGATGGCGCCAGTTATATCTGATCCGCCACGTGGAAATGTAACTATATATCCTTCATGAGATACGCCAAAAAATCCTGGGATAATTAGTTTTTCATCATAATCTCTTAATTTTTTAATTTCAGAGTAAGCACTATCTAATATTTGTGCTTCTTGTGGGACGTCAGTAACAAAAATACCCGCTTCCTTCGGTGATATATATTTTGTTGGTATACCTTGACTATTATTATATAAAGCTATCAATTGCGCATTAAAATCTTCACCACAAGAAAGTAATGCATCTAATAGTCTCTTTGGTTCATTTTTTAATTGATTTATATAATGTTCCAAAGTCACATCTATCGTCCGTAAAATACTTTCATCCATTTGCAATTCTTTTACAATATCATCATAACGCTGAATAATTTCTCTTTTTTTATCATGATAATCAAGATGATTAATGACCTTTTCATATAATCTGATTAACAAATCAGTTGTTTTAATATCATTATCATGTCTTTTACCTGGAGCAGAAACGATAACAATCTTTCGCTCTGGATCAGAATTAACAATATTTAAAACCTTTTTAATTTGAGTAGCATTGGAGACGGAGCTACCACCGAATTTGGAAACTTTCATAGTGCATGCCAACCTTTCTAAAAAATCAGAAAATTGTATTCAGTTTTGTAAGTAAGAATGATATTATGTATTTATATTTTGAATATTACGAACTTTACAAAAATAAAGAATAATTCTATACTATACTATCATCTAGTGTTTTTCAATAATACATTTGTTTTTCTCAAAAGCACAAACGGAGGTACATAAAATGAAAAAATTAAATATAGCATTATTAGGATTAGGTACTGTCGGATCTGGTGTTGTTAAAATCATCGAAGAGAACCGACAGCAAATTCAAGATACATTAAATAAAGATATTGTCATAAAGCATATTCTTGTTCGAGATAAATCTAAAAAGAGACCGCTAAATATTAGCCAATATCATTTAACTGAAGATGTTAATGAAATTTTAAATGATGATTCATTAGATATTATCGTTGAAGTCATGGGAGGAATTGAACCAACTGTAGATTGGTTAAGAACAGCACTTAAAAATAAAAAACATGTTATTACCGCAAATAAAGATTTATTAGCAGTACATCTTAAACTTTTAGAAGATTTAGCAGAAGAAAATGGTGTAGCTTTAAAGTTTGAAGCGAGTGTAGCAGGTGGTATTCCGATCGTAAATGCCATAAATAATGGTTTGAATGCGAATAATATTTCAAAATTTATGGGAATTTTAAATGGTACCTCTAATTTTATTTTATCTAAAATGACTAAAGAGCAAACGACATTTGAGGAAGCACTTGATGAAGCGAAAAGACTTGGTTTTGCTGAAGCGGATCCAACTGATGATGTAGAAGGGGTAGATGCAGCGCGTAAAGTTGTCATTACATCATATTTATCATTTAACCAAGTCATTAAATTAAACGACGTTAAACGAAGAGGAATTAGTGGCGTAACTTTAACTGATATTAATGTAGCCGATCAACTGGGGTATAAAATTAAATTGATTGGTAAGGGAATATATGAAAATGGCAAAGTTAATGCATCGGTAGAACCAACGTTAATTGATAAAAAGCATCAATTAGCAGCTGTAGAGGATGAATATAACGCGATTTATGTTATTGGTGATGCCGTTGGTGACACGATGTTTTATGGAAAAGGAGCAGGCAGTTTAGCAACAGGTAGTGCCGTTGTCAGTGATTTATTGAATGTAGCATTATTCTTTGAATCAGATTTACACACATTGCCACCACATTTTGAATTAAAGACAGATAAAACACGGGAAATGATGGATTCAGATGCAGAAATTAATATTAAAGAAAAATCCAATTTCTTTGTAGTAGTGAATCATGTCAAAGGTTCAATTGAAAATTTTGAAAATGAGTTAAAGGCAATATTACCATTTCACCGATCATTAAGAGTTGCAAATTACGATAATCAATCATATGCCGCTGTTATAGTTGGATTGGAATCATCACCGGAAGAATTAATCACTAAGCATGGATACGAAGTTGACAAAGTATACCCAGTAGAAGGAGTTTAATTATAATGAGAAGATGGCAAGGATTAGTAGAAGAGTTTAAAGCACATTTACCAGTAAATGAAAATACACCAAAATTAACATTGAACGAGGGAAATACACCACTCATTCATTGTGAAAATATGTCTAAAATACTAGGCATAGATTTATATGTGAAGTATGAAGGTGCCAATCCGACAGGTTCATTTAAAGATCGCGGTATGGTAATGGCTGTGACAAAAGCAAAAGAGCAAGGTAAGAAAATTGTAATATGCGCTTCGACTGGAAATACATCAGCGTCTGCAGCAGCATATGCAGCGAGAGCAGGTTTAAAAGCTATCGTCGTAATACCAGAAGGTAAAATTGCATTAGGTAAATTGTCGCAAGCAGTAATGTATGGTGCAGAAATCGTTTCTATTGAAGGAAACTTTGATGAAGCTTTAGAAATTGTAAAAGAAATTGCAAAAAGTGGCGAAATCGAGCTTGTAAACTCTGTCAATCCATTTAGAATCGAAGGACAAAAGACAGGCTCATTTGAAATTGTACAACAATTAGACGGTGAAGCACCTGATATTTTAGCGATTCCTGTAGGTAATGCAGGTAATATTACTGCATATTGGAAAGGCTTTAAAGAATATCATGAAGCTAAAGGATCACAATTGCCGAAAATGTTTGGCTTCCAAGCTGAAGGCGCATCACCAATTGTTCAAAATAAAGTCATTAAAAATCCTGAAACGATTGCAACTGCTATTCGAATTGGTAATCCTGCTAGTTGGGATAAGGCGACTAATGCTCTTAAAGAATCAAATGGATTAATAGATAGTGTTACTGATGATGAAATTCTAGAAGCATATCAGTTAATGACAACTAAAGAAGGTGTCTTTAGTGAACCAGCGAGTAATGCTTCTATTGCAGGTTTAATTAAATTGCATAGACAAGGTAAATTACCTCAAGGTAAAAAAGTAGTTGCTATTTTAACTGGTAATGGATTAAAAGATCCTGATACTGCTATTTCACTACTAGATAATCCGATAAAGCCATTGCCAAATGATAAAGATAGCATTATCGATTATATTAAAGGAGCTTTATAACATGTCGAATGTTTTGGAGTTAACAATTCCTGCATCAACAGCCAACCTTGGAGTTGGCTTTGATTCTATAGGTATGGCTTTAGATAAATTTTTGCATCTGTCTGTAAAGGAAACATCAGGGACAAAATGGGAATATATTTTCCATGATGATGCATCTAAGCAATTGCCTACTGACGAAACAAACTTTATTTATCATGTAGCACAACAAGTTGCTTCTAAATATAGTGTTGACTTGCCTAATTTATGTATCGAAATGAGAAGTGATATTCCATTGGCAAGAGGGTTAGGTTCGTCAGCTTCTGCTTTAGTAGGAGCTATATATATCGCAAATTATTTTGGTGATATCCAACTGTCTAAACATGAGGTATTACAATTAGCGACTGAAATCGAAGGACATCCTGATAATGTTGCGCCGACCATTTATGGTGGTTTAATCGCTGGATATTATAATGATGTCTCGAAAGAAACGTCAGTTGCACATATCGACATACCAGACGTGGATGTGATTGTAACGATACCAACTTATGAACTAAAAACAGAAGCATCAAGACGTGCTTTACCACAAAAATTAACACATAGTGAAGCGGTTAAAAGTAGTGCAATTAGTAATACAATGATTTGTGCATTAGCACAGCACAATTATGAATTAGCAGGTAAACTCATGCAACAAGATGGCTTTCATGAACCGTATCGTCAGCATTTAATTGCTGAATTTGATGAAGTGAAAACAATTGCTAGTCAACATAATGCCTATGCAACTGTAATTAGTGGTGCTGGACCAACTATTTTAATATTTAGTCGTAAAGAAAATAGTGGGGAATTGGTTCGCTCTTTAAATAGTCAGGTAGTATCATGCCATTCTGAATTGGTCGATATTAATATCAGTGGTGTTAAAGAACGAATTGTATACCAATAGACGCTTTATATTGTAAAATAGTATTAAATGCAGAATAGAGAGGAGATTTAATGCGATATGACAAATTATAAAGTTGTCGTTTTAGATATGGATGACACATTGCTAAATTCAGATAATGTGATATCAGAAGAAACTGCAAATTATTTAACAGCAATTCAAGATGAAGGTTATTATGTTGTTCTAGCATCTGGTAGACCTACTGAAGGTATGATTCCAACTGCTAGAGATTTAAAATTACCTGAACATCATAGCTATATTATTAGTTATAACGGTAGTAAAACGATTAACATGACTAATGAAGAAGTAGAAGTAAGTAAATCGATTGGTAAGCAAGATTTCGATGAAATTGTAGATTATTGTCGAGATAGAGGCTTTTTCGTTCTTACATATCATGATGGTCAAATTATTTACGACAGCGAACATGAGTATATGAATATTGAAGCAGAATTAACAGGTTTACCGATGAAACGTGTTGATGATATCAAAGCGTATATTCAAGGCGATGTACCCAAGGTCATGGGTGTAGATTATGTAGCGAATATTACAGAAGCTAGAATTGATTTGAATGGTGTGTTCAATGATAATGTAGATGCTACGACAAGTAAGCCATTCTTCTTAGAATTTATGGCCAAAGACGTTTCAAAAGGTAATGCAATTAAAGCGTTATGTCACAAATTGGGATATTCGGTGGATCAAGTCATTGCTTTTGGTGATAGTATGAATGATAAATCAATGTTTGAAGTCGCAGGTCTAGCTATTGCTATGGGGAATGCATCAGATGAACTTAAGCAATATGCAAATGAAGTTACGTTGGATCATAATGAAAATGGTATTCCACATGCGCTCAAAAAATTGTTATAAATTTTAAAATAAGCCTTAACACATGATATTTGAATAAGATATCTTGTGGTTAAGGCTTTTTATTTTTGTGAAAATGACTTCAGTTATACTATGGAGGATTTGAAATACATATTTTAGATTAGTAATGATATCAAACGAATAGAGTAAATGTATATTTTTTGAATAAATCAAGTATTAACTAGTCACGGAAGGTAGATAAATAAATTTGATCATTCTGAATAATAACGAATGCATTAAAAAATGCAGTGACAATCTAACATTAATTGTTAAAATCACTGCAAGCATCTTGATTTTATTTAGCTGTTTGTGTCCAGTCATGCTTACCTCTGAAACGTTTTACATGAGCATATATTTGGTCAGCAGTATAATCTAAATTTGTATAAACTGTAATACTGAACGCTGATTGGTTTTCAGCAAATGATTCTTCGGAAAATAATTCCTTTAAGTGCATAAATAAATCATTCATTTGTTTATGGTTTAAACCGGGATATTCCCTTAAAGTTCTCTTTAATAATTGTCCGTTCTTTTCTTCTAATGCTTGAACTACAATAACAAATCTTTCATCTTGCTTTAGTACATCATCAAATAAATTTGTTTGTCCAATCATTGAATTTCACCCCTGAAAAGTTATTGTTATCTATATTATACACGATATGCAAAATATCTAAAATAAAGAATGGTAACATGGTAATAATAAAATATAAACAGAATACTAGTTAATACACTTTATACTAGAAAAAGATATTAAAGTATATCTGCTTTACACCATTAAAAAGCGGCAAATGCTATAGATAATCTAAAGCATCTGCCGTATGAGAATTTATTTATTTTTGATTGTCATAATCGTGTGGTTTTAAATTAATTGTTTCTAGCTTTACAAATTTTGTTTTGTGAATGATTTTATGAATAAAGTAAATCAACGCTAGAATGATTAAAGGTAAAAAGTTTTTAAAAGCATTTAACCATTGATCTTTTAAAATATATTCAACTGAGCCACCAAATAGCAAGAATAATAGTGTAGTGATGACAATGATTGGTCCTAATGGATAAAAAGGTGCTTTATATGGTAGGACCTTATTAGGGTCTTGACCTTGTTTTTTAATAGCTTGTCGCAATCGTATTTGTGACCAAATGCTTGATCCCCAAACAACTATAATCATTGAACCAATAATTTCAAGTAAATTAAAAACGGCATTTGAATTAAAGTTTGCATAAATAATAACAATAACAACGACTGCATAAGTAGTTAATAATGCTCTTAAAGGTAACTTAGTTGTCTTGTTTAATTTACTTAAAAATTGGGGTGCTTTTTTGTCTGAACTTAAGGAATACAACATTCTGCCTGTTGTATAAACACCTGAATTTGCAGCGGATAATAATGAAGTTAAAATAACCGCGTTGATTACTGATGCTGCAAAGGCTATGCCTACTCTATCGAATACAATTGTAAATGGGCTTTGACTTATTGAACTACTTGCTCTTAATAATGATGGATCTGTGTACGGAATAATTGCACCAATTACTGCAATTGATAAGACATAGAATAAAAGAATACGCCAAAATACTTGTTTAATTGCCTTAGGCATAGACTTTTTAGGGTCATCTGATTCACCAGCAGTTACTGCTACTACTTCTGTACCACCAACCGAAAATCCGGCGACTAATAATACGCCTAAGAAACCAGAGATACCACCAACAAACGGTGCTTGGCCTTTTGTATAGTTTTCAAATCCATATGTATGACCACCTAAGATACCGAAAATCATTAAAAAGCCAAAAATAACGAATACGATAATTGTTAACACTTTAATCAATGATAACCAAAACTCAGTTTCTCCAAATGATTTTACAGAAAAAATGTTTAATAATAGTAAAATTGTAATAAAGATTAAGCTCCAAGTAATGGGGTGGAAAAATTTAAATGTGTCCCAGAAATAAAGCACATTTGACGCTACTATGACATCAACACTTGTAACTAATGACCACAATGCCCAATACAACCATCCCATGGTAAAGCCAAGAGATGAGTCAATAAAGCGTGTTGAATAAGAGCTGAATGAACCTGATACTGGATAAAATGTTGCCAACTCTCCAATTGATGACATTAAGAAATATAGCATGACACCAATAACAAGATAAGCGAGTATAGCGCCTCCAGGACCAGCTTGAGAAATGATATTACCAGTAGCTACAAATAGACCAGTCCCAATTGCACCACCTATAGCAATCATGGAAATGTGTCTTGAGTTAAGACTACGGTTCATTTTATTATCTTCCATATTTAGTCTCCCATCTATTTAAATATACCCATTATTGTAAGCTTTTTAAGTGTACTATTCAATAACTATTTAGTACTGTAAAGCGAAAAAATTAAAATTTTCTGATTTTTTAATCATCTTGAGCATGTTTAATTGTAATTTTGATGGGGTTAAATTATAATATGTATTAAATTATAATTATTATAAATTGTGGAGGGATGACTATGTCACAACAAGACAAAAAGTTAACTGGTGTTTTTGGGCATCCAGTATCAGACCGAGAAAATAGTATGACAGCAGGGCCTAGGGGACCTCTTTTAATGCAAGATATTTACTTTTTAGAGCAAATGTCTCAATTTGATAGAGAAGTAATACCAGAACGTCGAATGCATGCCAAAGGTTCTGGTGCATTTGGGACATTTACTGTAACTAAAGATATAACAAAATATACGAATGCTAAAATATTCTCTGAAATAGGTAAGCAAACCGAAATGTTTGCCCGTTTCTCTACTGTAGCAGGAGAACGTGGTGCTGCTGATGCGGAGCGTGACATTCGAGGATTTGCGTTAAAGTTCTACACTGAAGAAGGGAACTGGGATTTAGTAGGGAATAACACACCAGTATTCTTCTTTAGAGATCCAAAGTTATTTGTTAGTTTAAATCGTGCGGTGAAACGAGATCCTAGAACAAATATGAGAGATGCACAAAATAACTGGGATTTCTGGACGGGTCTTCCAGAAGCATTGCACCAAGTAACGATCTTAATGTCAGATAGAGGGATTCCTAAAGATTTACGTCATATGCATGGGTTCGGTTCTCACACATACTCTATGTATAATGATTCTGGTGAACGTGTTTGGGTTAAATTCCATTTTAGAACGCAACAAGGTATTGAAAACTTAACTGATGAAGAAGCTGCTGAAATTATAGCTACAGATCGTGATTCATCTCAACGCGATTTATTCGAAGCCATTGAAAAAGGTGATTATCCAAAATGGACAATGTATATTCAAGTAATGACTGAGGAACAAGCTAAAAACCATAAAGATAATCCATTTGATTTAACAAAAGTATGGTATCACGATGAGTATCCTCTAATTGAAGTTGGAGAGTTTGAATTAAATAGAAATCCAGATAATTACTTTATGGATGTTGAACAAGCTGCGTTTGCACCAACTAATATTATTCCAGGATTAGATTTTTCTCCAGACAAAATGCTGCAAGGGCGTTTATTCTCATATGGCGATGCGCAAAGATATCGATTAGGAGTTAATCATTGGCAGATTCCTGTAAACCAACCTAAAGGTGTTGGTATTGAAAATATTTGTCCTTTTAGTAGAGATGGTCAAATGCGCGTAGTTGACAATAACCAAGGTGGAGGAACACATTATTATCCAAATAACCATGGTAAATTTGATTCTCAACCTGAATATAAAAAGCCACCATTCCCAACTGATGGATACGGCTATGAATATAATCAACGTCAAGATGATGATAATTATTTTGAACAACCAGGTAAATTGTTTAGATTACAATCAGAGGACGCTAAAGAAAGAATTTTTACAAATACAGCAAATGCAATGGAAGGCGTAACGGATGATGTTAAACGACGTCATATTCGTCATTGTTACAAAGCTGACCCAGAATATGGTAAAGGTGTTGCAAAAGCATTAGGTATTGATATAAATTCTATTGATCTTGAAACTGAAAATGATGAAACATACGAAAACTTTGAAAAATAAATTTGATATGTAGTTTCTATATTGCGTAGTTGAGCAGTTTATGATATCATAATAAATCGTAAAGATTCCTAACAAGAGAGGGTGTTTAACGTGCGCGTAAACGTAACATTAGCATGCACAGAATGTGGCGATCGTAACTATATCACTACTAAAAATAAACGTAATAATCCTGAGCGTATTGAAATGAAAAAATATTGCCCAAGATTAAACAAATATACGTTACATCGTGAAACTAAGTAATTCTTATCATTCAAATACGACGATTTGAAAATAAAGCGGGCTTACCTATTATATTGGGGAGCTCGCTTTTTTATGAAATTTTTGTGAAGAGTGATTAATGGATTGAGTTTCATCGGTAGAACAATATATGATTATATTAGTTGTTACTTTATTAAAATTTGAGAATATTTATAGAAGGAAATAGATTACTGATTTTATAAAGTCACTTTGTTAGCGAATGCTTGAAAGAGTATTTAATATAGTAGAATTTAAAATTTCAAAGCGGAATTTAATAAGTACGAAGTAATTCTGGGTATGTTTTATAAATGTTCGATAATACACTTTAATCTTAAATATGATGGTTTAGAAAATGATTTAACAAAGAAATGAAACTTTACTGTTGAATTATGTGAGGATTGTGTTATTATATAAATCGTAATAATTACGATTTGATAAAAAGTGAGGTAACTATATATGGCTAAGAAATCTAAAATAGCAAAAGAGAGAAAAAGAGAAGAGTTAGTAAATAAATATTACGAATTACGTAAAGAGTTAAAAGCAAAAGGTGATTACGAAGCGTTAAGAAAATTACCAAGAGATTCATCACCTACACGTTTAACTAGAAGATGTAAAGTAACTGGAAGACCTAGAGGTGTATTACGTAAATTTGAAATGTCTCGTATTGCGTTTAGAGAACATGCGCACAAAGGACAAATTCCAGGTGTTAAAAAATCAAGTTGGTAAAATCAAATTTCGTACTTTAGCCCATTTACAATATCAATAAAACAATGTACAGTATATACGAATGCTATAAACTGAATGTTTTCTCATATTAATAAGGAAACATTCGGTTTTTAATTTGCATTTAAAAATAATTAGTTTTTAAAGGGGCTATTTAAAGTGAAAATATTTGATTACGAAGATATTCAATTAATACCTAATAAATGCATAGTTGAAAGTAGGTCTGAATGTGATACAACTATCCAATTTGGTCCGAAAAAATTCAAGCTACCTGTAGTTCCTGCAAATATGCAAACAGTTATGAATGAGAAATTAGCGAAATGGTTTGCTGAAAATGATTACTTTTATATCATGCATCGTTTTGATGAAGAAGCAAGAATACCTTTTATAAAACATATGCAAAATTCAGGCTTATTTGCATCTATTTCAGTTGGTGTAAAGAAAGCGGAATTTGATTTTATTGAAAAGTTAGCTCAAGAAAAATTAATCCCCGAATATATTACAATAGATATTGCGCATGGTCACTCAGATTCAGTGATAAACATGATTAAACATATAAAAACCCATATACCTGATAGTTTTGTTATTGCTGGTAATGTTGGTACGCCAGAAGGTGTTAGAGAATTAGAAAATGCTGGTGCTGATGCTACCAAAGTCGGTATAGGTCCTGGTAGAGTTTGTATTACAAAGATTAAAACAGGTTTTGGTACTGGTGGTTGGCAGTTAGCGGCATTAAACATATGTAGTAAAGCAGCTCGTAAACCTTTGATTGCCGATGGTGGTATAAGAACGCATGGCGACATTGCTAAATCAATTAGATTTGGTGCATCAATGGTCATGATTGGTTCATTATTTGCGGCACACGAAGAATCACCTGGTGAAACTGTAGAACTTGATGGTAAACAGTATAAAGAATATTTTGGTAGTGCATCTGAATTTCAAAAAGGCGAACATAAAAATGTAGAAGGTAAAAAAATGTTTGTAGAACATAAGGGTTCATTAATGGATACCTTAAAAGAAATGCAACAAGATTTACAAAGCTCAATTTCATATGCCGGTGGAAAAGACTTGAAATCATTACGTACTGTAGATTATGTTATTGTTAGAAACTCTATTTTCAACGGTGATAGAGATTAATATTTATAGTAGGTGATGTAAATTAAAAAATTCATAGTAACTGTTGTTGCGTTTTTATCAATTATTATCATTGCGCCAATAACAGAATTTAAACCATTCATTCATTTACAAAATGAAGTAAGACAATATATTGACATTCACATCAATAAAGAAACAATTTCTGCGGAAAATAAATTGGATACACCGAAGAAACAACAATTTGCCTTTAATAATATACAAATGAACATGTCGAAATCAGATGTTGAGAAAACATTAAATAAACCAAAAAGAGTGACATTTAATGAATATGGTACGAAGTGGTATACGTATTATGATGACGATTACAATAATTTTATAATGATAAGTTACATGAAAGATAAAGTTAATGCGTTATATACAAATCAAAATATAATCACTTCAAAATCAAAAATTAAATACAATACACCTAAATCGGTTGTAAGGCAAAGATTAGGCGAACCAGAAACAGAGATTGTTAAAGGTAGAGTGCGTTACGAACAAAATAATAAAGAATATGATGTTTTCCATAAAAATCACATTTATACGACGGTATTTTATGATAAGCATCGACGTAATAATGTAACAGCTGTTTTACAAGTAAGTGATGCTATGGAAAATAGATTAAAAGAACAATATGGAGCACCATCGAAATCGCTTGCAGATAGTTTTGAACTACAAAATTTTGATTTAGTTAATGCTGAAAGAAAACAACATCAATTATCTACATTGAAGTATTCTAAACAGAATTCTGAAACTGCACGTAAGCATAGTAAAGATATGGCCAACAATCATTATTTTGATCATACAAATTTAAAAGGTCAATCACCATTTGATCGATTGAAAAAAGATGGTATTACATTTAACTCAGCCGGAGAGAATTTAGCATATGGTCAAGTTAGTAGTATCTATGCACATCAAGGATTAATGAATTCTATTGGTCACAGAAAAAATATTTTAAATGATACGTTTAAAATATTAGGTGTTGGTGTTGATTTTAATGATGAAAAACAACCTTTTTGGACAGAAAATTATACTGGTTAATGTTTTTGGCATGAGATTAAAGGGTAATGTTTGTCTGTAAGGAAGTAGATAAACATGATGACAACAGATAAACCAAAAGATGCGGATATACTTGAACGCGTCAAAGATATACTTAATAAAAAAGAAAGAAAAAAATAATAATGGCTCGCTCCTGTAAATTATTACGGGGGCGAGTTTTAATTTGTGTAACATTTTGCAGAAATCTGTAATTCAAAATTTATATTAAAGAATGAGATTATCTAACAATTCGCAATTTCTGTTTGAACTGAATTTAGATTAGAATAAATAAAACCTCTTGAAAACGTAACTTTTTCAAGAGGTCCAAAATTTATAAAAATGAGGGCTTAACAATTACGATAATATATAACGGTTTAAAATATTACATTTCGCGGTACAAACCAATTACTTTCCCAATTACAGCAACATTGTCTAGGTAAATTGGCTCCATTGTACTATTTTCAGGTTGTAATCGATAACGATTTTTTTCTTTATAGAAGCGTTTGACAGTTGCTTCATCTTCCTCAGTCATAGCAACAATAATGTCTCCATTTTCTGCTATGGTTTGACTGCGAACAATTACTTTGTCTCCGTCTAATATACCAGCCTCAATCATACTGTCGCCTACGACGTTTAATATGAATATGTCGCTATTGTGTGTCGATGTTAAGTGTTCAGGTAATGGAAAATATTCTTCAATATTTTCTACTGCGGTAATAGGAACACCTGCTGTGACTTTACCAATAACTGGCACATGAATCGTTTCTTCCATATTAATATTATCATTTGTTTGATCACTTACAATTTCTATAGCACGTGGTTTCGTTGGATCTCTTCTTATATAGCCTTTTTCTTCAAGACGTGAAAGGTGACCATGAACAGTTGAACTGGATGCTAAGCCAACTGCTTCACCAATTTCGCGAACACTAGGCGGATAACCTTTCGTTTGAACAACTTGTTTAATATAGTTATATATTTCGCTTTGTCGTTTTGTTAATTCTCTCATATATAGGCACTCCCTAAATTAATTTAAATACAGTATATCATTAATTTGAAACCAAAACAAACATTTGTTCGTTAAAATATTGACACAGAACATAAGTTCTGATAAATTACTAATACAAACAAACGTTCTAGGAGTGAAAATGATGTTTTACAATAAATATAAAAACGTATCAACATATATCATCATATTTTTAGTTTCAAGTGCAGCCTTTGCAATATTCTTGTTAAGTGCGAACATTAGTGCTCACTCGGAACAAGTGTACGAAATGACTGACCATCAAATTAAGAACAATACGATAAATAAAGCATACGAACATAAAGACCCTACAAACAATAGCGAACAAAGAGATGGGAAAGTGTTCGCTTTAATAAATTGATACATTGTCACAACGTTATTTTGCCTATTTTTGCGAAATAGCGTTTTTTATTACTTTTTTGCTGATCTTAAATTTGTTATATTTTGTTAAAGTATTATAATGATTGAATAAACAAATTGAAGGTAGGTTTTTTAATTGAGTAATTCTGATTTGAATATCGAAAGAATTAACGAGTTAGCTAAAAAGAAAAAAGAAGTAGGATTAACTCAAGAAGAAGCAAAGGAGCAAACAGCCTTAAGAAAAGCTTATCTTGAGAGTTTTAGAAAAGGGTTTAAACAACAAATTGAAAATACTAAAGTAATTGATCCAGAAGGTAATGATGTAACACCTGAAAAAATTAAAGAGATACAACAAAAAAGAGATAATAAAAATTAAATCACAAATCTGTAAAGAATTTTCTGACATTATAACTTGAAATAAGTATTTTACTTATCTTTTTATTTTAAAATAAGTTATAATGTATTTGATAAAATTGAAGAAGGGAAGATACACAAGATGTTTAATGAAAAAGATCAATTAGCTGTTGATACGCTACGTGCACTAAGTATCGACACAATCGAAAAAGCGAATTCTGGTCATCCAGGATTACCTATGGGAGCTGCCCCAATGGCTTACACTTTGTGGACACGTCATCTGAATTTTAATCCACAATCTAAAGATTACTTCAATAGAGACCGTTTCGTATTATCTGCAGGGCATGGTTCAGCATTATTGTATAGCTTGTTACATGTTTCTGGTAGTTTAGAATTAGAAGAATTAAAGCAATTTAGACAATGGGGTTCTAAAACACCAGGTCATCCTGAATACAGACATACAGATGGTGTAGAAGTTACTACCGGACCACTTGGACAAGGTTTTGCTATGTCAGTAGGATTAGCTTTAGCAGAAGATCACCTAGCAGGGAAATTTAATAAAGAAGGATATAATGTTGTAGATCATTACACATATGTATTAGCTTCTGACGGTGATTTAATGGAAGGTATATCGCATGAAGCAGCTTCATTTGCTGGACATAATAAATTAAGTAAATTAGTTGTTTTATACGATTCAAATGATATTTCATTAGATGGCGAATTAAACAAAGCTTTTTCTGAAAACACAAAAGCTCGTTTTGAAGCATATGGTTGGAATTACTTACTAGTTAAAGATGGTAATGATTTAGAAGAAATTGATAAAGCGATTACTACAGCTAAATCTCAAGAAGGACCAACGATTATTGAAGTTAAAACAACAATCGGATTTGGTTCACCGAATAAAGCAGGAACTAATGGTGTTCATGGGGCACCTTTAGGTGAAGTTGAAAGAAAATTAACATTCGAAAATTACGGTTTAGATCCTGAAAAACGTTTTAATGTTTCAGAAGAGGTATACGAAATTTTCCAAAATACTATGTTAAAACGTGCTAATGAAGATGAATCTCAATGGAATTCATTATTAGAAAAATATGCAGAAACATATCCTGAATTAGCAGAAGAATTTAAATTAGCGATTAGTGGTAAATTGCCTAAAAATTATAAGGATGAATTACCACGTTTTGAACTGGGTCATAATGGTGCATCTCGTGCTGATTCTGGTACTGTTATTCAAGCAATCAGTAAAACTGTCCCTTCATTCTTTGGTGGATCAGCAGACCTTGCTGGTTCAAACAAATCCAATGTAAATGATGCAACTGATTATAGTTCTGAAACACCTGAAGGTAAAAATGTGTGGTTTGGTGTACGTGAATTTGCTATGGGTGCTGCTGTAAATGGTATGGCTGCACATGGAGGTTTACATCCATATGGTGCAACATTCTTCGTATTTAGTGATTATTTAAAACCAGCGTTACGTTTATCATCAATTATGGGATTAAATGCAACGTTCATCTTCACACATGATTCAATTGCAGTAGGTGAAGATGGTCCTACTCATGAACCAATTGAGCAATTAGCTGGATTAAGAGCCATTCCAAATATGAATGTTATCCGTCCTGCTGATGGTAATGAAACAAGAGTAGCATGGGAAGTTGCCTTAGAATCTGAATCTACACCTACTTCATTAGTATTGACACGTCAAAACTTACCGGTATTAGATGTACCAGAAGATGTAGTTGAAGAAGGCGTTCGAAAAGGTGCCTATACAGTTTATGGCTCTGAAGAGACACCAGAATTCCTATTATTAGCTTCAGGTTCAGAAGTTAGTCTTGCAGTTGAAGCTGCTAAAGATCTTGAAAAACAAGGTAAATCAGTACGTGTTGTTTCAATGCCTAACTGGAATGCATTTGAACAACAATCTGAAGAATATAAAGAATCAGTTATTCCATCAAGCGTAACAAAACGTGTTGCGATTGAAATGGCTTCACCGCTTGGATGGCATAAATATGTAGGTACTGCAGGTAAAGTTATTGCTATTGACGGCTTTGGCGCAAGTGCACCTGGCGATTTAGTAGTTGAAAAATATGGATTTACAAAAGAAAATATCTTAAACCAAGTTATGAGCTTATAAGAATAATTTATAAAGCGAGTATGTTTAGAAGTCTAGGATGCATAATCTTAGGCTTCTTTTAAAGTGTTGAAATTTAGAGTATAGCACTTAAACTACATCATAAGTGATAAGTTATGAAAGTATACTATTTCAGATTAATCTTTAAAAGCTCTGTTATAACAGCATGATTTTTGATATTATTTTTAGTATCGATATTAAAATACTTGAATAAACTAGTTCTTGAAATAATGTGATGAATTTAGTAAAATTCAGTAGGATAAAGAAAGCGGGTGAAACAATGGCAACTTGGTTAGCAATTATTTTTATAGTAGCTGCATTAATTTTAGGTTTAATTGGAGGTTTCCTTTTAGCTAGAAAATATATGATGGACTACTTGAAGAAAAACCCACCAATCAACGAAGAAATGCTTCGTATGATGATGATGCAAATGGGTCAAAAACCTTCTCAGAAGAAAATTAATCAAATGATGACGATGATGAATAAAAATATGGATCAAAATATGAAGAGTGCGAAAAAGTAAATTCGCAATTGATAGAGGCTATTTTCCAGATATGGAAATGGCCTCTTTTTATAATCAAATTAATAAGAATAAATATGTTTATTAAAATTAAAGTTAACAAAATGACGAATAGACTGAGAAATGCTATAATTCATTTTGTATGATTTACAGAGAGTTTATTTAACGAGAAGGTGTCTGCGTGCTCTATTTAATATTTTCAATCATTGTAGCTTTATTTATGGGAACTATAGTTATAGTTATTCGTATGAAAGCTCAAAATTATCCGGTAAATGAGAAAAAAATAGTTTTGCCACCGTTTTTTATGGCGACCGGTGCATTGATGTACGTCGTTCCATATTTTAGGCTAACAGGATCGGAAATGCTAGAAGCCTTTATAATTGGTTTGCTTTTTTCTACAGTTCTAATTTGGACTTCTCGATTTGAAGTCAAAGGTACAGAAATTTATATGAAACGATCTAAAGCATTTCCAGTTATTTTGATTTCATTACTTATCATTCGTACTGTGATGAAAATATTCATTAGTAATGAAATAGATCCTGGAGAATTAGGCGGCATGTTCTTTTTATTAGCATTCTGTATGATTGTTCCTTGGAGAGCAGCAATGCTATATAAATACAAAAAACTAAAGAAAACATTAATCAATTAATTACTTTTAAAACCACTTGTGATCGACTTCTAAATCAGTCAATGAGTGGTTTTAATTTTACTTGAAAAGGTGAAATGATTATATTAAAATAAAAGCGAACAAATGTTCTATATGGAGGCAGTAATGAAAATTATACATACAGCAGACTGGCACTTAGGGAAAATATTAAATGGCAAACAGCTTTTAGAAGATCAAGCGTATATTTTAGATATGTTCGTAGAAAAAATGAAAGAAGAAGAACCTGATATCATTGTGATAGCTGGAGATTTATATGACACAACATATCCAAGTAAAGATGCAATCATGTTATTAGAACAAGCGATTGGAAAGTTAAATTTAGAACTGCGTATACCAATAATTATTATTAGTGGAAATCACGATGGTAAAGAGAGGTTAAACTATGGGGCGAGTTGGTTTGAACATAATCAGTTATTTATAAGAACAGATTTTACATCGATTAATTCACCAATAGAGATAAATGGGGTTAATTTTTATACACTCCCTTATGCTACTGTGAGCGAAATGAAACACTACTTTGAAGATGACACCATTGAAACACATCAACAGGGAATTACGCGCTGTATTGAAACAATAGCACCGGAAATTGATGAAGATGCCGTCAATATTTTAATTAGTCATCTGACTGTTCAAGGTGGAAAGACATCTGATTCTGAAAGACCATTAACTATTGGAACGGTTGAATCAGTTCAGAAAGGTGTTTTTGATATATTTGATTATGTCATGCTAGGTCACTTGCATCATCCATTTAGTATAGAAGACGACAAAATTAAATATAGTGGCTCCTTATTGCAGTATTCATTTTCGGAAGCGGGTCAAGCTAAAGGGTATAGACGTGTAACAATTAATGATGGCATTATTAACGATGTATTTATTCCTCTTAAGCCACTTAGACAATTGGAAATTATCTCAGGCGAATATAATGATGTTATTAATGAAAAAGTTCATGTGAAAAATAAAGATAATTATTTACATTTTAAACTTAAAAATATGTCTCATATTACTGATCCAATGATGAGTTTAAAACAAATTTATCCTAATACTTTAGCGCTGACGAATGAAACTTTTAATTACAATGAAGAAAATAATGCTATAGAAATAAGTGAAAAAGATGACATGTCAATTATCGAAATGTTTTATAAACATATAACTGATAAAGAATTATCGGATATCCAATCTAAAAAGATAAAAAATATTTTAGAAAACGAATTGAGAAAGGAGGATTAATGAATGAAACCATTACATTTAAAGTTGAATAATTTCGGCCCCTTTTTAAAAGAAGAAATTGATTTTTCTAAAATTGATAATAATGAATTGTTTTTAATAAGTGGTAAGACTGGATCGGGTAAAACAATGATTTTTGATGCAATGACTTATGCCTTGTTTGGTAAAGCATCAACTGAACAAAGAGAAGAAAATGATTTGAGAAGTCATTTCGCTGATGGTAAACAGCCGATGTCAGTAACATTTGAATTTCAATTAAATCATCGAATTTATAAAGTGCATAGACAAGGCCCTTATATCAAAGAAGGTAATACAACAAAAACGAACGCTAAATTTGATGTATTTGAGATGGTGGATGGCAAGTATGAAATTAGAGAAAGTAAAGTAATTTCAGGTACCCAATTCATTATTGAATTATTAGGAGTAAATGCAGATCAATTCCGACAATTGTTTATTTTGCCTCAAGGTGAATTCAAACGCTTTTTAATATCAAACAGTCGTGAAAAGCAAGGGATATTAAGAACACTGTTTGACAGTGAAAAATTTGAAGCTATACGAGAAATATTAAAAGAAGAAGTAAAAAAAGAAAAAGCTCAAATCGAGAATAGATATCAACAAATTGACCTTTTATGGCAAGAAATTGAATCATTTGATGATGACAATATAAAAGGCTTATTAGAGGTTGCCACTCAACAGATAGACAAATTGATTGAAAATATACCACTTTTACAAGCTAGGTCGAAAGAAATACTAGCATCTGTAAATGAAAGTAAAGAAACTGCTATTAAAGAATTTGAAATAATAGAAAAGAAAACATTAGAAAATAATATATTAAAAGATAATATTAATCAACTCAACAAAAATAAAATTGATTTCGTTCAATTGAACGAACAACAACCTGAAATAGAGGGAATTGAAGCTAAGTTAAAGTTGTTACAAGATATTACAAACCTATTGAATTATATTGAAAATAGAGAAAAAATTGAAACTAAAATTGCTAATAGCAAAAAAGATATTTCTAAAACCAATAATAAAATATTGAATCTTGATTGTGATAAGCGAAACATAGACAAAGAGAAAAAAATGTTAGAAGAAAATGGAGATTTAATTGAAAGTAAAATCTCTTTTATTGATAAAACTAGAGTATTATTTAACGATATTAATAAGTATCAACAAAGTTATCTCAATATTGAACGCTTGAGAACTGAGGGTGAACAATTAGGTGATGAATTAAATGATCTAATTAAAGGTTTAGAAACGGTCGAAGATTCAATAGGTAATAACCAAAGTGATTACGAGAAAATTATCGAACTAAATAATACGATAACGAACATAAATAATGAAATTAATATAATTAAAGAAAATGAAAAAGCTAAAGCTGAATTAGATAAACTATTAGGTAGTAAGCAAGAGTTAGAGAATCAAATTAATGAAGAAACATCTATATTGAAGAATCTCGAAATAAAATTAGATCGCTACGATAAAACAAAATTGGACTTAAATGATAAAGAAAGCTTTATAAGTGAAATTAAATCTGCTGTAAATATTGGAGATCAATGTCCGATATGTGGTAATGAAATTCAGGATTTAGGGCATCATATTGATTTTGACAGTATTGCTAAACGTCAAAATGAAATTAAAGAAATTGAAGCAAATATCCACGCTATAAAATCGAATATTGCTGTGCATAATTCTGAAATTAAATTTGTTAATGAAAAAATATCGAATATTAATATTAAAACGCAAAGTGATTTTTCACTTGAAGTATTGAATAAGCGTCTGCTAGAAAATGAAAATGCATTGAATAATCAAAGAGATCTTAATAAATTTATAGAACAAATGAAAGAAGAAAAAGATAATCTAACGTTGCAAATTCATAATAAACAATTGCGTCTAAATAAAAATGAATCTGAGTTGAAATTATGTCGAGATCTCATCACTGAATTTGAAACACTCTCGAAATATAATAATATCACTAATTTTGAGGTGGATTATAAGAAGTATGTTCAAGATGTGAATCAGCATCAAGAACTCTCAAAGGAGATTGAAGATAAGTTAATGCAATTGTCTCAAAGAAAGTTAATTGAGCAAAATAATCTAAATCATTATGAAAATCAACTAGAAACTTACAATAATGACTTAGAATTGAATGAACAGTCTATTGAAATGGAAATGTCGAGGCTGAATTTAACTGATGACAATGATATAGATGAAATAATAGCCTGGAGGGGCGAGCAAGAGGAATTAGAGCAGAAAAGGGATACTTATAAAAAACGTTATCATGAATTTGAAATGGAAATAGCTAGGTTAGAATCATTAACTAAGGATAAAGAGTTATTGGACTCTGATAAATTAAAAGATGAATATGAGCTAAAAAAAGGAAAGATGAATACACTGATAGATGAATACTCTGCTGTTCATTATCAATGTCAAAATAATATTAATAAAACACAATCTATAGTTTCGCATATTAATTACTTAAATCAAGAATTAAAGGATCAACAAGAAATATTTCAATTGGCTGAAATTGTCAGTGGTAAGAATAACAAAAATCTTACATTGGAAAACTTTGTCTTAATTTACTATTTAGATCAAATTATTGCTCAAGCAAATCTGAGATTAGCAACAATGTCAGATAATCGATACCAACTAATTAGGCGAGAAGCGGTTTCTCATGGTCTTAGTGGCCTAGAAATTGATGTATTTGATTTGCATTCAAATAAGTCTAGACATATTAGCTCGTTATCAGGTGGAGAAACTTTCCAATCGTCGCTTGCATTAGCTTTAGGGTTAAGCGAAATTGTACAGCAGCAATCAGGAGGTATTTCACTAGAATCAATATTTATTGATGAAGGATTCGGTACATTAGATCAAGAAACGCTTGAAACAGCGTTAGACACTTTATTAAATCTTAAATCAACTGGTAGAATGGTTGGGATTATTTCACATGTGAGCGAATTGAAAAATAGAATACCTTTAGTTTTAGAAGTGAAATCAGATCAATATCAGAGTTCAACAAGATTCAAAAGAAATTAAAACATAAAAAATAGAGATGGTACTTTGGAATGTATAGAACAACCTTAGCCCATCTCTTTTTATTTAAAAATTATTTTTTCTCACGTAATAAATCTCTGATTTCAGTTAATAACACAACATTTTCTTCCACAACTGCTTCTTCTTCGGCTTCTTCTTTCTTCATTAATGTATTTGCAATCTTAACAAAGATGAATAAAGCAAACGCGATGATAATAAAGTCGATAACAGATTGGATAAATAAACCGTATTTAATACCCCAGAATGACCATTCTTTAGCAAAATCAACTGATCCGAAAATTTTACCAATTAATGGCATAATGATATTTTCTACTAATGAAGATATAATCTTGTTGAAAGCTGCACCCATCACAACAGCAATTGCTAAATCTAAGACGTTACCTTTTAAGGCGAACTCTTTGAATTCTTTTAACATTACACTCAACTTCTCTTTTTTAAATGTAACCTCAATTATACAACAAATAAAAAAATTAGAAAATAGATTATTCAAGAAAATTTGATTATCGCAAAGACCTTTGTTATCCTATAAAGGTGCGTGAGTTATTGAATAAAATGTTTAGATAATATTTTTATTCTACTACATAAAATTAAATATAGAATTGAAGGGAGTAATTAATTATGAATTCTTCTTCACCAGAGAATCCAAATGGAAAGAAGTATTCACCAGTCTTCATCTATAGTGCAATTGTTGTTGCTATAGTCGTATTACTTGGTGCATTTTTACCTGAACAATTCAACTATGTTACCAATAATATTAAAATGTGGATTACAGAAAAGTTAGGTTGGTATTATCTTATTCTTACTACGATTATCGTGTTCTTCTGTATATTCCTTATTTTTAGTCCTATTGGAAAACTTAAACTAGGTAAACCAAATGACAAACCTGAGTTTAATACAATTTCATGGTTTGCTATGTTGTTTAGTGCTGGTATGGGGATAGGTTTGGTGTTTTATGGTGCAGCTGAACCGATGGCGCACTTTGCTACGCCACCTACAGCAGATCCCAAAACTACTGAAGCTTATACTGAAGCTCTACGTTCAACATTTTTCCATTGGGGATTCCATGCTTGGGCTGTTTATGGTGTTGTTGCGTTAGCGTTGGCATATTCGCAATTCCGTAAAGGTGAACCAGGTTTATTATCTAGAACTTTACGTCCTCTTTTAGGTGATAAAGTAGAAGGTCCTATTGGGATTTTTATTGACGTTTTATCTGTATTTGCGACAATCGTTGGGGTAGCCGTTTCGTTAGGTATGGGTGCTCTACAAATTAATGGTGGTTTACATTACTTGTTCAATGTTCCAAACAATACGTTTGTACAAGCGATTATCATCATTGTTGTTACTATCTTATTTATAGCAAGTGCATGGTCTGGATTAAGTAAAGGTATTCAATACTTAAGTAACTTGAACATTGGTTTAGGTACTATTTTAATGGTAGCTGCTTTAATTGTTGGACCAACTGTTCTTATTTTAAATATGTTAACTAGCTCTACGGGTAGTTTACTAAACACATTCTTGTTTAATAGTTTTGATACAGCAGCTTTAAATCCTCAAAAACGTGAATGGATGTCTTCATGGACACTTTATTACTGGGGTTGGTGGTTAAGTTGGAGTCCATTCGTTGGAGTGTTTATTGCACGAGTTTCAAAAGGACGTTCAATTAGAGAGTTCATTTCTGGTGTCTTGCTAGTTCCAGCAATTGTTAGTTTTGTTTGGTTTAGTGTCTTTGGTGTATTAGGCATCGAGACAGGTAAGAAACACAAAGAAATTTTTGATATGACTCCTGAAACACAGCTATTTGGAGTGTTTAATCATGTGCCATTTGGCATTGTTTTATCGTTGATTGCATTATTATTAATTGCATCATTCTTTATTACATCTGCTGACTCAGCAACATTTGTATTAGGAATGCAAACAACATTTGGTTCATTAAATCCATCTAGTATGGTAAAAGTTGTTTGGGGAATTTCACAGGCCTTAATAGCATTTGTACTTTTATTAGCTGGTGGCGGTAACGGCGCTGAAGCTTTAAATGCGATTCAAAGTGCTGCAATTATAAGTGCATTCCCATTCTCCTTTGTCGTCATACTCATGATGGTAAGTTTCTACAAGGATGCGAACCAGGAACGTAAATTCCTAGGTTTAACATTGACTCCGAATAAACATCGCTTACAAGAATATATCAAGAGTCAACAAGAAGATTATGAATCTGACATTCTTGAAAAGCGTCAGTCACGTAGAAATATAGAGAAAAAAGATAACTAATAAAGTTTAGTTAAGTATTTTAATAACAAGTAGTATGTCATTCTAGTAGCTAGAACAGATATACTACTTGTTTGTTTTTGTGGAAAATTGAGTATATTCAAAAGGATAAGAACGAGAATTTCGTTATTAAACTACGAATTCTCGATTTTTTTATATTTTAAGATAGGTTTATTTCTGAAAACTTAATAGAAAGGGGTTTGACAAAGCTAAAGTGAAGTTTGACGGTATAAACGCAAATTAAATATACTTTTATAGAAAATTAACTCAGGCTGGGACATAAATCAATATTCTATGCTCTACGAAGTTATATTGGCAGTAGTTGACTGAACGAAAATGCGCTTGTAACAAGCTTTTTTCAATTCTAGTCAGGGGCCCCAACACAGAGAATTTCGAAAAGAAATTCTACAGGCAATGCGAGTTGGGGTGAGGGCCCCAACACAGAAGCTGACGAAAAGTCAGCTTACAATAATGTGCAAGTTGGGGATGGGCCCCAACAAAGAGAAATTGGATTCCCAATTTCTACAGACAATGCAAGTTGGGGTGGGACGACGAAATAAATTTTGCGAAAATATCATTTCTGTCCCACTCCCATCAAAAGAATGACATTGAAAAAAATATTAAAGTTTGGTGCCATAATTTTCTTTCTGCTCAATGAAATAATACGTTTAAAAATTGAATTGAATCATTCGCGAAATTGATAATTATTCTCAATTAATAAAAAATACTTATTACACCTTACCTGTATGATAAGTTTTGCTTATATACTCTGATTAAAAAGTCAAAACCTAAATTAAGCGTTTTCTAAGCATGATGAGTTGTTTATCAATAAATATAATAATACAATTTAATCAAGGCATATAAATATAAAAATGTATCAAGGGGGATCATTAAATGGCTGCAAATTTTAAAGAGCAATCAAAAAAACATTTTGACTTGAATGGCCAAAGTTATACTTACTATGATTTAAAAGCTGTAGAAGAGCAAGGTATTACTAAAGTTTCCAATTTACCTTATTCAATTCGTGTTTTGTTAGAATCTTTACTTCGTCAAGAAGATGATTTTGTAATTACAGACGATCATATTAAAGCTTTAAGTCAGTTTGGAAAAGATGGAAATGAAGGCGAGGTACCATTTAAACCTTCTCGTGTTATTTTACAAGATTTCACAGGTGTACCAGCCGTAGTTGATTTAGCTTCTTTACGTAAAGCAATGGATGACGTTGGGGGAGATATTACTAAAATTAATCCAGAAGTACCGGTGGATTTAGTTATTGACCACTCAGTTCAAGTGGATAGCTATGCAAATCCAGAAGCTCTTGAACGTAATATGAAATTAGAATTTGAACGTAACTATGAACGTTATCAGTTTTTAAATTGGGCAACGAAAGCATTTGATAATTACAATGCAGTTCCTCCTGCAACTGGAATAGTTCACCAAGTTAACTTAGAATATTTAGCAAGTGTTGTACATGTTCGTGATGTAGATGGTGAAAAAACTGCATTTCCAGATACATTAGTTGGTACTGATTCACATACAACAATGATAAATGGTATTGGCGTACTAGGATGGGGTGTTGGTGGTATTGAAGCTGAAGCTGGAATGCTTGGACAACCTTCTTATTTCCCAATTCCAGAGGTTATTGGTGTACGACTAGTAAATTCATTACCACAAGGCGCAACAGCAACTGATTTAGCGTTAAGAGTAACTCAAGAGCTACGTAAAAAAGGTGTTGTTGGTAAATTTGTGGAGTTCTTTGGTCCAGGTGTACAACATTTACCACTAGCAGACCGTGCTACAATTGCAAACATGGCACCAGAGTATGGAGCAACTTGCGGATTCTTCCCAGTTGATGATGAATCTCTTAAATATATGAAGTTAACTGGTAGATCAGACGAACATATCGCGCTAGTAAAAGAATATTTGAAACAAAACCATATGTTCTTTGATGTTGAGAAAGAAGATCCTAATTATACAGATGTTATCGAATTGGATTTATCAACAGTTGAAGCATCGCTTTCAGGACCAAAACGTCCTCAAGATTTAATTTTCTTAAGTGATATGAAATCATCATTTGAAAATTCTGTAACAGCTCCAGCAGGCAACCAAGGACACGGTTTAGATAAAAGTGAATTTGATAAGAAAGCTGAAATTAACTTTAAAGATGGATCAAAAGCTACAATGAAAACAGGTGATATTGCAATAGCAGCAATTACATCATGTACAAATACATCTAACCCTTATGTAATGTTAGGTGCAGGTTTAGTTGCTAAAAAAGCAGTTGAAAAAGGCTTGAAAGTTCCTGAATACGTTAAAACTTCTCTAGCACCAGGATCAAAAGTTGTTACCGGATATTTAAGAGATGCTGGCTTACAACCTTATTTAGATGATTTAGGCTTCAACTTGGTTGGTTATGGATGTACAACTTGTATCGGTAATTCAGGTCCTTTATTACCAGAAATTGAAAAAGCGATTGCTGATGAGGACCTATTAGTGACATCTGTATTATCTGGTAACCGTAACTTTGAAGGTCGTATCCATCCTCTTGTTAAAGCCAATTACCTAGCTTCACCACAGTTAGTTGTTGCTTATGCATTAGCTGGAACGGTTGATATTGATTTACAAAATGAACCTATTGGTAAAGGTAATGACGGTGAAGATGTATATTTGAAAGATATTTGGCCATCAATTAAAGAAGTTTCAGATACCGTTGATAGTGTTGTAACACCTGAATTATTTATTGAAGAATATAATAACGTATACAATAACAACGAATTATGGAATGAGATTGATGTAACTGATCAACCTCTATATGACTTTGATCCTAATTCAACATACATTCAAAATCCATCATTCTTCCAAGGATTATCTAAAGAACCGGGTACGATTGTTCCATTAAATGGTTTACGTGTTATGGGTAAATTCGGTGATTCTGTGACAACTGACCACATCTCTCCAGCAGGTGCAATTGGTAAAGATACGCCAGCTGGTAAATATTTACAAGATCATCAAGTGCCTATTCGTGAATTTAATTCATATGGTTCAAGACGTGGTAATCACGAAGTAATGGTTCGAGGTACGTTTGCTAATATACGTATTAAAAACCAATTAGCGCCAGGTACTGAAGGTGGTTTTACAACTTATTGGCCAACAAATGAAGTAATGCCTATCTTTGATGCTGCAATGAAATATAAAGAAGATGGTACAGGTTTAGTTGTATTAGCTGGTAACGATTATGGTATGGGTTCATCTCGTGACTGGGCAGCAAAAGGTACAAACTTATTAGGTGTTAAAACAGTTATTGCACAAAGTTATGAACGTATCCATCGTTCAAATTTAGTTATGATGGGTGTATTACCATTAGAGTTTAAAAAAGGTGAATCAGCTGATTCTCTTGGTCTAGATGGTACAGAAGAAATTTCTGTTAATATTGATGAAAATGTTCAACCACATGACTACGTCAAAGTTACTGCTAAGAAGCAAGATGGTGATTTGGTAGAATTTGACGCTATGGTTCGTTTTGACTCACTTGTTGAAATGGATTACTATCGTCACGGTGGAATTTTACAAATGGTTTTAAGAAATAAATTAGCGCAATAAAAAATAGATATCACAGTAAAATTTTAATCGGTATTTGAGGCACTTTGATAGTGCTCAAAAATACTTCTATAAACTTTATGATATAATAGGTCGGTTCAAAACCTTTGTGTTCTTGGCCGGCCTCTTCTTGTATTTTATGTTAGAATGAGATATAAAGTTAAACTGAAAGAAGGCTTAAAATGATATATAGTATTACAGAAATAGAAGCGCGTTATGCTGAAACTGATAAGATGGGTGTAATTTATCACGGGAATTATGCAACTTGGTTTGAAGTTGCGCGGTTGGATTATATATCGAAGTTAGGTTTTAGTTATGCTGATATGGAAAAACAAGGAATCATTTCACCTGTGACTGACCTCAATGTCAATTATAAAAAGTCTATTTTTTATCCAGAAAAAGTTAAAGTTAAAACTTGGGTTGAAAAATATTCGAGATTACGTTCAGTGTATAAATATGAGATTTTTAATGAAAAAGGTGAACTTGCAACTACAGGTTCCACAGAATTGATTTGCATTAAAGAAGATACTTTTAAGCCTATACGGTTGGATCGTTATTTCCCAGATTGGCATGAAGCTTATAGTAAAGTGCAAACGCTCAATAATGAAGGGAAAACAGTAGAGATAATGGATGGTATTGATTCTTTATAAGTTACTGTAAATGTTTGGAGAGGCAATATTAACAATTAATCTATAAAAAATAGCCAATACGTTAACATTAATGTAATTAGCGTGAAGATAAGCTAATATATAGCAAAAACGAACTTGTTCATACAACATCAGATGTGCTAAACCAAAGTACAACTTCCGAGGTTCAGGACACATCAGAATGTGTAAACAAGTTCGTTTTATTTTAGTTATTTTGTGGAATAAGAAATTTCATCTTCGTGATCAACTACATTTACAATAATGTGGTCATCTTCAAAGTACCACAAATCTTTTTCCGCTACGACAACATTTAAATCGTCATATTGTTGTTCATAGCCAATATCAACATCTTCCTTTGGTTCAACTGTAAAAGCAGGACTAAATCCTTGCTTGAGTTGGAATTCGCCACCATATCTTACAAAAAACACGAGCACTTTATTATTTTCAGGCAACTCAAGTTCATTTTTAAACCAAGTTACTGCTGCATCAGTAAGTTCTATTTGCATAACAATGACCTCCTATATTTATTACAGAATGGGAGTGGGCCAACTTGTATTATTTGTGGAATTTCTTATCGAAATTCTCTGTGTTGGAGCCCACCCCAACCTGCTCATTATTGTAAGCTGAATTTCCATAAGCTTCTATGTTGGGACCCCCGACCAGAATTGAAAAAACCTAGTTATAAGCGCATTTTGTTCGGTTAACTACAGCTAATATAACATTGTGGAGCCTATGACATTGATTTATGTCTCGGTCTCAAATGTTCTTGTAAAAAAACTAAGTATAGTTGAATTTTAAGTTAAAAAAATTGTTTTTGCAAAAATAAAATAATCCATCAACTGCAAAAAAATATGCAATGATGGACTAATGTCAAAAAATTGTTACATCCATTTTATTTTAGGTTCTTCGCCTCTAAAAATCCTTGCGATATTAGAGCGATGTCTAATTATCAATATGATTGAAACTAAGAAACTAACGACTAATAAAATATAGTCTTGAATGATAAGCGAGCCAATCACACAGCAAATTGCTGCAACGATACTTGCTAAAGAAACATATTTAAAAATCTTCAATACAATAAAGAAGATAATTGCAAGTATTAGTAAAAGTATCGGATTGACTCCCAAGACGACACCTGCACTAGTTGCAACAGCTTTGCCACCTTGGAATTTTAAATAAACAGGATAAACGTGTCCAAGTATAGCGAATAAGCCAACAATTAAACCATTTGTAAAAAAAGTACTAATAGGGCCATCTGCGTGAACTTGTAACCATAAAGGGAAGAAAACAGTTATGAACCCTTTGAAAATATCTAGAAATGTTACCAAGAATCCTGCAGGACGACCTAATACTCTAAAGCTATTAGTAGCGCCAGTATTACCACTACCAAATTGTCTAATATCTTTTTTGAAAAATAATTTTCCAATTACGAATCCACTTGGGAAAGCGCCGATAAGATAACTTAGTAGTAACATGACGATTATCATCATAAATATTACACATCCTTTAATATCTTAGGACTATTTTATCATATTCATTTAAATTACGGCTAAAAATTTTAAAAACGGGGATTAATATATGGAATTAAGCTATGAAAGTTAATTGATACTTGCATTTTACGCTGATTTATATAAGAATAACTATTGTATAGTTTTAAAAACGAACGTACGTTTGCAGGAGGCGAAATCATTGGCAATGAATAAACAAAATAATTATTCAGATGATTCAATACAGGTTTTAGAGGGGTTAGAAGCAGTTCGTAAAAGACCTGGTATGTATATTGGATCAACTGATAAACGGGGATTACATCATCTAGTATATGAAATTGTCGATAACTCCGTCGATGAAGTATTGAATGGTTACGGTAACGAAATAGATGTAACAATTAATAAAGATGGTAGTATTTCTATAGAAGATAATGGACGTGGTATGCCAACAGGTATACATAAATCAGGTAAACCGACAGTCGAAGTTATCTTTACTGTTTTACATGCAGGAGGTAAATTTGGACAAGGCGGCTATAAAACTTCAGGTGGTCTTCACGGTGTTGGTGCTTCAGTTGTAAATGCATTGAGTGAATGGCTTGAAGTTGAAATCCATCGAGATGGTAATATATATCATCAAAGTTTTAAAAACGGTGGTTCGCCATCTTCTGGTTTAGTGAAAAAAGGTAAAACTAAGAAAACAGGTACCAAAGTAACATTTAAACCTGATGACACAATTTTTAAAGCATCTACATCATTTAATTTTGATGTTTTAAGTGAACGACTACAAGAGTCTGCGTTCTTATTGAAAAATTTAAAAATAACGCTTAATGATTTACGCAGTGGTAAAGAGCGTCAAGAGCATTACCATTATGAAGAAGGAATCAAAGAGTTTGTTAGTTATGTCAATGAAGGAAAAGAAGTTTTGCATGACGTGGCTACATTTTCAGGTGAAGCAAATGGTATAGAGGTAGACGTAGCTTTCCAATATAATGATCAATATTCAGAAAGTATTTTAAGTTTTGTAAATAATGTACGTACTAAAGATGGTGGTACACATGAAGTTGGTTTTAAAACAGCAATGACACGTGTATTTAATGATTATGCACGTCGTATTAATGAACTTAAAACAAAAGATAAAAACTTAGATGGTAATGATATTCGTGAAGGTTTAACAGCTGTTGTGTCTGTTCGTATTCCAGAAGAATTATTGCAATTTGAAGGACAAACGAAATCTAAATTGGGTACTTCTGAAGCTAGAAGTGCTGTTGATTCAGTTGTTGCAGACAAATTGCCATTCTATTTAGAAGAAAAAGGACAATTGTCTAAATCACTTGTGAAAAAAGCGATTAAAGCACAACAAGCAAGGGAAGCTGCACGTAAAGCTCGTGAAGATGCTCGTTCAGGTAAGAAAAACAAGCGTAAAGACACTTTGCTATCTGGTAAATTAACACCTGCACAAAGTAAAAACACTGAAAAAAATGAATTGTATTTAGTCGAAGGTGATTCTGCGGGAGGTTCAGGAAAACTTGGACGAGACCGCAAATTCCAAGCGATATTACCATTACGTGGTAAGGTAATTAATACAGAGAAAGCACGTCTAGAAGATATTTTTAAAAATGAAGAAATTAATACAATTATCCACACAATCGGGGCAGGCGTTGGTACTGACTTTAAAATTGAAGATAGTAATTATAATCGTGTAATTATTATGACTGATGCTGATACTGATGGTGCGCATATTCAAGTGCTATTGTTAACATTCTTCTTCAAATATATGAAACCGCTTGTTCAAGCAGGTCGTGTATTTATTGCTTTACCTCCACTTTATAAATTGGAAAAAGGTAAAGGCAAAACAAAGCGAGTTGAATACGCTTGGACAGACGAAGAGCTTAATAAATTGCAAAAAGAACTTGGTAAAGGCTTCACGTTACAACGTTACAAAGGTTTGGGTGAAATGAACCCTGAACAATTATGGGAAACGACGATGAACCCAGAAACACGAACTTTAATTCGTGTACAAGTTGAAGATGAAGTGCGTTCATCTAAACGTGTAACAACATTAATGGGTGACAAAGTACAACCTAGACGTGAATGGATTGAAAAGCATGTTGAGTTTGGTATGCAAGAGGACCAAAGTATTTTAGATAATTCTGAAGTACAAGTGCTTGAAAATGATCAATTTGATGAGGAGGAAATCTAGTGAGTGAAATAATTCAAGATTTATCACTTGAAGATGTTTTAGGTGATCGCTTTGGAAGATATAGTAAATATATTATTCAAGAGCGTGCATTGCCAGATGTTCGTGATGGTTTAAAACCAGTACAACGTCGTATTTTATATGCAATGTATTCAAGTGGTAATACACACGATAAAAATTTCCGTAAAAGTGCGAAAACAGTCGGTGATGTTATTGGTCAATATCATCCACATGGAGACTCCTCAGTGTACGAAGCAATGGTCCGTTTAAGTCAAGACTGGAAGTTACGACATGTCTTAATAGAAATGCATGGTAATAATGGTAGTATCGATAATGATCCGCCAGCGGCAATGCGTTACACTGAAGCTAAGTTAAGCTTACTAGCTGAAGAGTTATTACGTGATATTAATAAAGAGACAGTTTCTTTCATTCCAAACTATGATGATACGACACTCGAACCAATGGTATTGCCATCAAGATTTCCTAACTTACTAGTGAATGGTTCTACAGGTATATCTGCAGGTTACGCGACAGATATACCACCACATAATTTAGCTGAAGTGATTCAAGCAACACTTAAATATATTGATAATCCGGATATTACAGTCAATCAATTAATGAAATATATTAAAGGTCCTGATTTTCCAACTGGTGGTATTATTCAAGGTATTGATGGTATTAAAAAAGCTTATGAATCAGGTAAAGGTAGAATTATAGTTCGTTCTAAAGTTGAAGAAGAAACTTTACGCAATGGACGTAAACAGTTAATTATTACTGAAATTCCATATGAAGTGAACAAAAGTAGCTTAGTAAAACGTATCGATGAATTACGTGCTGACAAAAAAGTCGATGGTATCGTTGAAGTACGTGATGAAACTGATAGAACTGGTTTACGAATAGCAATTGAATTGAAAAAAGATGTGAACAGTGAATCAATCAAAAATTATCTTTATAAAAACTCTGATTTACAGATTTCATATAATTTCAACATGGTCGCTATTAGTGATGGTCGTCCAAAATTGATGGGTATTCGTCAAATTATAGATAGTTATTTGAATCACCAAATTGAGGTTGTTGCAAATAGAACGAAGTTTGAATTAGATAATGCAGAAAAACGTATGCATATCGTTGAAGGTTTGATTAAAGCGTTGTCAATTTTAGATAAAGTAATCGAATTGATTCGTAGCTCTAAAAACAAGCGTGACGCTAAAGAAAACCTTATCGAAGTATACGAGTTCACAGAAGAACAGGCTGAAGCAATTGTAATGTTACAGTTATATCGTTTAACAAATACTGACATAGTTGCGCTTGAAGGTGAACATAAAGAACTTGAAGCATTAATCAAACAATTACGTCATATTCTTGATAACCATGATGCATTATTGAATGTCATAAAAGAAGAATTGAATGAAATTAAAAAGAAATTCAAATCTGAACGACTGTCTTTAATTGAAGCAGAAATTGAAGAAATTAAAATTGACAAAGAAGTTATGGTGCCTAGTGAAGAAGTTATTTTAAGTATGACACGTCATGGATATATTAAACGTACTTCTATTCGTAGCTTTAATGCTAGCGGTGTTGAAGATATTGGTTTAAAAGATGGTGACAGTTTACTTAAACATCAAGAAGTAAATACGCAAGATACCGTACTAGTATTTACAAATAAAGGTCGTTATCTATTTATACCGGTTCATAAATTAGCAGATATTCGTTGGAAAGAATTGGGACAACATGTATCACAAATAGTTCCTATCGAAGAAGATGAAGTGGTTATTAATGTCTTTAATGAAAAGGACTTTAATACAGATGCATTTTATGTTTTTGCGACTCAAAATGGCATGATTAAGAAAAGTACAGTGCCTCTATTTAAAACAACGCGTTTTAATAAACCTTTAATTGCTACTAAAGTTAAAGAAAATGATGATTTGATTAGTGTTATGCGCTTTGAAAAAGATCAATTAATTACCGTCATTACTAATAAAGGTATGTCATTAACGTATAATACAAGTGAACTATCAGATACCGGATTAAGGGCAGCTGGTGTTAAATCAATAAATCTTAAAGCTGAAGATTTCGTTGTTATGACAGAAGGTGTTTCTGAAAATGATACTATATTGATGGCCACACAACGCGGCTCGTTAAAACGTATTAGTTTTAAAATCTTACAAGTTGCTAAAAGAGCACAACGTGGAATAACTTTATTAAAAGAATTAAAGAAAAATCCACATCGTATTGTAGCTGCACATGTAGTGACAGGTGAACATAGTCAATATACATTATATTCAAAATCAAATGAAGAACATGGTTTAATTAATGATATTCATAAATCTGAACAATATACAAATGGCTCATTCATTGTAGATACAGATGATTTTGGTGAAGTAATAGACATGTATATTAGCTAAAAACTATATGCAATCACGAAATTAAATGATAAAATACAGTAATGTTAAATTTTGACTAAATTCAAGGGATTTATATTAAATGCTGACCAAGTACTTATCGTTAAATTAGCGATATACTTTGACCAAACTAATATAAATCTCTTGTATTGTATAAGAAATGATGATGTATCTCTATATTTACTGAAGGTTCAATTCGGTCTAATTTTATAGAAGGTACATGATTCATGTAGAGGATGCGAGGGGTTTATTTTGAAAGATTTCGATAGTTTAATACCTGGATGGTTTAAAGAATTTGTCCATGTTGGTACCGATTTAATATGGTCTCAATATTTAATTGGTCTATTATTGACAGCTGGATTCTTCTTTACGATTAGTTCTAAATTCGTTCAATTACGAATGTTACCTGAAATGTTTAGAGCTTTAGTAGAACGTCCAGAAACTTTAGAAGATGGTAAGAAGGGTATTTCGCCATTCCAAGCATTTGCGATTAGTGCTGGTTCGAGAGTTGGTACTGGTAATATTGCTGGTGTTGCGACTGCGATTGTTTTAGGCGGTCCAGGTGCAGTATTTTGGATGTGGGTTATTGCATTTATAGGTGCAGCGAGTGCATTTATAGAAGCGACTTTGGCTCAGGTTTATAAAGTACATGATAAAGATGGTGGATTCCGTGGTGGTCCAGCTTACTATATTACTAAAGGTTTAAATCAAAAATGGCTAGGTATCGTATTTGCGATTTTAATTACAATTACATTTGCATTTGTATTTAACACAGTGCAATCTAATACAATTGCGGAGTCGTTAAATACGCAATATAATATTAGTCCAGTAATCACAGGTATTATTTTAGCAATCGTAACAGCTATTATTATATTTGGTGGTGTACGTAGTATTGCTACGTTATCTTCGTTAATTGTACCGATTATGGCTATCATTTACATTGGTATGGTTTTAGTAATATTGCTATTTAATTTAGATCAAATTGTTCCTATGATAGGTACGATTATTAAAAGTGCATTTGGTATCGAACAAGTAACTGGTGGCGCTGTAGGTGCTGCGGTTCTTCAAGGTATCAAACGTGGTTTATTCTCTAACGAAGCTGGTATGGGTTCTGCGCCGAATGCAGCGGCAACTGCTGCCGTACCACACCCTGTTAAGCAAGGTTTAATCCAATCATTAGGTGTGTTCTTTGATACAATGTTGGTTTGTACAGCAACTGCAATCATGATTTTACTATATTCAGGACTGAAATTTGGTGATAACGCACCTCAAGGTGTTGCAGTTACTCAATCAGCACTTAATGAGCATTTAGGTTCTGCTGGAGGTATTTTCTTAACAATAGCAGTTACACTGTTTGCATTTTCATCTGTTGTAGGTAATTACTATTACGGTCAATCTAATATTGAATTTTTATCAACAAACCGTGTAATATTATTTATCTTTAGATGTCTTGTTGTAGTACTTGTCTTTGTCGGTGCAGTTGTAAAAACAGAAACAGTATGGAATACGGCAGACTTATTTATGGGCTTAATGGCAATTGTAAACATTATTTCCATTATAGGACTGTCCAATGTAGCTTTTGCATTGATGAAAGATTATCAAAAGCAGAAAAAAGAAGGCAAGAACCCTGTCTTTAAACCTGAAAACTTAGAAATTAACTTATTTGGAATTAGTGCTTGGGGCGCTAACAAATATAAGAACTCTGATAAATAAATATTTTTAATGTAACGATTCATTATATAAAAATCAAATAAACCCTGAGGTTTTCAAATTAAAGCGAAAATCTCAGGGTTTTAAATTTGTACTCAATTATCATCTGTATCATTACACTAGTTAATCTAAGATTTGATTATATATTAATATAGTAAGGTTGAGATTTATTTCCTCCATTGGTGTGCAAAGACTATACCATTGATAAGACATATTGTTGGATAGATGAATATAAATTTGTTTTAGCTTTGCACAATTTAATAGTACGTTTTAGTTTGTATTGAGTATTAATTCAGATAATATATAAATAAATAGAATTATTTGTAAATATGGGAGTCAGATTTTTTTATTATAGTTATTCCACTTTGAGAGACATCGAAATTAAATTAAGATATATCATATAGGATAGGCGTGTAATAGAACACAAGTATTTAAATTATTATACTTTCAAGTTAGACATTTCCGATATATAATCTTAATAATAGAAAAATAGGTGATGATAATGGGAGAATATATTGTTACTAAAACATTGAACAACAATGTCGTAGTATGTACTAATAATGATCAAGAAGTTATTTTAATCGGTAAAGGTATTGGTTTTAACAAAAAAGAGGGAATGGCGTTAAACGACCAAACTATTACAATAGAGAAAATTTATAAATTAGAAAGTGAGCAACAAAAAGCACATTATAAAAGTTTAGTTGAAATCGCTGATGATAATGTATTACAAGTAATTATTGATTCGTTGAATTTTATTTCTAATACTGCGATGAATGTTGATTCAAAACAACTTGTAGTTTCATTAACGGATCATATTATATTTGCTTATAAACGCTTAAAACAAAATCAAGTTATTAGCAATCCATTTGTTATGGAAACTATGCAGTTATATAGTGATGCATATCATATTGCTAAACAGGTGATTGATCAGTTAAATGCAGCATTAGATGTACATTTTCCTGAAGATGAGATAGGATTTATTGCATTACATATTGCATCTAATACAGAAGATTTATCTATGCATGAGATGACCTTGATCAATAATGTTATTAAAAAAGGTATAGATATCATTGAATCAGACCTTGTGACAACTGTTGATAAGGAATCATTACAATACCAACGTTTTATAAGGCACGTACAATTTTTAATTCGCCGATTAAGAAGAAAAGAATATATACATGCACAAGATGATTTTGTGTCTATGATTAAAAATCACTATCCGATTTGCTATAACACAGCATATAAAATTTTAACTATGATACAAAAACAATTTGATGTTAATATCAGTGAGTCTGAAATTATATATTTAACATTACACATTCATCATTTTGAAGAAAGGATTAATCAATCCTAAATTAAGTGTATTACACGGGCGTTTCGTTACTGTAAAGGGTATTTGTATGGTATCATTGATGTTAGTAATTTTACATAAGTGGACTGTTTTTATACAACATCTTATGAATATTTTAAGTGGTGGTGAATCTATAATTGAATGAAAATGAAAAGAATATAAGAAAGAATTTTTTAAAATTTACCGAATCACGGTATATGAAGTTTGTTGGTGGGAATGATTTAGTCTTCTCATTAATAGCGCTAGTATTGTTGGGTATTGTTATTTTTATTTTCGAAAAAGTATCATATGTTTTTGATCCTTTTATCATCGTTTTTAAGACGATAGCAGCACCTATCATCGTCTCTTTAATTCTATTCTATCTATTTAACCCAATCGTAAATATGATGGAACGTTATAGAATACCAAGAGTTGCAGGTATTTCTATTATTTATCTAGCTGTAGTAGGTGTTATTACGTTAATTGTTAATTTATTGATACCTATTATTGGTTCGCAAGTAGATAGTTTAGTTAAAAATTCACCGCAATATCTAGAAAAATTAATTAATTCTATTGATAAAATAGCAAATAATACGTTTTTCTCTTCGTATTATAGTCAAATTAATGATTGGTTAAATTCTTTACCTAAGAAAATACCATCTATGTTAAGTGAATTTACAGATGGCTTTGGGTCTAAAATTGCAACGTTTGCAGAAACGATTGCTAATATTGGCGTTGTGATTGTCACAACACCATTTGTACTATTCTTTATGCTTAAAGATGGACATCACTTCAAAGAATTTTCAACGAATATTATGCCACCGAAATTCCGAAAAGATTTTCATGATCTACTTGAAAAAATGAGTGTTCAAGTTGGTTCATACATTCAAGGACAAATTATCGTTTCATTCTGTATCGGTATACTGTTGTTTATCGGTTATTCGGTTATCGGGTTGAAATATAGCTTAGTATTAGCTAGTATTGCGGCAGTTACAAGTGTTGTACCATATTTAGGGCCTACTATAGCGATTTCTCCAGCTATTGTAATAGCTGCTATAACATCGCCGTGGATGCTCTTAAAATTAGCAGTAGTATGGACTTTAGTACAATTTGTTGAAGGGCACTTCATTTCACCAAATATCATGGGTAAAACACTTAAGATTCATCCACTTACAATCATTTTCATTTTACTGTGTGCAGGCAAATTGCTTGGTATTGTAGGCGTTATTTTAGGTATTCCGGGATATGCTATTTTAAAAGTATTAGTTACTCATTTATTCCAATTATTTAAACGTCGATACAATCGTTTCTATGGTAATGATGTAGGTGAATATGATATTAAAGAAAGTAATAAAATAGTTGAATAAGTAATAAAAAATACCAATGACTATATGTTTGTTGGTATTTTTTATGGTGCTTATAATGTTGGGCAGTTACATTTATGATTATCAGCACATGTTTAGCTTATAAATTTTTACGAAAGTTTAGCCGTTTATAAAGCACATGCATAATGAAACGAGTATTTGCCACTTGATTAGTACTTCATTATTATGTCGAAAATAAAAATAAGTGGTATTTTTAATATATTAAGAAGCACTCATAATCGGCTGTTAATTAATAATATTTTTCATAAGTATTGATTCATCATTTTCTTTATGTTAAATATGAATCAGTATAGATAACCATATTGTTCTGTTTGAGATAGAAATATTTTCTATTTACTTCTTAATACAGATATCAATATGACAAAAGTGTTATATAAATCAAAGGTAAATGATATGCTATTTTTATGGTTTATATGATATATTTTGATTTATAACAGAAATAATTAGAATTGATGTGAAAAAATGAATCAGGAAGTTAAAAACAAAATATTTTCAATCTTAAAAATTACGTTTGCTACAGCTTTATTTATTTTTGTAGCAATCACATTGTATCGGGAGTTATCTGGTATTAACTTTAAAGATACGTTGGTTGAATTTAGTAAGATTAACCGTATGTCCTTAGTGTTACTATTTATTGGTGGTGGGGCATCGCTTGTTATTCTATCAATGTATGATGTGATTTTATCTAGAGCTTTAAAAATGGATATATCCTTAGGCAAAGTTTTAAGAGTAAGTTATATCATCAATGCATTGAATGCGATTGTAGGTTTCGGTGGCTTTATTGGTGCAGGCGTTAGAGCAATGGTTTATAAAAACTATACGCATGATAAAAAGAAATTAGTTCACTTTATATCCTTAATACTTATTTCAATGTTGACAGGTTTAAGCTTATTATCATTGCTAATTGTATTCCATGTTTTCGATGCATCTTTAATCTTAGATAAGATTACATGGGTAAGATGGGTATTATATGTAGTGTCATTTTTCTTACCATTATTCATTATTTATTCAATGGTTAGACCACCCGATAAAAACAATCGTTTTGTAGGATTGTACTGCACTTTAGTGTCGTGTGTTGAATGGTTAGCAGCTGCAGTTGTATTATATTTCTGTGGTGTAATTGTTGACGCTCATGTATCATTCATGTCCTTTATTGCAATATTTATCATTGCTGCATTATCAGGTTTAGTCAGCTTTATTCCTGGTGGTTTCGGCGCTTTCGATTTAGTTGTATTACTAGGATTTAAAACTTTAGGTGTCCCTGAGGAAAAAGTATTATTAATGCTACTTCTATATCGTTTTGCGTACTATTTTGTACCGGTAATTATTGCATTAATTTTATCATCATTTGAATTTGGTACATCAGCTAAGAAGTACATTGAGGGATCTAAATACTTTATTCCTGCTAAAGATGTTACGTCATTTTTAATGTCTTATCAAAAGGATATTATTGCTAAAATTCCATCATTATCATTAGCAATTTTAGTATTCTTTACAAGTATGATCTTTTTTGTAAATAACTTAACGATTGTTTACGATGCTTTATATGATGGAAATCACTTAACGTATTATATTCTATTGGCAATTCATACTAGTGCTTGTTTATTACTTTTACTGAATGTAGTTGGTATTTATAAGCAAAGTAGACGTGCCATTATCTTTGCTATGATTTCAATTTTATTAATCACAGTGGCGACATTCTTCACTTACGCTTCATATATTTTAATAACATGGTTAGCTATTATTTTTGTTCTGCTTATTGTAGCTTTCCGTAGAGCACGTAGGTTGAAACGCCCAGTAAGAATGAGAAATATAGTTGCAATGCTTTTATTCAGTTTATTTATTTTATATGTTAACCATATATTTATTGCTGGAACGTTATATGCATTAGATATTTATACGATTGAAATGCATACATCTGTATTGCGCTATTACTTCTGGCTTACGATTTTAATCATCGCTATCATCATAGGTATGATTGCATGGTTGTTTGATTATCAATTTAGCAAAGTACGTATTTCTTCTAAAATTGAAGATTGCGAGGAGATTATTAATCAGTACGGCGGTAATTATTTGAGTCACTTGATATATAGTGGTGACAAGCAGTTTTTCACTAATGAAAATAAAACAGCATTTTTAATGTATCGTTATAAAGCAAGTTCATTAGTGGTTCTTGGAGATCCGTTAGGTGATGAAAATGCCTTTGATGAATTGTTAGAAGCATTCTATAATTACGCTGAGTATTTAGGCTATGATGTTATATTCTATCAAGTTACAGATCAACACATGCCTTTATATCATAATTTCGGTAACCAATTTTTCAAATTAGGTGAAGAAGCAATTATTGATTTAACGCAATTTTCAACTTCAGGTAAAAAACGCCGTGGATTTAGAGCGACTTTAAATAAATTCGATGAACTTAATATTTCGTTCGAAATTATTGAACCACCGTTTTCAACTGAATTTATAAATGAACTTCAACATGTAAGTGATTTATGGCTAGATAATCGTCAGGAAATGCATTTCTCTGTTGGTGAATTTAATGAAGAATACTTATCTAAAGCGCCAATTGGTGTAATGCGAAATGAAGAAAATGAAGTAATTGCATTTTGTAGTTTAATGCCAACATACTTTAATGATGCCATTTCAGTCGATTTAATTAGATGGTTGCCAGAGTTAGATTTACCATTAATGGATGGTCTATACTTGCATATGTTACTTTGGAGTAAAGAACAAGGTTATACAAAATTTAATATGGGTATGGCAACGTTATCGAACGTTGGTCAATTGCATTATTCATATTTAAGAGAACGACTTGCAGGCCGTGTCTTTGAACATTTCAACGGTCTATATCGTTTCCAAGGATTACGTCGTTATAAATCTAAATATAATCCGAATTGGGAACCACGCTTTTTAGTTTATCGTAAAGATAATTCGCTTTGGGAATCACTTTCTAAAGTAATGCGTGTAATACGTCACAAATAATTAAAATCCAAGTGCTAAGAGGTATACAGTTATGCCTGATGCGCTTGGATTTTTTGGTTTCTATAAAGAATGATTTATAAAAAACGGTACAGATAAGAATATTTAAGTTTCCTATCTGTACCGTATTTTAATATTGAAATGAGCTAAAGTTAAGTCGCCTAACTTTTATTATCAGTCCAATCAGTTTCATCAAGTATAAATGTTATTGCTTATTTTTGTATTCTTGGCGTATTTTTTGTTCTTCTGCATAGCGCTCTGGATTTTTCTTATAAAAATCTTGGTGATAGTCTTCGGCTTTGTAAAATTGTGACGCTGGTAATATTTTTGTTGCAATTGCCTTATCAGCATTAATCGTATTTTTAAGCTGCTCGATATAAGTCTCAGCGAGTTCTTTTTGATGATCATTAGTGTAGAAAATAGCTGTTTGATATTGAGGACCACGGTCTTGATATTGACCACCTGTATCTAATGGGTCAATGACTGAGAAAAATATTTCTAATAACTTATTGTATGAGAATAATGCAACATCATATTGAATTTCAACAGTTTCTAAATGACCACTCGTACCTGATTTTACTTGTTCGTAAGTAGGATTTTCAATATGTCCGCCCATATATCCAGAAGTTACTTTTTCTATGCCGTCAAAGGTGTCAAATGGTTTCGTCATACACCAAAAGCAACCTCCGGCAAAATAAGCTGTATTAATATTCATTTTTGACATCCTTTCATTAGACCTTAGTACGATTTATTAAGAAATCACTTGCTTTTTGAATTGTTTTTATATAACGTTAATATGTGATTATTATAGTACACAAAAATCTATTTTTGAAGATATAAGGTAGGTAAATATGGATAAAGAAACTAATGACAACGAATATAGACGTCAAAGTGAACATCGCACTTCGGCGCCTAAGCGAAAAAAGAAGAAGAAAATTAGGAAATTACCTATCATTCTTCTGATTGTTGTAATTTTACTTATCGCATTAGTTGTATATATTGTACATAGTTACAATAGCGGTGTAGAATATGCCAAGAAACATGCGAAAGATGTTAAAGTACATCAATTTAATGGACCAGTAAAAAATGATGGTAAAATTTCTATTCTTGTACTCGGTGCAGATAAAGCACAAGGTGGACAATCAAGAACAGATTCTATCATGGTTGTTCAATATGACTTTATCAATAAAAAGATGAAAATGATGTCTGTCATGCGTGATATTTATGCAGATATTCCAGGATATGGAAAACACAAAATTAATTCAGCATACGCTTTAGGTGGTCCAGAGCTACTTAGAAAAACACTTGATAAAAATTTAGGAATTAATCCTGAATATTATGCAGTAGTTGATTTTACTGGATTTGAGAAAATGATTGATGAATTAATGCCTGAAGGTGTACCAATTAATGTCGAAAAAGATATGTCGAAAAATATTGGTGTATCTTTGAAAAAGGGTAACCATAGGTTGAATGGTAAAGAATTACTTGGTTATGCAAGATTCCGTCACGACCCTGAAGGTGACTTCGGACGCGTGCGACGTCAGCAACAAGTGATGCAAACATTGAAAAAAGAAATGGTTAATTTTAGAACAGTTGTTAAATTACCAAAAGTTGCAGGTATTTTAAGAGGCTATGTGAATACAAACATTCCTGATTCAGGGATTTTCCAAACAGGTTTGAGTTTTGGTATCCGAGGTGAAAAAGATGTTAAGTCATTGACTGTGCCAATCAAGAACTCATACGAAGATGTCAATACAAATACTGATGGTAGTGCATTACAGATTAATAAAAACACAAATAAACAAGCTATTAAAGACTTTTTAGATGAAGATTAAAAATAAACAAGGCGATTTCTATCATACTCAGATAGAAGTCGCCTTGTTCGTTTTCAAAGAATTAATTGGCATGCATCTTATGAAGAATTATTGATCTGACTTTCTTACGCCAGCCACACCATAATGGTTTGGTTTCATTTCTTCTATAACAACGTGAATTGCTTGTCTATTTGCCCCCGTTGTTTTTTCTACGGCGTCAGTTACTTCGCTAACTAAATTTTTTAATTGTTCATCCGAACGACCTTCTAATAATTTTACATTGACGATTGGCATCATCCAAACCTCCTAATCATTATTAATTTGAGTATATCATGTAATACTTAAAAATTCATTTGCAAAATAACAGAACATTTGTTCTAAAATAGTTGAAATAGAACACGTGTTCGTATATAATAAGATTCAAGTAAGGGAGGAATAACAGTGTATAATTATCATTTATTAGAAGATAGGGATGTTCTATGTATTGACCAAAAAAGTTTTTTTGCGAGTGTTTCTTGTATTGAAAAGGGGCTAGATCCATTAGAAACAAAGCTAGCTGTTGTTGCAGATACTAAGCGTCAGGGTTCTGTAATATTGGCTGCGACACCTAAATTAAAAGAATTAGGCATCAAGACAGGGTCGCGATTGTTTGAAATACCACATAGAAATGATATTTACATTATCAATCCAAGTATGCGTAAATATCTTAATGTTTCAGTTGCTATTTCTAAGATTGCATTGCGTTATATTCCACCTGAAGATTTACACCAATATAGTATTGACGAATTTTTTATGGATGTTACTGATAGCTATCATAGATTTAGTTCTACAGTACATGCATTTTGCGAAAGACTTAAACGTGAAATTTATGAAGAAACAGGCATTTATTGTACTGTGGGCATTGGTTCTAATATGTTATTAAGTAAAATTGCTATGGATGTTGAAGCGAAGCATAGTCAAAATGGTATAGCTGAATGGCGATATCAAGATGTACCAACGAAATTATGGCCAATTCAGCCCTTGCGAGATTTTTGGGGTATTAATCGTCGAACAGAAGCCAAATTGAATAAAAGAGGAATTTTTACTATAGGAGATTTAGCGAAATATCCATATAAATTTTTAAAAAAAGAGTTCGGTATTTTAGGTGTTGATATGCATCTACATGCGAATGGGATAGATCAGAGTAAAGTACGTGAAAAGCACAAGATCAGCAATCCATCGATATGCAAAAGTCAAATATTAATGAGAGATTATCATTTTGATGAAGCAAAAGTAGTAATGCAAGAGTTAATTGAAGATGTTGCTAGCAGAGTTCGAGCAAGAAAAAAAGTGGCAAGAACGATACATTTTGCCTTTGGCTATAGTGATGAAGGCGGTGTACATAAGCAATATACTTTGAAAGATCCAACAAACTTAGAAAAAGATATTTATAAAGTAGTAATGCATTTCGCAGATAAATTATGTAATAAACAAGCACTATATCGTACGCTAAGTATATCTTTGAGTCAATTTATTAATGAGGATGAGCGACAGTTAAGTCTGTTTGAAGATGAATACCAACGCAAACGTGACGAATGTCTAGCTAAAACGATAGACCAATTACATTTGAAATACGGCAAAGGTATTGTGTCCAAAGCAGTATCGTTTACAGAAGCAGGTACAAAACACGGCAGATTAGGTTTAATGGCTGGACATAAAATGTAATGACTATACGGTTTAAGTAATATATAACTGTGATTCGTATAAAATAAGTCTCTAAAGATAAATATTTCATATATCACAATAGATTTTCACAATAATATCTAAGAATACATGGAATTTATCAAAAGAGACTTAATAATTATTGGATATAACAATCAAAATCACTCAATGCTTGCATACCGCGTTCTCGGTCAGTAGGGTTTTTGAAACTAATTTTTAAAGCACCGTATATATCTTCGCGTACTTCTAAGATTCTTAAGTTGCTTATAGATATGTTATGTAAACTCAGGATATAAGTCACTTTACTTATCATACCTGATTCATCCGGAATGTCTACATATAGATCATACGCAGTATTTAGTCCACCTAGTTGTTTAGCGGGTAGTGCGTCGCGATACGATTTAGCTTGGGCAAAAAATGATAACAATTTTTCAGAATCATTGCTTTCAATTAGTCTTTCTAAATCTTGAAACTGACTTTTTAGCTGTCGAATCATTTCTAAAATATACGTTTTATTACTCAAGGTGATATCTTTCCACATTTGTGCATTACTACTAGCTATACGAGTGATATCACGAAAACCACCAGCTGCAAGTTTATTAACTAAATGATGTTCTTGACCGTTCTTTTGACTAACATGAACTAAACTAGATGCAACGATATGAGGTAAATGACTTACGACGCTTGTTACGTAGTCGTGTTCTTCAGCAGTAGTTACAATAAATTTAGCAAGAGTAGGTGATAACAGTTCTTTTAACGTGTTTGCTGCTTGCTCATTTCTTGGCTCATTGTAGACTAAAATATAATAAGCGTTTTCAAATAAGTGCTTTTTAGCATTTAGTACACCAGATTTATGACTACCAGCCATTGGATGACCACTGACTAAATGAATATTATGCTTTAATAAATTGCATTCGTGTTGCTGTATCATTGCTTTAGTACTACCAGTATCAGAAACAATAACACCAGGTTTAGTTGGCATATCTATAAGCTCGCTAAGATATTTATTTGTGATAGCAACAGGTGTTGCATAAATAATTACATCGGCTTTTTTAATAGCTTCACTATAATTTAAACATTTTTCATTAATAATGCCGATTGATTTAGCTTTATCTAACTGAGAAGTATCTGCATCGTATGCAATAATATTAGTATTAGGGTTATGGTATTTTATATTGCTAGCAAGACTTCCACCAATTAATCCAAGCCCAACAAATAAAACTGTTGTCATATAAATCACCTTATTTCGAAATTTTCAGAATAATAACATTGTAAATGAGCTGTTGACACAGTGCAATAGTAAATAAAAATCGATAATAGCATTAATAGATAAACGGAGATAAATCATCTACAATAAAGAGTATAGTAACACAATGGCAACGGAGGGGTAAATCAATGGAACCAATATTAGAAATGATTAAAACATTAACAGGTATTAATAGTCCTTCAGGAGACACAGAAGAAGCAATTCAATTTGTCGAAAAATATGCAAAAGACTTGGGTTATCAAACAACACTAACAAATAAAGGTGCGTTATTAATAACAGTGCCAGGCAAAAATGATGAAGTACAACGCTGTATTACTGCTCATGTTGATACTTTAGGTGCAATGGTTAAAGAAATTAAAGAAGATGGTCGCTTAGCAATAGAATTAATTGGAGGATTCACGTATAACGCGATTGAGGGTGAATATTGCCAAATTAAAACTGATGCTGGTCAAATATATACAGGAACAATTTGTCTGCATGAAACAAGTGTTCATGTATATAGAAATAATCATGAAATACCTAGAGATCAAAAGCATATGGAAATAAGAATTGATGAAGTAACTACATCAGAAGAAGATACAAAGAGTTTAGGTATTTCAGTAGGTGATTTTGTTAGCTTTGATCCACGTACAGTTATCACGTCATCAGGTTTTATTAAATCTCGTCATTTAGATGATAAAGCTAGCGTAGCGATGATACTACAATTACTAAAGAAATTAAAAGAAGAGCAAATAATATTACCACATACAACGCAATTTTATATTTCTAATAACGAAGAAATAGGTTACGGTGCAAATGCATCAATTGATTCGAAAATCAAAGAATATATTGCATTAGATATGGGCGCGTTGGGAGACGGTCAAGCATCGGATGAATATACAGTTTCTATTTGTGCCAAAGATGCTTCAGGTCCATATCATAAGCAATTGAAATCGCACCTAGTTAATCTTTGCAAAATAAATAACATTCCATATAAAGTAGACATATATCCATATTATGGTTCAGATGCTTCAGCAGCTTTACATGCTGGTGCGGATATCAGACATGGTTTATTTGGCGCTGGCATTGAATCATCTCATGCAATGGAACGAACACATATTGATTCTATTAAAGCGACAGAGAAATTACTATATGCATATTGCTTATCACCAATTGAGTAAACAATTAGTGTTGACAAATGTGAACGACCTATGTAATATAATGAACTATAAAAATAATTAGAATTTTCTAAAGAAATAGTAGCAGATATGAAACGTAGCAAATAGAAAGCTAATGGGTGATGGGAATTAGCACGCCATATCTTGTGAATTGGACTTTGGAAAACAATTGAATGAGTTTTGAAAGTGAACATGAATTATGTTAACTAAGGTGGCACCACGGTAACGCGTCCTTACAGGTATATGCGTTATGTGGTGTCTTTTTATTTAGACAAAATGTAGTAGTTAATTAAAGGTAGCAACAGAAAGTTAGTGGATGATGTGAACTAACACCGAGATTAATGAAATTGGGTTTTGTCTGCAACAGAAAAATTATATATAGTAAAGAGTGAACTATGAATATTTCGAATATTCGGTTAATTTAGGTGGTACCACGCGTCAGCGTCCTTTATATTGATAAGGATGCTGGCGCTTTTTTGAAAGGAGCGTATAGAATGGATATATTTTATAAAAAAATAAAAGCAAATGTAACGCCCGAAGTTTTAGCACAACTTCATTCCAAGAAGATCATTTTGGAAAGTACAAATCAACAACAAACTAAAGGTCGCTATTCAGTTGTTATTTTTGATATTTATGGCACTTTAACTTTAGATAATGATGTATTATCAGTAAGTACTTTAAAAGAATCGTATCAAATCACTGAAAGACCGTACCATTATTTAACGACTAAAATAAATGAAGACTACCATAATATTCAAGATGAGCAACTTAAGTCATTACCATTTATATCTGGATATGTTGGGACGTGTAGCTTTGATTTAGTAAGACATGAATTTCCTAAATTGCAATCAATACAATTAGAAGATCACAAGCAGCACGATGTAAGGTTATATATGGTTGAACAAGTTTATGTATTTGACCATTACAAAGATGAGTTATATATCATCGCGACGAATCAATTTTCAAATTCAACAAAATCAGATCTTGAGAATCGAGTTATTAAGTCTATCGAAGACTTAACTAAAATCCAACCATTCATGCCTACACAAGATTTTGATTTTAAAACTAAAGAAATTCAATCAAACATTTCTGAAGAAAGATTTATCGAAATGATTCAGTATTTCAAAGAGAAAATAACAGAAGGGGATATGTTCCAAGTTGTGCCATCAAGAATTTACAAATATGCGCATCATGCTAGTCAGCATTTAAATCAACTTTCGTTTCAACTGTATCAAAATTTAAAACGACAAAACCCAAGTCCATATATGTATTATCTTAATATCGATCAACCATATATTGTCGGTAGTTCTCCCGAAAGTTTCGTAAGTGTCAAAGATCAAATTGTAACAACTAATCCTATTGCAGGTACGATTCAACGTGGTGAGACGACACAAATAGATAATGAGAATATGAAACAACTACTTAATGATCCAAAAGAATGCAGCGAACATCGTATGCTAGTTGATTTAGGACGTAATGATATTCATAGAGTAAGTAAAATCGGTACCTCAAAAATTACTAAATTAATGGTTATTGAAAAATATGAACATGTTATGCATATCGTAAGTGAAGTCACAGGTAAAATAAATCAAAATTTATCGCCAATGACAGTTATTGCGAATTTATTACCAACAGGTACCGTTTCAGGTGCACCAAAATTACGTGCAATTGAAAGAATATATGAACAATATCCACATAAACGGGGCGTTTATAGTGGTGGTGTTGGATACATAAATTGTAATCATAACTTAGATTTTGCATTAGCAATTCGAACGATGATGATAGATGAGCAGTATATCAACGTAGAAGCTGGTTGTGGCGTTGTATATGATTCTATTCCTGAAAAAGAACTGAATGAAACGAAATTGAAAGCTAAAAGCTTATTGGAGGTGAGCCCATGATCTTAGTTGTAGATAATTATGATTCCTTTACATATAACCTAGTGGATATTGTTGCTCAACATACTGACGTCATTGTTCAATACCCTGATGATGATAATGTGCTGAATCAATCGGTGGACGCTGTTATTATATCTCCTGGTCCAGGGCATCCATTAGACGATCAACAGTTAATGAAAATCATATCAACCTATCAACACAAACCCATTTTAGGTATTTGTTTAGGGGCTCAGGCACTGACTTGTTACTACGGTGGAGAAGTCATTAAAGGCGACAAGGTTATGCACGGCAAAGTTGATACACTAAAGGTTATATCGCATCATCAACATCTGTTATATCAAGATATACCAGAACAGTTTTCAATTATGAGATATCATTCATTAATAAGTAACCCTGACAATTTTCCAGAAGAATTGAAAATTACTGGACGTACCAAAGATTGTATACAGTCATTCGAGCATAAAGAAAGACCGCATTATGGTATTCAGTACCATCCTGAATCATTTGCTACAGACTATGGTGTCAAAATAATTACAAATTTCATTAATCTAGTGAAGGAAGGATGAAAACCATGACATTACTAACAAGAATAAAAACTGAAACTATATTACTTGAAAGCGACATTAAAGAGCTAATCGATATACTTATTTCTCCTAGTATTGGAACTGATATTAAATATGAATTACTTAGTTCCTATTCGGAGCGAGAAATCCAACAACAAGAATTAACATATATTGTACGTAGCTTAATTAATACAATGTATCCACATCAACCATGTTATGAAGGGGCTATGTGTGTGTGCGGCACAGGTGGTGACAAGTCAAATAGTTTCAACATTTCAACGACTGTTGCTTTTGTTGTAGCAAGTGCTGGCGTAAAAGTTATAAAACATGGTAATAAAAGTATTACCTCAAATTCAGGTAGTACGGATTTGTTAAATCAAATGAACATACAAACAACAACTGTTGATGATACACCTAACCAATTAAATGAAAAAGACCTTGTATTCATTGGTGCAACTGAATCATATCCAATCATGAAGTATATGCAACCAGTTAGAAAAATGATTGGAAAGCCTACAATATTAAACCTTGTGGGTCCATTAATTAATCCATATCACTTAACGTATCAAATGGTAGGCGTCTTTGATCCTACAAAGTTAAAGTTAGTTGCTAAAACGATTAAAGATTTAGGTAGAAAACGTGCAATCGTTTTACATGGTGCAAATGGTATGGATGAAGCAACACTATCTGGTGATAATTTGATATATGAATTGACTGAAGATGGAGAAATCAAAAATTACACATTAAATGCGACTGATTATGGTTTGAAACATGCGCCGAATAGTGATTTTAAAGGCGGTTCACCTGAAGAAAATTTAGCAATCTCCCTTAATATCTTGAATGGTAAAGATCAGTCAAGTCGACGTGATGTTGTCTTACTAAATGCGGGTTTAAGCCTTTATGTTGCAGAGAAAGTGGATACCATCGCAGAAGGCATAGAACTTGCAACTACATTGATTGATAATGGTGAAGCATTGGAAAAATACCATCAAATGAGAGGTGAATAATATGACGATTTTATCAGAAATTGTTAAATATAAACAGTCACTTTTACAAAATGGCTATTATCAAGACAAACTTAATACCTTGAAAAGTGTGAAGATTCAGAATAAAAAATCTTTTATAAACGCAATTGAGAAAGAACCAAAGCTAGCAATTATTGCAGAAATTAAATCGAAGAGTCCTACAGTTAATGACTTACCTGAACGAGATTTATCGCAACAAATCTCAGATTATGACCAATATGGTGCAAATGCCGTGTCCATTTTAACTGATGAAAAGTACTTTGGTGGTAGTTTTGAAAGATTACAAGCATTGACGACAAAAACAACATTACCCGTATTATGCAAAGACTTTATTATAGACCCGCTTCAAATTGATGTTGCTAAACAAGCTGGTGCATCTATGATTTTATTGATCGTTAACATCTTATCTGATAAACAATTGAAAGATTTATATAACTACGCTATATCGCAAAATCTAGAAGTGTTAGTTGAAGTACATGATCGCCATGAATTAGAACGTGCCTATAAGGTTAATGCTAAATTGATTGGTGTAAATAACAGGGACTTAAAACGATTTGTTACAAATGTGGAACATACAAATACTATTTTAGAAAATAAAAAAACAAATCATTATTATATTTCTGAAAGTGGTATTCACGATGCATCTGATGTAAGAAAAATCTTGCATAGTGGTATCGATGGCTTACTAATAGGTGAGGCGCTTATGCGTTGTGACAATCTATCTGAATTTTTACCACAACTGAAAATGCAAAAGGTGAAGTCATGATGAAATTGAAATTTTGTGGCTTTACATCAATAAAGGATGTTACAGCGGCCAGTCAATTACCTATTGATGCGATAGGTTTCATCCATTATGAAAAAAGTAAAAGGCATCAAACAATTACCCAAATAAAAAAGTTAGCGTCTGCTGTTCCAAATCATATCGATAAAGTATGTGTCATGGTAAATCCTGATTTAACAACAATTGAACACGTATTAAGCAATACGTCAATTAACACAATACAGTTACACGGCACAGAATCTATTGATTTTATACAGGAAATTAAAAAGAAATATTCAAGCATTAAAATCACTAAAGCTTTAGCTGCAGATGAAAACATAATCCAAAACATAAATAAATATAAAGGGTTCGTAGATTTATTTATTATCGACACACCCTCAGTGTCGTATGGTGGTACCGGTCAAACATATGACTGGACTATTTTGAAGCACATAAAAGACATACCTTATTTGATAGCAGGAGGCATTAACTCTGAAAATATTCAAACAGTTAATCAACTTAAATTATCACATCAAGGTTATGATCTTGCATCAGGTATAGAAGTAAATGGGCGAAAAGATATAGAAAAAATGACAGCAATTGTAAATATTGTGAAAGGAGATAGAGACAATGAATAAACAAATACAAACAGAAGCAGATGAATTAGGTTTCTTTGGTGAATATGGAGGGCAATATGTTCCAGAAACATTAATGCCAGCAATTATTGAGTTGAAAAAAGCTTATAAAGAGGCAAAAGCAGACCCAGAGTTTCAAAGAGAACTGGAATACTATTTATCAGAGTATGTAGGACGCGCGACACCACTTACATATGCTGCATCATATACTGAAAGCCTAGGTGGCGCTAAAATATATTTGAAACGAGAGGATCTAAATCATACAGGCGCCCATAAAATTAATAATGCGTTAGGTCAAGCGTTGCTTGCTAAAAGAATGGGCAAGAAGAAGCTTGTTGCTGAAACTGGTGCGGGTCAACATGGTGTAGCTAGTGCTACGGTTGCTGCATTATTTGATATGGAACTTGTTGTCTTTATGGGAAGTGAAGATATTAAAAGACAACAACTTAATGTATTTAGAATGGAATTACTTGGTGCAAAGGTTGTGGCAGTTGAAGATGGTCAAGGGACTTTATCGGATGCAGTTAATAAAGCATTGCA